>NZ_JBVITX010000004.1:0-254654 GCF_055597165.1 Streptomyces sp. NPDC039480 | reverse complement strand
CGGGGGCACCGAACGCCGCCAGTCGGCCAGCAGGGCGGCTATCTCCGTGGCTTCGGCGGCGCCGCGGCGCTCCATGACGCGGTGGGCGATGCGCAGGGCGGCTCTGGCGCGGTCGAGGTCGCCGAGGGCGAGGAGGGCCCGGCCGCGTGCGGCCATCGCGAGGGCGTGGCAGAACGCGTCGCCCAGCTCGCCCTCGACGGCCAGCGCCGCGTCCGCGCAGCGCATGGCCTCGCCGGGCCGGTTCTCTTCGAGTTCGCAGTAGGCGAGGCGGGCCCAGCAGAGGGCTTCCCAGCGCGGGTCGCGGGTGCGGCCGTGCAGGCGCTGGGCCTCGCGCAGCCGTTCCGCCGCCGCGGCCGCCCGGCCGTCCGTGAGCAGCGCGCAGCCCGCCTGGTAGAGGACGTGCGCGAGCGTGGACGTACTGCCCGACCTGCGTGCCTGGCGCACCGATTCGACGAGCGCGGTGTCGGCCGCCGCGCGCCGGCCCAGGCTGACGTAGGCCCGCGCCATGTGGGACAGGATGCGGACCCGGTCGTCGTGCCCGCCGAGGGCGCCGAACCTGGCGTACGCGAGCCGCAGTTGCTCCAGCGCCTCCTCGTGCCGTCCCGTGCCCATCAGGACGATGCCCAGCTCGTGGCCGCCCTCCGCGCCGACCAGCAGGTCGCCGGTGGCCGCGGCGAGCCGCAGGGCCTCGCGCAGCGCGCGCTCGGCGCGGCCGAAGGTCTCCGTGCCGTAGTGCGGAGCGCCGAGGAGGCGCAGCGCGCGGGCGGCGGACCGGTCGTCGCCGTGGCTGCGCGCCGTGCGCAGGGCCAGCTCGGCGAGCGGCTCCAGGTCGCGGTGGCGGGTAGTGCCGACCACGAGGTGGGACCAGGCGGTGAGCAGGTCGACGGTGGGGCGCAGACCGGGAGGGCCGTCGGACGGCGCGTCCGGGGGAAGGTCGGTGGCGTCCGGGACGTGCCGCGGGTCGCCCGCCTGGGCTGCGCCGGGCCGGAGGCCGGCGCCGGGCGCGTGGCCCGCGTCCGCGTCCGACCGGTGGCCCACGGGCTGCGGTACGTGCCGCAGCGCCTCCTCCGCGGCGGCGCACAGCCGGGAGTGCGCGACAACCAGCCAGTCGCGCGCGGCGGCCTCGTCGGGCAGCTTCTTGCCCGGCGACGCAGGGCTGTGCAGCAGCCGGGGCAGCACGCTGTGCGGCTTGGTGCGGCGGATCGCGGTGATGACCGTGGCCACGACGTAGTCGAGGAAGCGGAGCCGCGCGGCGGTGCGTTCCCGCGCGCTCTCGCGGAGCTCGCACTGCTGACGCGCGAAGAGCCGCACCAGGTCGTGGAAGCGGTACCTGTCCTCGCCGTGCAGCTCCATGAGCCCGGCGTCGACGAGGCGTTCCACCGCCGTCTCCGCCTCCTCGTCGCTCACGTCGAGGAGCGCGCCCGCGGCGCCGCGGCAGAAGGACGGCATGTAGCAGAGCGAGACCATGCGGAAGGCGCGGGCGAGCTCCGGCTCCAAGGCTTCGTAGCCGAGCCGGAAGGTGGCCTCGACGCCCATGTCGTCCACCCTCAGCTCGTCCAGCCTGCGGTGCTCGTCGCGCAGCCGTGCGGTGAGGTCGGCGACGGAGCGGCCCGGCCTGGCGGCGAGGCGGGCGGCGGCGATCCGGACGGCGAGCGGCAGGCCGCCGCAGATGGCGACGAGTTCGCGCGCGGCGTCCGGTTCGGCGGCCACGCGCTGGGCGCCTGCCATGGCGGAGAGCAGGCCGAGCGCCTGCGGCTCGTCCATCGTCTCGACGTCGACGAGGCGCGCGCCGGGCAGGGTGATGGTCCGCGAGCGGCTGGTCACCAGGACGGCGCAGCCCGGCGTGCCGGGCAGCAGGGGCCGCACCTGGGCGGTGTCGCGCGCGTTGTCGAGGAGTACGAGGACGCGGCGCCCGGCCAGGAGCGAGCGATAGAGGGCGGTCTGCTGGTCGAGTCCGTCGGGCAGAGCGCTCTCAGGAATGCCGAGCGCGCGCAGGAATCCGGTGAGCGCGCTGCCGCTGTCGACGCCGGGCGCCGGGTCGGCGCCGCGCAGATCCACGTACAGCTGCCCGTCGGGGAACTCCTCGCGTAAGGCGTGGGCGACGTGCACGGCGAGCGCGGTCTTGCCGACGCCGCCGAGGCCGGTGAGGGTGGCCACGGCCATCGTGCTGCCGGAGGTGGCGGTGCGCAGGGTCTCGGTGAGCAGCCGCGCCTCGGCCTCGCGGCCCGCGAAGTCGGTGACGTCGGGGAGGAGCTGGGCGGGGACGAGGGGGGCGGGGGCGGGGGTGCGGACGGGGGTCGGGGACGCCGCGTTCAGGGGCAGGGGGCGGGTCGTGCGCTCGGCGCGGGCGGGCGGGGGCGGGGCCGTGGTTTCGTGACTCTGCGGGCGCGGGTGCGGGTGTGTGAGCGGCTGCGTGTGCGGCTGCGGCTGCGGGTGCGGTTGCGGGTGCGGTTGCGGGTGCGGTTGCGGGTGCGGCTCCCATGCTTCGGCGTGCCCCGGCCCTCGCGACTGCGCCTGCGCCTGTCGCCCATGTCGATCCGGTCGTACGGACATGTGGTGCCGCTGCTCGCCGACGCGCGGCGCCGGTGCGTACGGCGAGGGCAGGGGGGACCGCGGGGCCGGCCACGGGACGGCGGCCGGCGGCAGCGGCGTGCCCCTCAGCAGTCCCTCGTGCAGCGTGGTGAGCTCCTTGCCCGGGTCCACGCCGAGCTCGGTGGCGAGCGTGCGGCGCGTCGCCTCGTACACGGCGAGGGCGTCCGCGCGCCGCCCGCCGCGGTCCAGGGCGAGCATCAGCAGGGCCTGGGCGCGCTCGCGCAGCGGGTGTTCGGCGGCGAAGACGCCGAGGGGGGCGGTCGTCTCGCTGTGACAGCCCAGTTCGAGCGCGCAGGCGAAGAACTCCTCCTGCGCGGTGACGGACAGTTCGGTGAGCCGGTCCCGCTGGCGGCGGGCGTACGGGCCGGGCAGCCCGGCCAGCGGGGCGCCGTCGGACAGTGCGAGCGCGGCGGTCAACTCGGTGTAGGCCTCGGCGTGTTCACCGGCGGCCCGCATCGCGCGCGCCGTGGCCACCCGGTCCTCCAGCTCGGCCACGTCGACGGCGCCGGGCGGCAGCCGCAGGGCGTACCCGTCGCCGGCCGACACGAGGATCCTGGCGGGTTCGCGGGCGCGCCGGTCGGGTTCGAGGAGGGAGCGCAGCCGGGAGACGTACGTACGCAGCGTGCCGACCGCGCGCGGCGGCGGTTCCTCGTCCCACAGCGCGTCCACCAGTTCGGCCGCGGACGCCGGATGCCCGCCGCGCAGCAGCAGGGCCGCCAGGGTCGCACGCTGCTGCGGCGGGCCGAGCGCGAGGGGCTGCCCGGCACGCCAGGCCCGCACCGGCCCGAGGACCTGGAACCACAGCGTCCCGCCCGAATCGTCCGGGCCGGCCTTCCGCTCGCCGTCCCGGCCCGGTCGGCCGCCCGCGTCGCCCCGCATCGTCAGCCCCGCACCCCTTGCCCCGTGACGCACCTGGAAGTGCCCGTTCATACCGGCCGCACATGACCGCACGCACCAAACGTTACGTCAGCCCCGCGGAGGCCCCGCCACACGCGGTGCACTTGCGCCACCTTGTTGACCAGGTATTGACGCTGTGGACGCATGGGGCGGGGCATATGCGCCAACGACCACTGACATTCGGCCGGGGCCGGGCGGGCGCCCCGTGCCGTGCGCCCCGCGGGTGACCGGACGGGCAACCGGCGCCGCCCCGCCGCCCCCTTACCGCGGGTCGGCGCGAACGCGCAGGTCGGCGGCTGCCGTCCGACGGCTGAACGGGCAGCGGCATCTGCCCTCACTGACGTCCGTCCGTCTCTACGCACCGGCCCGCGCGTGGGACATCGTCGACACGGTACGAATCCGTGCCGGCTGTGCGCCGGTCCCGCACACCCTCGAACCTTGGAGCACAGCAGCATGCCCAACTACCTGTCCCCCGGCGTCTATATCGAGGAAGTCGCCAGCGGTTCACGCCCCATCGAAGGGGTCGGCACGTCCGTTGCGGCCTTCGTCGGCCTGGCACCGCGGGGACCGCTCAACGAGCCCACGCTGGTGACCAACTGGTCCCAGTACGTGGCCGCGTTCGGCGAGTTCACGGACGGGTACTACCTGGCGCACTCCGTGTACGGGTTCTTCAACAACGGCGGCTCCGCCGCGTACATCGTGCGGGTCGGCGGCTCCGACGCCGGTGACCCGCAGCAGCGGTCCGCGGCGCCCGCGCAGGCCCAGGCACCCAAGGAGCTCACCGCGGGCGAGCCCGTGGCGCTCGGCAACTTCTCGGTCTCCGCGATCACCGCGGGCACCGCGAACGGCGGGGCCCTGACCGTCGAGGTGCAGGACGGCGAGGGCGAGGGCGCCGCCGACCGCTTCAAGCTGATCGTCAAGGACGGCGACAAGGTCGTCGAGAGCTTCGACGTCAGCGCGAAGAAGACCGCGCGGAACTACGTCGTCACCCAGGTCAAGCAGCGCTCCAAGACGATCGCCCTGGAGGAGGCCACGGCCGGCGGCCAGCTGGCCAAGCCCGACGCGCAGACGGTGACGCTCGCGCCGCCGGCCCCCGCCACGCCCGCCGTGCCCGCGTCCAACGGTGCCGTCGACCGCGTCGAGACCGCCCAGTTCATCGGCGACTCCGCGGACCGCACCGGCTTCGGCGGCCTGGAGGCCCTCGACGAGGTCAACATGGTGGCGGTACCCGACCTGATGGCCGCCTACCAGCAGGGCCTGATCGACGAGGAGCAGGTCAAGGCGGTCCAGCTCGGCCTCATCGCGCACTGCGAGCTCATGGGCGACCGGATGGCCATCATCGACCCGCCGCCGTCGCTCAACGCCCGCCAGATCCGCCAGTGGCGGCAGGAGCTGGCCGGCTACGACTCGCGCTACGCCGCGCTCTACTACCCCTGGATCAAGTCCTTCGACCCGGCGTCCGGCCAGTCGGTGGTCGTGCCGCCGTCCGGCCACATGGCCGGCATCTGGGCGCGCAACGACGCCGAGCGCGGTGTGCACAAGGCGCCCGCCAACGAGATCGTGCGCGGCGCCGTCGACCTGGAGCTGCAGATCACCCGCGGCGAGCAGGACCTGCTCAACCCGGTCGGCGTCAACTGCATCCGCGCCTTCCCCGGCCGCGGCATCCGCGTGTGGGGCGCCCGCACCATGGCGTCCGACCCGGCCTGGCGCTACCTGAACGTGCGCCGCTACTTCAACTACCTCGAAGAGTCGATCCTCATCGGCACCCAGTGGGTCGTCTTCGAGCCGAACGACCACGCCCTGTGGGCGCGCATCCGCCGCAACGTCTCGGCGTTCCTGGTCAACGAGTGGCGCTCCGGCGCGCTGTTCGGCCAGCGCCCCGAGGACGCCTTCTACGTGAAGTGCGACGAGGAGACGAACCCCGCCGAGTCGGTCGACCTCGGCCGGGTCGTCTGCGAGATCGGCATCGCGCCGGTCAAGCCCGCCGAGTTCGTGGTGTTCCGGCTGGCCCAGTTCTCCGGCGGGGGCGGCGAGCTGGAGGAGTAGACCGCGTACTCGCCCCACGTCCCCCGAGAACCATCACAACAGGAGTGAAACCCCTTGTCTCTGCAGCCCGGTGACGCCCTCACCACACACAATTTCGGCCTCCAGATCGACGGCGTCATGGTCGAGTACCTCCAGGAGGTCAGCGGCCTCTCCATGGAGCAGGACGTCATCGAGTACCAGCAGGTGTCGGCCGACGGCAAGCCCGTCGTGAAGAAGATGCCCGGCGTGAAGAAGGCCGGCGAGTGCACGGTCACCCGCGGCATGACGCAGAGCCCCGTCTTCAGCGAGTGGATCAACAAGTCCATCGCGGGCGACATGGGTTCGGCGCGCAAGAACGCCACGATCATGATGATGGACTACCAGAACAACCCGGTGAAGCGGTACAACCTGCGCAACGCCTGGTGCAGCAAGGTGGACACCAGCGGGGTCAAGGCGGGCGACGCCGCCGCGCTGACCGAGGCGGTCACCATCGTCTTCGAAGAGCTGGTCATCGAATAATGCGGCGCGAAGGCCCGGGAGTCCCCGGGGCAGGGGTGGCCGGGGCAGCGGTGGCCGGGGCTCGTGAACCGTTGCGCACGGAGTTCGAGTTCGAGTTGCCGCGCGGCTTCGTGGACGAGTCCGGCACCGTGCACCGCAACGGCGCGATGCGGCTCGCGACGGCACGCGACGAACTGGTGCCGCTGCGGGACGTCCGCGTGCGCGAGAACCCCGCCTACCTGTCCGTGGTGCTGCTGGGCCGGGTCATCACCCGGCTCGGCACGCTCGGCTCCGTCCACGACGGCACGGTGGAGAACATGTTCGCCTCCGACCTGGCCTTCCTCCAGGACTTCTACCGGCAGATCAACGCGGAGGGCCACACCCGCGCGGCCGTGGCCTGCCCGCACTGCTCGGAGTCCTTCGAGGTGGAGCTGGCCGGGAGCCGCCTGGGGGAATCGTGACGTACGCGCCCGACCGCATCGAGGAGGAAGTCGCGTACCTCGCCTACCACTTCCACTGGGGCATGGACGACATCCTCGACCTCGAACACGCGGACCGGCGCGCGTACGTGACGCGGACCGGAAAGCTGGTGGAGCAGGCGGAGGCGAGGCAGTGAAGGTCGAGAGGTCGGTGGGGTGACCGGTACCGGTCGGTGAGTCGAGGTAAGTGATGGGCTTGTTCAGGTGGCGGCGGGGGCCGCGGGGCGACGAGGCGGGGGCTTCGGCCCCGGCTGGTGATGCCGGTGGTTTCGGCGTCGGTGGCGGTGCTGAGGTCGGCGCGGGTACGGGTGTTGAGCCTGGGGCTGGTGCTGGTGCCGGTGCCGGTGCCGGTGCCGGTGCCGGTGCTGGTGCCGGTACCAGCGCGGGTGCGGGTGTTGGTGCTCGTGTTCGTGACGGTGGGTGGGCTGCCGTGCCGCCGGTCCAGCGCGTGCTCGCAGCACCCCGTACGGTCGCGGAGCAGGGCTTCGGCGCGATGCTCGCCACGCACCAGAACCCGTCCTTCGGCGGCGAGTTGAGTCACGCGGTACGGGCCTCGGCCCCCGGTGGCCTGCTGCGTGACGTCCTCACGCCCGTCTCGGGCCGCCCGGGCGACCTCGACCTGCCGTCGCTGCGGCTGCCGGTACGGGGAGTGCCGGAGGCAGGGGCGGAGGCGGCGGACGAGTCGGCCGCACCGTCCGCGTTCTCCCCTGCGAGCCCGACCTCTCCTTCGCCTCTGCCGTCTTCCCCCTCCGGTCGTACCGTTCAGCGCGGGGCCGCGCGGGACGCTCGTACGACGGAACCCGCGAGGGAGCGGCACGCGGAGGCAACCAGTCCCGCGACTCCTGGCTCGGCGACGGACTCCCCCGTCCAGCGCCGCGCCACCGCGTCACCGAGCCGTGAACACGGAGCACCGGGCGCCGCCACCCGTACGAACACGTCCGCCTCCGGCGCCCACGCGGACCAGGGGACGGCAGCCCCCGCTCCCGGCACCCAGCGCCAGGCCACCACCCCGGCGGCCCCCGGGACGAGCACGCCCCTGCCCGCACCCCGGCCCACGGCCCCCGACGCCGGCACCGACCGCCCGGTCCAGCGCCGGGCCACCACGTCGCCCAGCCGGGAGCACGCCGACGGTACGAAGACACCCGCTCCGGGACCGACATCCCCCGTCCCCGGAGCTCCGGCCCCCCGAACCACCACCCCCGGCCCCGAAACCGAGGGCCCGGTCCAGCGCCGCACCGACACACCCTCGACCAAGCCCCTGCTCGGAGACACGGACGCGCCCACGGCCAGGCCCTCGCACGGAGCAGCGGCATCCGCCGCCGACCGCCCCGTTCAGCGGAAGGCCGCCCACTCCCCCGCGCAGACGCCTCCGTCTCCGTCCCCGGATGCGGCGCCCCCCGCCGCACCTGTCGCCCGGCCGACGCACAGCGCCCACGCAGGGCGCGCCACGCAGAGCGACGTAAGCGGCAGCGCCCCCAGGGGTGCCGTACCGGACGACGGCGTACACGCGCCCGGAAACCGGCCCGGCACGCAGCACGCCACAACTACGCCCGCTCAGACCGCGCCCAGCACCACCACCGCGCCGCTCACCGGCGCCCGGGCGATCCCCGTGCCCGGCGCGGGCAGCACCCCGTCCGCGAGCGGCTCGGCGGAGGCCGGGGCACGTGCCGTCCCGGTGGTGCAGCGGTCGCGGGCCGGGCGCTCCCCGCTCGTGTCGGCCCCGCCTGCGGTGGTGCCGGAGCGACAGATCTTCCCCGTGAGGACGACGCGTACGACCCAGCCTGCCGCCGACGACCCCACCGACAGCCCGCCCGCCAACGGGCCGTCCACCGCTGGGCCGTCCGCCGCCCACCCCTCCGGCAACGGACCGTCCACCGCAGGGACGCCCAGCGACACCCCGACCGCCATCAGGCCGTCCACCGCTGGACCGTCCACCACCCGCCCATCCGCCAACGGACCGTCCACCGCAGGGACGTCCGCCGCCAGCCCGACCATCAACAGGTCACCCGCGGATGGGCCCATCAACAAGTCGTCCGCCACTGGCCCGACCACCAACGGGCCCTCCGCGACCCGCTCGCCCGTCAACGGCCCGTCCACCGCAAGGACGTCCGCCGCCAGCCCGACCGCCGATGGACCGTCCGCCAACAGGTCGTCCACGACCCGCCCGCCCGTGAACGGACCGTCCATCGCAGGGCCGTCCCCGGATGGACCGTCCGCCCGCAGGTCACCCGCCGTCGGACCGACCGTCAGCAGGTCCTCCACCGCCGACCCGTCCGCCAATGGACCGTCCGCAACCCGCCCGACCACCAACGGACCGTCCACTGCGGGACCGTCCCCGGATGGGCCGTCCGCCCACAGGTCACCCGCCGTCGGCCCGACCGGCAACGGGCCGTCCGCAACCGGCCCGACCGCCAACGGACCGTCCACCACAGGACCGTCCCCGGATAGGCAGTCCGCCCCCAGGTCACCCGCCGCCGGCCCGACCGGCAACAGGTCGTCCACCGCCGACCCGTCCGCCAATGGGCCGTCCGCGACCCGCCCGACCACCAACGGACCGTCCACCACAGGACCGTCCCCGGTCGGGCAGTCCGCCCACAGGTCCTCCGCCGCCGGCCCGACCGTCGCCAGGTCCACCGCCGACAGCTCGACCGCCAACAGGCCGCCAGCCGCAGGCCCGACCACCAACAGGCCCTCCGCCGCTGGCCCGACCACCAACAGCCCCTCCGCCACCGGCCCGACTACCAATAGGACGCCCGCCGCTGGCCTCACCACCAGCAGGCCGTCCACCGACGGACCGTCCACCAGCAGCTCGACGACCAACAGGCCCTCCGCCGCCGACCCGGTCACCAACAGGCAGTCAGCCACAGGTCCGTCCGCCCACGAGCCGTCCACCGCTGGCCGGTCCGCCAACAGGCCGTCCACCGACGGACCGTCCACCAGCAGCTCGGCGACCAACAGGCCCTCCGCCACCGGCCCGACCGTCAACAGGCCCTCCGCCGCCGGCCCGACCGTCAACAGGCCCTCCGCCGCCGGCCCAACCGGCGCCGCCCCCTCGGCCCCCGCCCCCTCAAGCCCCCTCCCGCCGGACGCCCCCGCCCGCGTCCGGCCCACCGATGTCCCCGGGCCGGTGCCCCCCACCGGTCCGGGGGCGCCTGCCGCGTCTGCGGCCACGAACCCCGCCGCTGTACGGGCGAAATCCCCCGTTGAGCCCGTACAGCGGCGGCCTCTCGTACGTCGGGTCCGGCGCGCGCAGGATGCCGGTGGCGCGGCGACCGGCGCGCACCGGCCCGGCCTCGGCCAGCCCCTGAGCCAGTCGTCCGCCACCCCTGCCCACCCCGGCCCGGCACCGCACGACCGCCCGCGCCGGACACCGCTCGGCGCCCCCGTCACCCCCGTGCAGAAGTCGGCCACCGGCCCAGCCACACCGGCACCGGCACCGGCACCGGCACCGGCACCGAAGCAGGCCCCGCCCCAGCCCCTCCCCGTCGTACCCGTCAACCGCCGCATCGCGCCCGGCAGTTACCGGCCCGCAGCGCCCACCACCACCGCCCTGCCCCTCCCCCTCTCCCCCTCCCGCAGCCTGACGACCCACTCCCCGGCGACGGGCGGACCGGCGAAGGCGGTCACCCCCGCCCCCGTACCGTCACCCGTCCCGCTCCAACAGTCAGCGCACGCCGCACCCCACCCCGGCAGCGGCAACCGCACCAGCTCCACCCCCGTCGTCGCCCCCCTCCCACCCTCCGGCGGCCCCCGCACGCCCAGCCGCCCCACACCCGCCCCCGTCCCGGCACCCGTGCGCCCCCGAACCGTCCAGCGCAGCGCGCCCACACCCCCGGCCCCGCAGCCGGCGCCCGCCCCTGCCGCACCACCCCGTCAAAGCCCCGCGCCCGCGCAGCGGACCCACACCCCTGCCGCGCCCGCCCCCGCGCCCACACCCGCCCCGAGCCCTGACCCCGAGCCCTCCCCCTCGCCCACACCCACGTCCGCCGAAGCCACCCCCGCCGACCTCGACGACCTCGCCCGGCGGCTTCTCGCCCCGCTCTCGCGGCTGCTCCGCGCGGAGCTCCGCAGCGACCGGGAGCGGGTCGGTCGTCTGCGCGACCACGGACGCTAGCCACCACCCGCCCCTCATCCTCCGCATCACTCCGTCCGTCTCCTCCACAGCAAAGAGAACCCATGCCCTCGACACTGGACCCCGGCTCCACCGTCTTCTTCAAGCTCACCATCGACGGCCAGGACCTCGGCCTGTTCAACGGGTGTGACGGGCTGTCCTCCGAGGTGGAGGTGGAGCAGCGGCAGGAGGGCGGCAACAACGGGTTCGTCTGGCAGCTGCCCACCCGCGTGACCTTCTCCACCATCCGGCTCACCCGGCCCCTGACCGCCGACACGTCCCGCGTCGCCGCCTGGATCTCGTCCATCGCGACGGGGATCTCGCGGCCCACGGCACAGATCGCGGCGCTGCGCGCGGACGGTTCCATCGTCGCGCAGTGGGGGCTCGTCGAGGTGCTGCCGGTGCGCTGGCAGGGGCCGAGTCTCAGCCCGGACAGTCCGTCCGTGGCGACGGAGACGCTGGAGATCGCGCATCACGGCTTCACCGACGCGGGAGGTGCCTGAGATGGCCGCGCCGACCGGCGGCCGGGCCGGTGCGAGCCTGGTGCGCGCCGCGCTCGCCATCCACCAGCCGCCCACCGACCTCGGCGGGTCGATGGGCGGGCGGATCGGCGAGGTGGAGTTCCAGTTCAATCCGACGCAGCTGCAGATGGGGCGGTCCGCCGAGTGGCGTACGCAGCGTGCCGTCGCCTATACGCGCGGCGCCCCGCCGAAGTTCACCGGCGCCGCCCCCGCCACCCTCAAACTCGAGGTCTTCCTCGACTCCTCCGGCACGCCCAACGCCGGCAAGGTGCAGAAGCAGGTGGAGATGCTTCTGTCGTGCTGCGAGGTGACGCCGCAGAGCGTCACCTCCAAGCGTCCTTCGCCGCCGTGGGTGCGGTTCTCGTGGGGGTCGTTCAACACGGTGCAGTTCGTGGCGTACGTGACCGACGTCAGTGCCACGTACACCCTGTTCAATCCGACCGGTGAGCCGATCCGCGCCACCTGTTCGCTCTCGCTCACCGAGGTCGCGATGCCGACCAAGGGGCAGAACCCGACCTCGGGCGCGCTCTCCGCGCGCCGGGTGCACCGCACCGTCGCCGGTGACTCGCTGGCGTCGCTGGCGTGGCGGGAGTACGGGGACGCGACGCGCTGGCGGCTGATCGCGGAGGCCAACGACATCGACGACCCGATGCGGCTGCGGCCCGGCACCGAGCTGCTGCTGCCCGCCGCCGACGAGGCCCGCCCCGGCGGCCCCGCCGCCGTCCCCACGCCGATGGAGTCCGCATGAGCGAGAAGACGTACACGAGTGTCCTGCACGCCGAGATCGGCGGGTCCGTCCTGCCCGACAAGCTCGCCGTGCTGCTCGTCGAGGGCTGGGTGGACTCCAGTGTGAACGTGCCGTCCGCCTTCCAGCTGACCTTCGCCGACACGGGCGGGGACATCCTGGAGAAGTTCCCGCAGATCAAGGTGGGTGCCAAGGCGGTGCTCAGCCCGTTCACGGACGGGGTGCGCGGCAAGCCCATGCTGACCGGTGAGGTGACCGCCCTGGAGGTGGACGCGGACGGCGGCGGCAAGTCCCTCGTCGTGCGCGGCTACGACCCGGGGCACCGGCTGCTCCGCAACCGCCGTGTGCAGGGCTACCCGAACATGACGGCGTCGGACATCGTGCGTCGCGTCGCCGGGCTCAGCAAGCTCAAGCTCGGCAAGATCGAGTCCACGCCGACGGTCTACGAACTGGCCACCCAGCCGAACATCACCGACTGGGACTTCCTCTCCCGGCTCGCCCAGGAGAACGACGTCCACCTGTCCTTCGACGAGGACGGGAAGCTGTGCTTCGGCAAGCTGAAGCCCGCCGCGGGCGCTCCGTCCGACAGGACACCGGCTGCGCAGAGCCCGTACGTCCTCGAATTCGGGCACAACGCATTGCACAGCCGGGTCGCGGTGACGGCGGCCGGGCAGGTCGCCACCGCCGGGGTGCGGGGCTGGGACATGCGGGCCAAGCGCGCGCTGTCCGCGCAGTCCCCGGCCCTCAAGAGCAAGGACATCGTCGCCGACATCACTCCCGCGCAGCTCTCGCAGCCGTTCGGTAGGGCCGAGCTGACGGAGACGGGGACGCCGTACACCGCGCAGGCCCAGGTGACGCACGCGGCGCGGGCGTTGGCCGACGACGTGGCGGGGTCGTTCGCGGAGCTCGAGGTCGCGGTCACCGGCAACCCGGACCTACGGCCGGGGCAGCCCGTGGCGCTGAAGGGCGCCGGGTTCCCGTTCGAGGGGAAGTACACGGCGACCGGGGTGCGTCATCTCTTCGAGTCGGGGCGGCAGTTCATGACGTGGCTGACCGTGTCGGGGCGGCAGTTCCGCTCCCTGTACGGTCTGGCCTCCGGTGGCGCGGACGCCGCGCCGCCGATGCCGGGTGTCGCGATGGCGCTGGTCAGCAACGCCAAGGACCCGCTCAGGATGAACCGCGTCAAGCTGCGCTTCCCGTGGCTCTCGGACACGTACGAGAGCGACTGGTGCCGCATCGCGCAGCTCGGCGGCGTCCGGGGCGGCGGTCTGATGCTGCCCGAGGTGGGCGACGAGGTGCTCGTCGCCTTCGACCGGGGCTCGCTGGAGCATCCGTACGTGCTCGCCGGGCTGTACAACGGCGTCGACAAGCCGACGCCCAACACGGACGGCCTGCAGCCCATCGATCCGACGAGCGGCCGCGTGAACTGGCGCTCCATGGCCTCGCGCAGCGGTCACATCGTCGAGCTGGTGGACGCCAAGTCCCGGATGAAGAGCGGCATCCGGCTGCAGACCGGCAACGGCCGCCTCACCGTCCACATGGACGAGACGCGGACCAGCGTGACCATCCGCAGCGACGGCTCGGTGTCGATCCACGGGACGCGCAACGTCAGCATCCGGGCGGGCGGCAACCTGTCGCTGACCGCGGGCGGTTCGCTGACGATGAGCGCGGGCGGGGCGGTCGACATCAAGGCGGGCGCGAAGTTCGGCGTCAACGCGGGCGGCATGGCGGACATCAACGCGACCGGCGTCGTCAGCCTCAAGTCGGCGGGCGCCGTCGCCGTGAACGCGGTCGGCGCGGTCTCCGTCACCGCGGCGGGCGCGGTCGCCGTCAACGCGGGCGCAGCGGCCGCCATCACCTCGCCGGCGACCGTCGCGCTGACCGCACCGGCCGTACTGCGCAACGGCATTCCGTTCTAGGGGGGCAGAGATGAGTGAGCAGTTCGTCGGTGCGGGCTGGACGTTCCCGCTGCGCACGGACGCCGGCGGCGGCATCGCGCTGGCGCGCCGCGAGCGCGAGATCGAGGAGGCGATCCGGCTCGTGCTCGCCACCGCGCCGGGCGAGCGCCCGATGCGGCCCGAATTCGGCTGTGCCGTCCACGACATGGTGTTCGCACCGGTCAACGAGGCGACAGCGGGCCGCATCCGGTACGAGGTGCGGTCCTCCCTCGACCGCTGGGAGCCGCGCATCGAGGTCCTGGACGTCGAGGTCAGCCCGGCCCCGGACGAGCCGTCCGTCCTGTTCATCGACGTGAGCTACACCGTGCGCGGCACCAACAACCCGCGCAGTCTCGTCTTCCCCTTCTATGTGATCCCGTCCACGGAATCAGAGAGCGGAGTCTGAAGTCCGATGGCCCTGCCCGCACCCCACCTCGACGACCGGCGCTTCCAGCAGTTCGTCGACGACGCCAAGCGCTACATCCAGCAGCGCTGCCCGGAGTGGACCGATCACAACGTCTCCGACCCGGGTGTCACCCTCATCGAGGCGGTCGCACACATGGCCGACCAGATCGTCTACCGCCTCAACCGCGTGCCGGAGAAGAACCACCTGGCCTTCCTCGACCTGCTCGGCGTCACCCTCTTCCCGCCCTCCGCGGCCCGCGCGGACGTCACGTTCTGGCTGTCCGCGCCGCAGGCCGAGCCGGTGGTCCTGCCGGCCGGTACGGAGGTGGCGACCGGCCGCACCGAGACCGAGGAGGCGGTGGCCTTCGCGACCGAGGCGGACCTGACCGTGGTGCCCTGCGAACTGTCGGCCGTCCTGCGGCAGGAGGAGGGCGGCACCCCGCAGGACTGCGGGCAGGACGTTTTCGGCGGCCGCGACGTGGCGGCCTTCGCGACCGCGCCGCGCCCCGGTGACACGCTGCTCTTCGGACTCAGCGCCGCCGTGCCGCGCTGCGCGGCCGTGCTGCAGCTGGACAGCCGCGTGGACGGCGTCGGCGTCGACCCGCGCCAGCCGCCGCTGGTGTGGGAGGCGTGGACGGCGGACGGCTGGACGGAGTGCGAGGTGGACGAGGACTCCACCGGCGGCCTCAACCGGCCCGGCGAGGTCGTCCTGCACATCCCCGCCGGTCATGTCGTCTCCCGCGTGGGGCGGCTCGACGCGGGCTGGGTGCGCTGCCGGGTCGTCGAGGCCGCCAAGGGCCAGCCGTTCTACAGCGCGTCGCCGACCGTGCGGGCCGCGTCCGCGTTCACCATCGGCGGCACGACCGTCGTCGCGCACGCGGACGTCGTACGCGACGAACTCCTCGGCGACTCCACGGGCGTGCCGGGACAGCGCGTCCGGCTCGCCCAGGCGCCGGTGGTCGCGGACCGGCCGCCGCTGATCCTCGAGGTCTCCGACGGCGAGGGGGCGGGCTGGGCCGAGTGGCGGGTCGTGGACGACTTCGCCTCCTCGGGACCGTACGACCCGCACGTCACCCTGGACGCGACGACCGGCGAGATCGCGTTCGGCCCCGCCGTACGCGAACCGGACGGCTCGCTGCGGCAGTTCGGCGCGGTGCCCGAGAAGGGCGCGGCGATCCGCGCGACCCGCTACCGCACGGGCGGCGGCCGCACGGGCAACGTGGCCCGCGGCGCCATCCAGGTCCTGCGCAGCTCCATTCCGTACGTCGCCCGGGTGGAGAACCGCGAGGCGGCGCGCGGCGGCGTGGACGGCGAGACAGTGCAGGAGGCCAAGGTCCGCGCGCCGATCGCGCTGCGCGCCCAGGAGCGCGCGGTGACGGCGCGCGACTACGAGGAGCTGGCGCGGCGGGCCGCCCCCGAGACGGCCCGCATCCACTGCCTGGCCGCGGACTCCGCGGAGGCCGGGGAGAACGCGGTCCGGGTCCTCGTCGTCCCCCAGGCCGTGCCGGACCGGGGCGGCCGGCTCCGCTTCGAGCAGCTGGTGCCCGGCGAGGAACTCCTCTCCCGCGTCACCCACTTCCTCGACGACCGCCGCCCGCTCGGCACCCGCCTCTCCGTCGGACCGCCCTTCTACCAGGGCGTCACCGTCGTCGCCACGCTGCACTCCTTCCGCGCCGCGCAGGCCGAGCGGGTGCGAACCGAGGCGCTCGACGCGCTGTACGCCTACCTCGACCCGCTGACCGGTGGGGCGCACGGCGAGGGCTGGCCGTTCGGCCGTCCGCTGCGCGCCGGCGAGATCTTCGCCGCGCTGCAGCGGGTGCCGGGCGTGGAGCTGGTCGACGAGGTCCTGCTGCACCCCGCCGACCCCCTCACGGGCCGCCGCGGCGACGCCACGGACCGCATCGACCTGGCCCCCTCCGCCCTCCTCTTCCCCTTCGACCACCGCGTCCGCGTGATCGAGGCCCGATGACGGCGCACGAGACGGAAGCCGCCGCCGGGAGCTCCCGGGGAGCGCTGCCCGGCGTACGGTCCGCGCATCCCATCGGGGAGCAGCTGCCCGCCGTGTTCGCCGACGACGACTTCGCGCTGCGCTTCGTCTCCGGCCTGGACGTCGTGCTCGCGCCCGTCTTCACCGTCCTCGACAGCCTGGAGGCGTACTTCACGCCGTCCCTGACGCCCGAGGACTTCCTCGGCTGGCTGACGGACTGGGTCGGCACGGAGCTCGACGGCACCGAACCGCTGCGCACGCGCAGGCACGCCGTCGCCTCCGCCGTCGACCTGCACCGGGTCCGCGGCACCCGCCGCGGTCTGTCCGCCGCCGTCGAACTCGCCTTCGGGGTGCGCCCGGAGATCGTGGAGAGCGGCGGCGCGACGTGGTCCGCGCGCCCGCTCGGCGCCTTCCCCGGCACCCCGCGCCCCGCGCTGCACGTCACGCTGCGCGTGCACGACGCGGCGTCGGTGGACCCGCACCGGCTGCGGTCCGTCGTCGCGGCGGCCCGCCCCGCCCACCTCCCCTTCACGGCCGAGGTGACCTCCGCACCTGCCCCCGAAGGGACCTAGAAATGTCCGCCGAGCCCCACCGGCCCCCAGCGGCCGACCAGCGCTCATCGACCAACCAGCGCTCATCCACCGACCAGCCCTCATCGACCAACCAGCCCGGGACGAACGAGATGCCGAACTCCTCCGCCACCACGCGCCCGTGCCCCGAGTGCGGCACCCCGGCCCGTCAGCACGGCCAGTCCTTCTGCGACTCCTGCGGCGCCTTCCTGCGCTGGGACTCCCCGGCCGGCGTCGCGGGCCCCGCACCCGCTTCCCCACCCCGGTCCGCCCCCGATTCCGCCCCCGCGCCCGCCGGCCCGGACACGTCGTCCCCGGCCGCGGCCGGTGCCACGGACACCACCGTCCCACTGCCGTCCACCGGCCCCACGGAGCCCGCGCCCGCCGGACCGCCCGCGCCTTCGTCCTCCTCCGACACGGCCATACGGTCGCTGCTCGTGCCGGTGCCCGAGGGGGAGACCGTCGCGCCCCCGGAGACGCCGGGCGGTGTGCTGCCGGGCAGGCCCGAGGCGGCCCGGCCGCGCGTACGGCAGGCCGCCGTGCCCGCGGAACCGGAGTCCGGGGCGCCGTGCCCGAGCTGCGGGACGCCCAACGCGCCCCGCAGGCACTTCTGCCGCAGCTGCGCGAACCCCCTCAGGGACTCCACCGCCCCGCCCGCCGAGGGCCCGTACGCCGGTCAGCGACCCCGCCTTCACCGCGACCGCACCCGCTGGATCGCGCGTGCCGTGGGCATCGCGGCGGTCGTCGGCCTGGTGGTGGGCGGCATCTTCGGCGGCCCGCCGGCCGCCCGCGCCGTGCAGGACCACTTCGCCAAGCGGGTGCCCGTCCACCCGAACGACTACAGCGCCTCGCACTCCGCCCCCAAGCAGGCGGCGAAGCTCGCCTTCGACGGCTACTCCAACACCTGGTGGGGCACCGGGTACGCGGGCGACTCGGCGGGCCAGTGGCTGCAGGCCGACTTCGGCCAGCCCACCGACCTGCTCAACCTCATGATCACCCCGGGCACTTCGCCGCGCAGCGCGCAGGCCGCCGCGCAGGCGAGGCCGATGGAGTTCGACCTGGTGGTCAGCGACTCGGCGGGCAAGGAGCACACGATGCACCGCCGGATCAACGACGGCGGCGTGCAAAAGGTCGACGTCCGCGTGCGGGACGCGGTGAGCGCCCGCCTGGTCCTTCGCTCCGCGTACGGCGCGGGCAAGGGCCGCCAAGTGGCCATCGCCGAGCTGGAGTTCTTCGGCCGCTCCACCGGCCAGTCATGACGGCAGGTCCGGGGCGGACGTGACGCCCGCCCCGGACCTCCCCTCAGCACTCGATCAGCCGCGGTCAGCTGTCATCAGACCCGGTCGGCCGCGATCAGCAGATACTGGAACGAACCGTCCCTGTACGAGTTGATGAACGCCTCCTCGATGCCGGTGACCAGCGAGGACGTCGCCCGCAACTCCCAGTAGGGCAGGGTCGCGTCGGTCAGGTCGACGATCGCCTGCGGTACGAGACGGTTGTCGGCCATCGCCTTCAGGTACTCCCTGCGGGAGTGGATGTTGCACTCGAAGTGCGCGTTGATCTGGGAGACCCACTTCGAGGGCTGCCCGTACCGCGGGTTCCAGCAGCCGGTGATGGTCACGTACCGGCCGCCGGGCGCGAGGATGCGGGAGTGCTCGGCGAAGAGGTCGTCCAGGTCGACGTACATGCTCGACTCGTTGTTCCACGACGCCGTCGCCTGGCCCGTGTCGAAGGGCGTGGCGAGCATGTTGCACACGCGGGCGCGGACGTGGTCGTCGATGCCGAGCTCCCGGGCGCGCCGGTTGGCGAACTCGGCCTGCTTGGCGGAGAGCGTGACGCCCTCGGCCTTGCACCCGAAGCGCTGGTGGGCCATGACCATCGAACCGCCCCGGCCGCAGCCCGCGTCCACGACCGTGTCGTCACGCCCGACGGGGCCGAGCTGCTCCAGGAGGACGTCGGTCTGCGCCGACTCCAGCCGGTGGAGCTCGGCGATCAGCCTCTGCTCGTAACCGCTGTCGTCGGCGTTCCCCAGGGCCTCGTGGTCGACGTCGCCGATGCCGTAGTGGTGGTGGTAGAGCCCGTCGACGTCGCCGAGGCGCAGGTTCACCGGCCTGGCCTCGCCGTCCCAGTAGCGGGCGATGTCGCCCTGGTAGGGGGACGCGGGGGCGGGGATGGAGAGGGACGTGGCGTTGGCGAGTTCGGTGCTGGTCACAGTGGTGTCGGCTCCTTTACCAGAAGTCGGGCAGGCGGTAGCGGTAGGTGTTGGTCCGGTGCCAGTAGTGGTTGCCGTCGACCCACACGGCCACGCCCCGGAGGAAACGCAGCACGCTCGGGACGGGGCAGGCGGCCGCCAGGGCGGCGGCCTCGGCTTCGAAGTCGTGCATGAGGTCGTTGTGGACCTCGACCGCCTTCAGATAGGCGTCCCGGTCGGAGACGCCCTCCCGTTCGGCGATCACCACGGGCAGATTCAGGTGGCGGCCGGGGCTGTCGAGCTCCTTGGTGTAGGAGTACAGGTCGTTCACGATGGTGGTGGCGTTGCCCGCGAGCGCGATGACCCGCTGCATGGCGTGCTGGGCGTGCAGGTCGGCGGGGAGTTCGTAGCCACCGACGGTGTCGGTGATCGTGGGGCAGGGGCGGAAGTTGTTGAACTGGCGCATCGCCAGGTACTCCCACACCTCGGGCACGGTGTCCGTCTCGGACCACGCGGCCTCGGCGAGGTAGCCGAGGTGCAGCCGCGCCATGTCGTGCCGGTACCGGTCGGCCTGTGAGGCAGTGGCGTGCTGGAGGAAGTACGCCATCGCCGAGCGGTAGGCGCGCCGCGGCGCGTCCGAGTGGAGCGACTCCGTCCACTGCGGCTCGTACTCCTTCGTCGTGTGGAGCGGGTCGAGGGCCGTGTGGGCCAGCAGGAGGCGGCTGCCGAGTCCGACGGGTGAGCCGCCGTGGTCCTCGCAGTAGCAGTCGTCGACCGCGTTCTCCGCGACCATCAGCCGGGTGGCGATCATCAGGTGGTCGACGGTGGGGGCGTCCGGATGGCAGGCGACCATGTACCGGCCGACGGAGAAGCCGTCGAACTGGTCCTCCCACTCCGGCGGGAACGCCTGCACCTCGTCCACCGCCCACTCCTTGATCCGGCGGCTGACCTCCGCCACCCGGGCCTCGTCGGGCGGCGGCACGGGGTGGTGATAGAGCCCAGGAATCGCCTCGCCCTCGACCGGCTCCTCGACTTCCGGAGCAGCCGCGGGCTCCAAAGAAGCAGCGTCAGGGACGGAAGGCTCTTCGGACTCGGACTCGGACTCGGGCTCGGTCTCGGGCCGGCTCAGGTACAGGCCCGCCGTGCCGAGGCCGCTCGGGCCGCGCAGGATTCTTTCCAGATCGGGCATCCGTGGCTCCAAGGTCACTGGGTGAGTACCGGGGGCGGCGGGCTAGCCGCGCCTGCGGGCGATCTGCACGTTCTCGAGGACGCCCAGCGCGTCGGGCAGCAGGACGGCGGCCGAGTAGTAGGTGGTGACGAGGTAGGACATGATCGCCTGCTCGCTCATGCCCATGAACCGCACGGACAGCCCCGGCTCGTACTCCTCGGGCAGGCCGGTCTGGTGCAGGCCGATGACGCCCTGGTTCTCCTCGCCGGTACGCATCGCGAGGATGGAGCTGGTGTTCTGCTCGGTGATGGGGATCTTGTTGCAGGGCAGGATCGGGACGCCGCGCCAGGCCGGGACCTGCTGGCCGCCGAGGTCGACGTTGTCCGGATAGAGCCCGCAGGCGCTGAAGCCCCGGCCGATGGCCGCGATCGTCCTCGGGTGGGCGAGGAAGAACTTGGTGCCGCGGCGACGGCAGAGCAGATCGTCGAGGTCGTCCGGGGTGGGCGGGCCCGAGTGCGGCTGGATCCGCTGCTTGAAGGCGGCGTTGTGGAGGAGACCGAACTCCCGGTTGTTGATCAGCTCGTGCTCCTGGCGCTCGCGCAGCGCCTCGACGGTGAGCCTGAGCTGTTCCTCGGTCTGGTTCATCGGGCCGTTGTAGAGGTCGGCGACCCTGGTGTGGACCCGCAGAACGGTCTGGGCGACGGAGAGCTCGTACTCCCGGGGGTGGAGTTCGTAGTCGACGAAGGCGCCCGGGAGCGCGGCCTCGCCGGTGTGGCCCGCGGACATCGCGATCTCCGCCTCGCCGTGCCGCGTCTGCCGCGGCACGGACCGCGAGGTGAACTGCCGGATGTGGTCCTGAAGACTCGGCGCCGTCGACAGGACGGCGGCGAAGTCCGCGCGGGACAGGGTGAGCAGGGTGCCCGCGGTCTCGGCGGTGGCGGTGAAGTTCCACCTGCCGCCGGCGTCCCCCAGGAGGGCGTCCTCACCGAACCGGCCTCCGTCGGCAAGTACGGCGACGTCGACCTCGTCGCCGTACTTGCCGACGGAGGTCTGGCTGATCCGGCCGTGCGCGATCACATGGAGCTGCTCGGCGGGGGTGCCACGCGCGGCCAGCACCTCACCGGCGCGGAAGTCGCGCTGCACGAACCGGTCGGCGAGCGCGGTCAGCACCTCGCCGTCGTCGAAGCCGCGCAGCAGGGCCAGCTCCCCGAGCTCGCGCGGCACCACCCGGACATCGGCGCCTTCCTGGACGAACTCGATGCACCCGTCGCCGACGGTGTACGTCAGCCGGCGGTTCACCCGATAGGTGCCGCCCTTGGTCTCCACCCACGGCAGCATCCGCAGCAGCCACCGCGAGGTGATCTCCTGCATCTGGGGCGCGGACTTGGTCGTCGTGGCGAGATTACGGGCCGCCGCCGTGCTCAGGCTGGACTGCCGGGGCGGCTCCAGCCGCTCGTCCGGACTGGTCTCAACGGTCATCGGGCGAGTTCTCCTTTGTGACGTATCCGTCCAGATCCACGGGAAAGCTAACGGCCGTCACGAACAACTCGCTTGGAATCACTATGGAGTTACTTCGATGCAGCGATCTTGCCGCGCATCAGGTTTATCCGGATGTCGGGTTTATCCGGCCACCGGGCCGGAAACCGACACCACACAAAGTGGCCGCCGGGCACCGGAGGGGTGCGCCCGGCGGCCACGTACCGGGGGGGCGTCGAGCTACGACAGCTGCGACTGCACCTGCGAGGAGATGAGCTCCAGGTGGTCCAGGTCGGCCAGGTCCAGGCACTGGAGGTAGATGCGGCTCGCGCCGATCGCCTCGTACCGCCCGATCTTGTCGACGACCTCTGCGGGCGAACCCGCCAGGCCGTTCGCCTTGAGCTCGTCCACCTCGCGGCCGATGGCCGCCGCACGCCGGGCGACCTCCGCGTCGTCCTTGCCGACGCAGACCACCAGCGCGCTGGAGTACACCAGGTCGCTGCCTTTGCGCCCGGCCTGCTCGGCGGCCGCCCTGACCCGCCCGAACTGCCGCTCGCTGTCCTCGATCGAGGCGAAGGGGATGTTGAACTCGTCGGCGAACTGCGCGGCCAGGCGCGGGGTGCGCGTCGCTCCGTGGCCGCCGATCAGGACCGGCACCTTGCCCTGCGCGGGCTTGGGCAGGGCCGGGGAATCCGTGAGCTGGTAGTGCTTGCCGTCGTGGTTGAAGGTCTTGCCGACCTCCGTCGCCCACAGCCCGGTGACGATCTCCAGCTGCTCTTCGAGACGGGCGAACTTCTCCTTCGGGAAGGGGATGCCGTACGCCTTGTGCTCGTCCTCGAACCAGCCCGCGCCCAGGCCCAGTTCGACCCGGCCGCCCGACATCTGGTCGACCTGCGCCACCTGGATGGCGAGGACACCGGGCAACCGGAACGTGCCGGCCGTCATGAGGGTGCCCAGCCTGATCCGCTTGGTCTCGCGGGCGAGACCGGCGAGCGTGATCCACGCGTCCGTGGGCCCCGGCAGGCCGTCGGCGGAGCCCATGCGGAGGTAGTGGTCAGAGCGGAAAAAGGCGTCGAAGCCGAGGTCCTCGGCGGCCTTGGCGACGGTGAGGAGGGTGTCGTAGGTGGCCCCTTGCTGGGGCTCCGTGAAGATTCGAAGATCCATGGCTCCATCCTGCACGCTCGAACGCCTGTCGACCCCGCCGGTCCCGCCGATCCCCCGCCGCCCCGGTCGGGTGAAATACCGTCAACCCTGTGGCGGTACGGGTCCGGCCCAGTGACCATGCCCACCGGGTGATCGTTGCCCGGGCGGAGCCGGACCGCCCGGCATCCGCGCCGGCGGTCGCAGTCGACGTGTCGCCGGCGTCAACCGCCCTCCCCGCGCGAGAGGGCCAGGGCCGAGGAGGCCGCCATGTCCCAGGAAGCCGTGCCCGATCAGGAGGCCATGCCCCATCAGGAGGCCCTGCCCGAGCGGGAGGCCGCGCCCGACCAAGCGGCCGCGCAGGATTCGGCCGTGCCCGCACAACAGGGCGCACCCAAGGGCCTGCTCCAGCAGATGGAGGAGTTGATGGCGGCGCTCAACGCGGACCTGACCCGGCTCGACGCCGATCTGCAGCAGTCCACGTCGGCCGGATCCCCCGCGCGCACCCCCCAGCAGAGCGACGACGAGCCCGGCCACCCCTGACCGCACCGACGCTCCCCCGGGGCCTGCGCGACCCTGCTTCACCGCGGGGTCGGCACGGAGCCACCTCACGACGGGCCCACCGATCCCGCTGCCCCCGCCGCCGAATCGGCCTCGGGCAGGCTCTCCTCCCGGACCGCGAGTCTGCGCAGCATCTCAAGCACGCGGTCCCGCGACTCATCGGCGGCGTCGATCGCTTCCATGCACTGCCAGTACACCCCCTCCTCCTCGGCGCCCATCGCGACGCCGACCAGCGCGATGCCGACCTCACCGAGGAGCCTGCCGAGGCCGAGGAGGACCTGGTGCGCGTCGCCCGTCTCCGTCAGCCGGGCCGCCCGTATGTCCTCGGTGCCGAGCCTCGGGGCGTCGAGCACGCCGCAGGCTCTGCCGCCCACTTCGCTCAGGCCCAGCGCCTCGCCCCGTAACTCCGGCGGGCCCGCGACCGCGAGGTGACTGCCGATCGCCTGCGCCAGCGCCTGCGACTGCCACACCTCCACGACGATGTCCGCGGGCTCCTGACTGCGCGCCAGAGCGCGACGGTTCGCCTCGATGAGCCGCATCGCGTTCATGTCCGCCCCCTCCCTGTCCACTACCCAGAGTGATGCCCATCGGGGCGAAAAGCCAGGGGTAGGCGGAATTCTGTGGACAAGTAATCGAGTTTGGACAAGCCATCCACTCCGGAGAGTGACGAAAATACCGGAACGATCGGCTCCACCGCTGCGAAAAGGACTCCCGGAGGGAGGCGAGGAACTCCAGGAAGGACTCAGGGACCGTCCACGGCAGGGTCCTGGGACCGCACGGGATCCTGGGAGCGCACAGGATCCTGCGCCCGCACCGGAAAGCGCCGCTCGTTCCGCTCGATCTTCGCGGCGAGCGCCGCCAGCGCGTCGATCCCCAGCACCTCGCAGAACTGCAGCAGATACGCGAAGACATCGGCCACCTCGTCCGCCACCCGGGGCGCCCTGTCCGGGTCCGCCATCACGCGCGCGGACTCCTCGGGCGTCAGCCACTGGAAGATCTCCACCAGTTCCGACGCCTCCACACTGAGCGCCGCGGCCAGGTTCTTGGGGGTGTGGTACTGCTCCCAGTCGCGCGCCGCCGCGAACTCGGCCAGCCTGCGCTGCAGTACCGCTACATCAAGTCGTTCTGTCACGGCCTCAGGTCTACCACCGAAGCTCCCCCGGCGTCGGCCGCCCAGGACGCGTCCCCCACCGCTCCCACCAGCCTGATGTGCCCGCGCTCGCAGGTGCGGGCCGCCAGTTCGCCGAGGGCCCGCGACTGGCGCGCGTCGAGGCGCCGGTCCAGTCCGTCGGCGAGGACCGTGAGGGTCTGGTACGCCTGCGGCACCTCGGCCACCGGGTCGACGGCGAGCACGCCGGGTCCGGTGAGCAGCACCAGCGCCAGGGCGAGGTACCGCAACTCGCCGTCGCCGAGCCGTCCGAGAGGCGTCCGCACCCCGCCGCCCCGGTCGATGAAGGCGTGCACCGCGCCGTCCTCCACCTCCTCGGCGAAGACGTCGGCGACCGGGCCCGCGCATCCGGAACGCACCGCGGAGACGAGCATCGCGTGGCGCGTCGCGCACTCCGAGCGGGTGCGCCACAGCACTTCGGCGAGGTTGTCGCAGCCGCCCAGGAGGCGGCCCGTGCCGATCAGGCCGGCCGGGACGGGTGCGCGCATGCGGCTGGGCCGCGGGTCGCAGGCGTACGCCGAACGCAGCGCGACCACGACCTGTTCCGCCGCCGCGAGGACCAGCCGCTGCCCGTCGGTCTTCCCCGCCACGCGCAGCGGCACGAGCGCTGTGCCGAGCCGGTCGTCCGGCATCGGGGCGCGTGTCACGGGCGACGCGCCCGCCGTGTGCCAGGCGGCCTGGACGACGCGTCGGCCGGGGTCGCGCAGCGCCGTCTCCAGGAGGACGAGCCCGTCGCGGGTCAGCCGCTCGCCCACGAAGCGCAGTTCGGGCTCGGCCTGCACGGCGAGGTCGAGCCGGACGGTCCCGACGGGTCCCTCGACCGTGCAGCCGATGCGGAAGCCGCGCCGCCGCTGGCCGTCGGCGCGGGCGCGTTCGGGTACGCACGCCACGGGGTCAGCGAAGACGTCGGGGAGTTCCGCGCCGGCGCTGAGCCGCGCCAGTGCCTCGTACGCGCTGAGCGCGCTGGACTTGCCGCTGCCGCTCGGCCCCGTGAGCAGGGTCATCGGGCCGAACGGGAGCACCGCGGCGCGGTGTCCGGCGAAGGCGGACAGCCGCAGTTCGGTGACCTGCGGCCGATTCCGGCCCGCCGGCGAGTCCGTGACCGCGATCCGGGAATGCACCGTCATGTCCGGAAGGTAGGCGGCGGCCGTGCCGGTGAACCGTTACGCCCAACCGACCTTCCTACGATCGGGGGATTCCCCCTGAAGAAGGCCCGCACCGGCCGTCGAGGGACTAAGACCGGTGCGGGGCCCAGGCGTTACGGTGCCGGGGCTTTAACGGCGCCCAGGCATCACGGCTGCGCGACCGCCTCCACCAGACCCTGGACCTCCGTGCCGGGCGGCGCGAGGAGGAAGACGTTCTTGTCGACCCGGTGCATGCCGCAGCCGAGGCCGAGGACCACGCCGCTGCTGAAGTCCAGGACGCGCTTGGCGACTTCGGTCTCCGCGCCCGTCAGGTCCAGCAGGACCGGGATCTGCGCCATCACGGTCTCGGCGACCTCGCGGGCGTCCGAGAAGACGTTGACCCGCATCACCACGAAACGGCGGCGCGTCTCGGTCTCCGCGTCGGGCATCGCACGGTGCCCCGGCCACGAAGGCCACTCGTTGCGGCTGCGCAGCGGTACGACCTGGGCGAGCCCTTCCCACTGTTCATCGGTGACGTCGTGGCGCTGACTGCTGCTCACTTGCCCACCCCGTCCTGGCTCGCACTTGTTCTCTGCACCGGCCAATTCTTACGCCAAGTCACCCGTTCAGCCCAACAGCGACACGGTCGCGGGCCGTCGGCGCGGGCCGTCAGGGGGCGGGTGCCCCTTCTCTCCGGGGTTCAACGACGTTCAACGACGCTCGACGCCGTGAGCTTCGCCACCTTCCGGCGTCGGCGCGGCCGGGTGTTCCGGGCCGAGGAAGACCGCCACGTCGCGGCTGTCCGGGGCGGGGTGGGCGATCTGGTGCCAGCCGACGCGGCGGTAGAACCGGACCGTGTCGGCGGCGCGGGCCGCGGTCAGGAGCCAGCAGCGGCCGTCGGGTGCGTCCCGCGTCACCTCCGCGAGCAGGGCACGCCCGGCGCCGAGACCCTGGGCGCCGGGCCGGACGGCGAGTTCGTCGACTTGGCGCGAGCCGCCGAGCCACTCGCGGGCGCGGGCCCCGAGGGCGGCGGTAACCAGGGGGTATGCGCGAGTGTCGGGCAGCGGGGTGGGGGTCGCCCAGGCGGCCGTGAAGCCGATGAGCCGCGGCGGCCGGACCGCGCCGGGCCCCTGCACACCACCGTCGAGGGCGACCGCCGCGGTGAATCCGGGCTGCGCGGTGTCATCCGCAAGGCGCTCCAGGTACTGATCCGCCGCAGCCGGACCCTCGTTCCAAGGCGGCTCCGCGAAGGCCTCCGCGTAGACGGAACGTATGCCTTCGCCATACCGCGCAAGCAGCTCGGCACCAGCCACCCGCCGCACGACCAGCCGCCGCCCCATCACGCCACCCGCCCGAAGACCGCACCCACGGGGTTGAGCGAGGCGAACTCCAGGGGAGCCGACGGGTCGATCGAGACGTTCAGGGGTGCGGGCTCCGCGCCCGCGCGCACCAGCAGGTCGCCGACCGCCGCGATCATCGCGCCGTTGTCGGTGCAGAGCCTCAGCGGCGGGACGCGCAGCGCGATGCCCGCCGCCGTGCAGCGCTCCTCGGCGAGCGCGCGCACGCGGGAGTTGGCCGCGACGCCGCCGACCACGACGAGCGTGCCGACGCCGTACTCGCGGCAGGCCGCGACCGCCTTGCGGGTGAGCACGTCGGCGACGGCCTCCTGGAGCGACGCCGCCCCGTCGGCCACCGGGAGCGGCCGGCCCGCGTGCGCCTCCGCCCAGCGTGCGGCGGCCGTCTTCAGCCCGGAGAAGGAGAAGGCGTGGGCGTGCGCCGTGTCGCGCGGGCCGGTCAGCGGGCGCGGGAACGGTACGGCGGCCGGGTCTCCGTCGCGGGCCGCCCGGTCGATGGCGGGACCGCCCGGATAGGGCAGACCGAAGACCCGCGCGACCTTGTCGAAGCACTCGCCCGCCGCGTCGTCGAGGGTGTCGCCGAGGTGGACGATCGGGTCGCGCGCGAGGTCGCGTACCAGAAGGAGCGAGGTGTGGCCGCCGGAGACGATCAGGACCATGCAGGGGTCAGGGAGCGGGCCGTGCTCCAGGGTGTCGGCGGCGACGTGCCCGGCCAGGTGGTGCACGCCGTACAGCGGTACGTCCAGGGCGTACGCGAGGCTCTTCGCGCCGGCGAGGCCGACCTGGAGGGCGCCGGAGAGGCCGGGCCCGGTCGTGACGGCCACCGCGCCGATGTCGGACATGCGCAGCCCGGCCTCGTCCAGGGCGCGGCGGACCACGGGGGTGAGCGCGTGGACGTGGGCGCGGGCGGCGATCTCCGGGACGACGCCGCCGTAGCGGGCGTGTTCGTCCATGCTCGACGCCACCGCGTGGCCGAGCAGCCGTCCCGCGCGGACGAGGCCCGCGCCCGTCTCGTCGCAGGACGACTCAATGCCGAGCACCACCGGTGAGTCCATCGCGGGTTGGCCTTTCTGTCCGTTCGGCTCTTGGCCGGGCACCTATAGCACTTGGTAAGTACCTGCAAGTTATGTGCAATAAGGGTACGCCGTCAGGTCCCCAGTAGAGTGCGGCTGCGCAGTCTCCCCCCGAACCCCGAGGTCAGGTACCAGCAGTGACCCCCGCACCCCCCGCAGGAACACCGGCCGTCGCCGTCGTCGGGATCGGGGCCGACGGCTGGGACGGGCTCCCCGCCGCGTCACGGGCCGCGCTCGCGGAGGCCGACGTACTCATCGGCGGTCCCCGCCAGCTGGAGCTGCTGCCCACTGACCGGTGCCCCGGCGAGCGCGTCCGCTGGCCCTCACCGCTGCGGCCCGCCGTGCCCGGCCTGCTCGCCGCCCACGCGGGGCGCCGCGTCGCCGTGCTCGCCAGCGGCGACCCCATGTTCTACGGCATCGGACGCGCCCTCACCGAGGAGCTCGGCGCCGCCGCGCTGCGCGTGTACCCGCACCCGTCCGCCGTCTCCCTCGCCTGCGCGCGCCTCGGCTGGCCCGTCGAGGACACGGAGGTCGTCACGCTCGTCGGCCGCCCGGCCGCCCGGATCGCCGCCGCGCTGCACGACGGGCGCCGCCTCCTCGTGCTCAGCGCGAACGCGGCCACGCCCGCCGAGGTCGCCGCCCTGCTGCGCGAGCACGGCTTCGGCCCGAGCCGGCTGCGCGTCCTCGAACAGCTCGGCGGCGAGCGCGAGTCGGCGTACGAAGGCGTCGCCGACACCTGGTCGCACGAGCCCGGCGACGCCCTGAACGTCGTCGCGCTCGAGTGCCGCCGCTCCCCCGACGCGTTGCGGCTCGGCGTCGTGCCGGGGCTGCCCGACGCCGCGTACGAGAGCGACGGGCAGCTCACCAAGCGGTACGTCCGCGCCGCCACGCTCGCCGCGCTCGCGCCCGCACCCGGCGAACTGCTCTGGGACGTGGGCGGCGGCTCGGGTTCGATCGCCGTGGAGTGGCTGCGGGCGCACCCGTCGTGCCGTGCCGTCACCATCGAGAAGAACCCCGTGCGCGCCGAGCGGATCACCCGGAACGCCGATCGGCTCGGCGTGCCGGGGCTGCGCGTCGTCACCGGCGCCGCGCCCGCCGCGCTCGCCGGACTGCCCACGCCCGACGCCGTGTTCATCGGCGGCGGCCTTACCGCGCCCGGACTCCTCGACGCCGGATGGGAGGCGCTGCCGCCCGGCGGACGCCTCGTCGCCAACACCGTCACGCTGGAGTCCGAGGCGCTGCTCACCGAGTGGTACCGGCGCCACGGCGGCGAGTTGGTGCGGCTCGCGGTCGCGCAGGCCGTCCCCGTGGGCGGCTTCACCGGCTGGCGGCAGGCCATGCCGGTCACCCAATGGTCCGTCACCAAGCCCGTCCGGGCCCAGCAAGCAGGAGTTGACCAGACATGACCGTGTACTTCATCGGCGCGGGACCCGGCGCCGCCGACCTGATCACGGTCCGCGGCGCGCGCCGGATCGCGAGCTGCCAGGTCTGCCTGTACGCGGGCAGCCTGGTGCCGCGCGAACTCCTCGCCGAATGCCCGGACGGCGCGCAGCTCGTCGACACCGCGCAGCTCAACCTGGACCAGATCACCGAGAAGCTGGTGCACGCGCACGAGCAGGGCCTCGACGTGGCGCGGCTGCACTCCGGCGACCCGTCCGTGTTCAGCGCGGTGGCCGAGCAGATGCGGCGGCTCGACGCGGCCGGGGTGCCCTATGAAGTGGTGCCGGGCGTCCCGGCGTTCGCCGCCGCCGCGGCCGCGCTGAAGCGGGAGCTGACCGTGCCGACCGTCGGCCAGACCGTCATCCTCACCCGCATCGCCCAGCGCGCGACGGCCATGCCCGAGGGCGAGGACCTGGCCACGCTCGGCCGCAGCGGCGCCCTGCTCGTCCTGCACCTGGCCACGGGGTACGTCGACCGCGTGGTCGAGGAGCTCCTGCCGCACTACGGCGCCGACTGCCCCGCAGCGGTGGTCGCCCTCGCCAGCCGGCCCGACGAGGTGATCCTGCGGGGCACGCTGGAGACCATCGCGGGCCAGGTGAAGGAGGCGGGCATCGTGCGGACCGCCGTCATCATGGTGGGGCGGACGCTGGGCGCCTCGCAGTTCCGCGACAGCCACCTGTACTCGGCGGAGCGGGACCGGCACGTCTGCTGACCGTGTCCCGGGGCGCCGGCCGGGCACACTCCCGCGGTGCTACTTGAGGGCGCTGCGGCCCACGACCGTGCCGGCCCGGTCGATGCAGATGACGTCGACCATGACCGGCGCGCCCCGCAGCACGGCGAGCGCCTCGTCGCGGGCCGTCGCGGCGACCAGGTCGCCGAGCGGCACGCCCGCCGCCGCGCACAACTGGAGTGCCGCGAGGCCCGTGTTGGCGGCGGCGACCTGCTCCGCGAGGCCGGTGGAGGCGCCGCCCCTGCGGGCCAGCTCCGCGAGGAAGCCCTTGTCGACCTGGGAGCGGGCCGAGTGCAGGTCGAGGTGGCCCGCCGCGAGCTTCGACAGCTTGGCGAAGCCGCCGCAGATGGTGAGCCGGTCGACGGGATGGCGGCGCACGTACTTCAGGACCGCGCCCGCGAAGTCCCCCATGTCGAGGAGCGCGTCCTCCGGCAGCCCGTACTCGGCGACGACCGTCTTCTCCGACGTCGATCCCGTGCACCCGGCGACGTGCGTGCGCCCGGCCGCCCGCGCCACGTCGACGCCCCGCCGGATCGAGTCGATCCACGCCGAGCAGGAGTACGGCACGACGATCCCGGTCGTCCCGAGGATGGACAGGCCGCCGAGGATGCCGAGCCGCGGGTTCCAGGTGGAGCGGGCGATCTCCTCGCCGTGGTCCACGGAGACGGTGATCTCGACGTCCGGCGCGGCCCCGGCCCGCTCCGCCACCAGCGCCACGTGCTCGCGCATCAGCTGCCGCGGCACGGGGTTGATCGCGGGCTCGCCGACGTCCAGCGGCAGCCCGGGACGGGTGACGGTGCCCACGCCCCGGCCCGCCTTGAAGACGACGCCGGAGCCGGGCGGCAGCCGCCGCACCGTGGACCGCACGAGCGCGCCGTGCGTGACGTCCGGGTCGTCGCCCGCGTCCTTGACGATGCCCGCCATGGCGTACGCGTCCGTCAGCTCCTCGGCGGCGAGCGCGAAGGCCGGCGTCTGGCCCTTGGGCAGCGTGATGGTCACCGGGTCGGGAAAGTCGCCGGTCAGCAGCGCCGTGTACGCGGCCGTCGTGGCGGCGGTCGCACAGGCACCAGTCGTCCAGCCGGGGCGCAGGCCGGTGTGCTTGAGTTGGGCGCTGCGCCCGCCCTTGGCCTGGCCCGCCCCGCTTGCCTCACTCATGAATGGAACCGAACTCCGTGCACGTACTGATTCTGGGGGGAACGACCGAAGCCCGCCGTCTGGCGGAGCTCCTCACGGCCGATGCGGGGCTGCGGGTGACCAGTTCCCTTGCGGGACGGGTCGCGGCGCCGCGCCTGCCGCCCGGCGAGGTCCGCGTGGGCGGCTTCGGCGGGGCCGAGGGGCTGGCGGCGTGGCTGACCGCACACCACGTGGACGCGCTCATCGACGCCACCCATCCTTTCGCCGGGACGATCTCGTTCAACGCGGCGCGGGCCGCCGCCACGGCCCATGTTCCCCTGCTCGCCCTGCGCCGCCCCGGCTGGGTCGCGTCGGACGGCGACGACTGGCATCCGGTCGACTCCCTGGAGCAGGCGGCACGGGTGCTGCCCGCCCTGGGAGAGCGGGTGTTCCTCACTACCGGGCGGATGGGCCTCGCGGCGTTCGCGGGCCCCGGGACGGCGGCCCTGTGGTTCCTCGTACGCTCCGTCGACGCGCCCGAGCCGCCGTACCCCGCCCGGATGGAGGTGCTCCTCGACCGGGGTCCGTTCACGCTCGACGGGGAGCGGGAGCTGTTGCGCCGCCACCGGGTCGACGTCGTGGTGACGAAGGACAGTGGGGGCGCGGCGACGGCACCCAAGCTTGTCGCCGCGCGCGAGGCGGGGGTTCCGGTCGTGGTGGTCCGGCGCCCTGCCCTGCCGGCGGCCGTGCCCGGGGTCGCCACCCCGGAGGAGGCCGTCGACTGGGTGCGTTCCGCTGTGCGGTGAGGTGCGGGTGCGTGGTGGCTGGTCGCGCAGTTCCCCGCGCCCCTGAAAGCGGGGCTGTGCGCCCCGGTAAGGGGCGCGGGGAACTTGCGCGCTCAGCCACAACGCACGCGCAGAATCACCCCTCGGGATACCTGCGGGGCGTCCAGACGATCTGCTCCCCACCCCCGCGCCGCCGCGACACCCGCGTCTGCGAAGAGCCGACGATCAGCAGCGTCCGCATGTCGACCTCCGCCGGGTCGAGGTCCGCGAGCCGCACCACACGTACGGACTCCTCGGGGCCGCCCACGTCTCGGCCGAGGACGACCGGTGTATCGGGCGCCCGGTGTTCGAGCAGCAGCTCGCGCGCCTTGCCGACCTGCCAGGTGCGGCTGCGCGAGCCCGGGTTGTAGAGCGCGAGGACGAGATCCGCGGCGGCCGCCGCGGCAAGCCGCTCCGCGATGACCTCCCACGGCTTGAGCCGGTCGGAGAGGGAGATCGTCGCGTAGTCGTGGCCGAGCGGGGCCCCCGCCCGGGCCGCCGCCGCGTTCGCTGCCGTCACCCCGGGCAGCACCCGTACCGGAACGTCCGCGTACGCGTCCTGCGAGGCCGCCTCCAGGACCGCCGTGGCCATCGCGAAGACGCCGGGGTCGCCGCCCGACACGACGGCCACGCGCCGCCCGCGCCGGGCCAGCTCCAGGGCGAACTCGGCGCGCTCCGACTCCACACGGTTGTCGGAGCCGTGCCGCCGCTGCCCGGGGCGGTGCGGCACCCGGTCGACGTACGTGGTGTAGCCGACCAGGTCGTCGGCGGCGGCGAGCGCTCCGCGCGTCTCGGGGGTCAGCCACAGCGGCCCGGCGGGGCCCGTGCCGACCACGACGACCTCTCCGCACAGCTCCGCGGGCGGTTCCGGCGCGGGTCCGCCCGTCAGGGGCGCCACCCGGCTCGGCAGCACCGCCACCGAGAAGTACGGCACCGATTCGGGGTCCACGTCGGCGAGGCGGCCGGTGCGCTCGCCCTCCATCGTGGCGCGCTCGACGTACCGCGCCTCGTCGAGGCGGCCCGCGCTCTCCAGGGCGCCGCGCACCTTCCCGAACGTACGGCCGAGCTTCATGACGACCGCGGAGTCCGTCGCCGCGAGACGCGCGGCCAGCTCCTCCTCGGGGAGCGTGCCCGGCAGGATCGTGAGGACCTCCTCGGCCTCCACCAGGGGCTCGCCGAGGCGGGCCGCCGCCGCGCTCACCGAGGTGACGCCGGGGATCACCTCGGTCGGGTAGCGGTGCGCGAGGCGCTTGTGCATGTGCTGGTAGGAGCCGTAGAAGAGCGGGTCGCCCTCGGCGAGGACGGCGACCGTGCGGCCCGCGTCGAGGTGGACGGCGAGGCGGGCGGCGGCCTCTTCGTAGAACTCGTCGAGGGCGCCTCGGTAGCCGCCGGGGTGGTCGGTGGTCTCCGTCGTGACGGGGTAGACCAGCGGTTCCTCGATGTGGTCGTCCCTGAGGTGCTTCGCCGCGATGGAGCGGGCGATGGAGCGGCCGTGCCGGGCCGAGTGGTACGCGATCACGTCGGCGGACGCGATCACCTCGACGGCGCGCACGGTCATCAGGGAGGGGTCGCCGGGGCCGAGCCCGACGCCGTACAGCTTCCCCCGGGAAGTGGTCTCGGTGTTCACTCCGCCTCGCTCGCAATCGCGTTGATCGCCGCCGCGGCCATCGCGCTGCCGCCGCGACGCCCTCGTACGACCAGGTACTCCAGGCCGGAGGAGTGCTCGGCGAGCGCGTCCTTGGACTCGGCGGCGCCGACGAAGCCGACCGGGATGCCGAGGACGGCGGCCGGGCGCGGCGCGCCTTCCTCGATCATCTCCAGGAGGCGGAAGAGGGCGGTGGGCGCGTTGCCGATGGCGACGACGGAGCCTTCGAGGCGGTCGCGCCAGAGTTCCATGGCGGCGGCGCTGCGGGTGGTGCCGAGCTCGGCGGCGAGGTCCGGCACGGACGGGTCGGCGAGGGTGCAGATCACGTCGTTGTCGGCGGGCAGCCGCTTGCGGGTGACGCCGCTCGCGACCATGTTCGCGTCGCAGAGGATCGGCGCGCCGTCGCGCAGCGCCTTGCGGGCGTCGGCGATGACTCGCGGGCTGTAGGCGAGATCCTTCACGAGATCCACCATCCCGCAGGCGTGGATCATCCGGACCGCGACCTGGCTGACGTCGGCGGGCAGGCCGTGGAGGTCCGCCTCCGCGCGGATGGTGGCAAAGGACTCGCGGTAGATCGCCGCGCCGTCCTTCTCGTAGTCGAACACTGTGCTCTCGCTCATCTCGTGGCCGTCGTTTTCGTGGTGTTACGTGCCGTGGTGACCGTCTCGGTCAGGGTGCCGCCCGTCACGCGCTCGGTCGAGCCGCCGGTGTGCCGCGTGACCTCGTAGCGGCCGTCGCCGGTGGCGAGGACGTCGACCCAGTCGCCGTGCGGGTGCCCGCAGCGCCGCTCGCAGCCGGACCAGTGGACGGGGAGTCCGCCGGTGCCGGGCACGGCGTCGCCGCGGACGTCGGCGAGGGACTTGCCGCAGCCCGGGCGTCCGGTGCAGGCGCCGACACCCAGCCAGGGCGAGTCGGGTGCGGTGACGTATCCGACGCCGGCCAGCGCGGCCAGCCGTTCGCGGGCCGCGACCCCATCGGCGAAGCCGGGAAGCACAAATCCGCGCCAGGGCGTAACCCGCAGCTCATCGGCGGGCAGCGGCAGAAGGGCCCGCCACTGGGCGGCGCTCACGCGGCCGAGGGGGGCGTGGACCACCACAGCGCGACCGACGACGCCCGGGGCGGGCGGGGCGGTACTCGGCGGCCGCCGGGTGCCGGCGGGCGCGGCATCGCCATCTGCGGCCGACGCGGCAACCGGCGGACGCGGGACATCAGCGGGCGCGGCATCACCATCCGCGGGCGTGACGGCAACCGGCGACCGCGGGACATCAGCGGGCGCGGCATCGCCATCAGCGGTCGGCGCGCCGACCGACAGCCGCCGGGCGTCGGCAGGCGCGGCATCACCATCCGCGGGCGTGACGGCAACCGGCGACCGCGGGACATCAGCGGGCGCGGCATCACCATCAGCGGACGGCGCGGCAACCGGCAGCCGCCGGGCGTCGGCAGGCGCAGCATCACCATCCGCAGGCGAAGCGGTGTCCGGCAGCCGCGGGACGCCGGCGAGCGTGACATCGCCATCAGCCGACGGCACGGCAACCGGCAGCCGCCGGGCGTCGGCAGGCGCGGCACCGCCATCCGCGGACAGCACGGCAACCGGTGACCGCGGGACATCAGCGGGCGCGGCATCGCCATCAGCGGGTGTGACGGCACCACCGACGGGCGTGGCGGTGAGGTCGGCGGGTGTAGCGGTGAGGTCGGCCGGTGTAGCAGCGGCAGCCGCGGGTGTGGCGGTGACGTCGGCGCGGGCCAGTGCTGCCGCCAGGTCCGGGGTCGTGCCCTCGGGCAGTTCGCGCAGCCGCCAGGCTCCGTTGCCCGCCTCGCGCGCGGCGGCGAGGAAGGCCCCGGCGGCGGCGAGGGCGGCGCGCGGGGCGTCGGCCCCGGCGACCCGGAAGGCGTGCCCCCCGAGACGTACGACCGCGGTCCCGCCCGATTCTGCGATCAAGGTCACATCGCCGCCGAGCCCGGCCACATCCCCGCGGCCGTCGTCGAGGGCGAACAGGAAGCGGCCGGAGAGCGCCGTCGTCCACTCCTCGGCGCAGAGGAGCCGGTCCAGCTCGCGGGCCCACAACTGCACGTCGGCGTGGCCGAGTCCGTCGGTTCCCGCGAGCGGGGACGCCACCACGTTCCGCACCCGCTCGTGGCGCTCGGAGGGCAGCAGGCCGGCGTCCGCGAGCAGCCGGGAGAGTTCGCCGCCGCACGCGTCGCCGAGGCCGCGCAGCTCGATGTTGCCGCGTGAGGTGACGCTGAGGTTCCCGTCCGCCAGACGCTCCGCCACGGCTGCCAGCACAGCTACCTGATGCCCCGTCAGAAGGCCCCCGGGCAGCCGGAGTCGGGCGAGGCGCCCGTCGTCCGCGAGGTGCAGACGGAGGGCTCCGGGGCAGGCGTCACCCCGGTCACGTATGAGGGATTCGCCCTGGTCTGGGGATGGTGCTCGGGTGGGCGGCATGGCGGCGAGCATACCCACGCGGATCCGGCCGGTCGCCTCCCGAGACGGACCGTCCTGGCAGGTGGCCGCCCCATCGGCGGCGGGCAGGACTTACTATGCAGGCGGCGGGCTTCCAGGTCCGCCGACGCCAGCGACGGCGTGGGTCCACCAGGACCCGAGGGAGGAAGCCCGGTGCGAATCCGGCGCGGTCCCGCCACTGTGAGCCCCACCCGCGTGGGGTGAGCCAGGAACTCCTGCCGTCCATACGACCACCCGGGGCGCGGACACCCCGAGGAAGGCCTGCGCCCGCATGCTTCTGCTGTTGTCGACCTCCGACACCGACCTGCTCAGCGCCCGCGCGGCGGGTGGCCCCGTCGACTACCGGTTCGCCAACCCGTCCCGCCTGGACCTCGACGGGCTGCCCGCCCTGCTCGACGGCGTCGACCTCGTCGTCGTACGCCTCCTCGGCGGCGTCCGCGCCTGGCAGGACGGCCTGGACCAGCTCATCGCCACCGGCCTCCCGGTCGTCGTGCTCACCGGCGAACAGGCGCCCGACGCCCAGTTGATGGCCTCGTCGACCGTGCCGATCGGCATCGCCGCCGAGGCGCACGCCTACCTCGCGCACGGCGGCCCCGCCAACCTGGAGCAGCTGGCCCGCTTCCTCTCCGACACCGTGCTGCTCACCGGCCACGGCTTCGAGCCGCCCGCCGCCGCCCCCTCCTGGGGCCCGCTGGAGCGCACCGCCCGCACGGAAGGCACCGACGGCCCGACCGTCGCGGTGCTCTACTACCGCGCCCACCACATGAGCGGCAACACCGCCTTCGTGGACGCGCTGTGCGGCGCGATCGAGGACGCGGGCGCCCGCGCCATGCCGCTGTACGTGGCTTCGCTGCGCGCCCCCGAGCCCGAGCTGATCGACGAGCTGCGCGCCGCCGACGCCATCGTGACGACGGTCCTCGCGGCGGGCGGCACCAAGCCCGCCGAGGCGTCGGCCGGCGGCGACGACGAGTCGTGGGACGCGGGCGCGCTGACCGGCCTCGACGTACCGATCCTCCAGGCGCTCTGCCTGACCGGGTCGCGCTCCGCGTGGGAGGAGAACGACGAGGGCGTCTCGCCGCTGGACGCCGCGAGCCAGATCGCGGTGCCCGAGTTCGACGGGCGCCTCATCACGGTCCCCTTCTCCTTCAAGGAGATCGACGAGGACGGCCTTCCCGCGTACGTGGCCGACGCCGAGCGGGCGGCCCGGGTCGCCGGCATCGCCGTGCGGCACGCGCGCCTGAAGCACATCCCGGCCGCCGACAAGCGCCTCGCGCTGGTGCTTTCCGCGTACCCGACCAAGCACTCCCGCATCGGCAACGCGGTCGGCCTCGACACCCCCGCGTCCGCCGTCGCGCTCCTGCGCAGGCTCATCGCCGAGGGCTACGACTTCGGTCCCGAGGCCGACATCCCGGGCCTCGTCTCCGGCGACGGCGACGAGCTGATCCGCGCGCTCATCGACGCGGGCGGCCACGACCAGGACTGGCTCACCGAGGAGCAGCTCGCCGCCAACCCGGTGCGCATCCCGGCCGCCGACTACAAGCGGTGGTACGCGACGCTCCCGCAGGAGCTGCGGGACTCGGTCGAGCAGCACTGGGGGCCGCCGCCCGGCGAGATGTTCCTGGACCGCTCGCGGGTCGGCAACGGCGGGGACCCGGAGGGCGACATCGTGCTCGCCGCCCTGCGCCGCGGCAACCTGCTCATCCTCATCCAGCCGCCGCGCGGCTTCGGCGAGAACCCCATCGCGATCTACCACGACCCGGACCTGCCGCCGTCGCACCACTACCTGGCGGCGTACCGCTGGATCGCGGCGTCCGCGGCGGACGGCGGCTTCGGCGCCGACGCGATGATCCACCTCGGCAAGCACGGCAACCTGGAGTGGCTGCCCGGCAAGAACGCGGGCCTGTCCGCCGCCTGCGGCCCCGACGCCGCGCTCGGCGACCTGCCGCTGATCTACCCCTTCCTGGTCAACGACCCGGGCGAGGGCACCCAGGCCAAGCGCCGCGTGCACGCCACGCTCATCGACCACCTGGTGCCGCCGATGGCACGCGCCGACTCCTACGGCGACATCGCGCGCCTTGAGCAGCTCCTCGACGAGTACGCGCAGATCAGCTCCATGGACCCGGCGAAGCTTCCGGCGATCCGCGCGCAGATCTGGACGCTCATCCAGGCCGCGAAGCTCGACCACGACCTGGGTCTCGAGGACCGTCCGGACGACGACGGCTTCGACGACTTCCTGCTGCACGTCGACGGCTGGCTCTGCGAGATCAAGGACGCGCAGATCCGCGACGGCCTGCACGTCCTCGGCACCGCCCCGGCCGCCGGTGACCGCGTCAACCTCGTCCTCGCGATCCTGCGGGCCCGCCAGATCTGGGGCGGCACGACCGCCCTGCCCGGTCTGCGCGAAGCCCTCGGTCTCGACGAGTCCGCGGCGACGCGCACCACCGCCGACGCGGCCGAGGAGCAGGCCCGCGCGCTGGTCCAGGCGATGGACGACGCGGACTGGGACCTCGCCGCCGTCCCCCGCGACCAGGGTGAACAGGTCGCCGCGGTCCTGGAGTTCGCGGCCCGCGAGGTCGTGCCGCGCCTCGCGGCCACCACCGCCGAGCTCGACCACTCCGTCCACGCCCTGAACGGCGGCTTCGTCCCGGCGGGCCCCTCGGGCTCCCCGCTGCGCGGCCTGGTCAACGTCCTGCCGACCGGCCGCAACTTCTACTCGGTCGACCCGAAGGCCGTCCCGTCCCGCCTCGCGTGGGAGACGGGCCAGGCCCTCGCCGACTCCCTCATCGAGCGGTACAGGACGGACAACGGCGAGTACCCCACGTCCGTCGGCCTCTCCCTGTGGGGCACGAGCGCGATGCGCACCGCGGGCGACGACGTCGCCGAGGCCATGGCGCTGCTCGGCGTCCGCCCGGTCTGGGACGACGCGTCGCGCCGCGTCACGGGTCTGGAGGCCATCCCGTACGAGGAGCTGGGCCGTCCCCGCATCGATGTGACGCTGCGCATCTCGGGCTTCTTCCGCGACGCGTTCCCGCACACCATCGGCCTGCTCGACGACGCGGTGCGGCTCGCCGCCTCGCTCGACGAGCCCGCCGACCAGAACTACGTACGCGCCCACGCCCAGGCCGACCTGGCCGAGCACGGCGACGAGCGCCGGGCCACCACCCGCATCTTCGGTTCGCGTCCGGGTACGTACGGCGCGGGCCTGCTCCAGCTCATCGACTCCCGCGACTGGCGCACCGACGCGGACCTCGCCGAGGTGTACACGGTGTGGGGCGGCTACGCGTACGGCCGCGGGCTCGAAGGCCGCCCGGCGCGCGCCGAGATGGAGACCGCGTACAAGCGCATCGCGGTCGCCGCGAAGAACACGGACACCCGCGAGCACGACATCGCGGACTCGGACGACTACTTCCAGTACCACGGCGGCATGGTGGCGACCGTGCGCGCGCTGCGGGGCACGGCCCCGGAGGCGTACATCGGCGACTCGACCCGCCCCGAGACGGTCCGCACGCGCACGCTGGTGGAGGAGACGAGCCGCGTCTTCCGCGCCCGCGTGGTCAACCCCAAGTGGATCGAGGCGATGCGCCGCCACGGCTACAAGGGAGCCTTCGAACTCGCCGCCACCGTGGACTACTTGTTCGGGTACGACGCCACGACGGGCGTCGTCGCCGACTGGATGTACGACAAGCTCACGGAGACGTACGTCCTGGACCCGACGAACCGTCAGTTCCTCCAGGAGGCCAACCCCTGGGCCCTGCACGGCATCGCGGAGCGCCTTCTGGAGGCGGAGTCGCGCGGCATGTGGGCCAAGCCGGACCCGGCGGTGCTCGAAGCGCTGCGGCAGGCCTACCTGGAGTCCGAGGGCGACTTGGAGGACGGCGGCGACAAGGGCTGAGGGTCTGCCTCTGAACCCCCGAGCCAGGCGAGTGCGGCCGTCGTCAGCGCCGTGACGCCGGTGGTGACGGCCGGCTCGACCAGCGGGGCGAAGAACGGCGAGTGGTTGGACGGGATGTCGCGCTCGAAGGTCCCGGCCTGCTGCGCGGCCACCACCTCCGCCGGGTCGGCGCCGCCGAACAGCCAGTAGCAGAGCGGGACTTCGCGATCGGCGCAGGTCGCGAAGTATCCGACGTCCTCGCTGCCGGTCACGGGGCCCGGATCGAGGATCCGGTCCTCGCCGAGCACCGCGCCGATCGCCGCCATCGTCCTCTCGACGGCGGCCGCGTCGTTGTCGAGGACGGGGAACGAGTCGATCTCCGTGATCTCGGGCTCCCGCTCCGCCCCCGCCGTGGCCGCCTCGCCCCTGACGATGCGCTCGACGGCGGCGAGGACCCGCCTGCGGACCTCGGGCGTGTACGTCCGGATGTTGATCTTCAGCTCGGCCTCGTCCGGGATGATGTTGTCCTTCGTGCCCGCCTGCAGCGAGCCGACGGTGACCACGGCCGTCTCGCCGCCCGCGATCTCCCGCGACACGACGGTCTGCAGCCGCATCACGGTCGCGGCGGCCATCACCACGGGGTCGATCGACGCCTCGGGGCGAGAGCCGTGCGCCCCCTTGCCGAACATCCGTACACGCAGGGCGTCGGTCGCCGCGAAGGCCGGCCCGGAGTGCGCCCCGATCATGCCGGCGGGAAGCGGCGCGACATGCTGCCCGAGCACGACGTCCGGGACGCCGAACCGCTCGTAGAAACCGTCCTCGACCATCGCCCGCGCGCCCTGCGCGATCTCCTCGGCGGGCTGGAAGACCCCGACGATCCTGCCCGACCAGCCGTCGCGGGCATCCGCGAGCAGCCGCAGCGCGCCCAGCAGACAGGTGACGTGCATGTCGTGGCCGCAGGCGTGCATCACGCCTTCGTTGACGGACGCGTACGGAAGGCCGGTGCGCTCCGTCACGGGCAGCGCGTCGAAGTCGGCGCGCAGCAGGACGGTCGGACCCTCGCCGTTCGCCAGGACGGCGACGACACCGGTGCGGCCGACGCCGGTCGTGACCTCGTATCCGTACGAGGCGGCGCGGCGGGCGACCTCGGCGGCGGTGCGGTGTTCCTCGAAGGACAGCTCGGGGTGGGCGTGCAGATCCCGGTAGAGATCGGCGAGTTCCGCCTTGATGGCGTCGAGGCCCCGCAGGGCGGAGGCGTTCCGTTCGGCGGCGGTCATGTCACGCTCCTCGTCTGTCGTACTCCCGCCACCCTACGTACGACGTTCCGGGACGCCCGGAACCGGTCACACCGCGCGCACGTCACCCCAGTCGTCACCGAAGATCGGAAAGGGACCGCCGCGCCATGACCACACCGCCCCCGACCACCCCGCACCCCACACACAGCACGCGCCACCTCTACATCGCCCGGCACGGTGAGGCCACGCCGGACGAGAGCGGGCTGACTCAGGGAGGCCTCAGACAGGCGGTCCTCCTCGGCGAGCGCCTCCGGAGCGTGCCCCTCACCACCATCCACCACGGCCCGCTCCCCCGCGCCGAACAGACGGCCCGCCTGGTGGCCGACCAGCTGAACGGCGCCGTCCCCCTGCACCGCTCGGCCCCGGCGGGCGACTACCTCCCCCACATCCCGCACAAGGACGAACTGCCGCCCGAGACGGCCGACGCGACGCTGGCCCGGCTTGCCGAGTTCCCCGAGGCCGAGCGCGTGGACGGCCCCACCCTTGCCCAGGAGGCCCTCGCCTGTTTCACCGGCCCGGTCCCCGGCGACGAGCCGCGCCACGAACTACTCGTCACCCACAACTTCCTGATCGGCTGGCTGGTCCGCGCCGCCCTGGAGGCCCCACCGGCGCGCTGGCTCGGCCTCAACCACTGCAACGCGGCCCTGACGGTCATCCGCTACACACCGGGCCGCCCCGCCGCCCTGGTGTTCTACAACGACATGCGCCACCTGCCCGAGGAACTGCGCTGGACCGGCTTCCCCCCGGAGCTCCGCGCCTGAGCACGCGTCACGCCGGCCCGCCCGGCAGCACGATGTTGTTGATCAGCGGTCCCTCGATGGAGACCCCTTCGTTGATCAGCGTGTCGATGACGGGCAACGGAATGGGGTTCGCCGCGGCAGTCGCTGCCGTTGCCCCGGAGAGGACGAGGGCGGCGGCGAGAGCGACGACGGCTATGACGTGGCGAGACGACATACAACGGCCTTCCTTCGGAGGGAGGTTGGGCGAACCGGAGAGCGGGCGACAACCCGTTCGTATGATCGTCGGTGACTTCCTGCCCGCGCCGGGGTTACACAGGGCGAACGGGCCGTGCTCGACGGCCCGGACGCGCACGTCTCAAGGAGGCCGCAGTGAACGGCAGTTGGGCACGGAAGATGTCCCGTTGGGCGCTGGTCGCGGCGATGACGGCCACGCCGGCCGTCCTGTGCTCCGGCACGGCACACGCCGACGAGAGCAACAAGACCTCGCACAACGGCCCCCGGGTCGGGCTGATCAACACCGGCCAGATCGACGACCCGCTGGAGGACGTGCTGGAACACACCCTCAACTTCGGCGACGGCTACCGCTGGGGCTGACGCCCTGAGCGCCGAAGCGCGAGCGACCGACCCTCCGCACTTGCGCGGCCCCGGTCCGGGGCCCGCAAGCGCGGTGCGGGTGGGGACGCGGTCAGGTCACGGCGCGAGACACCCCGTGACCGGGATCTCCGTGGGAAGGCCGGGGCTCGCCGGGTCGACGAGCGCCGTGATCTCCGCGGGCGTCTGGACCAGACAGTCGATGGTCGCGACGGGGTCCGGCACGGCGCTCGCGGGCGCCGCGAGGACCCCCAGCAACGCGACGGCACCGAGGATGACGGCGGCGGAACGGCGCATGTGAACTCTCCTTCATGTCAGCGAAGTTGCCTCCGGCTCAACGATCAACGCGAGCCGCTCCGTGACTCCCCACCCCCGGATCCCGGTACGCCCCATATCACCCGTACGTGAAAGAAGTAACGATTCACCCGGTCAGTTCTGCCCGCCTGCGGCGGCGGCCATGAGCAGGGCCGCCGATTCCGGGGTCGACCCCGGCGGCACGACCACCAGGTCCCAGCGCCCTCGGCCGGGGGCGAGCAGGACGATGGTGTGCGGGAGCGACACCGTGAGGTTCCTGCGCAGTCGTACGGCCTGCCCGGCGACGACCATCCGGCCGGGCGGCTCGGTCCACATCGCCCCGTTCACCGTGACGCTGCCGATGGGGCCCCACTGCGGTGGCAGACCGGCGAGCAGCCCCGGAAGTTCGACGAGCACGTCGTACGAGTACGGCCACCACGCGCCGTCGATGGCGCGGGGCAGAGCGCCGTGCGGAGCCGGCCGCAGCCGGAGGAGGGGCTGGGGCAAGGCTCGGGGGTGGGGGTGGGGCCGGACTCGGACCTGGGTCCGGGAATGGTGGGGCAGTTCCGGAGCGATGGCCATGATGTCCCTCTCGATTGCACTTACCGGTGGGGTGGCCGGCCTTCAGGAACGACGTCGGGCGGCGATCCGGGACCGCGTCGGCCAGCGCACGTCGGACACCCAGCCCAGGCGTTCGAAGAGACGGATGGCGGCGGCCGACGGGTCGACCTGACCGCGGTCGACGCCGTGCCGGGCGCTGGTGGGGTCGGCGTGGTGGAGGTTGTGCCAGCTCTCCCCGAAGGAGAGCAGGGCCAGCGGCCACAGGTTGGTGGCCCGGTCATGGCGCCTCGTACGGAACGGTCGCTCACCGATCATGTGGCACAGCGAGTTCACGCTCCAGGTCACATGCTGGAGCAGGGCGATGCGCACAAGCCCCGCCCAGAGCAGCGCCGTTGTCCCGTACAGCCAGGAGCCGCCGATCGCCCACCCGAGCCCGAACGGCAGCGCGAGCGTGAGAACGCACAGCACCGGGAAGGCGCGGGAGACGGCGCGGATGTCGCGGTCGGCGAGGAGGTCGGGGGCGTAACGCTCCGCCGGGGTCTGCTCGTTGCGGAACAGCCAGCCGACGTGAGCGTGCAGCAGCCCGCGCAACTGGCCGCGCAGGTGCGTGCCGTAGCGGTACGGCGAGTGCGGGTCGCCGGGCCGGTCGGTGAAGGCGTGGTGCCGCCGGTGCGTGGCGACCCAGCCGATGACGTCGCCCTGGAAACTCATGGACCCGGCCACCGCGAGCGCGTAGCGCAGGGGCCGCACGGCACGGTAGGAGCCGTGGGTCAGCCCGCGGTGGAAGCCGACCGTGACGCCGAGGCCGGTGACCACGTAGAAGACGGCGAAGAGCAGCACGTCGACGGGGTGGACGAGACGGCCCCACAGCAGCCAGCCGGCCAGGCCGAGCGCCACGAACGGCAGGACGACGATCAGCGCCGTCACCATGACGTACAGCCGTTCACCGCCGCTTCGCTCGCGCTCCGGCCCGTCGGGCGGGAAGGGGGACACCCCGTCGTAACTCTCGGGCGGTGGCTGAGCGGTGATCGGCGGGGACACCGATGGGGGTGTCTCGGAAACGAGCGACATGCGGGGGACCTCGGCCTCGGTGCGTGACGCGGCCGGGGTCCTGGGCTGCCTCTGTGGAATCGGATGTGCGAGGGCCGGGCCGGTCGGTCAGGACACCGGCACACGAAGGGCCCTCGCCACTGCAACGGTACTCCCCCGGCACCGTATTGCCGTCGGCTCCGCAAAGAATGCTGCCCGGATCGCCCGGGTATCGCGTTGACACGGGCCGCCGCCGGACGTTGACTGGCTGCACGGCGCAGAGCCATGTCGCTACGGAACGCCGGCCAGGAACGGGCCGCCGAGAAGACCGAAGATCGCCTACCCGCGGACGGAAGCGGCACAATGATGTACGACCAGAGACGCGCCCAGCAGCCCGCGGACCAGCCACGAGGCCGCACCGAACCCGCCGCGGCGGGCTCCGAGCCGCTGCTGCCGTCGGACGATCGCGACAAGATCACCCGGCGCCTGGGCCACGCCATCAACACCTTCGCCGACACCCCGCGCGACGCGCTGGAAGAGGCGGACGCCGCTCTGAACGAGACCTCCGCCCTGCTGATGGAGGCCATCGCGGAGCGGAGGCGTGCCCTGCGTGCGGACTGGCAGGAGCAGGACCCCGGCACCGACGCCGTCGAACTCCGGCTCGCGCTGCGCCAGTACCGGGAAATCACCCAGCGGCTGCTGCGCCTCTAGGCCACTGTCCGCGGTGCCGGTGGCGGGAGATGGTCCAGGATCTCGAAGTGCAGACGCAGGCTCGGGTGGCGGAGCAGCCTGAGGGTGATCGGCTGCGTGCAGATCAGGCGGAGCCGTCCGTCCTTTCTGGCGCGGGCACGGGTCAGCACCCGTACGCCGGAACCGTCCATGAACGTCACCTGACGCAGGTCGATCAGGAGTTCGGCGGAGTGCGGGGTCGTCAGTTTGTCGAGGTACGAGGTGATGGCGGGCGCGGTGGCGATGTCGATCTCCCCGCGCAGGCTGACCACGAGGTCGGACCCGTGCATGTGTACGGACTCGATGCAGGACGTCGTGGGCGTCGAAGACGACATGACTCTCATTTGGCTGAGTACGGTGCGTCCCTGGGGACCGGTCCGCCAACGGGGTCTGGGCCGGCGCTTCACGGTAATGGCCGGTAAGTACCTGTCGCGACACTTCAGCCGATCATCTGCGCCGCCCGCCCGCACCTGCTATGGGGCCTGATGGTCGCCTGGGGAGCCAGGGGAGGGGGGGTCGGGCAGCGTCAGGCCGTCATGAACAATGGCGTGGGCGAGGGTCGTCAGATCCGTCTGCCGGGCGTGGGCGTGGGCCCGCAGCAGGGCCAGGGCCTGGCCGCCGGTGAGGGAGTGGCGGTAGCTGATCATGCCGATGGCCTGGTGGACCGTCGCGTCGACGGGCAGCAGCCAGGCGTTGGCGAGGTCGTCCTCGGTCGGCAGGGGCGCGGCGAGGAGCAGGAGCTCGGCGGCATCGGCGTGGTCCTGTGCGATGTGCAGATCGGCGTCGGAGATCGGGCCGGGACGGTGCCGGTAGAGACAGAGGACGAGACCGGCCTGCCGTGCCGGGTCGCTGCCGTTGAGAACGGGCAGGGCGAAGACCGCGCGGATGAGATGGGCCCTGGCGTCGTGGGCGTAGAAGGGCCACTCGCGGGTGGTGGCCGGATCGTCGAGGTCGTCGGCGAGGACGCGTTCGCGTCGGCGGAGGGCCTGTACGCACGGCCCCTCTCCGAGGTTGATCTGCAGTGCCTCACCCTTGGCGGCCAGCGGGCCGAAGGCACACAGCGACACCCGCTGCGCCAGGGCGGCGTCGACCGCCAGCGTGAGTCCCACCGAATAGGCGCCGTGCAGAGCCGACCGGCACGACGCGCCGATGCGGCCCGCCGGGTCGGCGTGGCCCGTGTGACGAGCGGCGAGGACCACGGCTTCCGGCCGTGGGGCAGTCATCGGAGTCTCGATGCGGAAACATGCGGACGATCCGCCCTGCGGTACGCGGGCATTTTGGTATCCGATCTCCGGCATTCACCGCCGATGCTGCCCTGATCGGAAGCCAATGTCAGGAAGAGGGCGACGTGCGCCTGCGGGCAGCTTGTGTCTCCACCCTACGCCCGGCCCCAGCCCGCCACAGGCGCCCGGCGCCCTTGTCCGCCGGACTGTCCCTAGACTGGACCTGTCCGGAGTGGGCCCCCGCGCCGCAGGGGCCCTCCTCAAGGCGGCCGCATCGGGAGGTGAAGAGCTGTGGGCACCGACGATCTGGCCGCTGTGCTGGAGAGCCTGCGCCCTTCCTACGGTGATGTGGGGCTGATCGGCGCCGACCCGAATCTGTGCGCACAGATCCTGCGGGTGGACGGCATCGCCGTCTCCGCGACGACGGACAGCGGGCTGAGCGAATTGCTGTGGTCCACCGCGGGCGCCAGCGCACGGCTGGAGGACCTGCAGTTCACGCTCGGCCAGGGGCCGGGAATCGAGGCGGCCGCCTCTATCACGCCCGTCCTCGTGCCGGACCTGTCGTCCCTGCCTGCCGACCGCTGGCCCGCGCTGTCGTCCGAGGCCGCGGCGCTGGGCATCGGGGCGGTCTTCTGCTTCCCGCTGTCCCTCGGGTCCGCCTGTCTGGGCACCATGACCCTGCAGCGCGGGACGCCCGGTCGGATCGCGGACGCCACCATGACCGATGTCCTGCTCGTGGCTAACGCCCTGGTCGCCCTCCTCCTCGACGGCGGCCCGCAGCAGACCTCCTTCGCCGATGCCGACGACGCATCGGACTTCTACCGCGCCGCTGTGCATCAGGCCAGCGGCATGGTCAGCGTCCAGGCCGGGGTCTCCCTGGCCCAGGCGCTCCTGCGGCTGCGTGCCCACGCCTACCGGCACGGACGGTCCGTGGTGGAGGTCGCCGAGGACGTGGTAGCCAGGCGGCTGAGCTTCCAGAATGATGAAAACGGGCCGGACACTCCTGCCGGCGAAGGGACTGAAGGGCCATGACACGTGAAGAGCAACTACTGGCAGCCATGGTTGAGGCCGTAGACACCCTCGTCGACGACTTCGACCTGATCGACTTCCTGCACCAACTGTGCGACCGGTGCAACAACCTGCTCGACGTCTCCGCCGTGGGCGTCATGCTCGCCGACCCCAGCGGCGGCCTGCAGCTGATCGCCGCGTCCGACGAGCACACCCGGCTCCTTGAACTCTTCGCCATCCAGAGCGCCGAGGGCCCCTGCGTGGAGTGCTTCCGCAACGGCACCGCCCAGCTCAACATCGCCCTGACGTCACCGGTGCGGACAGCCGGGTTCCCGCGTTTCGCGGAGCGCGCCCGGCAGGCCGGCTTCGTCACCACCCACGCCCTGCCGATGCGCATGCGCCAGCAGATCGTCGGCGCGCTGAACCTCTTCGACGTCCGCGCCCAGAAGCTCAGCGAACGTGACGCGCGGGTGGCGCAGGCACTGGCCGACGTGGCGACCATCGCCATCCTGCAGCACCGCACGATCGTGCACGGCAACGTGGAGCGGACCCAACTGCGGGCCGCCCTGTCGAGCCGCATCGTCATCGAGCAGGCCAAGGGAATACTCGCCGAACGCTGGAGCGCCACCCTCGACGAGTCGTTCGACGCCCTGCGCCGCCACGCCCGCAGCCACCAGCAGTCCCTGACCGAGCTGTGCCGTCAGCTCATCGACGGCACCCTCGACACCACCGCCATCCACCGCCCCTGACCCCACGCTCCGCCCCGCACGCCCCCGGCCGCAACCGTCCGGCCCCGTATCCCCGCCCCGGCCCCCGGCGGAAGGACGTGTCCCTTTCGCCGCCTGTCCGGCACGTACCCGTCGTAGGGACGCCTCGTGAACCAGGACCACCACGCCGCGGCCTGGCAGCGCGTCAGCGCCGCCGCCGGCGGCCCCACGCTCGCCACCGGCTGCCGGGCCTGTGCCGACGACCTGGAAGCCGACTTCGCCGGGGTGAGCCTCGTGACCGCCGGCGAACTGCGCCTGATGGGCGCTGCCACGGACGAGCGGGCCCGGCTCGTGGAGGACGCCCAACTGGTCACCGGGGAGGGGCCGTGCACCGATGCCTTCACCCGCCGCGCCCCCGTCGAGGTGCAGGACCTGCAGCAGGTGACCGCCCGGTGGCCCGCCTACGGCCCCACCGCCGCCGAGCAGGGCGCCCGCAGCGTCCTGGCGCTGCCCCTCGCCATCGGCACGCTCACCATCGGTGTCCTGGACCTCTACCGCTGCGCGCCCACCCGGTTCACCCCCGCACAGCATGAGCGGGCCGACGCCTACACACGCGTCCTGGCCGTCCTCGCCCTGTACGAGCACCCCCACCTCCTCACCACCCGGAGCCGGCTGACCCAGAGCGGGCCGCAGGGCTACCCGCCCACCGTCCACATGGCCGCCGGCATCCTCGCCGCCAAGTACGGGCTCAGCGCCGACGACGCCCTGGCCCGGCTCCGGGCGCACTCCTTCCGGCACAACCAGCCCCTGCTGCGCACCGCCGAACACGTCCTCGACCACCAGCGGCTCGACTGACCGGCCTCTCCGGCACGGCCCAGGCCCCGTGCTGGCCCACATGGCGGGCTCCGTGTCATCCGTTCCCCGGTCGGTGCCGTCACGGCGGATTCCCGCATGTCACCCGGTGTTAGGGGTACAAGGCGGCCACTACCGCACATAACGACACCACACCGGAGATTCGTCATGTCCACCACGAAGGTTTCCGACTACATCCTCCAGCGCCTGCGCGAGTGGGACGTGGAGCACGTCTTCGCCTACGCCGGGGACGGGATCAACGGTCTGCTCGCGGCCTGGGGACGGGCCGACAACAAACCGCAGTTCGTGCAGGCCCGCCACGAGGAGATGGCGGCCTTCCAAGCGGTGGGGTACGCCAAGTTCTCCGGCAAGGTCGGCGTGTGTGCCGCCACCTCGGGTCCGGGCGCGATCCACCTCCTGAACGGCCTGTACGACGCGAAGCTCGACCACGTCCCCGTCGTGGCGCTGGTGGGCCAGACCAACCGCAGCGCCATGGGCGGCTCCTACCAGCAGGAAGTGGACCTCGCGAACCTGTACAAGGACGTCGCGTCCGACTTCTGCGAGACCGTGACAGTTCCCGAGCAGCTGCCCAACGTCATCGACCGCGCGATGCGCACGGCCTACGCCAAGCGGACGGTCACGGCGGTCATCATCCCCGCCGACGTGCAGGAACTGGACTACTCCCCGCCCACCCACGCGTTCAAGATGGTGCCCTCCAGCCTGGGCATCGGGCGGTACGCGCCCGTGCCGGCCGACGAGGACATCGCGCGCGCGGCCGAGGTCCTGAACGCCGGGGAGAAGGTGGCCGTCCTGATCGGGCAGGGCGCGCGCGGCGCCCGCGACGAGGTCGAGCGGCTCGCGGACGTGCTCGGCGCGGGCGTCGCCAAGGCGCTGCTCGGCAAGGACGCGCTGCCGGACGACCTGCCCTACGTCACCGGTGCGATCGGTCTGCTCGGCACAAGGCCCTCGTACGAACTGATGCAGGAGTGCGACACCCTGCTGATGATCGGCTCCAGCTTCCCGTACGCGCAGTTCCTGCCCGACTTCGATCAGGCGCGGGCAGTTCAGATCGACATCGACCCGCACATGATCGGGCTGCGGTATCCCTTCGAGGTGAACCTCGTGGGCGACGCGCGCGAGACACTGCAACGCCTCCTGCCGCGCCTGCACCGCAAGGAGAGCCGGGCATGGCGCGAGAAGGTCGAGAAGAACGTCGCGCGGTGGTGGGAGGTCATGCAGCGCCGTGCCGCGGTGGACGCCGACCCCATCAACCCGGAGTACGTGGTCCACGCCCTGGACGGCAAGCTGCCCGGCGATGCCATCCTCTCCGCCGACTCCGGCTCCGCCGCGAACTGGTACGCCCGGCATCTTCGGCTGCGCGGCTCGATGCGCGGTTCGCTGTCCGGGACGCTGGCCACGATGGGGCCCGGTGTGCCGTACGCCATCGGCGCGAAGTTCGCGCATCCGGACCGCCCGGCGATCGCCATCGTCGGTGACGGCGCGATGCAGATGAACGGCATGATGGAGATGGTCACCGCCGCGAAGTACTACCACGAGTGGTCCGACCCGCGGCTGATCGTGGCCGTCCTGAACAACGGCGACCTCAACCAGGTCACCTGGGAGATGCGGGCCATGTCGGGCGCCCCGCAGTTCGAGGAGTCGCAGCACCTGCCCGATCTGCCCTACGCCGACATCGCGCGGTCCCTGGGCCTCGCCGGCGTACGCGTGGAGAAGCCCAAGCAGGTCGAGGCCGCCTGGGACCAGGCGCTCGCCGCGGACCGGCCCTTCGTCATCGACTTCCGCACGGACCCGGCCGTCCCGCCCATCCCCCCGCACGCGTCCCTCGACCAGATCGAGGCCGCCGCGTCGGCGATCCTGCACGGCGACAGCGACGCCGGCTCCGTGATCAAGCAGGGCTTCAAGGCGAAGGTGCAGGAGATGCTGCCCGGCAGCCGGCACCGCGGCGACCGGCCCGGCGCCGGGGAGCACGACAGCGGCGAACGGGACAAGTGACCGGCCGGCTCCGGTCCGCCGCCTCATCCGTTCGGTCGCCGTCTGCTCGCACACCACCAGCGCCCCGCATCAGATGGATTCCATCCGATCTGCCCGGATTTCCGGGTGAGCAGCCGACCGTCGGGTACGCGAAGAGTCCATCCGACTCGTCCCACTCTGGAAGGGGATCACCATGCCGCAGGGTTCCAGCCCGAAGCGAGAGCGTCAGTACGAGCACATCAAGGAGGGGGCCGAGAAGCGCGGCACCTCCAAGGGCCGCGCGAAGGAGATCGCCGCGCGCACCGTGAACAAGGAACGGGCCCGCTCCGGTGAGTCGAAGACCGCGAGCAAGACGTCCACCCAGGACAGGAAGTCCGCCCCGCAGCGCGGCGGCGAGCGCTCGCACAGCGGTTCGCAGGGGCCGACGAAGGACCAGCTGTACGCGGAGGCGAAGAAGCGCAACATCGACGGCCGTTCGTCGATGAACAAGGACGAACTCGCCAAGGCCCTCGGCCGCTGACCGCGGCGCACACGATGACCGAATACGAACGTTCGCGCACGATGCCCGCGCTGCCTGAGCACGTTTTCGACCAGGCCGCCGACGTCGACCGGATGGACGCCTGGCTGCCGCAGGACCTGCACGTGGACGCCGGGGAGGAACCACCCGCCGTCACCGTGCACGAGGACCGCACCGACAAGGACGTGTCCGCCCTGCTGCGGGCCCGGCGCGACCAGATGCGGCTCGAGTGGGGCACCCGCGAGCAGGGCGGCTACACCGGCTGGCTCCAGGTCGCGGGACTGGACGGCGGCACCAGTGAGGTCACGGTGCACCTGTCGTTCTTCGAGGAGGGGCACGACCCGGGTGAAGAGGCCGTGCACACCGCTCTCGACCGCAGCCTGCAGCGGCTGGAGGAACAGGTCCGGTTGCGCGTCGACAACGCGGCGGGCTGAGACCGAGGGTGACGCCGTCGGTGCTGGGTTCAGCCCTGACCGTCGCCGGGCTTCAACTGCCGCATACGGCCGTCGAGTTCGCGCTGATAGAAGTCGATGAACCCGTCCGGGTCGGGGCCGGCGTTCTGCATGACCAGCCTGTCGAAGCCCGCGTCCACGAACTTCTGCGCCACCTCGACGAACCGCGCGGGATCCGTGCCGCAGGCGAACTTCTCCAGGATGTCCTCCTCGCGCACGGTCGAGGTCGCGGCGTCGAAGTTGACCGGATTGGGCAGCTCGCTCATGACCTTCCACCCGGTCAGGGCCCAACGCGACGTCTCCAGGGCGGCCTTGGCCCCGGTGTGCTCGTCGGGCGCCCACGCCATCGGCACCTCCGCGTACCGCGGACCGGAACCGCCGGCCTCCCGGTACTGCCGGACGATCTCGGGCTTGTCCTCCGTGGCGAACAGCCCGTCCCCCAGCTCCGCGGCGAGCGCCGTCGAGGCCTTGCCGCTTGCGGCCACCGCGATCAGCGGAAGCGTCTCCGGGAGGTCGAACACACGGGCGTCCGAAAGCCGAAGATGCTTCCCCTCGTACGACTGGTAGCCGCCGCTCCACAGCAGCCGGATGATCTCCAGGGCTTCCCGGAACATCTCGTGCCGGGTGGACACGGCATCCGGGAAGCCGACGCCGGTGACGTGCTCGTTGAGCCGCTCGCCCGAACCGAGCCCGAGCACGAAACGGCCCTCCGACAGCAGGGCGAGGGTGGCGGCCGCCTGCGCGATGATCGCCGGGTGGTAACGCACCGTCGGGCACGTCACACCGGTCGCCAGCTCGATCCGTTCCGTCTTGGCCGCGATGCTGCCGAGCACCGTCCAGGCGAACGGCGAATGGCCCTGATTGTCGAGCCAGGGATGGTAGTGATCGCTGATCTCGACGAAATCGAACCCTGCCTGCTCGGCCAGAACCGCCTGCCGCACCAGTTCAGCCGGGCCGAAGGCCTCGGCGGCGAGCTTGTAACCGATCTTCATATGCGTCGTGTCTCCTTGCGTGCCTGCGCCACTTCTGTCGCTGAGGCTGCTGCCCTATTGCCCATTTGCCCGCATAGAGGTACCCGCCGACATGCGGGCATAACACGCACATCCGCCGAGGCCACGCCGACGCCGCCGAAGGTCACCCGCCCGGTCCGCGACAGCGCCTACGACGCGCTGACGGCCCCGCCACCCACGTACGCGGCGCGCAGCGCCTTCTTGTCGACCTTGCCGACCTTGGTCGTCGGCAGCCGGTCGAGCAGGACCGTCTTCCGGGGTGTGTACAGATCACCCAACTCGGCGGTCACGGCCGCGCCGACGACGTCCGGGTCGACGGCGGCGTCCTCGGCCGTGGCCAGGAAGACCTGGACGGCCTCCCCGTACTCCTCGTCCGGCACGCCGAGCGCCGCCGCGTTGCGCACCCCGGGCAGGGTGAGCAGGAAGTCCTCGAGGACCCGGGAGTAGACGTTGTCGCTGGTGCTGCCGGTGACGATGATGTCCTTGGCGCGGTCGACGAGGAAGAGGTGCCCCTCGGCGTCGAGATAGCCCAGGTCCCCGGTGCGCAGCCAGCCGTCGTGCAGCGCCTGCGCGGTGCGCTCCGGGTCCTCGTAGTAGCCGAGCATCACCGTCTCGCCCCGGACACAGACCTCACCGACCTGCCGGACGGGCAGTGCCACGTCGCTGTCCTCACCGCGGATCTCGATCTCGGTGTCGGATATCGCGCGCCCGCAGCTGCGCCAGAGTTCGGGCCGCTCGGCACTCTCCGAGGCGAGCTCCTCCGCACCGTACGCGGCGATGCCGAGCGCCTCGGACTGCCCGTACCCCTGGCTGATCACGGGCCCGAAGACCTCGGCCGCCTGCTGCAGCCGGCTGGGCGAGGAGGCCGCGCCGCCGACGACGATCCGCCGCAGCTCGGGGAGTACGCCCGGTACGCACTCCGGGTGGTCGAGGAGCGCGTACAGCATCGGCGGTACGAACATGGTGGCGGTGATCCGCTCCTCCCGCAGCACCGCGAGCGCCGCACCCGCCTCGAACTCGGGCAGTACGACGAGGACGCACCCCGTCACCAGCGCCTGGACCGAGGTGAGATGGCCGCTGCCGTGCGTGAGGAGCGTGGCGGCGAGCACGCGGTCCGCGCCCTCCGCCGAGGCCACGACCGGGAGCCCCGCGGGACGGAGCCCCCGCTGACTGTCCTCCGCCAGGTCGACGAGCGCGTCGTAGAGCCGGTGGCTGTGCGCGGCGAGCTTGGGACGGCCGAGGGTGCCGCCGGTGTAGAGGACGGTGACGGCCTCATCGATCCCCGGGGCGGGCACGCCCTCGGGCCGCACGTCCGGGCACTCTTCGGCCACGGCCAACAGATCCACGGCTGCCACGTTCTCCGTGGCTCCCTGCTCCTGCTGCTCGCAGGGCCCGAGGCTGAGCAGCACGGGGGCGTGGACGCTGCGGCCGGCCGCGTCGGCGGCACGCTGCGCGAAGAGCGGATCGGTGACGACGGCGCGGGCCCGGGACTGCTCGACGAGCGCGGCGAGCTCGCCGGGCCCGGGCTCGGGCGGCAGGAACACGACGCGGCAGCCGATGAGATGGACGGCGAGCTGCACCAGGACGGAGTCGACACGATTGGCCAGGAACAGCCCCACTCCGTCACCGGGCGAGAGCCCCTGCCGACGCAGCGCATGCCCCAACCCGAACAGCCGCCGCCGAGCTTCCCCCCGCGTCAACCGCCACCCACCCTGAACAAGCGCCTCGGCGCCCTCGTCCTCGTACCAGTGCTCCAGGATGCGGTCCACGTACGTCCGGGCCTCGGACGTTTCCGGTGCATTAACGATCATGAACACATGCAAACATGCCGCTGATCAGCGGTGACATGACAGGGGGGATCTTCGGCCAGGGGGTTGGGGCGTACCATGCCCTGACTCGCGAGCACCGCACCGCCGAGCCGGACGCCGGACGACCGCCGCCGACGCCGACCCACTGGGTACGGGAGGGCCGGTCTCATCCGGTTCGGCGCGAACTTGTGCGTCGTGGGGGCATTCAGATATCGCCTGCAACGACCACACCGCACATAATGCGCACGCACAAAACCGCAGGTCAGGCGCCCTTCGCGGCCGGCTCCAAAATCGCCACGCACTCCACATGATGCGTCATCGGAAACAAATCAAACGCCCGCAACGTCCGCACCCGATAACCCCCCTCCCGGAAATACCCCAGATCCCGCGCCAGCGCAGCCGGGTCGCACGCCACGTACGCGATGCGTCGCGCGCCCAGGCCCGCCAGTTGGCGGACCGTCTGCTTGCCGGCGCCTGCTCGGGGCGGGTCCAGGACGATGAGGTCGACCTCTGTGATGCCCGTGCGTGGGAGGACCGATTCGACCTTGCCCTGTTCGATGCGGACGCGGTCGAAGGACTCCAGGTTGTGGCGGGCGTCCTCCACCGCGCGCTTGCTGGACTCGATGCCGAGCACCGCGCCCTTCTCGCCGACGCGGTCGGCCAGCGCGCCCGCGAAGAGGCCGACGCCGCAGTAGAGGTCCAGGGCCGACTCGCCCCTGCGGGGCGTGAGGCCCTGCATGACGGCGAGCATGAGCGTCTCGGCCGCCTTCGGGTGGACCTGCCAGAAGCCGCCGCTGCCGACACGGTACGTACGGCCGTCGGCCCGCTCGCGGACGAAGGGGCGGCCGTGCACCCGGTGCACCCCGCCGTCCTTCTCGCCCACGCGCATCACCGAGACCGGCTTGTCCAGCTCGACGATGGGCAGGCGTGCGCCGGGGCGCGGGGCCAGGATCACCTGGCGGTCCTGGGAGCCCGTCGCCGCGATCGCCTCGATCGACGCCATGCCCGACCAGTCGCGCTGCTCGATGCCGAGTTCGGAGACGCCTTCCGCCGCGATCATGCAGTGCTCGATCGGCTCGACCTCGTGCGAGCGGTGGCGGCGCAGCCCCGCCTTGCCGGTCGAGGCGTCCACCGCGTACTGGACGCGCGTGCGCCAGGACGGGACCTCGCCGGCCGGGAGCTTGTCGCCCTCCGCGGGCATGACCGTGCCGTCCCAGCCCGCCTCTTCGGGGGTCAGGCCCGCGAGCCGCTTCAGCTGCTCCGCGATCACCTCGCCCTTGAGGCGGCGCTGCGCGCCCGGCTTCGCGTGCTGCCAGTCGCAGCCGCCGCAGCGGCCCGGGCCCGCGTACGGGCAGGGGGCCTCCACGCGGTCCTTGGAGGGCGTCAGGATCTCCACCGCGTCGGCGCGGATGAAGCGTGCGCCCTCCTCGCCCTCGGTCACGCGTGCGACGACCTTCTCGCCGGGCAGCGTGTGCCGTACGAAGAGCACCTGGCCCTCGTCCGTGCGGGCGATGCAGTGGCCGCCGTGCGCGACGGGGCCGATCTCGACCTCGTACTCCTTGCCGACCAGTGAGGCCGACGCTGCCGACGCGTCCCCCGCCTGCGTTTTCTTCGGTTCTGCCTGCATGGCGGGGTGACTCCACAACGTAAGGGGGAAGGGGCGGGAACGGCCGGACCGCAGACGGCCGGACCACAGCCCACCAGTCTACGTGGGTGTGATCCGGCCGTCCGACCAGAGCGGGCATGAGCAAGGCCTCGGTGGGCCTGAGCACGCCTCAGTGGGCCTCAGCGGGCCTGAGTGCGTCAGGGCTTCTTGCTCGGCTCCTTTGTGCGCCTCGGCTTCTCCACCGGCCCCCGCCGCACCGCTCCCGGCGCGTTCCACTCCGAACGCCTGCGGGCCCGCTTCTTCGCGGCCTCGGAGGAGTCCAGCTGGTAGGGGACGGAGGTCACCATGACGCCCGGCGTGAAGAGCAGGCGGCCCTTGAGGCGGAGTGCGCTCTGGTTGTGGAGCAGGTGCTCGTACCAGTGGCCCACCACGTACTCGGGGATGATCACGCTGACGACGTCGCGCGGGCTCTCCCTGCGCAGGTTCTTCACGTACTCGATGATCGGGCGGGTGATCTCGCGGTACGGCGAGTCGAGGACCTTCAGCGGGACCGTGATGCCGCGGCGCTCCCACTCCTCCTTGAGGGCCTTTGTCTCCGCCGGGTCGACGTTGATGCTGAGCGCCTCCAGCGTGTGGGAGCGCATCAGCTTCGCGTAGGCCAGCGCGCGCAGCGTCGGGCGGTGGATCTTGGAGACCAGGACGATCGAGTGGACCCGGGAGGGGCGCACGCTGTCGTCGCCCGGGGTCTCCGGGGCCGCGATCTCCTCGGCCACGCGGTCGTAGTGGCGGCGGATCGCCGTCATCGTCGCGTAGAAGATGCACATGCCGAGCAGAGCGACCCAGGCGCCGTGCGTGAACTTGGTGACCAGGACGACGACCAGGACGAGGCCCGTGAAGAACGCGCCGAACGTGTTGATCGCGCGCGAGCGGACCATGCGGCGGCGCTTGTTCGGGTCCTTCTCGCTGGCCAGGTGGCGGTTCCAGTGCCGGACCATGCCGATCTGGCTGAGCGTGAAGGAGACGAACACGCCGACGATGTAGAGCTGGATGAGACGGGTCGAGTCCGCGCCGTAGACGACCACGAGGAGCGCGGCCGCGCCGGCGAGCAACACGATGCCGTTGGAGAACGCGAGGCGGTCGCCGCGGGTGTGCAGCTGGCGCGGCAGGTAGCGGTCCTGCGCCAGGATCGAGCCGAGCAGCGGGAAGCCGTTGTACGCGGTGTTGGCCGCGAGGAAGAGGACCAGCGCGGTGGCCGCGGCGAGGATCATGAACAGGAGGCTGCCGTGGCCGAAGACGGCCTCGGCGACCTGGGAGATCACCGGGTTCTGGACGTAGTCGCTGCCGACCGGCACGCCGTTGTGGATCAGGTCGTGGGCCGGCTTCTCGGCCATGTGGACGTTGGTCGCCATGGCGAGGCCGATGATGCCGCAGAACATCGTGACGGCCAGGCCGCCCATGAGCGCGAGGGTCGTCGCGGCGTTCTTCGACTTCGGCTTGCGGAAGGCAGGGACGCCGTTGCTGATCGCCTCGACGCCGGTCAGCGCCGCACAGCCCGAGGAGAAGGCCCGCAGGAGCAGGAAGACGAGCGCGAAGCCCGCCAGCCCCTGGTGCTCGGGCTTGATCTCGTAGTCGGCGGTCGGCGACTTCATGGTGTCGTCCAGGACGATGCCCCGGAAGGCGCCCCACGCGATCATGAGGAAGACGCCGGCCACGAAGACGTACGTCGGGATCGCGAAGAGCTTCCCGGACTCCTTCACGCCGCGCAGGTTCATCAGGGTGAGGAGGACGATCACGGCGACCGCGCAGAGCACCTTGTGCTCGACCACGAACGGGACCGCCGAGCCGAGGTTCTCGATGCCCGAGGAGATCGACACGGCCACGGTCAGGACGTAGTCGACGAGCAGGGCGCTCGCGACGGTGAGTCCGGCGCGGGGGCCGAGGTTGGTGGTGGCGACCTCGTAGTCGCCACCACCGCTCGGGTACGCGTGCACGTTCTGTCTGTAGGACGCCACGACCGTGAACATCAGCACGACGACCGCGACGGCGATCCACGGGCTGAAGTGGTAGGCCGACACACCCGCGATGGAGAGGACGAGAAGAACCTCTCCCGGCGCGTACGCCACAGACGAGAGCGGGTCGGACGCGAAGACGGGGAGTGCGATGCGCTTCGGCAGGAGCGTTTCTCCGAGCCGGTCACTGCGCAGTGCGCGCCCGATGAGGATCCGTTTGGGCACGTCGGTCAGTTTGGACACGGAGAGGATCGTAAGCGTTCGAATGGGGGCGCGCCCACCCACCACCCCCAACTGCTCCGACTATCGGCCTTGTGCGATCCTGCGCCCCTCCGGACGGGCGGGGTCCGCCCCCGTGAGCCGCTCCCCCGCGACCTGCTCCCCCGTCCCCCGGCGCTCCGCGACCCGCGCCTCCGCGCGGCGGATCGCGCCGGACGGCCACCAGGTGGCGCGGCCGAGGAGGAGCAGCGCGGCGGGCAGGATCATGACGCGGATCACAAACGCGTCGAGCAGGACGGCCACCGCGAGGACGAGGCCCATCTGCTTCATCTCCAGGATGTGCAGCATCACGAAGCTCGCGAAGACGGTGACCATGACGAGCGCCGCGCTGGTGACGACCTTGGCGGACGAGGTGATGCCGTCGATGACCGCCTGCCGCGTGGGCACGCCGTTCAGGGCGGCCTCGCGGATGCGGCTGACCACGAAGACCTGGTAGTCCATCGAGAGCCCGAAGAGGATCACGAAGAGGAAGAGCGGCACGCGCGAGGAGATTCCGTCGAGCGAGATGAAGGAGAGCAGGCCCTCGGCCCATGTGCCCTGGAAGACGAGGACGAGGATGCCGAGCGCCGACGCCGCCGAGAGCAGGTTGAGGGCGACGCCGAGCAGTCCGAGGACGACCGAGCGGAACACGAAGACCGTCATGACGAAGGTCATCAGGAGCAGGAAGCCGAGGACGAGCGGCAGCTTCTCGTTCTGGTGTTCTACGTAGTCGACGCCGCGCGCCACCTCACCGGTGACGGCCGTCTCCACGCCGGGCAGCCTGCCGACGGTCGCGGGGAGGTGGTCGTGCCGGATGCGGTCGAGCGAGTCTTCAGCCTTCTTCGAGTACGTCGGGTGCGGAGCGTTGAGTTCCAGCGTGGTCGTCCGCCGGTCCTCGGAGGTGCGGAGCAGCGGGGTGCGTGAGGGGTGCGAGAAGAGCGGGTCGGCCTGCACTCTGCGGTCCAGCTCGCCCAGGGCGGCCCGCACGTCGGCGGCCCGCGAGGCCTCGGCCCGCACGACGACCAGGTGCCGGAGGCGCTGCTCGGGGAAGGTGGCGAGCAGGGTGTCGTACCCCCGCATCTCCGGGATCTCGCGCGAGAAGCTGTCCCGCGCGGGGTTCTTGAGGTTCATGTCCAGGGCGGGCAGCGCCAGGCCCAGCATGACGAGGACGGAGAGGCAGAGGGTGAGGGCCGGGCGCTTGCGGGCGGGGGCGAGCAGGGCGTTCCAGGCGCGGCCGGGCTTCTTCTCGCCGTACGAGCCGTACGAGCCGTACGACCCCTGCGACCCGTCCGGCCCCTCCGACCCGTACGACCGGACCGGCTTGCCCCGCGCGGCGCGCTTGGCCGTGCGGCGCTCGGTCCGTCGGCCGAGCGCGACCAGGAGCGCCGGCAGGACCGTCACGGAGCTGACCACGGCGACGGCGACGACCAGGATGGTGCCGGTGGCGAGTGAGTCGAAGATGACGTCGCGGGCGAGGAAGAGCGCGGTGGTGGAGACGATCACCGCGAGCCCGGAGACCACGATCGCCCGGCCCGCCGTCGCGGCGGCGGCCTCGACCAGGGCTTCCGAGGTGAGGCGGCCGCCCGCGCGGGCCCGCTCCTCGCGTTCGCGCTTGAGGTAGAAGAGCGTGTAGTCGACGCCGACCGCCATGCCGATGAGCAGGATCATGCTCATCCCGACGCCGGTGTCGGGCAGCAGGTGCGAGGCCACCATCGCGAGGCCCATCGTCGCCATGATCGAGGTGATGGCGAGCAGCAGCGGTACGCCGACCATGACGACCGAGCCGAAGACCACGGCGAGCGTGATCAGCGTGATCGGCAGGGTGATCGCCTCGGAGAACTTCAGGTCCTTGTCGCGCTGGCCGTCGACGCCCTTGCTCACTGAGGCGTCGCCCGTTTCCTCGATCCGCAGGTCCGGGTGGGCCTCGGCGGCCTTCTCGGTCTGGGCCTGGAGCGGCGGGACGCGGTCCTGGTCGTCCTGCTCGGAGCCGGTCAGTTCCACCGGGACCCGCAGGACGCGTCCGTCGGTAGAGGCGACCGGAGCCCTGACCGAGGCGACCTCGGGCAGGGCCCGCATGCGGTCGGTGATGTCCTTGACGGCGGCGTCGGCCGCCGCCCTGTCCAGCGGCCCCGGCTTGTCCCAGGAGCCCGAGGCGGCGCGGATCAGTACGTGTTCCGTGGACCGGAGCGGGATGCCGCCCCCGGTCGCCAGGGCCTCGGCCCGGCCCGCCTCGCCGACGCGGAAGTCCTCCGAGGTCGCGCTGTTCATCCCGGCGGCGATTCCGCCTCCGAGGCAGAGCGCCACGAAGACCAGCCAGCCGACGACCGCCCGCCATGGGTGCAGCGCGCTCCACCGGGCCACGCGCACCGTGACCGATCGCTTTCTCATGTCCGTCCCCCGCCCTTTCGGCTCTGTCCGCACTTCGCGCTTCGCACTCCGTGCTTCATGTGTAAGTTGAGACTGACAGGTGAAGGAACAGGCCGTCAACTGTCATTCCCGCACCCAGACAGGCGGGCGGCCGCGGATTGACAGCGGATCCCGTCATACGTAAGCCTTCGCTGACAGGTTTCGGACAGCGCGAAGGCGGATCATGAACAGCGAGGAACTGCTCGCTTTTCTCGCGGCGGTCGGCCATGCACAGCGCATCCGGATCATCACCGAGCTCGCGTCCGGCAGGCTGTACGTCAGCGAGCTGGCCCGGCGGCTCGGGGTGTCCCGCCCCTTGCTCTACATGCACCTCGAACGCATGGAGAAGGCAGGCCTCGTCGTCGGCCACCTGGAGCTCTCCGACGACGGCAAGGCGCTCAAGTACTTCGAACTGGCGCCGTTCGACGTGCAGTTGAACGTGGATACGATCGTCGCGGCCGTCCGCCACGACCAGTCGGGTCGGACAGGTCGGTCGGGCGATGACGGACAGCACTCAGCAAAGGGGACGCCCTAGTGGACGACGTGATCATTCCCGTCGCTTTCTTCCTGATACTCGCCGGCGCGATCGTCGCCGTCGCGTACTTCCAGACGCAGCGCAACCGCGAGCGCGACCGGCAGTACGCCGAGGCCATGCAGGAGTACCGTGAGGCCGTCGAGCGTGCCAGGTCCGAGCAGGAGTCGACCCGCCTCCAGCTCGTCGAGCTCGGCCACCGGCTGGAGAAGGTCGAGGGGCTGCTGCGCAGCGTCGACTGAGGCTTAAGCTCGTCTCTTGGCAACGCCGCACGCTGTTGCCCCGTTGTTGCCAGCAGAGTGAGAGAGAAGAGTGAGCACGATGTTTTCGCAGGTCAGCGGGATGACCAGGAGTGCGGGGTAAAGGACAGGTGCACATCGTCATCATGGGCTGCGGGAGAGTCGGGTCCGCTCTCGCCCAGAACCTGGAACAACAGGGGCACACGGTCGCCGTCGTCGACCAGGACCCCACCGCCTTCCGCCGCCTCGGCTCCGGGTTCGGCGGCCGCCGCGTCACCGGCGTCGGTTTCGACCAGGACACCCTGCGCGAGGCCGGCATCGAGGAGGCGGGCGCCTTCGCCGCCGTCTCCAGCGGCGACAACTCGAACATCATCGCCGCCCGCGTGGCCCGCGAGATGTTCGGCATCGAGAACGTCGCGGCCCGCATCTACGACCCGCGCCGCGCCGAGGTCTACCAGCGCCTGGGCATCCCGACGGTCGCCACGGTCCGCTGGACCGCCGACCAGATGCTGCGCCGGCTGCTGCCCTCCGGCGCCGAGCCGCTGTGGCGCGATCCCACCGGCGGTGTGCAGCTCGCCGAAGTGCACGCCTCGGCGGCCTGGATCGGGCACAAGATCAGCCAGCTGCAGGAGGAGACCGGCGTCCGCGTGGCCTTCCTCACCCGGCTGGGCGAAGCGGTCCTGCCGACCTCGCAGACGGTGCTGCAGGAAGGCGACCTGGTGCACGTCATGATGCGCACCGACCAGGTCGACAAGGTCGAAGCGGCGTTCGCCGAAGGCCCCGAGGAAGGCGGTCACTGATGAGGGTCGCCATTGCCGGAGCAGGCGCGGTGGGCCGTTCCATCGCCGGTGAGCTCCTGGAGAACGGGCACGAGATCCTGCTCATCGACAAGGCGCCGACCGCCATCTCGGTGGAGCGCGTCCCGCAGGCCGAGTGGCTGCTCGCCGACGCCTGTGAGATCACCTCGCTCGACGAGGCGGCGCTCCAGCGCTGCAACGTCGTGATCGCCGCGACCGGCGACGACAAGGTCAACCTCGTCGTCTCGCTGCTCGCCAAGACGGAGTACGGCGTCCCGAGGGTCGTCGCCCGCGTCAACAACCCGAAGAACGAGTGGCTCTTCAACGAGTCCTGGGGCGTCGACGTCGCGGTCTCCACGCCGCGTCTGATGTCCGCGCTCGTCGAGGAGGCGGTGAGCGTCGGCGATCTCGTCCGGCTGCTGCGCTTCAGCCACGGCGACGCGAACCTCGTGGAGCTGACGCTGCCGCCCGAGTCGGCCCTCGCGGGCACGCAGGTCGGCGACGTCCAGTGGCCCGAGGACACCTCGCTGGTCACGATCATCCGCGGTACGCGTGTCCTCGCGCCGACCGCGGACGACTCCCTCGAAGCGGGGGACGAGCTTCTCTTCGTCGCGGCGCAGGCCCGTGAGGAGCAGCTGGAGGATCTGCTGTCGGTGCGGCGCGAGAGCTAGCCCCGGGGCTCTGTACGTGGATGGGGGCGCCCGGTGATTACCGGGCGCCCCCATCTCGTACGTCTACTGCTGCGGGTGCGTTGTGGCTGGGCGCGCAGTTCCCCGCGCCCCTGAAGCGCCCCTGCGGGGCGGCCTCAGGCGCTCCGGCGCTCCCGCTCGCGCTCCTCCTCCGCCTTCTCCGCCGCTTCCATCTCGGCGAACACGTCGATCGGCGGCGGGGCCTTCGCGAGGAACACCCAGGTCAGATAGACGGCGAGCAGGAACGGCGGGATCTTCAGGGCGACCAGGACCCAGCCGAACTGCGTGGTGTCCGCCCACCAGTACAGCGGGAAGAGGATCGCGCACTTGGCGAGCAGGATCAGGCCCCAGGCCCAACTGGCCTTCGCGTACGCCTTCTTGCGGCCGGGGTTGCGGGTGCGCCAGGAGAGGTTCTCCTTGAAGACCGGGCCGAGGATGAGGCCGATCAGCGGGACGCCCGCGAGGGTCGTGATCATGTACGCCAGGGAGAGGCCCAGCGTGTAGAGCATGCCGGGCAGGTAGAAGTCCTTGGCGTTGCCGGTCATCATCGCGAAGACCACACCGAAGGCGACACCGAAGACGCCGCTGAAGGCGTGCTTGACGGTGTCCTTCATGACCAGGCGGACCACGACGAGCACCAGGGACACCGCGAGGGCCGCGATGGCCGACATGTGCAGGTCCTTGTTGATCGTGAAGATGGTCACGAAGAGCAGGCCGGGAACGACCGTCTCCACCATGCCCCGCACGCCGCCGAAGGCTTCGAAGAGCGCTGCCTCGGTCACGGCCCTGGAATCGGCGTCCTGATCGGCGCTCCCTTGGTCCGTCGGCTTGTCGAGGGACGTCACCGGTTACTCCCGTCCGAGGGGTCTGAGTTCGTACTTGGGGTTGAAGAGCACCCGGCGGCCGCGGCTCATCGAGATCCGGCCCGATGCGATCAGCCTGCGCCCCGGTTCTATCCCGACGATGGAGCGCCTGCCGAGCCACACCACGTCCAGCGCCGCCGAGCCGTCGAACAGCTCGGCCTCCAGGGCGGGAACCCCGGCGCGTGGTCGCAGAGTGACCGTGCGCAAGGTACCAGTAACGGTGACTATCTGGCGGTCCTGGCAGTCGCCGATACGGACGCAGCCCGCTGTCTCGGCGTCCTCCCGCAGCTCCTCCGACTCCAGATCCTCCTGGGAGGAGGAGAGCCGGTCGAGCATGCGCCGGAAACGGCCCGCCGGCTTGTCGGAACCAGAAACAGCACTCATACAAGAAGCGTACCGGTGGGCGCCGACACCAGGGACAGGGGTGCGCTCATCTGTGCTTATGTCCGCTCAGTACCCGCTTCGGGGGCCGCTGAAGCGAGGAATCCGGTCAGTGTCGCGGCCGCTGGTATCTCGGTCACTTCTCGAACCGGTATCCCATTCCCGGTTCCGTGATGAAGTGCCGCGGGTGCGCCGGGTCCGCCTCCAGCTTGCGGCGCAGCTGCGCCATGTAGACGCGGAGATAGTTCGTCTCCGTGCCGTACGAGGGGCCCCAGACCTCCTGGAGCAGCTGCTTCTGGCTGACCAGGCGGCCGGTGTTGCGCACCAGGACCTCCAGGAGGTGCCACTCCGTGGGGGTGAGGCGTACGTCGCGGCCGCCGCGGTTGACCTTCTTGGCGGCCAGGTCGACGGAGAAGTCGCCGGTGTCGACCAGGACGTCGTCGTCGCCGGGGCCGGTGGGCTCCGCCCTGCGGACGGCGGCGCGCAGCCGGGCGAGGAGTTCGTCCATGCCGAAGGGCTTAGTCACGTAGTCGTCGGCGCCGGCGTCCAGCGCCTCGACCTTCTCGTCCGAGCTGTGCCGGGCGGAGAGGACCAGGATCGGGACGCGCGTCCAGCCGCGCAGGCCCCGGATGACCTCCACGCCGTCCATGTCGGGCAGACCGAGGTCGAGCACGATCACGTCGGGGTGGCGGGCCGCGGCGACCTGCAGCGCCGTGGCGCCGTCGGGGGCCGAGTCCACCTCGTACTTGCGCGCCTTCAGGTTGATCACGAGGGCGCGTACGATCTGCGGCTCGTCGTCGACCACGAGCACCCGGGTCATGCGTACCTGCCTTTCCGGCTTCTGGTTCTGGAGCACGGCTTGTGTTGTGGGTCCGGGTTCCGGTTCCGGGTCACGAGGTGGCCTGGGACGAGAGCTCGGGGCGGACCGGCGGCCGGCCGGCGGCCGCTCGCAGGGTGAGGACCATGGTGAGGCCGCCGCCGGGGGTGTCCTCGGCGGCGAGGGTGCCGCCCATCGCCTCGACGAAGCCGCGGGCGACGGCGAGGCCGAGGCCCACACCGGCACCCCGTGGAGCGTCACCGTAGCGCTGGAAGGGCGCGAAGATGCGGTCCTTGGCGCTGTCGGGGACGCCGGGGCCGCGGTCCACGACACGGATCTCGACGCGCTCGCCGAGGGCGCTGGCGGAGACCTTCACGGGCGTGCCATCGGGGGCGTACTTCACGGCGTTCTCGACGATGTTGGCGACCGCCCGCTCCAGGAGGCCCTTGTCGACGGCGACCATGGGCAGCGTCTCGGGGATGTCCAGCTCCGCGCTGCCGTCGGGTACGCCGCCGAGGGCCATGGGGACGACCTCGTCGAGGTCGATCTCGCGGATCAGCGGGGTGACCGTGCCGGTCTGCAGCCGGGACATGTCGAGGAGGTTCCCGACGAGGTGTTCGAGCCGGTCGGCGCCCTCCTCGATGCCCGCGAGGAGCTCGGCCTCGTCCTCGTTGGACCACTCGACGTCGTCGGAGCGCAGGGAGGAGACGGCGGCCTTGATGCCCGCGAGCGGCGTGCGGAGGTCGTGGCTGACGGCGGCGAGCAGGGCGGTGCGGATGCGGTTGCCCTCCGCGAGGGTGCGGGCCTGGTGGGCCTCGGACTGCAGGCGCTGGCGGTCCAGGACGACCGCGGCCTGCGCGGCGAACGCGGCGAGGACCCGGCGGTCCGCGGCGGGCAGGACCCGGCCGGAGAGGGCGAGCGCCATGTGGTCGCCGACGGGCATGTCGACGTCGGCGTCCTCGGGGCGCTCCATAGGGCGGCCGTCGCCGACGCTGCCGGCGCAGGTCCAGGGGTCGGTGTCGCCCGCGCGTTCCAGGAGGGCCACGGACTCCATGGCGAAGGTCTCGCGGACCCGCTCCAGGAGGGCCTCCAGGCTGGTCTCGCCGCGCAGCACGCTGCCGGCGAGGAAGGACAGTATCTCCGCCTCGGCCCGCAGCCTGGCGGCCTGGTGGGTGCGCCGGGCCGCGAGGTCCACGACGGAGGCCACCGACACGGCGACACCGACGAACACCGCGATGGCGACGATGTTCTTGTTGTTGGAGACGGTCCAGAGGTGCAGCGGCGGCGTGAAGTAGTAGTTCAGGAGCAGCGAGCCGACGGCCGCCGAGGCGAGCGCCGGGAAGAGCCCGCCCACCAGCGCGGCGGCGACGGTGAGCGTCAGGAACAGCAGCATGTCGTTGGCGAGGCCGAGGTCGGCGTCGACATGGGTGAGCAGCAGCGTGAGGAGCGTGGGGCCCGCGACGCCGACCAGCCAGCCCCACATGACCCGGGACCGGCCGAGGCGCGCTCCGCGCGCGACGGGCAGCCCGCGCCCCTTGGCGACCTCGCCGTGCGTGACGATGTGCACGTCCAGGTCGGGTCCCGAGTCGCGGGCGACGGTCGCGCCGACGCCCGGCCCGAAGACGTACTGCCAGGTCTTGCGGCGGGAGGAGCCGAGGACGATCTGCGTGGCGTTGACGCCGCGCGCGAAGTCGAGGAGCGCGGCCGGTATGTCGTCGCCTATGACGTGGTGGAAGGTGCCGCCGAGGTCTTCGACGAGGGTGCGCTGGACGGCGAGTTCCTTGGGGGACGCGCCGGTCAGGCCGTCGCTGCGGGCTATGTAGACGGCGAGGATCTCGCTGCCGGAGCCCTTGGCGGCCATCCGGGACGCGCGTCTGATCAGCGTGCGTCCCTCGGGTCCGCCGGTCAGGCCGACGACGATGCGCTCGCGGGCCTGCCAGGTGGAGCGGATGTTGTGCTCGCCGCGGTACTGCTGGAGGTATTCGTCGACGCGGTCGGCGACCCAGAGCAGCGCGAGCTCGCGCAGCGCCGTGAGGTTGCCGGGCCTGAAGTAGTTGGAGAGGGACGCGTCGATGCGGTCGGGCTTGTAGATGTTGCCGTGCGCCATGCGGCGGCGCAGCGCCTGTGGCGACATGTCGACCAGTTCGATCTGGTCGGCGCGGCGCACCACCTCGTCCGGGACGGTCTCCTTCTGGCGCACTCCGGTGATCGACTCGACGACGTCGCCGAGGGACTCCAGGTGCTGGATGTTGACCGTCGAAACGACGTCGATGCCGGCCGCGAGGAGTTCCTCGACGTCCTGCCAGCGCTTGGCGTTGCGCGAGCCGGGGACGTTCGTGTGGGCGAGCTCGTCGACCAGGGCGACGGCCGGGGCGCGCTCCAGGGTGGCGTCGACGTCCATCTCGGTGAACGCCGTGCTGCGGTACTCCAGCTCCTTGCGGGGCACCTGTTCGAGGCCGTGCAGCATCACCTCGGTGCGCGGCCGGTCGTGGTGCTCCACGAAGGCGACCACGCAGTCGGTGCCGCGCTCGATGCGGCGGTGGGCCTCGGAGAGCATCGCGTACGTCTTGCCGACGCCCGGTGCCGCACCGAGGTAGATCCGAAGCTTGCCGCGTGCCATGGCCTCATTGTCTTCCCGAAACTGCTGTGTACGCAGCGTCGACCTTACGGCCAACAATTCCGGCATTACGGATGAGGGGGTGCGGGGGTGGTGTCCTTGACACAACCCTGATGCCGGGCCGCCGGACGGCCGCACGCCCCGGTCAGCGCGGTCCGGTGCGCCGCGCGTGTTCAGTTCGCGACGATTTCTCCGTCGCGCAGTTCCAGGACCCGGTCGGCCAGGTCGAGCAGGGCCGCGTCGTGCGTGGCGACCAGGGCGGTGACGCCCTCGCTGCGGACGACCGCGCGCAGCAGCTCCATCACGGCGAGCCCGGTCTCCGCGTCGAGCTGTCCGGTGGGTTCGTCGGCGATCAGCAGGGCGGGCTTGTTGGCGAGGGCGCGGGCGATGGCCACGCGCTGCTGCTGCCCTCCGGAGAGCTCGCCGGGCCGCTGCCCCGCGTGGTCGGCGAGGCCGACGAGAGCGAGGAGGAGGGCGACCCTCTCCTCACGCGCGCGTGGCTCGGCCTTGCGGAGCCGCAGGGGGACGCCGACGTTCTCGGCGGCGGTGAGGATGGGGATGAGTCCGAAGGACTGGAAGACGAACCCCAACCGGTCCCTGCGCAGTTCGAGCAGCCCCTTCTCCCCGAGGCCGACCAGCCCCACGCCGTCCACGGTGACCTTGCCCCGGTCCGGGACGTCGAGCCCGCCGACGAGGTTGAGCAGCGTGGTCTTGCCGGACCCCGAGCGGCCCTTGAGGGCGACCAGTTCCCCGCGCGGCACCGCGAAGGAGACACCGCGCACGGCGTGCACGGCGGCGGCACCGCTGCCGTAGGTCCGGTGCAGATCCTCTACGACGACCATGGCGTCGACCGCCTTCACTGCGCCGCTCCTCGCCCGGTGCCGGGCGCGTCCGGCCACACCCCCACGTGATCCGGCTCCGCCGTCAGCCGTACCCGTCCCCTCAGGCCGTACCGCTCCACGTACTCCCCCGGCAACTGCAGCCGCCCCGCACGGTCCAGGACCGTGAACTCCTCGCCCGTGCCGCCCTGTTCGCGGAGCGTCTCCGTAGACGTACGGCCGTCACGGATGCGGACCGTGCGACGGACCTGCTCGGAGACGAGCGGGTCATGGGTGACGACCAGGACGGTCGCGCCGAGCTCCTCGTTGGCGCGGCGCAGGGCGGCGAAGACGTCCTCTCCGGAGGCGGTGTCCAGTTCGCCGGTCGGCTCGTCGGCGAGCAGGACGCGCGGGGAGTTGGCGGTGGCGACGGCGACGGCCACGCGCTGCTGTTCTCCGCCGGAGAGTTCGGTCGGCCGCCGGTCGCGGCAGTGCGCGACGCCGAGCACGCCGAGCAGTTCGGCGGCCCTCTCCCGGCGTGTGCGGCGCGGCACGCGCGTGTACTTCATCGGCAGCGCCACGTTCTCCAGCGCGGTCAGATAGGGCAACAGATTGCGCCCGGTCTGCTGCCAGACGAAGCCCACGGTGCTTCTGCGGTAGCCGAGGCGCTCGCGGCGCCCCATCGCGAGCAGATCGTGGCCCGCGACCTTGGCGCGCCCCGCGGTGGGCAGGTCGAGGCCGGAGAGGATCGACAGGAGCGTGGACTTGCCCGACCCCGAGGCGCCGACCAGGGCCACGCACTCACCGGCCGCGACGACCAGGTCCAGGCCCTGGAGCGCCTGCACCTCGACCTCGTCGGTGCGGTAGACGCGGACGAGGTTGTCGCAGACGACAAGGCCCTCGTCGTCGGCGGTACGCCCGGCGGCGCGCGCCCGCGCCTCCAGCTCGGCCAGTTCAGTCATCCGCTCTCCCGAGTCGTAGGACGGCGCCGAGCCCCCGGCGCCGTCCGAGCCAGGTCTCCACGCCCACCGCCGCGGCCACCAGGACACAGAGTGCCGCGCTCAGGGCCGCGGTGAACAGCGCGTCGACGTGCAGGGCGGGCGCGGCGGGCCCGCCGGTGAACTCCCGCAGGTCGAGGGCGGGACCGAGCAGCGCGGGCAGGACGAGGCCGAGCGCGACGCCGCCCACGACGGCCGCGAGCACCAGGGGCAGGAGCTGCAGCAGTTGCAGCGCGGCGGCGGCACGCCCGCCGAGGCCGAGCGTGCGCAGGTAGGCGGTGGTGCGTCCGCGCGCGGGAGCGGACAGGAGCAGTTCGAGTACGAGAGCGAGGAGGGCGAGGAGCACGGCGAGTGCGGTGCAGGCGGTGTGCGCCAGGGTCACGGCGGCGGTCAGCCGGTCGTCGGCGGCATCGGCCTGTTCCTCGGCGCGGATACGGAGCTCTCCGCCGGTCGCTCCGGGGGAGGCACGCGGTACGAGGGACCGCAGCGCCTCGGTGTCCATGCGCGCCCCGTACAGGAGGAGCACGGACTCCTCGTAGTCCGATGCGGCCAGGGCGCGCAGATCGCGGTTGTCGGCGAGGAGCAGCTGCTCCCGGGACTCGGTGGAGCCGCGGACGGGGCCGAGGGCGGCGTCGCGCGCCACGTCCTCCGGCAGCGGCCCGACGACCCGCAGCCGCTTCTCCTTGCCGTGCAGGGTGAAGGTGAGCAGGTCCCCGGCGTGCCCCTCGGAGGCGAGCACCCGGTTGTCCCGGCCGCCCCCGCCCCGGGTGAGGCCCGCGTCGTCCAGCGCGCGGGCGGCGGCCGAACCCCCCGCCGCCTCGCGCAGCTTCGCCCCGTCCACCCCGACGAGACTGGAGATCCCGTACCGCCCCCCGTCCGTCCCGCTCACCGGGTCGACCCTCAGTTGCCGCACCGTCACCGTTTTCCGCACTCCACGCGCGCGTGCCAGCCGTTCCGCCGTGTCGGGGTCGCGGTCCGCCCCCAGGAAGGAGGCGTCGGCGCCCACCTGCCAGGCCGCCGCGGCGCGCCGCCCCTCCCCCAGCGTCCCCGAGACGAGCTCTCCGAAGACGGCACCGGCGAGCGTCACCACTAGGACGAGCAGCGCGAGGCCGCGCGCCGGAGCCTCCTTGGCGGCGCGGGACAGCGCGACGAGGACGACAGCGCCCCGCCCCCGTGCCGACCATCTCGCCACCGCGCGCACCGGCCAGGGGTAGCACCGCACAAGGACCGCGACCGTCGCGAGCCCCAGCAGCACGGGCACCGCGGCGAGCAGCGGATCCGGCCCTGCCGCACCCTCCGTGCCCCGTGCCCGCAGCGCGAGGACCCCGCCCGCGGCGAGCAGCAGCACCAGCGCCTCCACCACGATCCGGCGCCCGGCGCCCCGCGGCGCGCGCTCCCGCAGTACGGCCCGGTCCCGCACGGCGAACCACGTGAGGACGGGCAGCGCCGACCAGCAGAGGAGGGCGACGGCCAGCCCCTCGCCGTACGCGGGTGAACTCCCCGGTGCCCGCATCGTCGCCGCGGCCGCGCAGCCGACGCCGAAGCCGAGCAGCGCCGCCGGTGCGCTCTCCACGGCACGCCCCAGGGCGAGCCCGGTGGCCGAGGCCCCGCGCGCCCGCAGCAGCCGGTCCCCATCGAGCCGCCGCCGCACCACGAGCAGCGAGGTCACGACCACGGCGGCGAACCCCACGCCGAGCAGCGAGGCCAGGGCGAACGACATCACGACGCCCGCCTGCCGCCACTGGCGCCCGAACTCCTCGAATACGTCGACCAGTTCGGTGTCGCTCTCCAGTTCCGTCGCGGGGTGGGACCCGAGGACGCACCACTTTCCGCCGTACGACTCCATGTCGCAGAAGGCTTCCTTGGCGGCGGGCGGATAGCGGGCCATGAGCCGCTGGAAGTCCCGCGCCCCGCGTTCCCCCACGAACCGGGCAGCGACCTCCTCCGCCATGTCGAGCCGCATGTTCCACTCGACGGTGAGCTCGGCGTTCGCCTGGTTCTGCAGGATCTCGGCGCCGCGGGGCGCGATGAGGGCGCCGACGTCCGGGACGGCCCCTGCGGCGCCGGGCACCGACCGTGCGAGCAGCGGCTGCTCGACCCAGAGGCGCGTTGCCTTTCCGGAGCCGGAACCGGAGTTGGGGTCGGAGCGAGAGCCGGAGCTGGCGTCGGAGTCGGAACCGGCGGTGGAGCCGGAGCCCCAGCCCGGACCCCCCGCCCGGAACACCCCGACCAACAGCCCGACCGCACGCACGTTCCCCATGGCGCCGCCCTCCAGCCCGATCCGCTGCCCCACGCGGAGCCGGAGCGCGTCCCGCGTCCGCTCGGACACGGCGAGCTCGACCACCTGCCCGCGCGCGCGGGGCGCCCGTCCGGCGACGTACGCGCTCCGCCCCGGGGCGTCGGACGCGTACACCAGCGACAGCGAGACGCCACCCGCCACGTCCCCGTCCACCGTGGGCAGTTCGATCCGGGTCGAGTCGTGGACGAGTCCGCCGCGCAGCCGGCCCGGCGAGGCGTTCGCGATGACGGTCGCGTACCTCGCGAGATCGGCCCCCAAATCGCCCTCCTCACCCGGACGGGGTTGCTCCGGATCGATCCGCGCGCTGTGCACCACCCCGGGCGCCGCGCGCTGCACCTGCTCGAACCGGCCCGCCAGCGCGTCTCCGCCCAGCCGTTCGAGCAGCCCGGGACCGGCGGCGGCGACGGCCACGAGCACGCCGATCACCGTCCCGAGGCCCACCACCAGCGGCACTCGCCGCCACCACTCACGCCTCACAGCGCCCCCCCGAACCCCACGGGCCCCGGCACACCCCACCGGCGCCCCTTCACACGTCCTCCCCCGCCCGGAGCACCCGCGCCAGATCCACCCGCCCGAGGAGTCGCGCCGCCACCGTCACGACCCCGCAGATCACCGCCGCGGTCACCCCCGCCGTCACCGCCACCCGCACCCACGGCACGGAGGCGACCAGCTCCGGGAAGACCGGCTCCCCCTCCGCGTCGACCGTCACCACCGGCATGATCAGCGAGGCGAGGGCGGCCCCGAGCACCGTGCCGAGCGCCGCCGCGACGCCGGCCAGCGCCAACTGCTCCGTCCACAGGTACGCCGCCAGCTGCCCCCGCCGCATCCCGAGCGCCCGCAGCAAGCCGAACTCCCGCTCCCTGGCCCGTGCGGAGACCACGGTGTGCAGGGTGAACGCGATGACGGCGAAGGCGGGGGCGAGCACCAGGCACAGCGCGAACGCCCCGCGCGCCCCGCGCCGCAGCGGGTCGGCCGCCAGCTCCTTCCTGACCTGCGGGACGTCCGCCGCGTGCCCCAGCCGCGGGTCCGCCCGCACCGCCGCGGCGGCCGCCGTCGCGTCCGTGCCCCGGACCCCCACCCACCAGGCGCTCTCCGTCCCCGGCAACGCCCCGCTCAAAGCCCATTGGGCGGCCATCGCACGAGAATCGGCGAGCAGCCGCGCCCGGTCGCGCGGCATCCCCGGCACCGACGCGAGCCGCCCGACGATCTCGACCCGGGCGCTGCCGCCCGTGCTCCCGCGCACCGTCACGGTGTCCCCGACCCGGACCGCCCCCGAGGTCAGCAGCGCGTCGGCGGCGAGCGCGGGCGCGGCCGGGCGTCCCGTGGCGCGGTCCGTGCCGAGCCGCACGCTCCAGGTGGGGTACTTCAGCCGCCCGTCGGGACCGCGCAGCACCGCGTCGACGAGCTTTCCGCGGCCGGGCCGGTCGGCGCAGAGGACGGGTCCGGGCGCCTGTCCGGACGGCGGCCGCCCCTCTGCGCGCCCCCGCTCCCTCGCACGCTCCCGCGCGGCCCCTGGACACCCCGCCGCACGTCGGTCGGGCCGGTCCGCCCGCAGATCGCGCCAGCGCGCCTCCCGCGAGAGCCCCGGCACCTGGTCGACGGTCAGGCGGTACGTCCGCCGGACCCGCTCCCCGACCATGCTCAGGTCGATCTGCAGAATGCGGACGCCGTCGCCGCGGGCCCCCACCTTCAGCGGCACGGTCCTGGCGCCGCCCTCTTCGATCATCACGGAGCTCTCGTGGACGAGCCCGTCGCCGTCTTCGAAGAAGACGGCGAGGCGCACGGGTACGACGGTGCCGCCGCCGTCGGCCGACATCCGCACCCGGAGCGGCAGTTCTCCGCCAGGCACCCGCCCTGCCCCCGCCACCGGCAGACCGTGCTCGGGGATCCCCTTGCCGAGCGGCGCCACGAGCTCCCGTACGGGCCGGTCCGCGAGGTCCCCGCGCAGTGAAGGCACCGGCCCCCGCTCTGTGTTGACGCCGGTGACGGCCACCGTGTCCTGTCCGACGTACCCCTCCGAAGTGATCACGGGCGTGACGGACTCGGCGCCCGGCAGCGCCTCGTACGCGGCGCGCCGCTCGCCCGGCGGCACCCCGTCGCCCGGCTCGACGCGCAGGTCGGCACCCACCTGGAAGGCGGCCTGGTCGCGGTCGCCCCGGTCCAGCACGGCCAGGGCCGTACTGCTGAGCGCGGCGACCGCGAGGGCGAGCGTCACGACCAGGGCGGGTCCGGCGTGCCGGGCCGCGCGTCGGCCGATCTGCCAGCCGCCGAGCGGCAGGACGAGACCGCGGCCGCGCCGCGCGAGCGGGTCGACGGCGCGGGCGAGCAGCGGCAGGAACCGCAGGACGAGCAGCGCGGCCGCCACGGTCATCGCGACGGGCGCGAGCACGAGGACGGGATCGACACCCCCGACGCCACCTCCGCCGCCGGTCACCGGCGAGCGGTACTGCCGCAGCTGCAGCCAGCCGAGCACGGCGACCGCGGCGAGCGCCAGGTCGGCCCCGAGCCGCTGGACCCCGGCGAACCGCGCGATCCGCCACCGGAGCCGGGCCACCGCCCGCCGGTCCCGCACGGTCCGCACGGTCGGGACGAGCACCGCGAGGCCGTGCACGACCAGCGCGCCCACGACGGCCGCCCACCCCGCGCCGGTCACCGCCGACGCGGGCACCTCGCCCTCGACGAGCCCGGCGCCTTCGAGCGCGTGGAGCAGCGGCCCCGCGAGGAACGGCGCGGCCAGTCCGGCAGGCACGGCGGCGCAGGCCCACTGTGCGGCCGTCGACAGGGCGGTCCTGCGGGGGCCCGCCCCGCGTGCGGCCAGCAACGCCAGCTCGGGGCGGCGGTGTTCGACGAGGCGGCGCGCGGTGAGCACGAGGGCGGCCACGGCGAGCGCGGCGAGGAGCGTCGCGGGGACGTAGAGCCCGGCGCGGGCCACGGCGATCGGTGTGGTGAGCCGGTCGAGCGCCCTGCGCAGCCCGGCCGACAGCGCCAGATCGTCCCCGGCGGCCCCTCGCGACACGGAGCGTGCGGCGTCGCTGCCCGCGAACCGGTCGGCCCGCTCCTGGAGCGCCCCGATGTCCCCGAGCCGCAGCCCGCCCGTCTCGGGCACCCCGAGCCACAGCGCCGTGGCGTCCCCGGCGAGCCCGGTGCTCTCCGCGAAGGCCCGGCGCGGCACGACCGCGATCGAGTCCGGCGTCCCGAACGTACTGCTCAGTGAGGCCCACAGGGCGGGCGAGCGCCCTTCGGCGGCGTACACCCCGACGACCCGCAGCGGCACCGGCCGCTCGTCCGCGCTCCGCACCGTGAGCCTGTCGCCGGGCCGCACGGCGAGCTCCGCGGCGGTGACCTCGGTCAGCGCGACCTCGACCGGCCCGGCCCCGGGGCGCGGCCACCGCCCGGCCACCGGCGAGGCGTGCCGCGCCACGCCCTGGAGGGCGACGACGGAGAGGGTGGCGTCCTCGCGCGGGCGGCCCGCGGCCTCGGTGACGGCGAGTTCGTCGTTGCGGGCGGCGGGCGCCCGCAGCGCGGACCAGGTGCGGTGGGGCACGTCGCCGTACGTGCGGTCGAGCGCAGTACGTACGTCCCGGTCCAGCTTCGCCGCGCCTTCGGCCCTGTGGGGTCCGGAGACCTCGACGACGGCCTCGCGGTCGGCGGCGAGTCTGCGCTGCACCCCGCCCTCGACGGCCTTCTCGGCCAGCGCCGCCAGCGCGGCGAGCACGGTGGCGGCGAGCAGCACGGCGAGCCCGGCCGCGCCCAGCACAAGTCCGTGGTGCCGGCTCCCCCGCACTGCCGCGGGCAGGCGTCGTCCGCTCACCGCACCGGTCTCCCCCCGAGTGACCGGCACAGTATGGGCGTACACGAAAGTGGCCCGCAATGGTCCGGACGAACCGGAATCACTGCGGGCCACCAGGCAGTTGAGTACCCGTCAGCGAAGCTTGACGGGCTCGCGGACCCCGACGGGCCAGCACACCTCGGTGATCCCCGAGGGGTCAGCGCACCTCGGTGATCTCGGGGCCGCGCTGCAGCTGGCCCATGCCGCCGGAGAAGCGCGAGCCCTCCTGCTGCTCCTGCTGCACGCTGCCCTCGGCGACCATCTGCGCGTCGTCCGGCAGCTTCAGGACGATCGGGTCGCGCGGCGCCATCGGGCCGTCGCCGCGCACGACGACGGTGTCCCGGAAGATCTGCTCCAGGAGACCCGCGGCCTGCGGCTGCACCGCGCCCTGCCCGGAGATCACTCCGCGCAGGAACCAGCGCGGGCCGTCGACGCCGATGAAGCGCACGACCTGCACGCCACCCGTGCCGTCCGGCAGCTGCACCGGCACCTGGGCGCGCAGCTCCCAGCCGAGGGGGCCCTCGACCTCGTCGATGACACCGCCCTGCTGGGTGATGCCGGAGGCGATCTCCTCGCGGACCTCGCCCCAGATGCCCTCCTTCTTGGGGGCGGCGAAGCCCTGCAGCTGGATGGCGCTGTCCTGGAGCACCACGGTGGCCGCGACGATCGCGTCGCCCGCGACCTCCACCCGCAGCTCCATGCCCTCGACACCGGGCACGAAGAGCCCCCCGAGGTCCACGCGGCCCTCGCCGGGCTCACGGACCTCGGAGAGGTCCCAGGGACCGTCGGGGCGGGGCTCGGGCTCGAGCCTCACACGCGACCGCGCGACGCCGGAGTCGGCGGACTCGTCGCCGTGCACGTCGTCGACGACCTGCTCGTCCGCGCCCGCCGCGTCCTCGGCGGCACTGTCCTTCTTGCGACGTCCGAACACGTCACTGTCCTTCCCGGTCGGATACGACCGATGCGTATCGATTCCCACCCGTTTGTTCGCCCGGGCTCACGCCCGGACCGCTGCCCACGGCGGCATGGCCACCGGTGGACCCGAAGCCCCCCTCGGCCCGCGCCGATACGGGAAGCTCCGCGACCTCCTGGAAGCGAACCTTCTCGACCTGCTGGACGACCAGTTGGGCAATCCGGTCGAAGCGCTCGAACCGCACGGTCTCGCGCGGGTCGAGATTCACCACGATCACCTTGATCTCTCCACGGTACCCGGCATCCACCGTCCCCGGGGCATTCACCAGAGCGACACCGCAGCGGGCGGCGAGCCCGGAACGGGGGTGCACGAAGGCCGCGTACCCCTCAGGGAGCGCGATCGACACTCCGGTGGGCAGCACCACGCGCTCACCGGGCGCGAGTTCGTGGGACTCCGTCGTCCGCAGATCGGCGCCCGCGTCACCGGGCTGCGCGTAGGCGGGCAGGGGTACGTCGGGGTCGACACGCCTGATCAGTACGTTGAGCTCGGTGGAGGGCGTCTCGTCGGAGGGCATCACGGGTTCACCTCGAAAGCGCGGGCACGCCGGATCTGGTCCGGGTTGTTCATGGCGGCCTGGATCTCCTCCGGGCGGCCGTTGTCGATGAAGTGCTCGACCTTCACCTCGATGAAGAGGGCGTCGGCGCGGACCGCGACGGGCCCGTCGGGGCCGCCGATCCGTCCGGTGGCGGTCGAGTAGATCTTCCGTCCGGCGACGGCGGTGACCTCGGCTTCCAGGAACAGCACGGTCCCCAGCGGCACGGGCCGCACGAAGTCGGTCTCGAGCCGGCCGGTCACGGCGATCACGCGCAGCAGCCAGTTCAGCGAGCCCAGCGTCTCGTCGAGCGCGGTGGCGAGGATGCCGCCGTGGGCGAGGCCGGGGGCGCCCTGGTGCGCCTCGCGCACGGTGAACTCGGCGGTGACGGCGACGCCCTCGCCGGCCCGGGCCGCGAGGTGCAGTCCGTGCGCCTGTCCTTCGCCACAGCCGAAACAGTGCTCGTAGTGGGCACCGATGAGCTCACCGGGGGCGGGTGCGTCGGGGTGGCGGACGGGCGCTATCGCGTCGGCCGGGGGCGTCAGAGCTGCAGATGTACCACTCACAGGCGCAGACCTTACCTCCGCGTCAGCGCGGCAACCGCACCGTGCCAAGCTTGGTTCCATGCAGCCTTACGAAGAACGCCTGACCGCGCCCCGTTCGTGGTGGTTCGCCTCGGTCCTGGTGGGTGTCGCGATGGCCCTGATCATGCTGCCGTTCGGCACGCTGCCGCTCCTCGGCGGCCTGGTCGGCGGCACCGCCGTGGCGGCCGTCGTCACCAGCGCGTACGGCGCCGTGCGGATCCGGGTGGTGGCTGGCTCGCTGGTCGCGGGCGACGCGAAGATCCCGGTGTCCGCCCTGGGTGACGCGGAGGTCCTGACCGGCGAGGAGACCCGCGCCTGGCGCAGCTACAAGGCCGATCCGCGCGCGTACATGCTGCTGCGTGCCTACATCCCCACGGCACTGCGCATCCCGATCACGGACCCGGACGACCCGACTCCGTACGCGTACGTCTCGACGAGGCACCCGGAGGAGCTCGCGAAGGCCTTGGCGGCGGTACGCGAGAGCGCCGCGTAACCGAGAGGGCGCCGCGTAACCGGGGGCGCCCCTTCAGGGGCGCGGGGAACTGCGCGACAAGCCACGACGAACCCGCAGCCCGAACGGCAGGTCAGCTCCCGAGCTCTTTCGGGAGACCACCCACCCGCAGAGGATCGTCCGGCTTCTCCAGAGGCGGCAGCTCCGGCAACGCGTCCCACGGCACCTGGCTCCTGCGGAGATCCGCACGAACCTTCTCGGCCAGCTTCTTCGTGTCCCGGCGGTTCATGACCGCCCCCACCGCGGCACCCACCATGAAGGGCATGAGGTTCGGCAGGTTCCGGACCATCCGCTTCATGATCTGCTGCCGCAGCTCCCGCTTCATCTGGCCGCCCAGCGCGGAGTTGAAGGTCGCCGGCTTTGTGACGTCGACGCCGCGCTCCTCCGACCAGGAGTTCAGATACGCGATGCTGCGCTGCTTCAGATTGCCGCCGGGCCGCCGTCCGTAGACCTCGTGCAGCTCGGCGATCAGTTTCAGTTCGATGGCGGCGACGCCGGTGATCTCCGCTGCGAGCTCGGCGGGCATCGCGGGCGGCACCGGCATCATCGCGGCGGCGCCCACTCCCGCGCCCACGGTGGACGTGGCGTTGGCGGCGCCCGCGACGAGCTTGTCCGCGAGCTGCTCGGGGCCGAGGCCCGGGAACTGCTTGCGGAGGGTCGCGAGATCGCGGACCGGAATCCGCGGGGCGTTCTCGATGAGCCGGTCGGCGAGATATCCGATGCCGGCCCTGGCGCCGCGCCCGCCCTTGCGCACGCCTTCCTTCACTCCGTGCGTGACCGCGGCAACGCGGCCAAGTGCGGACCCGCCCCCCGCCTTCCGGGTGGCCCTGGGAGCCTCGTCGGCCGCCGTCGCGTCCGGCACCGCCTCCAGGGCGTTCGCCGGTTCGGGCGAGGCTTCTCCGGTGGCGGAAGAGCCTCGCCCGTCGTCACGTACACCGGCGTCCTGGACGCCGGCCTCGTCCGCTCCGCCCTTGCGGAAGCGGCGCTTCCTGAACGGGGTCGAGCCAGTCACGGCCGACCCCGCCTCAGTCGCAGTCGCGGCAGATCGGCTGGCCGTTCTTCTCCCTGGCCAGCTGACTGCGGTGGTGGACCAGGAAGCAGCTCATGCAGGTGAACTCGTCCTGCTGCTTCGGGAGCACGCGGACGGCGAGCTCCTCGTTCGAAAGATCCGCGCCGGGCAGCTCGAGGCCTTCTGCGGCCTCGAACTCGTCGACGTCTACGGCTGACGTCGACTTGTCGTTCCGACGTGCCTTGAGTTCCTCGATGCTGTCCTCGTTGACGTCATCGTCGGTCTTACGTGGGGTGTCGTAGTCCGTTGCCATGTCGCTCTCCCCCTCTGGGTGTCTGCGGGTGTCTCCAGCGCACGTAACGCGTGAGAGGCCGGACTTGTGCCCGACCCGAGGCGGAGATTTTGCCTCACATCAAGGTCTGTTACTCAATCGACACCCAACCGCACCCCCGAAGAGGTGCTCGGGTTGGATGGCGATCGGACCGTACACGGTCCGAATGTCGCACTTCACGGGCGCCACCCCGTGTACTTCCCGTGATCAAGACCCCCGAAAACCCGGATTTTCCCGGCTTTCCGACGACTTTCACGATCACAGAGAGTAGATGGCCGAAAAATCGGCCATGTGATCGATCGCACACTTCTTCCCCGGGGTGGACCCCCGAAAATTCCGCGCAAAGCGAACACGGCGGTGTGTTCGATCCCGCGCCTCAGAGGGGCAGGGTGACTCGCATCACGAGCCCACCCCCCTCACGCGGCTCCGCGATGATACGGCCCCCGTGGGCCCGCGCCACCGACCGGGCGATCGACAGGCCGAGTCCCACGCCCTTGTCGCTGCCCGTCCGCTCGGTCCGCAGCCTCCGGAACGGCTCGAAAAGGTTGTCGATCTCGTACGCGGGCACCACCGGGCCCGTGTTCGACACCACCAGGACCGCCTGACCGTGCTGCGCCTCCGTGGTGACCTCGACCCAGCCTTCGTCCGGCACGTTGTACCTCACGGCGTTCTGGACGAGGTTCAGGGCGATGCGCTCCAGGAGGACGCCGTTGCCCTGCACGACCGCCGGGCCGCGCTCTCCGCGGATCTCCACGCCCTTGGCCTCGGCCTCGGCGTTCACCTGGTCGACCGCGCGGTCGGCGACCTCGGCGAGGTCGACCGGTTTGCGCTCCACGATCTGGTTGTCGCTGCGGGCGAGCAGCAGCAGGCCCTCCACGAGCTGCTCACTGCGCTCGTTGGTGGCCAGGAGCGTCTTGCCGAGCTGGTGGAGCTCGGGCGGCGCCCCGGGGTCGGAGAGGTGGACCTCCAAGAGCGTGCGGTTGATCGCCAGGGGCGTGCGCAGCTCGTGCGACGCGTTCCCGACGAAGCGCTGCTGGGCCGTGAAGGCACGCTCCAGGCGGTCCAGCATCTCGTCGAAGGTGTCCGAGAGCTCCTTCAGCTCGTCGTCCGGGCCGTCCAGCTCAATGCGGCGGCTCAGGTCCGTGCCGGCCACCCTGCGCGCGGTGCGCGTGATCCGGCCGAGCGGCGAGAGCACGCGGCCCGCCATCGCGTACCCGAAGGCGAAGGCGATCACGGCGAGGCCGAGCAGGGCGAGCAGCGAACGGCTCAGGAGGTTGTCGAGGGCGCTCTGGCGCATCTGGTTGACGCACTCGTTCAGCGCGGCGTTGAGCTGCACCTCCGAAGGGCGCTCGGGGAGCCCCTGGAAGTTGGTGCAGGTGCTGCTGCTGACCGAGGAATTGCCCGTGACCCGGAACGGCAGGTCACTGCCGACGTTCAGCGCCTGGGCGGCGAGCAGGTAGATGATCGAGAGGAGCAGGATGCCCGCGATGAGGAACATGCCGCCGTACAGCAGCGTGAGCCGTATACGGATGGTGGGGCGCAGCCACGGAAACGGCGGTTCGACCTTCCTCGGGTCCCACGTCGGCTTCGGGGGCGCGGCCGGTGGCGCCGGGGTCGAGGCCACCGCCGGTCAGATCCGGTAGCCGGAGCCCGGCACCGTCACGATGACGGCCGGCTCACCGAGCTTGCGGCGCAGGGTCATGACGGTGACCCGGACGACGTTCGTGAACGGGTCCGTGTTCTCGTCCCAGGCCTTCTCCAGGAGCTGCTCCGCGGAGACGACCGCGCCCTCGCTGCGCAGCAGCACTTCGAGGACGGCGAACTCCTTGGGGGCCAGCTGGATCTCCCGGCCCTCGCGGAACACCTCGCGGCGGTTGGGGTCGAGCTTGATCCCGGCGCGCTCCAGGACGGGCGGCAGCGGCACGCTGGTGCGCCGCCCGAGGGCACGCACGCGTGCCGTGAGCTCACTGAACGCGAACGGCTTGGGGAGATAGTCGTCCGCGCCGATCTCCAGACCCTCGACGCGGTCGCTGACATCGCCCGACGCGGTGAGCATCAGGACGCGGGTCGGCATGCCGAGCTCGACGATCTTGCGGCAGACGTCGTCGCCGTGGACGAGCGGGAGATCCCGGTCGAGCACCACCACGTCGTAGTCGTTGACACCGATGCGCTCCAGGGCGGCCGCTCCGTCGTACACGACGTCGACGGCCATGGCCTCCCGGCGCAGTCCGGTGGCCACCGCATCGGCGAGCAGCTGCTCGTCCTCGACGACGAGTACGCGCACGTGGCTGTCCTTCCTCTGTGCCCCTGCGGGCAGATCCGTCTTGGGGTAGGCCTCCATCCTGCCCCTTTCGGCCATAAACCGGCTGTAAGGCGGCCTGGCTCCGGGATCGGCACCCGGGAATGCGGGATTTTCTCCGCCGGTTGAGGTTTCTGCGGAACGGAGCAAGGGGAGGACGGCCTTACACCCGCGATCACGCTTTGTATGTGGCGCGCCACGAACCGCTTTTCCCGGAGCGGCTTGAGGACGTGATCGCCCCACTCCTTTGAGGGCACACCCCCGTGCCATCGACCCACGACCCAGCCGAGGGGGCGCAACCATGGACGCATTCACCGCAGGTCTCCTGCAGCGCATAGAGGCCACGGAGTCCGACCTCACGAAGGCCCGTGAGACGGGAGACGACTTCCTGGCCGAGGTCGAGCTGGCGGAGCTGGAAGATCTCCACCGCCTGGCCGCCGAGCACGGCGTCGAGGTGGGCGCACTCCACGCCTGACCGACGCCTCAGGACATGAGCGGAGGGGCCCCGGCACCTGTCACAGGTGCCGGGGCCCCTCCGTGTGTGCGGGCGACTCAGTCGTGCCAGGCGCCGAGGTCCTCCAGGAGGCCCTGGAGCGTCTCGAAGAGCGCGGGCGGGGCCGCGATGGCCAGCTCGCCCGAAAGGGCCTCTCCGGGGCGGCCACCGGTCAGGGCGCCCGCTTCCCGCGCCACGAGGTCACCGGCCGCGAAGTCCCACGGGTTGAGCCCTCGCTCGTAGTACGCGTCGAGGCGGCCCGCCGCCACGTCGCAGAGGTCGATGGCGGCCGACCCGGCGCGCCGGATGTCCCGCACCTTCGGGATCAGGTGGCGCGCGACCTCGGCCTGCTGGGCGCGGCGCTCGGCGACGTACCCGAAGCCGGTGCCGATCAGCGCCTGGTCGAGCGGCGGCGCGGGACGCACCCGGACCGGCAGGTCGTTCAGGTGGGCGCCCTCTCCCAGGACCGCGCGGTACGTCTCCCCGCGCATCGGGGCGTGCACGACGCCGACGAGCGTCTCGCCGTCCTTGCGGGCGGCGACGGACACCGACCAGTCGGGGCGTCCGTAGAGGTAGTTGACCGTGCCGTCGATGGGGTCGACGACCCACTGGACACCGCTGCTGCCCTCGGAGCTCGCGCCCTCCTCGCCGAGCACGCCGTCGGCCGGCCTGTGCTCGGCGAGGAAGTCGGTGATCAGCTTCTCGGAGGCGATGTCCATCTCGGTCACGACGTCGACAGCGCTGGACTTGGTGGCGGCCACGCCCAGGTCGTCGGGCCGGCCGTCGCGCAGGAAGGTCCCGGCGCGGTGCGCGGCCTCCAGGGCGACGGCGAGGAGCTCTGCCTTGAGGTCGGTCACGTCACTCACTTCGGGTCCTTACGCGTACGGGCTGTCGGCGCCCGCGGCGGCGGGCTTCGGGGCGCGGGCGGGGCAGCAGCCCACCGGGCACAGGTCGTGGCTCGCGCCGAGGGAGCCCAGGGCGCACGGGGTGCCGGGCACACCGCTCTCCGTGGCGGCCCGCTCCAGGACGAGCTCCCGGATCGCCGCGGCGAACCGCGGGTCGGCGCCGACGGTCGCCGAGCGGCGCACCGGCAGGCCGAGCTCCGCCGCCTTGGCCTCCGCCTCGGTGTCGAGGTCGTACAGGACCTCCATGTGGTCCGATACGAAGCCGATGGGGACCATGACGACGGCGGGGGCCCCCGCCGCGTGCCGCTCCTCCAGGTGGTCGCAGATGTCGGGCTCCAGCCACGGGATGTGCGGGGCGCCGCTGCGCGACTGGTAGACGAGCTGCCAGGGGTGCTCGACGCCGGTCTCCTCGCGGACGGCGTCGGCGATGAGGCGGGCCACGTCCAGGTGCTCCCGCACGTACGCACCGCCGTCGCCGTGCTCCCCGACGGGGCCCGAGGTGTCCGCCGCGGAGTTCGGGATCGAGTGCGTGGTGAAGGCGAGGTGGGCGCCCTCCCGCACGTCGTCGGGGAGGTCGGCGAGGGACTTCAGGACGCCGTCGATCATCGGGCGGACGAAGCCGGGGTGGTTGAAGTAGTGCCGGAGCTTGTCGACCTTCGGCAGCTCCAGGCCCTCGGACTCCAGGACGGCGAGGGAGTCCGCGAGATTCTCGCGGTACTGACGGCAGCCCGAGTACGAGGCGTACGCGCTGGTGGCCAGGACCAGGATGCGGCGGTGGCCGTCGGTGACCATGTCGCGCAGGGTGTCGGTCAGATAGGGCGCCCAATTGCGGTTGCCCCAGTAGACCGGCAGGTCGAGGCCGTGCTCCGCGAAGTCCTTGCGCAGGGCGTCGAGCAGGGCGCGGTTCTGGTCGTTGATGGGGCTGACCCCGCCGAACAGGAAGTAGTGCTGCCCCACCTCCTTGAGCCGCTCCTTGGGGATGCCGCGGCCACGCGTCACGTTCTCCAGGAACGGGACGACGTCGTCCGGGCCTTCGGGGCCGCCGAAGGAGAGCAGCAGCAGGGCGTCGTACGGAGTGGGATCCAGCGCATCGGACATGTCTCCGATCCTGCCACCCGCCACTGACAGGCGGAAAACGGCCTCCGCCGACCGGAAAAACCCGGTGCGGTCGGCCCTTCCGGAGCCGTAAGCTGTATCGGCCATCTTTACGCCTTACCGGAGCCCCCTCCTCCCGGGAGCCGCTCCGGCCCCTCAGCGGAGTCCCACGTGCCCAGCCCCTACCGCGCCCTCTTCGCCGCCCCCGGCACCAAGGCCTTCTCCAGCGCCGGGTTCCTCGGCCGCATGCCGCTGTCGATGATGGGCATCGGCATCGTGACCATGGTGTCCCAGCTGACCGGGCGGTACGGCCTCGCGGGCGCCCTGTCGGCGACCGTCGCGCTGTCCGCCGCGGCGATCGGGCCGCAGATCTCCCGGCTGGTGGACCGGCACGGCCAGCGCCGCGTGCTGCGGCCCGCGACGCTGGTGTCCCTGGCCGCCGTCGCCGGGTTGCTGCTCTGCGCGAAGTTCGAGGCGCCCGACTGGACGCTGTTCGTCTTCGCCGCGCTGGTCGGCTGCGTGCCGAGCGTGGGCTCGATGATCCGGTCGCGCTGGGCCGTCCTGTACCGCGGCACTCCGCAGCTCCACACCGCGTACTCGTTCGAGTCGGTGGTGGACGAGGTCTGCTTCATCTTCGGACCGATCATCTCGATCGGCCTGTCCACGGTGTGGTTCCCCGAGGCGGGACCGCTGCTCGCCGGCGCCTTCCTCGCCGTCGGCGTCTTCTGGCTGACCGCCCAGCGGGCCACCGAACCGGTGCCGCACCCGCGCGAGCACCACACCAAGGAGTCGGCGCTGCGCTCCGTGGGCCTGCAGGTGCTCGTCCTCACCTTCGTCGCGACCGGCGCGATCTTCGGGTCGATCGACGTGGTCACCGTGGCGTACGCGGAGGACCAGGGCCACAAGTCCGCGGCGAGCCTGGTCCTCGCCGTCTACGCGCTCGGCTCCTGTCTGGCCGGCGCGGCCTTCGGGCTGCTGCACTTCAAGGGGGCGCCCGCCCCCCGGTGGCTGCTGGGTGTCTGTGCGATGGCCGTGAGTATGATCCCGCTTCAACTGGTCGGGAACCTTCCGTTGCTGGCCGTGGCGTTGTTCGTAGCGGGCCTCTCCATCGCACCGACAATGATCACGACGATGGCCCTCGTCGAGCAGCACGTACCACGCGCGAAACTGACCGAGGGCATGACGTGGGTGAGCACAGGACTCGCGGTGGGCGTCGCGCTCGGCTCCTCCGCGGCCGGCTGGGTCATCGACGCCGCGGGTCCGGAGGCGGGGTATGCGGTGCCGGGGGTCTCCGGAGCCGTCGCGGTCGCGGTCGGGTTCCTCGGGTACCGCCGGCTGAAGAGGCCGGTGCCGCAACAGGGAGGGACCCATGAGCACGGGCACGGGCAGCGGGAAGAGCACAGCGACGTGGCGTAACTGGGCGGGCAACGTCACCGCACGACCGGCCCGGGAGGTCACCCCCGCGTCGGTCGGCGAACTGTCCGCCGCCCTGCGCCGGGCCAAGGAGGACGGCCTCAAGGTGAAGCCGGTCGGCTCCGGGCACTCCTTCACGGCGGCCGCCGTGACCGACGGCGTCCTCATACGCCCCGACCTGCTCACGGGCATCCGCGGCATCGACCGTGCGGCGGGGACGGTCACCGTCGGGGCGGGCACCCCGCTGAAGCGCCTGAACGCGGCGCTGGCCCGCGAGGGCCTGTCGCTCACGAACATGGGCGACATCATGGAGCAGACCGTGTCCGGAGCCGTCAGCACCGGCACGCACGGCACGGGCCGCGACTCGGCCTCGATCGCCGCCCAGATCACGGCACTTGAACTGGTCACCGCGGACGGCACGGTCCTGACCTGCTCCGCCGAGGAGAACCCCGAGGTCTTCGCCGCGGCCCGGGTCGGACTCGGCGCGCTCGGCGTGATCACCGCGATCACCTTCGCCGTGGAGCCGATCTTCTTCCTCACGGCCCGCGAGGAGCCGATGACCTTCGACAGGGTCACCGATGACTTCGACGCGCTCGTCACCGAGAACGAGCACTTCGAGTTCTACTGGTTCCCGCACACCGGCAACTGCACCACCAAGCGCAACAACCGCAGCCCAGGGCCGGCGGAGCCGCCCGGCAGGATCAGCGCCTTCGTAGAGGACGAACTGCTCTCCAACGGCCTCTTCCAGGTGGTCAATTCCCTCGGCCGCGCCGTCCCCGCGGCCATCCCCGGCATCGCCAGGATCTCCAGCAAGGCGCTCTCCGCGCGTACGTACACGGACATCCCCTACAAGGTCTTCACCAGCCCGCGCCGCGTGCGCTTCATGGAGATGGAGTACGCCGTCCCGCGCGAAGCCCTCGTCCCCGCCCTGCGCGAGCTGCGGGCGATGATCGAGCGCTCGCGGCTGCGGATCAGCTTCCCCGTGGAGGTCCGCACGGCACCCGCGGACGACATGGCGCTCTCCACGGCCTCGGGCCGGGAGAGCGCCTACATCGCCGTCCACATGTACCGGGGCACGCCGTACCAGGCGTACTTCACGGCCGCCGAGCGGATCTTCACCGCGCACGAGGGGCGGCCGCACTGGGGCAAGGTGCACACGCGCGACGCGGGGTACTTCGCCGAGGCGTACCCCCGCTTCGGCGAGTTCACGGCCCTGCGCGACCGCCTCGACCCGGACCGCCTGTTCGGCAACGCCTACCTGCGGCGGGTCCTCGGCGACTGAACCCTCGCTCTACGGAGTGGGTGTCCCGCCCTGCGGGGCGCCGTCGTCCGTGCCGGTGCCCGTGCCACTCGACGGAGTGGGCGCCGGGGGCGGCGTGGGCGTCGGGTCCGTCTTGGAACCGTCGTCTCCGGAGTCGTTGCCCTGGTCCTTGTCGGGGTCCGTGCCGGTGCCGGTGTCCGGGTCGTCCTTGGAGCCGGAGTCATTGCCGTTCCCGGTGCCGTTACCCGTGCCGTTGCCCGGGGTGGGGGTACCGGTCCCGTTCGGGTCCTGGGTGGCGCCGCCGTCCTTCCCCGAACCGTCGCCCGTCTCCGGAGTGCCGTTGTCCGAGGGCTGCCCGGAGGGTTCGACGGAGGGCGTGGACGGCTTCTCCGGAGAGGAGTTGCGGCCCGAGATGCCGTTGCCGATCGTGGTGCCCTTGCCGCCGCTGAGGTCCTTCCCGGAGACCACTTCGTACGTGGTGATCCCCGCCATGGCGACTCCGAAGACGACGGCCGCGGCGATCACCGGCCGCTTCCAGCTGCGGATCTGCGAGCGGTGCGTGGTGCCCTCGGTGAACTCCTCCGACGGGAGCGGCGGTTCGAAGGAGGGCGCCGGGTCCTGGCCCGTGGCGCGCAGTACGCGCGTGGCGTCGTCCCGGGGCACCAGCTGCGTGGCGTCCAACTCCGCGGGGTTCACCGAGTCGAGGAGCTGGGTCCTGTCCGCGTCGGGCTCGAGCCCGGCCGCCACGGAGGGCAGCACCGTCGTGGGATCCGCGTCTCCCGCCGTGGGCAGCACCGTGGTCGCGTCGGCGTCGACGTTGGCGTCGGTGCCCGCGTCGGTCGGCTGTGGTCTCCCCCATGTCGTGGTCACGGGGCCCGTCGCGCCGACGGCTCCCTTATAGGCGGCTGTTCCGCCCGTGTAGGGGGCGGTTCTGAACGTCTCGGGCACCTGCTTCGCCGCCGGCACCGGCACCTGCCGCGCCCTCGGCTTGGCCTGCACGGTGACGTCACGTATCTGCTCGCCCGTACGCTTGAAGAAGTGCTGGAAGACGGTGCCGCCACAGGTCGCGATCGCGCTGACGACACCGGCGCCGAGGATCGTCCCGTAGACCCCGAGGTTCGAGGCGAGCTTCGCCGCCACGACCGCGGCGATGGCGCTGCCCGCCACCTGCGGCACGCTCAGATCGAGGCGCCGCTTCTCCTCCGGCTCCTCCTGGTCCTTCGACTCCTTGCCGGAATCCGGCTTTTCACGCATCTCCGACCCTTGCCTGCTTTCTCGCTGTTCTCAACCTTTTCTCGGCCGACTACACGAGACAGGGACGTATGGGCGAAGCGATTAGTTCCGTTTCTGCCTTTTCCGTGAAGTGCGCCACGCGCACGCGGGCGCGGCAGGGCGGGGCGACCGCCAACTCCCTTCCGCCACGAGAACTTCGGCGGCGCGGCGGTCCACCCGCGTGGCCCGAATGGAGTACTGTTGCGAGCCCTGGGTCCGGTCTCCCGCCAGGGTGCCCGGGGCCTTCCAGAACCGCCGGGTGGGGGGCTGGCCGCACAGGGTGGCGAAGGTCGTCACTTAGCGTTGCAAAATGGTAACCGTGCCATAACGGCGATCCAGGGCCCCTGCCCGACACGCCGGGCAACTCGGCAAGGTTGTGGCAGGCTGCACCCGGGCAGGCCACACTCGACTAGCGGAAGCAGCGACGCACGTGACGTCGGCAGGCACCACCCGGGAGGTCCCCATGCCCGAACTGCGTGTCGTGGCCGTCAGCAACGACGGCACACGGCTGGTGCTGAAGGCTGCGGACAGCACGGAGTACACGCTTCCGATCGACGAGCGGCTGCGTGCGGCCGTCCGCGGCGACAGGCCCCGACTCGGCCAGATCGAGATCGAGGTGGAGAGCCACCTCCGACCGCGCGACATCCAGGCGCGGATACGGGCGGGTGCCAGCGCCGAAGAAGTGGCCCAGCTCGCGGGCATCCCCGTCGATCGCGTCCGCCGCTTCGAAGGACCCGTGCTCGCCGAGCGCGCCTTCATGGCGGAGCGCGCCAGGAAGACGCCCGTGCGCCGCCCCGGTGAGAACACCGGCCCCCAGCTCGGCGAGGCCGTGCAGGAGCGGCTGATGCTGCGCGGCGTCGACAAGGACACCGTCCAGTGGGACTCCTGGCGCCGGGACGACGGCACCTGGGAAGTCCTCCTCGTCTACCGCGTCGCGGCCGAGCCGCACTCCGCGTGCTGGACGTACGACCCGCCCCGGCGGCTCGTCCAGGCCGTGGACGACGAGGCGCGCTCGCTGATCGGCGAGACGGACGACATCTCCGCGCCCGAGCCCAGCTTCCCGTTCGTGCCGCGTATCGCGCGCCTCCCCAGGGACCGGCCCGCGGACCGGCCGCTCGACCGCGCCCTGGACCGTCAGCTGGACCGCCCGAGCATCCCCGCCCCGCCCGCCGACCCCGCCGAGGAAGGCACCGGGGCCGGTGGCGCGGTCGCCGAGCAGGAGCGCGACTCCCTGACCAGCCTCCTGGAGGCGGTGCCCAGCTTCCGCGGCGACATGGTCGTGCCCGAGCGCCCCTCGGCCGCGACCCCCACGGAGCTGCCGCCGCCCGCCCAGGACGAGCCCGAGCTGGAGCCGGACGCCGAGGAGCCCCCGGCGGCGTCCGCCGGTGCCGGCGCGGCCTATGCGGACGTCCTCATGCCGCGCTCGGTGGCGAGCCACCGCGACCGGCTCGTCGGCTCCACGGACCGCCAGGCCGAGGCCGACGGGGTGCGGCCGGGCCGCCGCGCGGCGGTCCCCAGCTGGGACGAGATCGTCTTCGGCACCCGCCGCAAGAAGCAGGAGTAACCGTCGGACGGCCATGGTCCCCGCGCCCTCCGGGTGCGGGGACCGGCCGCTTCCTACTGCGGGTCGGGGCCCGTCGCCACGGGCCGCGAGGGGTCGGCCGACCACTCCGACCACGAGCCGACGTACAGCGCGGCCGGAATGCCCGCCACCGCGAGGGCGAGCACCTCGTGGGCGCCCGAGACGCCCGAGCCGCAGTAGACGCCGACCTCCGAAGTGCCGGACGTGCCGAGCGCCTTGAAGCGGTCCGCCAGCTCGTCGGCCGACTTGAAGCGGCCGTCCGCCGCGACGTTCTCCGTGGTCGGCGCCGAGACCGCGCCCGGGATGTGGCCGGCCACTCGGTCGATCGGCTCGACCTCACCGCGGTAGCGCTCGGCCGCCCGGGCGTCCAGGAGGAGACCCGAGCGCGCCAGGGCCGCGGCGGACTCCGCGTCCAGCAGGTCCTTGCTGTTGGGGGCCGGCTCGAAGGACCCTTCGACCGGAGCCGTGCCGGCACCCTGCTCCAACGGGCCCGTCCAGAAGCCGATGCCGCCGTCGAGGACACGGACGGACGCGTGCCCCGTCCAGCGCAGCATCCACCACAGCCGGGCCGCCGCCCAGTTCTGGCCACCGTCGTAGACGACGACATCACGGTCCTGGGAGACCCCGGCCGCCCGCATCACGGCACCGAACCGGTCCACGTCGGGCAGCGGGTGCCGACCACCGGCGCCCGCGGGACCGGCCAGGTCGGCGTCCAGATCGACGAAGACAGCCGACGGAATGTGCCCCTCCTCGTATGCGGAGCGCAGGGAGCCCTCGTGCTGCCAGCGGACGTCGAGCACGACAGGCGGATTCTCGCCCGCCAGCTCGCTCGCGAGTTCGGATGCGGAGATGATGGCGTTCATGGCCCCATCCTTGCGCACGGGGTGGCCGTCCCGCCAAGGTCCGGCTACCCTGCCCGCCGGATGCCGCCTGACCACGGGGCGTACGGAACCATGCACACCCTGTTCGGTTGATGGTCACCGGCGCACGGTTACGTGTTCACGGATGAGAAGCGGGAAATCGGGCATCTACCGCGGGAAGCCGGACAGCGCGGCGCCGTCGGGGCGCGTGAGGCGGCAGGCGGTGCGAGCATCTGCACGGGCACGGGTCCGCGCGGCATCGTACGCGCATTCGAAAATGAAGCTGAGCGGTCGCACGAAGACCGAGGAGAGGTTGACGATGACCGAGGCGCGGGCGAATGGGGTCTCCCCTGAACAGAGCTCGTCGGAACAGAGCTCGTCGGAGCCCTTCGGGAAGGTCCGGCGGGACGGTGCGTGGACCGGCCTGCGGGACAAGCCCGGAACGCCCTGCTGGGTGAGTCTGATGACACATGACCTGCGCGCGACCCAGGAGTTCTACGGGTCACTCTTCGCCTGGGAGTTCCGGCCGGGCCCGCAGCAGCTCGGCCCGTATGTGCGGGCCCTGCTCGACGACCAGGAGGTGGCGGGCATCGGCCAGCTGCCCGCGGGACGGCAGCTGCCCATCGCCTGGACGCCCTATCTGGCCACGGACGACGCGGACGCGACGGCGGAGGCGGTGCGGCACTGCGGCGGCACGGTCGGCGTCGGTCCGCTCGACGCGGGCGAGGCAGGGCGGCTGGTCATCGCGTCGGACCCGATGGGCGCCGTGTTCGGCGTCTGGCAGGCGGCGGCCCACCTGGGCACCGCGGTGATCGGCAGGCCCGGCACGCCGACCTGGAACGAACTGGTGACGCTGGAGACGGCGAGCGTCGTCAAGTTCTACCAGCGCGTCTTCGGCTGCACCGTGGAGGCCGTCGTCTCGGCCGACTTCGACTATGTGACGCTGTGCGTGGACGACCGGCCGGTGGCGGGCGTGCACGGCGTGGGCCAGGCACTCCCCCGCGACCGGGGCCCGCACTGGATGACGCACTTCGCAGTGGCCGACGTGGACGAGGCGGTGGAGCGGGTCGTCGACCTCGGCGGCCAGGTCATCAGACCCGCCTGGGCCGGCAACTACGGCCGGATGGCGACGGTCGCCGACCCGGACGGCGCGACCTTCACTCTCGTACGCTCACACACGGACGGCTGAGTCGGGCGCGGCGGCCGCCGTGTCGACCGGCAGCACGTCCGGCGACAGGGCTCCCGCACGCGCGGTCGCCGCCGTCGTCCTGCGCCGGTGATGGCGGCGGCACAGCACCTCGTACCCCACCTCGTCCGCCGACTGGTTGACGTCGCCGACGACGACCTGGGCGCCCTCGACGACCATCTCGCCGCCTATGGTGCGGGCGTTGTGCGTGGCGCGGGCGCCGCACCAGCAGAGCGCCTCGACCTGGAGGACCTCGACGCGGTCGGCGAGTTCGACCAGGCGCTGCGAGCCGGGGAAGAGCTTGGAGCGGAAGTCCGTCGTGATGCCGAACGCGAAGACGTCCAGGCCGAGGTCGTCGACGACCCTCGCGAGCTGGTCGATCTGGTCCGGCGCCAGGAACTGCGCCTCGTCCGCGATCACGTAGTCCGCGCGGCCGCCCTGCGAGAGGTGGTCGACGAGGTGGGCGTAGAAGTCGAAGTCGTCCGCGGCCTCGACCGCGTCGGTGACGAGCCCCAGGCGGGAGGAGAGCTTGCCCTCGCCCGCGCGGTCGTCCCGCGTGAAGATCATCCCCTGGAGTCCGCGTGCTGAGCGGTTGTGCTCGATCTGCAGAGCCAGCGTGCTCTTTCCGCAGTCCATCGTTCCGGAGAAGAACACCAGCTCGGGCATGGGGGGTCGAAGACCTTTCGAGGCTTGGGGAGGGAGGGTGGACAGGGGGCGGTCAGGAGCGTACTTCGAGGAGCGGGACGAGCTGCTCGACAGGGGTCATGGAGCCGTGCATACCGACAAGGGCGGACTCCTTGGGCTCACGCTCGGAGGCAATGATCGCCACGTCCGCGTGGGCCGCCGCGACCACATCGCCGATGCGTCCGTACACACGTTGATCAATGTGTGGACCGAACCAGCCCGCGGCGATCGCCTCGTCACGTCCGGCCACCCAGAACTGCTCGCCGAGGACCTCGCGCCAGACCGTCAGGACGTCGTTCTCCGCACCCGGCACCGCGTAGACATGCCGGGCGCGCCCTTCGCCGCCGAGGAGGGCGACGCCGGCGCGCAGCTCCCAGTCCGCGTCGAAGTCGATGCGGGACTCGTCGTCGAAGGGGATGTCGAGCATGCCGTGGTCCGCGGTGACGTACAAGGCGCTGCGCGGGGGCAGCTGCTCGGCGAGGCGCTGGACCAACCGGTCGACGTACATGAGCTGGCCGCGCCAGGCGTCGGAGTCGACACCGAAGCGGTGGCCCTTGCCGTCCACTTCCGCGTAGTACGTGTAGACCAATGAGCGGTCCCCGGCGGCCAGTTGCTCCGCGGCGAGGTCCATGCGGTCCTCTCCGGAGACCCTGCCCCGGAAGGAGCCGCCGCTCAGGGCGACCTTGGTGAGCGGGGTGTGCTCGAAGGTCGGCGAGGAGACCTGCGCGGTGTGCACACCGGCGTCGTGGGCCCGCTGGAAGACGGTGGGGTACGGCTGCCACGCGTGCGGGTCGGTCCATGGATTCCAGCGGAGCTGGTTCATCAGCTCGCCGGTCGCGGGATCGCGGACGGTGTAGCCGGGCAGGCCGTGCGCGCCGGGCGGCAGGCCGGTGCCGACCGAGGCGAGCGAGGTCGCGGTGGTGGCGGGGAAGCCCGCGGTGACGGGCCGCCCGGTGCCGCCGCGCGAGCTCTGCAGCAGCGAGGTCAGGAAGGGTGCCTCGTCCGGGTGCGCCCTGAGCTGCTCCCAGCCGAGGCCGTCGATCAGGAAGACGCAGTTCCGGTCGGCCGGGGCGAGTTCGGGGATGACGGGCGTGAAGCCGTCGACGCCTTGATGGGCGACGAGCGTCGGCAGCAGGTCGGCCAGCGAGCCGGCGCCGTACGCGGGCACGGGGGCGGTGTCGAGGGCGAGCGGTTGCACGTCGTCCCAGGCGGGCAGCGACATCAGCGGGCGGTGTCCGCGGTCGCCTCGGACAGGGCCTGGGCGAAGGCGAGGGTCTGCCGCACGGCGTCGGGGCCGTCGCCCGCCTCGCTGACGCGCAGGCTGAGGTCGTCGGCCGTCGAGCTGCCCGTGTACCCGTGGTCCGCCTCGCAGTTCGGGTCGCCGCAGGCCGCGGGCTCCAGGTCGAGGCGCGCCACGGCGCCCCAGCCGATGGTCAGGACGACCTCGCGGGGCGGGGTTCCCGGAACGTACTTCTCGGGGTTGGCGACGACGCGGCTGACCACGACCGAGGAGATGCGGCCGATCTTGACCGACTCGGTGGAGGTCGTCGCGTACGGCGCGGGGGACGTGCTGTCCGCCGCCTGCTCGTCGGTGTGGCTGACGATGAAGCGCGTGCCGGTCAGGACGAGGACGGTGACGTGCCTGCGCACTTCGTTGGCGTCGAACGTGGTCTCCTGGTGGACCAGGTACGACCCGATGGCCTCGCCGCCGATCGCGGCCTCCACCGCCTCGGCCACGAGGGCCGGGTAGTAGCCGCTGCGCTCGATCGCCGCGCGCAGCCCCTGGGTCGTCGTACCGGTCTTTGCCATGCCGTCCATCCTACGGCCCGGCGCGGGGCGCACGGTGCCCCGCGGCCTCAGTACCCGGGAAGGGTGCGCGGGCCGAGGTCGTCGCGGGCGGGCGGAGGCGCGAGCCGCACCGAGGCGTCGAGCACGGACAGGCCCCGCTGGGCGACGACCACGGGCTCCAGGGAGACGGTGACCACTTCGGGGTGGTCGTCGACGAGCCGGGAGACCCGCTGGAGCAGTTCTTCGAGTGCCGGGGTGTCCACGGGCGCGGAGCCCCGCCAGCCGAACAGGAGCGGCGCGGTCCGGATGGACCTGACCATGGAGCCCGCCTCGCGGTCGGTGACCGGGACGAGGCGGTGGGCGGTGTCGCCGAGCAGTTCGGAGGCGGCGCCCGCGAGGCCGAACGAGAGCACCGCTCCGGCGGCCGGGTCGATGACCGCGCGCACGACGGTGTCCACGCCGCGCGGCACCATGCCCTGCACGACGGGACGCAGCTCGGCGGGGCTGCCGAAGGCGTCCGTCAACTCCTGGTACGCCCGGCGCAGTTGCTCCTCGTCGGCAAGGTCGAGGCGCACCCCGCCGAGGTCGGCGCGGTGCCGCAGGTGCGGGGCCGTGGTCTTCAGGGCGACGGGATAGCCGAGGGTGCGCGCGGCCTCCGTCGCCGCGTCGGGACCTGGGGCGGGCAGGGACTGTCGTACGCGGATGCCGTAGCGCCCGAGCAGTTCGTGGGCGTCGGCCGGGGCGAGGGTGAGTCCGCGCGGGTCGCCGTCCTCGGCGAGCAGCTCCGCGATGCGGTCGGCGGCCCCGCTCTCGTCGATGTCGTCGTACTCCGGCACCCGCCCCGGCTCGGCGGCCTCGCGCCGCCACTGCGCGTACTTGACGGCTTCGGAGAGGGCACGGACGGCCCGCTCGGCGGCAGGGTAGGCGGGGATGCGGTACTGCTCGGAAGCGGGTGGCGGCTCCTCCGGGGTGTCCGGGGCGTCCGCGGTGTCCGGTGCGTCGGATGCGTCCGGTGCTTCGGATGTGTCCGGTGCGGCTTTCTCGGTGGGCGGCCGGCTGGTGGGCGGCGCTGGGGCGTCGGGACGGGTGCTTGCGGCGGCGGCCAGCGCCTCGGCGAGCCCGCCGAGCTCGACGTGGACCACGGCGACGGGCTTCGCGGGGCAGCCCGCGGCGGCGGCCCGCAACTCCGTGGCCAGCGTCTCGGGATCGGTGGCTGCCCCGTCCTCGCCCACCCAGGGGATCGCGTTGACGATCACCGCGTCGCAGCCGTCGTCCGACAGTGCGTCGGCGAGCGCGGCACGGAAGTCGGCCGGGGTCGCCGCCGTCGTGAGGTCGCAGGGCGGCAGCGGCCGCAGTCCGTCGGCGACGCAGGCGTCGTACGTGAGGAGGCCGAGGGACTCGGAGTTCCCGAGGATGCCCACGCGGGGTCCGGAGGGCAGTGGCTGCCCGGCGAGCAGCAGCCCCGCGTCGACCATCTCCGTGACGGTGTCGACGCGGATGACGCCCGCCTGGCGCAGCAGTGCCGAGACGGTGGCGTGCGGCAGGCGGGTGGCCTGCACGGCGTGGCCGGTCGGCGTGATGCCGCTGTGCCGGGCGCCCTGGACGACGACGAGGGGCTTGGCGGTGGCCGAACGCCGCGCGAGGCGCGTGAACTTGCGCGGGTTGCCGATGGTCTCCAGGTACATCAGCGTGACATCGGTGTCCGGGTCCTCGAACCAGTACTGGAGCAGGTCGTTGCCCGACACGTCCGCGCGGTTGCCGGATCCGACGAACGTGGAGAGGCCCGCGCCCCGCCGGTGCAGTCCGGACAGCAGGGCGATCCCGATCGCGCCGGACTGGGTGAACAGGCCGATCCGCCCGCGCGCGGGTGACTGCGGGGCGAGTGAGGCGTTGAGCCGTGTCTCCGGAGAGGTGTTGATGACGCCGAAGGCGTTCGGGCCGATGATGCGCATGCCGTAGGACCGGGCCTGGCGCACCAGTTCGCGCTGCCGCTCGCGGCCGAGTGGGCCGCTCTCTCCGTAGCCCGCGGAGAGCACCACGAGGCCGCGCACGCCGCGCTCACCGCACTCGGCTACGGCCTGGGGGACGCGCTCGGCGGGCACGGCGATCACCGCGAGGTCCACGGGCTCCTCGATGGCCGCTACGGAGCGGTGCGCGGGCACCCCGTCGACGCGGGCCCCCTCGGGCTCCTCTTCGAAGGCGCTGTTCACCGCGTACAGGCGTCCGGTGAAGCCGGACTCCCGGAGGTTGGCCAGCACGCTGCGGCCGACGCCGCCGGGGGCCCGGCCCACGCCGATCACCGCGACCGAGCCGGGGGTGAGGAGGCGCTGCACGGACCGTCCCTCGGCGCGCTGTTCGCGGGCGCGCTGCACGGCGAGCGAGCGGGCGGTCGGCTCCAGGTCGAACTCCAGGCGTACGACGCCGTCCTCGAAGCTGCGCTTCTGCTGGTAGCCCGCGTCCGTGAACACCTTGATCATCTTGGTGTTGGCGGGCAGCACCTCGGCGGCGAAGCGCCGGATGCCGCGCTCCCTGGCGACGGCCGCGATGTGCTCCAGGAGCGTGGAGGCGACGCCGCGGCCCTGGTGGGCGTCCTGCACGAGGAAGGCGACCTCGGCCTCGTCCGCGGGCGCGCTGGCGGCCATGCCGCGCTCGTCGATGCGGTCGTAGCGCACGGTGGCGATGAACTCGCCGCCCACCGTGGCCGCGAGGCCCACCCGGTCCACCTGGTCGTGGTGGGTGAAGCGGTGCACGTCCTTGGCGGACAGCCGTGGGTAGGGCGCGAAGAAGCGGTAGTACTTCGACTCGTCCGAGACCTGTTCGTAGAAGCTGACCAGGCGGTCCGCGTCCTCGGCCGTGATGGGCCTGATCCGGGCGGTGCCTCCGTCGCGCAGCACCACATCGGCTTCCCAGTGGGAGGGGTAGTCGTGCCGAGTCTGCTGATCCGACGGGGTCTGCATGGGGCCAGGGTACGGGTCGCGCGGCCGTCGGGGCCGGGGCAAGCTGGGACGGGTCGAGGGCGGCCGGGGCCCCGGACGCGGGTCCGGCGGAGCACCCGTGACGGCATGAGACACTGGTCTAGACAAGTGTGAGACACCTGGAAGGGCAGCAACACATGGCTGAGCGCCGCGTCAACGTCGGCTGGGCCGAGGGCCTTCACGCCCGACCCGCCTCCATCTTCGTCCGTGCGGCCACGGCCGCCGGCGTCCCCGTGACGATCGCCAAGGCCGGCGGCAACCCCGTCAACGCCGGCTCGATGCTCGCGGTGCTCGGTCTGGGCGCCCAGGGCGGCGAGGAGATCGTGCTCGCCTCCGACGCCGAGGGTGCCGACGCCGCTCTCGACCGCCTGGCGAAGCTGGTCTCGGAGGGGCTCGAGGAGCTTCCGGAGACGGTCTAGGACACGTTTCCCGCATTACGTGGATGGGGTCGCCCGGAATTCCCGGGCGACCCCATCGACGTATGCGGGCGTATCCATTCGAAGAAATAGCTTTCTTCTTGTATACGGAATATACGGAGCCTCCGTTAATTCCGGAGGCTCACTGTGTTTACGGCATGTTGCGAATCGCTCACACGGGCGGCCCTGCGTGCGGGGCGCAATCGGTGGGCGGCCGCGGCCCGTTCGGCGTGCGCGGCGGTGAGCGCCTTGGCCCGCTCCGGGTCCTTGCGGGCGACCGCGTCGAGGATCGCGGCGTGCTCCGACCAGGATTCGCCGGGCGCCGCCGGGGTCTCCACGACGTACATCCAGGCGATCTTGTGCCGGAGCTGGGTGAGCAGCGCGCTGAGGCCGGGGCTTCCGGAGGCCTGGGCGAGCGTCTCGTGGAACCAGCCGCCCAGGGAGCGCAGATCCTCTCCCAGGCCGCCCCTGGAGCGCTCCTGGCCCAGCCTGACGAGCCCGCGCAACACCTTCAGGTGCGCGTCCGTGCGGCGCTGCGCGGCGCGCGCCGCGGCGAGCGGCTCGAGCAGCGTCCTGACCTCAAGGAGGTCGGCGGCCTCCTGCTCGGTGGGCTCGGCGACGCAGGCGCCCGCGTGCCTGCGGGTGACGACGAAGCCCTCGGCCTCCAGCGTGCGCAGGGCCTCGCGCACGGGCACCCGGGAGACGCCGTAGCGGCGCGCGAGGAGTTCCTCGGTGAGCCGGCCGCCCCTTTCGTGGACACCGGCGACAATATCGTCCCGAATGGCCGTGCATACCGAGTGCGCGGGCACGCGCATGATCGGACCTCCGCCTTAATCCCCGCGAAACGCGGTCGACCGACGCTCATTCAGTGACTCTATTGCAGAGCACCGGAATTTCCGACGGCGGGCCGGAATCCATGGATATCTTTTGGCCAAGAGCGGAACGGGCCAGGGCCATGGGCGGCGCGAGGGCAACGCGAAAGCCCCGGCTCTGGGCGAGCCGGGGCTTTCGGAGCTGTGCGGGGGGGCGTCCGTCAGACGTTGACACCGTGCGAGCGGAGGTACGCGACCGGGTCGATGTCCGAGCCGTACTCCGCGCCGGTGCGGGCCTCGAAGTGGAGGTGCGGGCCGCTGGAGTTGCCGGTGGAACCGGAGAGGCCGATCTGCTGGCCCGGGGTGACCGTCTGACCCACGGTGACGCCGAGGGACGACATGTGGCCGTACTGGGTGTACGTGCCGTCGTTCATCTTGATGACCACGTTGTTGCCGTAGGCACCGCCCCAGCCGGCCTCGACGACGGTGCCGGAGCCGACCGCGTGGACCGGGGTGCCGGACGCTGCGTGGAAGTCGACGCCGGTGTGGCTGCCGGAGGACCACATGGCGCCACCGGTCTGGTAGCCCGTGGAGACGTACGAGCCGCTGATCGGGGAGACGTAGGTGTTCAGGCGCTTGCGCTCGGCCTCGCGGGCGGCGCGCTCCTTGGCCTCGCGCTCCTTCTTGGCCTTCGCCTTCGCCTCGGCGTCGGCCTTGCGCTTCTCCTCGGCGGCCTTCTTCATGGCGGCCTCTTCGGCCTGCTTGGCGGCGGCCGCGTCGTCGGCGGCCTGCTGCTGCGCCGCGGCCTGCGCGTCGATGCTCGCGGCGAGCGAGTCGCCGACGGATATCGCCTGGGTGAGGCCGGTGTGCTCCATGGCGGCTTCGTCGGGGGCGGCGAGCGCCGGGGCGGCGAGGCCGCCGATGACACCGGTGGTGGTGAGCGCCGCGACACCGGCGACGTTCGCGGTGGTACGCGTGAGGCGGCTCGGACGACGGTGCTTCCCGGTGGCACGGGTGAACGCCATGTGGCGGGTGATCCTTTCCTTCCTTCTCGCCTACCGGGTTAGCTGACGGGTTCGGAGCAGGAAGGTCTCCTACGGATCCCTCACCTCGCGGCAAGGTGCCCGATTCACCCCAGGGGACATGTGGGTCCCCGGCTCCCCTGGCTCGCGCCGTACGGGGACTCGGCGATGACTGTCCGGTGCCGCGGATGCGGCGTACTGCGCGACGAACAGCCGGGTCGACGCTAAACGCGCCGACTTCAATCGACAAACAGAAGTCGTCTTTTGTAGCGCACGCCACACGGCAGACAGGCAACCACCATATGAATTCGGACATATGGGGACCCCGGCGCCTGAAGCGGTCACCGGGGTCCCGATATGTCCTGACTGTGACTCAGCCGTCACTCAGCCCGTGACGACACTCACTTCACCGATGCCGAGCGCCCTGACGGGCTCCTCGATCTGCGCGGCGTCCCCGACCAGGATCGTCACCAGCCGGTCCGCCGGGAAGGCGTTCACGACGGCGGCGGTGGCCTCCACGGTGCCGGTGGCGGCCAGCTGCCGGTACAGCTGCGCCTGGAAGTCGTCCGGCAGGTTCTGCTCGACCTGGTCGGCGAGGGTGGCCGCCACGGAGGCCGCCATCTCGTACTTCAGCGGGGCGACGCCCACGAGGTTCTGCACGGCCACGTCGCGCTCGGCGTCCGTGAGGCCCTCGGCGGCGAGGACGCGCAGGACCTGCCACAGGTCCTCCAGCGCCGGTCCCGTGTTCGGGGTGTCCACGGAGCCGCTGATGGCGAGCATCGCGGCGCCCGAGCCGTCCGGCGCCGAGCGCAGGACCTGGCTGAACGCCCGTACGCCGTAGGTGTATCCCTTCTCCTCGCGCAGGACACGGTCGAGACGCGAGGTGAGGGTGCCGCCCAGGCAGTACGTGCCGAGGACCTGGGCCGGCCAGACGCGGTCGTGCCGGTCGGCCCCGATGCGGCCGATCAGCAGCTGCGTCTGGACCGCTCCGGGGCGGTCCACGATGACGACGCGGCCGCGGTCGTCGGCGGTCACCGGCGGCACCGGGCGCGGCTCGCCCGGGGAGCCCGTCCAGGCGCCGACCGTGTCCGCGAGGACGGCGTCCAGGTCGGTCCCCGTCAGGTCGCCGACCACGACGAGGGTGGCCGTGGCGGGGCGGACGTGCTTCTCGTAGAAGGCGCGCACCGCCGCCGAGTCGATGGCCGCGACCGTCTCCTCGGTGCCCTGGCGGGGGCGCGACATGCGCGAGGTCACGGGGAAGAGCTCCTTGGAGAGCTCCTTGGCGGCGCGCCGCGCCGGGTTGGCGGCCTCGTGCGGGATCTCGTCCAGGCGGTTGCGGACGAGCCGCTCGATCTCGCTGTCCGCGAAGGCGGGGGCCCGCAGGGCGTCGGCGAGCAGGCCGAGCGCCTTCGGGAGCCGGGAGACCGGGACCTCGAGGGAGACCCGCACGCCCGGGTGGTCGGCGTGCGCGTCGAGCGTGGCGCCGCAGCGGTCGAGCTCGGCGGCGAACTCCTCGGCGGAGTGCTTGTCGGTGCCTTCGTTGAAGGCCCTCGCCATGATCGTGGCGACGCCGTCGAGGCCCTCGGGCTCGGCGTCCAGGGGCGCTTCGAGGTTGATCTCGACGGCGACGACCTGCTGACCGGGGCGGTCGCAGCGCAGCACGGTGAGGCCGTTGGGCAGGGTGCCGCGCGCGGGCGCCGGGAAGGCCCAGGGCCTGGCCGGTCCTGCCTGGGGCTGGGGGTGGAACTGCATCGTCGCGGCCTCGGTCACTTCGCCGCCTCCTCTTCTTCCTCGGCGGCCTCTGCGCCCTCGTCGGCGGCGGTCACGGGTTCGTACACGAGCACGGCGCGGTTGTCCGGGCGCAGGCGGGCCTTGGCGACCTCCTGAACCTCTTCCGCCGTGACGTCGAGGACGCGCTGGACGGCGGTGAGGGCGAGCTGCGGGTCGCCGAACAGGACGGCGTACCGGCAGAGTTCGTCGGCGCGTCCGGCGACCGTGCCGAGCCGGTCGAGCCACTCGCGCTCCAACTGCGCCTGGGCGCGCTCCATCTCCTCCGGAGTGGGGCCCTCGGCGGCGAAGCGGGCCAGTTCCTCGTCGACGGCCGTTTCGATCACGGGCACTTCGACGTCACCCGACGTCTTCACGTCCAGCCAGCCGAGCGAGGGCGCTCCGGCGAGGCGCAGCAGGCCGAAGCCCGCGGCGACCGCGGTGCGGTCCCGGCGCACGAGGCGGTTGTAGAGCCGGGAGGACTCGCCGCTGCCGAGGACGGTGAGGGCGATGTCGGCCGCGTCGCACGCGCGCGTGCCGTCCTCCGGGAGGCGGTAGGCGGCCATCAGGGCGCGGGCCGGGACGTCCTCCTCGACGACCTCGCGCAGCTCCTCGCCGATGCGCTCGGGCAGGGATCCGTCGCGCGGCGGCTGCTTGCCGTCGTGCCCGGGGATCGACCCGAAGTACTTCTCGACCCAGGCGAGCGTCTGCTCCGGGTCGATGTCGCCGACGACCGAGAGGACGGCGTTGTTGGGCGCGTAGTACGTGCGGAAGAACGCGCGCGCGTCCTCCAGGGTGGCCGCGTCCAGGTCGGCCATGGAGCCGATCGGCGTGTGGTGGTACGGATGGCCCTCCGGGTACGAGAGCGCGGTCAGCTTTTCGAAGGCCGTGCCGTACGGGACGTTGTCGTAGCGCTGGCGGCGCTCGTTCTTGACGACGTCGCGCTGGTTCTCCATGGACTCCTCGTCGAGGGCGGAGAGCAGCGAGCCCATCCGGTCGGCCTCGAGCCAGAGGGCGAGCTCCAACTGGTGGGTGGGCATCGTCTCGAAATAGTTGGTGCGCTCGAAGCTCGTCGTGCCGTTGAGCGAGCCGCCCGCGCCCTGGACCAGCTCGAAGTGGCCATTGCCGTGCACCTGCTTCGAGCCCTGGAACATGAGGTGCTCGAAGAGGTGCGCGAGGCCGGTTCGCCCCTTGACCTCGTGGCGCGAGCCGACGTCGTACCAGAGGCAGACCGCGGCGACGGGGGTCAGGTGGTCCTCGGAGAGCACCACGCGCAGGCCGTTGGCCAGCCGGTGCTCGGTCGCTGTCAGGCCGCCGGAGCCGGCCTCGGCTGTGGCCGTGTGACCCATGGGCATGTACGTCCCTTCGATCGCTAAAACATTGCTGGTTCTGCCAGTCCTGCCACTGTATGCAAGCGTGTGGACACCTGACGAAGTTCCCGGTCCGCCCTCGGCGTAGTCGCGCGTGACACCGCCGGTGCACGGGTCGTGGTCGGCGTTGTCAGTGGGACAGTCCACAATGGTCGGCGTCAGAACCCGCACTTGCTTGGTGAAGGAGCCGCAGCAGCGATGGCCCGCCGCAGCACGAAGACCCCGCCGCCCGACGACACGTACGAGGAGAAGATCCTCGACATCGACGTAGTCGACGAGATGCAGGGCTCCTTCCTCGAGTACGCGTATTCGGTCATCTACTCCCGCGCCCTGCCGGACGCCCGCGACGGCATGAAGCCGGTGCACCGCAGAATCGTCTACCAGATGAACGAGATGGGCCTGCGCCCCGACCGCGGCTACGTGAAGTGCGCCCGCGTCGTCGGCGAGGTCATGGGTAAGTTGCACCCGCACGGAGACGCGTCGATCTACGACGCGCTGGTCCGCATGGCCCAGCCCTTCTCGATGCGCCTCCCCCTGGTGGACGGCCACGGCAACTTCGGCTCGCTCGGCAACGACGACCCGCCGGCCGCCATGCGGTACACCGAGTGCAAGATGGCCGACGCCACCTCCCTGATGACGGAGTCGATCGACGAGAACACCGTCGACTTCGAGCCGAACTACGACGGCCAGGAGATGGAGCCCTCCGCCCTCCCGGCGGCGTATCCGAACCTCCTGGTCAACGGCGCGTCGGGCATCGCGGTCGGCATGGCGACGAACATGCCGCCGCACAACCTCGGCGAGGTCATCGCCGCCGCCCGCCACCTGATCAAGCACCCGGGCGCCGACCTCGAGACGCTGATGAAGTACGTGCCGGGCCCCGACCTGCCCACAGGCGGCCGGATCGTCGGGCTCAACGGCATCAAGGACGCGTACGACACGGGCCGCGGCACCTTCAAGACCCGCGCGACGGTCTCCGTGGAGAACGTGACGGCGCGCCGCAAGGGCCTCGTCGTCACCGAACTGCCCTTCACGGTCGGCCCCGAGAAGGTCATCTCCAAGATCAAGGACCTGGTCGGCTCGAAGAAGCTCCAGGGCATCGCCGACGTCAAGGACCTCACCGACCGCGCGCACGGCCTGCGCCTGGTCATCGAGATCAAGAACGGCTTCGTCCCCGAGGCCGTCCTGGAACAGCTCTACAAACTGACGCCGATGGAGGAGTCCTTCGGCATCAACAATGTGGCGCTGGTGGACGGCCAGCCGCTCACCCTCGGCCTCAAGGAGCTCCTCGAGGTCTATCTCGACCACCGGTTCACCGTGGTGCGCCGCCGCAGCGAGTTCCGCCGCGGCAAGAAGCGCGACCGCCTGCACCTGGTCGAGGGCCTCCTGGTCGCTCTCCTGGACATCGACGAGGTCATCCGCCTCATCCGCTCCAGTGACAACTCCGCGCAGGCCAAGGAGCGCCTGATCGAGCGCTTCTCGCTCAGCGACATCCAGACGCAGTACATCCTGGACACGCCGCTGCGCCGCCTGACCAAATACGACCGCATCGAGCTGGAGTCCGAGCGCGACAAGCTCAACGGCGAGATCGACGAGCTGACCGGCATCCTCGACTCGGACGCGGAGCTCCGCAAGCTGGTCTCCTCCGAACTGGCCGCCGTCGCCAAGAAGTTCGGCACCGACCGGCGCACCGTGCTCCTGGAGTCGGCCGGCTCCCCGGCCGCCACGGTCTCCCTCCAGGTGGCGGACGACCCGTGCCGGGTGCTCCTGTCGTCGACGGGCCTCCTGGCCCGCACGGCCAACGGCGACCCCTTCGCCGACGGCGACACCAAGCGCGTCAAGCACGACGTGATCGTCTCGGCGGTGCCGGCGACGGCGCGCGGCGAGGTGGGTGCGGTCACCTCCCAGGGGCGGTTGTTGCGCCTCTCCGTAGTGGACCTTCCCCAGCTGCCGGAGACGGCGAGCGCGCCCAACCTCTCCGGAGGAGCACCCGTCGCGGAGCTGCTCACCCTGGAGAAGGACGAGAAGCTGATCTGCCTGATGACGCTCGACGAGTCCTCGCCGGGCCTCGCGCTCGGCACCGAGCAGGGCGTCGTCAAGCGCGTGGTCCCCGACTATCCGTCCAACAAGGAAGAGCTGGAGGTCATCACCCTCAAGGACGGTGACCGGATCGTCGGCGCGGCCGAGCTGCGCACCGGCGAGGAGGACCTGGTCTTCGTCACGGACGACGCCCAGCTCCTCCGTTACCAGGCCTCCCAGGTCCGCCCGCAGGGCCGCCCCGCGGGCGGTATGACGGGCATCAAGCTCGCCGACGGCGCGAAGGTCATCTCCTTCGCGGCGGTGGACCCGGCGGTGGACGCCGTGGTCTTCACGGTGGCGGGCTCGCGCGGCACGCTCGACGACTCGGTGCAGACGACGGCCAAGCTCACGCCGTTCGACCAGTACCCGCGCAAGGGGCGCGCCACGGGCGGCGTGCGCGTCCAGCGGTTCCTGAAGGGCGAGGACTGCCTGAGCTTCGCCTGGGCGGGCCCCACGCCGCCGCGCGCGGCCCAGCGCAACGGCTCACCGGCGGAACTGCCGGAGATCGACCCGCGCCGCGACGGCTCGGGCGTCTCGCTCGGCAAGCCGGTGACGGCGGTGGCGGGACCGGTGTAGCTACGGGCCGGTGTAGCCGCGGCGGCTACGCCGGCTCGCCCGGCTCGTCCGGTTCCTGCACGTACCGCAGTACGCCCCACATGCCCCGCTCGTCAGCCTGTGGGGCGTATTCGCGACACCCCTCCAGCTCCTTCTCCAGGGCCGGTACGTCGATGTGTGACCCGATGAGCACGAGCTGGGTCAGCCGCGGCTCGTCCGGAGCCCACGGCTCCGGGTAGAAGCGGAGGAACCGCCCCACGGCGTGCACCTCGTACCGGTTGCGCGGGTCGGCCGGGCCGAAATCGACGTACCCCTTGATGCGGTAGAGCCCTTCGGGACGGCTGTCGAGCAGGGCCATCAAGGGGCGCGGCCCCATGGGCACGTCCGAGGTGAAGGCGAGGCTTTCGTAGGCGGAGTGCAGGTGTTCGTGATGCCCGCCTTCATGGTCCTCACCGTCTGCTTCATGGTCATGCAGATCGTCGAAGGAGAGCTGCCCGACCCGCTCCCCCACCGGCGCGCGGTCGAAGAACAGCTCGACGTCGACGCGACCGTAGGAGGCGGCGACGACGGCCGCGCGCCCCGCGAGCCCGCGGACGAGATCGAGGACGCGCTCACGCTCCTCCGCGGGCACCCGGTCGGTTTTGTTGACCACGACGAGGTCGGCGATGCCCAGGTGCCGGTCCACCTCGGGGTGCCGCTCCCTGGTGGCGTCGAACTCGGCCGCGTCGACGACCTCGACGAGCCCTCCGTAGACGATGTGCGGGTTCTCGCTGGCGAGCAGCATCTTCACGAGCTCCTGCGGCTCGGCGAGCCCGCTCGCCTCGATGACGATGACGTCGATGCCGGCGGCGGGCCGGGCGAGCCGCTCCAGGTACTCGTCGAGCTCACTGGCGTCCACGGCACAGCACAGACATCCGTTGCCGAGGGAGACGGTCGAGTCGCCGAGCTGGCCCGCGACCGACATGGCGTCGATCTCGATCGAACCGAAGTCGTTGACGATCGCCCCGATCCGGCTGCCGCCGCTGCGGTGCAGCAGATGGTTGAGCAGGGTGGTCTTGCCCGAGCCCAGGAAGCCGGCGAGGACGACGACCGGAATCTGCTGCTTGTTCAACGCGGACCTCTCGTGTCGACGCTGGTACGGACCGCGACGGATCCCGCGTCGGCTCCCGTACGACGAATGAAGACCGGCCAAGGATAGGCGCGCGTGGCCGGGCCGCGAAGTGAACGATTGTTAGCGGCGCTCGCGGGGCACACGTCAGACACGGCGCCGGGATGCGCGACCGCTTCTGCTCCCCGTGCGCCGCCGTGCCACCTCCCCGCCGATCAGAGCCGCTCGGCACTCTGGGAGACGGCAAGCGCACCGCCCACCGCTCGCCGGTCCGCTCCCCGTCGACCCGCACCCGACGACCGGCGGACGGTCGCCCGAATCGGGGGTTGACATGTTCACAAAGATGCACGCGGCAGAAATGCTGCGCTGCGTTGTCACAGCAGGGCTTGGCATCGCCGCGGGCGCCGCCGCCACCTCGGCCGCGCAGCGACGCGCCTTCGACGCGCTCGACGAGCGTCTCAAGTGCTTGGAACGGTCGGCGCGGACTCAGCGCCACACGAATCTGACCTGCCAGCAGCGGCTCCACTGGGAGTTGCTGAGCAAGGCCATGGACGACGCCGACCTCGCCGAGGTCCTCGACGCCTATGGAGAGGGCGTCTCCGCCAAGCGGCAACGGCAGTACCTCTACGCCAACGCCATGTACACCAACATGGTGCTCAACTACCGCCTCGGGAACTTCACCCGGGAGCAGTTCTACGGTTACGCCCGCGGCATGCTCCAGAACCCGATCGTCCGGGAGTACTGGCACGCGACGCAGCCCCACCGGGCGACGCTGGACAGCGCCACGGAAGAAGCCCAACTGGGCCTGTTGGTCGACGACCTCCTACGGCAGCTGGAGGAGGCGGACATCGACGATTGGTGGGTCGTGGGCGAGCCACCGCCGACCGATCCCGCCTGAGTCCACCTCCTGAACCCACCTTCCTGAGCCCACCTGGGGGAACGCGGACGTCCCGCTCGTGTCGCGAACACTGCGCGTAACCAAATTTGGCACTGTGCGTTTTGCAGTGCCAGACGGTGAACGCAGCTTCACGCGCGTTCATCCGCGCGGGACTTCACCACCACAAGAGCGCCGGTGTTCCACCCGTTTGTCTGCGAGCCCTTCCGACCCGGGTCTCACGGCGCGGCAAGACGCGTCGGCCGCGAGATCAAAGGGAAACAACATTGAGCCAGATCATCCGTCGGATCGGGGCGTCTCCTCGTGCGCGAGGCTGCGCGACAGGCCAGAACTGCCCCGACATCTTCGAGCTGTCCGACGGAAGTTTCGCTGTGATCGGCACCGACGTCACAGCCACACTGGATGCCGGTCTCCCTGCCGACGCCTCGCGAGCCGACTACGAACGCATCGTCACGATCTCCCGCGAGACGCTCATCCGGGCCAAGGCCGAGATCCCCGACGTCTGACAGTCGGTCCTGCGCCTTACTCCTCCGGTGCCGGCGCCGGCACCGGAGGAGCCACCCCCACATACCGTGCCGCAGGCCGGATGATTTTTGAGTCGCGGGCCTGTTCCAGGATGTTGGCGCTCCAGCCGACCACGCGTGCCGAGGCGAACGTGGGCGTGAACATCTCGCGGGGCAGCCCGCACAGCTCCATGACCACGCCCGCGTAGAACTCCACGTTCGTGTGCAGTTCGCGCCCCGGTTTCAGTTCCGCCAGGATCGCCTCGACGTGCCGTTCGACCTCGACCGCGAACTCGACCATCTCGCCGCCGAACTGCTGGGCGATGCCCCGCAGCATGCGCGAGCGCGGGTCCTCCGTGCGGTAGACGGGGTGACCGAAGCCCATGATGCGATCTCCGGCCAGCACGCGCTCACGGATCCAGCCGTCGATGCGGTCGCGTGTGCCGATCGCGTCGAGGGTGTCGAGGGCGCGGCTCGGCGCACCGCCGTGCAGCGGGCCCGACAGCGCACCGACCGCACCCACCAGGCAGGCCGCCACATCGGCGCCGGTCGAGGTGATGACCCGGGCGGTGAACGTGGACGCGTTGAAGCCGTGGTCAATCGTTGAGATCAAGTACTGCTCGATGGCTCGGGCGCGGGTGGCGTCCGGTTCCGAACCGGTGAGCATGTAGAGGTAGTTGGCGGCGTACGACAGGTCGTCGCGGGGCTCGACGGGGTCGAGGCCCTGGCCGAGCCGGTACAACGCGGTGAGCAGTGTCGGTACGACGGCGGACGCGGCCAGGGTGTCCGCGCGGCGCCGGTCGTCGTCGATGTCGTACACCGGGCGGAAGCCCTTCGACGCCCCGAAGAGCGACAGGGCGGTGCGGAGTCCGGAGAGCGGACCCGACAGCACGCTCGCACGTGCCACGGCGGGCAGCGCGGCGCTCACCTCCGCGGGCAGGTGGCGCAGCGACGCCGTGTGTGCGGCGAAGGCGACGCTCTGGCCGGCGTCCGGCAGCTCGCCGTGGACCATCAGGTGCCATACGTCCTCGAAGCTGCGGCTCTGCGCGAGCTCGACGGCCGAGTACTGGCGGTAGTGGTAGAAGCCCTCGTACCCCCTGACGTCTCCGACTTCGGTCTCGGTGACGACGACACCCGCGAGTCCTCGTGGGACCTCCACAGGATCGGTGGGGGTGGCGGCGGAGCCATTGATCGGCATGTTGTTCCTCGACTTCCTCCCTGGACTTGATTCGACTGTCCATGCTTGACTGAAACTCTGTCAATATTGATTGGATCAATGTACGCATACAGATGTCGGGATGCGGATACGGTGACGCCTATGACGGATCAAGGAGCCACGCACGAAGGTCGGCGGCTCAGCACCAAGGAAGCCGCCGAGCTGCTCGGCGTGAAGCCCGAGACCGTGTACGCGTACGTGAGCCGCGGCCTGCTCAGCAGCCGCCGCGGCCCGGGATCCCGGGGCAGCACGTTCGACGCCGGGGAGGTCGAGGCGCTGGCGCGCAGGAACAGACGGGACCCCGCGACGCCGACCACGGGCAACGAACTCTCCGTGCGCACCCGCATCACGCTCATCGACAAGGACCGCTACTACTTCCGCGGTGTCGACGCCGCGGAGCTCGCTCTGAACCACTCCTACGAAGAGGTCGCCGAGTGGCTGTGGACCGGTGTCCTGCGGCCCGGCGTCAGCTTCACCGCCCCGAAGGAGACCGTCACCGCGGCCCGTCGCGCCGTCAACGCGCTGCCCGAGCACAGCGGACCCACCGACCGGCTCCGCGTCGCCGCCATCTCCGCCGCGGCCGCCGACCCGCTCCGCTTCGACCTCTCCGAAGAGGCCGTCATCGGGACCGCGCGCACGCTGATCCCCACCCTCGTGGCCGCGCTGCCCCCGGTCCTGTCCGGCCACCGCGACGAGGGCCCCCTGGCCCGCCGCCTGTGGGCACGGCTGACCGGCGGCAAGCCCCACGAGGCCGCACTGCACGCACTGGACACGGCACTCGCGCTGCTCGTCGACCACGACCTGGCCGCTTCGACGCTCGCCGTCAGGGTCGCCGCCTCGGCGCGCGCCCACCCCTACGCCGCGGTGTCGGCGGGGCTCGGCGTCCTGGAAGGCCCCCTGCACGGCGCGGCGAGCGGCCTCGCCCACCGCATGCTGCTCGACGTGCTCGACCGGGGCAGCGCCGGCCCCGTCGTCGCCGACGAACTCCGTGCGGGCCGCCGCGTCCCCGGCCTAGGCCACCGCCTCTACCCCGGTGAGGACCCGCGCGCGCAGGCGCTGTTCGCCCTCCTGGAGGTGATGCCGAAGGCAGGGCCCGCCCTCGCCGCGGCCCGCGACGTGGTGGCCACCACCGCCCGCCACACCGATCTGCGGGCCAATGTCGACCTGGCGCTCGCCGTCTTCACGGTCTCCTCGGGCATGCCGGCAGCAGCGGGCGAGACGATCTTCGCGGTGGCGCGCACGGCGGGCTGGATCGCGCACGCCCTGGAGGAGTACGAGGAACGACCGCTGCGCATGCGCCCCAGCGGCCAGTACGTGGGCCTGCGTCCGCCCCGGCCGATGCCCTCCCCGGAGGGGTGAATCGGCCTACGTGAAGCGCAGGTTAGGCTCACCTGCGTGAGTACGTGCGCGACCGCCTCGCGGGACCTGGCCGAACCTCTCGCGGGGACCGCCGCCACCGCCAGGACATGGCTGCTGCTGGAACAGCCGGGACCCTGGGGCGCCAAGGCGCTGAAGTCCAGCCATCTCGACCCGGAGGTCGGCCGCGCCCTGGAGAAGGCCGCTGAGGGAACCGGCGTGCGCGTCGCCCTCATCCGCCGCCCCGGACGCCACGCGGACTGTCACGCGCCGCGCCGGCACCAGGTGTACGTGGGACACACCGTCCCCGGGCGCACCTGGCTGCGCGGCGCCGTGCTCGACGATCCGCGGCGACTCCTGGACCTCGACTTCGCGGCCCTCGGCACGGGCGACCACGGCGGCTTCGGGGCCCCGCACACCGGCGCCCCACTCGCACTCGTCTGCACGAACGGCAAGCGCGACCGCTGTTGCGCCCTGCTCGGCAGGCCGCTCGCCGCCGCACTCACCGACTCGGGTGAGGAGGGCGTCTGGGAAATCACTCATCTGGGCGGTCATCGGTTCTCCCCGACTCTGCTCGTGCTGCCCCACGGATACGCGTACGGCCGGATGGACGTGCCGGCCGTCAAGGAAGTCCTCGAGGCGGCACGCGCGGACCGCGTCGTCACCGAGGGCTGCCGGGGCAGCTCCGCCTGGGAGCGGCCCGGACAAGCCGCCGAGCTGGCGGTGCGCACGTCGACCGGGGAAGACGCGGCCGGGACGCTGAATGTCATCGCCACGGAAAGCTCGCGGCCGGGCGGGACAGGTCCGGACGGCGCGGATGCGGAAGGCACGGATACGGAAGGCACGGGCCCGCGGCTGGAGGTGACCGTCGCGCACACCGACGGCCGCCGGTGGCGGGTCACCGTCGAGCAGGGCGCATCCCTGCCGCCCCGCCCGGAGAGCTGCGGCGCGGCCCTCGCGTCGCCCGCGCGGATGGACGTGGTGGCGATCCGGGCGCTCCCGGGCGGCCCCGGCGGACCGGGGGACGAGATCCCCGCCACAGTGACTTCGGAGTAGCCCGCTCACGGCCGTACCGTTCGTACACATGAGCCCCACCTCCCCTGCGCGACGCCTCCGCCTCGGTCTGCCGCGGCGCGTGTTCTCGCAGGTGCTGCTGATGCAGCTGGCCATCGCCGCCGGGGTCGCGGTGCTCGCCACCGGCCTCTTCCTCGCACCGCTGAGCGACCAGCTCGACGACCAGGCGATGCGCCGCGCGCTCGCCATCGCCCAGACGACGGCCGCCCAGCCGGAGATCGCCGAGGACCTGTCCGCCTCACGGCCCACGGCCGACGGGCCGGTCCAGGCGGCGGCCGAGCGGATCCGTCGGGCCAGCGGCGCCGAGTACGTGGTGATCATGAACAAGGAGGGTGTGCGCTGGTCCCACACGGACCGCGCCCAGATCGGCAAGGTCGTCTCGACGGACCCGAGCGACGCCCTCGCGGGCCGCGACGTCATGGAGATCGACAACGGCACCCTGGGCCGCTCGGCCCGCGGCAAGGTGGCACTGCGGGACGCGCAGGGGGACATCGTGGGCGCCGTCTCCGTAGGCATCGAGTACGACAGTGTGCGGGCCCGCCTGGTCCACTCGATCCCGGGACTGCTCGCCTACGCGGGCGGTGCTCTCGCCGTCGGCGCGCTGGCGGCGTACCTGATCTCCCGCAGGGTGCAGCGGCAGACCCGCGACCTGGCCTTCTCGGACATCTCGGCCCTGCTCGCGGAGCGCGAGGCGATGCTGCACGGCATCCGTGAGGGCGTCGTCGCCATCGACCGCACCGGACGGATCCGGTTGCTCAACGACGAGGCCCAGCGCCTCCTCGGTCTCGGCACCGAAGTGATCGGGCAGCCGCTCGACGGGGCGCTCGGCCCCGGCCGGACGACCGACGTGCTCGCGGGACGGGTCACCGGCACCGACCTGCTGACGGTGCGCGGGCAGCGCGTCCTGGTCGCCAACCGCATGCCCACCGACGACGGGGGCGCCGTCGCCACCCTGCGCGACCGTACGGAGCTGGAGCAGCTCGGCCGCGAGCTCGACTCCACCCGCGGCCTCATCGACGCCCTGCGCGCCCAGGACCACGAGCACGCCAACCGCATGCACACGCTCCTCGGCCTGCTCGAACTGGAGATGTACGAGGAGGCGGCCGAGTTCGTCGGCGAGGTGGCGGGGGCCCACCGGGTGACCGCCGAGCAGATCACCGAGAAGATCCACGACCCGCTGCTCGCGGCCCTGCTCGTCGGCAAGGCCACGGTCGCCGCGGAGCGGGGCGTCGCGCTCTCCGTACGGCGCGAGACCGCTCTGCCGGACCGGCTCGTCGATCCGGGCGGGCTCGTCACGATCGTCGGCAACCTCGTCGACAACGCGCTCGACGCCGCCGCGGGCACCCGCCACGCGCGCGTGGAGGTCGATGTGCGCGCCGAAGAGCGAACCGTGGTCCTCCAGGTCTGCGATTCCGGCCCGGGAGTCCCCGCCGAGCAGCGCGAGACGATCTTCACCGAGGGCTGGACCACCAAGGAGCCCCCGGCGCACGGCAAGCGCGGCATCGGCCTCGCACTGGTCCGCAGGCTCGCCGAACGCCAGGGCGGCACCGCGCGGGCCGGTGAAGCACCGGACGGGGGCGCGGAGTTCACCGTCGTCCTGCCCGAGGCGCTCACGCGGCCCGAGCTCGCCGCGCCGGAGGAGCACGATGACCGCGCGCACGAAGGAGCGACGATGACCACGGCCCCGAAGGAGCCACGATGATCGAGGTTCTCGTCGTGGACGACGACGTCCGTGTCGCGGACGTCAACGCCGCCTATGTGGCGAAGATCCCCGGTTTCCGGGTGGCGGCGAAGGCGCACAACGCCGCCGAGGCCCTGCGGCTCGTCGAGGACGTCCCCGTCGATCTGGTGCTGCTGGATCACTATCTGCCGGACGAGACGGGCCTCTCGGTCGTACGCAGCCTGCGTGAGCGCGGCCATCAGACCGACGTGATCATGGTGACCGCGGCGCGCGACGTCGCCACGGTGCAGGCGGCGATGCGGCACGGCGCGCTCCAGTACCTGGTCAAACCGTTCTCCTACGCGGGACTCCGCGCCAAGCTCGACGCGTACGCGACGCTGCGCCGCACCCTGGACGGCGGTGGCGAGGCGGAGCAGGCCGAGGTGGACCGCATCTTCGGTGCCCTCTCGGCCACTCCGGCGCCCGATCTTCCCAAGGGCCACTCCCCCACCACGGCGGAGCTGGTGCGGCGGGCCCTGATGGCCGCTGAGGGGCCGCTCTCGGCCCAGGAGCTGGCGGACCGCACGCGGCTCAGCCGGCAGACGGCACAGCGCTATCTGAAGCTCCTGGAGCGCACGGGCCGGGTCAGGCTCAGCCTCAAGTACGGCGACATGGGCCGTCCTGAGCACCGCTACGAGTGGGCGGCCAGCGTCTGAGCGCACCGGGAGCCGTCCGGTGGCCTCCCGGTCGTCGGCGGAACCGTTACGCCGCGCCCGCGCCCGTGAGCGACCGCACCTCCGTCTCCGCGTGCTTGGCCTCGTCCGCCTCCTCGCGCGAGGTCACCGTGCCGAGCCACCCCGCGAGGAAGCCCAGCGGGATGGAGACGAGGCCGGGGTTCTCCAGGGGGAAGTACTGGAAGTCCACCCCGGGGAACAGGGAACCGGGCCCTCCGGAGACGACGGGCGACAGGATCACCAGCGCGAGAGCGGGCAGCAGTCCCCCGTACACCGACCAGACCGCGCCCCGCGTGGTGAAGTTCCGCCAGAACAGGGAGTAGAGCAGCACGGGCAGGTTGGCGGACGCGGCGACCGCGAAGGCGAGGCCCACCAGGAACGCGACGTTGAGGTCGCGGGCCAGCAGGCCGAGGCCGATCGCGACCACGCCGACCCCGGCCGCGGCGAGCCGGGCGACCGCCACCTCGCTGCGCGGCTTCGCGTCCCGCCGCCGCAGGGAGGCGTACAGGTCGTGGGCGACGGATGCCGATGAGGCGAGGGTGATGCCGGCGACCACGGCGAGGATCGTGGCGAAGGCGATGGCGGCGACGACCGCGAACAGAACCGTTCCGCCTGTGGTGTGGGCGCCGCCTCCCAGGTCGAGCGCGAGGAGCGGAACCGCCGTGTTGCCCGCGGTGTTCGACCCGCGCAGCGCGTCCGGGCCCACCAGGGCAGCCGCGCCGAAGCCGAGGACGATCGTCATCAGGTAGAAGCTGCCGATGAGGCCGATGGACCAGACGACCGAGCGGCGGGCGGCGCGCGCGGTCGGCACGGTGTAGAAGCGGGACAGGATGTGCGGCAGACCGGCGGTGCCGAGCACGAGCGCGAGCCCGAGGCTGATGAAGTCGAGGCGCGCGGTCCAGTCGCCGCCGTACTTCAACCCGGGTGCGAGGAACCGGTCGCCGTGGCCGCTCCGGTCCGCGGCGGTCCGCAGCAGTTGGTCGAAGTCCCCGTGGAAGCGCACCAGGACGAGCACGGTCAGCGCGATCGCCCCGCCCATCAGCAGGACCGCCTTGACGATCTGGATCCAGGTGGTGGCCCTCATTCCTCCGAACGACACGTAGAACACCATGAGCGCGCCGACGCCGACCACTGTCCAGGTCTGCGCCGCGCCGCTCGTCCCGCCGAGCAGCAGCGCCACCAGTGAGCCCGCCCCCACCATCTGCGCCACCAGATAGAGAACGGACACGGTCACCGAGGAAGTTCCCGACGCGATCCGCACCGGCCGCTCCCTCATCCGTGCGGCGACGACGTCCCCGAGCGTGAACCGGCCGCAGTTGCGCACCAGTTCGGCCACGAGGAACAGCACGACCAGCCAGGCGACGAGGAAGCCCACCGAGTAGAGCAGCCCGTCGTATCCGAAGAGGGCGATCAGGCCGGAGATGCCGAGGAAGGAGGCGGCCGACATGTAGTCACCGGCGATGGCGAAACCGTTCTCCATGGGGGAGAAGAGCCGGCCGCCCGCGTAGAACTCCTCCGCGGTGCCGTGCCGGTTGCGGCTCGCCCAGGTGGTGATCGCGAGGGTGACGGCCACGAAGGCCGCGAACAGCAGCAGGGCCAGGCCCTGGTGATTCCCCGTCATCGGCCGGCCCCCTGCTCCCGCCGCTGCTCCTGTTGCCTCTTCTGCTCCTGCTGCCTCTTCTGCTCGAAGACGGCCCAGCGCAGATCGAGTGCCGCCCGGTCCCGGCGCAGCCTCGCGTGTCGCGCGTACGCCCAGGTCAGCAGGAAGGTGGTGAGGAACTGTCCGAGCCCCGCCAGCATCGCCACGTTCACGGCTCCGGCGACGGGGCGTGCCATCAGGGCCGGTGCCGAGGTCGCGGTCACGACGTACGCGACGTACCAGGTGAAGAAGACGGCGCAGGCCGGGACGACGAACCGCCGGTACCTGCCGCGCACCTCCTGGAAGGCGTCACTGCGCTGCACTTCCAGGTAGATGTCGGCCGGGCTCATGCTCCGCTGCGGCGCGTCGTGCCAGGGGTCCCTCAGGTCTCCGGACCTGCCCCGGCCGGCGTCGGCCCGGACCGGCACCACATCGTGCCCGTCGTGCTTCTCCACCGAACTCTCCTTAGCCCGCGGCCCTGTTCGGCCACGTGCCCAAGGATGGGCAGAACGGGAAGATCCGTGACTCTCCTCCCAGCCCTCTTCACCCCATCAGGTGAAGCCGCCCAGCCGCCCCGCGGGAGCGGCCGGGGAGCCGTGCCGTCCACCCGTGGGTGGAGAGCGCGGCCCCCCAGGACGGCGCTACGCGTCGATGCGGGAGCGGTCGAGTGTCGCGGCGGAGCTGGTGATGAATTCCTTGCGGGGCGCGACGTCGTTGCCCATCAGGAGGTCGAAGACCTGCTCGGCCGAGTCCAGGTCCGAGATGTTGATCCGGCGCAGGGTGCGGAACCGCGGATCCATCGTCGTCTCGGCCAGCTGGTCGGCGTCCATCTCACCCAGGCCCTTGTACCGCTGGATGGAGTCCTTGTACCGCACGTTCTTCCGCTGCAGCTCCAGGAGGGTCTCCCGCAGCTCCCGGTCGGAGTACGTGTAGATGTACTTGTCCTGGCCCTTCTTCGGCTGGCTCAGCTCGATGCGGTGCAGCGGCGGCACCGCCGCGAACACCCGGCCCGCCTCCACCATCGGCCGCATGTACCGCTGGAACAGCGTCAGCAGCAGGATGCGGATGTGCGCGCCGTCGACGTCGGCGTCCACAAGCAGGATGATCTTTCCGTAGCGCGCCGCGTCGATGTCGAAGGTCCGGCCCGACCCGGCTCCTATCACCTGGATGATCGCACCGCACTCGGCGTTCTTCAGCATGTCCGTGACGGACGCCTTCTGCACGTTCAGGATCTTGCCCCGGATCGGCAGCAGCGCCTGGAATTCCGAGTTCCGCGCGAGCTTCGCGGTGCCGAGCGCGGAGTCGCCCTCCACGATGAACAGCTCGCTGCGCTCCACGTCGTCGCTGCGGCAGTCCGCCAGCTTCGCGGGCAGCGACGAGGACTCCAGGGCGGTCTTGCGGCGCTGGGCGTCCTTGTGCTGGCGCGCCGCGATACGGGTCCTCGCGGCCGCGACCGCCTTGTCCATGACCGCGCGGGCCTGCGCCTTCGCGTCCCGCTTGGTCGACGTCAGGAACGCCTTCAGCTCCTTGGCGATGACATTGGCGACGATGCGGTTGGCCGCGGAGGTGCCGAGCACCTCCTTCGTCTGCCCCTCGAACTGCGGCTCCGCCAGACGCACCGTGACGACCGCCGTGAGCCCCTCCAGGGCGTCGTCCTTGACGATGTCGTCCTCGGCGACGCGGAGCACCTTCTGGGCGCGCATCGCCTCGTTCATCGTCTTGGTCAGCGAGCGCTCGAAACCGCTGACATGGGTGCCGCCCTTCGGGGTGGCGATGATGTTGACGAACGACTTGATCGTCGTGTCGTAACCGGTGCCCCAGCGCATCGCCACGTCCACGCCGAGCTCGCGGGTGACCTCGGTGGGCGTCATCTGGCCGTGGTCGTCCAGAACGGGGACGGTCTCCTTGAAGCTGCCCTGTCCGGAGAACCGCAGGACGTCGCAGACCGCCTTGTCCTGCGCCAGGTACTCGCAGAACTCGCTGATGCCGCCGTCGAAGCGGAAGGATTCCTCACCCTTCGTGCCGCCCTCGCCGAGACCGAACTCGTCGCGGACGATGATCGTCAGGCCCGGCACCAGGAACGCGGTCTGCCGCGCCCGCTGGTGGAGGTTCTCCAGGGAGAGCTTGGCATCCTTGAGGAAGATCTGCCGGTCCGCCCAGTAACGCACACGGGTGCCGCTGCGGGCCTTGGGGATCTTCTTGACCTTGGTCAGCTTGGCGGAGGGGTCGAAGGGCGCGTCGGGCCCGGTCTTGGCGAAAGCGCCGGGGACGCCGCGCCGGAAGCTGATCGCGTGGGTGTGCCCGGCGCGGTCGACCTCGACGTCCAGCCGCGCGGAGAGCGCGTTCACCACGGAGGCGCCCACGCCGTGCAGACCGCCCGAAGCGGCGTACGAACCGCCGCCGAACTTTCCGCCCGCGTGCAGCTTGGTCATGACGACCTCGACTCCGGAGAGACCGGTCTTGGGCTCGACGTCGACGGGGATGCCCCGGCCGTTGTCCCGGACCTCTACGGAGGCGTCGTCGTGGAGGATGACCTCGATGTGGTCGCAGTACCCGCCCAGGGCCTCGTCGACGGAGTTGTCGATGATCTCCCAGAGGCAGTGCATCAGGCCGCGGCTGTCCGTGGACCCGATGTACATGCCCGGACGCTTGCGGACCGCCTCGAGCCCCTCCAGGACGAGCAGGTGCCGCGCGGTGTAGTTGGAACCGTCCCGGTCTGCTCCTGTCAGCAATGCTGTGGACGGCACGGACGTCTCGGCGGTCACGCGGTTCGCTCCTCGCTGAATTTCAAGGGGAGTCCTTTGGGGTAAGGACGCGGCTTCGGTTGCCGGTCCGAGGGTACCGAGGCCTGGTAGAGCCGTTGTAACGCCACCCTCGTCTCAACTCAGACTAGTCCAGGCTCGCATACATGTTCGATCCCTCGATGGAGTGAAGCGCACGTCACGTTCCCTTCGAGGCATGAACCATTTAGGCTCCGGGCACGTCCTCATGAACAACCGGCAAGCCAGCCGGGGAGGATCCGACCCTGACAGACAGCGCGAAACCGTAAGACACGTAAGAGACGCAATACGGCACATTCGCCGCCAACCGGCAACGGACAACCTCCTCGGAAAGAAAATTCGAGGAAAAGCCACGAGCGGGAACGTTTTCGGCCTGGTTGGATGTTGACCCTGGTACGACAGCTCGTCGAGCTAGAGAAGAGGCGACGTGACTACTGTTCTGACCCCCGCGAGCCCCCTGACGGCCGCTGATCGCTGCGACCGCTGCGGCGCCCAGGCATACCTGCGCGTCGTCCTGTTGAGCGGCGGTGAACTGCTCTTCTGCGCCCACCACGGACGCAAGTTCGAGCCGGAACTCAAGAAGATCGCCGCTGAGATACAGGATGAGACGGAGCGACTGACCGCCGTTCCCGACAGCAGCACCGAAGAGGAACGCTGACACTTCGCATCCACGACGAGCCAGCTCCGGCACACCAGGCCGGTGAACGGGCGGCCGCTCCTGCCGACAAGCAGGAGCGGCCGCCCGCTCTCGTCACAGGGCCTCTCAGGCCCCTTCATGGGCCTCCTGGGACCCTCTGGACGTCGATCTCGGCCCCCGGGACCTGGGGCCGCCTGAGCCTCAGCCGCGGGCGTTCAGCGCGTCGACGAACTCGGAGATCCGCGTATAGACGCCCGGCCTCCCGGGGCGCCCACAGCCGCTCCCCCAGGACACGAGCCCGATGAGCCGCCCCCGTGCGACCAGCGGCCCGCCGCTGTCCCCCTGGCAGGCGTCCCGCCCGCCACCCGTCACACCGGCACAGAGCATGCTGCGGGCCACGTACCGCCCGTCGGCACTGCCCGGATACGCCTTCTCACACTCCGCGTCGGCCAGGACCTCCACGCGCGCCGCATGGAGCGTACGGGCGTAGTCACCGCTGCCCGTGGTGTCCCCCCAGCCGTACACGGCGGCGCCCGTCCCCGCCTCGTACGCAGGATCGCCCCGGCCCGCCATGCGGATCGTGTGCGTCTCGGGAAGCGGCTCGGCCAGGGTCAGCGCCGCCACGTCGCCGGAGTTCGTGTAGCCGTCGTACTCCGGGTTGATCCAGACGTCGCTCACCCGGACCTCCTCGCCCTCCGACGACCCGAGGTCGCCGCGGCCGACGATGACCCTCAGGTCCGGCACCTGGCCCAGCGGCACCCCCAGGACCTCCTTGCTCATGCAGTGGGCCGCCGTCAGGACGGTCGAGCGCCCGGTGACCACACCACCGCAGAACTGTCCGGAGCGGTCACCGCCGAACCGGTCACGACTGGCGATCGCCACCACCCACGGACTCTGGGACACCTCGACCGGGCTGCCCCCGACGATCACGCTGTCGGCCGTCGCGGGCGTCGGTGCAGCCAGCGGCAGGGCGGCGGCGGTGGCCGCCGCGACCAGCGCCCCGGTCCACGCTCGGGCGAAGGGACGACGCATGCGATCTCCTCACTCTGGGTTGCCAGTTAGTACCCCAGAGTCATGCAGTATCACCCACCCCGCACCCGCACCCCGCGCACGCGCGCGAAAGGCCCGGAGCCGCGCGCTGCGGGCTCCGGGCCTTTCGTGGAGTGCTGCTACGGCCGCCGGGGCGACCGGGTGTGGCTAGTCGAGGTAGTCGCGCAGGACCTGCGAACGCGACGGGTGACGCAGCTTCGACATCGTCTTCGACTCGATCTGACGGATGCGCTCACGCGTCACTCCGTAGACCTTGCCGATCTCGTCGAGGGTCTTGGGCTGGCCGTCCGTGAGACCGAAGCGCATGGAGACCACGCCCGCCTCACGCTCGGAGAGGGTGTCCAGGACCGAGTGCAGCTGCTCCTGGAGGAGCGTGAAGCTGACCGCGTCGGCCGGCACGACCGCTTCGGAGTCCTCGATGAGGTCACCGAACTCGCTGTCGCCGTCCTCACCCAGAGGGGTGTGGAGGGAGATCGGCTCACGGCCGTACTTCTGGACCTCGATGACCTTCTCCGGGGTCATGTCGAGTTCCTTGGCCAGCTCCTCCGGAGTGGGCTCGCGGCCCAGGTCCTGGAGCATCTGGCGCTGGACACGGGCCAGCTTGTTGATGACCTCGACCATGTGCACCGGGATACGGATGGTGCGGGCCTGGTCGGCCATGGCGCGGGTGATCGCCTGACGGATCCACCAGGTGGCGTACGTGGAGAACTTGTAGCCCTTGGTGTAGTCGAACTTCTCGACCGCGCGGATCAGACCGAGGTTGCCCTCCTGGATGAGGTCCAGGAAGAGCATGCCGCGGCCGGTGTAGCGCTTGGCCAGGGAGACCACCAGGCGGAGGTTGGCCTCCAGGAGGTGGTTCTTGGCGCGGCGGCCGTCCTCGGCGATGATCTCCAGCTCGCGCTTGAGCTTCGGGGCAAGCTTGTCGGCGTTGGCCAGCTTGTCCTCGGCGAACAGGCCGGCCTCGATGCGCTTGGCGAGCTCGACCTCCTGCTCGGCGTTGAGCAGCGGGACCTTGCCGATCTGCTTCAGGTAGTCCTTGACGGGGTCGGCGGTGGCGCCGGCCGCGGCGACCTGCTGGGCCGGCGCGTCGTCCTCGTCCTCGTCGGACAGCACGAAGCCCTGGGCGCCCTCCTCGGCGGGCTCGCCCTCGCCGGGCTTGCCGGCGGCGGGTGCCTCCTCGGTGACCTCTTCGTCCAGGAGCTCGTCGGCGTCCTTCTTGGAGGTGGTCTTCTTGGCCGCCGTCTTCTTGGCGGTGGTCTTCTTGGCGACGGCCTTCTTCGCCGTCGTCTTCTTGGCTGCGACCTTCTTCGCGGGCGCGTCCTCGGAGGCACCGTCCGCGGTCGGTGCCTCAGTGGCGGCGGTGGCGGTGGGCTTCGCCGTGGCGGCCTTGGCGGCGACCGTCCTGGTCGCGGTGCGCTTGGCCGGGCTCTTCGCTGCGACGCTCTTGCGGGGGCGCTTGGGCTCCGCGGCACTGACCATCAGCGTCACACCCTCTTCCTCGAGGATCTGGTTGAGGCTGCGCAGAACGTTCTTCCACTGGGTGGCCGGGATCTGGTCAGCTTCGAAGGCACGACGCACGTCATCGCCGGCGATCTGCCCATCAGCCTTTCCCCGCTCGATGAGCGCCATGACAGAGACGGATTCGGCGATCTCCGGCGGGAGCGTACGGGATGTGCTGGCCGACACGAACAACCTCTCGGAACGTTGGAAAACGGCTTCCGGCCCCGTCCATTGTGGACCGGAGCCGACGACCGGCGGCTGGGGATTGTGCCGACGGCGCGGGCGGGGGCCGGGGAGCTGCACAGCGTCGCGGACGACGTCTGTATTCCCTCCTCGACTATCACCTCTTAGGTCATCGCGCTGTTCCTTGGAGCGTTACGCCCAATCTACGTGGCCCGAGTCACACCACGTAAGCGCACAAAAGCATCCAGACACGGTCAGAAGCCACCTATACGCATGCACGAATGATCCCCGGATGCCCGGCGAAGAAACCCCCACATTCGAGTCGCCGGACTCCGTCGGGCTCCTGGGGAGCCCGTGGAGGTCCGGCGACACGGGGCAGCGGCGGCGGGAGTCGTCGACGGTCGCGGAGTGGCGTACGCGACGGCTCAGCGCCGCCGCGGGGCACGCGCACGACAGCGGCGCCGGGGTGGCCGCGCGGTCAGTGCTCGCGCGGGGCGGGCACGACGCGCTCCACGTCGGGGTGGACGACGAGCAGCTGCCGCATGGCGGCCTCGGCGCCGGCTCCGTCGCCCGCCGCGAGGCCCTCGACGACGCGGGAGTGGTGCACGAGGGAGGCCTCGCTGGGACGGTCGCAGCCGGTGATCGGGCCGCCCGACACCTGGAGGGCGGCCGAGACGATGCCGGACAGGTGCTCCAGCATGCGGTTGCCCGCGACCTGGATGAGCAGCGAGTGAAACTCCGCGTCGGCGCGGGAGAAGGTGATCACGTCGCCCTGACCCATCGCGTGCCCCATGATCTCGACCATGTCGGAGAGGCGCTGCTGCACCTCCTCGCGGCCGTGGCCCGCGGCGAGGCGGGCGGCGAGGGGCTCGATCATCCAGCGCAGCTCGCCGAGCTCGCGCCGCTGGTCGTCGCGCTGCGGGCCGAAGGCCCGCCACTCGATGATGTCGGGGTCGAGCAGGTTCCAGTCGCTGACGGGGCGCACGCGCGTGCCGACGTTGGGCCGGGCGCTGACGAGGCCCTTGGCCTCGAGCACGCGGAGGGACTCACGGACGACGGTGCGGGAGACCTCGAAGCGCTGGCCGATCTCCTCGGGAACGAGGGGGCGGTCGGCTCCGAGGTCGCCGGAGACGATCATCTGGCCCAGCTGCTGGACGAGTTGGCCGTGCAGCCCGCGGCCGCGACTTCCGGCGGCGCGCCGGCCCATGCGCCCCAGATCCTGGTCGGGGCCGTCCCACACGGGGGCGACGACGCGGTCGCCACCGGCGGGCTCCGCGTACGGGTATCGGTCGAGGTCGCCCGGTCCTGCGAGGCCGGAGTCGGCGGAGCGGGCGGTGGTCATCATGGTGTGCGCAAGGGTACTCACGGATCAGTTGTCGGCGCTGCCTCCAACTCCCTTGAGGTCTTTGGTGAAAAGCACACGAAAGGGTGATCGCTTACCCCGCCGCAATTGACGCCTTATCGGAAAGAAACGGACGCCCTCCGGGGAGTTGCCCACAACGCCTCGGCAGAGGGCCCCGGACGCCCCTCAGCGGACCCTGGCACGCGTCGCCGTGAACAGATACGTGCAGAGCAGAGCGGTCAGCGACAACATCAGCGCGCCGCCCACGGGTTGAGCGATCATGCGCACTCCCGCCGCCAGATACCGCTCCGCACCGAACGGCCACTGCACCAGAGCGAGGTCCCTGAGCCGCGCCGGAAGTCCGGCCGCGGATCGCACAGACGGTCCTTCGACGGCTCTCTGTACGAGGGGTACGACGACGATCGGCACCGCGAGTACGGCGGCGAGGCCGGCCGCCGTGGACCGGAAGACACCCGCGGCCAGCACCCCGGCCCAGGCGCACCCCGTCACCAGGGCAACCCAACTCGCGCCCAGCGAAAGCCAGTCGGCGGGAACCTTTGTGAGCTCGTCTCCGTATACAAGGTGGAGCAGCGCGGCGTCGGAGGCCACCGCGACGATGCTCAGCAGCAGTGCGGTGGCGGCCGCGACGAGCAGTTTGGCGCCGAGCAGCCCGAGGCGGCGCGGGACCGTGCCCCGGTCCGCGGCGAGCGCGGGATGGCGGAACTCGTCGCCGAAGGCGAGGGCTCCCAGCAGCCCTGCGCCAAGGGCGGCGGGCGGCAAGGGAAGTTCGTGCGGCCAGGCCGCGAGGAGGCGCGGCTGCGGCGTGTGCCCGGTCCGCGCGAGGAGCACGCAGAGCAGGGCGGAGCCGGCGAGGACGGCGGCCAGGGTGAAGTAGCCCGCACCGACGCCCAGCAGACGACGCACTTCGTAGCGCAGGGGGTTGAGGGGGCTTCTGCTGGGACGGACGGTGATGGGGGGTGGCAGGGGGGACAATGCGCCGCGGGGGGCGTGGGGGGCCTCGGAGAGGGGGCCAGGGCGCGCCGCTTCTGGGTCTCCTGTGGCGAGCGGGACGGTGTCGTCGCCTGCGAGCGGGAGCGGAAGCGGAAGGGTTTCTTGCGGGTCTCTGGCGGGGGGCTCGGGGTGGGGTTCGGCGCCGTGTGCGGTGTCGCCCTCGATGGCGAGTTCGGTGGAGGCAGCGATCGTGATCGCGGTGCGGGGTGGCTCCACGGGCTCCGGCTGCTCCCGCTGCGGCGGCTGCGACTGCTGCGAGGGACCCGTGTCGCCGATCTCGTCGGCGAGTTGGTGGACGAGGATGCCGTGCCGGTACGCGGTCTCGCCCACCTCGGCGCAGTTGCTTCCGTACACGGAGAGCCTGTTGCCGTCCTCCGTGACCACCTCGATCGAGCGCCGGCCCGCGCGTGCCTCTTTGGCGAGCAGGGTGCCGAGGCGGGCGGCGTGCGGGCTCCGGACGGCGACGCGGGGGCGGAGCCTGGTCCGGGCGAAGTCCGCGGCCTCTTGGTCGGCGATCAGCCGTCCCGACTCCAGAGTGACGACGCGGTCGGCGTTCCGGGCGGCCTCCTTGGAATCGTTCGTGGTGAACAGGACCGTGCCGCCCCGGTCGGCGTGGGCCCGCAGGATTCCGTGCAGCCACGCGCTCTCGCGGGCCGAGAGGCCGTCGCCCGGCCCGTCCAGGACGAGCGCGTGCGGGTCGGCGAGCAGCGCACACGCGAGCCCCAGACGGCGGTCCATGCCGCGCGAGAGGGTGCCGAGGCGCTCCTCCCTGAGGCTGACGAGTCCGACGACCTCCAGGACGTCGTCGGCGCGCCCGGCGGGCACGCCCACGGCCGCGCAGAGCATGCGCAGATGGCCGCGGACCGAACGCGCGGGGTGCCCGGGGACCTCGCCCAGGAGGACGCCCACCTCGCGCGCTGGGCGGGCGATGCGGTGCAGTGGGCGGCCTCTGAAGTAGGTGATTCCACGGCCCTGTTGGAGTTCGAGCATCAGCCGCAGCACCGTGGTCGCGTCGGCGGTGTCGGCGTCGAGCAGCGCCGTCACGCGGCCGGTGCGTGCCTCGAAGGACACGTCGTCCACGGCGGGCGGGAGCTCCTGGCGGGGATTGCTGGTCAGTCCGATGGCCTGGATCATCGCTTCTCTCGCAGGATGTGCGACCGCTCGGCGGCCGGGGCCCGTCCGCCGGATCGGGGACGGACGAACCCCGTGGGTACTGCAGCAAGATAACGCGACATTTACGGCTTTTCGGTCAGGGCTTGGGCCAGTTGTGTCCTGCCGGACCGCCGTCGGACTGCACCGTCAGACTTCGGGGCGCAACATCGGCGGGTTGAGGAGCGTCGCGCCGCCCGCGCGGAAGAGCTGGGCGGGGCGGCCGCCCTGCCGGGTGGTGGTCCCGCCGGTGGGCACGAGGAAGCCCGGCGTGCCGGTGACCTTGCGGTGGAAGTTGCGCGGGTCGAGGACGACGCCCCAGACCGCCTCGTACACCCGCCGCAACTCGCCGACGGTGAACTCCGGCGGGCAGAACGCGGTGGCCAGCGAGGAGTACTCGATCTTGGAGCGGGCCCGCTCCACGCCGTCCGCGAGGATCTGGGCGTGGTCGAAGGCGAGCGGCGCCGCCTGCTCGTCCTCCCGGCCGTAACCGCCCTGCTGGAGCAGGGCCTCGACCGGGGCCCAGCGGGCGCTGTGCGCGTCGCCGCCGGCCCGGGGCGCGGGCAGGTCGGGCGCGAGGGCGAGGTGGGCCACGCTGACCACGCGCATGCGCGGGTCGCGCTTGGGGTCGCCGTAGGTGGCGAGCTGCTCGAGATGCGCTCCGTTGGCCTGGGCGGGGGCGTCGGGGTCGTGGGCGCACAGGCCCGTTTCCTCGATCAGCTCGCGCGCGGCCGCCGCCGACAGGTCCTCATCGGCTCGTACGAAACCTCCGGGGAGCGCCCAACGCCCCTGGAACGGCTGTTCACCGCGCCGCACGGCCAGTGCGCAGAGCGCGTGCCGGCGCACGGTCAGCACGACCAGGTCGACGGTGACTGCGAAGGGCGGGAAGGCCGACGGGTCGTAGGGCGACATGCCGCGATCATAGTCGTCTGCCTGACGATAAACACCTCCTTCGCCCATAGCTGCACGGTTCGGGGCGCCGGGCCCACCCGGCCGTTCCGCCGCCGCGCGCGGTTCGCGGGGTCACACCCCCAACTGCAGTCCGTCGGCCGCCTCCTCGACCATGGCGAGGCCGAGTCTGGTGACCCGCACGGAGAACGGGGCGCCCGCGACGCTCAGCCCGCTCAGCCCCAGCTCGCCCAGCGGGGCGCTGCGGACCGGGCTCAGTTTCACCGCGCGGGCGGGCGCGTCGGGCCGGATACCGGCGAGTGTCACGAGGACGTGCACCCCCGCGGCCGCGGCGGTGGCGGCCGGGCGGCAGGCGGCCGGGTGCGGCAGCGGAGCCCCGCCTTCGGTGCGCTGCTCCCCCGCGTACATCTCGGGCAGCCGGTGGCCGAAGGACTCGGCCGCGGAGAGCAGGCCGCGCAGCAGCGAGTCGGCCTCCTTCTCGTATCCCGCCGCGGCCAGCCCCGCGACGGCGATCGCCGTCTCGTGCACGCGGACCGCTCCTCCCCGGTGTCCGAACGGGTTGTACGCGGCCTCCTTCGCGCCGAGGCTGCGCAGCCCCCACCCGGAGTCCATGGCGGGGCCGCCGAGCAGCCGGGCGAGCTGTTCGGTCCGAACCTTGTCGAGCAGACCGGGGGCGTGGGTGCCGGATCCGAGCAAACCGGTGTCCAGGAGGTGGGCCGCTCCGCCGGTGAGGTGCGGCACGGGCCGGCCGTCGGCGAGGCGGGCGGCGGCGGGTCTGCCACCGGCCCGGTCCTCCACCCAGAACTCGTCCTGGAACGCGGACCGCAGCTGTGCGGCCCACTGCCGCAGGCCGGTGGGGTCCGCCCGGCTGTGCGCGTCGAGCAGGTCGGCGCCGAGGAGCGCGGCGCGATGGGCGTGGGCCTGGATCTCGGCGCGCGCGAGCCCACCCGGGCGGGCGTCGGACAGGAACGTGCCGTCGCCGACCGAGGTGCGCAGCCACCGCAGGCACCGCTCCGCGACGGGCAGCAGTTCCTCGACCTCCGGCTCGGGCAGCCCCCACCGCCACGCCTCCGCGAGGAGCACCGGGAAGAGGAGGGTCGCCTCGGTGCCCGTGCAGCCGGGCGGCAGGTGCGGTCCCGCGTCCCGCAACGGTCCGGGGAGCATGCCGGAGCGGGGGCCCGATTCCGTGAGTTGGCTGCGGGCGAGGGTGCGCAGTGTCCCGACGGCGATGCGTGTGCCCAGCGGGAGCGCCATGCGGGCGGCGGCCAGCGCCTCGGCCGGCGCGAGTCCGCAGCGCCACGGCGCCCCCGCGGCCGGATACAGGTCGGTCGGATGCCGGGGGTCGCGGAGCAGCAACGCCTGCAGATCCTCGACGGACCGGGCGAGGAGCGGCTGCACCCGAGGGTCGTCCCCGACGGCCCGTGCCCCGGAGCCCGAGCCCGCGCGCGACGCGCCGTGGCCCGCGGCCCGGACCGGCCCGGCGCCGTCGGGCCGCACTCTCAGCTCCACACTGCGGGAGGCGCCCGGCGGCAGGTTCATCTCCCAACGCAGCAGGCCGGCGGAGGCCAGGGCGTCCGCGGGCGCCGGGTCGGCCGTGACGAGACAGTGGGCCGTGGCGGAGGACCAGCGCATGCCGGAGTCGTGCACGGTGGCGGGCAGTTCAGGTCCGGCTCTGCCCGAGGCAACCGCGCCGACCTCGGCGAGGTCCGTGCCGAGTGAGACTTCGAGGGGCAGCCGCAGGGGGCGTCCGGACGCGCTGTGCAGCGTGATGCGCTCCGTGCCGTCGGCGTGGCGGATCCGCTCGACGACGATCTCGGGGTCCGGTCCGGCGTCCGTCGGCAGGCGCAGCGTCGCGACGAAGCGGGCGCTGTCCGCGGACAGCATGCGGGCCTGCACGGCGACCGGCTCGCGGCCCGCCACCCGCACCTGGCAGCGGGACAGGGTCCGGCGCCCCGCGCGGTAGAAGCCCTCCAGTCCTCGGCCGGTCAGTTGTCCCTGGTCCGTCGAGATCGCGAGGGCGGGCAGGGCGACGCAGGTCAGCACGGCGTGCGCGGGCGGGAGCTCGCCGGTGCCGCGCGGCACCGGGGCCGGGGGCAGAGCCGGTGCCGGTGCCGGTCCGCCGGAGAAGTGGGTGGGGGCCGACGCGGCTCGCCGGCGCCCCTCTCTGTCGAAGACGGAAGACGGAGCGGGAAGAGACATGGGCAGCTTCTTCTGCGTTGTCTGCGCTACGGGAGGTCGGGGGAGGTACGGCGGCGCGACCATCCTGCGGGTACCGCCACTCAGGTGAACGGGCCGACCCGGGTCCAAGTAACGCCTCCTGGCGGGAAGCCGACCATCTGGCCCAGCACCGGCACCGTGCGCTCACTGGTCGTCCCCCGCGCCGCGCCTGCTGGCGTGGCGACGATTTCGTGGGCCAGTGCCCGGGCCAGGGCCGCCGGGGGTGCGTGGGCCGCCGACCGTCCGAGGGGCGCCGGAAGTCCGGGGGCCCTCGCCCGCCGCCGAGCGGTGCTGCCGTCGGCGGCGCCGCCGCCGAGAAGCGCCTTCCGGTGTCTCGGGGGACGCCGCGCCCGGCACCACCTCGCCGCCGCGTTCGTCGCGCCTCCTGCGCAGGCAGCGGCGGATGGACTCCGGGTCCAAGTCTTCGTTGCAGGCGCGGTTGAGGAGCTGGGCGAAGGTGTAGTCGGCGTCGGCGCGCAGTGCCATGTCGAGGGCCTCCTGGCCTTCCGCGAGGTCTCCGAGGGACCAGGCGACCCAGCCCGCGAGAGCCAGCGGTGCGGCCGCGTGCTCCGCGTACGCACCGACGCAGCGCCTGGCCAGGGCCCTCCAGAGGCGCAGCGCGGGCGGCCCGTCGGCGCCCTCCATCCATTCCGCCGCGCGATCGCGGGTCACCCTGTCCTGGAGGCCGAGGATCAGGGCGGCCGCCTCGTCGTGCGCGATCAGCTCGTCGTCCCTGTTGTCCGCGTCGAGGGGATGGGGCAGGGCGGGAGCGGCCATCAGCCGTGCCATGATCCGGCGGGCCAGGTCGAGTGTCTCGGCGGCGACTCCATGGACAGCCTGAGCGTCTCCGTCGTCTTCGAGGTCCTCCTCGCTCAGCATTCTCGGAACGAGTTCGAGAGCTGCCGCGTCGAGCGCTCGCTCCTGGTCCGTCGCCGCGGCGGTGTGCCAAGGGGTCAGCCGTCCCCTGATCTCGCTCTGCGTGACGCTCGCCCGGACGCCCATGTAGGTCGCGGCGGCGGCCAGGACCGAGGTGCCCGGCCTGAGCAGCGGGGTGCCCTCCGGCGGGCAGCAGCGGGTGTCCGGGCAGCAGTACGTCCAGAAGCGGCCTGCCGAGATGCACACGACTTCGAGCACCGGCACGTCGAGGCGGCCGCACGCCGTGCGCAGCACCTGGGCCAGCGGCCGCAGGCGCGCCACGACCTGCTGTCCGGTCTCCGCGCCGACGGGCTCCTGGCAGAGGAAGGCGACGATCCCGTCGGGGCGCTCTCCCCTCCTCTCGCATCCGCTCACCAGGCACTGGGCCAGCTGCTCCGCTACGCAGGGCCAGTCCCCCGGGCGCTCGGGGACGCCGAGGCGCACGCGGCCGCCGAACCGCCCCCGCTCGCCGTGCAGGGCGATGAGCACGACGCTCTCCTCGGGCTTGAACCCGAGCAAGTACGGCAACGCGTCCGCCAATTCGGCGGGGGTGCGCAGGGTGACCACCGGGTCGTCGAGCGGGCCGGCTGCTTCGCTGTGATTCGTCATGCGCCGACTCTCCCGCGGATCGCAGGATTCCTGTTGGCCCTGTGGATAACCCCGGTCAGGGGCACGCCAATGGTTGTCCACAGGCTCAGCGAACTCGCCCGCTCCGGCGTCAAGATGTGTCTCACACCAGCGCTCAGCTGACCGGCCGACCCAATCAGCCGTAGGGCTATTTAGGTTAGGCTAAGCTAAGGTCAACTTGCAGTTCGGACCCAGCGGTGCGCGCGTCTTCAGGGGAGGGAAATCACCCATGGGCCTACCCGCCATCGGCTCCTACCCGATGCCGGACCGCACCGCCCTCCCCCGGTCGCATGTCTCCTGGAGGCTCGATCCGGTGCGTGCCGCGCTGCTGGTCCACGACATGCAGAACCACTTCGTGGGCGCGTTCCCCACGGGGCGTTCCCCGGTGGTGGAGCTCGTCGACAACATCGCGACGCTCCGAGAACTCGCGGCGACCCTGGGCATACCCGTGGTCTTCAGTGCGGAGCCGGCCGAGCAGGGCCCCGGGCAGCGAGGACTCGTCGCCGACATGTGGGGGCCGGGCATCGGCGACGAGCCGGGCGCCGCCGCCATCGTCGCGCCCCTCACCCCCCGCCCCGGCGAGCACCTGTTGTCGAACGTGCGCCACAACGCCTTCCTGCGCAGCCACCTCGGCAGGCTGCTGCGGTCGAAAGGCCGCGACCAGCTGATCATCTGCGGGGTGTACGCACACCTGGGTGTCCTGCTGACCGCGGCGGACGCCTTCATGAACGACATACAGCCGTTCGTCGTCGCCGACGCGGTGGCCGACCTCTCCGCCGAGGAACACACGTTGGCGCTTCGCTGGGCGGCACGCACCGGAATGGTCTGCACGACGGGCGGTCTGCTGCGCGGCCTGCTCCTGCACAGGGAGCCGAACCACGCCTGAGACACGCCGATGACACGCAGGGCGCACGGACAGACGGACAGACGGACACCACGAGAGACGGAGATCATGACAGTACGGGCCGCGGTGGCCGGAGCCAGTGGCTATGCCGGCGGGGAGATCCTCCGCCTGCTGTTGTCGCATCCGGAGGTCGAGATCGGCGCGGTGACCGCGCACAGCAGCGCGGGGCGGCGACTCGTGGACGTACAACCGCACCTGGCCGCCCTCGCGGACCGGGCCCTGGAGGAGACGTCGGCCGCGTCCCTGCGCGGCCACGACGTGGTGTTCCTCGCGCTGCCGCACGGCCAGTCCGCCGCACTGGCACGCCAGTTGGAGGCGAGCACCCTCGTCGTGGACTGCGGGGCGGATTTCCGGCTGCGCGACCCGGCCGACTGGGAGCGGTTCTACGGCTCGCCGCACGCCGGGACCTGGCCCTATGGACTGCCCGAACTGCCGGGGGCGCGGGACGCGTTGAAGGGCGCCGACCGCATCGCCGTGCCGGGTTGCTATCCGACGGCGGTGACCCTGGCGCTCTTCCCTGCCTTCCTCGCACGGCTGGTGGAGCCGGAAGCCGTCGTCGTCGCCGCCAGCGGCACGTCGGGGGCGGGCCGGGTGGCCAAGCCCCATCTGGTCGGCTCCGAGGTGATGGGCTCGATGACGCCCTACGGAGTCGGCGGCGGCCACCGGCACACCCCGGAGCTGACGCAGAACCTGTCCCACGTCGCCGGTGAGCGCGTGACCGTGTCCTTCACCCCGACCCTGGCACCGATGCCCCGGGGCATCCTGGCGACCTGCTCGGCCCGCCTGCGCCCCGGCATACCGGCCGACACCGCCGAGGACGAGGTGCGTGCCGCCTACGAGAGCGCCTACGCCGACGAGCCCTTCGTACGCTTGCTGCCGCCCGGCGCCTGGCCGTCCACGGGTGCCGTCCTCGGCTCCAACACCGCCCAGCTGCAGGTCGCGGTGGACACGGCCGCCCGTCGGGTCGTCTGCGTCAGCGCCATCGACAACCTGACCAAGGGCACCGCGGGCGGCGCGGTCCAGAGCATGAACATCGCCCTCGGCCTTCCCGAAGGGACGGGCCTGCCCATGAACGGAGTGGCTCCGTGAGCGTGACCGCTGCCCGGGGATTCCTCGCGAGCGGAGTCTCCGCCGGGATCAAGGAGTCCGGCGCCCCGGACCTGGCGCTGGTGGTGAACCGCGGGCCTTCGAGCGCCGCGGCCGCCGTCTTCACCTCGAACCGCGTCCAGGCCGCACCCGTGCACTGGTCCCGGCGCGTGATCGCGGACGGCGCACTGTCCGCGGTCGTCCTCAACTCCGGTGGCGCCAACGCCTGTACGGGCCCCGCGGGCGAGGACGACACCAGGGCGATGGCCGAGCGCACGGCGCGTGCTGTGGGCACCGAGCCCGGGCAGGTCGCGGTGTGTTCCACCGGACTCATCGGCGTTCGGCTGCCCATGGAGCGGGTGACGCCGGGCATCGAGTCTGCCGCGGCACAACTGTCGGAGGACGGCGGCGAGGCCGCCGCGGTGGCGATCAAGACGACCGACTCGGTGCACAAGACGTCGGTGGCGTCCGGTCCCGGCTGGACCGTGGGCGGCATGGCGAAGGGCGCGGGCATGCTGGCCCCCGGACTCGCGACCATGCTGGTGGTCCTCACCACCGATGCCGACGTGAGCGCCGCGGTGCTCGACTCCACGCTCAGGGAGGCGGTGCGCACCACCTTCGACCGGGTGGACTCCGACGGCTGCATGTCCACCAACGACACCGTGCTGCTGCTCGCTTCGGGGGCCTCGGGGGTGCGGCCGGACCCGGACCGGTTCGCCGAGGCCGTGCACGGCGTCTGTCTCGACCTGGCACTCCGGCTCGTCGCGGACGCGGAGGGCGCCTCCAAGGACATCGAGATACGAGTGGTCGGCGCCGCGTCCGAGCAGGATGCCGTGACGGTCGGCCGGTCGGTGGCCCGCAACAACCTCCTCAAGTGCGCCCTGCACGGCGAGGACCCGAACTGGGGCCGGGTGCTCTCGGCCATCGGTACGACCTCCGCCGTCTTCGACCCGGACCGCCTCGACGTGGCGATCAACGGCGCATGGGTGTGCCGGGACGGTGCGGCGGGTGAGCCACGGGACCAGGTGGACCTGTCGGGGCGTCAGGTGACGGTCACCGTCGACCTGCGCTCGGGCGAGGCGGCGGCGACGATCTGGACGAACGACCTCACCGCGGCGTACGTCCACGAGAACAGCGCGTACAGCTCGTGAACGGAGTAGGGGCAGACATGCGAACGGTCGTCAGGGAGCACGCGGATCTCAGCTCCGAGGAACCGCGGGGCTCCGGGGACCCGCAGGCCTCCGAGGAACTGCGGGGCAGCGTGGTCGTCGTGAAGTTCGGCGGGCACGCCATGGTGGACGCCGATCTGCAGCAGACCTTCGCGCGTGACGTCGTGGACCTCTGGCACGCGGGCCTGCGCCCCGTCGTCGTACACGGCGGCGGCCCGCAGATCAACGCGATGCTCGACCGTCTCGGCCTGGAGACCCGGTTCGCGGCGGGCATGCGGGTGACGACGCCGGAGACCATGGAGGTGGTCCGCATGGTGCTGACCGGCCGGGTCCAGCGGGATCTGGTCGGCCACATCAACGCCCATGGACCCTTCGCCGTGGGCATGACGGGCGAGGACGCGCACACGATGACGGCCGTGCGGCGGTCCGTCCGGGTGGACGGCCGGTCCGTGGACATCGGTCTCGTCGGCGACATCGTGGACGTGAACACCGGCGCAGTGCGCACGCTTCTGGAGCAGGGCCACATACCGGTCGTCTCCCCCGTGGCACGCGGCGAGGACGGTCAGGTCTACAACGTCAACGCCGATCTCGCGGCGTCCGCCCTGGCCGTGGCTCTCGACGCCGAGCGCCTGGTGATGCTCACCGACGTGGAGGGCCTGTACGCGAACTGGCCGCACAGCACCGAGGTGATCGAGCGGCTGACGGCCGATGCGCTGGACGAGCTGCTGCCGGAGCTGGCGAGCGGGATGCTGCCGAAGATGGAGGGGTGCCTGCGGGCCGTCCGCGGCGGCGTGCGCAAGGCGCACGTCCTCGACGGGCGGGTGCCGCACGCGGTGCTGCGGGGCGTCCTGGACAGGACCAGCCCCGGCACGACCGTGGTTCCCGACAACAGTCCTGACCTCGCCGAGTGCGCTGTCTGAGCGCGTCACGGACGCAGGAAACGGGCGAAGGCGCGGACGAAAGAAGCAGACGAAGGCTCCCGGCCCGGGGGTGTGATCCGGGACGGGAGCCGTACGTGTCGCGACGTGTCAGAGACTCCGCGCGAGTATCCGCGCGTTGCGCCGGGGGTCGAGGGAGCGTGCCCAGGACGGGGGCGCCAGGCGCGCGTCCGCGGGGGCGAAGCCGTACCGGAGGAAGAGGTCGCCGCCGCCCGTCGTCGCCGTGAACAGGGCGTCGAGCGATTTGGCGTGCGCCACGGTCAGGACGGCGCGCAGCAGCCCCGCGCCCACTCCGCGGCCCTGCCGGTGCCCGGCCACGCAGAAGTTGTACAGGACGCCGGCGGCCCCGCGGCCCTCCGCCGGATCGGCCGGGTGCACGCGGAGGCCCACGCAGCCCTCGAGGGGGCTGCCCGGTACGTCCATCACGAGGAAGTCGGCGGCGTGGGCCGCGTAGAGCGAGGGCGGGCGCTCCCGCAGCGCACCGGAGCGCACGAAGGGCCGGGACAGGGCGACGAGCGCGGCGGCGTCCTCCTCACGGGCGGCGCGCACGGTGGGCATCCCCTCGGGGAGCTCGTGCCGCAGCGGGGCCGAGTGCTCGTGCAGCGGCGGGGCAGGGCGCGGCGTAGCCGTGATCAAGGCTGTACCTTCCTCGGTGTTCCACGGTAGGAGAACGGCTCGTCGCCGTGATTCACTGCCGTGTCACGTCAACGGGACAAGCGAGATAAGGCTAGCCTTACCTAACTAGCGAGTCCAGTTGGGGTGATCTTCCGCACCGGCGGGCACGGGCCGACCGGGAAGCGCGGGGGCAATCCGGCAATCTGGCAATCCCCGACGGGGAGCGCGGGGGCATCGAGGAGCACAGGTCCGAAAACAACAAAGGGCAAGAGGGGATACTCACCTCTTGCCACTCTCAACTTATAGCGCACTGGGGGGCTTGCGGCAAGGCCCCGGTCGTCCCTCACAATCACTGGCCTAAGCCTGTTCCTGGGCCTAGGTCTGATCCTGCGGATATCGGAGACCCCCCTGACCACCAGTGCTTTCAACCTGCCCGCCAACCTTTCGGCCAAGGTCGACCCGGCGCTGATCGGCCGCGACGAACAACACTTCGCCGCCATCGCGGAGAGCCTCGACCAAGCCATCGGCGAACTCTCCGGCCGTCTCGACGTCCTGCGCAAGGCGCCCGGCGGCATCGGCCGGGAGGCGATGGACCGGGACTCGGAGATCCACCGGCTGAGCAGTCGGCTGCGCACCCTGCGCCGCTTCGGTCTCGACCTGTGTCTGGGGCACGTCGTCACCACGGACGACGCCGACGCGGAGCCGCTCTACATCGGACGTCTCGGTCTCACCGACAGCGAGGGCAACCGGCTCCTCGTCGACTGGCGTTCGCCCGCGGCCGAGCCGTTCTTCGCGGCGACCCACGCCAACCCGATGGGTCTGGCGAGCCGCCGCAGGTACCGCTGGACCAGCGGCCGGATCAGCGACTACTGGGACGAGGTGTTCACCGCCGACGGCCTCGAACACCACGCCGCGCTCGACGACCAGTCCGCCTTCATCGCCAGCCTGGGCGGCAACCGGTCGGCCCGGATGCGCGACGTGCTCGGCACCATCCAGGCCGACCAGGACGCCATCATCCGCGCGAGCTCCCGCGGCGCCCTCGTCGTCGACGGCGGCCCTGGCACCGGCAAGACCGTCGTCGCCCTGCACCGCTCCGCGTACCTCCTCTACTCCGACCCCCGCCTCGGCAAGAACCGCCGCGGCAGCGTGCTCTTCGTCGGCCCGCACGAGCCCTACCTGGGTTACGTCGCCGACATCCTGCCCAGCCTGGGCGAGGAGGGCGTGCAGACCTGCACGCTGCGGGACCTCGTCGCCGAGGGCGCCGCGGCGGGCCCGGAGGCCGACCCCGCGGTGGCCCGCCTGAAGTCGTCGGCGGACATGGTGAAGGCGGTCGAGAAGGCCGTCGCGTTCTACGAGGAGCCGCCGACCGACGCCGTCACGGTCAGGACACCCTGGTCCGAGGTAAGGGTGAGCAAAGCCGACTGGGCCGAGGCGTTCCGGGCACCGGGTCCTGCCACCGCGCACAACGAGGCGCGTGAGCTGATCTGGGAGGAGCTGGCCACGATCCTCATGGACAAGCAGGGCATGGACGAGGAGGAGGACGGCGTATCCCCCGAGATGTTCCTGCGGACGCTGCGGCAGGACAGGGAGCTCGTCACGACCCTCAACCGCGCGTGGCCGCTGCTCGAAGCCGCCGATGTCGTCTCCGACCTGTGGACGGTCCCCGCGTATCTGCGGATGTGCGCGCCCTGGCTCGACCGCGACGACGTCATGAGGCTGCAGCGCAAGGACGCCCCGCAGGCCTGGACCGTGTCCGACCTGCCGATCCTGGACGCGGCGCGGCAGCGGCTCGGTGACCCCGCGGCCGCGCGGCGCAGGCGGCGGCACGACATCGCGGTCGCCGCCGAACGCGAGCGCATGTCCGGTGTCATCGACCAGATCCTGGCGGCCGCCGACTTCGCCTCGGCGGGTGACGACAGCGAAGGCGCCGTGCGGATGCTGCACGGCAAGGACCTCCAGGACAGCCTGATCGACGAGAGGGCCCTGCCCACCGAGGACCCGGATCGGCTCGCGGGCCCGTTTGTGCACGTCGTCGTGGACGAGGCGCAGGAACTGACCGACGCGGAGTGGCAGATGCTGCTGCTGCGCTGCCCGTCGCGCAGCTTCACCATCGTCGGCGACCGCGCCCAGGCGAGGCACGGCTTCACCGAGTCGTGGGAGGAGCGCCTGGCGCGGGCCGGGATCGACCGGATCACGATGGCTTCCCTGAGCATCAACTACCGCACGCCGGAAGAGGTCATGGCGGAGGCCGAGCCGGTCATCCGCGCCGAGCTGCCCGACGCGAACGTGCCGACGTCCATCCGCAGCAGCGGCGTCCCCGTCGTGCACGGGGCGGTCATGGACCTGGAGTCGGTCCTCGACGACTGGCTCGCCGCACACGAGGGCGGGGTCGCGTGCGTCATCGGCAACCCCGCGTTCCACGAGAAGTACCAGGCTCCGCCGCGGGTGAGCTGCCTGACCCCGGAGCTGTCGAAGGGCCTTGAGTTCGACCTGGTCGTCCTCGTCGAGCCGGACACGTTCGGTGCGGGAATCGAGGGGGCGGTCGACCGCTATGTCGCGATGACGAGGGCGACCCGGCAACTCGTGATCCTGACGGGCTCCTGAGCCCCCCGGGGGGGGCGGTGCGCCTACTGCCCCGTCGCCGTGCGCCTACTGCCCCGTCGCGCGTCCGTCGACGTAGGTCGCCGCCACCTCGATGGCGCCGATGCGCGACGTGTCGACGCGGCGGGGGTCGTCGCCGAGCACGACGAGGTCGGCGCGCTTGCCCGGGGTGAGGCTGCCCAAAGTGTCCTCCCAGTGGCAGGCGTGGGCGCCGGCGACCGTGTAGGCGTGCAGGGCCTCGTCGACGGTGATGGCCTCGTCCGGGCCGATCACCTGGCCCGAGGCGGAGGCGCGCTCGACCATGAACTGGACGGCGCGCAACGGGGAGCCGTCGGTGACGGGGCGGTCGGAGCTGCCGACGAGAGGGATGCCTTGGTCGAGGAAGCCTCGGCCTCGGTAGAGCCAGGGTGCCCTTTCCTCACCCATGATCGCCGCGTAGTCGTCACCGAAGTGACGCAGGAAGTTGGGCTGGACGACCGCGGTGACGCCGAGCCGTGCGAAGCGCGGGAGCTGGTCGGGGCGGATCAGTCCGGCGTGCTCGACACGGTGCCGGGCCTTCGGGCGCGGCCGCAGGCGCTGGGCGCGCTCCAGGGCGTCCAGGGCGAGGTCGGCCGCGCGGTCGCCGATCGCGTGGACGGCGAGCTGCCAGCCCGCGAGGTGGCCGTCCACGATCGTGTCGGCGAGCACCTGGGGGTCGTCCTGCAACTGGCCCGCGTGGTCCAGGCCTTCGTACGGTCGGGTGAGCGCGGCGGTACGGGCCATCATGCCGCCGTCGGTGTAGATCTTGAGCGCGCCCACGGAGAGCCGGTCGTCGCCGAACCCGGTGCGCAGGCCGAGGTCGAGCGCCCTGGGGATGCCGTCGGCCGGGTGCGCGGCGACCCGGTTCAGCCGGTCCGCGGACACCATGAGCTGGACGCGCAGCGGCAAAAGCCCTTCGTCGCGGGCGAGTTGGTACGCGCCCAGCTCGACCGGGCTGTGACCGAAGAGGGTGCCGCCGATGCCTGCCTCGGCGCAGGCGGTGACGCCCTCGGCCAGACAGGTACGGGCGGCGCGCCCGATCGCTTCGGCCAGCTCGCTCTGGGAGTACGGCAGCCGCAGCGCGCGGGCGGCGCCCATCGCGCCCTCGGCCAGGAAGCCGTTCTCGTGCGGGACGCCGGCGGGGAGCAGGTCGAGTACGGCGGAGTTGACGACGCAGCCGTGCCCGGAGTCGTGCAGCAGGAACACCTTGCGGCCGTGGCTGACCCGGTCCAGTTCGGCGGCGGTCAGATGGCGGCCGAGGGCTCGCTGGTCGTAGCCGGCGATGCTCAGCCAGGAGCCGGGGGCGCCCTCGCGGGTGGCCGCCGCGTCCACCGCGGCGAGCACGTCGTCGATCCGCGTGCGGCCCGCGATGCTCGGGGTCGTCTCCTTGAGCCCGGTCCAGGCCAGGTGCACATGGGCGTCGACGAAGCCGGGCAGCACGGTGGCGCCCTGCAGGTCGATCACCTCGCGCGCGGGAAGCGAGGCCACAGCCTCGTCCTGGCCCGCAATCCGGCCCCGCCAGATGCCCAGCTCGTGGGCGACGGGGTGGTCCGGATCCATCGTGAGGAAGCGCGCGTTGGTCAGTCTGGTGCAGAGCATCGACGGGGTCCCTCCGCGGTGCGGAACGCGTGCGGGGCCTGCGGGGCGCGCAGGGCTTGCGGGGGCGTGCGGGGCGCCGGGGGGTCAGCCGTCCACGGAGGTTACGAGGGAACGCGGGCGCAGGTCGGTCCAGTTGGTCTCGATGTACGCCAGGCAGGCGTCCCGCGTGTTCTCCTCGAAGGCGATGGTCCACCCGCCGGGGACCTCGACGAAGGACGGCCAGAGCGAGTGCTGCCCCTCGTCGTTCACCAGGACCAGGAAGCGGCCATCGGGGTCGTCGAAGGGGTTGGTGCTCATGTGTCGGTGCCTCCTTGGGCGTGACAGAGGAATTAGGTTAGGCTCCCCTAAATTAATGCGAGCTTAGCCTTTCTTCCTTCCCTCTCACAAGGAGACGTTCATGCGCCTGGCGGCCGACACGGACAGCGCCTTCGCCGAGTTCGGACTGCCCGGCGAACCGGGCACCGAGGCGTTCTGGGCGGCGGCTCGCACCCCGGTGTGCGTCCGCGCCGACGAGGACGGGGATGGGGGCGGGGGCGGCGAGCGTGGCTGGCGGACGCTCTTTCTGTGGCGTGGTTCGGACGCGAGTGTCGTCTTCGAGAGCTGGTCGGAGCCGGTGCCCCTGCGTCGGTGGGCCAATACGGACTGCTGGTACGCGGAGGTGCGGATGCCCTCGCGGTTGCGGGTGACGTATCAGATCCTCGTGGACGGGGAGGCGCACGCCGACCCGTTCAACCCGGACGGCGCGGGCGGGGACCGGTCCATCGCCGCGACCCCGGACGCCCCGGCCCAGCCCCACTGGCCCTCCGTGGGCGCCGACGACATCCTGCCGCTGCCGAGCACCCGGATCCGGTGGGCCAGTCAGCGGCTCGGTGGGCGGCGGACCGTGCGGGTCCACGCGGTGGGCGGTGGCGGGCCGTTGGTCCTGCTGCTCGACGGGGACGACTGGCTGTACCTGCACCCGGCCATGACCGCGTTCGACTCGGCCGTCGCGGCCGGTGACATGCCTCCCGTCACCCTCGTCTTTCTGCCGGCCAAGGACCGGGAGGCCGAATTCGCGTGCGAACCCGCGCTGTGGGAGGCCGTCCGGGACGAACTGCTGCCGCTGGTCGCGGAGTGCGGTGTGCACGCCGACATGGAGCGGTTGGTGGTGGCCGGGCAGAGCCTTGGCGGGCTGAGTGCGGTGTACGCGGCGCTCGAGTTCCCGGAGTTGGTGTCTCGGGTCGCCTGTCAGTCGGGGTCGTTCTGGTGGACGCCTGACGCGGTGGGGTCGGCGGATCCGTTGGGGGGGCCGGTGGGGGGTGCGGTTGCCGCGCGGCTCGCGGAGGGTCGGTTCGACCTGTCCGGTCTGCGGGTTGCCTTCGAGGTCGGGGAGCACGAGGCGCGGATGTTGCCTCACTGTGAGCTGACCGAGTCGCTGGTTCGGGGGGCCGGGGCGGGGGTCAGGGTCTCTCGGGGGGCGTATGGGCATGATCGGGTGGGGTGGCGGGGGGCGTTGGTGAGGGATGTGGCGTGGGTACTGGGCGCTTCGCTGGAGGGTGGGGGGACACTCGCTGGCCGGTGAGGTTTTTGCGTGGTTCCCCGCGGTTCTCTGGGTGCGGTGCGTTGCCCGGCTGCGGGTCGGTGGGGGGTTTGCGCAGTTCCCCGCGCCCCTGGGACATACGCACCGCCGTCGCTCGACTGCGGGCCGTGGGGGGTTTTGCGCAGTTCCCCGCGCCCCTGGAGATACGCGCACCGCCGTCGCCCAGCTGCCGGTCCGTGGGGGGTTTTCGCGCAGTTCCCCGCGCCCCTGGGACACACCCACCGCCGTCGCCCAGCTGCGGGCCCGTGGAGGGTTCTCGCGCAGTTCCCCGCGCCCCTGGGGCACACACCCACCGCCGTCGCCCAGCCGCGGGCCCGTGGGGGTTTTCGCGCAGTTCCCCGCGCCCCTAAATACACGCACCGCGCCGTCGGCCGGCTGCCGGCGCCTGCTGCGTGAGGGTGCGGTCACCCGCGCCCTCACCCCCCACGAGCCCCTACCGAGCCACCGCCGCGCAATAGGTCTTGTCCGTGGCCAATAGGTTTCTGTGGGTGTCTTCCGCTGTGATCGTGCCGTCCTCGAGGATCAGGACGCGGTCGGCGGCGTCCAGGAGGGGTGGGCTGCTGGTGATGACCACCGTGGTGCGGCCCTTGCGCAGCTTGGCGATGTTGCGGGCGATGAGTTGTTCGGTGACCGCGTCGACGGCCGTCGTCGGGTTGTGCAGGACGAGTACGTCCGTGTCGGCGGCCAGGGCGCGGGCCAGGGAGAGGCGTTGGCGCTGGCCTCCGGAGAGGTTCGCGCCGCGGTCGCGGACGGCGTAGTCGAGGCCTTCGCGGTGCAGCGCGACGACGTCGGTGAGCATGGACGCCTCGACCGCCTCGGGGACGGAGACACTCGTCCCCGACGGGTCGATGTTCGTGCGCAGGGTGCCGGCGAAGATCTCCGCGTCGTACGGGTTGACCAGCATGTGCTCGCGGACCGCCTCGATGGAGAGGGAGGCGAACTCCTGGCCGCTGACCCGCACCACTCCCTCGTACGCGTCCGGCGGCACGTTCACCGCCAGGATCGACGCCAGGTCGGCCACCGCGCGCGGCTGGTAGCCGGCGATCGCCACGAACTCTCCGGCCGCCACCGTGAACTTCAGGTCGCGCAGGGAGCCGTAGCTGACGCGGTCGATCTCCAGGTCGCCGCCCGTGGCCGGGCGTTCGGGGCCGGGGGCGGTGACCGGGGGCGCCGAGAGCACCAGCGCCATCCGTTCCGCCGACGCCCGCGCGATCATCACGTACTTGGGCATCTCCGAGAACATCTTGAGGGGTTCCATGATGAACTGGGCGAGGCCGACGGCCATGACCAGTTCGCCGATGGTGATCCGGCCCTCGAAGGCCAGCCAGCCCGCCGTCAGGGTCACCGCGGCCGCGAGGACCGCGTTGAGGGCCTGTGCGGTGCCCGCGTACACGCCGTTCACCTTGGCGACGGTGATCGCCTGGCGCTTCGCCTCCGTGCTGACCGTCCGGTAGGAGCGGAACGCCGCGTGGTTGCCGCCGAAGCCGTGCAGCGGGCGCAGGCCGCTGATCAGGTCGGCGACCTTCGCCCCGGCCCTGGCCACCCGGGCCTGCTGCTCACGCGTGCTGGACCCGATCCGCTTGGACATCACGCTGAGGATGGAGAGGATCGCGACCGTTCCCACGATCACGAGCAGACCCAGCCGGTAGTCGGCCATGCCCAGCGCGACCGCCGCGACGAGCACCGCGACCATCGAGCTGATGAGCAGCGGCACCACCTCGATGATGTCGGCGGTCTGGTCGGCGTCCTCGGTGGCGATGGTGAGGACCTCGCCGGACTTGAGGTCGACGTCCCTGGCCACGGGCTGGAGGCCGCAGCCCGCGACCTTCACCCGCCAGCGGTGCGCCTCCGTCGTGTTGGCCTTCTGCAGGATGCGCATGCCGAACCGCCACGACAGCGACACCGTCGTGATGATCACGGCCAGCGCGCCGATGGACAGGGCGAGCGCGGTGAGCGTGCGGTCGTCCCGCATCGTGTGCTCGACGATCATGCCGAGCGCGATGGGGAAGGCCGTCTCGCCCGCCTGGTACAGGCCCATGAGGACGGTGCCCCAGACCATCGCGCCGACGTTGCGGCGCAGGGCGGTCCTGAGGATGTCGGACCCCGGGTGGGGCCGGCGGGGCCGCTTCGCGTCAGGGCTTTTCGGAGGTGTCGCAGTCTCAGTTGTCATCGAGGTGGCGGGCAATCGCTTCCGGGGTTCGCAGGGTGAACAGGTCTCGGATCGTGATCACGGGACCGTACTCGCGGCGGAGCAGGCCGATCAGCCGTACCGCCAGCATGGAGTGTCCGCCGAGGGACACGAAATCGCTCACCGCGCTCACCTCGTCGTCGTCGAGGTCCAGGGCTTCGGCGAAGAACTCGCAGACCACCGTCTCCGTCTCGGTCTCGGGGCCGCGCTCCCCCGCCGTGGTCAGCGCGCCGAGGGGCTTGGCCTCCGGCAGCGCCTTGGTGTCAGCCTTCCCGTTCACGGTGAGCGGGATGCTGTCCACCTCGGCGTAGTGGGTGGGGCGCAGGAAGTCGGGCAGTCCGGTGCCGACCTCGGCGGCGACGGCGGCCAGGTCGGCGCCGTCGAGCACGAGGTAGGCGGCGAGGCGGTACGCCCCGTCGACCTGCGGGTCGGGCTGGGCGACCGCGGCGGCGAACGTCACCGCGGGGTGCGCCGCGAACGCGGCCTCGACCTCGCCCAGTTCGACCCGGTGACCGCGGATCTTGACCTGCTGGTCGGTGCGGCCCAGGTAGGTGAGGTTCCCGTCGGGGCGGCGGAAGACCAGGTCACCGGTGCGGTACATGCGCTCGCCCGGCGCGCCGAACGGGCACGCCACGAAGCGGTGCGCGGTCTGCGCGGCCTGGCCGAGGTAGCCGCGGGCGATGCCGATGCCCGCCACGTACAGCTCACCGGGGACACCGTCCGGCAGCGGCCGCAGCCACGGGTCGAGGACGTACACATCGGTGTTGTCGATGGCGACGCCCACCACCGGGTCCTGGCACTCGAAGGTGCCGACGCCGAGGGTGTTGATCGTGTACTCGGTGGGGCCGTACAGGTTGTAGCCGACGGTCCCCTCCGTCTCGGCGAGCCGCTGCCACAGCGTCGGGGTGACCGCCTCGCCGCCGAGGAGGACCAGCGCCGGGCGCCGCGCCGGGTCGGCGAGCAGGCCCTCGGCCACCAGCTGCTGGGCGTAGGTCGGCGTCACGTTGATGACGTCGATCGCGTGCTCCAGGCAGTACTCGACGAGGCCGGGCGCGTCGCGGCGCAGCTCCTCGTCGCAGATGTGCACCTCATGGCCGTCGGCGAGCCACAGCAGCTCCTCCCACGACATGTCGAAGGCGAACGACACGGTGTGCGCGATCCGGAAGGTCCGGTGCCCGTGCTCGGCGAGGACCGGCTCGAAGATCCGGCGCTGGTGGTTGATCAGCATGTTGGTGAGTCCGGCGTACTCGGTCACCACGCCCTTGGGCTTGCCGGTCGAACCGGAGGTGTAGATCGTGTACGCGGGGTGCCGCAGCCGGTCCGGGTCGTCCGGCGCGAACGTCACGAACGGCTCGGCCTCGGGCAGCGGACGGTCCAGCTCGATCAGGTCACCGGCTCCGAGGAGGCCGCCGGTGAGCCGGGGCGACACCGCGCTCACGGTGAGGATCACGTCCGGGCGGGCGTCCGCGACGATCGCCGCGATCCGCTCGTCGGGGTGGTCCAGTTCGAGGGGTACGTACGCGGCGCCGACGCGCAGCACCGCGAACAGCGCCACGATCGAGTCGAGGGAGCGCGGGATCGCGAGCCCCACGGTCGTCTCGGGGCCGAGCCCGCGCCCGGCGAGCACACCCGCCACCGCGCGGCTGCGGTCCCGGAGCTGGGCGAAGGTCATCGTCGCGCCGTGGGCGACCAGGGCGACCCGCTCCGGGTCGCGGTCGGCCGCCCGGTCGAAGCGGTCGACGACGGTGTCCGTGCCGACGTCCGTGCGTGCGGCGGGCTCGGGGAGCCGGCCGAGGCCGGGCAGCGCGCCGACCGGGCCGGTGGAGCGGGCCAGGTCCGCCAGGACGCGCACGTAGTCGTCGAGGAGTCTGCGGGCGCTGTCGGTGTCGCCGTAGCGGTGCTCCAGCTTGACCGTGAGCCGGTCGCCGGGGGTGACGACCCAGGTGTACGGGTAGTGGGTGGAGTCGTCGGCCTTCACCGAGGTGATGCCGTGCCGGGAGTTCATCTCGGCGAAGGCGTCCATGTCCAGGAAGTTCTGGAGCACGAACAGGTTGTCGAACAGCGTGTCGTGGCCGCTGGCGCGCTGGATCTCGCCGAGCCCGAGGTGCTCGTGCTCCATCGCCTCGACACGGGCCGCCTGGACGGCCGTCAGGTAGTCGCGGACGGTCTCGTCCGGCCTGGCCTTCGTCCACTGCGGCACGGTGTTGAGCAGCACGCCGACGATGTCGGACAGGCCTTCGCCGTCGCGGCCGGAGACGGTCACGCCGAACACGGCGTCGCCGCGGCCGGTGTGCGCGCCGAGCAGGAGGCCGAACGCGCCGGTCAGCACCGAGTTCAGCGTGACGCCGTGCGCCTTGGCGGCGTCCCGCAGCAGCTCCGACTGTTCGGCGGAGAGGGTGTGGACGAGCGCGGGCGGCAGGTCCTGCGAGAGGGCCGGTGCCGGGCCTGCGAGCAGGGTCGGGCCGGGGAGTGCGGCCAGGTGCTCCGCCCAGAAGCGCTCCGACGCGGCTGCGTCCTTGGCGTCGAGCGCCCGGGCGTACTCCTCGAAGCTCGGCGTGGCCGGGGCGTCGTCGAGCGGCTCGCCCGCGACGACGGACTCGTAGGCGTCGAAGAGGTCGCGCAGCACGATCTCGCGGGACCAGCCGTCCCACAGCAGCAGGTGGTAGCTGAGCAGCAGGCCGTCGTGGCCGCCGGGCAGGCGGACCACGGTGAGGCGGATCAGCGGCGGCTCGGCCGGGTCGAATCCGGCGTCGCGGTCGCGGGTGCGGAACTCCTCGACCTCCGCGTCGTCCGTCAGCTCGACCGTGCGGACGTCGACGCGCCGTCCGGCCTTGAGGACCTGGACGGGGTTGCCGTCGTCGTCGGTGGTGAAGCCGGCGCCGACGACGGGGTGCCGGGCGATGACGTGCGCCATCGCCTCGGCCAGCGCGTCGGTGTCCAGCCGCCGGTCGAAGGTGAACCAGCTCTGCGCGACGTAGTGGCCGGCCTCGCCCGCCATCTGGGCCTGGAAGAACAGGCCCCGCTGGAGGGGCGTGACCGGTGCGGTGCGCTCGGCGGTCGTGGCGGCGTCCGCGATGCGCTCCAGGGCGCGTCGCCAGTGCTCGGTGATCGTGTCGGGGATGCCGTCGGCGAGGGTGAAGGCCGCGTGCAGGCTGCCGGTGGCGTCGTCGATCCAGGCGTTGACCTCGACGGCGTACGGGCTGCCCTGGTCGCCGCCGGTGAGGTGCACCGCCTGGGACTCGCTGCCCCGGCCGAGGTAGTTGAACAGGACCTGCGGGCGGGCGGTCAGGAGCGGCGCCGTCTGCGGGTTCAGATACTTCAACTGGCCGTACGCGACGTGCCCGCGCTCGTCCGGCTGGCGCTCGGCGACCTCGCGCGCGGCGGCGACGGGGTCGGTGTGCGCGGTGAGCCGTACGGGCGCGATGGAGGTGAACCAGCCGACGGTACGGCTGTAGTCGTGCTGTTCGAGTACCGGGACCCGGCCGTGCCGCTCCAGCTCGACCGCGAGGTCGGTGGGCGACTCCTGTACGTGGGTCAGCGCGGTGCGCAGCGCGCCGCACAGCAGCTCGGTGAGGGCGACGCCGAGCGCGGCGGGCGCGGTGCGGGTGACGCGGTCGCTGGTCGCGGGCGCGAGGACGACGGTGGTCTCGCGTGGGTTCCGGACCGCGGGCAGCAGGTCGGGCGCCTGGAGCGTGGTGATCCAGTGTCCGAGGTCGTCGATCGCGTCGGCGGCCCCGAGCGTCAGCGCCTCGGCGTACTCGGCGTACGACGTGGTCGGCGGGGCGAGGTCCGCGCCGCCCATGGCGGTGGCGAGGTCGTCGAGGAGGATCAGCCAGGACACCGCGTCGACGGCGAGGTGGTGCACGACGACGACCAGGGTGCGGCTCGCCGCCAGCCAGGAGAACGCGATGACGTCCCCGGCCTCGGGGTCGAGCCGTCCGGCGGCCTCGTTCGCGGCGACGGTCGCATCGGTCGTGTCGGCGCGTACGACGCTGACCTCGCGGGCGGGCTCGGTGCGCAGCGCCCACACGCCGTGCTCCACGCGCAGCCGCAGCCGGAGCGCCGGGTGCGCGGCCACGACGGCGTTCGCGGCGCGCTCGACGTCGGCGAATCCGGCGCCTTCGGGCGCCACCAGCGTCCTGGCCTGGGCGAACCGGTCGAGCGAGCCGCCCAGTTCGCGCTGGCGCAGGACGATCGGCGTCGGTGCCAGCGGACCGTCCTCGCGGCGAGCGGGGACGGGAGCGGAGGCGGCTGCGGATACCCCGGCCTGCGGTGCGTTCGACCCCAGGTGCTCGGCGAGCGCGCGCGGCGTCCTGAACAGGAACACGTCCCGCGGCGCGATCCGCAGGCCGAGCGCCCTGGCCCGGTTGATCACGGTGATGGCGACGATGCTGTCGCCGCCGGCGGCGAAGAAGTCGGTGTCGGCGTCCGCGGCCGTGTCGCCGGGCAGCGTCTCCGAGAAGATGCCGACCAGTTGGGCCAGCACCGAATCGCCCGCGACGGCCGGGGCGGCGTCGTCGCGCGCGGCACGCTCGGCGAGCGCCTTGCGGTCGAGCTTGCCGTTGACCGTCAGCGGCAGGGCGTCGACCGGGAGGACCCGGCCCGGCACCATGTGCACGGGCAGCTTGGCGCCGAGGAGGCCCGCGAGGTCGGCGGGCGCGCTGCCCACGACGTGCGCGACCAGGTGGTCGCCGCTGTCCGCGACGGTGACGGCCACGTCCACCACGCCGTCGAGTTCCCGGACCGCGGCCTCGACCTCGCCGAGCTCGATGCGGAAGCCCTTGAGCTGCACCTGGTCGTCGGCGCGCCCGGCGAACTCCAGCTCGCCGTCGAGCGTACGGCGAGCGAGGTCGCCCGTGTGGTACATGCGGGAGCCGTCGTCCGCGAACGGATTCGCCACGAACCGGCCCGCGGTCAGGCCCGGCCTGCCCAGGTAGCCGAGCGACACCTGGTCGCCTGCGACGTAGATGGCGCCGACCCGGCCCGGCGGCACCAGCCGCAGCCGGTCGTCGAGCAGGTAGGTGACCAGTCCCGGGATCGGTCCGCCGATGGGGCTGACGTCTTCCCCACGAGTGAAGTCGTCGTCGGTCAGGACGCGGTGGGTGACGTGCACGGTGGTCTCGGTGATGCCGTACATGTTGACCAGCTCGGGCGACGCGGTGCCGTGCCGCTCGACCCAGCCGCGCAGCCGCCCGAGGTCGAGGGCCTCGCCGCCGAAGACGATCCGGCGCAGCGCGGGCAGCGGCTCGCCCGCGTGCCGGTCGGCCTCGATGAACTGGTAGAACGCCGACGGCGTCTGGTTGAGCACGGTCACGCCGCGCTCACGGACAAGCCGGTGGAAGTCGACCGGGGAGCGGGTCAGCCCGTACTCGGGCACCAGCAGCTCACCGCCGTGCGCCAGCGCGCCCCACAGCTCCCAGACCGCGAAGTCGAAGGAGAAGGAGTGGAACTGGACCCACACGTCGTGCGGTCCGAACTCCATGTCGGGCCGGGTGTTGGCGAGCAGCGTCACCACGCTGGAGTGCGGGACGACGACGCCCTTGGGGCGGCCGGTCGATCCTGAGGTGTAGATGACGTACGCGGGGTCGTGCCAGCCTGCCTCCGAGGTCTGCGCCTGCGCCTCGGTGGGCGACGTCGGCGGCTCCTCCCCCTGGACGAGGACGCGGGCCGGGATGCCCGTGCGGTCGAGGAGTGCGGTGAAGCGGTCCCGCTGCTCGCGGTCGACGAGCACGACCTGCGGTGCGGCGTCGGTGAGGATGTACTCCAGGCGCTCGTCCGGGTACGCCAGGTCCAGCGGTACGTAGGCACCGCCCGCGGCGACGATCGCGACCAGGGCGACGACCTGCTCGACGGAGCGCGGCACGGCGACGGCGACCCGCTTGCCGGGGCCGACGCCGGCCGCGCGCAGCGCCGAGGCCAACTCGTCCTTGGTGGCAGCCAGTTCGCCGTACGTCAGGGAGCGGGTGGAGCCGTCGAGTGCACACTGGGTGACGGCGGTGGCCGCCGGGTCGCGCCGGGCCGCGGCGCCGAACAGGCCGCCCAGGGTGGTCCGTTCGACGGGCGCGGGGCGGCGGGCGGCCTCGGGTGCCAGGTCGGCGACCGGGGCGTCCGGCCGCGTGAGCAGACCGGTGAGGGCCGAGGTGAAGGTGCGCAGGATCTCCCGGGCGGTGTTCTCGCCGAGGAGTTCACCGTCGTAGATCAGGTTGAAGCGCGGGCGGCCGTCGAGCGCGCGCTCGACGACGAGCGTCAACGGATAGTGCGGGGCGCCTTCGTTGACGACGTCGGCGATGACGAGTTCGGCGTCGGCGGTGCGCAGGCTGTCGAGGTCGGTGGCGACGTCGAAGACGACGAGGGTGTCGAAGAGCGAGCCGACGCCCGCCTGCCGGCCGATGCGCGCGAGCGACACGTGCTGGTGGGGCAGGACGGCGCTCTGGTGCTCCCGCACCGACGCGAGGAGTTCGCGGGCCGTGGTCGAGGCGGACCAACGGGCGCGTACCGGAACCGTGTTGATGAACAGGCCGACCATGTCGCCGATGCCGGGCACGTCGGCGTCGCGGCCGGACACGGTGGAGCCGAAGACGACGTCGTCGCCGTGCAGGATGCCGCCGAGCGTCACCGCCCAGGCGCTGTGCACGGCCACGCTCAGGGGAACGCCGGCCGCCCGGACGGACGCGTCGATGTCGTCGTCCACCTCGACGGCGGTGTCGGCGAACCGGTCGGAGGGGGTGTGCCCCTCGGCGACCAGCGAGGGCCCGGGCAGCTCGGCGAGCTCCTCGCGCCACACCCGGTCGCTCTCGTCGTCGTCGCGTCCGGCGAGCCAGTGCACGTAGTCGGGGAAGCCGCCGATCGGGTACACGGTCCCCGGCGCGTGGTACTCGGCGAGGAGCGCGCGCAGCATCGGCGGGACCGACCAGCCGTCGGCGATGATGTGGTGCACGGTCTGCACCAGGACGTTCCTGCCGTAGCCGGCGCGGACGAGCGTGTACCGCATCAGCGGCCCGGTGGCCAGGTCGAACCCGGCGCGGCGGTCCCGCTCGGCGAGGTCGCGTATCTCCTCGTCGGTGATGCCGGGGCGGTCCACGGTGGTGAAGGGCGCCTGGACGCCGTTCTCCAGGACGGAGACGACGCGGCCGTCGGCGAGGGCGGTGAACCGCGCCGCCAGGTTCGGGTACAGCGTGAGCAGCCGGGTGGCCGCGGCCGCGAGCCGGTCGGCGTCCACCTCGCCGTCCGGCGCGTCCAGCGTGAGGAGTTGCTGCTCGACGTACGCGCCCGCCGAGTCGTCGTCGAAGACCGAGTGGAAGTAGAGGCCTTCCTGGAGCGGCGTCAGCGGCAGTACGTCCCGCAGGGCCGGGCCGTCCAGGGCGTCGACGTCGGCCTGGGTGAGCGGCACCAGGGGGAAGTCACTGGGTGTGTGGCCGCCCTCGTCGAGTGCGGCGAGGCCGGCCAGGGCCACCCGGAAGTAGTCGCCGAGCGTCGCGATGTCCTCGTCGGTGAACATGCCGTCGGGCCAGGAGACGGTGGTGACGAGTTCGTACTCGCCGCCGGTGGAGGCCGGTTCGGCGATGGCGTTGAACTCGAGGGCGCGCGGCAGGCGCATGTTCGGGTCGCGCTTCTCGCCCAACTGGCCCGTGGTGCCCGCGAGTTGCCAGTCGCCGGCGGCGCCCGCGTCGAAGCGGCCCAGGTAGTTGAAGAGCACCTGCGGCGCGGGGGCGTCGAACTCGGTGTCGGCGAGGTAGCGCAGGGCGCCGTACGAGATGCCGTTGCTCGGCACCCGCGAGAGGTCTTCCTTGACCGCCTTGAGGGCGGCGGCGAGGTACTCGGGGGCGGTGAGGTCGGCGGCGGTGCCGGGGTCCACGGTCACCGGGAACAGGGTGGTGAACCAGCCGACGGTGCGGGACAGTTCGGGCTCGAAGCCGGCGGTGTCCGCCACGAAGCGGCCCTCGCGGCCGTGGCCCTCCAGCTCGATGTGCGCGAACGTCTGGTCCTGGCCGAGGTCGCGGCGCCACCGGGCGAGGGCGACGGCGAGCGCGGTGAGGAGGACGTCGTTGACGCCCGCGTGGAACTTCGCGGGGATCTCGCCGAGGAGCGCCGCGGTGACCTCGGGGCCGACCGAGACGGTCTGGAGCCGCTCGCGTGCGACGGTGTCGGCGGCGGTCAGGGCCCGCCTGCCGACCGGCTGGTCCGTGCCGGGCAAGGGCTGCTGGAAGTAGTCGCGGTCCGCCTCGAAGCCCGCGCGCTCCAGGAGCTGCGTCCAGCGGCGGAACGACGTGCCCACCGGGGGCAGTTCGACGGCCGCGCCCGAGGTGAACTGGCGCCACGCCGTGGCCAGGTCCTCCATCAGGACCCGCCAGGACACGCCGTCGACCACGACGTGGTGGGCGACCATGACCAGCTGGCGCGCCTCCCGGCGCCAGACGGCACGCAGCATCACGCCGTTGTCCGGGTCGAGGCCGTCGGTGGCGAGAGCAACGCAGTCGTCGAGCGGCAGGTCGCTCTCCTGCCACGCCGGGGCGGCCGGGGCCGCCGCCGGGATGTCGAAGCTCCAGCGGTCGCCGCGGACCAGCCTGGCGCGCAGCATGTCGTGCCGTGCGAGGACGGCGCCGAGTATGCGGTCGAGTGCTTCGGCGGTCAGCTCCGCCGGGGTGTTCAGGACGACCGACTGCACGAAGCCGTCGATCGCGTCCGTGGTCTCGCCGAGCCACTGCACGATGGGCGAGCCCGCCACGGCGCCGGTGGCGACGTCACCGTGATCGACCGTGGAGACGTCCTCGCGGCTCGCCACCGCGGCGAGCGCGCCCACGACGCTGTTGGTGAAGATCTGCCGCGCCGTGACGTACAGACCGGCGTCGCGCAACGCGCTCAGCAGCGAGATCGTCAGGATGCTGTCGCCGCCGAGCTGGAAGAAGTCCTGGTCGACGCCGACCTCGTCGAGCTGGAGGACCGCCGCGACGGCGGCGCAGACCACGCGCTCGTTCTCGGTGGTGGGCGGGGCGACGGTCCCCTTCGGGGTGGCGGGTTCCGGCAGCGCGTTCCGGTCGAGCTTGCCGTTCGCGGTGAGGGGGAACGCGTCGAGGACGACGATGTGGGTGGGCACCATGTACTCGACCATGTGGTCGACGGCCCACGCCTTGACCTCCTCGGCCCGCAGCTCCTCGTGGCCCGCGGCCGGGATGACGTAGCCCACGAGGTAGGTGCCGCCCGCCGTGTTCTTCTTGGCGACGACGCAGGTGTGGCGTACGCGGGGGTGCTCGGCGAGGCCGACCTCGACGTCCTCGATCTCCAGGCGCATGCCGCGGATCTTGATCTGGTTGTCGGCCCGGCCGAGGAAGTCGAGGGACCCGTCGGGGGCGAACCGGGCGAGGTCACCGGTCCGGTAGAGCCGGGACCCGTCCGAGGCGAAGGGGTTGGCGACGAAGCGGGAGGCCGTCAGGCCCGGCGCGTTGACGTAACCGCGCCCCAGGAGGAAGCCGCCGACGTACAGCTCGCCGCCGACGCCGACCGGGACGGGGCGCAGCTCGTCGTCGAGGACGTACAGCTGGGTGTTGGGGTTGGCCTTGCCGATCGACGTCGACAGGCGCTCGGCCTCGCCGCGGTAGATGACGTGCGAGACGCCGATCGTCGTCTCGGCCGGGCCGTAGCCGTGGTACATGGGGATGTCGAGCCGGTTGCGGAACCGCTCGTACAGCTCGGGGGTGAGCACCTCGCCGCCGCACCAGACGTGGCGCAGGCTGTCGAGCCGGCCGGAGTCGCCCGCCATCTCCAGGAGCACGTCCAGCATGGACGACACCAGGTACGTGAAGGTCACGCGCTGTTCGGCGATCACGCCGAGCAGGTGGTGCGGGTCGCGCTCGCCGCCGGTCCGCAGGACCACCACGCGGCCGCCGCAGACCAGCGGCAGGAAGATCTCGTTGATGGAGATGTCGAAGGACAGCGGCGCCTTGAAGAGCGACGCGTCGTCGGGGCCGAAGTGCAGGATCTCGTCGACCTGCCAGAGCAGGCGCTCGCTGATCGCCTCGTGGCGGATCATCGCGCCCTTGGGCCGCCCGGTCGAGCCGGACGTGAAGATCACGTACGCGAGGGCGTTGCCGGGGACGGTGATCCCGGTCGGCTCGGTGGGGAGGGAGTCGAAACGCCAGGCGCCGAGGTCGACGGCGACGGCTCCCGGCTCCGCCGGGTCGTGTTCGCCCGATGCGTTGAGCTGAAGCACGACGCGGGCGTCCTCGATGACGACGGACCGGCGCGCGGCGGGCCACTGCGGGTCGAGCGGCACGAACGCGCAGCCCGCTTGGAGCACGGCGAGCAGCCCGACGACCATGTCGGCGGAGCGGCTGAGCGAGATGCCGACGACCTGTTCGGCGGTGAGGCCGCGCGCGACGAGGTGGTGGGCCAGCTGGGCGGAGCGCTCGGCCGCCTCACGGTAGGTCAGGGAGCGGTGCTCGTCGACGATGGCGACGGCGTCCGGCCTGAGCCGGGCCTGCTTGAGGAACATCTCGACGATGGTCGGGCGGACCCGGTCGGCGTGGGTGTCGTTCCACTCGGCGAGGGCCTTGAGCCTGGCGGCCTGGCCGGACGGACTGATGGTGCCGAGGGGCCGGTCGGGGAAGTCGGCGAGGTCGTCGAGGGCGAGCTGCGCGTCGGCCTGCTCGATCCCGTCGGGGACGGGTATGTGCCAGCCGTCCGCGCCGGCGTCCCGACTGCCGGGCCCGGTACCGCCGTTGTCGACCCAGCCGAGGACGTCGGCGAAGAGTGTGCCGGGGGTGAGCTCGATGCCTTCGGGGCTCCGGCCGGTCGCCCAGTACGAGAGACCGATGGCGCACGCCTCGGCGACGGTCCGGTCGGAGTAGTCGCCGGCGCGCCGACGTACATCGGCCAGGCGGGCGGGGGAAAGCAGCACGAGGCCGGCGCTCGGTTCCATCATCGAAGACTCAGCGTCCCTTCCAGGTAATCGCAGTAAGGCTAACCTAAATTAGGCTTGCCTAACTACCCTCTCGCCAGGCCCGCCACAGTCGTGCGTACCGGCCACCGAGCGCCACCAACTCGTCGTGCGTGCCCAGCTCCACCACGCGCCCCGCGTCCAGCACGGCGATCCGGTCGGCTGCCATCGCCTGCGTCAGCCGGTGCGCCACGAACAGCGTGGTCCGGCCCGCGCACGCGGCCAGCACGGCGCGCTCCAGTTCGGCGGCGCCCTCGCTGCCCGCCTCCGCGGTCGACTCGTCGAGCACCACCACCGGTGTGCGGCTCAGCACAAGGCGGGCCAGCGCGATATGGGCGATCTTGGTGACGTCCAGGCGCTCGCCGCCCTCGCCGACCATGGTGTCCAGCCCCTCGGGGAGGTGCTCCACCCACCCGTCGGCGCCCACCGTGCGCAAGGCGTCCATCAGTTCGGCGTCGGTCGCCTCAGGTGCGGCGAGCCGCAGGTCGTCGGCGAGCGGGCCGGAGAACACGTGCGTCTCCTGCGTCAGGATGCTCACCAGGGCGCGCGCCCCCGCCTCGTCCAGACCGCCGAGGTCGTGCTCCCCCACACGCACCGAGCCGGCCTGCGGCGTCCCGATGCCCGCGATCAGCGCGGCAAGGGTCGACTTGCCCGCACCCGTCGCCCCGACCAGGGCCAGCGAACCGCCGGCCGGGATCGTCAGGTCGACGTCCCGCAGAACCGGTTCGTCGGTGCCGGGATAGCTGAACGTCAGCCCTTCGACCGTCACTTGGTGCGGCACGGCGTCCGCCACCTTCACGGACGCGTCGCCCACCAGCCGCTCGTCCCCGGACTCCCCGAGGACACCGACGAGACGGGTCAGGCTCGCGCCCGACTTCTGCGCCTCGTCGAAGGTGAACATGATGGCGCCCAGCGGCGTGAAGAGGCGGTGGAACATCAGCGGGGCCGCCGACACCTCGCCCAGGCTGGCGGCGTCGGCCTCCAACAGGGCGTAGCCGACCACGAGGATGAGGACGAGGCCGATGAACTCGGCGCGGTTCTCCCGGCCCACGAACCGGCCGAAGAACCGGAACACGTCGATACCGAGATTGCGCACCCGCCAGGACTCCTGGGTGACCTTCTCCCGGACGGAGTCCTCCAGGCGGTAGGCGCGGACCGTGTCGATCCCGTTGAGACCGCTGATCAGCGCCTGCGCGCGGTCGGCCTGCGCCACCCGCTGCTTGCGGTAGAGCGGGGCGGACCTGGGGAGGTACCAGCGCAGGGCAAGCGCGTACGCCGGCAGCGCGCCGGCACCCGCGAGGCCGAGCCGCCAGTCGAGGCCGAACATGCCGACCGTGGCGATGAAGACCAGCACGCCGGCCGAGAACACGGTGGGGATGGCCGTCCGGATGCCCTTGGACAGCACGGCCACGTCGTCACCGACCCGGGAGAGCACGTCACCCCGGCCGACCTGCTCGATCCGTGCGCTCGGCATGCCGAGCACGGCACGGACGGCGCCCTCCCGCAGCCGTGCGAGGAGGTCGGCGCCGAGCCGGCCGATCAGATAGGTCGACGCCGCGGTGGCCGCCGCGCCGAGCAGCGCGGCGGCCCCCATCAGGACCCCGATCGTGACCAGGACCGAACGCGAATCGCCCTCGACCACCCCGTCGACCACCCGGCCGAGCAGGAGGACCGGGAGGATCTGGAGCGCCGCCCCGGCCACCGTCGACGCGACGGTCGCCGTGGTCAGCCACGGCACTTCGCGGCAGTGCGCCGAGACCCACCTCGTGGCCTCGCGTCCGGTCGCCGTGCGCAGGGTCGCCGGGGCGACGCCGATGTCGGTGGGTGTTTCGGTGGTGCTCACACGTTGGCCAAGTCGGGACGGGGACGGGACGGGTTGAACGGCATCTCTATTCGACCGACTTGACGAGCTCGTCGATCGCGTACGGGAGGGACAGCGCGGTGCCCTGCGACATCGCGGCGCCCACCGCGGGGCCCTCGCTGTCCAGGAGGTAGGACACGTTGCCCTTCTTCACGGCGTCCAGGTTGTTGAAGAGCTTGAACTTCTTCAACGCCTCCGTGTCCGCCTTGTCGTTGATGACGACGATACGGTCCACGTCGATCAGGTCCGTGCGCTCCGGGGAGAGCTCGGTGGAGAACTTGCCGCCCGCGATCTTGTCGATCTTGGTCTGGTACTTGAAGCCCATGCCCGTCAGGAGCCGGCCGCGCACGTCGGTGGAGGTGAACGGGTTGATGGAGTCCTTGTACCAGGACAGCGCCACGGAGGTCTGCTTGGCGAACTTGGGGTGCGCCTTCTTGGCCTCGGTCAGCTTGTCCTCGACGCCCTGGACGATCTTCTTGCCCTCGTCCTCCTTGCCCAGCGCCTTGGAGATGTGCACCACGTTGTCCTGCCAAGGAGCGCTGAACAGCTCCTTCTCGCTCTTGGTGCGTCCCACCGTCGGGGCGAGCTTGGAGAGCTTGTCGTAGGCGGCCTTGTCGATCTCGGAGTAGACCGCGATGATCAGGTCCGGCCGCAGCGAGGCGATCTTCTCGTAGTTGGGGCCGCTGTCGCCGTTCTTCATGACGACCTCGGGCTTGGTGCTGCCCCACTTGTCCTTCACCCAGGGCCACTGGGTGTTGATGTCGGGGGACTTGCCCTCCGGGTTCGGGTACTGGTCGACCATGCCGACCGGCTTGGTGCCGAGCGCCAGGACGGTCTGGTCGTCGGTGTAGCCGACAGTGACGACCCGCTTGGGAGCCTTGGTGATCTTCGTCGAGCCGAACGCGTGGTCCACGGTGACGGGGAACGTGCCGCCGCCCGCGGCCGCCGGAGTCTCCTCGCCCGCCTTGTCTTCCGAGTCGGAACCGCATCCCGAGAGGAGGCCGACGCCGAGGGTCGCGGCGGCCAGTACCGCCGCCAGCCGCCGCCGTGGCGTCGTGAGCTTCGTTCGGTTGAGGAGCATCCGGATTCCCTTGCTTTCGCGCTGACCGCTGCGCCCCGTGTCTAAGGGCAGCCAAACCTTAACCTGCGGAGATGAGGTTAGCCTAGCCTTACCGGAGTATTCGTCGGCGGGGCAGGTCGAGTTGAGGAACCGTCGGAGCCCGGTCAGTCGAGCTGGACGTGCGTACGGCCGATGGGCACGATGAGCGGCCGGTCCCCCACCGGGTCGTCGACGACCCTGGCACGCAGGCCGAACGCCTCGTGCAGCAGCTCCGCCGTGATGACCTCACGCGGGTGCCCCTGCGCCAGGATCGAACCGGCCTTCATCACGACGAGATGGTCGCTGTACCGCGTGGCCAGGTTCAGGTCGTGCAGCACCATGACCACCGTGCGCCCCGACTCGTGCAGGTCGTCCACGAGGTCGAGCACGTCGATGGCGTGCGCCAGGTCCAGGTAGGTGGTCGGCTCGTCGAGGAGCAGCAGGTCGGTGCCCTGGGCGAGGGTCATCGAGATCCAGACGCGCTGCCGCTGCCCGCCGGAGAGCGAGTCGACCGGGCGGTCGGCGAGGTCGGAGACGCCGGTCATGGCCAGCGCGCGCGCCACGACGCCCGCGTCGTCCGACGACCACTGGCGCAGCCAGCTCTGGTGCGGGTGGCGTCCCCTGGCGACCAGGTCGGCCACCGTCAGGCCCTCCGGCGCGACGGGCGTCTGCGGCAGCAGGCCGAGCTTCTTCGCCACGTCGCGGGTCTTGAGCTTGTCGATGTCCTCGCCGTCGAGCACGACGGAGCCCTTGGCCGGCTTGAGCAGCCGCGTCAGGGTGCGCAACAGGGTCGATTTGCCGCAGCCGTTGGGGCCGATGATCGTGGTGATCACCCCGGGCGGGATGGTCACGTCGAGGTCGTCGATGACGGTCCGGCTTCCGTAGCCGACCGAGACGCCCCTGGCGGCCAGCCGTGCGGTGGTGTCGGTGTCCTCGACCCTCGACTCGATCTCGGTGATGTACTGAGCGACCACAAGCCCCCCTATTATTAGGTTTGCCTCACCTTTGTACCAGCTCTTCGAGCCGTACCCACCATCGAGGGGCCCGCGGTTACTTGAGGTTCTTGAGGTTCGCCCGTACCAACAGGTAGACGAGGAAGGGCCCGCCGATCGCGGCGGTGACCACGCCGACGGGCAGGCTGTCCGGCAGCACCACGCGCGTCGTCAGGTCGGCGCCGATCAGCAGCAGCGCTCCGAGCAGGCCGGACGCCACCATCGGCGGCGTCGGACGCCGCGTCAGACGCATCGCCACCTGCGGCGCCACCAGCGCGACGAACGGCACCGGCCCTGCCGCGCTCACCGCCACCGCGGCCAGCAGCACCGCGCACAGCAGCAGGACCGCGCGCACGCGCGTGTAGCGGACGCCGAGTCCCGCGGCGACGTCGTCGCCGAGGTGCATCGGCTTGAACTGGAAGGCGGCGCAGGCCACCACGACGAGGAGGGCGAGTGAGCACCAGAGCGCGATCCACACCTCGTCCCACGACCGGTTGTCCAGCGAACCGACCAGCCACGCCTGGGCGCGGGCCACGTCCCTGATCTCGGCCGAGACGAGCAGCCAGGTCGTGATCGCCTCCATCACGGCGCTCACCGAGATGCCGATGAGGATGAGCCGGAAGCCGTCGACCCCGCGGCGCCAGGCCAGGAAGTACACGAGCAGTCCCGTGCCGAGACCGCCGGCGAGCGCCGCCGCGGACAGGCCCACGGAGTCGACGACCGCCGCGGCGGTGCCGCCCGACACCGTCACCGAGAACACCGCGACCGCGCTGGCGCCGCCGGTGATCCCGAGGATGTCCGGGCTGGCCAGCGGGTTGCGCGCGACCGACTGGGTGATCGCGCCGGACACGCCGAGCGCGATCCCCACGACGAGTCCGGCCAGCGCCCGCGGCATCCGCAGGTCCATGATGACGAACTCGTCGACCTGCTCGCCCCGGCCGACGAGCGTGGCCATCACCCGCGACAGACCGATGTCGAAGTCCCCGACGCTGATGGAGAGGCAGAACAGCAGGAAGGTCGCCGCCATCAGCAGCAGCGTGACGAGGACGAGCCAGGGTCGCCATACGAACGACAGCGGGCCGAGCCGCACGCCCGGCGCCACGGAGGCCTTCGCTTCCGTCGCGTCCACTTCTGTCGCGTTCGCTTCCGTCGCGTCGGCCTCTGTCGCGTCGGCTTCTGTCGCGTCGGCTTCTGTCGCGTCGGTCTCTGTCGCGTCGGCTTCTGTCGCGTTCATGTGCCCTCGCGTCCCGCTCATGCGCTCTTGAACTTTCCTCGCCAGACCAGGACCGCGAAGAACGGCGCCCCGAGCAGCGCCACGACGACCCCCGCCTCCAGCTCGCCGGGCCGCACCACCAGTCGGCCCACGATGTCGCAGACCAGCAGGACGACGGCGCCGAGGAGACCCGCGTACGGCACGAGCCAGCGGTAGTCGGGGCCGGTCCAGTACCTGGCCACGTGCGCCACCATGAGTCCGAGGAACGCGATGGGGCCGCAGGCCGCCGTCGCCGCGCCCGCGAGCAGCGTGATGGCGAGGATGCCGACGGTCCGGCTGACGGCGATGTTCACGCCGAGCCCGCGCGCCACGTCCTCACCCAGGTTGAGCAGGTTGAGGGCGGGCAGCGTCGTCATGGCCAGCACGAGTCCGACCGCGATGAACGCGGCCACCGGCCAGATGACGTCGAATCCGACGCCGGCCACGGAGCCCGCGTTCCAGAACCGCAGCGCGTTCAGGGACTTCTGGTCCGAGAGCGCGACCGCCGTCGTCATCGCCGCGAGGAACACCGTGATGCCCTGCCCGGCCAGCGCGAGCGTCAGCGGGTTGCCGGCCCCGCGGCCGATGCTCGCGAGGCCGAACACGACGACACCCGCCACGGCCGCCCCCAGGAAGGCGAACCATACGTACTGGAAGGGGTTGGACAGCCCGAACACGGCGATCACCGACACCACGGCGAACGACGCGCCCGCGTTCACCCCCAGCAGGCCGGTGTCCGCGATCGGGTTGCGGGTGTACCCCTGGATGAGCGCCCCGCCGACACCGAGGGCGACGCCCGCGACCAGCGCGAGCACGGTCCGCGGCACGCGCACGGTCTGCACGATGAGTCTGATCTCGGTGAGCCGCTGGTCGGATTCCGGCGCCGCGAACAGCCCGTGCCACACCTCGGCGGGGCTCAGTGCGCGCGCGCCCACGGCCAGCGACACCGCCGCCGCGACCACCAGGACCACGGCGAGCAGGCCAAGGCCCAGAACCCGCCGCCGCCTGGCCTCGGTTACGCCCATCGGCACGGGGCGCTCCACTGCAGTCGTGCTCATGTCGACGTACGTTATCCCTTTGATCGGCCCGCGCCGCACGGCCGGGTGGGGCGCTCCCGGTGTGCGGGGAGCCGAGCCGTGGGCGCGGTGGCGGCCGGAGAAGCCCTAGCGGGCGGCGCTGCCGGTTTCGCCGGCGACCGGGCGGGTCTCGGCGGCAGCGGACGTGGATCCGGACGACTCGGTGCCGCGGGCGCGGACCGAGTCCAGGATCTCACCGACGCGGATCGCGATGTTGGACAGCAGCGACGAGGTGATGCCGTGCGTGTGCTCCGTACCGCCCTGGAGGTAGATGCCGCAGCGCAGGTCGGGGTCGGTCGTGATGCGGTAGTCGCGCTCGACGCGGACGCGGCCCTGATCGTCGCGGAGGCAGCGGTCGGCGACCTCGCCGAGGAGGCCGACGGGGTCGGCGGGGCTGTAACCGGTGGCGAACACCACGACGTCGGCGTCCACGAGGCTCTCCTCGCCCGTGACGAGCGACTTCACCTCGGCCTGGACGCCGTCGGCGGTCTCCTTGACACCGGTGAGGCGGGAGACGTTGAGGAAGCGCAGCCGCTGGGTGCCGAGGACCTTCTCCTGGTACATCTGCCGGTACAGGTCGTCGATCAGGTCGATGTCCACCACGGAGTAGTTGGTGTTGCCGTGGTAGTCCATCAGCCGTCGCTTGACGTCCTCGGGCGCCTCGAAGTACTCGTCGACGGCGTCCGGGTCGAAGATCCGGTTGGCGAAGCTGCTGTCGTCGGCGGGGCTGTAGCCGTAACGGGAGAAGACCGCGCAGACCTCGGCCTCGGGGAAGCGGCGGTGCAGATAGGCGACGTTCTCGGCGGCGCTCTGGCCGGCGCCCACGACGACGAAGCGGGAGGGCGAGGTGCCCTCCAACTGCTCGACCTTCGTCAGCAGTTCGGAGTTGTGCCAGACGCGGTCGCCGCGCTCCACGCCCTCCGGCATGAGGGGGCGGAGGCCGGTGCCTATGACGAGGTTGCGGGCGCGGTGGACGGCGAGTCCCTCCGCCGACCGGACCGTCACGTCCAGGTACTCCACGACTCCGTCACGGACGAACGGCGTGACGCCGACGACCTCGTGACCGTAGGAGACCATGTCGTCGACCTTGGCCGCGGACCACTCCAGGTAGTCGTGGAACTCCACCCGCAGCGGGAAGAGGTTCTTGTGGTTGATGAAGTCGGTCAGCCTTCCCTTGCTCTTCAGGTAGCAGAGGAAGCTGAACTCGCTGGTGGGGTTCCGCTGTGTCACCAGGTCCTTCAGGAAGGACACCTGCATGGTCGCGTCGTCGATCAGCATGCCGCGGTGCCAGCCGAAGCTCGGCTGCTGCTCGAAGAAGTGAGCGGTGACCGTCTCCTCCCTGCCGACGCTTGCGTTGTGCTCGCTGAGCGCGATCGCCATCGCCACATTGGACGGGCCGAAGCCGATGCCAATGAGGTCGTGGACCAGTGGTGCGTCGCCAGGAAGAACCTGTGACATGTCACTCCCATCGTGCGGGGAAGCCGCCTGTCAGGCGTGGGGAAGGTACAGATGGTGGGCACATCGACAGAGCGACCCACTCGAACTTAGGTGAGCCTAAGCTAATCAGACGAGACTGTCGACCGGGCAAATCGGGCAACCAGCCCTTTGGTGCGGGTATCCGGTCCCGTCAACTGAGGCGCAAAGTAGACTCGTTGCATACTAAGGTAAGGCTTGCTTTACTTATCGTCAGCTTTGCCCTGCCTTTCCTTGCTTTCCCTGCCTTTCCCTGCTCTGAGGAGGAACCCCATGCGGGTCGTCATGTTCGGTTACCAGACCTGGGGGCACCGCACCCTGCAAGCCCTCCTGGACTCCGAACACGACGTGGCACTGGTCGTGACGCACCCCAAGAGCGAGCACGCGTACGAGAAGATCTGGAGCGATTCCGTCGCCGACCTCGCCGAGGAGCACGGCGTACCGGTACTGATCCGCAACCGCCCCGACGACGAGGAGCTGTTCGAGCGCCTCAAGGAGGCGGACGCGGACATCATTGTCGCCAACAACTGGCGTACGTGGATCCCCCCGCGCATCTTCGGCCTCCCCCGCCACGGCACGCTGAACGTCCACGACTCGCTGCTGCCGAAGTACGCGGGCTTCTCCCCGATCATCTGGGCGATGATCAACGGCGAGTCCGAAGTCGGCGTGACCGCGCACATGATGGACGACGAGCTCGACGCCGGTGACATCGTCCGCCAGGAGGCCGTCCCGGTCGGACCGAAGGACACGGCGACCGACCTCTTCCACAAGACGGTCGACCTGATCGCCCCGGTCACCATCGGCGCGCTCGACCTCATCGCGAGCGGCCAGACGGAGTTCACCAAGCAGGACCGCTCGCAGGCGAGCTTCTTCCACAAGCGGTCCGCCGAGGACATCCGCGTCGACTGGACCTGGCCGGCCGAGGACCTGGAGCGCCTGATCCGCGCCCAGTCCGCGCCGTACCCCAGCGCCTTCGCGTTCCACAAGGGCAAGCGACTGGAGATCGTCTCCGCGGTGGTCTCCGAGGGCCGCTACGGCGGTACGCCCGGACGCATCTTCTACCGCGAGGGCGAAGGCGTGGTCATCGTCGCCGGAGCCGACGCCCGGCACGGCCGCAACCACGGCCTGGCCATCACGCGCGTCCGGACCGAGGACGGCCGTGAGCTGCCCGCGACGGAGTACTTCACGTCCATGGGCGGCTACTTGACCAGCCGCCCCTGAGCGGTCGTTCCTTGAGCGGTGGCCGCCCCTGAGCGGTCGTCCCCTGAGCGGTGGCCGCCCCGGACCCGGGGCTCAGCCCGCTGCCGCGAGGACCAGGGGCAGCACCTGCTCGCCGCCCGCCCGGCGCAGAAGGCGGGCGGCGACCGCGAGGGTCCAGCCGGAGTCGGTGTAGTCGTCCACCAGCAGGACCGGTCCCGGTGCGCCGGCCAGGGCGGCGGCCAGCTCCCCCTCGACGCTGAAGGCACCGGACAACGCCCGGAGCCGCTGGGCGGAATTGCTGCGGCGCGCCGCGTGCGCGCCGTCCGGGCTCGTGTACGTCAGCGTGCCGAGGAAGGGCAGCCGGCCGACGGACGCGATGCCCTGCGCGAGGGTGCCGACGAGTTGCGGACGGGTGAGGGACGGCACGGCCACGACGCCCACCGGCCGGGCGGCGGCATCCGCGGCGTCCGACGCCCAGCCCCCCGGAGAGCGCGCCCAGTCGGCGAGAACGGCCACCGCGGCGCGCAGGACGTCGTCGGGAACCGGGCCGTCCGGCGCGCTGTCGGCGAGGAGCGGGCGCAGTCGGTTGCCCCAGCCGATGTCCGAGAGCCGGCCGAGGGCGCGCCCGGTGGAGCACTGCTCCTTCGCCGGGATGCGGCCCTTGAGGTCGATGCCGAGCGCGGGCATGCCCGTCGGCCACATTCTGCGCGGCTCGATCTCGACCCCCGGCCGGTCCAGCTCCTTCGTCGCGCCCGACAGCGCCTCCGTAGACACGGACGACTCGGTCCAGGGGCCCGCGCAGTTGTCGCAGCGGCCGCACGGGATCGCCCCCTCGTCGTCCAGCTGCCGACGCAGGAACTCCATGCGGCACTGGGCCGTGCTCACATAGTCCCGCATCGCCTGCTGCTCGGACTGGCGCTGCCTGGCTACCCAGGCGTACCGCTCGGAGTCGTAGACCCAGGGCTCGCCGGTGGAGATCCAGCCGCCCTTCACGCGCTTGACCGCGCCGTCCACGTCGAGCACCTTCAGCATGGTCTCGAGGCGGGTGCGGCGCAGCTCGACCAGGGCCTCCAGGGCGGGCACGGACAGCGGCCGCCCGGCGTCGGCGAGGGCCGAGAGGGTCTGGCGGACCTGCGCCTCGGGCGGGAACGCCGTATCGGCGAAGTAGCGCCAGATCGCCTCGTCCTCCTTGCCGGGCAGCAGCAGCACATCGGCGTGCTCCACACCGCGGCCCGCACGGCCGACCTGTTGGTAGTACGCGATCGGGGAGGACGGCGAGCCGAGGTGGACCACGAATCCGAGGTCCGGCTTGTCGAAGCCCATCCCGAGCGCCGAGGTGGCGACGAGCGCCTTGACCCGGTTCTCCTGGAGGTCGGTCTCGGCCTGCAGCCGGTCGGCGTTCTCCGTGCGGCCCGTGTACGACGCGACCTTGAAGCCGCGCTGGCGCAGGAAGGCGGTGGCCTCCTCGGCGGCGGCGACCGTCAGTGCGTAGATGATGCCGGAGCCCTGCAGCTCGTCCAGGTGCTCGGCGAGCCAGGCCAGCCGGTGTGCGGCATCCGGGAGTTGGACCACGCCGAGGCGCAGGCTCTCCCTGTCCAGCGGGCCGCGCAGCACCAGGGCCTCGCCGGCGCCGGTGCCCAGCTGCTCGGCGACGTCCGCGGTGACGCGGGCGTTCGCGGTCGCGGTGGTGGCGAGGACGGGCACGCCGGCCGGGAGCTCGGTCAGCATCGACCGCAGCCTGCGGTAGTCCGGCCGGAAGTCGTGCCCCCAGTCGGAGATGCAGTGCGCCTCGTCCACCACCAGGAGTCCGGTGGTGGCGGCGAGCTTGGGCAGCACCTGGTCGCGGAAGTCGACCGAATTCAGCCGCTCCGGGCTGACGAGGAGAACGTCGGTCTCGCCGCGCTCGACCTCCCCGTAGATCGTGTCCCATTCCTCCGGGTTCGCCGAGTTGATGGTGCGGGCCTGGATGCCGGCCCGCGCCGCCGACTCGACCTGGTTGCGCATCAGCGCGAGGAGGGGCGAGATGATCACCGTCGGCCCCGCGCCGCGCCGTCGCAGCAGAGCGGTGGCCACGAAGTACACCGCCGACTTGCCCCAGCCGGTCCGCTGCACCACCAGGGCGCGCCGCCGCTCCCGCACCAGCGCCGCCACCGCCTGCCACTGGTCCTCGCGCAGCCGCGCCGTGCCCCCGGGGTCGCCGACGAGCTCGGCGAGGATGGCGTCGGCTTCGGTGCGGAGCTCCAGGTTGTCCATGACCCCATGCAACCCGATGCCACTGACAATCGCCCAATCTGCCGCGGCACGCTCCGCTCGATGGGCGCGTTGCCGCTGGTCCCGAACGTACGCTGCCGCTGCTTCCGGCCGCGCACGACCACTGTTCTTCGTCGTGCGTTACTGCTGTTTCTTGCCGTACGAGGAGGGCGCAAGCGTCGGACGACCATGAAATGGGCAGGGATATAAGCAGCGCATCATCCGATACCGGCATGCGGGGCCGATTGCTCGTTGCCGCCGACGACTGCGACGGGAAGAATCGGAGTCGCTCCCCCGTGCGGCTCTCCGTGGTCCGGTAGGGCTGTGCCGCGCTGCGCTCCCCCAGTCCGACCCCGCCCGCACCACGGGCGCGTAGCCGAAGGGAGGACCGTGACCTTCGGATTCGCTTCGTCCCCTGCCGTACCGGTGCCGGAGCCCCCGGCCTCGGCCGAGCTGTACGCCGATTCCGACCACCGACTGGCCCGGATGCTGGAGCCCTCCGAGTGGTCAGCCGCGGGGATTCCGCTGCTGCGCAACCCCCGGGAGCTCGTCGGCGGTCTGCACGCACGCCATCGGCCGACCCCGGCGACGGCCGTCGTGGCCGTGCTCGATCCGGACGAACGGCTGCGGGCGAGCGCCTCGTTCAGCCGGCGCGCGACGGTGACGGACGGCTGGGTCTTCCGGAACGCGCTGCTCACGCAGTTGCGCCGGATCATCCCGCACGACCTGCGGCGCCGCACCCCGGTGCGCACCGCCGTCCTGCTCTACTGCCGTGACGGGGACGCCCGTTGGACCCAGGAGGACGGGGCCTGGATGTGGGGGCTGCGGGACGCCTGCACCCTGCACGGACTGCGCTGCGGCGCGTACATCACGCTGACGCGCGACGGCTGGCAGGTGCTCGGCGAGGGGCGCGGCGGCCGCCGGCCGAGCGCGGGTTCGCGACCCGAGGAGCTCGGCGAGGCCGATCCGCCGACGACGCGTACCGGAGGCGCCGCCTCCGAAGTACTGCGGCGCGCGGCGGCACGCTAACGGCGGGCACCTGTCCCGCACCACAGCGCGACGCCTTCCGTACCTGTACCGACAGCACGTCGGTACCCGTACAGACAGCCCACACGCCCGGCACGGCTCACAGGCCCCGCACGGCTCACACGGCTCACACGGCTCACACGGCTCACAGGAAACCGAAAGCACGGCACGGAAGCCCACGGCATACGTCGGCCACCGCACTGTGCTTTCGGCTGCTCCAGCGCAGCCGTGACTTCACCGCGTCAGCGCGCGGACGTCGGTGTCAGACGCCCGCGCCCAGCATCGCGTTGATCCGCTGCGGGTCACCGCAGACGATCAACAGCGCCTTCGCGCGCGTGAGCGCCGTCGGCAGCGCCGCGACCGCGGTCTCTTCGCTGCCGCCGTTGACGGCGACGACGACCACGGGCCGGGGCGCGGCACGATGCAGTGCGGCGGCGTCGGCGTAGAAGACGTCGTCACCCGCGTCGTGCTGAGCCCAGTAGGCGGCTTCGCCGAAGGACAGCTCGTGCGCGGCCCACGGGTGCGGGTCACCGGTGCTGATCACCAGGACGTCGCCGGGGGCACGCCCGGAGTCGAGCAGGAGGTCGACGGCTTCCTCGGCCGCGTCCAGCGCACCCTCGGCCGAGGCCGGGATCAGCTGGACCTGCGGAACCGAGGCCGAAGCGTCGGGGGCAGCCGGGGCGGGCGCCCCGGGCTTGGCGGCCGTGTCGCGCGGCGCGCGCTGCGCGGGCGGCATCGGCCGGGCAGGACCCGGACGGCCGGGACGCGGCGGAGCCGCGGGACGCGGGCCGGGTACGGGGCGGGGGGTCGGCGCGGTGCGGCCGGTGGCCTGCGCGGCGCGGGGACCCTGGGCACTCTCGTGAATCTGAGGCTCCTCGGGAATGAGAGGCATGAAGTGTTGTCTATCAAACGCCGACACGACTCGCGTCGGCGGGTGGCACATGAGTGCGATCGGAAGCGCCGGAAAAGCGTCAGAACTCAAAGCCGAGCTGACCCTCGATTTCCGGAACCTTTCCGTCCGCCCAGCTGCGGGCCTTCTTGAGATGCCGCCACTGGGGCAACGCATCAAGATACGCCCACGAAAGCCGGTGGTACGGGGTGGGCCCCCGCTCCGCCAGCGCGGCCTTGTGCACCGGCGACGGATAGCCGGCGTTGGCCGCAAAACCGAAGTCTGCATGTTCGATGCCCAGTTCGGCCATCATTTTGTCGCGCTGAACCTTGGCGATCACCGAAGCCGCGGCGACAGCCACACAGGACTGGTCACCTTTGATCACCGTACGAACCTGCCAGGGAGTCCCGAGGTAGTCGTGCTTCCCGTCGAGGATGACCGCGTCCGGGCGGAGCGGCAGCCCCTCCAGAGCGCGCACCGCGGCGAGCCGCAGCGCGGCCGTCATCCCCAGTGCGTCGATCTCCTCGTGCGAGGCATGACCGAGGGCGTGCGCCGTGACCCAGCTCTCCAGCTCCGCGGCGAGCGCGGTGCGCCGCTTCGGAGTGATCAGCTTGGAGTCGGTAAGCCCTTCGGGCGGCCGGCGCAGTCCCGTGACCGCCGCACAGACGGTGACCGGTCCCGCCCACGCGCCGCGCCCGACCTCGTCGACACCGGCGACGATCTTCGCTCCGGTGGTGGCGCGCAAGGAGCGCTCGACGGTGTGGGTGGGTGCTTCGTACGGCATGGCGTCAATAGCCTACGCCGCCGGGAACCGCCCGCGACACCCAGGCTTGCCCAAACGCTCCGGACCCGGTCAGGGCCGCAGCAGCGGAACCATCACGCGGTCGATCAGGGCCTCGAACTCATCGTCCCGCCATTCACTTCCGCACACCTTCGAGCGGTACATGAACATGGCCGGAATGACGTCACAGACGTACGCGTCGAGCCCTCCGGAACGCACCTCTCCGCGCTCGATTCCCCGCCGGATGACCTCCTTGATCAACTTCACGCTCGGCTCGACGACGCCTTCGAAGATCACGTCATGGAAGCGCTCGGCCGTTGCCGTGTCGCACTCGTGAAGCACGGCACGCAGGGCGTGCCCGGGGCGCGAGAACATCGTGACCCGCACCCGCCTGCACAGCTCCAGCAGGTCCTCCCGGACGCTGCCGAGATCCGGGACGCTGTCGAGCCGCGGCAGCCCTGCGCGCAACGCGTGCACGACCAGATCCTCCTTGGACGGCCAGCGGCGGTAGACGGCGGCCTTGCCGGTCTGTGCGCCCGCGGCCACCCCTTCCATCGTGAGCCCGCCCCAGCCGACGGTGCCGAGCTGCTCGAGGGCGGCATCGAGGATCGCCTGCTCCAGGACAGCACCCCGGCGACGCGGGGAGACCGTTCGAGCGGGCACGGCCGCCCAGCGGGAAGTAGCCATCATTCTCTCTCCATTGAGCACGCAAGGAAGGGTGAGCACAGGGTGAGCACACGAGAAGGGTGAGTGAACGCTTGCGTTCACTCAAGGGGAGTCACTACCGTCGTATGAACAGTGAACGGGGCCGTTCACTAAGGAACTTGTGGGGGATCATGACGACCACCTCTCAGCTGACGAAAAATCAAAACCCGGGGGCAGCCCGCCGAGAGGGTCACCCGGGCCTGGCTCTCACCGTCATCGCGGCCTGCCAACTCATGGTGGTCCTGGATGCCACGATTGTGAACATCGCGCTTCCGCACATCCAGGGAGCGCTGAACTTCTCCACGACCGACCTCACTTGGGTCGTCAGCGCGTACACCCTCACCTTCGGCGGCCTGCTGCTGCTCGGTGGCCGCGCCGGTGACATTCTGGGACGCCGCCGCGTCTTCATGGCCGGCATCCTCCTCTTCACGGCTGCCTCGCTCCTCGGCGGATTCGCCCAGGAGCCCTGGCAGTTGCTGGCCGCGCGCGCCCTGCAGGGCGTCGGCGGTGCCATCGCGTCGCCCACCTCGCTGGCCCTCATCACGACGACTTTCCCCGAAGGCCCCGAGCGGAACCGCGCCTTCGGCGTCTTCGCCGCCGTCTCCGCAGGTGGTGGCGCCATCGGCCTGCTGGCGGGCGGCATGCTCACCGAGTGGCTCGACTGGCGCTGGGTCCTGTTCGTGAACGTGCCCATCGGCGTCCTGATAGCCATCCTCACCCCGCTCTACATCAACGAGTCCGAGCGTCACCCCGGCCGCTTCGACATCCTGGGCGCGACGACGTCGACACTCGGCATGGCCTCCCTGGTCTACGGATTCATCCGCGCGTCCGAGGAAGGCTGGCGCGACAGCCTCACCGTCGGCTCGTTCGCCGCGGCGGTGGTCCTTCTGCTGGCCTTCGTCTTCGTCGAGCGGCGCGCGAAGGAGCCGATCACACCTCTCCGGATGTTCGCCGACCGCAACCGCTCCGGCACATACGTGATCATGCTCAGCCTGGCCGCCGCGATGTTCGGCATGTTCTTCTTCATCGTCCTCTTCGTGCAGAACATCCTGAACTACACGCCGATCGAGGCGGGCCTGGCCTTCCTGCCGGTCACCGTCGTCATCGCGATCGGGGCGGCCCTGTCGCAGAAGTTCCTCCCCGTGCTCGGCCCCAAGCCGTTCATGGTGACGGGTTCCGTCATCGTCGCGCTCGGGCTCGGCTGGCAGACCCTGATCGGCCCCGACAGTTCGTACGTCGGTGGAGTGCTCGGCCCGATGCTGCTGTTCGGCTTCGGCATGGGTCTGAACTTCGTCACACTGACGCTCACCGCCGTCTCCGGAGTGGCCCTCCACGAAGCGGGCGCGGCATCCGGACTGCTCAACGCCACCCAGCAGGTGGGCGGCTCGCTCGGCCTCTCCATCCTCACCACGGTCTTCGGCACGGCCAGCCGCGACGAGGCCAAGGACCAGATGGCGGACTTCATGGCCCACGCCACACCGGAGCAGAAGGCCGAGTTCGCCAAAACGCATGAGCTCCCCGCCCCCTGGGGCCACGAGGTGCTGTCCGAGGGCATCTCGACCGCCTTCATACCGGCCGCCGCCATGGCCGTAATCGCCCTGATCACCGCCGCACTGGTGATCCGCGTCCGCAAGAGCGACCTCGACGCCCTCGCCGGCACAGCAAGCGCCGCGGGGCCCGCGGGCGGCTGACGGGACGGCCCCGCGGGCGGCTGACGCGGCAGGGCCGCAGGTGACTGACGCGGCAGGGCCGCGGGCGCCGGCGCACGGAGGACGTGCCGCCGACGCCCGCACCTTGTCGCGTGACGCCCGCGTGCTGTCGCAGGTTTCGGACACGGCGGGCCCCCTTCCGGCCGGTGCACGCCGCCCAGCGCGCCACCCACACAAGTGACCGCGGAGCAACTGCCGGCACCGGCATCCAGTCAACGCACGCAAGCCAAGATCAACTAGCCACCAGCCTCAGAATAGCCACAGGCCACATGAGCGGCCCCCGCCCGCAACAGGGCCGGTCAGGCTGATCAGGCGGCGGTGCCACCCTGACGGTGAGGCTCCTGCCGCTCAGACAGGGGCCAGCTGGGCCAGCCCAGCCCCGTCCGGCCCCGCCGCGCTACCCGAATCGACCCAGCCCCTCCGCCCGCCCGGCGGTCAGACCACGTCGCCGGTGAGCCAGCCGGGCAGCGCCTCGGTGCGGGCAAGCCACTCCTCGGGCGGCGCTCCGCCCTCACCGCACGCGACCACGCCACCCACGATGGCGCAGGTCGTATCCATGTCGCCGCCCACCTGCGCCGTGTCCCATATGGCCCGCTCGTACGCCCCGAGCCCACGAGCGGCCGACCACAACGCGAACGGCACCGTGTCATGCGCCGTGGTACGCCGACCGCACCCCAGCACCGCCGCGACCGTCCCGGCATCGCCGTAGTCGAGCATGTCCCGCGCCCGGCGCAGCCCCGCCCCCACAGCACTGCGGGGCACCAGGTCGATGACCCCGTCGAGGAGTTCCTTCGGTGTGGGCGGCCCAGCGGGGTCGGCCGTCAGCGCCGCGGCCGCGGCCACCGCCATCGACCCGACGACCGCCTCACGGTGCTGATGCGTGGGGTACGCCGAGATCTCCGCCTGGTGCGTCGCCTGCTCGGGGTCGTCGGCGTACCAGGCGCCGAGCGGGGCGATCCGCATCGCCGCGCCGTTCCCCCAGGAGCCCTGCCCCTTGAAGAGCGCGGAGGCCAGCTCCCGCCAGTCCCCGCCCTCCCGCACCTGCTCAAGCAGCCGGTTCACGGCAGGGCCGTATCCGCGGTCGACGTCATGGTGCTCGGCGAAGGACTGGGCGAGTGCGTCCTGGTCGATCCGACGGTGCCTACTGAGGACGGCCAGGACGGAGCAGGCCATCTCCGTGTCGTCGGTCCATTGCCAGGGGGCGTCGGGCAGCTCTCGGCGCTTCAGCAGCGGGTAGTGCGCGGGCACGAAGAACTGTGAGCCCAGCGCGTCCCCCACCGCCAGTCCGCGCAGGCTGGCCATGGCGCGCTCGAGGCGCTGGTCGGGAGAGGAGTCAGCGGTCATCGCCCTGCCCACTCTATCCGGCTATCCGGTGACCCCGTACGGCTCCGGCTCGCGCCAGCGCTCGAACGGTCGGTCCAGCGTGTACTTGCCGTCGTCACCGAGCACCAACATCCTCATCTCTCCGTTGCCCGGGTTGGACAGTGACTCGAACTCCGCCACCGTCCAGTGGAACCAGCGCATGCAGAACAGTCGCATGGTCAATCCGTGCGTGACCAGCAGGACGTTGGGCGGGTGGTCCGGGGCCTCGAAGCTCCGGTAGAGGCTCTCCAGGAAAGCTCCCACCCTGTCGTAGACATCGGCCCCCGATTCCCCCTGCGCGAAGCGGTAGAAGAAGTGCCCGTACGCGTCGCGGTACGCCTTCTGCAGCCTCACGTCGTCCCGGTCCTGCCAGTTGCCCCAGTCCTGTTCCCGCAGCCTCGGCTCCTCCCGCACGCGCACCAGCTCGGGGTCGAGCCGGAACGCCTGGAGGGTCTCGTGGGTGCGGCGGTACGGCGAGACGTACACGCTCACCCGCTCACGACCGAGCAGTTCCCGCAGGTGTTTCCCCGTGTCCGCCGCTTGGGACCACCCCGATTCGGTGAGCGCGAGCGCATGGTCGGGCTCGCGCTCGTACACGGTGTCGTCGGCGTTTCCGGCCGACTCGCCGTGCCGGACCAGGATGATGCGCCGCGGGCGTGCCATAGGGAAACCCTAGATCGGGTCCCTGTCGGGCTGCTCAGTCGGGTAGCCGTCCGGCCTCCATCCGGCGTATTCGGCCCCTGAAGCGTCGACGGAGGAGCCGGTCGTGCGAGACGACGACCAGCGCTCCCGTCCACTGGTCGAGTGCCGCCTCCAGCTCCTCGACCAGTCCGAGTGCCAGGTGATTGGCCGGCTCGTCGAGCAGCAGCAGGTCGGCGGGCCTGGCGAGCAGCCGCGCGAGGGCCAGCCTCCGGCGCTGCCCGGCGGACAGGGAACCTACCGGTATGTGCAGGTCCCGGGGCCGGAACAGGCCGTACGAGAGGATCAGTGCCCGCTGTTCCTCCTCGGTCAGCCCCAGGCCCTTGCCGAACACTTCGAGGACGGGCTCGGCGGGACGTCGTATCGGTATCTCCTGGGCGAGATAGCCGATCCGGCCTCTGCGGACGGCAGAGCCTTCGTCGGGTTCGAGCACCCCCGCCATGGTTCGCAGCAGAGTGGACTTTCCCGCGCCGTTGTCTCCGTGGATCAGCAGTCGGTCGCCGGCCGAGACAGTGAGCGACTCCACGGCCAGCCGCTCCCCCACCCGCACGTCCCGCAGGGTCACCAGGGCCCCTTCGGCGGCGCCCGTCACGGGGCGTGCCGTGAAGTGCAGCGGTTCCGGAGGCTTCGGCACCGGGTGCTCCTGCAGTCTCCGGAGTCGCTCTTGCGCGTTCCTCACGCGTCCGGCGACCGAGGCCTGGACCCGGCCCCCGGCGCGGTCGTACGCCATCTTGTTGTTGTCCTTCATGCCCCGGCCACCGGCTACCGCGTGAGCTGTGGTCGCCATGAACTCCTGGAGCCCGCGCGTCTCCTCGCACCATTGCGCGTACTGCTGCTCCCAGCGCAGTCGGGCCGCTGCCCGTTCCGCCACGAGTCCTTGATAGCCGCCGCCGTGTCGCACCACCGACCGGCGGTCGGCGTCCACTTCGAGGATCGCGGTGGTCACGCGCTCCAGGAACGTGCGGTCATGGGAGACCGCGACCACGGTTCCACGATGTGCGGAAAGAGCGCCCTCCAGCCAGTCCAGTGCGCTCTCGTCCAGGTGATTGGTCGGTTCGTCCAAGAACATGACCTCGGGTGCTGCCGCGATGAGGCAGGCGAGGCCCAGCCGAGCCTGCTCACCGCCGGACAGGCTGCCCAGAACCCTGTCCCGGCCGATGTGACCGAGCCCCAGTCCGTGCATCGCCTTGTCCACACGGGCGTCCGCCTCATAGCCGCCGCGCAGTTCGAAAGCCGTGAGCAGGTCGCCGTACTCCGTCAGCTCCTTCTCCGTCGCGGAACCGAGGTCCGCTTCCATGCCGCGCAACCGGCGCTCCATGGCCCGCAGTTCGACCAGCGCCACGTCGATCGCGTCACCGACACAACGGTCGGCCGGGAGTTGGGGAGTCTGAGCGAGAAGCCCGGCACCTCGCTCGGCGACGGTCACGACCTCGCCGTCGTCGGGCCGCTCATCTCCGGACATCAGGTGCAGCAGGGTGGACTTTCCCGCGCCGTTCTCCCCGACGACGCCTATGCGCTCGCCCGGCCGGACCGCGAGGGACACCCCGTCGAGCAGCAACCGGTCCCCACGACTCTTGGTCACGCCGTGCAGAGAGATCTGAGTAGGCAAGAGCACCCCCGATTTCGCATCCACCTCGGACAAACGCAACGCCTGTCGCGTTACGATGAGTGTGGCACACTGACCGATCTAACGCAACACGAGTTGTGATTAGTTGGCGGACGAGACGACGGAGAAGGGCCGAACCCATGGCGGACAAGCCTGTCGCAGCTGGTCAGAGTGGTGACGCATCGAGCGCTGAGCAGCCAGGGCGCGATGGAACAACGCGGCGGAGCGGGGCCGGCGCGGCCGGTTCCCGTCGCGGCGAGGCACGGCAGCGCAGCTCGGAAGGGCCCGGGAAAGCTGAAGCGAGCCGACCCGCCAAGGCAGAAGGGCCCGCAAAAGCGGCAGCGACGCCGTCCCGGAAAACGGAAGCGGCTCCTCCGTCGCCCGCTCCCGGCACCCGCCGCCCCGGCGGCCGCACGGCCCGCACCCGCGCCGCCGTCCGGGACGCCGTGCTGAGCGGCCTGACCGATCACGGCTATCCCGGGCTCACCGTCGAATACATCGCCGATCACTCGGGCGTGCACAAGACCACGCTGTACCGGCGCTGGGGCGGCCTCGAAGGCATGGTCGCCGACGCCTTGGACATGGCGGGAGAGGACACCTGGACCCCGCCGGACACCGGAAGCCTTGAGGGCGATCTGCGCGAGCTCGCCCGCGAAGTGGTCGACTCCTTCTCCGACGACGCGGCGGCCGCGGCCCCCACCGCCTTCGTCGCGGCCGCGTTCCAGTCGGCACGGGCCGCCGATGCCCTGCACGCTTTCTACGCCGACCGGTTCGGCCGCTGCGAGGCGGTCGTCGCCCGCGCCGTCGCGCGCGGCGACGCGCCCCCGGACACCGACGCGGCGGCACTCGTCCGCGCCGTCTCGGCCCCGCTGCTGCTCCGCGTGTTCATCACACGCGAGCCGATCGACACGCCGCTCGCGGACCAGGCCGCGGCGGCAGCCGTCGCCGCCACCCGTGAGGGCGCGTTCGCCCGGCGATGACCGCAGGAGTGGCAGGTATCGCAGAAGTGGCAGGTAAGCGGAGACAGGTAAAGAGCCGGGGGCAGGAATCAGGGAAGAGTCGGGGAAGCGGCAGCTAAGGCGTCAGACCGTCCACGACGGTTCCAAATGCACGATGTCGCCCGCGAGCGCGGACACATCGGCGTCCGTCTGCGCCCGCAGCGAGAGCCGCTCCACCCGCTCGGCGCGGTATTTGCCGTGCTCGGCCGCCGACAGCCACATGGAAAGTACCAGGAATTCGTGCCCCGGCGCCTCGCCGAAAAGCCCGCGCACCATTCCCGGCGAGCCTGCCATCGCGGGGTTCCACACCTTCTCCTGCATCAGTGCGAAGTGCTCCACCCGCGCCTCCCTGACCCGGCAGTGCGCCACGCGCAGCACATCCACGTCCGTGAAGCGCGGTTCGAACCCGGTCTTCACGTCGAAGCGGTGGTCGAAGAGCTTGGCCTGGTGGTTCTTGTAGGTGCCCGACTGTGCGGCCGCCAGGCGGTCGTGCGAGCGGGCCATGAAGGAGTCGTAGAAGGCTCGGCTCTCCCAGAAGGCGAAGACGTGAGCGACACCCGGACGGCCCCGGCTCCACCCCCCGCCCTGCCCCCGGAACCCCGGCTCGCCCAAAAGCCCCGCCCACTTTCGCTGCCCTCGTTCGAACCCCCGACGGTCCACCACGGTGCAGCGAATCCACTTGACCAGCACCGCGCCATCGTACGGCGCGGAGCGCGGCCCGGGTCACGCTCCGGCGTAGTGCACCCGGATCAGCTCGGCTACATCATCAGCGCCCAGTTCAATACCGAACTCCCGGTCGAGAACAGCCACCAATTCGCCCACAGGAACGCTTCGTTCGTCCACAGAACCGTCCGGGTGCACCACTGTCAGCTGGTCGCCCACCAGCTTGCGACGCACCTCCGGAGCCGCCTTCTGCACCACCGGGCGCCTGATGAACGACGACCTGGGGTGAGTCGACGTGTAGTGGTTCATCACTACGTAGTCGACGGGAAGTCGCCGCTCCTGAGTGTAGGCGTAGAGGTCGAGCCACCCGTCGGAGCGCCATGTCCGCAGCGCCAGGACGCCCTCGTCCTCCTGCTGGAGCCCGAAACGCCACTCTCCTTGCTGCATTTCCACACCGCCGCGCAGCGGGATCGGTTCGAGCAGCCCGTCGGCGCCGAATCCGACATCGCAGTGCCACGCTTCGCCGTCCACCTCTACCTTCAGGACCATGTGCGTCACCGCGCGCGTGGATGATGCCCCGACCCTGACCCGAGCCGCGAGCCCGGTGACGTCGAAGCCGATGCGTTCCAGAGCAGCCGCGAAGAGCAGGTTCTGCTCGTAGCAGTAGCCGCCCCGCCGACTGTGCAGCAGCTTGTCCTGCAGTGCCGGCAGGTCCAGCGGCACCGCACGGCCGAGCATCATCTCGAGGTTCTCGAAGGGAATCGCCGCCACGTGCTCTCTGTGGAGCACGCGCAGAGTGTCGAGATCCGGCTTTGTCCCACCTGTGTGTCCGAGTCTCGCCAAGTAGGCCTCGATGTCGAGGTCGTCCCCGTTGAATGTCATGGGTTCATGATCTCCTTCGTCGGATCGCACGCCAACGGCGTTCGCCTTCGGCCCTGTTGCCCGCCTCTGACCAGCGACGCTACGTCGTTGTCAGTCGTACGCCGTAGCGTGTGTGTCGGACATGCCTGGTGAATCCGTAACGGCCAGGTCACGTGGAGGGGGAAGTCCAGTGAGCAGTGTCAGCAAGGGAATCAAGAAGGTCGAAGTCGGACTCAAGTGGGATCCGAGCCCGGCGGGGACACCGTCCAACGACCTCGACATCATCGCCGCGACGTACGCCGCGGACGCTCCGTACGGCAGCCCCGTCTACCTCGTGCACTTCGACAGCCGCTCCCCCGACGGCACCATCACCCTGAACCGGGACAGCAGGACGGGTCAGGGCTTCGGTTTCGACGAGGTCATGACCCTGGAGCTGGACCGTCTCGCCTCCTCGTTCGCCCGGGTCGTCGTGGGCGTGGCCATACAGCAGGAGGCGGAACAGAAGGTCTTCGGCGACATCGGGAACACCGCAATCCGGATCCGCGAGGGCTACACGGACCTGGCGCAAAGCGATCTCTCCAGTGTCTCCGGCTGCACGGCCGCGACCCTCGCCGAGTTCACCCGGGACGAGTCCGGAGCATGGTCGTTCCGCGAGGTCATCCGAGGCTTCGATGCCGATCCGACGACGTTCGCCTCGCTCATGGGCGGCGAGCACTGACCGATCGGCAAGCACTGACCGATCCGCGAGCGACTGCCGACCGCTACAGGGACCACGCCAAAGGGCGGTGGCACCGAGAAAATCGGCTCCACCGCCCTTGGCGGTCAGGTCACTCCCGGTACGGGCCCGTCATCACAGGCCCGGCCCGGAAGCACGACCCGCTGGTCTCAGCTGCAGCCGCTCGTCGAGCCGCAGCCCTCGCAGATGTAGCAGGAACCGGCGCGCTGCATCTTCGTACCGCAGGAGAAGCACAGCGGCGCGTCGGCCTGGATGCCCAACTGCATCTCGACGAGCTCCGCGCTGGTGTGCGCCTGCTGCGGCGCGGCCTTGACGCCCTCGGCCTCCGCCTTCGGCGTGGCGACGGCCTTCAGGGTCTCGGTCTGCACCGGAGCGGACTGAGCCAGACCCTCGACGTCGACCTCGTCCTCGGTCGGCTCGTACGACCCCGTCTCCAGGTGGCGCTGACGCTCCTCCGCGGAGTGGATGCCGAGCGCGGAACGCGTCTCGAAGGGCAGGAAGTCGAGCGCCAGGCGGCGGAAGATGTAGTCGACGATCGACTGCGCCATCCGCACGTCCGGGTCGTCCGTCATACCGGCCGGCTCGAAGCGCATGTTCGTGAACTTGGAAACGTACGTCTCCAGGGGCACGCCGTACTGCAGGCCGACCGAGACGGCGATGGAGAAGGCGTCCATCATGCCCGCGAGGGTCGAGCCCTGCTTGGACATCTTCAGGAAGACCTCGCCGAGACCGTCGTCCGGGTAGGAGTTGGCGGTCATGTAGCCCTCGGCGCCACCCACGGTGAAGGAGGTGGTGATGCCGGGACGGCCCTTCGGAAGACGCTTGCGGACCGGGCGGTACTCGACCACCTTCTCGACCGCGGCACGGATCGTGTCCTCGGTCTTCTCGGTGATCTCGGCCTTCTCCTCCTCCTTCTTCTTGGCGGAGAGCGGCTGACCGACCTTGCAGTTGTCGCGGTAGATGGCGAGCGCCTTGACGCCCATCTTCCACGCCTCGAAGTAGACCTCTTCGACGTCCTCGACGGTGGCGGTCTCCGGGAGGTTGACCGTCTTGGAGAGGGCGCCCGAGATCCACGGCTGGATCGCGGCCATCATGCGGACGTGGCCCATCGCGGAGATGGAGCGCTCACCCATGGCGCAGTCGAAGACCTCGTAGTGCTCGGTCTTCAGACCCGGGGCGTCGATCACATTGCCGTTCTCGGCGATGTGGGCGACGATCGCCTCGATCTGCTCCTCCTGGTAGCCCAGGCGACGCAGGGCCTGCGGCACGGTGCCGTTGACGATCTGCATCGAGCCGCCGCCGACGAGCTTCTTGAACTTCACCAGGGCGAGGTCGGGCTCCAGGCCCGTGGTGTCGCAGGACATCGCGAGACCGATGGTGCCGGTCGGGGCGATGACGGACGCCTGGGAGTTACGGAAACCGTTCTTCTCACCGAGGCGGATCACGTCCTGCCAGGCCTCCGTGGCGGCGGCCCAGATCGGCGAGTCCAGGTCGTCCATGCGGACGGCCGCGCCGTTGGCGTCGGCGTGCTGCTTCATGACGCGCTTGTGGGGCGTCGCGTTGCGGGCGTAGCCGTCGTAGGGACCGACGACCGCGGCGAGCTCGGCGGAACGCTTGTACGAGGTGCCCGTCATCAGCGACGTGATGGCGCCGGCGAGGGCGCGGCCGCCGTCGGAGTCGTACGCGTGACCGGTGGCCATCAGGAGGGCGCCGAGGTTGGCGTAGCCGATGCCCAGCTGACGGTAGGCGCGGGTGTTCTCGCCGATCTTCTGGGTCGGGAAGTCCGCGAAGCAGATCGAGATGTCCATCGCGGTGATGACCAGCTCGACGACCTTCGAGAAGCGCTCGACGTCGAAGGACTGGTTGCCCTTGCCGTCGTCCTTCAGGAACTTCATCAGGTTCAGCGAGGCGAGGTTGCAGGACGTGTTGTCCAGGTGCATGTACTCGCTGCACGGGTTCGAGCCGTTGATCCGGCCGGACTCCGGGCAGGTGTGCCAGGCGTTGATCGTGTCGTCGTACTGGATGCCGGGGTCGGCACACGCCCAGGCGGCCTCGGCCATCTTGCGGAAGAGCGACTTGGCGTCGACCTCCTCGATGACGTCACCCGTCATGCGGGACGTCAGGCCGAACTTGCCGCCCTCCTCGACCGCCTTCATGAACGTGTCGTTCACGCGGACCGAGTTGTTGGCGTTCTGGTACTGGACGGACGTGATGTCGTCGCCGCCCAGGTCCATGTCGAAGCCCGCGTCGCGCAGAGCGCGGATCTTCTCCTCTTCCTTCACCTTGGTCTCGATGAAGCCCTCGATGTCGGGGTGGTCGACGTCGAGGATGACCATCTTGGCCGCGCGGCGCGTGGCGCCACCGGACTTGATGGTTCCGGCGGAGGCGTCGGCACCGCGCATGAAGGAGACGGGACCCGAGGCGTTGCCTCCGGAGGACAGCAGTTCCTTGGAGGAACGGATGCGGGAGAGGTTCAGGCCGGCGCCGGAGCCGCCCTTGAAGATCATGCCCTCTTCCTTGTACCAGTCGAGGATCGACTCCATGGAGTCGTCGACGGCCAGGATGAAGCAGGCGGACACCTGCTGCGGCTGGGGCGTGCCGACGTTGAACCAGACCGGCGAGTTGAAGCTGAAGATCTGGTGCAGGAGGGCGTAGGCCAGCTCGTGCTCGAAGATCTCGGCGTCGGCGGGCGAGGCGAAGTAGCTGTAGTCCTCACCGGCCTTGCGGTAGGTCTTCACGATGCGGTCGATCAGCTGCTTGAGGCCGGTCTCGCGCTGCGGGGTACCGACGGCCCCGCGGAAGTACTTGCTGGTGACGATGTTGACCGCGTTCACCGACCAGAAGTCGGGGAACTCGACGCCACGCTGCTCGAAGTTGATCGAGCCGTCGCGCCAATTGGTCATGACGACGTCACGGCGCTCCCAGGCCACCTCGTCGTACGGATGCACGCCGGGCGTCGTGTGGATGCGCTCGATACGCAGACCCTTGGCCTTGGAACCCTTCGCGCGGGAACCTCGTGCCGGGCCGCTCGTCGTCTCGGTCATGCCGCCTCCCTGTATCAGGCTAAAACGCCCTGAAGTGCCACGTTCTTCCCGTGGCACGGATGTGTGTCTGATGTTGCGGACATCGCAGAGGACGCCCTCAACAGGTCTGGTTCGCCGCCGGCCGGTCGGTCAGCCGGTCAGTCGGCGGCGGTGGCGGGCACCGGGACTTCGACAGTCCCTCCGGGCCCGCAGTCATTCACGACGCGCTCTCCGCCCGCGTCGCCCGGCTCCGCTTGGAGCCGCTGTTCCCTCAGCTCCCCGATGGCAGCCTCGAAGTCCTCGAGCGAGTCGAAGGCCCGGTACACGGACGCGAAGCGCAGGTAGGCGACAAGGTCGAGCTCCTGCAACGGGCCGAGTATGGCGAGGCCCACGTCGTGGGTGGTCAGCTCGGCGCTTCCGGTGGCCCGCACCGCCTCTTCGACCCGCTGGCCGAGCAGGGCGAGGGCGTCCTCGGTCACCGGCCGCCCCTGGCACGCCTTGCGGACGCCGTTGATGACCTTGGTGCGACTGAATGGCTCCGTCACGCCGCTGCGCTTGACCACCATCAGTGAGCATGTCTCCACGGTCGTGAAACGACGGGAGCAGTCGGGGCACTGACGGCGCCTGCGGATCGACGTGCCGTCGTCGGTGGTGCGGCTGTCGACGACGCGGCTGTCGGGGTGCCTGCAGAAGGGGCAGTGCATGGAACTTCCAACCCTCCTTCACGGCACGACTCATAAGCCTCAACGGGCCCTCGGGGCCCTCGAAGCAGCCCCAAGCATAGGCGATCCCGGAGCCCCTGAGAGACCAGGGACCACAACTTCTGGGCTGCTGCGGCAATCCAACCACTAGATCTGGGGTTTGGCTGCTTTTGCGGCACCGCGCGTGTCGTACCGCCTCGGAAGACATCAACCACACAGGGCCATCACTCACGCCGCTCGGGACGGGGGGCCGGTGCCGGGTTGACGGGGTGCCGAGTGGCACTATGGGAGCCCCGCCGAGGGGCTCATGGTCCCGGCGGTGAAGCGTACCGTAATGAACCGAAATGCCGTTCGGCCCGAGCGCCAGCCATACACCCAAACACATGATCACGGCGGGTAATCTGCGTTTTTTCACTCGAACGTGTGTTTGGCGCAACCTTTCGAAAGCAACTACCGTTGGCTAGCTAGGGAGAGAACATCTCGAGAGGGGCCGACCGACGTGACCACCACCGCAGACAGCGCCACCATCACTGCCCAGGACCGCTCCCAGAGCCGACTCGAGCCGGTGCATGCCATGAATGACGCAGCCACGAACCAGGAGGGGCCCAAGCCCACTCGCTCCCTGCCGGGCCGACCTCCAGGCATCCGAGCCGACAGCTCGGGACTCACCGACAGGCAACGCCGCGTGATCGAGGTCATCAGGGACTCCGTGCAGCGGCGCGGGTATCCGCCGTCGATGCGGGAGATCGGGCAGGCCGTCGGCCTCTCCAGCACCTCCTCCGTCGCCCATCAGCTGATGGCTCTGGAGCGCAAGGGCTTCCTGCGCCGCGATCCACACCGCCCTCGCGCGTACGAGGTGCGGGGCTCGGACCAGCCCAGCAGCCAGCCCACCGACACCACCGGCAAGCCCGCCGCGTCGTACGTCCCGCTCGTCGGCCGTATCGCGGCCGGTGGGCCCATCCTCGCCGAGGAGTCGGTGGAGGACGTCTTCCCCCTCCCCCGCCAGCTCGTGGGGGACGGCGAGCTCTTCGTACTGAAGGTCGTCGGTGACTCGATGATCGAAGCCGCGATCTGTGACGGCGACTGGGTCACGGTGCGCCGCCAGCCCGTCGCGGAGAACGGCGACATCGTGGCCGCCATGCTGGACGGCGAAGCCACGGTCAAGCGATTCAAGCGCGAGGACGGCCACGTCTGGCTGCTGCCGCACAACTCCGCGTACCAGCCGATCCCCGGCGACGAGGCGACGATCCTCGGCAAGGTCGTGGCGGTGCTGCGGCGGGTGTGAGACCCCGCCCCTGACCGGGCCCCGGAACCAACTGCGCCGGTTCCGGGGCCCTGCTGCGTCTGGGGCCGACCGCCCACAGGGGCAAGCCCCGGTGGGCGCAGCCGCCCTGTGACCACATCCCGGTGGCCACAGCGCCCCGATAACCATGGCCCTGAGCCCTACGCCCCGTCCGCCTTCGCCGCAGCGTCGATCGCGGCCAGTGAGCGACGTGCCTGATTACGGTCCGTGGTGTACCAGAAGTCGGGCAGCGAGGCCCGCAGGTAGCTCCCGTAGCGCGCGGTGGCGAGCCGGGGGTCCAGCACGGCGACGACCCCGCGGTCCCCCGACGCCCGTACGAGACGTCCCGCGCCCTGCGCCATCAGTAGCGCCGCATGGGTCGCCGCGACCGCCATGAAGCCATTGCCACCGGCCTCGTCGACCGCCTTCTGGCGAGCGCTCATCAGCGGATCGTCGGGACGGGGAAACGGAATCTTGTCCATGATCACCAGCTGGCAGCTGGGACCCGGCACGTCGACGCCCTGCCAGAGCGAGAGGGTCCCGAAGAGACACGTCTTCGAGTCCGCCGCGAAGCCCTTGATCAACTCGCCGAGGGTCTCCTCGCCCTGCAGGAGAATCGGCATGTCCAGTCGCTCCCGCAGCTCCTCCGCCGCGCCCTGGGCGGCCCGCATGGAGGAGAACAGGCCGAGCGTGCGGCCACCGGCCGCCTCGATCAGCTCGGCCAGCTCATCGAGCATGTCGCTCCGGGTGCCTTCGCGTCCCGGCCGGGCCAGGTGCTTGGCGACGTACAGGATGCCCTGCTTGCCGTAGTCGAAGGGCGAGCCGACGTCGAGGCCCTTCCAGACGGGGGCGTCCTCGGCTTCGGTGCCCTCCGGTGCCAGGCCGAGCGAGGCCCCTACGCCGTTGAAATCGCCGCCCAGCTTGAGCGTGGCGGAGGTGAGGACCACCGAGCGGTCGGCGAAGAGCTTCTCCCGCAGGAGGCCCGACACGGACATGGGCGCCACACGGAGCGAGGCGCCGAAGCGCTCATGGCGCTCGTACCAGACGACGTCGTACTCGGAGCCGTTCGTAATGCGCTCCGCCACGTCGTGGATCGACTCCACGGAGGCGAGCGCCTGCTTGCGGACCGCGTCCTCGTCCTGGACCGACTTGTCGCGGGTCGAACCGAGCGCCGTGATGACCCCGCGGGCGGCATCCCGCAGGGCCATCAGCGCGTATCCGAGGTCCTCCGGAATCTCTTCCAGGCGACCCGGCAGAGCCAGCTCCATCAGACGCTCGAAGCCCTCCGACGCCGTCTGGAGCTGGTCAGCGACCTTTTCGTTCACGAGCTTCGCCGCACGCCGCACGGCGCGGTTGACCTGCCCCGGACTGAGCTCACCCGTGGCCACGCCGGTGACGCGGGAGACCAGCTCATGGGCCTCGTCCACGATCAGCACCTCGTGCTGGGGCAGCACGGGTGCGCCTTCGATGGCGTCGATGGCGAGTAGCGCGTGGTTCGTGACGACGACGTCGGAGAGCTTGGCACGCTCGCGGGCCGCCTCTGCAAAGCACTCCGCCCCATAGGCGCACTTCGAAGCGCCCAGGCACTCCCTGGAGGAGACGGAGACCTGGGACCACGCACGGTCGGACACGCCGGGCGTCAGATCGTCGCGGTCGCCGGTCTCGGTCTCGTCCGCCCAGTCCCGCATCCGCAGGAGGTCCTGGCCCAGCTTGCTGGTGGGAGCGGCCGCCTCGAACTGATCGAAAAGCCCCTCCTCCTCATCCTGTGGCATGCCCTCATGGAGACGGTGCAGACACAGATAGTTCGAGCGGCCCTTGAGCATCGCGAACTGGGGGCGGCGGCGGAGCAGCGGATGGAGTGCGTCCACCGTGCGCGGCAGGTCTCGCTCCACGAGCTGGCGCTGCAGGGCGAGGGTGGCCGTCGCGATCACCACGCGCTCACCGTGGGCCAGGGCCGGCACCAGATAGCCGAGGGATTTACCCGTGCCGGTGCCGGCCTGGACCAGCAGGTGCGATCCGTCGTCGATCGCCTCGGCGACGGTCTCGGCCATGGATACCTGGCCAGGGCGTTCCGTGCCGCCGACAGCGGTGACGGCGGCGTGCAGGAGCTCGGGGAGGGAGGGCTTCGTCATAGCGCGACCACCCTACGGTGCCCCACTGACAATCCGGCGATCAAGGCTGGTGGAGAGGGTTGGGCACGGTTCCGTGCACGGCGGCGTGCGGGCGCTGCGGCCGGTCGCGGTATCCATCGAGGTGGAGCCGGTTCCGGTTCAGGCAGAGCCGCTCGATACGGGGTGTGAGCAGGTCGAACATCTCGTACCGCTCCTTCAGCTCCGGAGCGCGTGCCTGGTGCCGGATGATCTCCGCACGCACGAAGGACCAGAAGTCGCCCTCCGGCACACCGAGTTGCTCCTCACAGAGGGGCGCGAGATACCGGAAGACGCCTACGAAGAGACCCGAGTGGATGAACTGGGTGAGGAAGCCGGGGGGCTCGGTGAGCAGTACGTCGCGGACGTCGTCCGGCATCGAGGCCTGCTCGGGAAGCGGCACAGCGCTCACATTGACGTCGTCCACGAAGTCCTTCACCGCCAGCCGGACGGGGACGTCCTTGTCGTCGAAGACGACGATGGTGTTCTCCCCGTGAGGGGAGAACACTGTGCCGTAGCGGTACAGGAAGTGCAGCAGTGGAGGCAGCAGAGCGGTGAAGAGCCGCTGCAGCCACACCCGGGGCGTCAGCCCCGAGCGCTCCACGAGCTCCGCGACGAACGCCCGGCCGGCGGGGTCGGTGTGCGTGAGCGAGGCGAGCGTACGGGCGCGTTCACCGGGTGCGAGGTACCGGCTGACCGGCTCGCGCCAGATGGCGCCGAGCAACTCCCGGTACTGGTAGGGAACTTCCGGCAAATCGTCGTACAGAGGGTGTTCGACGGCCACCGACGCGACTTCACCCAGAAGGATCACTCCGCATTCGTCGCGCAGAAAGGGGTCCGCGTCACGCAGGGCGTGCATCCAGGCCGTTACGGCGGGCGCGGCGACCGTGCGGCCTGTGGGGAGGCCCCGCCACACGAGCGTGTTCAGGACCGACAGCGGGAGCTTCACGGTGTGCCGGTCGGGGCGGGACGCGTTGAGGAAGGTACGGATGGACTGCTGAGGAAGGCGCAGGTCGCCGTCACTGCAGAGCGGAACGATGGCATCCGTGGCGATGGACGGAGCGAAGAGCGGTAGCACGATCTCGTCCCACTGCCAGGGGTGTACGGGGAGGTAGAGGTACTCCTGCGGGTCGAGGCCGCGCGCGCGGAGTAAGTCCGCGAAGGACGTGCGGGTGGCGGCGGAGAGCTCGCGTGCATAGAGGCTTTGCGCGGTCTCCAGTCCCGCGACCCCCTTGTACACGGCGAGACTGGTGTGGACGGCGATCCACGGGAGCGTCGTGGAGCGGCGGGCCTCGGGTGCCCATCGGTCGGTGTCGCAGGCGGAGAACCCGATGCGTCCCTTGTTGAGGACGAGCCAGGGATGGCCGGTCTGGTGCCCTTCGAGTTCCGCGTAGCCGAGGTCGGCGAGGCGGGCGGCGCTGAGCGCCGTGTGATCTATGCGGGTGTCGGCGCTCAGCGTGACGGTGAGCTCGCGGATGAGGTGCCCGAGTGTGGCACCGTCCAGGCCCAGGGTCCTGCGGGCCATCACCAGGAACCGCAGGGGGTCGCCGAAGGAGAGGGCCGGCCCGTCGCCCTCGGTGAGGGTCAGGCCGGCCGGGTCCACATGCCAACTGCCGTACGAGCCACGGCGCGCACGGAAAGTGAGGCAGGCGCCCTGCCGCCGGGCTGTCGTGGCGGGCTCCTCCTCCGGCTCTGCCGGTTCGAGGTGGATCCGGTAGGTGCCCGCGTTCCCGTCCGCTGCCGACGCGGGAGCGCATGCAGGAGCGGACAGGGGTGCGCGTACGGGAACGTCTGCGTGTACGGGTACGGGTACAGGCCGGATGATCTCCTCGTACGCGAACTCCCCGATCATCTTGGCCAGCAGGCGGCGCCCGGCCTCGCGCCATCTGTCCTGGGTCAGCTCGGGCGGGTCGTACAACTCGGCGGAGGGGCTGGGAATCGGGCTGGGGGACGGATTCGGCACGGGGACTCCTCGGGGAGGGAACCGGATCGGGGCGAGCGGTGTACTAAAAGTGATCGGGTCAGAGCACGGCGCGCAGGGCCCGATCACGGACCACGAGAGCCGCGCGTTTGTCGGGCAGTTCCACTTCCGCGAAGTAGCGGAAGCCGGCGCTCAGGAATGCGGAGACGGAGGGGGTGTTGCGCAGGTCGGGTTCAGCTACGACGCGTGCGCATGCGGGGCGACGGTCGAGGACCAGATCAGCGACGGCTCTGAGCAGCGAAGTGCCGAGGCCACGGCCGCGGTTGGCGACTCTTCCGATGAGGAGGTGGATCCCTGTGTCATGCGGACGCGAGGGGTAGTGACGGGCCAGGGGGTCGAGGTCCGCTCGGTAGATCTCCCAGTAGCTCATCGGCATGCCGTCGAGCACGCCCAGGCAGGGGACGCTGCGCCCGTCTCCGTCGAGCTGTCGGCGCAGGTGGGCCTCTGTGACGGTTTCGGGCCCTGCCAGTTCCCAGAAGGCCGCCACGGCGGGGTCGTTCATCCATCGGCTGATCAGCGGGAGGTCACGTTCGAGACGTGCGGGTACGAGTTGGAAGACACCGGCGGCGGTGGTGACAGGCCCCCAGCCCCCGACGCCATCCAGGAGATCGTCCTCCACCGCGCCGGCATGCCCGTCGCCCTCGGCCAGCAGGGCGACGAGCTCCTCGGGCAGGCGCAGATCGAGGGTGTCCGTGCAGTCGGCGCCGGCAGCGGCGGATTCGGTCCCGGAATCGGTGCTCGCATCGGTGGGAGGCACGTCGTCGCTCCTGTCAGCAGAGGTGGGGCATGTCCCTCAGGAATGAAGGGGGTTGGGGATGGTGACGTAGACGGACTGGGTGTCGACGGGGCCGACAAGCTCGTCGAGGCCGTGCAGACGGGTCAGCAGGTTGGCCTTGCACCGCAGGGCAGGTGAGTCGAGCAGGGTCGCGGGCAGAGAGGTCCGCAGCCTGTCAGGCCCTGTCACGACATCGCCGAGGAAGCGGCGGAAGGCGGCGAGCAGGAGCCGTTCGTCCGCGAGTCGTTCGGCGCCGAGGGCGCCGATGAGGCCGAACACGTTGTTGATGCCGAGGTAGTAGGCGAACCGCTCGTCCGTCACCTCGTCGGAGACAAAGGTGTCGCTGTCCTGGCCGATGCCGGGAAGGCGCCGTTCGAGTTCGGAGCGGCGGGACTCGCGGAAGTAGTAGCCCTGGTTGTCCCGGTAGCGGCCGCCCACGGGCCATCCGTCGGGGTCGAGCAGGAGGAGGGTGTTCTGCTGGTGCGCCTCCAGGGCGACGCCCGCTTCACTGTCCAGCCACAGCACGGGGCGCACGACGGCTTCGAGGTAGCGCAGGAACCACTCGGCGGCCACGGCGCCCCGGGACCGGCCCGTGCGTCCGGCGAGCCGGGTGACGGTCTCGGCGAGCCGGGAGCACATCGCACGAGGTTCCTGGCAGGCGGGCAGCGCCGTCGGCCTCGGCGAGACGAGGCCGGCGATGCAGGTGGCGTCGTCACTGGGACGGAAGGGGTTGTGTCGGATCATGACGTCGAGCCCGAGGACCGGCGTGCCGTCGGGGCCGGTGACGGCGAGCCATGCCGGGTCGCGGACCACGTCGAAGCAGGGGTGGACCGACTGCCACTCTTCGCCGAGGCCGCTGCGCAGCAGCCGGTGGACCTCGACGCCGCGGTGGAGTTCCTTGCGGAGGTTCTCACGGCGGGAGTTGGTGATGCGCAGGCCGAGCGAGAGCTTCAGCATGGCGGCCGCGCCGGAGCGGTACAGGGTGCGTACGGAGGAGGTGGGGTGCCACGGGGCGCCATGAGGGCCGAGGTCCTGGAGGAGTCCGGCGTCGAGGAGCGCGGCGGTCGCGGGGCGGTGCCGGAGCTCGCGGATCTGCCAGGGATGCACGGGCAGGGCGACGCGATCGTCCCGGAGCGGCAGGTCCGGGCCTGCGAGGCGGGCGGTGAGCCGGTCGGCGGGGACGGCGCGGCCACGCTCGGTCCAGGCCGAGTCGGAAGCGACTACGGAGCGGTCGACGGCCAGCCAGTGCAGCGCGAAGGCGCCGCGCAACTCGGGTGAGTACAGGCGGGATTCGGTGTCGGACAGACCCTCGCGGCTCTTGGGGGTCGGGTGCAGGGGGTGGCCGAGGAGCAGGGACTGTTCGGCGGCGAGGAAAAGGTCGGGCTCGTCGTCGGGACTGTTGCGGCGGTAGGTGATGAACGCGGTCGTGCGCCGGACCGAGTCGGCGACCCGGCCGACCAGGTCGGCACCGTCGCCCGGCTCGGTCGGCTCACCCGGTTCGCCTGGCTCGACCAACTCGACCGGCTCGGCCGCTTCAGTCGAGGCTGAGTCGGTCGATTCCGTTGCGCCGGCCGGCGGCGGTTCCGTGGCGCGGCGGGCCGTCTCGCGGCTGAGGAGGGCAGCGACGGTGACGGCGTCCACGGGTGGGGCGCTCGCCGGGCCGTCCTCGAGGTAGGGGAGGCTGAAGCGGTGCCAGCCGGTGGCCGACCAGTAGTGCACGGGGACGAGCAGGGCCGTTCCGCTGGCCTGGAGAGGGATGTGCAGGACGCCGTGGTCCGGAGCGGGGATGTTGTTCTCCCTGACCCAGCAGCGCAGGAGGTTCTCGACTGCCGCTGTCTGTGCGGCGACGTGCGGGTCGGGGTGCTCCAACAGGTCGGTGGACGTGCCGCGCAGGCGTTCGGCGTCCTGGCCGCCACCCTTCTGCCGGGGGACCGTGTTGGACTCCGCCACCAGTGAGGTGTGCGCGCCGCACGCACCCGGGGCGTGGGGTTGGGGGCGGCCTTCGGATGCGGGGGTGGCGTTCAAGAGGGCTTCCTTGTGAGGTTGTTCGGGGCTCCGTGTGGCAACGGGGCGGGTACGCGATCGGCGGCTCATGTCAGCCGGCACGGCCCGGGTCCGTCTTTGCTATGCGTGGTGGGCACGCGCCGCGGTGGCCAGCGCGTCGGCGAGGCGGTCGAGGACCGCGGTCGCCTGTTCGTCGGTGAGGGTGAGGGGAGGCAGGAGTCGTACGACACTGGAGTGGCGGCCGCCGATTTCGACGATGAGGCCACGACGCAGGCACTCGCGCTGCACGGCCGCGGCCAGGTCCGGGGCCGGTGGGCGGGGCTGCGAGGCGGCGAAGGGGTCGTCCGTCATGCCACCCTGCTCCGGAATCGAGCCTGCACCTGCTGTCGCCCCCGACGTAGAACCAGGCATCGGCCCGGACGTCGCCCCCGACATCGGCACAGGCCTCGGCCCCGGCTTCGGGGCTGGCCCCGGCCCGGGCTTCGGCGTCGACCCCGGTCCCGGCCCCGGGTCCGAAGCCGGGTCCACCAGTTCCACGCCGATCATCAGGCCCCGGCCCCGGACCTCGCCGATGCAGGGGTGGTCGGCCGCCAGGGAGCGCAGTTGGGCGAGCATGCGGGCGCCGAGGGTGGCGGCGCGCTCGGCGAGGCCGTTCTCGCGGACGTACGCGAGGGTCGCCGCGCCCGCTGCCATGGCGAGCTGGTTGCCGCGGAAGGTGCCGGCGTGCGCGCCGGGCGGCCAGACGTCGAGGTCGTCTCGGTAGACCACGACGGCGAGGGGAAGGCTGCCGCCGATCGCCTTGGAGAGCACCATCACATCCGGGACGATGCCGCTGTGCTCGACGGCCCAGAAGGCTCCGGTGCGGCCGACGCCCGTCTGTACCTCGTCTGCGATGAGCGGGATGTTCCGCGCGGCGGTGATCTCGCGCATCCGGCGGAGCCAGGCGTCGGGAGCGGGGAGGACTCCGCCCTCGCCCTGGACCGGTTCGAGGATCATGCCGGCGGGTGTCGTCACGCCTGATTTGGGGTCGTCGAGGAGATTTTCGGTCCACCGGGCGGAGAGCTCGGCGCCGCGCGCGCCGCCCAGGCCGAACGGACAGCGGTACTCCTGCGGATAGGGCAGGCGCGCGACCCGTACGTCCGATGCGCCGCCGGATGCTTCGAGCGCCCCGGCCGTCATCCCGTGGTAGGCGCCGGTGAACGCGAGCAGGTGGCGGCGGCCGGTGGCGGCGCGGACCAGTTTCAGCGCCGCCTCCACCGCGTCCGTCCCCGCAGGGCCGCAGAACTGGATCCGCGCGTGCTCGGCGAGGCCTCGCGGCAGCGTGTGGAACAGCTCGGTGGTGAAAGCGTCCTTGACCGGTGTGGCCAGGTCGAGGACGTGCAGCGGCGCCCCGGAGTCGAGGACCTTGCGGATCGCCTCGAGCACCACGGGGTGGTTGTGGCCGAGGGCCAGGGTCCCGGCGCCCGAGAGACAGTCGAGGTAGCGGCGCCCGTCGGCGCCCTCGATCGTCAGGCCACGTGCCCGCACCGGCACGATCGGCAGGGCGCGCGCGTAAGTGCGCGCCGCGGACTCGCGGGCCGACTGGCGACGCAGGATCCCCTCTTGCGCCGCGGCTTGCGCCATGGACTGCCCCACGGGCTGCGGCGCGGACTGAGCCACGGGCTGTGGCGCGGGCTGCACCGCGGGCGGCGCCACGGATTGCGTTACGGAGTTCCCTGCGGACACTGCCGCGGGCGCAGGCTCGGTCACGGCCACGACTGTTGGTCCTCCCGCTGCGGACGAGCGCGTCCGTCCGATGCGGCTCAGGGAGCTCATGTGGGCGGCTGCACAGGCGAGTTGGCAGGGGGATGAACGCAGGCCGCGACTCCCCCGTACGTACCAACGACGAAAACGCCGGGGGATCACGGGCAACCGGAAGATCCTTGCCGTGACGGAACCGTTGCCCTTCCGTCGGCCGTCCCCAACGGCACCGGCATAGTGTGGGGGCCGTTCATCAGCGACAGGTGCACCGCTCCCCCGAGCAAATCAGAGCAAACCCAACGCAAGCACAACCAAGGGGCGCCGCACCGGTGGCGACGGGTGTTCCACACCCGGATGTCCAGCACTTTGGAACAATTTCGAGGCCCAGGGGGATTCTCACGATGCGACCCATACGTCCGCTCTTCACCGTTCGCAATAGGAGGAGCGCGCGCACCAGGACCGCCCCCGTGGCGGCTGTGGCGCTCGGCGCGGCGCTCGTACTGACCGCCACGGCCTGCGGTCCCACCGAGGACAACGCCGGCGGCGACTCGTCCGCGGCACAGCCCGGCGACAGCAACGGTGACGACAAGATCCAGATCCCGGACTCCTGGAAGGACAAGCTCAAGGACAACGGGATCGATCTGGACGAGTGGAAGAACGGCGCCTGGAAGAACTGGAACAAGGACGACTGGCTGCGCGAGGCCGGCGACTTCGTCAACCCGATCATCGAGGACCTCTGGGACCCGGACCGCATGCGGGACGCGGACAAGAACCCCGACCGCAGCGTCGACGACAACGACATCTCCGGTGACCAGGGCGTCACCGACCCGACGCCCAAGCCGGTGCAGGCGGCCCCCGTCAAGGCGCCGTACCACGGCCAGGCGGCCGAGTCCGGCAAGCTCTTCTTCGACGGCCCCAAGGGTTCGATGGTCTGCTCCGCGACCGTCGTGAAGGACCCGGCCCACCCCGGCAAGTCCAACATGGTGTGGACCGCGGGTCACTGCGTGCACGCGGGCGCCGAGGGCGGCTGGTACCGCAACATGATCTTCGTCCCCTCGTACAACGACAGCGGCAAGTCGGCCGAGGAGCTGCAGAACGCCCCCAAGGAAGAGGTCGCTCCGTACGGCGTGTGGTGGGGCGACTGGGCGCAGACTTCCGACCAGTGGATCGAGCAGGGTGGTCCGACGGGCGGCAAGGGCGCGCCGTACGACTTCGCGGTCATTCACGTGAAGCCGGAGAAGGGCAGCGAGGGCAAGTCGCTCGAGGAGACGGTCGGTTCGGCGCTTCCGGTGGACTTCGACGCCCCGGCGGTGCCCCAGATCGACACCATGACGGCGACCGGATACCCGGCGGCGCCGCCGTACGACGGCCAGAAGCTGTTCCAGTGCGCGGACAAGCCGGGACGGCTCTCGCTGAGCAAGCCCGACCCGACGATGTACCGCGTCGGCTGCACCATGACGGGCGGTTCGTCCGGTGGTGGCTGGGTCGCCGAGGGCCAGGACGGCAAGCCCGCTCTGGTGTCGAACACCTCCATCGGTCCGGTGACGGCGGGCTGGCTGGCAGGGCCGCGCCTCGGCAAGGAGGCCAAGGGCATCTACAGCGCGGTCAGCAAGAAGTTCGCCGACCAGTAGTTACGCCCTAGGGGCCGACCCGGGCGACATGCTCGTGAGACATGCCCGGAAGGCAAGCCCGGAAGACGAGCTCAGCAGAGCAGTCCATGAGCAGCCCACGAGCAGTCCTCTGGAGAAGCACGGCGGCGGGGCACCACAAACCTTCACGGCCCCGCCGCCGTTCGTCCCCAACCGCACAGGCATAGTGAGGTGTCGCGTCACAGCGGGTGCCACGGAGCCCTGCGCCGATGCATGACACGTACATGGCAATCACACGTTTCAACGGGGGTACCAGCACCATGCGTTCCACTCGTGCGCCGTTCGCGCGCAGCCGCGGACGGCGGGTCGCGCTCGCCGCCACCGGGCTCGCGGCGACCTTGACGCTCACCGCCACGGCCTGTGGCCCGAGCGACGACAAGGCGAGCGACAAGCCGGACGCCACCACGTCCCAGGGAGCCGACGGCTCCGGTTCCGACACCAAGCTTCCCGACGGCCTCGCCGACAAGCTCAAGGACAACGGGATCGACCTGGACGACTGGAAGAACGGCGCCTGGAAGAACTGGGACAAGGGCGACTGGGTGCGCGAGGCCAAGGACTTCGCCAACCCGGTCATCGAAGGGCTCTGGAAGCCCGAGCGGATGCAGAAGGCCAAGGACCCGAAGAAGACGATCGCCACGAAGGACGCGACCGCCGGCCAGGGCGCGACCGACCCCGAGCCGACTCCGGTCCGGGCCAAGCCCGAGAAGACGCCGTACCACAAGAACGCCGCCCCGGTCGGCAAGATCTTCTTCGACTCCCCCGAGGGGTCGATGGTCTGCTCCGGCACGGTCGTGAAGGACCCGCGCAACCCCGGCAAGTCCAACCTCGTGTGGACCGCGGGCCACTGCGTGCACGCCGGCCAGAACGGCGGCTGGTACCGCAACATCGCCTTCGTGCCGTCCTACAACGACCTGGGCAAGTCCGAGACCCAGCTGCGCAACGCGGCCCCGCAGGAGATCGCCCCCTACGGCCAGTACTGGGCGGACTGGGTCTCCACCTCGAACGAGTGGATAAACGACGGCGGTCCGACGGGCGGCGCGGGTGCGACGTACGACTACGCCGTCATGCACGTGAAGCCGGAGCAGGGCGGCAAGTCCCTGGAAGAGACCGTCGGCAACGCGCTCGACGTCGACTTCTCGACCCCCGCCGCGCAGAGCGTGAGCTCGATGGGCGCCTGGGGCTACCCGGCCGCCCCGCCGTACAACGGCCTGATCATGCACAAGTGCGCGGACAAGCCGGGCCGGCTCTCGCTGTCGCCGTCCCTGCCGACGATGTACCGCATCGGCTGCACCATGACCGGCGGTTCGTCCGGAGGTGGTTGGTTCCGGATGGTGGGCGGCAAGACGAAGCTCGTCTCGAACACCTCGATCGGCCCGGCCGAGAACACCTGGCTGGCCGGCCCCCAGCTCGGCAGGGGCGCCGAGCAGGTCTACGACATGATGAGCAAGAAGTACGGCGCTCAGTAGCCGCACGGCACCCACATCTGGCATGGCGAAGGCCCGCCCCCTGCGAGAGGGGCGGGCCTTCGCCATGTGCGCTACCGGGTGAGGCGCTCGACTCAGTGCGCGGCGAGCACGTACGGAGCGAGCTCCGCGGCCAGCTCCTCGTGCACCTGCGCCTTGAGCAGCGTGCCCTCGCCGGTGTGCTCCTCGGAGAGCACCTCGCCCTCGGCGTGCGCCCGGGAGACGAGCTGACCGTGCGTGTACGGAACGAGGGCCTCGATGTCGACCTCGGGGCGCGGCAGTTCGCTGTCGATGAGCGCGAGCAGCTCGTCGATTCCGGCACCGGACCGCGCGGAGACCGCGATCGCGTGCTTCTCGTTGCGCAGCAGGCGCTGGAGGACCAGGGGGTCCGCCGCGTCCGCCTTGTTGATCACCACGATCTCGGGCACGTCGGTGGCGCCCACGTCGCGGATCACCTCGCGCACCGCTGCGAGCTGCTCCTCCGGCACCGGATGCGAACCGTCCACCACGTGCAGGATGAGGTCCGAGTCGCCGACCTCCTCCATCGTGGAGCGGAAGGCCTCCACGAGGTGGTGCGGAAGATGCCGGACGAACCCGACGGTGTCCGCCAGGGTGTAGACCCGGCCGCTCGGCGTCTCGGCCCGGCGCACGGTGGGGTCGAGGGTGGCGAACAGCGCGTTCTCCACCAGTACGCCCGCGCCTGTGAGGCGGTTGAGGAGCGAGGACTTGCCTGCGTTCGTATATCCGGCGATCGCTACCGAAGGCACCTTGTTGCGTCGGCGCTCCTGCCGCTTGATGTCGCGGCCCGTCTTCATCTCCGCGATCTCCCGGCGCATCTTCGCCATCTTCTCGCGGATCCGTCGCCGGTCCGTCTCGATCTTGGTCTCACCGGGTCCGCGGGTGGCCATGCCGCCACCGCCGCCGCCACCCATCTGACGGGAGAGCGACTGACCCCAGCCGCGGAGCCTCGGCAGCATGTACTGCATCTGCGCGAGGGCGACCTGCGCCTTGCCTTCTCGGGACTTGGCGTGCTGGGCGAAGATGTCGAGGATCAGGGCGGTCCTGTCGACCACCTTGACCTTGACGACGTCTTCGAGGTGGATCAGCTGGCCGGGGCTCAGCTCACCGTCGCAGACGACGGTGTCGGCTCCGGTCTCGAGCACGATGTCGCGCAGCTCCAGGGCCTTGCCGGAGCCGATGTACGTCGCCGGGTCGGGCTTGTCGCGGCGCTGGACGACACCGTCAAGCACCAGTGCGCCCGCCGTCTCGGCGAGGGCGGCCAGCTCGGCGAGGGAGTTCTCCGCATCCTGGACCGTTCCCGAAGTCCACACCCCGACGAGCACCACTCGCTCCAGGCGGAGCTGTCGGTACTCGACTTCGGTGACGTCCTCGAGCTCGGTGGAGAGGCCCGCGACGCGGCGCAGAGCCGCGCGCTCGGAGCGGTCGAGCTGCTCGCCGTCCCGCTCTCCGTCGATCTCGTGGCTCCAGGCGACGTCCTCTTCCATCAGGGCATCGGCCCGAAGACCTTCGGGGTAGTTCTGCGCGAAGCTCTGTGCGTCCTGGGAAGGGGAAGAAGAGGAGGTCATTTGGTCCTTACGTCGATTCGTCGATGGGAAAGGCGACGGATGCGGGATCCGTCACAGTCGACAACGCCCGGCGTGGTCCGGAGATTCCCGGAACCGGCCGATCGTGCCCTGAGATGTCCCCGAGGGGATGTCCCTGACGGGCGTGCCGTCGACCCGATGATGGTTGCACGGCACGGCCCGTCTCGTCACCCGGGTTATTTCCCGGCTTTCCACTCCGGATGCCCCGGCATCGGCGGTGTCTTCTCCCCGTAGAGCCAGCCCTCGAAGAACCCGCCGAGATCGCGCCCGGCCACCCGGGACGCGAGCCGCACGAAGTCGGCGGTCTCGGCATTGCCGTCGCGGTGGACGCGGACCCACTCCCGCTCCAGGCGTTCGAAGGCCTCGTGCCCGATCTCCTGGCGCAGGGCGTAGAGCACCAGGGCGCTGCCGTCGTAGACGACGGGACGGAAGAGGCTGATCTTCTGTCCGGGCGCGGGCGCCTTCGGCCTGGCCGGGGGCCCGCCGGCCGCGCGCCACCGGTCCGAGTGGCGGTAGGCGTTCCGCATCCTGTCGGCCAGCGGCCGGTCCGCCTTCTCCTCGGCGAAAAGAGCCTCGTACCAGGTGGCGTGGCCTTCATTGAGCCAGAGGTCCGACCACGACTTCGGGCTGACACTGTCGCCGAACCACTGGTGCGCCAGCTCGTGCACCATGATCGCGTCGACGTACCACTCCGGGTACTCGGGACGGGTGAAGATGTCTCTCTCGAAGAGAGAGAGTGTCTGCGTCTCGAGTTCGAAGCCGGTCCTCGCCTGGGCGACCAGGATGCCGTACACCTCGAAGGGGTAGCGGCCGACCTTCCGCTCCATCCAGTCGATCTGGCCGGGTGTCTTCTTCAGCCAGCGCTCCAGGATCTTGCGGTCCTTGGTGGGCACCACGTCCCGCAGCGGGAGGCCGTGCGGCCCCTCCCGGTGCACCACGGTGGAGCGGCCGATCGACACCTGGGCCAGCTCGGTCGCCATGGGGTGGTGGGAGCGGTACGCCCAGGTGGTGGCGGCGCCGCTGCGGGTCGTACCGGCCGGAAGGCCGTTGGCGACAGCGGTGAGCCCCTTGGGGGCGGTGATCCGGAAGGTGAATTCCGCCTTGTCCGCGGGGTGGTCGTTGCAGGGGAAGACCCGGTGGGCGGCGTCCGCCTGGTTGGCCATGGCCAGTCCGTCACCGGTGCGCAACCAGCCGCCCTCGGTGCCCTTCGCGGGCACCGGGTCACTGGTGTGCCGGACGGTGATCAGCATCCGGTCGCCGCGCCCGACCGAAGCGGACGGTGTCACGACCAGGTCCTCGCCGCTGCTTTCGTGGCGTGCGCGCTCGCCGTTCATCTCGACGGAGCGCACTTTGCCGTGCGCGAAGTCGAGGTTCACGCGCTCCAGGTGGTCGGTCGCGCGGGCGTAGATCTTGGTGACGGCGTCCAGGGGCTTGCGGTTGTCACCGTGATAGGTGAAGGCGATGTCGTACGTCTCGACGTCGTAGCCGGGGTTGCCCAGGTGCGGGAAGAGCCGGTCGCCGATGCCGAGCGGGGTGGCCGGTGACGGTGCGCCGGCCGCGAGGAGGGCGGTGGACGCGGCCGCAGCGATCAGGGCGGCGCCGATACGGGGGGTACGGAGGGCCTTCGGCCGGGAGGCCGTGGTCCGAGGGGTGAGCAGCATGAACCACCGCTATCAGCGCGCGTCTTGTCAGCACGTGACGGCGCGCGCCGAGACACTCGAACGGGTCGCCCGGTGCGCCCCCTCCGACCAGGGCACCGCGCGAGGGCGGGCTCTTCAGTGAGCGGCGGCCGCCGGGTGCTGGGCTCGGTTCACGTCGTACACCCCGGGGACCGCGCGCATCGCGCGCATCAGCCCCGGCAGGTAGGCGGCGTCGGGGAGTTGCAGCGTGTACGTGTGGCGCACGCGCTGTTGGCTCGGCGGCTCCACGGTCGCCGAGATGATCTCCACTCCTTCGAGGGCGATCGCTTCGGTGAGGTCGGCGAGGAGGTGCGCCCGGCCGAACGATTCGGCGATCAGGGTGACGCGGCACTCGGCGGTGTCTCCCCAGCGCACGCCGACCTCCGCGCGCCCCGCCTCCTTCATGCGCTCCACTCCGGGGCAGCCGATCCGGTGGACGGTCACCACGCCCCCGCGGACGGCGAAGGCGGTGATGTCGTCGGGCGGCACCGGCGTACAACAGCCGGCGAGGCGCACGGTCGCGCCCTCGCGGTCCACGACGGCGTTCGCGGCGGCGGGCCGCAGGACTCCGGCCGGCTCCGGCTTGGGCACGGGTGCCGGGGCCTGCAGGGGCGGCCGCTGCACGGAGGGGGTCGGTACGGGGGCCGCGGGCGCCGGGTGTGAGGTGAGCCAGCGCCGGATGGCGATCCGCGCGGCGGGCGTGCGCGCATGGTCCAGCCACTCGCGTGACGGCCCGGAGGTGAGGTCCTGGCCCATGAGGAGCTGCACGGTGTCGCCGTCCCGCAGGACCGTGCTGAGCGTCGCCAGCCGGCCATTGACCCGGGCGCCGATGCAGGCGTGGGCGTCCTCGCCGTACTGGACGTACGCGGCGTCCACGCAGCTGGCGCCTGCGGGCAGGCCGAGCGTGCCGCCGTCGGGCCGGAAGACGGCGATCTCGCGGTCCTGGGCGAGGTCCTCCCGGAGCGTCGACCAGAACGTGTCGGGGTCGGGGGCGGCCTGCTGCCAGTCGAGGAGCCGGGAGAGCCAGCCGGGCCTGGTGGGGTCCACGCGCTCGTCGTCGGCGCCGTCGGACGGCTCCTCCGAAGGAGGAGCGTAGGGATTGCGCAGGGCGACGACGCCCGCTTCGGCGACCTGGTGCATCTGATGGGTGCGGATGAGGACTTCGGCGACCTCGCCGTCGGCGCGGGTCACGGCCGTGTGCAGCGACTGGTAGAGGTTGAACTTCGGTACGGCGATGAAGTCCTTGAACTCCGAGACGACCGGTGTGAAGCAGGTGTGCAGCTCTCCGAGGACTCCGTAGCAGTCGGCGTCCTCGTTCACGAGGACGAGGAGACGGCCGAAGTCGGAGGCGCGCAGCTCGCCGCGCTTGCGGTGCACGCGGTGCACGGAGACCGAGTGCCGGGGCCTGATGAGCACTTCGGCCGTGATGCCCGCGTCGCGCAGCACGCCGCGCACCTCGCCCGCGATGTCCCCGAGAGGGTCGTCCGCGCTCGCCTCATTGGCGGCGATCATGGCCTTGACCTGCGCGCACTCCTCCGGGTGGAGGATCGCGAAGACGAGGTCCTCCAGCTCCGTCTTGAGTGCTTGCACACCGAGGCGCTCGGCGAGCGGGATGAGCACGTCCCGGGTGACCTTGGCGATGCGGGCCTGTTTCTCGGGCCGCATGACACCGAGGGTGCGCATGTTGTGCAGGCGGTCGGCGAGCTTGATCGACATGACGCGTACGTCGTTGCCGGTGGCGACGAGCATCTTGCGGAAGGTCTCGGGCTCCGCCGCCGCTCCGTAGTCGACCTTTTCCAGCTTCGTGACGCCGTCGACCAGATAACAGACGTCGTCGCCGAACTCGGCGCGCACCTGGTCGAGCGTCACGTCCGTGTCCTCGACCGTGTCGTGGAGCAGGGACGCGGTCAGGGTCGTGATCTCCGCGCCGAGCTGGGCGAGGATCAGGGTCACCGCGAGCGGGTGGGTGATGTAGGGCTCACCGCTCTTGCGCGTCTGGCCGCGGTGCGAGGACTCGGCGAGGACGTAGGCGCGGCGGAGGGGCTCCAGGTCCGCGTCCGGGTAGTGGCCCCGGTGGGCCTCCGCCACATGGCCGATCGCGTCGGGGAGCCGATCCCGGGTGCCGGATCCGAGGAGAGCGGCGCGCCCGAGCCTGCGCAGGTCGAGACGGGCGCGGCCGCGCCTGCGCTGGGCCCCGGACACGACGGGGCCGGGCGTGGCCGGATTCGTGGCCTCCGCACTCATGAGCACCTCCGGCTGCTTCGACCGGCGGTGATCGGACGGTGGCGTACTCCGTCCGGGCCGGTGCTTGATGCTACCGAGCCCATCACGCGGCGCTGACCGCCTCTCGCCGAGCGTGAAACGGATCACCCATTCGAGCGACACTTCATGAGGTTGCCGTTTCGATCCATGCGGGCGTGATCTCGCCTTCGGCGACGATCACGGCTCCGCCCGTCATCTCGATCTCGCCGTCGGGCCGCTCGGTGATCACCAGGCGCCCGCCGGGCAGATCGACGGTGTACGTGACCGGGGCGCCGGTCACGGCCGGGTCCAGGCCGTCCTTGCGGGCCGCCGCGACGGCCACGGCGCAGGCGCCGGTGCCGCAGGAGCGGGTCTCGCCCGCGCCGCGCTCGTGCACGCGCATGGCGACGTGGCGTGGGCCGCGGGGGACGACGAATTCCACGTTCGCCCCGTCGGGGTAGGCGGAGGCCGGGCTGAGGGGCGGCGGGTCGTAGAGGTTGCCCGCTTCGGAGAGGTCGTCGATGAAGGCGACCGCGTGCGGGTTGCCCATGTTCACGTTGAGCGCGGGCCAGCGGTGGTCGCCGGCCGAGACGGTGACGTCCCCTTCGGGGAGCAGCGCCTTGCCCATCTCCACGGTGATGTCGCCGCCGGACTCGGCCTTGGCGATGTGCACGGTCTTCACGCCGCCGCGGGTGGCCACTGCCAGGTCGCCCTCGCCGACATACCCCGCGTGCTGCAGGTATCGGGCGAAGACGCGCACTCCATTGCCGCACATCTCGGCGATCGACCCGTCGCCGTTGCGGTAGTCCATGAACCACTCGGCGCGGTCCGCCAGGTGGCGCGCCTCGGGGTGGGCGGCGGAGCGCACGACGTGCAGGAGGCCGTCCCCACCGATGCCCGCGCGGCGGTCGCAGAGGGCGGCCACAGCGGTCGGGGGCAGGTCGATGGTGTTGTCGGGGTCGGGGATGATCACGAAGTCGTTCTCGGTCCCGTGCCCCTTGAGGAAGGCGATCCGCGTGCTCATTCCTCGATCGTACGGGGTGGGTACGACACCCGGTCACGCGGTGCCGTACGGGCGACGCCGAGTGCAGGCGGCCTCAGCGGAGTCTGGCCACCCGCCACACGGCGAGGACCACGGCGCCCAGGAACAGCAGGGCGTACCCGGAGACGACCCGCCAGTCCGGGCGGCGCCCGGAGCCGCGCTCGGGCAGCCCGGGCCAGGTGTGCCCCACGCGGCGGGCGGCCATCATGCCCCAGCCGGCGGCGCAGCAGCTGAGCAGCAGCCCGAGCATGGCGACGACGGCGCCGCCGTCGCCGAACTCGAAGGCGAGCGGGAACGCGAACATCAGGGATCCGACCGCGGCCAGGATCACGATGGGTGCGAGCTGCCAGACGCGCAGCCGGGGCTGCGGGCGCAGCTCGACCTCGACCTCGGGCTCCTGGGACATCTCGTCCGGGTCGGGGCCGTCGTCCGTCACGCTGTCCCGGGTCTCGTCGGGACCGTCGGGACTCAACTGCTCCCCGCCGTCATGTGCGGTGTCACGAGGGCCGGCCTCCATCGCCACGCGCCCTCCCACTTCGGACTTCACCGGTCGATCGATGGTCGATGATGGCACGGCGTCAGGTGCCGGGATGACCGCCGGAGCGTCCCGATGCCATCACGTGATCAGGCTGTGACCGGTCGTTCGACCAACGCCAGTGCGCGTGCCGGGAGTTCCTCGCGGTCGGCCACCGCCCCACTGAGCCAATGCACCCGTGGGTCGCGGCGGAACCACGAGTCCTGGCGGCGCGCGAAGCGCTTGGTGGCGCGGACCGTTTCGGCGCGCGCCTCGTCCTCCGTGCACTCTCCCGCGAGCGCCGTGAGCACCTGCTGGTAGCCGAGCGCGCGGGACGCCGTACGCCCCTCCCGCAGCCCCCTGGCCTCCAGCGCGCGCACCTCGTCGACCAGGCCCAGGTCCCACATGCGGTCCACGCGCGTGGCGATGCGTTCGTCGAGTTCGGGTCGTGCCACGTCGACGCCGATCTGGACGGTGTCGTAGACCGAGTCGTGGCCGGGGAGGTTGGCGGTGAAGGGCTTGCCCGTGATCTCGATGACCTCAAGGGCGCGGACGATCCTGCGGCCGTTGCTGGGCAGGATCGCCCGGGCCGCCTCGGGGTCGGCGGCGGCGAGGCGGGCGTGCAGCGCTCCGGAGCCGCGCAGCGTGAGCTCTTCCTCCAGGCCGGCCCGCACGGCGGGGTCGGTGCCGGGGAACTTCAGGTGGTCCACCGCGCCCTTGACGTACAGGCCGGAGCCGCCGACGAGGATCGGCCAGCGCCCCTCGGCGAGGAGACGGTCGATCTCGGCGCGCGCCAGCTTCTGGTACTCGGCGACACTGGCCGCCTCCGTGACGTCCCAGATGTCGAGGAGGTGGTGGGGCACGCCGCCGCGCTCGTCGGGCGTCAGCTTGGCGGTGCCGATATCCATCCCTCGGTAGAGCTGCATCGAGTCGGCGTTGACGATTTCGCCGCCGAGACGCTGGGCGAGGAAAACGCCCAGATCGGACTTTCCTGCCGCGGTCGGACCGACGACGGCGATGACCCGCGGGGCGGGGGTTGCACTACTCACCGCCCCAGTCTCGCAAACCCCGCGCCCCCTTCCCGAACGAGCGACGTGACGGCACGGCTCTGAGGTCGTTGCCTGTTGCGAGGTTCCGGCCGCCGGTTTCGAGGACCGATCACCCGGGCGACGCAATGAGACGCACCGGGCGGGGCGGGATTTCGCCCACACGAGTAACGTATGGAGTAGATATGGGCGTTTTTGCACGGTTCCGTCGGAAGGCCAAGGACGGCGAAGAGGCTTCGACGGCCGAAGCGGCTGCGGACACGCCGACGGTCGAGTCGGAGGCGGCCGAGAAGGCTCCCGAGGCCGACGCCGATGCGAAGCCCGCTGCCGAGGCCGAGAAGGACGCCGAGGGCGCTGCCGACGGCAAGTCCGCCGAGGCTGCCGAAGAGGCCGACGCGGACGGCGTGGACATTCCGAAGCAGCAGTCCGCGGAGAAGGCCGCCGACAACGAGGCCGGTGAGGGCGCCCGCAAGTAGCTCCCCGGCGAGGGAAGGTGGACCCATGGGCTTCCTGGACCAACTGAAAGCCAAGCTCGCCCCCGCGAAGGACAAGGTCTCGCACCTCGCGCAGCAGCACGGGGACAAGATCGACCAAGGCCTGGACAAGGCCGCGAAGGTGGTCGACGAGAGGACCAAGGGCAAGTACAGCGACAAGATCCGGACGGGCACGGGGAAGGCCAAGGACGCCGTCGACCGCCTCGCCGGGCCGGACCAGGGCAAGGACGCGGGCGGCGGCACCACCCCGCCGACGCCTCCGTCACCCCCTCCGGCTTCCTGAACCGCAGCGGCGGACGGCCGCGGAGCAGCGCGCTTCGCGGCCGCCTCCGCATGTCCGGACGCATCTGCCTGTCGGGGCGGCAGCGACATCCCCTGTGACGGCGACATGGCTTGGCGGCGACGCCCTGCGTGGCTGCTACGGCGCGCGGGCGACTCCGTACACCAGGGCCCGGCGCCGGGCTCTGGAAGCGCCTCAGGAAGCCGCGCTACGACCAGGCAGCCACCACGTACCCCACGCCGTACGGCGCGTCCTCATAGAGCAGCTCGCCGCTCAGCGCCGCGCCGTCCGCCGCGCCGGCGAGCACCTGCCACGGCGCACGGCCCGCCGCCTTCAGCTCCGCCGCGAGACCCGCGTCCAGCGCCTTCAGCGCCGCGATGTCGGCCGCGCCGAGCGCACGCCCCACCTCCGCGTCGAAGCCGGCCGCACGCTCGTCGAGGTACCCCGGAGCCTTCAGGGTGCGGCACGCGCTCGCGTCGCCCATCACGAGCAGTGCCACCCGGTCCGCCCGGGCTGCCATTTCCCCTCCGAGTTGAATACACCGCTCGGCGGCAAGTGGTTCCCCCACGCCGAGACCTTCCACCGGAGCGGTCGACCACCGCGTGCGTTCGAGGAGCCAGCCGGCCACGGCGAGCGACGACGGAAGATCCCGCTCCTCGGCGTCGTCCGGCGTGTGCCGCGGCGCCGGTCCGAGACGTACGTCGATGTCCACGCCGAACCCCCGGAACGACCCGCGCGCGCCCTGCGGGTACGGCCCGCGTCCGCTCTGTCCGGCCGGGCCGACCACGAGGAGCCGGTCGGGCCGCGCGGCGGCGAGCACTCCGATGGCGTCCGAGCACGCCGCGCGCGCGGCGTCCAGTTCAGGGGCGGCGCCCGCGGCGACCTCGGGGACGAGCAGCGGCGGAGAAGGGCAGACGGCTGCGGCGACAAGCATGATCCGCAGCGTAACGCGCCCCTTGGAGGCGGTGGCTACCGAAGCGGTCAGTCGCAGCCGCAGCCGCTGCCCGTCGCGACCGGGAGCGGCTCGGGAGCACCGATCTTCGGCAGCCCCAGCATCACGCCGGCGGGCTTCGCGGCCGCCTGGGCGTTCCGCTTCTCCCAGGCGTCGCCCGCGCGCGTGGGACGCACGTTCAGCACGGCGCCCTCCGCCAGCAGGTGGTGCGGCGCGGCGTAGGTGATCTCGACGGTCACGACGTCGCCGGGGCGTACTTCGGTGTCCGGCTTGGTGAAGTGGACCAGGCGGTTGTCGGGGGCGCGGCCGGACAGGCGGTGCGTGGCGCCGTCCTTGCGGCCCTCGCCCTCGGCGACCATCAGCTCCAGGGTGCGGCCGACCTGCTTCTTGTTCTCCTCCCAGGAGATCTCCTCCTGGAGGGCCACCAGACGCTCGTAACGCGACTGGACGACCTCCTTGGGGATCTGCCCCTCCATGGTCGCCGCCGGGGTCCCGGGGCGCTTGGAGTACTGGAAGGTGAAGGCGCTCCCGAAGCGGGCCTCGCGGACCACGTGCATCGTCTGCTCGAAGTCCTCCTCGGTCTCGCCGGGGAAGCCCACGATGATGTCGGTGGAGATCGCCGCGTCCGGCATGGCGGCGCGGACCTTCTCGATGATGCCCAGGAAACGATCCTGCCGGTACGAGCGGCGCATCGCCTTGAGGATCGGGTCCGAGCCGGACTGCAGCGGCATGTGGAGCTGCGGCATCACGTTCGGCGTCTCGGCCATGGCTGCGATCACGTCGTCCGTGAAGTCGCGCGGGTGCGGGGAGGTGAAGCGGACGCGCTCCAGACCCTCGATCTTGCCGCAGGCGCGCAGCAGCTTGCTGAAGGCCTCGCGGTCGCCGATGTCCGAGCCGTACGCGTTCACGTTCTGCCCGAGGAGGGTGATCTCGGAGACGCCCTCGGCGACGAGGGCCTCGATCTCGGCGAGGATGTCGCCGGTCCTGCGGTCCTTCTCCTTGCCGCGCAGCGCGGGCACGATGCAGAAGGTGCAGGTGTTGTTGCAGCCGACGGAGATGGAGACCCAGGCCGCGTACGCGCTCTCGCGGCGGGTCGGCAGCGTCGACGGGAAGGCTTCGAGCGACTCGGCGATCTCGACCTGCGCCTCCTCCTGGACGCGGGCGCGCTCCAGGAGAACCGGCAGCTTGCCGATGTTGTGCGTGCCGAAGACGACGTCGACCCAGGGCGCCCTCTTGACGATGGTGTCGCGGTCCTTCTGGGCCAGGCATCCGCCGACGGCGATCTGCATCCCGGGACGCTTGGTCTTCATCGGCGCCAGGCGGCCGAGATTGCCGTACAGACGGTTGTCGGCGTTCTCGCGCACGGCGCACGTGTTGAAGACGACGACGTCGGCATCGCCGTCCGCCCCTTCGGGCGCACGTTCGTAGCCGGCGTCCTCCAGGAGGCCCGACAGCCGCTCGGAGTCATGGACGTTCATCTGGCACCCGTAGGTGCGCACCTCGTAAGTCTTCGCGCTCATCTCGCCCCCCAGGGTACGGGGTCGCCACGCGCGCGTGCCCTCGGATTCCGACCTCGGCGCCGGGACGCGGGCTCCGGAGTGGCGCGGTGTGACCTCGCCCCTGGTCAGCACGGTGACCGGCTGGCAGGATCGCGCGCATGCTCAAGGCACTCCCCGACATCAGCAGGCGCCGCGCCCTGCAAGGCTCCGCAGCGGCCCTCGTGGTGTTCGGGCTGCTGTTGTGGTGGCTGGTGCCCATGGGTGAGGACTCCCCGAGTGGACGGATGACGTTCAGTACGGGCGTGAAGAAGGGTGTGTACGAGCGGTACGGCAAGCTCCTGCGGACGGCGATCTCGGAGGACATGCCGAACGTCGACGTCGAGCTCCTCAACAGCGAGGGTTCGCAGCAGAACGTCGCGCGGGTGGCCACCGGGAAGGTCGACTTCACCATCGCCGCCGCCGATGCCGTCGAGACGTACCGTCTGAACGCCGAGCCGGGCTGGCACCGGCTGCGGGGGTGCACACGGCTGTACGACGACTACGTACAGCTCGTGGTGGACCGGTCCTCGAAGATCGACTCCGTCGCGGATCTGCGGAACAAGCGTGTGGCGGTGGGGCAGGAGCACTCCGGAGTGCGGCTGATAGCCGACAGGGTGCTCGACGCCGCGGGCCTGGACCCGGTGAGGGACATCAAGCCGGTGTCCGCCGGGATCGACACGATGCCCGACCTCCTGAAGAACGGCTCCATCGATGCCTTCTTCTGGTCGGGCGGGCTCCCGACCACCTCCGTGCGCGTGCTGTCGAACGAGATGGACATCAAGCTCGTGAAGCTCGGCTACCTCGTGGACTCGCTGCACAAGCAGGGTGGCGCCTCGCGCTACTACCGGGCCGCGACGATGCCGGCCGACGCCTATCCCGAGGCTCAGCTGGGATCCGCCGTGCCGACGCTGGCCGTGGCGAACCTTCTGGTGACCACGGACCGGGCCGATGCCGAACTGACCGAACGACTGACCCGCACCGTCATCGACAGCCGCGACCACATCGGCGACGAGGTGCACGCGGCCCAACTGGTGGATCTGCGCACCGCCCTGTTCACGGACCCGCTGCCGCTGCACCAGGGGGCGCGCCGCTACTACCGCTCGGTCAAGCCCTGAGCCGTCGTGACGCGGCTTCCGCCCCTCATGTGCGGCTACGGCTGCCCGAGGGGGCCGCCGCGCGGGACGCTGACCGTCACCTTCAGTCCGTGCGGTTCGTGATGTGCGTACGAGATGGAGCCGCCGCCCGCCGCGAGCAGGGCCCGTGAGATGGACAGGCCGAGCCCCGAGCCCTTCACGTTCTGGTGGCGGTTGCTGCGCCAGAAGCGGTCGCCGACGCGGGTGAGCTCGTCCTCGGTGAGGCCGGGGCCGCCGTCGGTGACCACGACGGTCGTCGTCATGTCGCAGGAGGAGACCGCCACGTGGACCGGCCCGCCCTCGGGTGTGAACTTCAGGGCGTTGTCGATCACGGCGTCCAGCGCGCTGGAGAGGGTCACCGGGTCGGCCCAGCCGGTGGTGGCCGGGCACTCGCCCGTCAGCCGCACGCCCCGCTCGTCGGCGAGCGGCCGCCAGGAGGCGACGCGCTCGGCGGCCAGCTCCCCGATGTCGGTGAGGCTCAGGTCGGCCGCGACGTGTTCGGCGAGCGCCAGGTCGAGCAGGTCGTCGAGGACCTGGGCGAGGCGCTTGCCCTCGGTGCGGACCGAGGCGATCTCTTCATTGCCCTCGGGCAGCTCGAGGGCGAGGAGCTCGATGCGGAGCAGGAGGGCCGAGAGCGGGTTCCGCAGCTGGTGGGAGGCGTCGGCGACGAAGGCGCGCTGCTGCTCAAGGACGTCCTGGACGTTGTCGGCCATCTCGTTGAACGACCGGGCCAGGCGTCTGAGTTCCGGCGGCCCGCCGGCCGGCGCGACCCGGGACCTGAGGCGCCCTGTCGCTATGTCGTGCGTGGTCGCGTCGAGGATGCGCACCGGGCGCAGCACCCAGCCGGTGAGTCGCAGCGCAGCGCCGACCGCGAGGAGCATGGCCGCCGACTCGCCGGCGCCGATGAGCAGCCAGCCGTGCAGCGTCTGGGAACGCATGCGTCCGGTCGGCGAGTCCGTGACGACGACGGCGATGACGTCGCCGTCCTTGATCACCGGGGAGGCGACGGCCAGCCGTCCCCGCTGCCAGGGCCACACCTGTTCGGGGTCATGGCTGCCGCGGGAGCGGAGCGCTTCTTCGAAGGCGTCCCGCAGGGCTCCGCGGCGGGGCAGGAACCAGTCGTTCGGGGACTGGGCCATGGCGCCGTCGTCGCGGTAGAAGACGCCCGCGCGGATGCCGTACACGTCGTGGTAGTCGTCGAGTTCCTTCTGCAGGGTCTCCCGGCGCTCGTCCGTGCTGCCCATTTCGAGCGGCCCTGTGGGGCGTTTGGTGACGAACTGCGCGAGTGAGGCGAAGCGGGCCGTGTCGTCGATCCGGTCGACGACCACCTTCTGCTGCTGGGCGGCGGCGACGCTGACGGCGAGCGGAAATCCGAGCGCGAGCAGGACGCCCGCCATCAGGATGATCAGCAGCGGGAGGAGCCGAGAGCGCACCTGTCCTCGCTCTTCGCTACGCGGCCGGGGCGACGAGGCGGTAGCCCACGCCGCGCACGGTCTCGATCAGGGCCGGCATGTGCAGCTTGGAACGCAGGGAGGCCACGTGCACCTCCAGGGTGCGGCCCGTCCCTTCCCAACTGGTGCGCCACACCTCGCTGATGATCTGCTCCCTGCGGAACACCACTCCGGGGCGCTGGGCGAGGAGGGCGAGCAAGTCGAACTCCTTGCGAGTCAGTTGGACAACCGAACCGTCCACGCTGACCTGCCGGGTGGGGAGTTCGATGCGTACGGGACCCAGCCGCAGGTCGCTGTCTCCAGGGGTCGACGCGTCAGTGGGGGCGGGACGCCGGATGACCGCATGGATACGGGCGATGAGTTCCCCGGTGTCGTACGGCTTCACTACGTAGTCATCGGCTCCGAGGTTGAGGCCGTGAATCCGGGAGCGTACGTCGGAGCGCGCCGTCACCATGATCACCGGAATCGAGCCGCGCTTGCGGATCTTGCCGCACACCTCGTAGCCGTCCTGGTCGGGCAGCCCCAGGTCGAGAAGCACCACTCCGAAGGGGGGCGTTTCGGCGGGCAGCAGGGCCTGGAGGGCCTCCTCGCCGCTGCGGGCGTGCACGACGTCGAAGCCGTGCCGGGCCAGGACCGCGGACAGGGCGGCGGCCACATGATCGTCATCCTCGACGAGAAGCAGTCGCATGAGGGCCCCCTCCAGTTCATCGGTCGTTCCGTTGTGGCCGGTAGTCATGGCCGGTGGCCGCGCGAGCGCCCCAAGGCATCCACGCCGATGGATAAGGACCGCGTCAAGAGGGTTCAGGGCGTCGGCACGTTCCGTTACCCACCCGGTACGCACTCCGTGGGCCGTCTTCACACGGTGTGTCCGGTTGCGGCCGGATCGTTATGCTCAATTTCCCCTCAGATGTAATGACGCTGGTCGCACTGGGTTATTACTGTCCTCCCAACCGAGGAGGATGGAGCAACAAGCCGTGACCGAAGTATCGGTGACCAAGGACGCCATACCGCCTGGGGCGGACGACCTTGTCGTGCTGAAGAACGTCAACAAGCACTTCGGCGCTCTGCACGTCCTCCAGGACATCGACCTGACCATCGCCCGCGGCGAGGTCGTCGTCGTGATCGGCCCCTCGGGGTCCGGCAAGTCGACCCTGTGCCGCGCCATCAACCGCCTGGAGACGATCGATTCGGGAGACATCTCGATCGACGGCAAGCCGCTGCCCCAGGAGGGCAAGGAGCTCGCCAGGCTCCGCGCGGACGTGGGCATGGTCTTCCAGTCCTTCAACCTTTTCGCGCACAAGACCGTGCTCGAGAACGTGACGCTGGGCCAGACCAAGGTGCGCAAGATCGGCAAGGCGGAGGCGGAGACGAAGGCGCGCGGTCTGCTGGACCGCGTGGGCGTCGCCTCCCAGGCCGACAAGTACCCCGCGCAGCTCTCCGGCGGTCAGCAGCAACGCGTCGCCATCGCGCGCGCGTTGGCGATGGACCCCAAGGTGATGCTCTTCGACGAGCCGACATCGGCGCTCGACCCGGAGATGATCAACGAGGTCCTCGAGGTGATGCAGCAGCTCGCCCGGGAGGGGATGACGATGGTCGTCGTCACCCACGAGATGGGTTTCGCCCGCTCCGCGGCCAACCGCGTCGTCTTCATGGCAGACGGCCGGATCGTCGAAGAGGCCGTGCCGGACCAGTTCTTCAACAACCCGCGCAGCGACCGGGCCAAGGACTTCCTGTCGAAGATCCTTAAGCACTGAGGCTCCCACGCCGTCTCAACACCAGTCGAAACAGAGGATGTTCACCATGAAGCTCCGCAAGTCCGCTGCCGCCGTGGCAGCCGTCGCTGCCATCGCGCTGACCGCCACCGCCTGCGGCGGCAAGGAGGGCTCGGCCGGCGACAAGCCGGAAGGCCCGAACGGCAAGGACACGAAGGCCCTCAGCTACACGGTCAAGAAGGACGCTTCGGTCGACTCGTCCGTGTTCAAGGACGCCAAGGAGCGCGGCAAGCTCATCGTGGGCGCCAAGGCCGACCAGCCGTACCTGGGCTTCCAGGACCAGTCGACCAAGGAGTACTCCGGCTTCGACATCGAGATCGCCAAGATGATCGCGGCCGATCTCGGCTTCTCGGCGAAGCAGATCGAGTGGAAGACGATCGACTCCGGCGCGCGTGAGACCGCCGTCTCCAAGGGCGACGTCGATCTGATGATCGGCACGTACACGATGAACGACGAGCGCAAGAAGCAGATCGACTTCGCCGGTCCGTACTACCACGCCGGTGCCTCCCTCCTCGTCCGCAAGGATGAGAAGGACATCAAGGGCCCCGAGACCGTCCGCGGCAAGAAGGTCTGCTCCATCGTCGGCTCCACGCCGCTGCAGAACATCAAGAAGCCGAAGTACGGCGCCAAGGTCACCGAGCTGTCCAAGTACTCCGAGTGCGTGGCCCAGATGCTCAACAACCAGGTCGACGCCGTCACCACCGACGACGCCATCCTGATGGGCTACGCCGCGCAGAACCCCGGCAAGCTCAAGGTCGTCGGCAAGCCCTTCTCCGACGAGCCGTACGGCGTCGGTCTGAAGAAGGGCGACAAGGCGCTGCAGAAGGCCGTCGCGGACGCCATCAAGGCGCACCAGGAGAACGGCGACTACAAGAAGGCGTTCGACGCCACCATCGGCAAGTCCGGCTCCGAGTACAAGGACCCGCCGGCCTTCACCGACCCCAAGTGACACCCCGCGCCCCGCTTCGTACGGTCTGACGGGCCGTGCGGGGCGGGGCGTGTTGTGAGCACATCGCCGTCCGACCGCCCTCTCGCGGAGAATTCATGAACGTACTGACCGACAACCTGTCGCTGTTCCGCGAGGGGTTCATCGGCACCGTGGAGCTGACCGTGGTCAGCGGCGTCATAGCCATGGTGCTCGGCGTGATCATCGCCGCCTTCCGGGTCTCCCCGGTCCCGCCGCTGCGCGTCTTCGGCACCCTGTGGGTGAACATCCTCCGGAACACCCCGCTGACGCTGCTGTTCCTGGTGGCCTTCTTCATCCTGCCGAAGATCCTTTTCCCGGACATGGACTCCTTCGTCCTCGGCGTCACGGCGCTGGGCTTCTACACGTCGTCCTTCGTGGCCGAGGCGCTCCGCTCCGGCATCAACACCGTGCCGATGGGGCAGGCCGAGGCGGCCCGTGCGATCGGCATGAGCTTCACCCAGGTCATGCGGGTCGTGGTGCTCCCGCAGGCCACCCGCGCGGTCATCGCCCCGATGGGTTCGATCTTCATCGCGCTGACGAAGAACTCCGCGATCGCGGGTGGCTTCGACAACGTCGACCTGTTCAACGTCACCAAGACCCTGAGCAATGACGGTTACGACATCACGATGATCTTCGTGTGGGTCACGGTCGCCTACCTGATCATCACGTACGCCATCAATGGCGCCTTCCGGCTGCTGGAGCACCGAATGGAGGTCGCCCGATGAGCGCCAGCGTTCTCTTCGACGCACCGGGCCCCAAGGCCAAGTTCCGCAACAGGATCTACTCCGTGGTCGGCACCGTGGCGGTGCTCGGCCTCGTTGCCTGGGTGGTGCTGCGGCTCAACGAGAAGGGCGAGTTCGACGGCGCCCTGTGGGACATCTTCAACTACTCGGGCATCCGCGAGAACATCTTCGACGCGCTGCTGGCCACACTGAAGGCCTTCGCCCTCGCCGGTGTCCTGTCGCTGGTCTTCGCGGTCGTGCTGTGTGTCGGCCGGCTCTCCGACCACCGCCCGATCCGCTGGTTGTCGGTCATCTTCATCGACCTGTTCCGGTCGATCCCGCTGCTGATCACGATCTTCGCCCTCTGGGTGGGCATCCTCGGCGACATGACGCCGCTGTGGGCGCTCGTCCTGGGTCTGACGATCTACAACGGCTGCGTCCAGGCCGAGGTGCTGCGCGCGGGCATCAACGCCGTGCCCAAGGGCCAGAAGGAAGCGGCGTACGCCCTGGGTCTGAACAAGACCCAGGTGATGACCACCATCCTGTTCCCGCAGGCCGTGCGGTCGATGCTGCCGACGATCATCAGCCAGCTCGTGGTGACCCTCAAGGACACCTCGCTCGGTTTCATGATCCTCTACCCCGAGCTGCTGTACTCGGCACGGCTGATCGCCAACAACACGCCGGTGAACGGCAACTACCCGTTCGTCCAGACGGTCACCGTCTTCGGTGTCATCTACATCTCCCTCTGCCTCGCGCTCTCCTCGCTCGCCACCTGGATCGAGAAGCGCGGACGCCGGGCCAAGACGGGCATCGTGGTGGCCGCGGCCGCCGAGCCCGCGGAGGCTCCCGGCGTGCTCGACGCGGCCACTCCGCTCGGTCCGTCGGTCGCCGCGGAGCCCGCGCCGACTGCTCCAGCCGCTCCGGCCGCGCCCGCCGACGCCGGCGCAGACGGGCCCGAGGACGACCCCAAAGGCCCAGTTGGAAAGTCCAACTGACGCTCTGTAGGTACAGTTGTGGGGGACGGTGATGGCGCCGTCCCCCACACGCGTTGTCGGGTGAACACCGGTGCCATCGTCACTTGACGCAAGCACCGGCAATGGGTTGCATACGTTCTGTGATCGTGCACCGGGCTCCAACTGCCAGTTTCTGTACGTACGTCCAGCGCTTCCGGGCAGTCCGGACCCTCGGAGCCCGACGGGCCGGAGGGTGTGCGCCGTGGACCCGGTGATCGTCGTCGGCGCGGGCCCCGTCGGGCTCGCCCTCGCCCTCGCTCTCGCCCGCCACTCGGTGCCCACCGTCGTCCTCGACGAGGGACCGGGCAAGGACGAGCAGCGGCTCGCGCGGACCGCCGTGCTCCGTGAGGACACGGCGGCGTTCGTGGAACGGCTCGCGGGTCACTCGTTCGGCGACACGGAGTCGGGCGCACGCTGGACCGGCTGGCGCTCCGTGCGGCGCAAACAGCTGATGCGGGAGCTGGAGTTCGACGACGAGACCCCCGCTCCGCTGCACCTGCCGCAGCACGTCCTGACAGGCGCCCTGCGCGACGCCATCGCCGACGAACCGCTCGTCAAGGTCGTGGTCGAGAACAAACTCGACTCCCTGGAACAGGACGCCGGCGGGCTGACCGCGCACACGCGCGGGCCGAAGGGCACATGGTGGCGGGGCAGTTATCTGGTGGGCTGCGACGGTTCCCGCTCCACCGTGCGCAAGCTCCTCGACGTCCGCTTCCCGGGACGTACGGCCGTCGAGCGACACGCCGTGGCCGCGTTGCGCACGGAACTTCCCTGGCCGGGTCAGGCGTTGTTGCACCGGATGCCTCCGTGGCGCCACGGAGGCGCCGAGGTGACCGGCCGTCCCCTCGCCGACGGCGTGTGGCGGATCGACTGGCTGCTTCCGCCCCGCGGTGACCTGGTGACGCCCGACGCCCTCGTCGTGCGCATCCGGGAGACCCTCGCGGGCTGGTGCGGGGGCTCGACACCGCCGTACGAACTGCTCGACACGGGCGTGCACACCGTCCACCACCGGCTCGCCCGGCGGTGGCGGGTCGGCCGCGCCTTCCTCGCCGGGGACGCCGCGCACCTGCTCGGCGCGCTCGGCAGCCAAGGGCTCGACGAAGGCCTGCGGGACGCCGACAACCTCGCGTGGAAACTGGCGCTCTCCTGGCATCACGGCGCACGCGAATCCCTGCTCGACAGCTATCAGGTCGAGCGGCGGGCCGGCGTGGCCGCTCGGCTGCGAACCGCCGACCAGTCGCTGCCCGCGCTGCGCGGCGGCAAGGGCCTGCGCTCGTACGTCCCCGGCTCCGCGCGTGGCCACGACACGCTCCTCACGGACGGCCACGTGGGGCGCGGCCCGCTCGGCGCTCCCCCGTCATACGCCGAGTCGCCCTTGGCGGCCGCTCCGTCCGAGTCCGTCACGGTGGTCGGGACGGAGCCAGGGGCGCCGGTCGCCGATGTGCGGGTGACGGCACCGGACGGCTCTTTCGTACAGCTGCGGGACCGGCTCGGGACGGGTCACCTGCTCGTCGTCCTCGTCGCGCCGGGCACCGTCGTGTGGGAGCGGCGGCACTGGGTGACCGCCGGGATCATGCCGCGGCTCGCGGCGGCCGTCACGGCGCTGCCCCACCCCGCGGAGCTGCTCGTCGCGGAGAGCTATCCCGGGGCCGCCGCCCACTCCGTCCTGCTCGTACGACCCGACGGCCATCTGGTCACCGCCCTCTCCGGAGTGCGGCCTGCCGAGCTGTACGCCGCGGCCGAAGCGGTGCTTGGCGGCCCGGCGTCGCCGGGGGCCGGGGGCGGCGGGGACGGGAACGGGAAGCGGGTGGAGGGGGGCGCCCGAGCGGACGAGGCGCAGAGTGCGGCGGGGGTCACGCGGCGTTAGGCGGTGGGTGGGAGATACCGCGTGGGTGGGAGCACTCAGAGCCATCACGTGGGTCGCCTTCGGGTCCTGTTCGGAGTCCTGTTCGCCGTCGGTGCGTGCCTGGCTCGCATGCTGAGCCAGGGTTGACCGGCCTCGGGCCTCATGGTCTACTCCGGATCGTGACCGACACCGATGTTCGCCTGTGGCGGAGGGTCCACATGGACCTCGTCCGCTACGCAGGCTGCGTGTGTCACCCGTCCTGCTGAACTCGCATCTCTCCCTCGCGCGCCGAGCCCCGTTCCGGGCTGTCTCGCGCGCGCTTCCGCGAACTTCCAGGACGGTACCCGTGTCTGTTGCCCCTTCCTCCCCCGCGCCCTCGACCGCGCGTTCCTCGGCGCCCACCGCCGCCGAACTCCTCGACTTCGTCCGCCGCGCCGCGTCCGATCCCGAGCTCGTCGCCTCCCTGCCGCTCGACCCCGAGGGCCGGACCTGGGTGCGGCTGCAGGGGCCCGGCGGCAGCGAGGCCTGGCTGATCGGCTGGCCGCCCGGCACGGGGACCGGATGGCACGACCACGCGGAGTCGGTCGGCGCCTTCCTCACCGCGACGGGCACCCTCAAGGAGAACTCGCTCGCCGCCCGTCTGCCCACCGACGGGTGGAAGACCTTGGAGCTCTCCGACGACGTCGACCGCGAACGGAAGCTGACGGCCGGCGAGGGCCGCGCCTTCGGCCGTAACCACGTGCACGAGGTGCTGAACGAGTCCACGACCGAACACGCCGTCTCCGTACACGCCTACTACCCGCCGTTGCCACGGATCCGCCGCTACAGCCGCACCGGTGACGTGCTCCGCCTGGAGTCCGTGGAGCGCCCGGAGGACTGGCAGTGAGTGACCGAGAGCGAAGCGACGGAGAGCACAGCGGTCGGCAGCCTGCCGGTGAACAGCCGCTGGGCATTGACGAGTTGCTGGAGCGCGTGCGGCTCGGCCTCGATCGGCTCACTCCGGAGAGGGCGTACGAGACCGCCGAGAGCGGAGGCCTGCTGGTCGACATCCGCTATGCGGCGCTGCGGGAGCGCGACGGGCTGATCCCCGGAGCGCTCGTCGTCGAACGCAACGAGCTGGAGTGGCGCCTCGACCCGCAGGGCAGCCATCGCGCTCCGGAGGCCACCGGTCACGACCTGCGCGTCGTCGTGGTCTGCAACGAGGGGTACGCGTCCAGCCTCGCGGCCGCCTCCTTGCGGCAGTTGGGGCTGCGCCACGCCACCGATCTCGTCGGCGGCTTCCAGGCGTGGCGGGCGGCCGGGCTGCCGGTGGTGGCCGCCGGGACGTGAGCACGCGCGCGTGGGTGCCCCTTTCCTGAAGCTTTCCCTCAAGCTCTTCCTCAAGAGGGGGCACCCTTCGCGTACAGGCTCTACTCCTTGGCCGTCGCCACCGTGACGGGAAGCGGCCTCAGGGCGACGCGGCCCGGCAGGGTGGTCGCGGCGAGGGCGAGCAGCCCGGCGACGGCCACCACGGAGACGTACACCAAGGGGACGACCGTCGGTGCCGCACTGCCGGTCATCCCCACGCTGAACGCCGTCAGGACGGCGAGCGCCACCCCGCTGCCCAGCGCGACGCCGATGAGCAGGACCGACAGCGCCTCGGCGCGCAGCATCCGCAGGACCTGGCGGCGCGTGGCACCCGCGAGACGCAGCATCGCGAACTCACGCACGCGCTCGGAGACGGACATGGCGAGGGTGTTGACGACAGCTATGGCGGTGAAGGCCAGCACCAGGCCCATCGCCAGGAGGTTCACCTCGGCGTTGGCCTGTCGGCTCTCGGCCTGGAGACCGTCCGCGGCCGCCGGGGAGAGAACGCGTACGCCGGGGAACTTCTGGACGCCCGCCGCGAGTTGTTCCTGTGTACGGCCGCTCTTGACGAGGACAGTGCCGGCGAGCGGGTTGTCCACGTGGCGGGCGACCAGGTCGTGCGCCATGGTCAGATCGCCGAACCCGAGGCCGCGTGCGTACACGGCGCGGACGGTGAGTTCCGTCTTCGTGCCGTCCCCCAGGGTGAACCTGAGCGTGCTGCCCGGCTTCAGGCCGAGCCGGTCGGCGGCGAGTTCGCTCACGGCAACGGTGTCCTCGTCGAAGTCCTCGAGCGATCCGGCGGTGACGTCCGGGTCCCAGGTCCGGGTGAGGCCCTCGGGGGTGACGCCCTGCGCCGGGTACTTGTCGAGCCCGACACGGACCGTCGTGCGGACGACCTCGGTGGCGGCCTCGACGCCTTCGGTCGTACGCAGCTTCCGTGCGGCCTCCGCCGGGACGCCCGGCCCCTGCGCGGCCAGCACCCAGTTCGCGCGGATGCCTTCGCGGGCCTGGGCGCGGGCGGCGTCGTCAAGGGTGGGCTGGACGAAGAGCACCGTGCAGGTCATGCCGGTGAGAAGGGCGAGCGGAGTGACGACGGCCGCCATCCTGGCCGCGTTGCCGCGCAGGTTGGCGTGGGCGAGCCTGCCGCCGGGGCCGGTCAGCCGGAGAGGGCCCCGCAGCAGTGCCGCAGCCGCCCGGACCACGAGCGGCCCCAGGAGCGCGATGGCACAGGCGAAGACCACCACGGCCAGGAACGTGACGGGAGTCGATGCCGCCTCGGTGTGCAGCACGCTCAGCACGGCGACCAGGACGATCCCTCCGGCGAGAAGCACCAGACCCGCGACGATACGGCCCCAGGCGGGCCCACGCCGCTCGACCCGTGCCTCGGCGAGTGCCTGTGCCGGGCGGATCCCGGCGATCCTGCGCCCCGCGATGCGGGCGGCGGCCCAGGCACCCAGCAGGGTGGCGGCCACGGCCACGAGGGGCGGGAAGGCGCTGACGGCGCGTTCGAGGGTGGCGGGCACGACTCCCGATGCCACGAATCGGCCGTGCAGCCAGCCGCCGAGCGGAATTCCGGCGAACGCGCCGGTGGTCCCCGCGACGGCACCGACGATCAACGCCTCACGGCCGAGCAGCCTGCGGATCTGCCGCGGGGTCGCGGCGACGGCGCGCAGCAGGGCGAGTTCGCGGTGGCGCTGCTGGACCGAGAGGGCGAAGGTGCCGACGACCACGAGGACGGCGACCAGAAGGGAGGTGCCACCCATGGCGCCGCCCATGCTGACGAGCTTGACGCGCGCTCCCGCCGCGTCCAGGAACTCCACGGGCCCGCGGCCGTCCCCGGCGCTGACCTGGGCCGTCGTCCCGTCGAGAGCGCGTTCGACCGCCTCTTTCAGGTCGGCGACGGAGGTGCCCTCGTCCGGTACGACACCGAAGGCGGTCACCTTTCCGGGGTGCGCGGCGAGCCGCTCGGCCTCCCCGGAGGAGAAGAAGAGCGAGGTCTGGTGCGCCAGGGCGCCTGCCTCGGGTGCGGCGACGCCGGTGATGCGGTAGTCGCGCGGGCTCTGCGTCGACTGGACGGTCAGATGGTCACCCGGCTTCAGACTCGCGCGTTCGGCGAGGTCACGATCGACGACCAGATCATGAGCCGCGCGCGGAGCCTTTCCGTCGACGATGCGGAAGGGAGTGAGCACGGCGGACTTCCAGGCATGCCCGTACGAGGGTTTACCGGCGCCCCTTGCAGCGTCAGGCAACAACGGCTGCGCGAGGAAAGTGAGTTCGGGCACGACCGTAGCGGCCCCCGGCACCCTCTTGAGCCTGTCCTCGATGTCGGCGGCCGGCAGCCAGGCTCTCTCGGCGATCGGTTTCGCCTTGTGCTTGACCTTGGTCTTGCCCTTCTTGTGCTTGACCTTGGTCTTGCCCTTCTTGTGCTTGACCGTGGTCTGGTGGACGTTCTGGTCCGCGGAGACGATGACGGGTGTCGCGGCGTAGCGCTCGGTCTTGATCGTGCCGCGCAGGCCGGTCTCCAGGAGGGTGCCGCAGGCCGTGATGAGGGCCGCGGCACACATCAGCGCGAGGAAGGCGCCGAGGAATCCGCCTTTGCGGTCTCTGACCGTCTGAAGGGCGTAGCGCAGCATCATCATGAGGAGGTCTCCGGCTCGGGGAAGGCCTTCGGTGCGGGGAAGGCGAGGAAGCGCGTGAGGACGGTGCGGGCGTCTGCCGGGGTGTCCGCGTCGGACCGCTTGTAGCGGTTGAGCAGCGCGATGTACTCCTCGAAGAACGCGTGGAGTTCGGGGAGGGTCAGCCGGATCGTGCCCCGCGAGTAGGGCAGCGCGTCGGCCCACTCGTCGGGTTCGGCGGCGTTCGGCCCCTGTTCCTCCTGGCTCCGCTCCCGCTGCAGCCGCGCGAAGAGTTCCAGGTCGGCGGTGTACGAGAGGTTGTTGAGCTCGTCCATGACGAGCCGCGTCTCGGGGCTCTGCCGACTGCGCGGCGGAAAGCGCCGGTCGCCAGGAACGGCCCGCCACCAGCGCTCACGCCCGTGTCCCGAGCCACGCGTCTCCTCGACGAAGCCGTATCGGGCGAGTTCGCGTAAGTGGTAGCTGGTCGCCCCCGTGTTGAGGCCGAGGGCGCGGGCGAGCGTCGCGGAGGTGGCCGGGCCGTGCACGGTGAGGTGCTGCAGCATCTGCTGCCGCCGCGGCTGGGCGAGCGCCTTGAGAACGCGCAGGTCGCTCAGTTCTTGCGGAGCCGGGGCCCCCGTCCCGTGTGGGTCGTCGGGCCGCGCCACGCCGGTCGTGCCGGGTTCCTGTGCCATGCGTACACAGTCGTCTGTGCACAGGTCGATGTGCACTGCGGTGGTCCGGCGTCTCCGCAGGGGGGATAACCCCACCCTGCGGAGCGCGGGTTGGGATACGGGAATCGCTCTGGCTGCCGCCCCACCCCCGTGGGGGCGGCCCGCTCAGAACGCCCCGTACCCCAAGTCCTCGGTGTCCTCGCCCTCTTCCTCGAGTACCTGCCGCACCACTCTGAGGGCCATGCCCTCTCCGTACCCCTTGCGGGCGAGCATGCCTGCGAGGCGGCGCAGGCGCTTGTCCCTCTCGAGGCCCCGCGTGGAGCGGAGCTTGCGGGCGACGAGCTCGCGGGCCGTCGCCTCCTCCTGCTCCGAGTCGAGCTGCCCCACGGCCTCGTCGATCAACGTGGACTCCACGCCCTTGGTGCGCAGCTCCCGCGCGAGCGCACGGCGGGCCAGGCCCCGGCCGTGGTGCCGGGACTCCACCCAGGCGTCCGCGAAGGCGCTGTCGTTGATCAGCCCGACCTCTTCGAAGCGGGAGAGCACTTCCTCCGCCACGTCGTCGGGGATCTCCCGCTTGCGCAACGCGTCGGCGAGCTGCTTGCGCGTGCGCGGTGTACCGGTGAGCAGGCGCAGACAGATCGCCCGCGCCCGCTCAGCCGGGTCCCCCGTGGGCGGCTCCCCCTTCTCGGCCCTCGACGAGGAAGGGGAACCGCTGTCCTGGTCGCCGCCGAACCCGCCGCGCCGCCGTCGGCGCCCACGGCTCCGGCCGTCTCCGTCCCGGTGGCCGCCGTCCCGGCCTGTGCCGTCCTGATCCGCACCGTCCCCGTGGCCCCGCCCGGCGGGGCCGGTGCGGCTTTCGGGGGCGGTGTGGTCCGCCCAGTCGGTTCGTCGTGTCACGGACTAGCTCTTGGCCGCCGCGGCCTTGGACTTGGTGGTCTTGACCGCCGGCGCGGGCACCGTCTTGGCGGCGTCGTCGGCCGGGGCCGCGCCCGCCGCGTCCGGGGCCGGCTCGGCGGCCGGGGCCTCGGGCTTCACGCCCACGCCCAGCTTCTCCTTGATCTTCCTCTCGATCTCGTTGGCGAGGTCGGGGTTGTCCTTCAGGAAGTTGCGAGCGTTCTCCTTGCCCTGGCCGAGCTGGTCGCCCTCGTAGGTGTACCAGGCGCCTGCCTTGCGGACGAAGCCGTGCTCGACGCCCATGTCGATCAGGCCGCCCTCACGGCTGATGCCCTGGCCGTAGAGGATGTCGAACTCGGCCTGCTTGAAGGGCGGCGCGACCTTGTTCTTGACGACCTTGACGCGGGTGCGGTTGCCCACCGCGTCCGTGCCGTCCTTCAGGGTCTCGATGCGGCGGATGTCCATGCGCACCGAGGCGTAGAACTTCAGCGCCCGGCCACCGGTCGTGGTCTCCGGGGAGCCGAACATCACACCGATCTTCTCGCGGAGCTGGTTGATGAAGATCGCGGTGGTCTTCGACTGGTTGAGCGCGCTGGTGATCTTCCGGAGCGCCTGGCTCATCAGGCGGGCCTGAAGACCCACGTGCGAGTCGCCCATCTCGCCCTCGATCTCCGCGCGCGGCACCAGGGCGGCGACGGAGTCGATGACGATGAGGTCGAGGGCGCCGGAGCGGACCAGCATGTCGACGATCTCGAGGGCCTGCTCGCCGTTGTCCGGCTGGGACAGGATGAGGTTGTCGATGTCGACGCCGAGCTTCTTCGCGTACTCGGGGTCGAGGGCGTGCTCGGCGTCCACGAAGGCCACCGCGCCGCCCGCCCGCTGGGCGTTGGCCACGGCGTGCAGGGTGAGGGTCGTCTTACCGGAGGACTCCGGGCCGTACACCTCCACCACTCGGCCGCGGGGGATGCCGCCGACGCCGAGCGCGACGTCGAGCGCGGTCGACCCGGTGGGGATGACCTCGATGGGCTCGTTCGGCCGCTCGCCCATGCGCATCACTGCGCCCTTGCCGAATTGCCGTTCAATCTGTGCGAGCGCGGCGTCCAGCGCCTTCTCGCGGTCGGTTCCTGCCATGGGTTCCACCCGATTTGCTTGAGTCGATCGCTTCACGTCAAAGACGCTAACGCCTGCCACTGACAATCCGCCCCGACGCCCGTCCAGCCTGTGGATAACTCGACGCGATCCCTCGACGATCCTTCGTCGATCCCGCGCCGAAATCCTCCGGAGCGTCCCGGGGTTCCCCCGCTCACCTTGCAGAATCACCGCCCGGCCATCCCATAAGAATGGATGTTCGAATTTAGTGTCAAGCGTGGCACGCCGCCCGGGCGCAACAGCGGCGTGGCGGGCGAAGCCCAAGCCTCAGGCCCCCACCCGCCACATCCTCGGACCGCTACCGACGCCCGTCCCGCTTCGGCTCCGCGCTGTCCGCCTCCGGCGGCGCCCCCGGCCTGTTCGGCCCCCGCAGGGCGCCCCGCATACGCGCGAGGAGAGGTGCGCCCACCTGACGTCGGTGCCCGTGGACCCGGGGGTCGTCCGTGACGTCGTACCTCTTCACGTACGCCCCGAGGAAGGCCTGCAGCGTCGCGACGGCGGGGATCGCGATGAGCGCCCCGACCGCGCCGAGGAGCGCCGTGCCCGCGATGACCGAGCCGAACGCGACCGCGGGGTGGATGTCGACGCTCTTGGCGGTGAGCTTGGGCTGCAGCACGTAGTTCTCGAACTGCTGGTAGACGACCACGAAGATCAGCACCCAGAGCGCGAACCAGGGGTCGACCGTGAAGGCGATCAGCATCGGCAGGGCGCCCGCCAGATACGTGCCGATGGTGGGGATGAACTGCGACACGAGGCCCACCCACACGGCGAGCACGGGCGCGTAGGGGACGTCCAGCACCTGGAGCAGGATGTAGTGCGCGATACCGGAGATCAGCGCCATCAGGCCGCGCGAGTAGAGGTAGCCGCCGGTCTTGTCGACCGCGATCTCCCAGGCCCGCAGCACCTCGGCCTGCTTGGCGGGCGGCAGCACCGAGCACAGCGCGCGCCGCAGTCTCGGGCCGTCCGCCGCGAAGTAGAACGAGAACAGCAGGATCGTCAGGAGCTGGAAGAGACCGCCGAGGACCTGCGCGGAGACGTCCAGGACGCCGCTCGCGCTGTTCTGCACGTACTTCTGGAGCCAGTCGGAGTGGACCAGGCTGTCCTGGACCTCGACGCGGGAGAGGTCCGTGTGGAAGGTCTGGTTGATCCAGCTGATGACCTTGTCGAGATAGTCGGGGAAGTCCTCGACCATGTCGACGATCTGGCCCGCGAGCATCGACCCCATCAGTGTGACGAAGCCCGCGCTCGCGATCACGACGCTCAGGAAGACGAGGAAGGTGGCGAAGCCCCTGCGCAGCCCGCGCGCCGCCATCCAGCTGACCGCCGGCTCGACCGCGAGCGCCAGGAAGAACGCGATCAACACGTTGATCAACAGCCCGGTCAGCTGGTGGAACGCCCAACTGCCCAGCTGGAAGCACGCGATGAGCGCGAGGGCGAGAACCATGGCGCGCGGCAGCCAGCGCGGCATGCGGGCGCCGTGCCCTGCCTCGGCCCCGGCGGGGGGCTGTGCGGGCGGCGTCGTGCCGGGCGGAACGGTGTCCTGGGTGACCTGCGCGGTCTCTTCTGTCGGTGCCACGGAGCAAGTCTCACTCACGCCGCGGGCAATCGGCCGCCACCCTCACATCTTGGGACGGCCCCACGCGCGCGTGGCGCCCTCCGACGGCGATGAACCGCCGGTGGTCAGCGCTTGTCGGCCGGTACGTCCATCGCCGCGCACACCGCACGCCAGACGTCCTTGGCCTCCCAGCCCGCGTCCAGCGCCTCGTTGACCGTACGGCCGCCCAGTTCCGTCATCACGTGATCGCGCGCGAAGGAGTCGGCGTACGCCGCACCGAAGTGAGCCGCCATCCGCTGCCAGAAGACCGTCAACCGCATGCCTCCAGTATCGCGCCCCTGAGAGTGCAGCCGGGCACAGGGGGCTTGCCGGAAACGCTTTCCGCCCTACCGTCGGAGCATGGCCGAAACCGGAGCATCCCCCGACGCAGTGCCCTCCCCCGGCACGCTCTCCCCGCTGGCCCGCGCCGAGCACTTCGTCTGGCTCACCGCACGCGTCCTCGAGCAGCGACGGTTCGCGTACCACTTCCTCGACGGCGCGGGCGGCGACGCGGCCGCGGACGCGGTCGAGACCGCTCTGACCTCGTACGCCACCGGTGACGGCGGGTACGGCTATGCGCTCGAACCCGATCTGCGCGGCCCCGTCGGCCAGCCGCTGCACACGGCGCACGCACTGCGCGTGCTGGACTCGATCCGCCGCTGCGGCGGACAGCGGGTGGAGCGCGTGTGCCGGTATCTGACCTCGGTGTCGACTCCGGAGGGCGCCCTTCCCGCGATCCATCCCAGCCAGCGCGGCTACCCCTCGGCGCCGTTCGTACCGGTCGTGGACGACCCGCCCGGCGAGTTGCTCGCCACCGGCCCCGTGGTGGGCCTGCTGCACCGCAACGAGGTGTGGCACGCCTGGCTCTTCCGGGCCACGGACTTCTGCTGGGCGGCCGTCGAATCGCTCGAGGAGTCGCATCCGTACGAGATCCAGGCGGCCGTCGCCTTCCTGGACGGCGTCCCCGACCGCCCACGCGCGCGTGCCGCCGCCGACCGCCTCGGCCGCCTCGTGCGGCAGCAGCGGCTCGCGGCGCTGGACCCGGACGACCTGGAGGCATATCCCGTGGCGCCCGGTTACGCGCCGGGCGAGCACCACTTCCCGCATGACTACGCGAAGGTTCCCGAATCGCTCGCGCGCGCGTGGTTCACCGACGCGGAGATGGACCGCTCACTCGACTTCCTGGCCCGGGAACAGCAGGCGGACGCCGGCTGGCCCGTGCGCTGGCGGCAGTGGGCGCCGGGCACGGCCCTGGAGTCGCGTCCGATCGTCACCATCGAGGCACTGCGCACGCTCCGGGCGTACGGGCGGCCCATCGACTGATGGGGGGGCGACCCTCCGCCGACTGACCGGGGGGGGGCGGCACCCTCCCGCCCCGCCGGCGCTTCTTTCCGCTCTTTCCGTACGAACGCTGGTCGATCCGGCTCCGGGGCCCGACACTCTTGCCTGTGCATCCGCCAGAGCCGCACACCACTCCCGAACGGTCGCCGCTGGTGAGCGGGGCCTGGCGCACCACGTGGTTGTTGCTGGCCTTCATGGTGGTCAACTTCGCCGACAAGGCGGTCCTAGGGCTCGCGGGGCCGGAGATCCGTGCGGACTTCGACCTCACCCGGCAGGAGTTCGGCACGGCACAGTCGGCGTTCTTCGCACTCTTCTCCGTAGCGGCCCTCGGGGTCTCTCTGCTGACCCGGCGCGTGCGGACGACCCCGCTGCTCCTGGTGCTCGTGCTGCTGTGGTCGGCCGCGCAGCTGCCGATGGTGTGGGGCGCGGCGGGGTTCGGCACGCTGGTGGCCACGCGGGTCCTCCTGGGCGCGGCGGAAGGCCCTTCCGCGCCGGTGGCCATCCACCACGTCCACGGCTGGTTCCCGCAGCGTGAACGGGCCCTTCCCACCGCGGTCCTGCTGTTCGGCGCGGCGGCCGGAGTGGCCGTGGCCGCGCCCGTACTGAGCTGGGTGATCACCCAGTGGGGCTGGCGCTGGTCGTTCGGGGTGGTAGGGCTCGTCGGTCTCGTCTGGGCGGTGGCCTGGCAGATCTGGGGCGCCGAGGGGCCGCTTGCCCCACAGGTCGGAAGGGCTGCGGAGAGCAGCAGGGGCGGCGGGGACACACCCGCGTCGGACAGGGTCCCGCTGCGCGCCGTTCTGCTCTCGGGCACCTTCATGACGGCGGCCTTCGGCGCCTTCGCCGCGTACTGGCTGATGAGCACCCTGCTGACGTGGACACCGGACTACCTGGAGAGCGTCGTGGGCTGGGATCTCAACCGGGCCGGCACGCTGGTGGGTGTCGGAGCCCTCGCCAACGGCGTGGTGCTGCTCGTCCACGGCCTGATCTCACAGCGCTCCGCCCGGCGGGAGCCGACCGGCCGGCGGCTGCCGGTGGGGGCGGGTGCCGGACTGCTCATGGTGGTTTCGGGCTGTGCTGTGGCCGTGTTCGGAACGGTCGGCTCGATGTGGTGCAAGGTGCCTCTGATGCTGGGCCCCATGACCCTCGCCATGATCACGCTCACGGTGGCCATGACGGCGTGCGCCCGCATCGCCCCGCCCTCCCAACGGGGCGTCGTGCTGGGCGTGCTGACCTTCGTGTACGCGCTCGGCGGCATCCTGTCGCCGCTGGTTCTCGGCGGCGTGGTGGACCGGGCGGACACGGTGTCCGTGGGCTACGAGCAGGGCTGGCTGCTGACTTCGGGGCTGCTGTTGGCCGCGGGCGTCCTGGCGGCGCTCTTCTGCCGTCCGGAAGCGACCGCGAAACGACTCGGGGTTTCCGAGGCCCCGTCGGCGGGGGTGCCGCTCGTCCCCTGAACCGACGTGTCACGCGCCTCACCCCGCGAGCGCCCGAAGTCCCGCCGTGACGACGACGGCCGTCGCGATGACGACGAGGAACGGCGCGCGCAGCAGCAGCGCCAAAGCCGCTGCGGCGAGCCCTGCCGCCTTGGCGTCCAGGCCGAGTGTCTGTCCCTCGGCGAAGGTCTGCTGGGCCGTGAGAGCCGCCAGCAGGGCCACGGGGAGCAGGGCTGCCATCCGTCGGACGAGCGGTCGCTCCAAGGCGCCCGCGGGCACCAGTAGACCGGCGAGCTTGACGAGGTAGCAGCTGACGAAGGTCGCTCCGATGGCGATCCAGACGTTCACCGGCCCTCCCTCCGTGCGTCGTCGCGGGCCCGTCGGCCCTCTACGTAGAGGACGATCGGTACGGCGAGAGCAGCGACCAGGACGGGCACGCCCGCGGGCAGTACCGGCAGCAGGCCCAGTCCGAGGAGTACGGCGACGCTCGCGGCGGCACGCTCCGTAGAGGTACGCAGCATCGGTGCGAGCAGCGCGAGGAAGACCGCGGGACCGGCCGCGTCGAGGCCCCACGCGTCGGTGTCGCCGATCGCCTCGGCGCCCAGCGCGCCGAGCAGCGTGGTGAGGTTCCAGAGCGCGTAGAGGCTGAGCCCGGTGACGGTGAAGCCGATGCGGGCGCTGCGCCGCGTGGGCTGGGCCAGGGAGACGGCCGTGGTCTCGTCGATGACCCAGTGCGCGGCGAGCGGGCGGATCGCGCGGGGCAGGGCGAGCAGCTGCGAGAGACGCAGTCCGTAGAACGCGTTGCGCACTCCGAGGAAGAAGGCGCCCGCGGCGGCCGTGAACGGGTTCCCGCCGCCGGCGAGCGCCCCCACCAGGGCGAACTGCGACGCACCGGTGAACACGAACAGGCTCAGCGCGCAGGTCTGGAGCAGGGTGAGACCGCTGCCCGCAGAGGTCACTCCGAAGGCGAAGCCGGAGAGTCCAACGGCGACCCCGACGCCGAGCGCGTCACGGACGACGGCTGCGTCGGGCTTCTCCAGGGGTGTGCCGTATTCCTCTGGAAGTGCATCCCGCCCCTCTGGACGTCCATCCTGTCCCTCCGGAAGTGCATCCCGCTCCTCCGGAGGGCTGGGCTCGGCTTGTGCGCGTATGCGTGCGCTGTCTGGTGCGTCTAGGCCCGCAGGGGGCGTCTGTTCTGCCACGCACCGGACGGTACGAGTGGCCCCGCGCCCGGGTCTTGTACGTTCTTGCGCTCGCGCTGATACGCCCCTGGGGGCACCCCCACGATCCGGGTGAAGTGCCGGTTGAGGTGCGGCTGATCGGTGAAGCCCACGGCGACGGCCGCGTCGGCGGGCGCCGTGCCCGCGTCGAGAAGGTGCCGGGCCCGGCGCACCCGCGCGTCGGTGAGCCAGGCGTGCGGCGGCATGCCGTACGTGTCCCGGAACGCGCGCAGCAGGGCGAAGGGGCTGGTGCCGAGGTCGGTGGCGAGCCGCTCCAGACTCGGTGGATCGGCGAGGCTGTCCTCGAGGACGGCACGCGCGCGTGCCGCCGTCCTCGCGCCCGCCGTGCGCACGGTGCGCTGCGGCAGGGGGCCGCCGTTGAGGCGCAGCAGCCGGGTGACCGCCACCCGCAACAGGGTGTCGGCAGCGAGCGCGTTGCCGTCCTCCGCCGCATGCAGCACGCGGTGTACGAGCGCCACGGAGTACGGGTCGTCGAGCACCGGGCGGAGGAATCCGGGCGCGCCCCGGAGGGTCGTCGTTTCCGCCGCGATGGCGGCGACCACCTCCGGCGCGGGGTAGACCGCCCCGTAGCGCCAGCCTTCGGGCGCGCCGGCCCGGCCCGTGTGCGGGGTGTCGGGGTTGATCAGGGCGAGGGTTCCCGGACCCGCGTGCCGGTCGGCCCCGCTGTGCCGGAAGACGTCGACGCCCTCGGCTATCGCGGCGATCACGAAGTGCTCGTGGGTGTGCCGCACGAACGTCCTGCGGATGTAGCGCGCCCGCAGAAGGTCGACGCCCGGCAGCTCCGCGTACCGCCAATGCCGCGCCTGCTCCGCCGAACCCGGCCCGTCCCCACGCCGCGCCCGCTCCGCCGAACACGCCCCGTTCCCACCCCGCGCCTGCCCCGCCGCACCCGCCATGCACCCATTCTGCGACGGGCGCGCAACCTCTTTTTCGCAGGTCGGCGCCGATGTCAGTGGTGGGGTGCACGATGGGGGCATGGTCAGCTCCGCGTCCAGTGCGCCCGGCGCCCCCAGCGCCCTAGCCGGATTCTCCCCCGCGACCCGCGGTTGGTTCACGGGGGCCTTCTCCGCGCCCACCTCCGCCCAGGCCGGTGCGTGGCACGCCATCTCGGAGGGTTCCGACGTGCTGGTCGTCGCGCCCACGGGCTCCGGAAAGACCCTGGCCGCGTTCCTCGCCGCGCTCGACCAGCTGACCTCGACCCCGCCGCCCGCCGACCCGAAGAAGCGCTGCCGGGTGCTGTACGTGTCGCCGCTGAAGGCCCTCGCGGTGGACGTGGAGCGTAATCTGCGCAGCCCCCTGACCGGCATTCGCCAGGAGTCGGTGCGGCTCGGTCTGCCCGAGCCCGAGGTGCGGGTCGGCATCCGCTCGGGTGACACCCCGGCCGCCGAGCGCCGGGCCCTGTCGACCCGCCCGCCGGACATCCTGATCACCACGCCCGAGTCGCTCTTCCTGATGCTCACCTCGGCCGCGCGGGACGCGCTGACCGGCATCGAGACAGTGATCCTCGACGAGGTGCACGCGGTCGCGGCCACCAAGCGCGGCGCCCATCTCGCCCTGTCCCTGGAGCGGCTCGACGAGGTGCTGCCGAAGCCCGCGCGCCGCATCGGCCTGTCGGCGACGGTGCGCCCGGTCGACGAGGTGGCGCGCTATCTGTCCCCCAAGCGCAAGGTCGAGATCGTCCAGCCGCCGTCCGGCAAGGAGTTCGACCTGTCGGTGGTCGTTCCTGTGGAGGATCTCGGGGAGCTTGGCGGGTCCCCGGCCAGCGACGCCAAGGACGGCCCGGGAGCCGAGGCGGAGCGCCCGTCGATCTGGCCGCACGTCGAGGAGCGCATCACCGACCTCGTGCAGGCCCACCGTTCGACGATCGTGTTCGCCAACTCCCGCCGGCTGGCCGAGCGCCTCTGCAACCGGCTCAACGAGATCGCGTACGAACGGGCGACCGGCGAAGCCCTCCCCGAGGACCACTCCCCGGCGGAGCTGATGGCGGAGGCGGGCGCCGCCAAGGGCGCCCCGCCCCTCCTGGCCCGCGCCCACCACGGGTCGGTCTCCAAGGAGCAGCGCGCACAGGTCGAGGAGGACCTGAAGGCGGGCAGGCTGCCGGCCGTCGTCGCCACGTCCAGCCTGGAGCTGGGCATCGACATGGGCGCGGTCGACCTGGTCGTGCAGGTCGAGTCGCCGCCGTCGGTGGCCTCCGGGCTCCAGCGCGTGGGCCGGGCGGGGCACCAAGTGGGCGCTGTCTCCACGGGAGTCGTCTTCCCGAAGTACCGCGGAGACCTGGTCCAGGCCGCCGTCGTCACGGAGCGGATGCGCACCGGCTCCATCGAGTCCCTGCGCATCCCGGCCAACCCACTGGACGTGCTGGCCCAGCAGCTGGTGGCGATGGTCGCACTCGACACCTGGCAGGTCGACGACCTGCTGACGGTGGTCCGCCGGGCGGCGTCCTTCGCCTCGCTTCCGGAGTCCGCGTTCACGGCGGTCCTGGACATGCTCGCGGGGCGCTATCCCTCCGACGCGTTCGCGGAGCTGCGTCCGCGCGTGGTCTGGGACCGCGTCGCGGGCACGGTCACCGGGCGGCCCGGAGCGCAGCGCCTGGCGGTCACCTCGGGAGGCACCATCCCCGACCGGGGCCTCTTCGGAGTCTTCCTCGCGGGCGCCGACCCCAAGAAGGGCGGCGGCCGGGTCGGGGAGCTCGACGAGGAGATGGTGTACGAGTCCCGGGTGGGCGACGTCTTCACACTCGGCACGAGTTCCTGGCGCATCGAGGACATCACGCGCGACCGGGTCCTCGTCTCCCCCGCCCCCGGTGTCCCGGGCCGCCTCCCCTTCTGGAAGGGCGACCAGCTGGGCCGACCGCTGGAGCTGGGCCGCGCTCTGGGCGCGTTCCTCCGGGAGGTCGGCGCGCTCTCGCGGGAGGACGCGCGCGGGCGGCTCCTCGCCACGGGCCTGGACTCCTGGGCCGCGGACAACGTCCTGGCGTACCTCGCGGAGCAGCGCGAGGCCTGCGGGCACATCCCGGACGACCGCACGATCGTCGTCGAGCGGTTCCGCGACGAGCTGGGCGACTGGCGGGTCGTCGTGCACTCCCCCTTCGGAGCGCAGGTGCACGCCCCGTGGGCCCTCGCCCTCGGCGCCCGCCTCACCGAGCGGTACGGCATGGACGCCCAGGTCATGCACGCCGACGACGGCATCGTGCTGCGGCTGCCCGACGCCGACCTGATGGGCTTCGACCTGCTCGACCAGGAGCCCACCGCGCCCCCTGTGGAGTACGACGCGGAGAAGGCCCCGGTCAGCGCCGGCGACGTGATCTTCGACAAGGGCGAGGTCAACCAGATCGTCACCGATCAGGTGGGCGGCTCGGCGCTGTTCGCCTCCCGCTTCCGCGAATGCGCCGCCCGCGCGCTGCTGCTGCCGCGCCGCAGCCCCGGCAAGCGCACCCCGCTGTGGCAGCAGCGCCAGCGCGCCGCCCAGCTCCTGGAGGTCGCCAGCGAGTACGGCTCGTTCCCGATCGTCCTGGAAGCGATCAGGGAGTGCCTCCAGGACGTCTTCGACGTACCGGGACTGACCGAGCTGATGGGCGACATCGAGTCCCGCCGCGTCCGCCTCGTCGAGGTGACCACACCCGAGCCCTCCCCCTTCGCCCGCTCCCTCCTGTTCGGGTACGTCGCCCAGTTCCTGTACGAGGGCGACTCCCCCCTCGCCGAGCGGCGCGCGGCGGCACTCTCCCTGGACTCCCGGCTGCTCGCGGAGCTCCTCGGCCAGGCAGAGCTGCGCGAACTGCTCGACGCGGACGTCCTGACGGAGCTGGAGCAGGAGCTTCAGTGGCGTACCGAAGACCGCCGCGTCAAGGACTCCGAAGGCGTCGCCGACCTGCTCCGGCTCCTCGGGCCGCTCACCGGGGACGAGTTGGCCGAGCGCGGCGCCGAGCCGGGCTGGGCCGAGGAGCTCGCGGCCGCCCGCCGCGCGATCCGGGTCCGCGTCGCCGGCGCGGACCACTGGGCGGCGATCGAGGACGCGGGCCGGCTGCGCGACGCCCTCGGCACGGCGTTGCCGGTGGGCGTCCCCGAGGCGTTCACCGAGCCCGTCAAGGACCCTCTCGGCGACCTCCTCGCCCGCTTCGCGCGGACGCACGGCCCGTTCACGTCCGCCACCGCCGCCGCCCGCTTCGGCCTGGGAGCGGCGGTCACGGAGGGCGCTTTGCAACGCCTCGCGGCGAACGGCCGCGTGGTGCAGGGAGAGTTCCACCCGGCGGGCATCGGCCAGGAGTGGTGCGACGCCGCGGTACTGCGCCGACTGCGACGCCGCTCCCTCGCCGCCCTGCGGCACGAGCTGGAGCCGGTGCCACCGGCCGCACTGGCCCAGTTCCTGCCCCAGTGGCAGAACCTGAGCGGACACGGCCTGCGCGGCATCGACGGCCTGGCACGCGCCGTCGAACAGCTCCAGGGCGCCACCGTCCCCGCCTCCGCGCTCGAGAAGCTCGTCCTCCCCTCACGCGTCTCGGGCTACCACCCGGCCATGCTCGACGAGCTGACCGCGGCCGGCGAGGTCATCTGGGCCGGCGCGGGCTCCCTGCCGGGCAAGGACGGCTGGGTCTCCCTATACCTGGCCGACACCGCACCCCTGCTCCTGCCTCCCCCGCACCCCCTGGAGCTCACCGCCCTGCACCAGTCGGTCCTGGACACCCTCTCCGGGGGGTACGGCCTCTTCTTCCGCCAGATCGCCGACCAGGTCCGCGCCACCACCCACCCGGACGCCCTGGATCCGCAACTGGCCGACGCCATCTGGGAGCTGGCCTGGTCGGGCCTGCTCACGAACGACACACTCGGCCCGATGCGCTCCCTCCTCGGCTCCGGCCGCACGGCGGGAGCCACGGCCCACCGAGCCAAGCGCAGCACCCCGCGCGGACGCTACGGAAGCCTCACCGCCGCCGCCCGCACCGCGTCCCGCACCGGTCCTCCCACCGTCGCGGGCCGCTGGTCGCTGCTCCCCCTCCGCGAGCCCGACCCGACCCTGCGCGCCCACGCCCTGGCCCGCGCCCTCCTGGACCGGCACGGCGTGGTGACCCGCGGCGCGGTGGCGGCCGAAGGGGTCGAGGGCGGCTTCTCGGCGACGTACCGCGTCCTGTCGGCCTTCGAGGACAGCGGGCAGGCGCGCCGGGGCTATGTCGTCGAGGGCCTGGGCGCCGCACAGTTCGCGATGGACGGCGCGGTGGACCGCCTGCGCGCCACAGCTAATGCCCGGGACCGTACGGACAGCTCGCGCCCCTCCGACACCCAGGCGGCCGTCGTCCTGGCCGCCGCGGACCCCGCCAACGCGTACGGGGCGGCCCTTCCCTGGCCCGAGCCGCCGAACGGCGCGAGTCACAAACCCGGCCGCAAGGCGGGCTCCCTCGTCATCCTGGTCGACGGCGAGCTGACGCTCTACATGGAGCGCGGCGGCAAGACGCTGCTGGCCTGGCCGGCCACTCCGGAGAACCCGGTCGCCGACGACCCCCAGCTGCACGCCGCCGCGGAAGCGCTGGCCGCGGCCGCCCGAGCGGGTTCCCTCGGCACGGTCACCGTGGAGCGGGTCAACGGCTCCGCCGCCCTGACGTCCCCCTTCGCCCCTCTCCTGGAGGGAGCCGGCTTCCACGCCACCCCACGCGGCCTCCGCCTGCGCGCCTGACCATGCCACCTCACGCGGCCTTCGCCTGCGCGCGTGACCACACCGCCCCCCGCGGCATCCACCTCTGCGCCTGACCACACCGCCCCCCGCGGCCACCTCCGCGCCTGACCAAGCACGCCACGCCGCCTTCGCCTCCACGCGTGACCACGCAGCGTCACGCGCCTCACGCGCGGCACGCGCGCTCACGCCCGGCACCCGCGCTCGTGCACCGACAGCCGAGCCCCGACACCCCCGCCCCCCTCCACCCCGCCCATGTCACCCTGGACCCATGCCCGAAGGTGACACCATCCACCAGGCGGCCCGGCGACTGGACTCCGCCCTCGCCGGGCACGTCCTCACGCGCTCCGACCTCCGCGTGCCCAAGCTCGCGACGGTCGACCTCACCGGGCGCACCGTCCTGGACGTCACCCCACGCGGAAAGCACCTCCTGACCCGCATCGAGGGCGGCCTCACCCTGCACTCGCACCTCCGGATGGACGGCTCCTGGCGGTTGTTCGCCCCCGGCGAGCGATGGCGCGGCGGCCCCGGGCACCAGATCCGGGCGATCCTCGGCACCGCCGAGCGCACCGCCGTCGGCTATCGCCTGCCCGTCCTCGAACTGCTCCGCACCACCGACGAGGACAAGGCCGTCGGCCACCTGGGCCCCGACCTCCTCGGCCCCGACTGGGACCCGGAGCGCGCCCTGAGCAACCTCCTGTCCGCGCCCGATCGCCCACTCGGCGAGGCACTCCTGGACCAGCGCAATCTCGCGGGCATCGGCAACGTCTTCAAGAGCGAGATCTGCTTCATCCTGGGCGTCACCCCCTGGCTCCCGATCGGCGAGCTCCCCGAGGAAAAGGCCGCCCGCCTCCCCGCCCTCTCCAAGAAGCTCCTGGAAGCCAATCGCAACCGGCCCTCCCGCACCACTACGGGCCGGGACATCAACGGCCGGCGCCTCTTCGTGTACGGGCGCGCACCCCGGCCCTGCATGCGCTGCGGCACCCCGGTCCGCGTCGGGGAACAGGGCGACGGCTCCCGTAGCCGCCCCACCTACTGGTGCCCCACCTGCCAGCCGGGCCCGACCCAGTAACCCCTCCCGGCAACCCCACGCCCTTGCCACCTAGTTGACGCACCGTCAGGTTCAGTCGTACCGTCCCGTCATGCCCGTCAAGGCGTACGACCTCACCGGACGCACCGCTTTCGTCACCGGCGCCGCGAGCGGCATCGGGCGTGCGACGGCCCTGCTCCTCGCAGAGGCGGGCGCCACCGTCCACTGCGCCGACCGTGACGAGCAGGGCCTCCACGAGACCGCCACCCGCATCAAGACGGCAGGCGGCACCGCACACATCCACCCCGTGGACGTGACCGACCGCGCACAAGTCGACCAAGCCGTCATGGCAGCGGCAACAGCGACAGCAGCGGAACCAGCCGCCTCAACGCCACCGCGCCCCACCAGCCCCCGCCTCGACATCCTCGCCGCCATCGCCGGCGTCATGCACAACAGCCCCGTCCTGGAGACGCGCGACGAGGATCTCGACCGCGTCCTGGACATCAACTTCAAGGGCGTCCTGTACGCCTGCCAGGCCGCGGCCCGCATCATGATCGAGGCGGGCTCCGGCGGCAGCATCGTCACCATGGCGTCCGGCGCCGTCGACACGGGCGGTCCCGGGCTCCTCTGCTACGGCGCGTCGAAAGCGGCCGTCGTCCAGCTCACCAAGACCCTGGCCACCGAGGTCGGCTCGCACGGCATCCGCGTCAACGCCGTCGCACCGGGCTGGATCCGTACACCCATGACGGCCCGGCACGACACGCAGGCCCAGAAGCACACCGAGGCGCTCATGGTGCGCATGTCACCGCTCGGCCGCGTCGGCGAACCGGACGACATCGCTCACGCGGTGCTGCACCTGGCGTCCGACGCCGCGTCCTTCACGACGGGCCAGATCCTCCGCCCCAACGGCGGCGTAGCCATGCCTTGGTAGCGCCGGCACACGCCTTCGTAACCCGGGGCCACCGCCGCCCTCCGTCCGACGCCCTGGCCGCCACGACGGGGGTCTGCCGCCTACCGCCATGCCTGGCCGCCGCCACCTCGTCCTCCGCCCGCGCCTTCGGCACACAGTGCACGGGCAGCACGCTCAAGCCCCACCCGCCGGCCGCGACCGCCCCCTCCAGCGCCCCCGCGTCGGGCGCGAAGGCCAGTCTCAGCACGCCCCACCACCACAGCGCGCCGAACGCAAGGACAGGCACCCATCGCACGGCCCGCCAGGTCACGGTCGTCCCGCTCACGGCTGCCACAGATGCCACCTCCCGCCCAACGCGAGGTCGACGCTAAACGCCAGGGTTCACCCCCTGGGAGGGCGTACTCGCGGCGCCGGAAGCACGTCACCGGCACACAAGCGCACGAACGGCGGACCGCCGCACGGAAGGCGCCCTCATCCGGCAGACGCCCTTCGCACAGCAGACGACCGCACGCAGCAGACGCCCTCACACAGCACGCCCCGGCCGATTGCATTCCCGGCCGGGGCGTGCCGAACGCGTCAGCTGTTCTCGGCCTGGAACATCCAGTGGTGCTTCTCCAGATCGGCCGAGATCTGGATGAAGATGTCCTGGGTGACCGGGTCAGCCTCACCGGTCGCGTCGATGCGTTCCCGCATCCGGGTGATGACCGCACCCAGCGCGTCCACGAGCGTCCCGACCGCGTCCACGTCCTTGACCCAGCCGTCGGGGACCTTGCCGATCCCGCTGCTCTGCGACACGGTCGCCGCGCGCCCGTCCGGCGAGACGCCGAGCGTCGAGGCGCGCTCCGCCACGGTGTCGGAGTGCTGCCTGGCCGTGTCGACGACGTCGTCGAGCTGCAGGTGCACGGAGCGGAAGCGCGGGCCGACCACGTTCCAGTGGATCTGCTTGGCCACCAGCGACAGGTCGACGAGGTCCACGAGTGCGCCCTGCAGGGCCTCCGAGACCGTCTTCAGATCTCCCTCGGACAGCGGACTCTTCACGGCGTACATCTGTCTCCTCCAACTCACGAGCGAATGAGGTAAATCCCCACCAACCATGGCATAAAAGCTGCAAATAGGTCGATTCGGGGCTGTCTGGCTCCTCAGGGACCACCTCGGTACAACACAGCAGCCTCTGCTCATACGACGCAGAAGCCCCTACCGGGTACCCGGCAGGGGCTTCCACACACTTCGGAGCTGCTCAGAGCAGCACCGCGTCACGCGGCGACGACGTCGACCGCCTCCGCGGGTGCCTTGATCGTGACCCGTTCCGGCGGCACTCCGGCCACGGAGACGGAATTGAGCATCGAGCGAACCGGTGCGCGCACCGGTTCGGGGACTGCTGCAGACTCAGCCAGCTCGGCGAGCGACAGTTCGTCGCTCACTTCACGCATGAGCTCGGACATCCGTACGTCAAGCGCGTCGCAGATCGCGGAAAGCAGCTCGGAGGAAGCCTCCTTCTGCCCCCGCTCCACCTCGGAGAGATAGCCGAGCGAGACTCGGGCGGACGAGGAGACTTCGCGCAGAGTACGGCCCTGGCGCTGGCGCTGCCGACGCAGCACGTCACCCAGCAGGCGACGGAGCAGAATCATCGGTGGCTCCCTCCTCGGACCGCGTAGCCGCATCCTTCACGCCCCACCGTACCGCCTTGCGCGGCGGCCGTGCGGGGAGCGATGTCGTGTTCACTCAGGGCTGCAAACATCAATTCCCCCCGTTCTGTTCCGTATCCTGTGCCCGCCCATTCTCGGCACGTTCTCCGGATAGCTGCTGGAGAAGCAGCGTGAGCACGCTCCGCACACTCTCCATACGGATTTCCGAGCGGTCACCGTTCAACCGCAGGGCGGCAACTTTCCCACGCGGTCCGCCATCGGCGTAACCGCGCATGCTTTCGACTTCGGACTCGGTATCTGACTCGGTAACCACGGTTTCCGGCCTCGAAACCGCGATATCCGGCCCCGAAATCGCCACAAACACCGTGCCGACCGGCTGTCCGTCCTGCGGGTCGGGCCCGGCGACCCCGGTGGTCGCGAGCCCCCAGTCCGCGCCGAGCACCTCGCGGACACCGTCCGCCATCTGCCGCGCGACCTCGGGATCCACCGCCCCGCGCTCGTCCAGCAGAGTGCCGTCGACCCCGAGAACATCCCGCTTCAGCTCGGTGGCGTACGCGGTGACGGAGCCGCGGAAGACCTTCGAGGCGCCGGGCACCGACGTGATCTCGGCGGCCGCCAGGCCCCCGGTCAGCGACTCGGCGACGGCGAGCGTCTCCCCGCGCGCGGCCAGCAGACGCACCAGTGCGCTCGCCGGCAGCTCACCGGCCGACAGCGCCGACTGCACCGACTGCACCGACTGCACCGACTGCTCAGCACCCGAGACCCCGGGGGACGTCACTTCGCGGCCTCCCGGGCGGACTCCGCGGTCGCCGCACGCGCCTCGGCCATGCCCTGCCTGCGCAGCACGACGGCCTGCTTCACATAGTCGAGCCCGGTCACCACGGTCAGCACCACGGCGACCGCCATCACCCAGAACCGCAGGCTGGCGAGCGGGCCGGTCAGGGCCAGAACGTACATCCCGACGGCGGTGCCCTGCGCCAGCGTCTTCATCTTTCCGCCGCGGCTGGCCGGAATGACCCCGTAACGGATCACCCAGAAGCGCAGCAGCGTGATCCCGAGCTCACGCCCGAGAATCACTCCCGTCACCCACCAGGGCAGGTCGCCGAGCCAGGACAGACAGATCAGCGCGGCACCCATGATCGCTTTGTCGGCGATGGGGTCGGCGATCTTCCCGAAGTCCGTGACCAGGTTGTACGTGCGTGCCAGGTGGCCGTCGAAGAGGTCGGTGATCATGGCGACGGCGAAGGCGGCCCAGGCGAACGAGCGCCAGGCCGGGTCGTACCCGCCGTTGCCGAGCAGCAGCATCACGAAGCCTGGCACGAGCAGCAGCCGCATCATGGTCAGCAGGTTCGCGACGTTCCACAGGCTGGCCTGATTGACCGCCGCGGCGCCCAGCTTTCCGCCGCGCACCGGCTTGGCGCTCGAAGCGCCCTGCGCGCCGGAGCCGCCCGCGGAGGCCGGGACTCCGGTCATCTGCCGGCCTCCTCGAGACACTCAGCCACCAAGTCCACGCCCTCCGTGCCGACGACCTTTGCCACGACCATACGGCCGACCTGCAGCCCGTCGTCGGCCGCGGCGCCCGTCAGGCGGATCTGGCCGTCCGTCTCGGGGGCCTGGTGCGCGGCTCTGCCGAGCGGGCCCTCCTCCTCGTCGAGGGACTCCACGAGGACCTCGACGGTCTCACCGAGCCGCTCGTCGGCGCGCTGCGAGGTGAGCTCCTCGGCGAGCCGCGCGATGTGCGCGAGCCGCGCGTCGACGACGTCCTGGTCGAGCTTCTGGTCGTACGTGGCCGCTTCGGTGCCCTCCTCGTCGGAGTACCCGAAGACGCCGATGGCGTCCAGGCGTGCGCCGGTGAGGAAGCGCTCCAGCTCCGCGAGGTCCGACTCGCTCTCGCCGGGGAAGCCCACGATGAAGTTGGAGCGCACGCCGGCCTGCGGCGCCTTGCTCCTGATGGTGTCCAGGAGCTCCAGGAAGCGGTCGGTGTCCCCGAAGCGGCGCATGGCGCGCAGCACGCCGGGCGCGGAGTGCTGGAAGGACAGGTCGAAGTAGGGGGCGACCTTCTCCGTCGACGTGAGGACGTCGATGAGGCCGGGCCGCATCTCGGCGGGCTGGAGGTAGCTGACGCGCACCCGCTCGATGCCGTCGACGGCGGCCAGCTCGGGCAGGAGCGTCTCCAGGAGCCGGATGTCGCCGAGGTCCTTGCCGTACGAGGTGTTGTTCTCGGAGACGAGCATGACCTCCTTGACGCCCTGCTCTGCGAGCCAGCGGGTCTCGCCGAGGACGTCGGAGGGGCGGCGCGAGATGAAGGAGCCGCGGAAGGAGGGGATGGCGCAGAACGAGCAGCGCCGGTCGCAGCCGGAGGCCAGCTTCACGGAGGCGACGGGGTTGCTGCCGAGGCGGCGGCGCAGCGGGGCGCGCGGCCCCGACGCGGGCGCGACGCCCTCGGGCAGGTCCTGCGGCGCCTCCGCGGGGGCGTGTCCGGGCAGGGCGACCCCGGATCCGGCGGCCTGTCGCTCGGCGGGGCTGATCGGCAGCAGCTTGCGCCGGTCTCGCGGGGTGTGGGCCTCGACACTGCCACCGCTGAGGATGGTGTTCAGGCGGTTGGAGATGTCGGAGTAGTCATCGAACCCGAGCACGCCGTCGGCCTCGGGCAGCGCGTCGGCGAGCTCCTTGCCGTACCGCTCGGCCATGCAGCCGACCGCGACGACGGCCTGGGTCTTGCCGTGGCCCTTCAGGTCATTGGCTTCAAGGAGGGCGTCGACGGAGTCCTTCTTGGCGGCTTCGACGAAGCCGCAGGTGTTGACGACGGCGACATCCGCGTCCTCGGCGTCCTCGACGAGCTGCCAGCCATCCGCCTCCAAGCGGCCTGCGAGCTCCTCCGAGTCCACCTCGTTACGGGCGCAGCCAAGAGTGACAAGGGCGACGGTGCGGCGTTCAGGCATGGTCTCAAGACTACTTCGTCCGCGCCTCGGCCCCGGCCGCGAGGGTTACCGGCCGGTCCGCCGCCGGCCGCCGGCACGTCACCCGACCGTCACCGTGCCTCGTGGAACCCGGCTGGCCGGCGCCTGGTCAGCGCCTTTCAGGGGTCCGGTCAGCCGGCTTCGGGGTCGCCCTTCGTGTAGCTGAGGCGCTCCACCGTGCCGGGCTCGAATTCGTTCTCGACCGGCTTTCCGTTCACGTACAGGTTGATCGCGCCCGCGTCGCCGAGGACGAGGTCGATCTTCTGCTTGTCCTGGAACGTCTTGTCCTGGCCCTGCTCCAGGACGCCGTCGAAGAGGGTGCGGCCGTTGTGGTCCTTGGCGGAGATCCAGCTGCGGCCGTCGGCGGCGTCGACCTTGACGGTGACCTTGTCGAGCGGGGCACCGGCGATGGCGCTGTCCGACGGGTCGGGCTTGGGGTCGGCGGGCTTGGTGGGCTTCGGCTTCTCCGCGGGCTTGGTGCTCGCGGGGGCGGAGCCCTCGGCCACCGCCTTCGAACCGTCGTCCCCGTCGTCGCCGCTGAACGCGGTGAAACCGACGAAGCCGATCACCGCGACGATCGCGGCGACCATGGCGGCGGTCCAGTTCGGCCTGCGCGGCTCGGAGCGGATGCGCTCGGCCTCGAAGAGGGGCGCCGCCGGCGTGGGCGCGGGCGGGCGGCCGCCGTGGCCCTCGTCGTACTGCGCGACCAGCGGGGCCGGATCGAGTCCGACGGCGCGCGCCAGCGTCCTGATGTGGCCGCGGGCGTACACATCGCCGCCGCACCGGGAGAAGTCGTCCTGTTCGATCGCGTGCACGATCGGGATGCGCACGCGCGTGGACGAGCTGACTTCGTCGACGGTCAGGCCGGCGGCGACCCGGGCCTGCTGCAGGACACGGCCGATCGAGGGGCGCTCGGCCGCCTGCTGTTCGCCGGTGCGGGTCTCGTCTGCCGGGACTTCGTCCGCGGCAAGGTCAGGGCCGTCCGCGACGCGGTCGGGGCGGTCGAGGCGGTCGTCCGAAGGTCGGTCGTCTTCAGGGGAGTTACCGATGGACACGGGGGCGCCTTTCGAGCGTGTAGCCACCTGCCGGAGGTTCAGTTTAGGCGGGTCTTGAAAGGGTGGGGCAACCGGACGGCCGGACTTTGTACGCCATCAGAATGGCCGGACATCCTGATGGTGGGACATCGTGCTCTTCTCTCCCTCAACTTGACGTGTGTCGAGAGGAAACGGTTGCCTGTCGATCCCTTATGGGTGAGCCTCTCCCACCCTTATGGCTGAGCCTCCCCGCGGATCACGGCGAGCACGCCGTCCAGTTCGTCAGGTTTCACAAGAACGTCACGCGCCTTGGAGCCCTCGCTGGGTCCGACGATGGAGCGGGACTCCATCAGGTCCATCAGCCGGCCGGCCTTGGCGAAGCCGACGCGCAGCTTGCGCTGGAGCATGGACGTGGACCCGAACTGGGTGGAGACCACCAGTTCAGCGGCCTGGCACAGCAGATCGAGGTCGTCGCCGATGTCCTCGTCGATCTCCTTCTTCTGCTTGGTGCCGACGGTGACGTCGTCCCGGAAGACGGGCGCCATCTGGTCCTTGCAGTGCTGTACGACCGCGTGGATCTCGTCCTCGGTGACGAACGCGCCCTGCATACGGACGGGCTTGTTCGCCCCCATCGGCAGGAACAGGCCGTCACCCTTTCCGATGAGCTTCTCCGCGCCCGGCTGGTCGAGAATGACGCGGCTGTCGGCGAGCGAGGAGGTCGCGAAGGCGAGCCGCGACGGCACGTTCGCCTTGATCAGGCCGGTCACGACATCCACCGAGGGACGCTGGGTGGCGAGCACCAGGTGGATGCCGGCCGCGCGCGCGAGCTGCGTGATGCGCACGATCGAGTCCTCGACGTCGCGCGGCGCGACCATCATCAGGTCGGCGAGCTCGTCGACGATCACCAGCAGGTACGGGTACGGCTGGAGCTCCCGCTCACTGCCCTCGGGCGTCTTGAGCTTGCCCTCGCGGACGGCCTGGTTGAAGTCGTCGATGTGCCGGTAGCCGAACGCCGCGAGGTCGTCGTAGCGCAGATCCATCTCGCGTACGACCCATTGGAGCGCCTCGGCGGCCCGCTTGGGGTTGGTGATGATCGGCGTGATCAGGTGCGGGATGCCCTCGTACGCGGTGAGCTCGACGCGCTTGGGGTCGACGAGGACCATCCGGACGTCCTCGGGCGTCGCTCTTATCATGATCGACGTGATCAGGCAGTTGATGCAGGACGACTTGCCGGATCCCGTGGCACCGGCGACCAGGATGTGCGGCATCTTCGCCATGTTCGCCATGACGTAGCCGCCCTCGACGTCCTTGCCGAGCGCGACGAGCATGGGGTGGTCGTCCTCGGCCGCGTCCGCGAGGCGCAGCACGTCGCCGACGTTGACCATCTCGCGGTCGGTGTTCGGGATCTCGATGCCGACCGCGGACTTGCCGGGGATGGGCGAGATGATCCGGACATCCGGGGAGGCGACCGCGTACGCGATGTTCTTGGCCAGCGCCGTGATCTTCTCGACCTTCACGGCCGGGCCCAGCTCGATCTCGTAGCGCGTGACCGTCGGACCGCGCGTGAAGCCGGTGACGGCCGCGTCGACCTTGAACTCGGTGAAGACGTTCGTCAGCGAGTGCACGACCGCGTCGTTCGCGGCGCTGCGGGTCTTGCCCGGGCCGCCCCGCTCCAGGAGGTCGAGCGAGGGCAGCGCGTAGGTGATGTCCCCGGCGAGCTGCAGCTGCTCGGCGCGCGCCGGCAGCTCGCGCTCGGCCTCGGGCGCGGCCTTGGTGAGGTCCGGTACGGGTCCGGATGCGCTGCCCGCCCTGTCGGCGCCGACGGCGCTCTCAGCGGGCTTCTGCGGCTTCTTCTTGAGCTTGCCGGGCACCGGCGCGTCCGTGGCGCGCGCGGTCGGTACAGGGGCCGTGGGCTCCCGCTCCTCGCGCTCCCCCGACACGCCCTGCGTCAGATCGGCGACCAGCGGCGACGGCGGCATGCCGTGCATCACCGCACCGTCCAGGGCGGCCGCCGCGGCGGCGGCCACGTCCACGGCGTCCATCGGCCGGTCCATGTCCGGCTGTACGGGGGCTCTGCGCGGCCTGCGACGGGTGGAGAGCGCCTGCTCCTCGGCCTGGTCGGGGTCGTACGCGTCGGGGGCGGGGCCGCGCCGACGCGAGGGGCGCGCGGGCAGCGCCTCGCGCCACTGCTCCTCGTAGCGCTCGTCGTCCGCGTACTCGTAGGCCTCGTAGCCCTCGGCGGCCTCGGGGGCCGGCTGGATCACGCCGAGCCTGACACCGAGCAGCCGCAGCCGCTGCGGGATGGCGTTGACGGGCGTCGCCGTGACGACGAGCAGCCCGAAGACGGTGAGGAGCACCAGGAGCGGCACCGCGAGGATCTCGCCCATGGTGAAGATCAGGGGGGTGGAGGCGCCCCAGCCGATGAGGCCGCCGGCGTCCCTTATCGCCTGCATGCCGTCGCTGCGGGCCGGTGAGCCACAGGCGACGTGGACCTGGCCGAGCACGCCGATGACGAGGGCGGACAGGCCGATCACGATGCGGCCGTTCGCCTCGGGCTTCTCCGGGTGCCGGATGAAGCGGACGGCGATGGTGCCGAGCAGCAGCGGCACGAGCAGGTCCAGACGGCCGAAGGCGCCGGTCACCAGGATCTCGACGAGGTCGCCGACCGGGCCGCGAAGGTTCGACCAGGTGCCCGCAGCGACGATCAGCGCCAGGCCGAGGAGCAGGAGCGCGAGGCCGTCCTTGCGGTGGGCGGGGTCGAGGCCCTTGGCGCCGCGCCCTATGCCGCGGAACATCGCGCCGACCCCGTGCGCCAGGCCCAGCCAGACGGCGCGGACGAGCCTGTACACGCCCCCGGTGGGGCTCGGCGCCGCTTTGGGCGCGGGCTTCGCGGCGATCTTCCTGGCCGGTGCCTTCTTCGCGGGCGCCTTCTTCACCGCGGCTTTCTTCGCGGGCGGTCTGGCAGCGGCCTTCTTCGCCGGAGCCTTTGTCGGCGCGGCCGCCTTCTTCGCGGGCGTCTTCTTGGCTGCGGGCTGACGTGAGGCCATGAGTGTGAGGTTACCGTTGCCGACCACTGTGGACACGTGTGCCCACAGCTTCACCCGTTCGTGTCGTCCCTGTAGAGGCTGAGAACTGACGGTGATTCACCGGGTGGACCCGGCACGAAACCTCGTCAGTGAGGCTCCGTGCCGCGTCAGTTCTGCGAGGGGACCGAGGGGGCACCGCTGCCGGTGCCCGGTTCCAGGGCGTCAAGAGCCCGCCGCAGACCGGTCAGTTTGCGTTCGAGATGGGCGGCGGTGGCGACCGCCGCCGCGTCCGCCGACTCGTCGTCGAGCTGTTTGGACAGCGCCTCGGCCTGTTCCTCGACCGCGGCGAGCCGCGCCGACAGCTCGGCGAGCAGACCCGCGGGCTCCTTCGCGTCCCCGGCCGCGGCCTTGCCGCCGCCCTCGAGCTGGAGACGCAGCAGCGCCGCCTGCTCCCGCAGTTGGCAGTTCTTCATGTACAGCTCGACGAACACCGACACCTTCGCGCGCAGCACCCACGGGTCGAACGGCTTGGAGATGTAGTCCACCGCGCCGGCGGCATAGCCCCGGAAGGTGTGGTGCGGCCCGTGGTTGATGGCGGTGAGGAAGATGATCGGGATGTCCCGGGTCCGCTCCCGCCGCTTGATGTGCGCCGCGGTTTCGAAACCGTCCATTCCCGGCATCTGGACGTCCAGCAGAATGACCGCGAAGTCGTCCGTGAGTAGTGCTTTGAGCGCTTCCTCCCCGGACGATGCCCGCACCAGTGTCTGATCGAGCGCAGAGAGGATGGCCTCCAGCGCCAGCAGATTCTCCGGCCGGTCATCGACCAGGAGGATCTTGGCCTTCTGCACCATGGCCCGCCCTCCTCGCCCCGGCGGTACACCGGGCGCCGCCCCAGGGGACGACTCCCTTGCGCCGCCCGTCCTTGTGCCGGTCATGGTAGCCGCACCCCGCCTGTCGCCACACCCTGTCACCGCGATGTCACTGTGCACGTAGCAGAAACGCGGTGGGAGACCAGAAGGTTCCCCGAATACCGCGGTTCTACACGACCTCGGCCACACTCTGTCAGCAACTCCGTGTGACGACGCCGGTTCTCGGTCACTGAGCGCGCATCCACTGCTCCATCACCGACAACAGATGATCCGGGTCGACCGGCTTCGTGACGTAATCGGAAGCTCCGGAGTCGATCGCCTTCTCCCGGTCGCCCTTCATCGCCTTCGCGGTGAGCGCGATGATCGGGAGTCCGGCGAACTGCGGCATCCTGCGGATCGCCGTCGTCGTCGCGTACCCGTCCATCTCCGGCATCATGATGTCCATCAGGACGACCGTCACGTCGTCGTGCTGTTCCAGCACCTCGATGCCCTCACGGCCGTTCTCCGCGTACAGCACCGCAAGGCCGTGCTGCTCCAGGACGCTGGTGAGCGCGAAGACATTGCGGATGTCGTCGTCGACGATCAGGACCTTCTCGCCGCCGAACTGGAAACCGGTGCGCGGCGCGACAGGCGTCTCCTGGCCCGCGTTGGGCCACGGCTCCTGCGTCCGCTGCGGCTCCGGGGCGCCGGCGGCCGGCTGCCCCGGCAGCGACGAGGGCTCCTGGACGGGCGCGGCACGGCGCCTCCTCCGGAACAGCGCGGCAGGGCTCGTGGGCTCCTCGCGGTGCGCCGGGGGTGCCGCCTGCCGCTCCGTCTCCTCGGCCGCGGGGGCCTCCTCCAGGGCGGGCAGTTCGCGCGTCTGCGGCGCGGGCGCCAGCTGGGCGTAACCCTGGGGCGGCAGTTCGCTCGGGTGCAGCGGCAAATAGAGCGTGAAGGTGGAGCCGCGGCCCGGCTCGCTCTGCGCGTGGATCTCGCCGCCGAGCAGCCGTGCGATCTCCCGGCTGATGGAGAGCCCGAGGCCGGTGCCGCCGTACTTCCTGCTGGTCGTGCCGTCGGCCTGCTTGAACGCCTCGAAGATGACCCGCATCTTGCTCGCCGCGATGCCGATGCCGGTGTCCGTCACCGAGAAGGCGATCAGATCGGAGTCGGCGTCGCGCAGCGAGCCGGCCTCCAGGAGCTGCTCGCGGATCGCGTTGGGCACGTCGTTGCTGGCGTGCCGGATCACCAGCTCGACCGCTCCGGAGTCGGTGAACTTCACCGCGTTGGACAGGAGGTTGCGCAGCACCTGCAGCAGGCGCTGTTCGTCCGTGTGCAGCGTCGCGGGCAGCTCCGGAGACACCCGTACGGAGAAGTCGAGACCCTTCTCGGCGGTCAGCGGGCGGAAAGTGGCCTCTACGTAGTCGACGAGTTGGACGAGTGCGATGCGCGTCGGGGAGACGTCCATCTTGCCCGCCTCGACCTTCGACAGGTCGAGGATGTCGTTGATCAGCTGCAGCAGGTCCGAGCCCGCCCCGTGGATCGTCTCGGCGAACTCGACCTGCTTCGGGGTGAGGTTCGCGTCGGCGTTGTCCGCGAGCAACTTGGCCAGGATCAACAGGGAGTTGAGCGGTGTACGCAGCTCGTGCGACATGTTCGCGAGGAACTCGGACTTGTAGCGCATCGAGACCGCGAGCTGTTCGGCCCGCTCCTCCAGGACCTGCCTGGCCTCTTCGATCTCGGTGTTCTTGACCTCGATGTCACGGTTCTGCTGGGCGAGCAGCTCCGCCTTCTCCTCCAGCTCCGCGTTCGAGTCCTGGAGCGCCTTCTGCCGGTTCTCCAACTCCGCGGAACGCTCACGCAGTTGCTCGGTCAGCTTCTGCGACTGCTTGAGCAGCACCTCGGTCTTCGTGTTGACGCTGATCGTGTTGACGCTCGTCGCGATCATCTCGGCGATCTGGCTGAGGAAGTCCTTCTGGATCTGTGTGAAGGGCTGGAAGGCCGCCAGCTCGATCACGCCGAGGACGGTCCCTTCGAAGAGCACCGGCAACACGATGACCTGCGCGGGCGGCGCCTCGCCGAGGCCGGACGCGATCCGCAGATAGCCGGAGGGCGCGTTCTCCACGAGGATGGTGCGCCGCTCCTTGGCGGCCGTCCCGATGAGGGTCTCGCCGGGCCGGAAGGACGTCGGCATGGACCCCATGGAGTAGCCGTAGCTGCCGAGCATGCGCAGTTCGTACGCGTCCTCCTGGTCGCCCCCGAGGTCCTGGGCGTCGTCCGTCGGCATCGCGAGGAAGAACGCGCCGTGCTGCGCGGAGACGACGGGCGTCAGCTCGCTCATGATCAGCGAGGCGACGTCCTCCAGGTCCCGGCGGCCCTGCATCAGGCCGGAGATCCGCGCGAGGTTGCCCTTGAGCCAGTCCTGCTCCTTGTTGGCCAGGGTCGTGTCGCGGAGGTTCGCGATCATCGTGTTGATGTTGTCCTGGAGGGCCTGGATCTCACCCGCCGCGTCGACCTCGATCTTCAGATTGAGGTCGCCGCGCGTCACCGCGGTGGCAACCTTCGCGATGGCGCGCACCTGACGGGTCAGGTTCCCGGCCATCTCGTTCACGGACTCGGTGAGGTCGCGCCACGTCCCGTCGACGTCACGCACGCGCGCCTGACCGCCCAGCTGGCCCTCCGTGCCCACCTCGCGGGCCACCCGGGTCACCTGCTCGGCGAAGGACGACAGCTGGTCGACCATCGTGTTGATGGTGGTCTTGAGCTCCAGGATCTCGCCCCGGGCGTCGATGTCGATCTTCTTGGTCAGGTCGCCCTTGGCGATCGCGGTGGTGACCATCGCGATGTTGCGGACCTGACCGGTCAGGTTGGACGCCATCGAGTTCACGGACTCGGTGAGGTCCTTCCACGTACCGGAGACGCCCGGCACGCGCGCCTGGCCGCCGAGGATGCCGTCCGTGCCCACCTCACGGGCCACGCGCGTGACCTCGTCGGCGAACGAACTCAGCGTCGTCACCATGGTGTTCACCGTGTCGGCGAGCTGCGCGACCTCGCCGCGCGCCTCGACCGTGACCTTCTTGGTGAGGTCGCCGTTGGCGACGGCCGCCGAGACCTGGGAGATGTTCCGCACCTGGCTGGTCAGGTTGTTGGCCATCAGGTTGACGTTGTCGCTCAGGTCCTTCCAGATGCCCGTGACGCCCGGCACGCGCGCCTGGCCGCCCAACTGGCCCTCCGTGCCCACCTCGCGGGCCACCCGCGTGACCTGCTCGGCGAACGACGACAGCTGGTCGACCATGGTGTTGACGGTCGTGACGAGTTCGAGGATCTCGCCCTTCGCGTCGACGGTGATCTTCTTGGAGAGATCGCCCATGGCGACGGCCGTCGTGACCTCGGCGATGTTCCGCACCTGCAAGGTGAGGTTGTTCGCCATGCCGTTCACGGACTGCGTGAGGTCCTTCCAGGTGCCGGAGACGCCCTGGACCTCGGCCTGGCCGCCCAGGATGCCGTCGGTGCCCACCTCGCGGGAGACCCGCGTGACCTGCTCCGCGAAGGCGGACAGCTGGTCCACCATCGTGTTCAGGGTGTTCTTCAGCTCCAGGATCTCGCCGCGAGCGTCCACGTCGATCTTCTGCGACAGGTCACCGCGGGCCACCGCCGTCGCGACCTGCGCGATGTTGCGCACCTGCGCGGTGAGGTTCCCGGCCATGCCGTTCACGGAGTCCGTCAGATCGCGCCACACACCGGCCACGCCGGGCACCTGCGCCTGACCGCCGAGACGCCCCTCGGTGCCCACCTCGCGGGCCACCCGGGTCACCTGATCCGCGAAGGCGGACAGCTGGTCGACCATCGTGTTGATGGTGTTCTTCAGCTCCAGGATCTCGCCACGCGCGTCGACCTCGATCTTCTGCGACAGATCACCGCGCGCCACGGCCGTCGTCACCTGCGCGATCTGGCGCACCTGCGACGTCAGGTTCCCCGCCATGAAGTTGACGGAGTCCGTGAGGTCCTTCCACGTACCGCTCACGCCGTCCACTCGGGCCTGACCGCCGAGGCGGCCCTCGGTGCCCACGTCGCGCGCCATCCGCGTGACCTGGTCGGCGAAGGACGACAGCTGGTCCACCATCGTGTTCACGGTGTTCTTCAGCTGGAGCATCTCTCCGGAGACGTCCACCGTGACCTTCTGCGACAGGTCGCCGTTCGCGACCGCCGTCGTCACCTGGGCGATGTTCCTGACCTGACCGGTGAGGTTGCGGAAGGCGGTGTTCACCGAGTCGGTGAGGTCCTTCCACGTACCGGCCGCGCCCTGCACCTGCGCCTGACCGCCGAGCTCACCCTCGACACCGATCTCCCGCGCCACCCGCGTCACTTCGGAACCGAAGGCCGAGAGCTGGTCGACCATCGTGTTCACGGTGTTCTTCAGCTCGAGCATCTCGCCCGCGACATCGACGGTGACCTTCTGCGACAGATCGCCGTTCGCCACCGCCGTCGTCACCGTCGCGATGTCCCGCACCTGCGTGGTGAGGTTGCGGAAGACCGTGTTGACCGAGTCGGTCAGATCCTTCCAAGTCCCCGCCGCGCCCGGCACATTGGCCTGACCACCGAGCTGCCCCTCGGCCCCGACCTCGTTCGCCACCCGGGTGATCTCGTCCGCGAACGTACGCAGCGTCTCGGTCATCTGGTTGATCGTCTCGGCGAGCTGGGCGACCTCGCCGCGCGCGCTCACCGTCACCTTCCGGGACAGGTCACCGCTCGCGACCGCCGTGGTCACCTCGGCGATCCCGCGCACCTGGGCGGTGAGGTTGCCGGCCATCAGGTTCACCGAGTCGGTGAGGTCCTTCCACACACCCGCCACACCCGGCACCTGCGCCTGGCCGCCGAGCTCGCCCTCCGTACCGACCTCCCGGGCGACGCGCGTCACCTCGGAGGAGAACGACGAGAGCTGGTCCACCATCGTGTTGACGGTGTTCTTCAACTCCAACATCTCGCCCGCGACATGGACGGTGACCTTCCGTGACAGGTCGCCCTTCGCCACCGCCGTCGTCACCAGCGCGATGTCCCGCACCTGAGCGGTCAGCCGGTACGCCATGGTGTTCACGGAGTCCGTGAGGTCCTTCCACGACCCGGACATCCCGCGCACCCTGGCCTGCCCGCCGAGCTTGCCCTCGGTGCCGACCTCGCTGGCCACCCGCGTGACCTCGTCCGTGAACGTGGAGAGCTGGTCGACGAGGTTGTTCACCGTCCGCCCGACCTTCAGGAACTCCCCGCGCAGCGGATGACCGTTTCCGTCGGCTCCCTGCGCCCGCAGCTCCATCCGCTGCTCCAGGTCGCCCTCCGCTACCGCGGAGAGGACCCGGCCGACCTCGGAGACCGGTCGTACGAGATCGTCGACGAGCGCGTTCGACGCGTCGATCGCGGCGGCCCAGGAGCCCTCGCTCGCTCCGGTCTCGAGCCGTTCCGTGAGTTTTCCCTCACGTCCGACCGTGCGCCGCACCCTCGAAAGCTCGCCCGTCAGGTGCAGATTCCGGTCGGCCACCTCGTTGAAGACGGCCGCGATCTCCGACATGACGTCGTCGCCGGAGACCGTGAGCCGCTTGCGGAAGTTGCCGTCCCGCATCGCGACCAGGGCCGCGAGCAGCCTGTTCAGAGCCGCAGCGTCCACCGAAGCCGTCGTCCCATTGCGCGGTTTGCGCTGTTTGTTCAGGGACTGTCCGTCTTTCGCGCGCGTGTTAGTGCCCCGCGTCGCTGCGCCAGACTCCACTGTGTCCCTCCCGCAAGGGTCGACCGGTACTGCTCGGGTTGTTCTGACCTGTCCCATGAAGCTTGCCCAGTGTTTCACCATGGCCGAACCAGGCCATAACAGTTCGGCAGCTTCGCACACCGTCCGCACACCCTCCGGGCGGAAACACTGACGACCGGCATCAGCATGGACGGCGAAGGTAAGTAACCTTGCATCCGGCTGTCCAACCACCCCGGTCCTGCCCGGCCAGGGCGGTGGTACACGAAACAAGCGGGCATCGGAGGGGCGGCCGCACCATGGGTTCGGGAGAACTGGGCGTCGAGACAGTGGCCACTGTCGACGCCGTCGATACTCGTACGAGGAGTGCTGTGATCACCGCGCGTGCGGCTGCCACCTTCGAACCCGTCGGGCGTTCCGTCGCGACGGCCCGCTCCTTCGTGCGCGACACCCTCCAGGGCTGGGGGTTCTCCGACATCGTCGACGACGCAGTCGTCCTCACCAGCGAGCTGGTCACCAACGCCGTGGTGCACGCCGGCACCGCCGCCGACGTCGAGTGTCTGCGCAGCGAGGACGCCGTCCGCATCGAGGTGTCCGACCGCTATCCGGAGCGCGAGATCCCGCTCCAGCAGTCCTCCGTCAACATGGGCAGCCCGGACCGCGAGGGCGGCCGCGGCCTCCAGCTCTGCGCCGCGCTCGCCACCCGCTGGGGCGTCGACTACAGCCCCACCCACAAGCAGGTCTGGTTCCAGCTCGACCTGCCCCACCGCCCCGTGGGCACCCGCACCGCAGGGCCCTCGCTCCCGGCGGACCTGCTGCCCATCGCCGACGGCAGGGTCCGCGTCGCCGTCATCCAGATCGACCGCCTCGGCGCGATCTCCGCCTGGAACGAAGACGCGGGGGAACTCTTCGGGTACGCGGCCGAGCAGGTCATGGGCAAGCCGCTCATGGACCTCGCGGCCTGGCCGCACACCCCGGGCACCAGCACGGGCATCGCCGAGGCGCTGCGGCTCTCCCGCTGGGAGGGCAGCTACGGCGTCCGCGGCGCCCACGGCCGCGTCATCCCCGTCTACGCCTCCCATCTGCGCGTCCGCGACACCGACGGCGAACCGTCCACGGTCTGCCTCCTCGTGCGCGACGACGAGCGCGCCGTGCTCCAGACCCCGCTGCGCGGCGCCGCCCCGGAGCCGGGCGCCCGCAGCGAGTCGCACACCGCGGACCCCTTCGAGGTCTTCATCGGCTCCCCCGCCCCCGACGACCTCGACGGACTGCTCCAGCGCACCGTGGAGCGCGCCCGCGACATGCTCGACGGCGACGCGGCCTTCCTGCTCCTCGCCACCGACGACGAGACGGAGCTGGAGGTCCGCGCCTCCACGGGCCTGCCGTCGGCCCGCCAGCGCTTCGCCCGCGTCCAGGTCGAGTCGGCCCCCGGACGGTACGGCTCCGCCCGTATGCCGGCCGTCCACGAGGACCTGACGGTGGTGCCGGGCGCGGTCCCGCTGCTCGAAGGCACGGGCATGCGCTCCGTCGTCACCGTCCCGCTGAAGGTGGAGGGCCGCCTCACCGGTTCGCTGGGCGTCGCCGCCGAGGCCTCCGGCCGGTACTCGAACGAAGAGGCCCTGCGCCTCCAGTTCGCCGCCGACCGCATCGCGCTGGCCGTGGAGTCCGCGCGCCTCGGCGAACTGGAGCGGCTCCGCCGCGGCTCGCTCTCCTTCCTCGTCGAGGCCTCCGACCTCCTCGCGGGCACCCTCGACCGCGACCAGACCCTGGCCCTCATGGCCCAGATGACGGTCCCGACGCTCGCCACCTGGTGCGCCGTCTACACCATCGCGGACCAGTCGGCGGAGCCCTATCTGTCGTACGTCCTGCACGAGGACGAGGAGCGCATCGACGGCCTCAAGGCCCTGCTCTCCAAGATCTCCCCACCGGACCCGGTGCCGACCCCGGGCGCCCGTATCTGGGCGGCCCCCTCCGAGGCCGCACACCAGGCGGCGCTGCGCACCTCGATGCGCAGCGTGGGCCTGGGCGAGCCGATGACCCTGGGCTCGGGCATCGGCACGTCGCTCTCCACCGCGTCGGCGGTGGGCGGCGAGACCGTGGTCCTTCCGCTGGTCGCCCGCAACCGCGTCATCGGCATGCTCACGCTCGGTAAGCCCGCCGACGAACACTTCCGTCAAGAGATCCTCGAATTGGCCGAAGATCTCTCCCGCCGGGCGGCCCTCGCCCTCGACAACGCCCGTCTCTACTCCGAGCGCATGGCCATCAGCCAGTCCCTCCAGCGCAGCCTGCTGCCGCCGGGGCTCCCGCAGGTCCCGGGCGTCGAGGTCGAGGTCATCTACCGCGCGGCCGGCGAGGGCAACGAAGTCGGCGGTGACTTCTACGACCTCTTCCCCATCCGCGACGGCGCGTACGGCTTCGCGATCGGCGACGTCTGCGGCACGGGTCCGGAGGCCGCGGCCGTCACGGGGCTCGCCCGGCACGCCCTGCGCCTGCTCGCCCGCGAGGGCTTCGGCGGGCCCGCGGTCCTGGAGCGCCTCAACGCCGCGATCCTCGACGAGGGCTCCCGGAGCCGCTTCCTCACGCTCCTCTACGGCGAGTTGTGGCCCCAGGAGGACGGCTCGGCGGTCCTGAAGATCGTCTGCGCCGGCCATCCCCTGCCGCTGCGCCTCCGCCAGGACGGCACCGTCGAGCCGTACGCCGAACCGCAGCCGCTGCTCGGCGTCATGGAGGACCTCGAACTGTACGAGCAGACGATGACGCTGGACCCGGGCGACGTCCTGCTCTGTGTGACGGACGGCGTCACCGAGCGCCGCGAGGGCACCCGCATGCTCGGCGACGACGGCCTGGCGGACGTCCTCACGACCTGCACGGGTCTGACGGCGGGCGCGGTCGCGGCGCGCATCATGCGCGCGGTGGAGCGCTTCGCGACGGACGCGCCCTCGGACGACATGGCGATCCTCGCGATGCGGGTCCCCGGCCTCCAGAAGGACTGAGCGCGCCGGGGCACCTCGGGGCCCCGGACATGAAGAAGGCCCCCGCCCAACTGGGCGGGGGCCTTTCTTACTTGAGCCCCCAAGCGGAATCGAACCGCTGACCTTCTCCTTACCATGGAGACGCTCTACCGACTGAGCTATAGGGGCCTGCTGCGCTTCGGGGTTTTCCCCGCGGCAACGGAATAGATCATACCTGAAATCGAAGCTGTCTCGAACCGCCCCTTCCTCTGGACCGCCCTTCCCGGCGCTGCCACTCTGCGCGCATGCCGACCCGAACCGGTACACCTTTGCGGCACGCCTTGCCCATGGCTCTTGCCGCCCTGCTCCTGCCACTCGCGGCCTGCGGCTCCGACGACGACAACGCCTCGGACCGGAAGGCCGCCAAGAAGCCGACCACCGCGGAAACCCCGCGTCCCGGCACCCAGAAGGTGACGATCTCCTGGAAGGGCGAGAAGCGCGTCTATACGGTCCACGCGCCGCCCGGCTTCCAGCACACGCAGAAGCTCCCGCTCGTCATCGCCATGCACCCGTACCCGGGCGACGGCAGAGCCGCGGCCGCCATCAGCGGCCTGAACACCAAAGCGGACAAGGAGAACTTCCTCGTCGCCTATCCCGACGGGCTCAACAAGGGCTTCAACGCCTTGATCTGCTGCGGCTCCGAGGACGACGTGGGTTTCATTCGTACGATGACGAAGCGGCTGACCGGCGCGTGGAACGCCGATCCGGACCGCGTCTACGCCACCGGCATCTCCAACGGCGGCGACATGTCGTACAAGCTCGCCGTCGAACTCCCCGACACCTTCGCGGCCATCGCCCCGGTCAGCGGCGGATATCTCGGCACCGACGCGGCGGACGCCTCGTACATGCCGAAGACGCCGGTATCGGTGCTCACGTTCCTGGGCGGCCTCGACAAGCACTACGCGGCGATGGACGAGGGCATCAAGACGTGGCAGCAACACCTGTCCTGCAAGCCGGGCCGACCGGACAAACTGAAGAACAAAATCAAGAAGACGACAGCCGAGTGCCGTGACGGTTCGGACGTCGTCGTCTACCGGCTGCCCGAGATGGGCCATTCCTGGCCGAACGGCGCGGGCGGCGGCATGTCAGACCCGACGGCGGGCGTCAATGCGACGGACCTCATGTGGGAATTCTTCAAGTCCCACAGCAAGGCAGCCTCTTAAAGGCGGGCTCCTAGCGGTTCAGAAGGCCGGCTGCAGAAGCCCGCCGAGCGCGTTGCACGCGGATACGACGCGCTGGAGCTCGCGGCGCGTCATCGACGCACCGGCCGGCAGCGCCAGCGTCTCGTCGGCGGCCCGCTCGGTCTCCGGCAGCTGTACGTCCCGCCAGAACCGCGGCGTGCGGTGCACAGGCGTCTTCACCGGCACCCGGCAGTCGACGCCCTTGGCCCGGACGGCACGCGCGAAAGCGTCCCGGTCGGGCCGCCCGTTCCCCGGCACGCGCACGACGTACTCCTGGAAGCTGTGCCCTTCGCCTTCGTCGGGCGTCACGACTCCGCTGAGCCGCCCGCTGAGGTACGCGGCATGCGCACGCCGCGCCTCCAGCCCGTCGTACGGAGACTCCGTCTCGCCCTGCTCCAGGACGAGAAGCCCCTGCCGCTGCCCCAGCTCCCGCAGCCGCCGCACGTCGGCCCGGTGACCGAAGCGGTGCACGACCACGACGGCGGCCGTACGCGGCGTCACCACGGCGGCGACGGCATCGGGGTCGAGGCAGTACGTGGCCGGCTCTATGTCAGCGAAGACGGGCATGGCTCCGGCGAGGACCACGTCCTCGGCGACTTCGGCGTTCCCGTAGGCCGGCACGATGACCTCGTCACCGGTACCGACACCCGCGGCGCGCAACATTCCAACTGTCCCCATGCCTACGGAGGTTGGCTGCGCAACGTGAACAGCAAGTAACGCAAAACAAAAAAGAGCTGGTCCCTGAACCGAAGTTCAGGGACCAGCTCTATCAAGATGAGTTCGGCGGCGTCCTACTCTCCCACAGGGTCCCCCCTGCAGTACCATCGGCGCTATGAGGCTTAGCTTCCGGGTTCGGAATGTAACCGGGCGTTTCCCTCATGCTATGACCACCGAAACACTATGAAACTGTCAACCGCACCGTAGTCGTGGCCCGACATACGGGGTTGTTCGTGGTTTCAGAACCAACACAGTGGACGCGAGCAACTGAGGACAAGCCCTCGGCCTATTAGTACCAGTCACCTCCACCCGTTACCGGGCTTCCAGATCTGGCCTATCAAC
>NZ_JBVITX010000003.1:0-760450 GCF_055597165.1 Streptomyces sp. NPDC039480 | reverse complement strand
CCACCCCCAACTCCACGCCCCGGGATGGGAAGACGTACTTCTACCTCACCGATGCGCTCGGCTCCGTCGTCGCGGTGGTGGACGAATCCGGCGCAAAGGTCAACTAGTACTCCTACAGTCCCCGAGGCGTCACCCTGGCAGCGGGCAGCGAAAAGGTCGCACAGCCCTACCGGTTCGCCGGCGGCTATCAGGACCCCACCGGCCTCTACCACTTCTCGGCCCGCTACTACGCCCCCAACATCGGCCGCTTCAACAGCCGCGACCCCTCCGGCCAGGAACAGAACCCCTACCTCCACGCCGCGGGTGACTCCGTCAACCGCATCGATCCCAGCGGCTGCTCTGGAAGCCGCCGGTTCCGGACTGGGCGAAGAGGGCAGGTAAAGCAGTCTTCGGCGAGGACAAGGAGATAGTCAAAGGTGAAGCCCACGCGTTTCGGTCTCTACGGCTACGCCTATAAGTCAGTGGTCGGAGATGAACCGAACAATGGGGGGCTGAAGCACGAGTTGAGTCAGCTGCACGCCTGCTTCAACCCGTACAAATCACGCTGGATCCGGGGAAGTAGCCTCTAGTGCTGTCCTAGTGGCGCCACCCCCGAGGGTGGCGCCACACCCTGACTTCGGGACGGTAAAAAGTATGAAACATGACAGTTCAACGGTGAAGATCGCTTGGCACGCGGCACTGGTTGGCGTTGGCGTGTGCGTACTCGTAGTAGTTCTGTGCCTGATTCTCGGCAAGTCGGCTTCCTATATCGCTTACTCCGCAATTTCTACCTTCGCAGCATGGTTCGCTATACAGTTCATTTTCGATTACGCGAAGTTCAAGATTGAACGTAGCGGCCGATAGGCTGGCGAGCAGGTTGACTAACAACGGGGCCGCGGCGGGAACAGGAACAGCACTCTGAGATGTGGTGCCGGGGCTCCGCGCGCCCCGGCACTGTACTGCGACGGGAGGATACGTGGACAAGAGTCCGCTCCGGCTGCCGCGCCCCCGCCCAGCGAGCGCTACCAGGCCGTCGTCGTCGCCGCCGCCCGGGTGCGAAGAAGGCGGCCCCGGACGGGACTCTGGAAGGCTCCGCGCCACGATGAGCCTGATCGGGGACGGCTTGGAGGAGGCGGTGCAGAAGGCGTTCACCCACCCGACACCGGAGAACGCGGGCCCGCAGATGCGGTACCTGGTCAAGCAGCTGGGCGGACCAAGGCAGTTGCCCAGCTGGCGCATCTCCCAGTGCACCGTCGAGCGGTACGTGAAGGACCAGATCATAAAGTCCCACCCCGACCTCGCCGCGTGCCTGGAGCGCGAGGTGACGGCCCGGTGGCAGCCGCATCCGGGCCATGGCCAAGGCGGCGGCGACGGGCGGCATCGTCATCGACACCCGCGCCCGCACGGGCTACACCGCCCGCCTGTTCGACGCCCAGGAGCAGAATGCCAGCGACGCCCGCCTCCAGGAGATCGCGGCCAAAGCGCTCAAGGAGGTCTACTTTTAGGACAACGGCCGCCGCGCCGGCTCCCTGGAGGAGGTCGGGTTCACAGACATCGAGCACCTCGAGTTCGACCTGTAGCAGCCGTACCCCGAACAACCCGTGAGCCCCGGACCTGAGCTGAAGCACGATAGTTGTCACATAGGCAGGCCTATTGTCACCGGCGGGCCGTCGGTGCGCATGGGGCAGGCTTTGGCAACGGCGACTTCGCCGCACTACACGGCATGAACAACCGGCCTGCGGACCTGAGGCGAGGCCCGGTCGTAGGAACCGGGCGTGCGGGGCCACACGTCCCCCCGTACATGCTGATCGTCCTGGGGATACTCTTTGCCGTCGCGCCCGCCGTCGTCTGGATGATGATCGCCCGCACCCGCCCTGTCGGCTTCGCGATCGGCGGCGCGCTGCTGGCCGGAGCCGGTGTGCTGATCAGCGACCAGCAGGGGCTGGATCCTCGCCCCCAGACCCGATGCCCATCTCTTGTTCACGGCCCTGGCGCCTCTGCTCATCGCCTACGGTGCGGGACTAGAAGGCCGACAGGAGAACTCCCCTCCTTCGGAATGGATTTCCCGCCGCAATGAAGCGATCGGCTTCCCGGGGATGCAGTTCGCCCTCACTCTCGTGGCCGGTCTCGTGTATGCGCTGATGATCAGCGAAGGCTCGGACGCCCCGCCGTCCGAAGCTCTCCCCTCATCGCCGGCGGGCATCAGCATGGTTGACGAAGGCATCAGCTGCGGTCCCGGCGGCTGCTGGCGCGCCGCGACGGTCACCAGCGGGGATGGCCTGTCCCGCCCGGAGATCATCCGCGAACTGGGCCTCGAGCAAGAGAACTGCCGCTCCAGCGGCTGGCTGCTTGACTGGCGTGACGTGTGCGTCGGAGCCAGGGACAATGGCGAGAACGTCACCATTTACGCCAACTGGGGATACTGAGAGGCCGCTTCCGGTCGACCACGGTAGTTCCACGGTGGTCCTGAACGAGAATCTGTGACAGGCCGCGTGCCTCACTGGTGACAATCAGGCTGCTTCGACCGGTCTCATACACCAGCTTAACCAGCTCTGCCGGTGACAACTGCCGTGCTTCGGCACGGGACCGACATGGTCCGGGGCTCACTCGCGTATCCCTGCGGAAACAGATCCTCCTGCAGGAGATCTCTACCCCCCCACGTCCCAGTCCGGAGGCGGCGTCTCGAAAGCGATCGGGTTGATGCCGCCCCTGCTCAGGACAAGCTCGGAAAAGACGACGGGGCACTGTTCGAGATCGCCAACCGCTACGACCTGCGACACCGCGAAGCAAAGCAGCGCGGCGACTACGACGAAGCGTTCCTGACTGGATCTTCTGGTGGTACCTCGGGACCGTGGAGCTGTCTAACCGGCTGATCGCGTCGCGGACCGCCGGCTGACCCTGCCCGTCATCACCCGAAGCACCGGTCGAAGCCCTCCAGGACCGGGTCCAGTTCCGCGGCCGCGCACGCACAGCGAGCACAGCTACACCCCCGACTGCTCAGCTGTCGGATGCGTCCAGCGGCAGCACGGGCGCGCCGGATGCCCGAAGGGGGCCCGGGTCCTTCGGGGACTGCGTGGCCACGGGCAAGGAAGGGGGCGGCAGTGCTTCTCCTACAGCGCTCACGCCCACCCGTCCCTGGCATCAGGGAGCCGCTGAAACATGTCCTGGAACGTGCACAACTTCGACAACAGCGTCGCCTCTAGCGGCGCCCACTACCGAGATCCCACCCTTCGCCGCCGAGGGGCCCCGCAGAGCCCGCTGGATCTTCCGGATGATGAAGTCGGGCTGGTCGTAGGCGTTGTCCCCCTGGGCCCGCCCCTCGCCATAGGAGGCGACGGTGCCGGCGATGAAGATCTGGTTGCCTACGCGTACGCCGCGGGCGTACCCCATCTGCGGCTCCCACAGGGAACCGCTGTTAATGGTCTCCCGCTTTACCGTGGACTTCTCATTGCGCACCGGAGTCTGCGCAAAAGTCGTCATGTGCAACCTGTCCTCTCGATTCCTCGAAACCCTTTTATCGTTCCCGCTTCCTCGAGCAAGTGATATCCCGGGCACTGGCGGCAACGGCAAGATCATTGGGACGCGGTGAGCAACTCACGGTCAACGCTGCCGAGCGGAACGTTCATATTTGAGAAATGAAGACACCTGGGCATGCCGAATGACGGTCAGGGGCGGTGGACTAACTGTCCAGGGAGGCGGCAGGAATTAATGAGCGGAATCAGCGAGAAAGGGAAAACGCGACGCGGTGATTCAGCCCCGCACTTGCATCCACACCCGCCCTCCCGCTCACCGGCGATCATGCTTGCCGCCAGGCACACGCAGCGCTCTCCAGGCCAGGACGCTCAGTAGCGCGAGAGCGGCAGCGGCACTTCCGGTCGCTACCACGAAGCCGGTGTCGAAGGCGTGTTCCGCGCTGTTCAGCAGCGCATCGCCGACCTTTCCCCCGACGCGCGCGGCCACTTCGGACGCGGCGCCCACCGAGCTGCGCGCGGTCTCCCACTGCTGCGCCGAGGCGCCGGCCACTGGGTCGAAGTCGGAGCGGTACGCCAGGGACAGCACGGTCCCGAAGAAGGAGAGTCCCAGCCCCGCCCCCAGAGAGAAGGCGGTCTCCTGAACGGCTCCGGCCTCACCGGTCCGCTCGGGCCTCGCCGCACCCAGGATGGAGTCCGACCCCAACGTCATGACCATCCCGGAGCCGAGCCCTACGACGACCAGGGCCGCGTAGTTGCCGGTGGCGCCGAACACTGCGAACGCCGCCAGCGCCAGCGCGCACAGCAGCAGTCCGCCGCACAAGCCACGACAGTGACCGAACCGCGCCGCGAAGTGCGGCGCCAGGGCCGCACCGACGGCGTTGGCGACCGCCAGCGGCACCAGCGCCAGCCCCGCACTCAAGGGTGAATAGCCGTCCAAGAGCTGGAAGCGTTGGGTGAGCAGGAACAACAGCGCGGTGTACGCCCCGTAACACCCCATGATGCACAGCGCCGATACAGAGAAACGACGGTCGGCGAACTGCGTGACGTCCAGCAGCGGATCAGCGATCCGGCGCTGCCGTACGACGAAACCGACCAGCAGCACTGCTCCGACGAGCCCGACCCCCCAGACCGCCGACGGCACCCCGTCATGCTCTCCCAGCTGCTGAAAGGCAAACACCACGGCAGCCAGTCCGGCGGCCGACAGCACGGCACTGACCGCGTCCCACCGGTGCGGGCGGGGATTGCGCGACTCGGGGACCAGCAGAGCGCCGCCGACCAGGGCGAGCACCACGACCGGCACATTGACCAGGAAAACCGAACCCCACCAGAAGTGCTCGACCAGCACGCCGCCCAGCAGCGGGCCCACCGACACTCCCACGCTGTTCGCGGCGGTCCACAGGCCGATGGCCAGCGCCCGTTCGCGACTGTCGGGAAAGACGGCCCTGATGATCGCAGGCGTACTCGCCATGATCATCGCGCCCCCGACACCGAGCGCCGCCCGAGCGGCGATCAGCTGCACCGGCGTGACGGACAGCATGGCACCCACCGACGCGAGACCGAAGACCGCGAAGCCACACATCAGCATCCGCTTGCGGCCGAACCGGTCCCCGAGCGTCCCGCAGGTGATCAGCCCGGCGGCGACGGTGAGCGCATAGCTGTCGACGATCCAGAGGAGTTCGGACCCGCTCGGCAAAAGCTCTCTGGAGATCGTCGGAACGGCCACATGCAGCACCGTCAGGTCCATCCCGACCATGAGCAGGCTGGCGCACAGCACGCCCAGCGCTGCCCACCGGTGCGGTGTCGTCTGTTCAGTCTCTGTCAGCACACAAATACTGTGTGCCGTATGAAACTTGCGGCACAAGTACGGTCTTGGATGTGCATCGGTGCCCCTCCGGCCCCATAGTGTCGCTCTGTATACCTGGTTACAGTGTTGGTCATGAGGCGAGTACGTGAGCGCGTGGACGAGATGGCCGACTGGTGCAACACCGAAGTCGTCCTGTCGGTCGTCGGTGGGAAGTGGAAGCTGCTGATCCTCAGGTATCTCCTGTTAGGAACACACCGATTCGGCGAACTCCAACGCAATATGCCGACAGTCACCCACCGGATGCTCGCCCGGCAGCTTCGGGAATTGGAGGACGACGGCCTGGTGTCACGGACTGTTTACCCCGAAGTCCCTCCGAGGGTGGAGTATTCGCTCACCGAGGCCGGGGAAAGTCTGCGGGAGACGATCCACCAGCTTGAGCAGTGGGGGAGTTGGTACCGAGACCACCTGAAGGCCGTGGTGCAAGAGCGCGATCCAGCGGTTGCTGACACACGCTCAGGTTGAATCGGTGTGGTCCGCTGCGGTGCTGCAAGTCGGTTCCGCAGCCCGTTCCATGCCCCGGCCATCGTTCTGACTGACTACGGCGCCGCGCGGGGCTGCACGTCGACTCCCTGCGGAGCCCCGGGGTCGCGTCGGTGTGCTCGACGGGTCTGGTGTGGCGGGCTAGGATCACGGTGTGATGACGGCCTGGTCTCCTTCCAGTGCCCGGCGGAGCCGCTCGACGGTGATTCTGTGGCGGGTCGTGGGGCTGGGTCTCTTTTTGTTCGGACTGGTGTTCACGCACGTGGCCAGTCCGGAGGCCACGAGTCGTCACCTGGGCGCCGACCGCGGTGTCGTGGGTGTCGTGGCGGCGTCGATGATTTCCCCAGTGGGGATTTCCCAAGTGGGGCTCTCGAACGATGTCCCGGTCTTCGCCGGGGCGCCGGACGGCCCTCGGCACGAGCATCCTCAGCAGCACACCGTCGAGGAGTGCGCCCTGGGCCAGCCGCCGCAGGGGCCCGGCGTCGAGCTGCCCTGTCTCTCACCGCTCGATCCGCGGTGGCAGGACAGCGTTCCCGCGTCCATGCGTGCCCAGGGCGGCGCGGGCCGGGACTTCGTGCTCCCGATAGCGCACGCGGCCGATTCCACGATTCTGCGCACCTAGGACGGCCGGTTCCCTGACCGGTCTGTCCTCGTTCCGGCCGCAGACGGCATGCGTTCCGTATCTGTATCTGTATCGGGATCTGTGTCTCTATCTGTATACGTATACGCATCCGTGCAGTGGTCGGGCAGTTGCCGCGTGGAGGAAACATCCGTAACGCGCTGTACGTCCTGTTGCTGGCCGCGGTGCTCGCGTGCGCCGGTGGGCAACCCCATGGCCATGGGGGACCGCACGCGGTTGTCGAAGCCGTCGGAGTGCCCGCCGTGCTGGAGGAGCCCGCCTCCCCCGAGCACTGCCACGAGCCCGGCCCCGGCCCGGGGTCCGGCACCCAGTCGTCCGCCCGTCTTCTTCCGCTCACGCTCGGCGTGGCGCGGGCCTCGGATGCCGTACATGCCTCTGTGCTCCGCGCGCAGCGGGCCGGTCCGAGAGCCCTGCCGGGCGGGGGGCGTACCGCCCTCAACTCGCTTTGCCGGTGGCGCATATAGGGGCCGCGCGAGCCCTCCGTACGCGTCCACCCCCCCCTCGAATGAGAGCGAAGAAGCGAAGAGATGCACTCTCCCGTCGCACACGACTCCGCCCCTCTCACCCCTGTCCGCCTCAACTCCGCCCCTCTCGGCTCCAGCCTCCCCGGGCTGGTCGGGAACACCCCCGTCCTGCACGTCTCCCAGCCCTTCACCCCGCCCGGCCGCGGCTTCTGGGCCAAGCTGGAGGGGTTCAACCCGGGCGGCATCAAGGACCGCCCCGGACTGCACATGGTCGAACGCGCCCGCGTCCGCGGCGAGTTGCGGCCCGGCCACCGCATCGTCGAGTCGACGAGCGGCACCCTCGGCCTCGGGCTCGCCCTGGCCGGTACGGTGCACGGGCACCCCGTCACCCTGGTCACCGACCCCGGCCTCGAACCGTCCATGACCCGGCTGCTCGCCGCCCACGGCGCCACCGTCGACATGGTGCCCGAGCCACACCCGGCGGGCGGCTGGCAGCAGGCCCGCCGCGAGCGCGTCGCCGAACTGCTCGCGGAAGACCCCGGATCGTGGTGCCCCGACCAGTACGGCAACCCCGACAACGTCGCCGCCTACACCCCGTTGGCCCTCGAACTCGCCGCGCAGCTCGGCCACATCGACGTACTGGTGTGCAGCGTCGGCACCGGCGGGCACTCCGCGGGCATCTCCCGCGTCCTGCGGCAGCTCTACCCCGAACTGTGCCTGGTCGGCGTGGACACGGTCGGCTCGACCATCTTCGGCCAGCCGGCCCGCCCCAGGCTGATGCGTGGTCTCGGGTCGAGCATCTACCCGCGCAACGTCGCGTACGAGCACTTCAGCGAGGTGCACTGGGTGGCGCCGGCCGAAGCCGTCTGGGCGTGCAGGGAGTTGGCGACGTCCCACTACGCGACCGGCGGCTGGAGCGTCGGCGCGGTCGCGCTGGTGGCGGGCTGGCTCGCCCGGACGCTCCCTCGTGACGCCCGTGTCGTCGGGGTCTTCCCCGACGGGCCGCAGCGCTACCTGGAGACCGTCTACGACGACGCGTACTGCGCCGAGCACGGCCTCCTGGGCGGGCCTCCGGCACCCGAACCCGATGTCGTTGGCCGCCCGGACGAGAAGGAGGTCAGTCGCTGGACCCGGTGTGCCGCCGTCCACGATCCGCTCGTCGCGCCGACCGGGCGCGAGACCGCGAAGGGGGAGGCGCGGTGAAGGCGACGCTCACTCAGTTCCGTTCCTACGACCGGAGCGTCCGGCTGCTCCTGGTCAACCAGTTCACCATCAACCTCGGCTTCTTCATGCTGATGCCGTACCTCGCCCAACACCTGTCCGGCACGCTCGGCCTCGCCGGCTGGCTCGTCGGACTCGTCCTGGGCGTACGCAACTTCAGCCAACAGGGCATGTTCCTCGTCGGCGGCACCCTCGCCGACCGGTTCGGCTACAAGCCGCTGATCGTCGCCGGCTGCGTCCTGCGCACCGTCGGTTTCGCCACGCTCGGCCTCGTCGACTCGGTGCCCGCGCTGCTCGTCGCCTCCGCCGCAACCGGGTTCGCCGGGGCCCTGTTCAACCCCGCGGTGCGGGCCTATCTCGCCGCCGACGCGGGGGAGCGCCGCGTGGAGGCCTTCGCGCTGTTCAACGTCTTCTACCAGGCGGGCATCCTGCTGGGCCCGCTCGTCGGAATGCTGCTGACCGGTGTCGACTTCAGGGTCACCTGCCTGGTCTCGGCGGCGGTCTTCGCGCTCCTGAGCGTCGTGCAGATCCGCGCGCTGCCCGCTCGCAGGGGCAACGACGCGGTGGCCCGCGGGGCGGCCGCCGGGGACGGGATCGTCGCCCAGTGGCGCGGCGTCGTGCGCAACCGTGCCTTCCTGCTCTTCTCGACCGCGATGATCGGTTCGTACGTCCTGACCTTCCAGGTCTATCTGGCCCTGCCGCTGGAGGTGCGGCGGCTCGGCGGCGACGGCGGGTCCGGCACCGTCGCCGTCGCGCTGCTCTTCGCGGTGTCCGGCCTCACCACCATCCTCGGCCAGACGCGTGTGACGGCCTGGTGCAAGGATCGGCTGGCGCCCGGACAGGCCCTGGTACGTGGGCTGTTGTGCATGGGGTGCGCCTTCGTGCCGCTCCTCGCCGCGACGGCGCTGCCGGTGCCCGGCGGGGGAGTCGGCCGGTGGCTGCTCGCCGCTGTACCGCCGATGCTGGCCGCGCTGCTGCTCGCGCTCGGCACGATGATCGCGTACCCCTTCGAGATGGACACCATCGTGCAGCTGTCGGGGGACCGGCTCGTCGCCACCCACTACGGCCTCTACAACACCATCTGCGGTGTCGGCATCACCGTGGGCAACCTGCTGACGGGGGCGGTCCTCGACGCCGCCCGGGAGGCGGGGATGTCGGCGCTGCCCTGGCTCGCGCTGCTCGTCCTCGGCCTCGGCTGCGCGGGCTCCCTCCACGGGCTGCACCGCACGGGACGGTTGACCCGCACGGCTGCTGACGTGCAGCCCGCCGCGACCTGATCCGAGCGGAGCGGACCTGGGTCCGGCCGGAGCGTGGCATCAGTTCCGCGCGCCGACCGGGCCCGGTCACCAGGTCATGCGGAGTCAACGCCTCCGGTGCACGCGGCGCCCGGTTCGGGAGTCTGCGGGCCCTGCACGTACTTGCTGAAGAACTCCTTGACCCGCGGGTCCGCCGCGCTGTCGACGGTCAGCTGATGCCCCCAGGCCGACAGCATGATCGGGCTCCGCTGCTTGGTGACGGGACTCATGAGGCTGTACGGCGTCTCCGAGACCTTGTCACTCAGCTTCTTGACGTCGGCGGCAGGGGCCTTGTCGTTGTACGTGACCCAGACCGCGCCGTGTTCGAGGGAGTGCACGGCGTTCTCGTTCGGTATCGCCTTTTTGTAGACCGTGGCGTCGCAGGTCATCCAGGCCTGGTGGTGGTTGCCGCCGACCGGTGGCGTCATCGGATAGTCGACGGCCTTGGCGACGTGGTCACGGCCCAACTTCTTTGCGTCCCACGTCTTTTCGCCCCGGACGGGCTTCTTGGCGGCGGCGGATTTCTGTTCCTCCTTGTCGTTGGCACGGTTGATGGCGTACGCGCCGAAGCCGATGAGGGAGGCGACGATCACCGTGCTCACGGTGACGGTGATGATGCGGTTCCGGCGCTCGCGCGCCTGTTCCGCGCGGCGCATCTCCTCCAGGCGGGCTCTGCGCTCGGCGGCGGCCGCCTTCTTGTTCGGCTTGTGGGCTTTGGCCTTGGCCATGGGTGCTCCTTGTGCCCGCCGCACGAAGGCACGGCGGGGGTGGTGGCAGTGGTGGCGATGTCGGGGGACGCCTGTGCGGGGCAGGCCGAAGACGCGGGCCGCCCTGCCGGGATCCGCCTAGGTCCGCTGCACCTGGAGCATGTGGAGATCGGGAGAGCCGCGGTCCGAGGGCTGCTCGACCGCGGGGCCGGGTACCGAACGTGCCTGGGGATGGGGGGCCGGACGGTCGAAGGCCGGCAGCGACGGGCTGCCCTGGCCGAGCACCGCCCGTACGTGGTGGGCGGTGGGCGCACAACGCCGTTCATCCGGCGGGCAGTCGGCGTCTTTTACGCGTGGCACGCGGTCGTCGACGGAGGGCGCCCCGTCGACGGCCGTCGTGTGTCCGGGGCCCCGGTGGTCACCGTCGGGCGCGGCGGGGCCGAGACACATGAACAACGCGGCCACGAGGGAGATGAGCGCAGCGGCCGACGCGGCGCGGCACAAGGTGTGCCGGGCGGCTCCGGTCCGCTGCGTCAGTCTCATCGCAGCGCATCGTAGCGATGGCGCACCAGGGACTCGAGGGGTACCCCACCCTGCCGCTTCCCGCTATCCCCGTACCGCCGTCACCAGGAGCGCCGTGCTGCGCAGGCGCAGGGTGCCGTCCTTCTCGTGGGGGCGCAGGATTTCCGTCAGGCGGTGGTGGGCGCGGGTCCGGGTCTCGGGTGTGGCCCGGCTCGCCAGGTGGCGTCCCGGGCCGGAGCCGAGGAGGAAGCCGGCGGCGTCGGCGGCGTCGCGGCCCCAAGTCCCGTACGCCTCCACGCGTGTTGCTCCGACGCCCTCGAACCCGGCGGCGGAGAGGATTTCGCAGGTTCTGTCGGCGTCTGCCAGGGAGAACATCCCTGGCCCGCCCGGCTTGCCGAAGCCTTCGATGGGGAGCAGGTCGCGCAGTTCGGCGAAGGCCTGGAGCCATTCGTTCTCCTCGGGGTACGCGCCACAGATGAACGCCGCGCGGCCGCCGGGGCGCAGCGCCCGGCCGATGTTGCCGAAGCCCGCCACCGGGTCCGCGAAGAACAACACGCCGTAGCGGCTGATCGCGACGTCGTACGCGGCGGGTGCCAGCTCGTGGACCTGGGCGTCGCCCTGCTCGAAGGAGGCGTTGGTGACGCCCTCCCGCCGGGCGGTGTCGCGGGCCCGCGACAGCATCGGTGCCGACAGGTCGAGTCCCAGCGCGTGGCCGCCGCTCGCCCGGCGCGCGGCCAGCCTGGTCGTCTGTCCGGCGCCGCAGCCGATGTCCAGGACGCGGTCGTCCCGGCCGATTGAAGCGGCGTCCAGGAGAGGGGAGTTCAGGCCTTCGTTCACGGCGTCCCAGCGGTCCTGGTTGCGGGCCCAGTGGTCCCCCTCGTAACCGTTCCATGCCTGTGCCTGTTCGGTGTTGACGATGTTCCGCACGGTGTGCCCCCTGGTGGGTGTCGGTGTGTCGCCGCCGGGTGGGTGGGGCGCCCGTCGGCGTTAGAATGGGCGCTCGCCCAAACAGTATGGGCGGGCGCCCATTCTGGCAATGGGGGCAGCGGCCAGGAGCCTTGAGCCTTGAGGAGAAGTCATGTCACCGCGTGGAGTCGCGATCCCGGACCTTCGTGAGCGGCTCTTCGACGCCGCGGAACGGATCGTCGCCCGTGAGGGGGCCGCGGGGCTCACCAGTCGGGCCGTCACCGCTGAGGCGGGCTGCGCCAAAGGGGTGCTGCACACGCACTTCGGTGGCGTTGACGCGTTTGTCGCCGAGCTGGTGCTCGACCGGTTCGCTCGGACCGCGGCAGCGGCTCAGGGGCTTCCCGGGCGGGCGGGTCAGGACACGGTGGTCGCGAACCTCAACGGAGTCGCGCTCGGGCTCCTGGACTCCCTCGACCCCAGGGTCGTGGGCCTGGCCATGACCAGTAACACCACCTCCCAGCAGATCCGCGACGCGCTGGCCGAGGGCGCGCCGGGCTTCGCCGCGATCCAGGAGTCGCTCGCCGCCTATCTGGACGCCGAACTCCGGCTCGGCCGTCTCCCGGCGGGCACCGACACCGCCACGACGGCGCTCGCCCTCGTCGGAACCGTCCACCACCTTCTGATGACCGGCTGGGCCGGCACCCCGGACCCCCGCGGACAGATTGAACGGCTCGTCGCTCTGCTCGTGCCGCGGTGAGGGTGCTCGTGCCGGGGTGAGGGTGCTCGTGCCGCGCTGCTCGGGCTGCTCGGGCTGTGGTGAGGCTGCTCGGGTGTACGGGCTGCTCGTGTGTATGGGGCTCGCATCTCAGTCATCGCAGCACGCCGCCACGGACTTCGTGAGGCGGGGGCCCGCGAACCAGGTGCCGCTGACGAAGCGCATCGCCGGTCCGAAGCTCGCGGCCGCCGGCGGCCCGGTGAAGTGCAGGCCCGGCACGCTGGACGCGAATCCCTTGTCCAGGACGGGAAATCCGCCGGTCCGCCGGAGATCCGCGCGGAGCTCGGGGGAGAGGAAGTCCAGCGCCTCGACGTCGACGCGGTAGCCGGTGGCGGCAAGGACGTGGTCGGACGTGACGGTGTGCGTGCCGCCGTCCGGCGTCGTGGTGTGGAGGGTGACACCGGCCCCGTCCGCGTCCGCCGCGGTGATCCGCCGCTCCGTGAGGACGGGCACGCGGCTCTCCTCGAACCGCTCCTTGAGCCACCACGCCCCGCCCGGCCGCAGCCCCCGCTCGGCAAGCCGGAGCCGGGCGCCCGCGGGCAGTCGGCGGAACGCGGCCGGATGGCGGGTCAGGCCGTACCGCCCCCAGGAGCGGCCCGCCGGGCTGTCGGGCTGCCACCGCGGGCCGGACGACGTCGGCGCGTCGAACCGTATGCGCGCGCCGCGAGCCAGTACCTGGACGGCGGCGCCCGCCTCGTGGAGCAGGGTCGCGCTCTCCAGAGCGGACTGCCCCGCCCCGACGACGGTGACGCTGCGCCCGGCAAAGGTGCCCGGGTCGGTCTGCTGGGAGCTGTGCGAGATCCGGCCAAGGGCCGACGGTTCCCTGGACACGGCTGCCGCGAGGGGCGCGGGCAGCCGGCCGAACCCGGTGAGACCGGTGGCCACGACCACGGCGCAGGCCCGCAACACCTCGCCCGACGACAGCTTGACGCGGAATCCGTCCGCGCCCCGGTCGACCGCCGCCACCCGCTCGTCCTCGACGCGGGGAACCAGCCGCTCCCGGAACCACCCGCCGTACCGGATGAACAGACTCACGGGCACAGGGTCGTGCTCGCCCGGCCTGCGCTCCCCGGCCTCGCGGCAGTAGTCGCGGAGGGTGAAGCCCTCGCGCGGAGTGGCGAGCGCGGACGCGGCGGGCGGCGTCCTCAGCAGCATGCCCGCGGGCATGCGCCGGGCCCAGTTCGCCACGGGGGCGCCGAAGGTCCGGACGGTCAGGCCGCGCGCCCGCAGATGTGCGGCGGCGGACAGGCCGTACGGGCCCGCCCCTATGACGACGACGGTCTTGGACATGGAGGTCCCTCCTGGCGCCGCCGCGGCGCGTGTTCTACGGGCAGGGCTCGGGCGGCGGCACCGGAATCAGCTGTGGAAGGTGCGGAGTCGGGCGGTCGGGCACGCCGGGGCCGCTCCCGTCCGCGTGGCCGGCGCGGATGACGCGCTTCGGCACCGGTCAGACGACGGCGAGCGGCGGACGGACGGGCGGACCTCGCCGTACGACCGCGTCCGCGAGGAGGAGAGGGAGCTTGGGCGCCCGGACCGGCAGCCCCGCGCGACGGACCGGAGCCGGCCGCGGCAGCGCGACGGGCAGCGGTGCGCGGAGGGGGCGCAGCAGCCGAACGAGGAAGGCCCGCAGCAGCCGCACGATCCGCGCGAGACAGGCGCGGGCGGCGGTGGGCAGGGGGAGGGGCTGGGGCTGGGGTAGGCGCAGCGGCCGGGATCGGGGCTGGGGCAGGGTGCTGTGCTCGGCCTTGGGCCGGGTGTCGCGCCGGGCGTCGCGTCGGACGTCGCGCTGGGCCTTGAGCCGGGTGCTGTGCTGGGCTTCGTGTTGGGCGGTCCGCCGGGTGTCGTGCTGGATGCTGTGCTGAGCCTCGCGTCGGCTGTCGTGCTCGGCCTTGCGCGGGGTGTCGTGCCGGGTGTCGTGCTGGCCCTTGCGCCGGGTCTCGTGCTGCACGCCGTGCTGAGCCTCGCGTCGGCTGTCGTGCTCGGCCTTGCGCGGGGCGTCGCGCCGAGTGCCGTGCTGGTCCTCGCGCCGGGTCTCATGCTGGCCGTCGTGCTGGACGCCGTGCTGAGCCTCGCGTCGGCTGTCGTGCTCGGCCTTGCGCGGGGCGTCGCGCCGAGTGCCGGGCTGGGCGTCGCGCCGGATCTCATGCTGGACGCCGTGCCGGGTGTCGAGGTAGTCCTCGTGCTGGGCGTCGAGGTGGGCGTCGCGCTGCCCCTGGCCTCGGGCCTCGTGCCGGTCCTTGCGCTGATCCTGGCCTCGGGCGCCGCGCTGGCCCTGGCGTCGGCTGTCGTGCTGGGCCTCGTGCCAGGCACCGTGGTGGTCCTCGCGCCGGACGCCGCGCCGGTCCTCGCGTCGGCTGCCGTGCCGGACACCGTCCCAGACGTCCCGCTGGTCCTCGCGTACCCCCTCGCGCCAGGCACCGATCAAGAGGCCGCCAGTCGCGGCGTCCACGCCGTACGCCGGTTCGGGCCACCGTGAGGTGGCGGCCTGCCCGGCGCAGAACAGGACGGTGGCGGTCACCGCCCGAACGTCCCAGGAGGCCGTCGAACCGAAGGCGAAGTGGTACCCGGCCACAGCGAGGAGGGCGCTCGCCACGGAGAAGACCACGGACCGCGCCAGCTCCACCGGGCGCATGCCCCTCGCCGAAGGCGCCCCGTCCGCAGGACGCGCGCTCCCCGTCGGACGGGCGCCTTGCCTCGGATGCGCGCCCTCCGCAGGACGCGCGCCCTGAGCCGGTAGCCCGCTCTGAGCCGGTAGCCCACCCTGAGCCGATAGCCCACCCTGAGCCGGTCGCGCCGTCGGCCCACGGCCGCCGTGCGACCGAGAGCGAGGCGTCGGTCCCGAAGTCTCCATGACTCACCCATCATGCGGCGTCAGCCCGCCGCTGTCACGTGGCGTGGGCCGCCCGCGTACGGCAACTAACCCTCTACGTAAGGGAGTTGACGCTTCACATTCGCACCCCGGGCCTGCCTCGGCCCGTACCCGAGAAGCGCGCCCCAAGGGCCGCCTGACCCGCTCGGGTCACCAGAACGCGCCGTCACCCCGCATCTCCGCCTTGAATGGACAGGTGACCGTGCCTCCGGACGACTGCCTCGCGCGCAACGAGTGGATCTGCGGTGAGTACCTGAGCACCCGCCGCCAGATCCTGCTCGACGCGGTCGTCCAGCACCTGCAGCTGACCGGCCTCTCCATCCTCATCGCGCTCGTCGTCGCGGTGCCGCTGGCCGTGCTCGCGCGCCGCTGGGGGTGGGCCGCGGGGCCGGTCCTCGCGCTCACCACCGTGCTCTACACCATCCCCTCGCTCGCGATGTTCTCCCTGCTGCTGCCGGTGTACGGACTCTCCGCGTCGCTCGTCGTCGCGGGTCTCGTCCTCTACTCCCTCACCCTGCTCGTGCGAAACATCCTCGCCGGCCTCCGCGCTGTCCCCGAGGACACCCGGCAGGCCGCCCGCGGCATGGGGTACGGCCCGATCCGCCTCCTGCTCACAGTCGAACTACCGCTCGCACTGCCCGCCGCCATGGCCGGCCTCCGCATCGCCGCGGTCTCCGCGGTCTCCCTCGTCACCATCGGCGCGATCGTCGGCTTCGGCGGGCTCGGCAACCTCATCTACACGGGCATGAACACGTACTTCAAGGCGCAGGTCCTCACCGCGTCCGTGCTGTGTGTCGTCATCGCCGTCGCCGCCGATCTGCTGCTGCTCGGCGTGCAGCGCGTCCTCACCCCGTGGGAGAGAGCGCGGGCGGTCCGCTCATGAAGACACTCGGCGACGCCTGGGCGTGGCTCGGCGACTCCGCGCACTGGACCGGCGACGACGGCATCTGGCACCGCCTCACCCAGCACCTCGTCCTCACCGTCGTCTGTCTGCTGCTCAGCTGCCTCATCGCCCTGCCGATCGCCCTCGTCCTCGGCCACCTCGGCAAGGGCGGCGCGCTCGCCGTCAACATCTCCAACGTCGGACGCGCCGTGCCGACCTTCGCGGTCCTCGTCCTGCTCCTCCTCACTCCGCTGGGCAAGTGGGGCGACGGGCCGACCGTCGTCGCGCTCGTACTGTTCGCCGTACCACCGCTGCTCACCAACGCGTACGTCGGCATGCGCGGCGTCGACCGCAGCGTGGTGCAGGCGGCGCGCGGCATGGGGATGACCGGGCGGCAGATGCTGTGGCGCGTCGAACTGCCGCTCGCGTTGCCGCTGGTGCTCAGCGGGGTCCGCATCGCCGCCGTGCAGCTCGTGGCCACCGCCACCATCGCCGCTCTCGCGGGCGGCGGCGGGCTCGGCCGGATCATCACGGCGGGCTTCAACCTGGCGAGCACCCCGCAGGTCGTGGCGGGCGCCGTCCTCGTGGCCGTCTTCGCGCTGCTCGTCGAAGGAGTTTTCGAAGTGGCCGAGCGGCTCGCGCCGGGCTGGACGCGCGGGCGGGGGAGCGCCGGATGAAGCGGCGCACAGGGCTCGCCGCGGTCCTCCTCGGCCTCGTGGTCCTCGTGGGCGGCTGCGCGACGGGGCCCTCGCTGGAGAACCGGGGCGAGGTCACCGCGCCGCCGGGCGACAGCAAGAACCTCGTCGTCGGCTCCGCGGGCTTCACCGAGTCCGACCTGCTCGCCCAGATGTACGCGCTGCTCCTGAACAGGGCGGGATACGGCACCCGCATCCTGTCCGTCGCCAACCGCGAGCTCTACGAACCCGCCCTCGAGTCCGGCCAGATCGACGTCGTCCCCGAATACGCGGCGACCTTCGCGGACTGGCTCAACGCCAAGAAGAACGGTGCCGACGCGCCGCCCGTGGGCTCCCCCGACCTCGACAGGACCATGCGGGCCCTGCGCGGCCTCGCCACCCCGCGCGGCCTGACCGTCCTCGACCCCGGCAAGGCCGTCGACCAGAACGCCTTCGCCGTCGCCTCCTCCTACGCCGAGCAGCACCAGCTCAAGACGCTCAGCGACCTGGGCAGGTCCGGCCTGAAAGTCCGCCTCGCCGCGGGCGACGAGTGCGTACAACGCCCGTACTGCGCTCCCGGGTTGAAGAAGGTGTACGGCATCGACATCACCCGGGTCGACCCCAAGGGCGTCGGCACCACCCAGGCCAAGAAGGCCGTGCAGGGCGGCCAGGACCAGATGGTGCTCACCACGTCGACGGACGCGACCCTCGACGACTTCGGCCTGGTGCTCCTCAAGGACGACAAGCATCTCCAGAACGCCGACTACCTCGTGCCCGTGGTCAACCGTTCCCGTGCGGGCAGTGAGGGTGTCGCGGCCGCGCTGGGCCGGCTCAACCCCGTCCTGACGACGGAGGATCTCGCCTCCATGAACGAACAGGTGGACAGCTGGCGCCGCCTGCCACAGGACGTGGCCCGGGCCTACTTGGAGGAAAAGGGCCTCCTGTGACCGCCCCGCCAAGAGCACGCGGAGCGCCTACGCGTCGGCGACCGAGTCGAACTCCACCTGGTCCCGCGCCACCCCTTGCGCATCCGCGTCCACCGAGCGCCGCAGCGCCTCGTGCAGCTTCGCCGGGGTCAGGACACCGAGGAAGCGGGCGCCGTCCAGAACGGCGACCCAGCCCGCGTCGTGCTGCAACATCACGCCGAACGCCTGCTTGAGCGGGGCACCGACCGGCACCCACGACTTCATCCGGTGCGCCAGGTCGCCGACCGTGCCGCCGGTGCCGGCCAGGGCGACCTCGTCGAGGCCGACCCAGCCGTGCAGATCGCCGGCCTCGTCCAGGACGACGGCCCAGCGCGCCTCCTCCGCGCGCAGCCTGGCGGCGGCCTGCGCGGCGGGCTCGTCGAGGCGGGCGAGCGGCGGCTCCTCCAGGTCGTCCGTCTGGATCTCGGTGACGGAGAGCCGCTTCAGCCCCCGGTCGGCGCCCACGAACTCGGCGACGTACGGTGTCTCGGGCGCCCCGAGCACCGCCCCCGGAGTATCGAACTGTTCGATGCGTCCCTGCCCGTACACCGCGATGCGGTCGCCGAGCCGGACGGCCTCCTCGATATCGTGCGTGACCAGCAGCACCGTCTTGCGGACGGCCGCCTGCATCCGCAGGAACTCGTCCTGCAACTGCTCGCGCACCACCGGGTCGACCGCGCCGAACGGCTCATCCATCAGGAGCACGGGCGGGTCGGCGGCCAGCGCCCTGGCCACGCCGACACGCTGCCGCTGACCGCCCGACAGCTGCTCGGGATAGCGGGAACCGTACGTCTTCGGGTCCAGGCCCACGAGCTCGAGCAGCTCCGCCGCACGGGCCCGCGCCTTTGCCTTCTTCCAGCCGATCAGGGCCGGGACGGTCGCCGTGTTGTCGAGGATCGTGCGGTGCGGGAAGAGGCCGACCTGCTGGATGACATAGCCGATGCGGCGGCGCAGACGCACCGGGTCGACGTCGGCGATGTTCTCCCCGTTCACGAAGATGCGGCCCGATGTCGGCTCGATGAGCCGGTTCACCATCATCATCGTGGTGGTCTTGCCGCAGCCGGAGGGGCCGACGAGGGTGACCAGTTCGCCCTCGGCGACCTCGAAGGAGAGGTCGTCCACGGCCGTCGTGCCGTCCGGGTAACGCTTGGTCACCTGCTCGAACCGGATCATGTCCTCACGCTAGCCGCGCCCGTCACTCACCGCTCATCAACACCACCTCCAGGGTGCGCGGGCCGTGCACTCCCTCGACCCGGTCCAGCTCGATGTCGCTGGTCGCGGAGGGCCCGGAGATCCAGGTGAGCGGGCGGGCGGGGTCGAGCCGTTCGAGCGCTTGCGGCACGGAGGCGACGACCTGCTCCGGTACCCGTACGACACAGATGTGATGGTCCGGCACCAGGGTGATGCGGCGGCGGCCCTGGTCCGGGGAGCCGTCGAGCACGATCGTGCCGGTCTCGGCGACGGCCACCGCGCAGCCGGTCACGACACTGTCGACCCGGTCCAGCTCCTGGGGCGTGTCCGCGGCCCGGTCGTGGATCCGGACCGGGTCCGCTTCGGCAAGCCAGCCGTCCGGCAGCCCCGGCGGCACCAGCACGGACTGCGCGCCGCGCTCGGCGAGCAGCCGCATGAGTACCGTCGGGAGCTCCGCGCGGGTGGCACGATGCACGAGCGCGCGGTAGTCCGCGAGGTTCTCGGCGAGCAGCTCGACGGTCTGCGCGGTGCTGCGACTGCCGTGCTCACGGAGGTAGCCGCGCTCCACCGCGTCCTCGTACGCGACGGGGGCGTCCTTCGGCACGTCGGCCAGGGCGCGGCGCACCCGGCCCAGGATCCGGTCCCTGCTGCTCACTTCGCCGCTCCTCCGTTCGTCCGCCGCCACCAGTCGCGGAAGGACTCCGCCGGGACCTTCGGCAGGTCCCTGGTCGCGCTCCAGGCCCGCCCGGGCCCAGGGAACGTGCGCGGATGGAGCCGCCGGGTGCGCGACGCGAGCCACTGGCCCGCGCGCAGCGCACCGGGGCGGGCGAACGCCAGGCCCGCCGCGCGCATCGCCGCCCGCTCCGCCGCGTGCCCCTTTGCGGGTTGCAGCGTCACCTTGTTGCCGCGACGTGTCACCTCACCGCCCTGCACGACCCGCTCCCTCAGGTGCACCAGGACCTCGGGAATGTCGATGGCGACCGGACACACTTCGTAACAGGCACCGCAGAGCGAGGAGGCGTACGGCAAGGAGGCGTCGATGTCGCTCCCGGTGCCCCGGAGCTGAGGGCTGAGGATCGCGCCGATCGGGCCGGGGTAGACCGAGCCGTACGCGTGCCCGCCCGCCCGCTCGTACACCGGGCACACATTGAGGCACGCCGAACAGCGGATGCAGCGCAGGGCCTGGCGGCCCACCTCGTCGGCGAGGGTGTCGGTGCGGCCGTTGTCGAGGAGGACCAGGTGGAAGGCGGTGGGGCCGTCCTGGTCGGCGGTTCCGGTCCACATCGAGGTGTACGGGTTCATGCGCTCGGCCGTCGAGGAGCGGGGGAGTGTCTGGAGGAAGACCTCCAGGTCGCGCCAGGCCGGCACGGTCTTCTCGATGCCGACGACGGAGATCAGCGTCTCGGGGAGGGTCAGGCACATCCGGCCGTTGCCCTCCGACTCCACGACGACCATGGTGCCGGTCTCGGCGACCATGAAGTTCGCCCCGGAGATGCCGACCTTGGCGCGCAGGAATTTCTCGCGCAGGTGGCGGCGGGCCGCCTCGGCGAGCTCGGCCGGGGTGTCGGTCAGCCCTTCCGGGGCCGGGCGGCCCCAACGGCCCATCTGCCGCGCGAAGATGTCGCGGATCTCGCCGCGGTTGCGGTGGATGGCGGGGACCAGGATGTGCGAGGGGCGGTCGTCGCCGAGCTGCACGATGAGCTCGGCCAGGTCGGTTTCGTAGGCGTGGATGCCCTCGGCCTCAAGGGCTTCGTTGAGGCCGATCTCCTGCGTGGCCATCGACTTGACCTTGACGACCTCGGACTCGCCCGTCTCCCGGACGAGCCGGGTCACGATGCGGTTGGCCTCGTCGGCGTCGGCTGCCCAGTGGACGGTGCCGCCCGCCGCTGTAACCGACTCCTCAAGCCGGACCAGGTAGTGGTCCAGGTGCCGCAGCGTGTGTTCCTTGATCTGCCGGCCCGCCTCGCGCAGCGCGGCCCAGTCGTCCAGCTCGGCGACGGCGCGGGCCCGCTTGTCGCGGATGGTGTGGGTGGCGCGCCGGAGATTGGCGCGCAGGGTCGTGTTCCCGACGGCCTCGCGCGCGGCCACCGGGAAGGCCGGCATCCCGAGGTACGTGCCGGTCGTGCCGCTCATGACAGGGGCTCCTCTTCCGTGCTCGCCAGGATCTCCGCGATGTGGACGGGGCGCACGGCCGTGCGCAGCCGGGCCATCGTGCCGCCGATGTGCATCAGGCACGAGTTGTCCGCCGCGCACAGCACCTCGGCTCCGGTCGACTCGGCGTGGCGCACCTTGTCGGCACCCATCGCCGCCGAGACATCGGAGTTCTTCACGGCGAAGGTGCCGCCGAAGCCGCAGCACTCCTCGGCGCCGGGCAACTCCACCAGCTCAAGTCCCTTGACCGCCCGGAGAAGTCGCGTGGGCCGGTCCCCGAGACCGAGAGAGCGCAGTCCGTGACAGGTCGGGTGGTACGTGACCTTGTGCGGGTAGTACGCCCCGACGTCGGTGACTCCGAGGACGTCCACCAGAAACTCCGTCAGCTCGTACGTCTTGGGAACGACGGGCGCGAGCGTGCGCGCCAGCCCTTCGCCACGGCCCTCGGCACGTGCCCGCTCGCCCATGCGCGGATACAGCTCCCGCACCATCGCCCCGCACGATCCCGACGGCGTCACGACCGCCTCGTACGCATCGGACCCGAATACATCGGAGAAATGCCGGGCGAGTGGCTCTGCCTGATGGCGGTAACCGGTGTTGTAGTGCGCCTGCCCGCAGCAGGTCTGCGTCATCGGGAAGTCGACGTCAACTCCCAGCCTGGTCAGCAGTTTCACCACGGAGCGGCCCGTGTCCGGATACAGCGTGTCGTTGACACAGGTCAGGAACAGGGCGACACGCATCGCGGGTTCCTCCTAGTCGATCATCGGATGGATGCAGCGTACGCGGACGCGGACCGTGGGGGAATCGTCGGCGGTCACGTCGTGAGCGGGCTCGGCCGGCTGCCTATCCGCAGACGCTCCTCGGCGGCCTGCCACCGTGCGGTGCCGCCGCGTGGTTCGTACCGCCTCGGGGGCCGACTGTGGGCCACCAGGGCGCGTGCCTCGGCGCGGTCCGGGAGGAGGCCGGGGGCACGGGCCTGCACCAGGATGTTGCCGAGCGCGGAGGCCTCCGCAGGGCCTGCCAGGAGCGGCACTCCGCAGGCGTCCGCGGTCAGTTGGCACAGCGGCGTGTTACGGGCGCCGCCGCCGACCAGATGAACGACGTCGACCGTGCGCCCGGTCAACCGCTGGGCGTCCACCAGGGCCCGCCGGTGCGCGAGCGCCAGGGAGTCAAGGACGCAGCGGACCGTCTCGGCGGGGGAGGCGGGCACGGGCTGCCCGGAGGCGCGGCAGGCCTCGCCTATCCGTTCCGGCATCCGGCCGGGCGCCAGGAACTCGGGGGAGCCCGCGTCCACGACCGAACGCAGCGGCTCGGCCTCGGCCGCCGCGGCGAGCAGCGCGCCGGGATCGGTGATGCGCCAGGCACGCAGACACTCCTGCAGCAGCCACAGCCCCATGATGTTGCGCAGGTACCGGACAGTGCCGTCGATGCCCAGCTCATTGGTGAAGTTCGCCTTCCGGCTCTCCTCCGTCAGGACGGGCGCGTCCAGTTCGAGCCCGGCGAGCGACCAGGTGCCGGTGCAGAGGTACGCGAAGCGGGCGCCGTCGGCCGCGGGCACGGCGGCCACGGCGGACGCGGTGTCGTGCGAGGCGACGGCCGTCACGGGGACATCACCCGCCAACCCGGTGTCCGCCAGGATGTGGGGCAGCAGCAGGCCCGCCGGATCCCCTGGTTGCCGCAGGGGCGGGAACAGGCCGAGGTCGATGCCGAGACGGCCGGCCACGTCGTACGACCAGTCGCGGGTGCGTGGGTCGACGAGCTGCGTGGTGGAAGCGTTGGTCAGCTCGGTACCGAGCCGCCCGGTCAGCCAGTACGTGAGCAAGTCCGGGATGAGCAACGCTCGCCGGGCCGCCGCCAGTTGGGCCGTGCCGTGGGCGGCCGTGAGCTGGTACAGGGTGTTGAACGGTGCGTATTGCAGCCCCGTCGCCCCGTACAGCTCGGCGGCCGGGACGCGTGCCCATACCTGTTCGGCGATGCCTTCCGTGCGGCGGTCGCGGTAGTGCACCGGGTTGCCGAGGAGGGCGCCGTCGGCGTCGAGCAGGCCGTAGTCGACGGCCCAGCTGTCGATGCCGACGGACGCCACCTGCCCGGCGGCGCGCAGCCCGTCGAGCACGCCTGCGTAGAGCGCGAGGATGTCCCAGTGCAGGGTGGGGCCCGTGCGTACGGGGGTGTTCGGGAAGCGGTGCACCTCCTTCACTTCGAGGCTGCCGGGCCCCACCCGGCCGACCATGACGCGCCCACTGGACGCGCCGAGGTCGACTGCGGCGAAGCGGGGGGATGAGTTAGGGGTCATGACGGCTCACAGGATCGGTGGGAGCGGCGGGAGGGAGGAGGGGAAGAGGGGGGAGGGACTGGGCGAAGGGTGGGCTCAGCGCAGGAAGGCCGCCGCCACGCCTGCGTCCACCGGTATGTGCAGACCCGTCGTGTGCGAGAGGTCCCCGGCCGTCAGGGCGAACACCGCGTTCGCCACGTGCTCCGGGAGGACCTCGCGCTTGAGGAGGGTTCGCTGGGCGTAGAACTCGCCGAGCTCGTCCTCCGGCACTCCGTACACCGCCGCCCGCTGGGCTCCCCAGCCGCCGGCGAAGATGCCCGAACCGCGCACCACACCGTCCGGGTTCACGCCGTTGACACGGATTCCGTCGGCGCCCAGCTCCGCCGCCAGCAGGCGGACCTGATGGGCCTGGTCCGCTTTGGTCGCGGAATAGGCGATGTTGTTCGGTCCTGCGAACACCCCGTTCTTGGAAGCGATGTACACGACGTCGCCGCCCATGCCCTGTGCCCGCATCACGCGGGCCGCCTCCCGCGAGACCAGGAAGGAGCCGCGCGCCATCACGGAGTGCTGGACGTCCCAGTCCTGGGCCGTGGTCTCCAGGAGCGGCTTGGACAGGGAGATTCCCGCGTTGTTGACGACGAGGTCCACGCCGCCGAAGGCGAGGGCCGCCGCTTCGAACGCCGCGGCGATCTGTGCCTCACTGGTCACGTCCATGGTGACGGCGAGGGCCGTGTCCCGCCCGCCCAGTTCGTCGGCCACAGCGGTCGCGCTCCGCGCGTTCAGGTCGGCGACGACCACGCAGGCGCCCTCGGCGGCGAGACGGTGCGCGATCGCCCTGCCGATGCCGCTGCCCGCACCCGTCACGAGGGCCACTCGGGTCGCCAGAGGCTTCGGGGCCGGCCTGCGGCGCAGCTTGGCCTCCTCCAGCTCCCAGTACTCGATGCGGAACTTCTCGGACTCCTCGATCGGCGTGTACGAGGAGACGGCTTCCGCGCCCCGCATGACGTTGATCGCGTTCACATAGAACTCGCCCGCCACGCGCGCGGTCTGCTTGTCCTTGCCGAAGCTGAACATGCCCACGCCCGGCACCAGGACGATCGCCGGGTCGGCGCCCCGCATCGCGGGGGAGCCGGGCTCGGCGTGCCGGGCGTAATACGCCGCGTACTCCGTGCGGTACTCGGCGTGGAGCTCCCGGAGGCGGTCGGTCGTCTCGTCCAGGGGCGCTGTCGGCGGCAGGTCGAGGAGCAGGGGCCGGACCTTCGTGCGCAGGAAGTGGTCCGGGCAGGAGGTGCCGAGAGCGGCGAGTCGCGGGTGTTCCGCGCGGGACAGGAAGTCGAGGACCGGCGCCGTGTCGGTGAAGTGACCCACCTGTGGCTGGTCCTGGGAGGCAAGGCCCCGGATGACGGGGGCCAGCGCGGCCGCGCGCGCGTGACGCTCGGCGGTGGGCAACGGGCCGAACCCCGCGAGCTCCGCGCCGAACGGGTCCTGCCTGCCGCGCTCGGCGAGGAAGCGCTCCGCGGTGCGGATGATGTGCAGCGAATTGCGCGCGCACTCCTCGGACGTGTCCCCCCACGCGGTGATGCCGTGCCCGCCCAGGACGCAGCCGATCGCCTCCGGGCGCTCCGCCCGCACGGCCGCGATGTCCAGGCCCAGCTGGAACCCCGGGCGGCGCCACGGCACCCACGCCACCGTGTCGCCGAAGCACTCGGCGGTCAGCTTCTCGCCGTCGGCCGCGCAGGCGAGCGCGATACCGGAGTCGGGGTGCAGGTGGTCGACGTGCGCCGCGTCGACCAAGGCGTGCATCGCCGTGTCGATGGACGGCGCGGCACCGCCCTTGCCGTGCAGGCAGTAGTCGAACGCTGCGACCATCTCGTCCTCGCGCTCCACGCCCTCGTACACCCCCCGAAGCGCGCGCAGCCGGTCCAGACGCAGCACCGCGAGGCCGGACTCCCGCAGCGTGCCGAGATCACCGCCGGAGCCCTTGACCCACATGAGGTCGACGGCGTCCCCCGTCACCGGGTCGGGTGCGGTGCCCTTCGCCGACGCGTTCCCCCCGGCGTAATTCGTGTTGCGCGGGTCCGCGCCCAACATATGGGCCCGGTCCAGCAGTTCCGTGACGCTCGTGTGCCGCTCCATGCCGCTCATGCCCCCCACCCGGCCTGCACGCCACCGACGCGCTCCTCGACGATCTGCTCCTGCCAGCCTGACCGCTCATAGGCCCCGAGCGGATCAGGGGCGAGCCCCGAGTCCTCCCTGACTTCCGCCAGTAGGGGACGCACGTCGGTGTTGTACGCGTCCATCAGCGCCCCGTTCGCCGCGAGCACGTCGCCCGCGCGCTGCGCGGCGGCCAGCGCCTCGACGTCCACGAGCAGCGCCTTCGCCGTGGCCTCCTGCACGTTCATCACCGAGCGGATGATCGCGGGGATCTTCGCCTCGATGTTGTGGCACTGGTCGAGCATGAACGCGACACCCGGCCCCTCGGAGGTGCCCGCCCCCTGCTCGTCGGGGCCGCTCGCCGCGAACGCGCCGCCGCGCACCACCTCGTACATGATCCGGAAGAGCTGGAAGGGGTCGGCCGCGCCGACCATCAGGTCGTCGTCGGCGTAGAAGCGCGAGTTGAAGTCGAAGCCGCCGAGCCTGCCCTCGCGCAGCAGCGTCGCCACGATGAACTCGATGTTGGTGCCCGGTGCGTGGTGGCCGGTGTCGACGACGACCTGTGCCTTGGGGCCCAGCTTGAGGCAGTGCGCGTACGCGGTCCCCCAGTCGGGGACGTCCGTGGCGTAGAAGGCCGGCTCGAACAGCTTGTACTCCAGGAGCAGCCGCTGGTCGTCGCCGAGCCGGTCGTAGACCGTGCGCAGCGCCTCCGCCAGGCGCTCCTGCCGGTCGCGCAGGTCGTCCTGGCCGGGGTAGTTGGTGCCGTCGGAGAACCAGAGCTTGAGGTCCTTCGAGCCGGTCGCGTCCATGACGTCGACGCACTCCAGGAGATGGGCGACGGCCTTGCGGCGGACGGCCGGGTCGGGGTTGGTGACCGAGCCGAGTCGATAGTCGTCGTCCTGGAAGACGTTGGCGTTGACCGCGCCGAGGCACAGGCCGCGCTCCCGGGCGTACTCGGCGAGCGCGCCGTAGTCGTCGACGCGGTCCCACGGGATGTGCAGGGCGACGGCCGGTGCCACGCCGGTGTGCGCGTGCACGCGAGCGGCGTCGTCCAGCTTCTCGCGTGTCGTGCGCGGGACGCCTGGCTGCGCGAAGACCTTGAAGCGCGTGCCGGAGTTGCCGTACGCCCAGGACGGTGTCTCGAGGGCCTGGGTGGTGAGTGCCGCCTTCACGGCGTCCTTGCTGGGTCCGGCGGTCATCGCGCAGCCCTTCCGAAAGATGGTTCGAGTGGGTCGGTCGGCGGTGGAGAAGTGGTGGGTTCCGGAGGTCGCGGCGTAGACGGCGCAGCCGTCGTCCATCCGGAGGAACTCCGCGGAGTCATGGGTCACTTGGGCGGCCATCTCGGCCGGAGGCGCTCTGGGCGTGTCCCGGCGCGTTGGACATCAGTGGCCAACTGACTCTGGGGCAGGGCGCGTCAAGGCCGAGCGGGTGCCGCACGTACTCGACGGTGGGTCGGGTGACCCGGAGGGGCTTCACGGCGGCGCCGGTGGCGGGCGCGGTGGCGGAGGCGGGCGTGGCTGTCGCGGCGGCGGCGGTGGTACTCGTGACGGCCGTGCCCAGGGCGATGGTGCCTGTGGTGCCGAGCAGTCGTCTTCTGCTGATCACAGCGGAGCTCCGTAACGACTCGGGGATGAATCGTTTCACGAACGGCGAAGCTAGGCACGAGGGTGACGGCTGTCAAGGGGTCTCGGGCGAGAGGGCCTCACCGCTCGCCGCGCGACAGTCCATGCAACCTCAGGCAAGAACCCCTTACGGTCGGCGTGATTCTCAAGTCCCGCCCATTGACGGTTCAGTTGGCGCGGGACTAGCTTCCCTGGCACTCGGTTGAAACCTTTCACGCCGATCGGTGCTGCCGCCGCCCTCACCGGCAGCGAGGTGCTCTTCATCTCCCACCGCCTGGAGGGGGTCTTCGCGCTCTGCCGGCGCGTCACGACCCTGCGCGACGGTGCCCTGATGTTCGACGGTCGGCACGGGGAGATCGTCGGCCCCGCCGGACTCGTCGGGGCATGTCGGGGCTTCGAACTCTGGGACCCCGCCAAGCTCGGAGCCCTCGCCGCGCACACCGCCGTGGCGCTCTCCTCCGGGCAGATCACCGGCAAGAAGGGCGAGACGTTCAAGGCGGGTGGCCTCGGCTCCTTCACCGTCGGCGGCGACGGTGTCGTCGACCTCGGGGAGCCCACCGTGTTCGACAAGAAGCACCAAGAAGAACATCGACAAGTACAGGTTCTGAGGCGTGGCCGTAGGATGTCGAACGGCAGGATGGAGCACCTGAAACGCATGGTCGGCATCAAAGACGTGGCGAAGCACGCCGGAGTGTCGGTGGGCACCGTGTCGAACGTGATCAACCGCCCGGACATGGTCTCCGAAGAGACCCGGCACCGCGTGCTCGCGGTCATCGACCGGCTCGGCTACGTGCGCAGCGAATCGGCACGCCAGCTGCGCGCGGGCCGCAGCCGCATCATGGCGCTGCTCGTCCTCGACATGGGCAACCCCTTCTTCGTGGACGTCGCCCGCGGCGCCGAACGGGCCGCGCGCGAGGCGGGACTCCGCGTCATGGTGTGCAACAGCGGACAGAGCCCCTCCGAAGAGGCCGAATATCTCGCGCTCTTCGCCGAGCAGCGGGTGCACGGCGTCCTGCTGACGCCCGCGGACGCGACCGGACGCACCATCGAGGCCTTCCGCAGGCACGGCATTCCGTTCGTCCTCGTCGACCGGGTCGCCGAGGGCGCCACAGAGTGCTCCGTCTCCGTGGACGACGTGATGGGCGGCGCGCTCGCCGTCCGCCACCTCGTGGACGCGGGGCACCGCGGCATCGCGTACGTGAGCGGCCCGCCCGGACTCAACCAGGTCAAGGACCGCCGCGAAGGCGCGCTCCAGGCGCTCGCCGAGGCGGGCCTGGACGCGTCGGCGCTGCGGGAGCTGCCCACCGAACGCCTCGACGTGGCCGCGGGACGCGACGCGGGGGCCCGCATCCTCGGCCTCGCCGAGCGGCCCACCGCCGTCTTCTGCGCCAACGACCTGCTGGCACTCGGGGTGCTCCAGGCGATGTACGCGGCGGGCGTGCGGGTCCCCGAGGACATCGCGATCGTCGGCTACGACGACATCGAGTTCGCAGCCGCCGCGGTGGTGCCTCTCACCTCGGTGCGCCAGCCCGCCGTCACCATGGGCGCGATGGCGGCGGAACTGCTCCTCGAGGAGACGAGACAGACGAAGCACACATCTGAGACGGGGGAAGGGGCGGGCGAGGAGCCCGTCGGACCGCACGAGCACCGGCGCGTAGTGCTCGTGCCCGAGCTGGTCGTGCGCCGCTCCAGCCTGCCGCCCCGCTGACGACCGGCCCCGGCCACGGGTGACGGCCCCGGCCCCGGCCGCGGGTGACGGCCCCGGCCACGGGGGTGACGGCCCCGAGGCCCGCACACGCGCCCCATGTGCTGGACTGGGCACCGAACACGAACACGCGTACCCGCCACGTCGTCCAGGAGCAGCCTTGACCATCACGTACCGCCAGCCGGGAGTCGTCCTCACCGACCGCCGCTTCAGCGTGCCGCTCGACCACGACGACCCGGCGGGGGAGCGGATCGAGGTCTTCGCGCGCGAAGCGGTGTCGGCGTCCAGGGGCGGCGCGGACCTGCCCTGGCTGGTGTATCTGACGGGCGGCCCCGGCTTCGGGGCGACCCGCTTCAACGGCAGCGAGTCGTGGCTCGGCCGCGCCCTCGAAGACTTCCGCGTCCTCCTCGTCGACCAGCGCGGCACCGGCGCCTCCACGCCCGCCAACCGCCAGACGCTCCCCCTGCGCGGCGGCCCCCGCGAGCAGGCCGACTACCTCGCCCACTTCCGCGCCGACTCCATCGTCCGCGACTGCGAGGCGATCCGCCCCGAGGTGACCGGCGGCGCACCCTGGGCCGTCCTCGGCCAGAGCTTCGGCGGCTTCTGCGCCACGCACTACCTGTCGGCGGCGCCCGAGGGCCTGTCCACCGCGCTGATCACCGGCGGCCTGCCCACGCTCGACGGCCACGCCGACGACGTGTACCGCGCCGCCTACCCGCGCATGGAGCGCAAGACCGCCGCGCACTACGCCCGCTACCCGCAGGACGTCGAGCGGGCCCGGCACATCGCCGCCCACCTCGCCGAGCACGAGCCGGTCCTGAACGGCGGCTACCGGCTGACCGTCCAGGCCTTCCAGTCCCTCGGCATCCTGCTCGGCGCCGGCGACGGCAGCCACCGCCTGCACTACCTCCTCGAGGACGCATTCGTACGCACACCGGCCGGGTTCGCGCTCTCCGACGCCTTCCAGGAGAACGTACAGACCGTCCTCTCGTACGCGGGCAACCCGCTCTTCGCGGTCCTGCACGAGGCGATCTACGGCCAGGGCGAGCGGCCCACCGCCTGGTCGGCCGAGCGGACGCGCACCGAGTTCCCGCAGTTCGACGCGGAGAAGACGCTGGCGGGCGACGCGCCGCTGCTGTTCACCGGGGAGGCCGTGCAGCGCTGGATGTTCGACACCGACCCCGCGCTGCGCCCGCTGCGCGAGACCGCCGACCTGCTCGCCGAGCGCACCCACTGGCCGCGCCTGTACGACACGGAGCGCCTCGCCGCGAACGAGGTGCCGGTGGCGGCGGCGATCTACCACGACGACCTGTACGTCGACACGGAGCACTCCCTGCGCACCGCCCGCGCCATCCGGGGCCTGCGCACCTGGGTCACCGACGAGTTCGAGCACGACGGGCTGCGCGCGAGCGGTCCGCGCGTGCTCGACCGGCTGCTCGCGCTGACGCGCGGCGAGGCGTGACGGCCGCGGGCCCGTTCCGCTCCTGGCAGCCGCGGGCCCGTGCCGCTCCTGACGCCCGCGGGCCCGTTCCGCTCCTGGCGGCCCCGGGCCCGGTGGCCCGCTCCCGACGCCCAACTCGTTGTCGGACCCCAGGGTTAAGCTACGCATCATGACCGAGCCGCAGCAGTCAGCCACCCCCGCCGACCAGCTCATTCCCATGCCCGACGACTGGCGGCGGGCGCTCGCCGTCGTCGCCCACCCGGACGATCTGGAGTATGGCTGCTCGGCGGCGATCGCCGGCTGGACGGACGGCGGCCGCGAGGTCACGTACCTCCTGGCGACCCGCGGCGAGGCCGGTATCGACACGCTCGACCCGGCCACCTGCGGCCCGCTGCGCGAGCGGGAGCAGCGGGCGAGCGCGGCCGTCGTCGGCGTGGACGCCGTGGAGTTCCTCGACCACAAGGACGGCGTCGTGGAGTACGGCATCGCGCTGCGCCGCGACATCGCCGCCGCGATCCGCAGGCACCGCCCCGAGCTGGTCATCACGCTCAACCACCGCGACACATGGGGCGGCGTCGCCTGGAACACGCCGGACCACGTGGCGGTCGGCCGCGCCACGCTGGACGCCGCGGCGGACGCGGGCAACCGCTGGATCTTCCCCGAGCTGATCGAGGAGCAGGGCCTGGAGCCCTGGGACGGCGTGCGGTGGGTCGCCGTCGCCGGCTCGTCGACGCCCACGCACGCGGCGGACGCGACGGCGGGCCTCGACCGGTCCGTGGCCTCCCTCCTCGAACACCGCACCTACATCGAGGCGTTGACCGACGAGGACCCGGAGAAGTACTGCCGTACGTTCCTCACGGGCAACGCCCAGGCGCTGGCGCCCCGCTTCGGTGGAAGACCGGCGGTGGGGTTCGAGGTCTTCAGTCGGTAAGCCGTCGCCCCTAGCCTGACGACCCATCAGGAAACTGGGTGAGTGGGGGCGCGGATGATCGACACCATCGGCACGGACATCCCGCGGGGCGAGGAGCGGCTGCGCCTCGACGTCGAGGACGGGCTCGGCATCCTCACCCTCTGCCGCCCGCGCAAGCTCAACGCGTGGAGCTGGGAGTCCACGCGCCAACTGGGCCTGTTCGCCGACCGGATCCGGTTCGACGACTCCATCCGGGCGGTGCTGCTGCGCGCCGAGGGCCGGGCCTTCTGTGCGGGCATCGACATCACGGCGCCGGGCGGCGCGATCACGGGCCGCTCGGGTGCCGAGCGCGCCCGCAACTACTACGAGGCGATGCGCTGGGTCCACGAGCGCTTCCGCGTCTTCGCGGAGCTGCCGCAGCCGGTCGTCGCGGCCGTCCAGGGCTACTGCCTCGGCTTCGGCTTCGAACTGGCGCTGATGGCGGACGTGCGGGTCGCGGCGGACGACGCGGTGTTTGCGCTGCCCGAAGCGAGGCTGGGCGTCGCGGTGGACGCGGGCGGTGACCTGCGCATCGCCCGCGAGGCCGGTGCCGGCTGGGCGAAGCTGCTCGCACTCACCGGCCGCCGGATCGACGCGGCCACGGCCGAGCGGCTCCGGCTGCTCCAACAGGTCGTATCGGAAGAGGAGTTGGCGAGGACGGCCCATGCGCTGGCCGCCGAGATCGCCGCGAACGCGCCGCTCGCCGTCCAGGGCATCAAGCGCGGCATCGACACGTACGCCGACACGGGCATGGCGGGGGCGCTCGACCGCGTCGCGATGAACGCGGCGATCACGCTCACGTCGGACGACTCGCGCGAGGGGTACGGGGCGAAGGCGGCGAGGCGGGCGGCGTCGTTCGAGGGGAAGTAGGGGCGGCGGGAGGAGTAGGGGTTGTAGGCGAAGCGGGGAGGCCCAGCTGTTCCCGTACCGTCACCACCGGTGGGCTCACCAGTCCCCTGCGCTGCCAGTTCGCGCCGTCGACCACCAGCGTGTGGCCCGTGATGAAGCGGGCGTACGGGGAAGCCAGGAAGGTGGCCGCCCAGCCCAGTTCGCGGGGCAGACCGACACGGAGGGCGGGCTGGCGGGTGGCGGCCGTGTCCCCGGCCCGGTCGAGGTTGCCGCGGATGGCGTCGGTCATGTCGTCGTGCGGCATCAGGCCCGGCACCAGACCGTTGATCTGGACGCCGTACGGACCCCACTCCACGGCCAGCGTCTCCACCAGGCTCTTCACACCTGCCTTGGCCGCCGCACTGTGGGCGAAGCCAGGGCCGCCCGTCCAGGCGTACGACGCCCCCACGTCGATGACCGAGCCGGGGGTGCCCGCGGCCAGGTGACGGCGGCCGAACTCGCGCGTCATCAGGAACGTCCCGGTGAGCGTGATGTCCACGACCGAGCGCCAGGCGTTCGGTGACATGTCCTCCGCGGGGACGGGGAAGTTCGCGGCGGCGTTGTTCACCAGGACGTCCGGCAGGCCGTACGCCTCCTGCGCCGCGTCGAAGACCTCCGCGACGCGCTCGGCGTCCCGGATGTCGCACACCGCTGTCGTCACGCGCCCGCCCAGCGCCGCCAGTTCGTCCCTCGCCGCCTTGAGCCGGTCCTCCTTGCGGCTCGCGATGACCAGGTCGGCACCGAGCCGCGCGAACTCCGCTGCGATGGCCTTGCCGAGGCCCGTCCCACCTCCGGTGACGAGGACGACGGCCCCGGAGTAGGTGCCGGGCGGCAGGGCGGCCGCCCCTGGCGGGGGAGGAGGAGGCAGCCCGGGCAGCGCACCGCCCGGCGCCACGGCTCCGCCGCCCGGCGCCACGCCCCCGCCGTCGCTCTTCTGGCCTGCCCCATCGTTCTCCTGCCCCGCCCCATTGCCCTCCCGGCCTGCCCCGTCGTCCGCGCCGTGATGCGTCATGCGCGCATCGATACCTCGTACGGCGTGAAAGCTCCATACAGTTCGGCCGCCACTACAGGCATTCGGCCATTCAGCCCGTGCGGGCGGACAACTCACCGAGCAGCCCTGTCATGTTCACGGGCCGCGCTCTAGCCTCGGTGCCCGGCGTGAGATCCCCCTGAAATCTGAAATGTGTATCGACATCCGGCATTTACCCGTATGAACCGGAGGCAGAAGTGACCTTACGCAGACTCCCCGCGGCCCGTCCGCTCGCCGTCCTCGCGGCGGGCATCGCGAGCGCGTCCCTGATGTTCGCCGGTACCGGCGCGGCCGCGACGCCCGCGGCCCCTGCCGCTCCCGCCGAGACGGCCGCCGCCTCGTTCCCGGGGCCGGGCGCCGTACGGGTACAGCCCGGGGACGCACAAGCCATGGCCGGGGGCGCCATCCGGAACGTCAACACCGGCCGCTGCATCGACGACAGCGCCGCCTTCGGCCTGCGCGAACACCCCTGCAACGGCCTCAACTTCCAGGACTGGCGGCTCTACGGACAGAACGGCAACTGGGTCCTGCGGAACGACAACACCGGCCGGTGCATCGACGACAGCGGTGCCTTCGGGCTCCGCGAGCACCCGTGCAACAACCTCAACTTCCAGCGCTGGGAGCTGTGGCGCAACAGCAATGGCACGATGACCTTCAAGAACGAGAACACCCGCCGGTGCATCGACGACAGCGGCGCCTTCGGCCTGCGCGAGCACCCCTGCAACGGCCTCAACTACCAGCAGTGGTACGGGCAGTAGAAGTCACCGCACCTGCGCCTGCACCCGCATCTGCTCCTGCTCCCGCACCCGTGCCCGCGCCACCTCCGCCTCGCCCTCCGGAGTGAAGACGCCCGCCCGGCGACGGGCCACCGTCGCGTCGATGTCCGCCATGACGAGCTCGGCGTTGATCATCGACCCGGCGCGGTAGCCGGCGCTCGCCGCGTTGATCACCTGCTCCATGGGGGACACGGCGTTGCCGACCGCCCAGACGCCCGGGACCGTGGTGCGGAAGGTCTCGTCCACGGCGGGGTACGGACCGAAGGGGGTCTCCTTGAATTCGGCGCCGAGCGCGCTCAGGAGGCCCTCCCGGGGCACCGGCTTCGCCGCGACGAACAGCACCGAGCGCGGGAACACCCGGCCGTCGGCGAGCCGCACGCCCGCCAGCCGGTCGTCCTCGACCGCCAGGCCCGCGACCTCGCCCTCCACGACCTGGACCCCGGCGGCCGCGAGCCGCTCCCACTCCGCGTCCGGCAGGTCCCGCACGGTGTGCAGGAAGAGCGTCACGTCCTTGGACCACTGGGTGACGAGCAGTGCCTGGTGGCTGTTGAAGGGATCCCCGGCGAGCACGCCGAAGGGCTGGTCCCGCACCTCCCAGCCGTGGCAGTACGGGCAGTGCAGCACGTCGCGGCCCCAGCGCTCGGCGACACCCGGCACGGCGGGCAGTTCGTCCACGAGGCCCGTCGCCATGACGACCCGGCGCGCGTGCGCCGCCCCGCCGTCCGCCAGCGCGACCTCGAAGTCGCCCGCGCCGTCCGGCGTCACGGCCGACACGCGGCCCCGTACGACCTCCGCCCCGTAGCGCTCCAGCTCCCGTCGTCCCTCGGCGAGGAACTCGGCGGGCGGCATGCCGTCCCGTGACAGGTAGCCCTGCATGTGCGCGGCGGGCGCGTTGCGCGGCTCGCCCGCGTCGACCACCAGGACCCGCCGGCGGGACCGGCCGAGCACGAGCGCCGCGCTCAGCCCCGCCGTGCCGCCGCCGACGACCACCACGTCGTAGCTCTGGTTCCGCATGTCGTTCCGCCTCTCGTCCAAGGTGCCGGTCATGGTGACCACCTCCACGAAGACCATCACTCAAGGCGTGCGAGAACGACAAGCCTCTTTGCCGATACAGCAAAGGCGGGCATGATGGGTCCATGAGCGAAGACACCCCGGAGCCCGAAGCGATGGATCAGGTCCTCACCGAGGTCGGCCCCCGGCTGCGCCGCATCCGCAAGGAGCGCGGCGCCACCCTCGCGGGCCTGTCCGCCGCCACCGGCATCTCGGTCAGCACCCTGTCCCGCCTGGAGTCCGGCCACCGCAAGCCCAGCCTCGAACTGCTCCTGCCGATCGCCCGCGCCCACCAGGTCCCCCTGGACGAGCTGGTCGGCGCCCCGCCCGTGGGTGACCCGCGCGTGCGGGCCAAGCCGATCGTCCGGCACGGCCGCACCATGCTGCCGCTGACCCGGCAGCCCGGCGGCCTCCAGGCGTACAAGGTGGTCGAGCCCGCCCGTACGACGGCCGCCCCCGACCCGCAGACCCACGAGGGGTACGAGTGGCTGTACGTGCTGTCGGGGAAGCTGCGTCTGATCCTCGGCGACCACGACGTGGTGCTCGGCCCGGGTGAGGCCGCTGAGTTCGACACCCGGGTCCCGCACTGGTTCGGGGCCACGAGCGAGGCGGGCGCGGAGTTCATCAGCCTCTTCGGGCCGCAGGGGGAGCGCATGCACGTACGGGCCAGGCCCACCCGGAAGGGTGACGCGGGCTAGCGGTTCCCCAGGCTGTTCCCATGGGGGCAAGCGACCGCTTAGTATGCGGACGAGCACGGTCTACGACAGCCCCGTGGAGGCCCCGCATGCAGGCATGGCAAGTGCACGAGAACGGCGAGCCGGGCGAGGTGATGCGCCTCGACGAGGTGGAGCGCCCCGCGCTCGATGAGGGGCAGGTGCTGCTGAAGGTCCGCGCCGCGAACATCAACTTCCCGGACGCGCTGCTCTGCCGGGGCCAGTACCAGGTCAGGCCCGCGATGCCGTTCACGCCAGGCATGGAGATCTGCGGCGAGACCGAGGACGGCCGGCGGGTGATCGCCAACTCCGTGCTGCCGTACGGCGGCTTCGCCGAGTACGCCGTCGCGGACGAGGCCGCCCTGCTGTCCGCCCCCGACGCGCTCGACGACGCGGAGGCCGCCGCGCTCCACATCGGCTACCAGACCGGCTGGTTCGCCCTGCACCGCCGCGCGCACCTCCAGGCGGGCGAGACCCTCCTGGTGCACGCGGCGGCGGGCGGTGTCGGCAGCGCCGCGGTGCAGCTCGGCAAGGCCGCCGGCGCCAGGGTCATCGGAGTCGTCGGCGGCGAGGACAAGGCGGAGGTCGCGCGCGAGCTCGGCTGCGACCTCGTCCTCGACCGGCGTACGGACGACGTGATCGGTGCCGTCAAGGAAGCGACCGGCGGCCGCGGCGCCGACGTGATCTACGACCCGGTGGGCGGCGACGCGTACGCCAAGTCGGCGAAGTGCGTGGCCTTCGAGGGCCGGATCGTCGTCATCGGCTTCGCCAGCGGCTCCATCCCGACGCCCGCGCTCAATCACGCGCTCGTGAAGAACTACTCGATCGTGGGCCTGCACTGGGGCCTGTACAAGACCAAGGACCCGAGCCTGATCCAGCGCTGCCACGAGGAGCTGTCGGAGCTCGCCGCCAAGGGTGCCATCAAGCCGCTGGTGAGCGACCGCGTGCCGATGGCCGACGCCGCGTCCGCCGTGCAGCGCGTCGCCGACGGCGTCACGACCGGCCGGGTCGTCGTCCTGCCGCACGGAGGTGCCGCATGACCGACGCCGCCGAACTGCGCACGCGCACCCAGGATTTGCTGGCCGCGCACCCGCCCGCCACCACGGACCGCGCCGACTTCCTCAAGGCCCGCTTCGACGCCGGCCTCGCCTGGGTGCACTACCCCGAGGGCCTCGGCGGGCTCGGCGCGCCGCGCTCCCTGCAGGCCGTCGTGGACGCCGAGCTGGAGGCCGCGGGCGCGCCCGACAACGAACCGCGCCGCATCGGCATCGGCCTCGGCATGGCCGCGCCGACCGTGCTCGGCTTCGGCACCGAGGAGCAGAAGCGCCGCTTCCTGCGCCCGCTGTGGACCGGCGAGGAGGTGTGGTGCCAGCTCTTCAGCGAGCCGGGCGCCGGCTCCGACCTCGCCGCGCTCGGCACCCGCGCCGTCCGCGACGAGGGGACCGGCGACTGGGTGGTCAACGGCCAGAAGGTGTGGACCTCCAGCGCCCACACCGCCCGCTGGGCCATCCTGATCGCCCGCACCGACCCCGACGTGCCCAAGCACCGGGGCATCACGTACTTCGTGTGCGACATGACGGACCCCGGTGTCGAGGTGCGGCCGCTGCGCCAGATCACCGGCGAGGCCGAGTTCAACGAAGTGTTCCTCACCGACGTGCGCATCCCGGACGCGCACCGCCTCGGCGCGGTCGGTGACGGCTGGAAGGTCGCCCAGACCACGCTCATGAACGAGCGCGTCTCCATCGGCGGCATGCGCATCCCGCGCGAGGGCGGCATGATCGGCCCGGTCGCCAAGGTCTGGCGCGAGCGTCCCGAGCTGCGGACGCACGACCTCCACCAGCGTCTGCTCAAGCTCTGGGTCGACGCGGAGGTGGCCAGGATCACCGGGGAGCGGCTGCGCCAGCAGCTCGTCGCGGGGCAGCCGGGGCCCGAGGGCTCCGGCATGAAGCTCGGCTTCGCCCGCCTCAACCAGGAGATCAGCGGCCTCGAGGTCGAACTCCTCGGCGAGGAGGGGCTGTTGTACGAGGACTGGACGATGCGCAGGCCCGAGATCGTCGACTTCACCGGCCGCGACGCGGGCTACCGCTATCTGCGCTCCAAGGGCAACAGCATCGAGGGCGGGACCAGCGAGGTCCTGCTGAACATCGTCGCCGAGCGCGTCCTCGGCCTGCCCGCCGAGCCGCGCACCGACAAGGACGTCGCCTGGAAGGACCTCGCGCGATGAGCGACCTGCTGTACTCCGAAGAGGAAGAGGCGCTGCGCTCCGCCGTGCGGGCCCTGCTCGCCGACCGGTGCGACGCCGCGACCGTCATCGCACGCGCCGAGAGCGACGAACCGCTCGACCGCGAGCTGTGGAAGGCGCTCACCGACGGCATGGGCCTGGCCGGGCTCCTCATCCCCGAGGAGCTGGGCGGCCAGGGCGCCACGCACCGCGAAGCGGCCGTCGTGCTGGAGGAGCTCGGCCGCTCGGTGGCGCCTGTGCCCTATCTCACCAGCGCCGTCGTCGCCACGGAGACGCTGCTCGCCTGCGGGGGCAGCGAGGCCACCGAGCTGCTCGGGGCGCTCGCCGCGGGGCGCACCGTGGGCGCACTCGCCGTGAGCCTCGCCGTCGCCCCAGGCGCCCCCGTCAAGGGCGTACGCCATGAGGAGGGCGCCCTGCACGGGCAGGTGACCGGCATCGCGGACGCGATCGGCGCCGATGTCCTCCTCGTCCCCGCCGACGGCGGGCTGTACGCGGTCCACACCGCGCAGGACGGCGTCACCGTCACACCGCAGACCTCCCTCGACCTCACCCGGCCGCTCGCCACCGTCACCTTCGACGGGGCACGCGCGCGTGAGCTGTCCCGGGACGCGGACGCGGCAGCGGCCGTACGGCGAGGCCTGCGGTCCGGTGCCGCGCTGCTCGCATCGGAACAGCTCGGCATCGCCGAGTGGTGCCTGACGGAGACGGTCCGCCACACCAAGGAGCGGCACCAGTTCAACCGCCCCGTCGGCTCCTTCCAGGCGCTCAAGCACCGGCTCGCCCAGCTGTGGACCGAGGTCGTCAACACCCGCGCCGCTGCCCGCCACGCCTGCGACGCCCTCGCCACCGGCAGCGCCGACGCGGACGTGGCGGCCGCCCTCGCCCAGGCCTACGCCGCCCCCGTGGCGGTCCGCGCGGCCGAGGAGGCGCTGCAGCTGCACGGCGGCATCGGCATGACGTGGGAGCACCCCGTCCACCTCTACCTGAAGCGCGCCAAGGCGGACTCGGTGGCCTACGGCACGGCGGGAAGGCACCGCGAGGCGCTCGCGGAGCTGGTGGACCTCCAGGCACCCTGACCCACCGGACCCGGTTTTGATGCAGCCCGCACCTACCAGGTGCGGGCTGCGCGTTTTACGCCATCATTACGTCGTGCATAATTGCGAGCTGTTCGCAACAACAGCTGATCTTCAGTAGGGGTGTGGAGCATGAGGGCCCGATCGATACGGGGCGCAGGCGCGGTGGCGACGGCGGCCGCGATAGCGGTCGCCGCCTCCGCCTGCTCGGCGCCGGGCGACGGCGGCGGCGCGGGCGGCGCGAAGGACTCGGCGGTCGTCGGCATCGCGTACGAGCCCGAGACCCTCAGCCCGCTCCTCGGCTACGGCAAGGACGGCAACTCGAAGATCTTCGACGGGCTGCTCACGCACGACGCCGACATGAAGCTCAAGCCCGCCCTCGCGGCCGAGCTGCCCAAGGTCACCGACGACGGCAAGACCTACACGTACAAGCTCCGCAAGGGCGTCAAGTTCAGCGACGGCAAGCCCTTCTCCGCCAAGGACGTCGTCTTCACGTACGAGACGATCCTCGACAAGAAGACGAACAACGCGTCCAAGACCGAGCTCGACGCCGTCAAGAGCGTCGAGGCGAAGGGCGCGGACACCGTCGTCTTCCACCTCAAGTACCCCTACGCGCCGTTCGCCGAGCGGACCGTCCTGCCCATCGCGCCCGAGCACATCGCGGCCAAGCAGGACGTGAACACCGGCGCCTTCACCACCAAGCCGGTCGGCACGGGCCCGTACGAGCTGGTCAAGTGGTCCAAGGGCGAGAAGCTCACCTTCAAGGCCAACCCCGACTACTGGGGCGGCGCGCCGAAGGTCAAGAACTTCACCATGGCGATCATCAAGGACGACGACATCCGCGCCACCCGGCTCGACGCCGGTGAGCTCGACGGCGCGATCCTGCCGCCCAACCTCGCCAAGAAGTACAAGAGCGACAGCGGCAAGAACACCTACGCCGCCAAGACCTTCGACTACCGCGTCGTGACCCTGCCCACCGGCAACAAGGTCGCCGGCGACACGGCCGTCCGCCGTGCCCTCGACGTCGGCGTGAACCGCAAGGCCATGGTCGACTCGATCCTGTACGGCGAGGGCAAGGAGGCCTACGGGCCCGTCCCGACGGACAGCCCCTGGTTCACCAAGGGCACCGAGCGCAAGTTCGACGCCGCCAAGGCGAAGAAGATCCTCGACGACGCCGGGTGGAAGCCGGGCAAGGACGGCATCCGCGAGAAGGACGGCGTCCAGGCGAAGTTCCCGCTCTGGTACCTCTCCGGCGACAAGCTCCGCCAGGACCACGCCCTCGCCTACGCCTCCGACGCCAAGAAGATCGGCATCAAGGTGGAGGTGCAGTCCGGCACGTGGGAGGTCATCGAGCCCCGCATGCCCAAGGACGCGGTCCTCGCGGGCGGCGGCTCCCCGGCCGACCCGGACTTCGACCAGTACACGCTCCTGAAGTCGTCCCTCGCCGGCGACGGCTTCAACAACATGGCGCACTACGACAACCCCAAGGTCGACAAGGCCCTGGAGGACGCCCGCAAGAGCGGCGACCACGCCGAGCGCCAGGCCGCGTACGACACCATCCAGCGCGAACTGGTGAAGAACCCGGGCTACACCTTCCTCACCCACATCGACCACCTCTACGTGGTCGACAAGAAGTTCGGCGACCTCACCACCCAGACCGAGCCGCACGACCACGGCCTGGCCTCCGGCCCCTGGTGGAACGTCGAGGACTGGCAGCCGAAGAAGTGACATCGGCGATATCCGAGGCCCACGGGAAGGCGACGCGGCGTCGCCTTCCCTGGGGGCCGATGGCACGCCTCGCGGCACGGCGGCTGCTGTTCGCCGTGCCCGTGCTGCTCGTCGTCACCTTCGGCGTCTTCGCCATCGCCGCCGCATCGCCCTTCGACCCCGTCAAGGCGTACGCGGGCACGGCCGGGCTCACCGCATCGCAGGAGAACCTCGACCAGCTGCGCGCCAACCTCGGCGTCGACCGGCCGCTGACCGCCCGCTGGTGGGACTGGCTGACCTCGGCGCTCACCGGTGACCTCGGCGACTCCAGCACCCTGCGGCAGCCCGTCGCGGACGCCATCGGCGAACGCATCGGCTGGTCCGTGCTGCTCGCCGCGACCGCGTTCCTCGTCGCCATCCTGCTCGGCACCGCCCTCGGCGTCCTCGCCGCCCGCCGCCCCGGCGGCTGGGTCGACCGCGCCGTGACCTCCCTCGCGTACACCCTCGAAGCCGCGCCGCCGTTCTGGCTCGGCCTGCTCGCCGTCTGGCTGTTCGCGCTGAAGCTCGGCGTACTGCCCTCCGGCGGCCTCACCGACACGGCCAGCTCGACCGTGACCGCCGGACAGGTCGCGAGCCACCTTGTGCTGCCCGCGGGCGTCCTCGCCATCTCACAGCTGCCCTGGTTCGTCCTGTACGTCCGCCAAGGCGTCGGCGACGCGCTCGGCGACGACCCCGTACGCGGCGCACGCGCGCGTGGCCTCGCCGAACGGACCGTGCTGCTCGGCCACGCGCTGCGCTCCGGCATGCTGCCCGTGCTCACGCTCATCGGCTCCCGCGTACCCGAACTGATCACCGGGGCGCTCCTGGTGGAGACCGTCTTCAGCTGGCCCGGCATCGCCGCCGCCACCGTGCAGGCGGCGACCTCCGTGGACTTCCCGCTGCTCGCCGCCCTGACCGCGCTCGCCACCGCCGCGGTCCTCCTGGGCAACCTCGTGGCCGACCTCCTGTACGGCCTCGCCGACCCGAGGGTGGGATTCGATGGCTGAGCCGGCCGGGAGGACCGAGATGACGGACATCGTGTGGCGCGCCAAGGGCGGCGTGCGCCGCTCCACGCGCGCGTGGCGGGTGCGCACCTCCGCGGTGATCGTCGCCGCGGTCGTCCTCGCCGTCCTCGTCGTACCACCGCTCGTGAACCTCGACGAGCAGGCCGTCGACCTGGCCGCCAAGCTGCGGCCGCCGTCGCTCGCGCACCCCTTCGGCACCGACGACGTCGGCCGCGACCTGCTGCTGCGCTGCGTCTACGGCCTGCGGGTCTCGCTCCTCGTGGGCGTCGTCGCGGCCGTCGTCGCCACCGTCATCGGCACGGCGGTCGGCGCCCTCGCGGCCGCCTCCGGAGGCTGGGTCGACCGGATCGTCATGCGGCTCGTGGACGTCTTCTCGTCCGTGCCGCACCTGCTGCTCGGCATCTTCATCGTCGCGATGTTCCGGCCCGGCGTCTGGCCGGTCGTCGTCTCGGTGGCGCTCACCCACTGGCTGTCCACCGCCCGCATCGTGCGCGCCGAGGTGCTGTCCCTGCGCTCGCGGCCCTATGTCGACGCGGCGATCTCCGGTGGCGCCTCACGGCTGCGCGTCGCCGTGCGGCACCTGCTGCCCGGCGTCCTGCCGCAGGCCGGACTCGCCGCCGTCCTGATGGTGCCGCACGCCATCTGGCACGAGTCCGCGCTGTCCTTCCTCGGCCTCGGCCTCCCCTCCCACCAGGCGAGCCTCGGCACGCTCGTGCAGAGCGCGCGCGGTTCGCTCCTGGCTGGCGACTGGTGGCCGACCCTCTTCCCCGGCCTGTTCATCATCGTGCCCACCCTGGCGATCGCGGGCCTCGCGGGCGCCTGGCGGGAACGGATCAATCCCCGGCGCCGATCGGAGCTCATGCTGTGACGGTCCCCGTCCTCTCCGTACAGGGTCTTTCCGTACGGTTCCGCATGCGCGGCGGCACGCACGTCTCCGCCGTCACCGACGCCACCTTCGACCTCGCGGCGGGGGAGTGCCTCGCCCTGGTCGGCGAGAGCGGCTGCGGCAAGTCCGTGCTCGCCTCCGCGCTGCTCGGACTGCTTCCCGAGAACGCCGAGACCGCGGGGAGCGCGCTGATCGGTGGCCTGGATCTTCTCACCGCCGACGAGCGCACCCTCGCCCGCACCGTGCGGGGGCGGCGCGTCGGCCTCGTACCGCAGAGCCCCGCCGCCCATCTGACGCCGGTCCGCACCGTCCGCTCCCAGCTCGAGGAGACACTGCGCGAGCTCGCCGGGGTGCGCAAGCCGCAGCTGCGGGCCGCCGCCGAAGCGGCCGCCCAGCGCGCCGCGTTCCCCTCGGGCCACCTCGACCGCTACCCCCACGAGCTGTCCGGCGGCCTCGCCCAGCGCGCCGCCACCGCGCTCGCCCTCATCGGCGACGCGCCGCTGCTGCTCGCCGACGAACCCACGACCGGCCTCGACCGCGACCTCGTGGACCGTACCGTCGACGAACTGCGCCGGCACGTCGGCGACGACCGCGCGCTGCTCCTGATCACCCACGACCTGGCGGCCGCGGAACGGATCGCCGACCGTGTCGCCGTGATGTACGCGAGCCGCGTCGTCGAACTCGCCGACGCCACCGACTTCTTCGGCACGCCAGGCCCTCGGCACCCCTACGCCCGCGGCCTCCTGAACGCCCTGCCGGAGCGCGCCTTCACCCCCGTCCCCGGCATGCCGCCCGAGCTGTCCGCGCTCCCCGCGGGATGCGCGTTCGCGGCCCGCTGCGACCGGGCCGACGAGGCGTGCGGCGCGCTGCCCGCGCTCACCGGCGGGGCGGCCTGCCACCACCCCCACGCGGATGTGCTGGAGGCCCCCCGTGCTTGAACTGCGCGCCATCACCGCCGGATACGACCGGCGCGCGCCCGTCGTCCGGGATGTCGACCTCACCATCGCCCCCGGCGAGTCCGTGGGCCTGCTCGGCCCCAGCGGCTGCGGCAAGTCCACCCTCGCGCGGGTCGCGGCGCTGTTGCACCGCCCGGACGCGGGCCAGGTCGTCATCGACGGCGAGACCGCCCGCGGCTGGCGCCACCGCGCCCCCCGCGAACAGCGCACGGCCTTCGGCGTCGTCTTCCAGCAGCCCCGGCTCTCCGCCGACCCCCGGCTGGCCCTGTCCGACCTGATCGCGGAACCGCTGCGGGCGGTGGGCCGCGGCTCCGAAGCGGCCACCGCGGTCCCGGAGCTCGCGGCCCGCGTCGGCCTCGGCAAGGACCTGCTGGGCCGCCGCCCGCACGAGGTCAGCGACGGCCAGCTGCAACGCGCGTGCCTGGCCCGCGCGCTGGTGCTGCGCCCGCGCTGGCTGATCTGCGACGAGATGACGGCGATGCTGGACGCCTCGACGACGGCGGCCCTGGTCCACGTCGTGGAGGAGTACCGGGCCGAACGCGGCGCCGGACTGCTGGCCGTCGGCCACGACCGCGTCCTCCTGGAACGGTGGTGCGACCGCACCACGCACTGGGACGAACTGGCCGACAGGGCGCCCGCCGAGCGGTAAGGGCCCGCTCAGGCGGGCAGCCGGGTGTCGATGATGCAGCTGATCTCGACGACCTGACCGGGGAAGGTCAGTTCGGTGACGCCGACGACCGTGCTGACCGGGCGGTGGCCCCCGAAGTACGCCAGATTGCCTTCCGCCACCGCCCCGGCGTGCTGCCGCAGGTTCACCACGTACAGGGTCTGCGAGACGATCTGGGCACGGGTCGCGCCGTAGTGGCGCAGGACCCTGTCGAAGTTGGCGTACGTCAGGTCGAGTTGGGCGGCGAAGTCGTCCGCGTGACGGAACTCGCCGACCTCGTCGAGCGCGAGCTGTCCGGAGACATGGATCAGGTCACCGGACCTGATCGCCTGCGCATAGCCGAAGGCGCTCTCGGCCGGCACGTCGTGGCTGAAGACATCGTTCATGGTCATGCTGTCGTCCGCTCCCTGTCGCGAGGGCTCTCGCTCTCCTGTGGTTACTCGGGAACCGTAGGAGAGCAGCCACTGAACTGGAAGGACGCACTTTCCAGAAACCGAGGAACCAGACGGTGACCGAGCAGGTCACGGCCCCCGTCGTGAACGCCCGGCATCGATAGCGCCAACTCCCGTAAGGCCAGGGTTTCCTGACACGGGCTGGGCCTCATACTCACTGAGGTTCCGCTCACCGTCGTATCCGCGCGTCGTGGCCCGGCGCGTCACGACCCGTTCCTCCGGGAGGCAGACATGGCCCTCACCACCCGTCGCAGAGCCCTCACCACCTTTGGCGCGGCCCTCGCGGGCGGCGTCGCGATACCCGCCCATGCGCAGGCGAGCAGCGGCGGGGGACACCCTCGTCCCCGGCCGCTGTTCCGTGCTCACGCCCACAACGACTACGAACACCCCCGGCCCCTCTTCGACGCCCTCGACCACCGCTTCGGCAGTGTCGAGGCCGACATCTTTCTCGTCGACGGAGAGCTCCTCGTCGCCCACGACCCGGTCGACCTCGACCCCACCCGCACCCTCGCATCGCTCTACCTGAAGCCCCTGGCGGCGCGGGTGCGCGCCAACCACGGGTCCGTGTACCGGGGGCACCACCGCATGCCCTTCCAGCTGCTCATCGACATCAAGACCGAGGGTGCGTCGACGTACGCCGCGCTCCATCGCCAACTGCTGCCCTATCGGCGCCTTTTCACGTCGTACTCCCATGGGAAGGTGCGCCGTGGCGCGATCACGGCTGTCGTCTCCGGGGACCGCGCGGCCCGCGCTCCCATGGCGGCGCAGCGCGTCCGGCACGCCTTCTACGACGGCCGTCTCGCCGACCTGGGAACCGCCGCGCCCGCCTCGTTCATCCCGCTGATCAGCGACAACTGGTTCCTCAACTTCAGCTGGCAGGGCACGGGCCCGATGCCCGCCGCCGAGCGCGACAAGCTGCGCGGGATCGTCTCCGCCGCCCACGCGCGCGGGCAGCGCGTCCGCTTCTGGGCGACGCCCGACCTGCCGGGCCCGCAGCGCGACGCGGTCTGGAGCGAGCTGCTCGCCGCCGGTGTCGACCACCTCAACACCGATGACCTCGCGGGCCTCGAGGCGTTCCTCGACGCGCGCGGCCGATGATCCGACCGGATCAACCTTCGCGCGAGTAACACCCGTTCGGAGCACAGGTCAGACGCCCGAACGCCTCCTCCGCTGCGCAACACTGACGGCCGGAAGCCGCGGTCCCACGTGGCGGAGGAGGTACTTCGCATGGCTGTCTCGATCTCTGTCGTGCTGCTGCTCGTGATCCTTGCTGCTGTCTTTCTGCGCAACGGAGCGCTGAAGCTGTCGCACGCCGTCGTCTGTCTGCTGCTGGGCTTCTACCTGGCCGGCACGAGCATGGCCCCGACCATCCAGGACGGTCTGACGGCCACCGCCCACATCGTCAGCGGCATCCGGCCGTGACCGGTTCGTACGCCGGTCCGAAGGCCGTTCCTTTCGGGTTCATGAACAACTGACGCTGTTTCATGGACACTTCAAGGGGTGCGCTCTAGCTTCGGCGCATGTCCAGCAGACTGCGCCGCCTCGTCCCCGCCGGTGCCATGGCCCTGACCGTGTCCCTCGCGGCCCCCGCCCACGCCGACGACATCCCCAGAGCCCCCGGGCACCGGCTCGTCGAGCAGTACGAGGGCGCCCCCGCCGACGCCCGCCCGCTGCCCGGCACCCCGCCGCCCCAGCACCCGTACCTCGCCGCCAACGGCCGCAGCGGCATGCACGCCGACGCGGCGGGCAGCGGCACGTACCCCTGGAGCGGGCCGCTCGGGAAGCGGCCCGCGGTCGACAGCGAGAAGATGGCGGCGCTGGGCGGCGAGTGCGCGACCGTCACCTTCGACCGCGACGGACGCATCGTCACCGTGTGCGGCACGTTCACCGGCTTCCTGGTCAAGCTGCTCGACCCGAGGACGCTGGACACGCTCGCCGAGTACAAGCTGCCGCAGCGGCCCTCGACCGTCGAGGCCATCACCCGGCTCGACTTCTCGAAGATCTTCAAGGACACGTCGGGCGGCGCCTATTCGTACCTCGACAACGAGGACAGGCTCGTCCTCGCCGACTCCCGCCAGCACATCGTCCGGCTCGCACACGAGCGCACGGCCGACGGCGGATGGCGCTTCGTCGTCGACAAGGAGTGGGACCTGACGGCCCACGTCCCGCACGACTGCGTGAGCTGGACCAACCTCTACCCGAGCGGCGAGTGCGACCCGGTCACCTCGGTGATGCCGGACTGGGACGGACGCATCTGGTGGGTGACGCGGCAGGGGCGGGTCGGGACCGTCGACCCGAAGTCCGGCGACATCCGCTCGATCCGCCTCTCCGGCGAGGAGATCCAGAACTCGTTCTCCGTAGCGGAGGACGGCGTCTCCATCGTCTCCGACCACGCCCTCTACAGCTTCCGGGCCGCCGCGGACGGCACACCGAAGGCCGTCTGGCGCCAGACGTACGACCGCGGCACCGGCACCAAGCCCGGCTCGGTGAACCAGGGTTCGGGCACCACCCCCGACCTCTTCGGCGAACACGACGACTATGTCGCGATCACCGACAACGCCGACGACCGCATGAACGTCCTCGTCTACCGGCGCGGCGCCGACGTGCCCGCCGACGAGCGGCTCGTGTGCAAGGTCCCCGTCTTCGGCTCCGGCGCGTCCACCACCGACAACTCGCTGATCACCTGGGGCGACAGCCTCGTCGTCGAGAACAACTACGGCTACGAGAACATCACCTCGCTCACCTTCGGCCGCAGCGTCGTCGGCGGCGTCAGCAGGATCGACGTGCGTGAGGACGGCAGCGGCTGCGACACGGCCTGGGAGAGCGGCGTGCGCGCCCCGTCGACCGTGCCCAAACTCTCCACCGCCAACGGCCTGTTGTACTTCTACACGAAGGAGCCCAACAGCCTCGGCATCGACGCCTGGTACCTCACCGCGGTCGACTTCCGCACCGGCGACACCCGCTGGAAGCGGCTCGCCGGCACGGGCGTCGCCTACGACAACAACTGGGCGCCCGTGACGCTCGGGCCCGACGGGACGGCCTATGTGGGCGTCTTCAACGGGCTCGTGGCGGTACGCGACACGGAGTGACGGCCCGTCACTTCCCGGAGAACACGCCGATGCCGTTCGGAACCGGCCGCTCGATCCCACCGCTGGGGTTGTTCCGCACCGTCACGGCATCGGCGCCCGGGGCGCGCGCGACCAGCGTGGACGTCGCGGAGACCAGGGTCGAGGAGCCGCCGCCGTCCAGACTGAAGCCCTCCCGCGCGCCGAGACCCCGCAGCGTCTCGGCCACCTCGGCGATCGTCAGGCCCGCACGGAACTCCGGGGAGCCGTCGAGCGAGAGCAGCAGCAGCCGACGGCCGTCGTCGGAGATGCCCGCCGCCGTCCGCACCGCCGACGTCGTGGCATCGAGGCCGGGCAGCGGCACACCGTTCCGCAGCACGGGATAGCCGCCGATCGCGAAGCGCAACGGCTTGCGCGACTCGGCCGCCACAAGACGGTGCCTGACGTGCACCCGGTCGCCCGCCGACAGCTTCCGCAGCTCCTGTGCGCCCCCCTCACGGCCGACCAGGACCGTCTCGTCCGGGGCGATCGGACCGCTGCCCGGCGTGCCGGCCGAGGCAACGACACGCCCGTCACGCACCGTCACCTCGTGCGTGTCGGTGCTGCAGGGCGCGCCGCGGCTCGTGTCGGTGCCGCAGGTCGCGCGCACGCGCGAGACGGTGCCCCAGTCGGCGGTGAAGGCGCCGACGGAACCCACCGGCAGCGCGTACTGATTGAGGCCGCCCAGCGGGAGGCGGGAGTCACGGGTGCGGATCTGCCCGTCCAGGGCGAGGCTGTCCAGGCGGGCCCTGCGGTCCTGGCCGACGCCGAGGACGGCCTCGGTGGTCACGCCCGGCGGCATCGCGGGCCCGAAGCGCTGCCCGTTCGGCACGGCGGCCTTGAGCGCGCGGCCGCTCGCGATCGCGGGCCCCACGGGCGCACCGGTCGCCTCGACACCCGGGTGCTGCGTCTCGGTGATGTTGAAGAAGTCGCCGTTGATGCCGCCGACGGCACCGGCCCCGTCCGCGAGCGCGGAGACGGGCGCACGCGCCGCGACCTTGCCCGGATACAGCAGCCCGACGCGTGTGCGCGGGTCGCGCAGATCCACGTCGAGGACGTGCGCGCGGGCCGTGCCGCGGGAGCCCTCCACGTCGAAGTACCGGTACTCCACGCCCGGCGCGATCCTGCCGCCGGCGCGCTCCGCGACGCCGGACGCACCACCGGCCGGTGCCGCTCCCGCGAGAGCCGCACCGGCCAGCAGGCCGAGCGTCGTGAAGAGGGTGCAGACCGTTCTGGACCGTCCACCGCGTTGCTTCTGGCGTGCCACAGATCCCCCTGGTTCCTGGATGTCGGCCGGGCGGCGAAGTGAGCGAAGTAACTGTCGCAGCAGCCAGGGGAGTTCACCAGACGCGGGTTGCTACGTTCCGGCCAAGCGGGAACGGATGAGGAAACGTACGCCCTCGGGTGCCTCCAGCGAGAAGCCGCTGCCTCTGCCCGGCACCACGTCCACGATCAGCCGGGTGTGGCTCCACACCTCGTACTGGCTCTTCGACATCCAGAACGCTACGGGCTCGGCCACCCCATCCACCGTCAACGACGCGAGGCACACGTCGGAATCACCGGTGCGGAAGTCGCCGTCCGGGAAGCACATGGGCGCGCTGCCGTCGCAGCAGCCCCCCGACTGGTGGAACATCAGCGGCCCGTGCAGCTCCCGCAGTCGGCGTACGAGCCGTGCGGCGGCAGGGGTGAGCTCCGCCCGGGGGGTGCTGCGATCGGCGTCTTTCGTCTCCTGGCGGTCCATGGGGCGACTCTGCCCCGCGGCACGTTGCAACAGGGTTGCGAGGAGCGGCTGCCGGACGCCTGTTCGGAGCAATTGTGGGATGGTCGGGTCGTGTCGCGCGGGGAGCGGCGGCGGACCGGCCGAAGCTGGTGCGATGCGCTGGCTCCTCTCGTCGATCGCCGCTCTGTCGCTGGCCGTCCCCGTGTCACACGGGGCGGCCGCCGCTCCCGCTCCCGCCGCTGCCCTCGTCGAGCCCGCGTGCCGCGCGGGCACCGCCCCCTACCAGCGCGAGCTGGAGCGTGAGCTGCGGCTGCCGGTCGACGGGCGCCAGTCCGCCGCCGACTGCGCGGCCATCCGGCGGCTCCAGCAGCGGCTCGGCATCCGCCCGGCGGACGGCAGCGCCAACCTGCGGACGTACCGCTTCGCCGTCGCCGACTCCGTCCGGCGCAACCCGGCGCAACGGCGGACCTGCCCCGCGAAGCCGTACCGGGTCACGTGTGTGGACCTGACCCGGCAGGTCCTGTGGGCGCAGTCAGGGTCAGGCCGCAGGCTGGTCTTCGCCCCGGTGCCGATCCGCAGCGGCCGGGACGGTCTGGAGACCCGCCGCGGCTGGCAGCGGATCTATCTGAAGAACCGCGACCACTTCTCGACGATCTACCGCGTCCCCATGCCGTACGCGCAGTTCTTCAACGGTGGACAGGCCCTGCACGGCACCCGTTCGGACCTCTTCTCGTCCGGCTCGGGCGGCTGTGTGAACCTGGCCCTGGGGGACGCGAAGCGGCTCTACAACCTGCTGCTCAAGGGTGACCGCCTGTACATCTGGGGCACGAAGCCGGGCACGGGCGGCTGACGCCACCCGTGCCCGTCGGGCCACCGGGGGTTACTTCTTCTTGCCCCCGCCACGCTCGTTGGTGAGCGTCACCGTGACACCCTTCGCCGCGTTGCCCGCGGTCACCTTGTGCGGTCCGCTGACCCTCTTCGACGGCAGGACGTAACCGTCGGGAACGGCGGTCTCCCGCAGGTAGTACGAGCCGAGGTCGAGGCCCTGGTACTCGCACCGGCCGCGGCCGTCCGTGGCGCAGCCCCCGTCGACGAGCCTGTCCCGGCCCGTTCCCGAGGTCTGCAGCCCCGGCCTGCCGTTGGTCTCGCGCCACAGCTGGAAGACGGCGCCGCTCAGCGGCCTGCCCGTCTTCTTGTCCTTCTTGACGACCGTGATCGAGCCGACGTCCTCCGGTTCGTCACGCACACTGTTCAGGGCCTCTACGGAGACCCCGTCGTCGGCGTTGGCCGCGGTGAGGACGAGGGGACCGAAGACCGCCGGGTCCGGCAGCTCGTATCGGTCGGGGGCCTTCGTCTCGACCCAGTAGTACGTGCCGACGGAGACCTCCTTCTCGCAGGTGCCGACGGCGTTCGTCGTGCAGGGCGAGCCCGTCGCGGTGTCGGGGTCCGACCCCGTCTGCTGCAGCCCCGGCCTGCCGTTGGTCTCGCGCCACAGCTGGAAGACCGCGCCCGGCAGCGGCCTGCCCGTGTCCTTGTCCTTCTTGACGACGGTGACCTCGCCCTCCACGACGGTGCGCTTCTTCTCGTTGTCGGCCGTGACCGACACGCCCGCGGAGGCGTTGGCCTCGGTCAGCTCCAGCGGCCCGAAGACGTTCGGCGACGGCAGGTCGTAGTCGCGCGGCGCCTTGGTCTCGCGCCAGTAGTACGTGCCGAGCGGCACCGTCCGGGCACACTCGCCCGGCGCCTCGGTGACGCAGGGGCCACCGACCCTCGTGTCCGGGTTGTCGCCGCGGGTCTGCAGCCCGTCGACGCCGTTGGTCTCCTCCCACAGCTCGAACTCGGCGCCCGCGAGCGGCTCCCCGTCGTCCTCGTCGGTCTTGACGACCTTCACCTCGCCGGAGGTGGGCGCGTCGGAGCAGTCGGGCAGGTCGCCGTCGAAGGGGTAGTTGTGGAACTCCTGGCCGCCACCGCCCGACGCCGAGCTGGTGTGGGTGAGCGAGCCCGTGGTGAAGAAGCGGCCGTTCATGCCCGGCACGCTGATCGTGGACGTCGAGCCCTGGTCGCCGATCAGGACGCTGCCCTGGAAGTGCCCGGTGCCCTTGATCTCCACCGAGGTGGCGTCGGGGAAGTTCCACAGCAGCCGGCTGCGCAGCTGGTTGAACCCGCTGCTGTCGTCGATCGTCCCGCTGTACGTGTTGATGGTGCGCTTGGTCCCGAGGACGTTGACCAGCACCGTGGCGCCGTCCGGGATGCCCTCGAAGCGGATGCCCTCCTGGCCGCCGCTGCCGCCCATCAGGTCGAAGTTGACGTTGAAGACCTGGAGCATGGAGGTGTTGTCGCCCCGGAACAGGGTCTCGCCGCCCGCGTGCGTGGCCGTGCCCGTCGGCGTGCGTGTGCCGCCCTCGGGGTGGGCGTAACACTGGCTCGCGGCGGTGAGTTCGTCCCGCAGCGGCCGGTAGGGCTCGGCGGCGTCGGCGTCCTCGCGCACGGTGGCGACGATCCTGCCGCTGGTGTCACCGGCATGGCGCACCACACCGTCCTCGGCGAGCAGCCGCTCGCCGGCGGCGACCCTGACGTCGCCGCCCGTGGTGAGCCAGTCCGCGCCGACGGGCGGCGCGACCCGGGAGCCCACGCCGGCCTCGCCGATGTTGTAGACGCTGCTGGCGCCGGCGACCTTGTCCTGGTCGAAGTCGCCGAGGACGACGACGCGCCCTTCGGCCTCCGCGGCGCGCCCGCGGACGAGGAAGTCGCCGCCCACGTACACGTTGATGCCGTTGTCGCGGTATCTGATCCCGCTGTTGTTGACCGGCGGGTAGCCGCCGCTGGGGCAGTTGCCCGGCACACACGGGCCGAGCCCGCCGGGCAGCGGCCGCGCCGCGGCGCCCACGGCGGAGTGCGCGGCGGCGGGCATGGCCGGCAGGCCGCTTCCCGCCACGACGGCGAGGAGACAGAGAGACCTCATTCCGGACCGGAAGAGGGAGGGGACGGTCACGTGCACATCAGCTCCTCACAGGAACAAAACGACGTGGAGGAGGCTTGCACGATTGCCCGCCGCGGCCGATCAACCGATCCGTGCCTTCATACGAAGAGCACCGCAAAGGCCGAGTGCGGGGCTCACGGCCCGCTCGCCGCGGCCGCGATCCGCACGGCCGAACGATGTGATCACCCGATCGTGAGTTCTGCCGCTCCCGGGCCGGTTCGGGCGCGATGCTCACCGGGACGGCGGGCGACCGGCGCCGTCCGGACGCGCGAGGGGATGGGGGAGATGGCATGACTCGGGACACACGACCGCACGGAGGCCCGGACGGGCAGGCGGTGCTCCTGGTGGCCGGACTGGCCGATCTGGCGGTGAGCACGGTGAGTTCGGCCCTGGGGGCGGTGCGCGGCCTGCTGCGCCGCTCCGACACCGCCGAGCTTGCCGCGGACGCCGAGCGCGAGCTCACCGCCCGCGGACGCCTTGCGCTCGACCGGTACGCGACGGTGCCCCCGGCCCACCTGGAGATCCTGGCCCGGCGCGCCCTGGCCCGACGGGCCGCCGATGACGTATGACCTCTGGGAGCCGACCGGCTTCAAGACCCGAGTCGACGACGTCCTGCACCGCTTCGTCGCCGAGGAGGCGGACCGGTTCGCGGCCGTCGACCCGCTCCTCGCCCCGGTGGCCGAGCAGTTGGAGGCGGCGGTCGCCGACGGCAAGCGGCTGCGGGCGGCGTTCTGCTACTGGGGCTGGCGCGCGGTGGGGCAGCCCGACAGCGACGCGCTGGCACGGGCGGCGGCCGCCATGGAACTGGTGCACGCCGCGGCGGTCGTGCACGACGACCTCATCGACGACAGCCCGCTGCGGCACGGGCGGCCCACCGCGCACCTGGCCCTGCGCGGCGCCGTACGGCGCAGGCCCCGCCGCGACGCCGCCGCCAGGTCACTGGCGATGCTGGTGGGCGATCTCCTGATGGCCCTGGCCGGGGAGCTCTTCGCCGCCAGCGGCCTGCCCGCCGCTTATCTGGCCCGGGCCAGACCGCTGTGGACGGTGATGGCCAGGGAGCTCATCGCGGGCGAGTGCCTGGAGATCCTGCGCACCGGAGCCGTGCCCGACACCGAGGCGTCGCTGAAGGTGATCCGCTACAAGACCGCCAAGTACACCGTCGAGCAGCCCCTGCTCATCGGCGGGGCCCTGGCCGGTGCCGGGACACGGCTGCGCGAGGGCTTTCGCGCGTACGGGCTGCCGCTGGGCGAGGCGTTCCAGCTGCGGGACGACCTGCTCGGCCTGTTCGGGGACCCGGAGGTCACCGGCAAGGCCAACGCCGACGACGTGCGCGCCCACCGGCCCACGGCCCTCCTCGCGGAGACCTGGCGCCTCGCGGGCGACGACGAGCGGGAGCGACTGCGCACTCTCCTCGGCCGGCCGGACCCCGGCGGCGAGAACCTCGAAGAGGTGCGCGAGGTGATGCGCCGGCTCGGGGCACCCGCCCGCGTCGAGGACATGATCGGCGCGCGGGTCGAGGACGCCCTCGACGCCCTGCACCAGCTGGTCCTGCCCCCGCACGCGGACACCGCACTCACCGCGCTGGCGCGCTCGGCCGCGCTCCGTCCGTCCTGACCCGCAACGGAAGACGAGGAACCCTGCCATGACCTGCACCGAGGCATCCATGGACGGCCTGCGCCGGGCCGGGGACGAACTCGCCGACGCCACCGTCGCCACGCTCTTCGAACGCGGGCAGGTGGGCACCTTCAACACCCTGATGCGGTACGTCTCCACCGCCGGCGCCCCGCTGCCGGACGGGCTGCCCGACGTGGCGCGGGAGTACCTGGAGGCCACCCGCGTCCCGCCGTCCTGGGTGGACTGGGGGGAGATGGAGAAGGCCAGGCTGTTCTTCATCGACAACAACGTGCACATCTCCACCGCCCTGTCCTTCGCCTCCATGCCCGCCTGCTACGTCGTCCCGCACGTGGCGAAGCTCCTGTCGGCCACGCACGGACTGAAGTACCCCTCCAAACGGATGGCGGAGACCGGGCAGTTCACCGTCCACCTCATGCAGCCCGACGCCTTCGAGAGCGGCAGCCGCTTCATCCCCGCGGCCCAGAAGGTGCGCCTCCTGCACGCGTCGATCCGCCACCACCTGAAGCGCGAGAACCAGTGGGACACCGCAGCCCTCGGCACGCCGATCTGTCAGGAGGACCTGATCGGCGGGCAGATGTTCTTCTCGATGCTCGTGCTGGACAGCCTGCACCGCCTCGGCATCCACATGTCGACGGAGGGCGCGGAGGCCTACTACTACGCCTGGCGCGTGGTCGGCGCGATGCTCGGCGTCGACCAGGACGCGGTCCCCAAGACACTCGACGAGGCCCGCCGGTTCCTCGATCTGTACATGCTCCGCCACATGGGCCCCTCCGATGAGGGCGCGCACCTGACGCGGCAGCTCATCGACCTCTACGAGGAAGTGGTGCCGGGGACCCTGCTCGACCCCGTCGTCTCCGCCCTCATCCGCTTCCTCGTCGGAGACACCTGCGCCGACTGGCTCGCGGTGCCGCGCACGCCGTGGGACACCGCGGTCAAGGCGGTGCCCCGCCTCCTCGGCGTCCTGGAGAGCATCGAGGACCGCTCCCCGTACGGCGCCTGGGCGCTGGACCGCATCGGCCACCTCGTCAGCGTCTTCGAACTGTCCTCCCTCACCCGCGGACGCGTGATGCACTACGCCATCCCGGAACAGCTCAAGAAGGACTACGGCGTCTCCACCGCGGTGCCGCCCGGCCGACGGTGGACCCCGCCGCCCGCCTCGACCCCCTGAGGGGCGCCAGGACTCTGGCGGTGCGGTGCCCGCTGCACGAGGATGACCCCTCCTCGGGGGTGTCCGCGGAGCGGAGGCAGCGCCATGGGACGACACGCGGCGGCGGGCCGGCGGCCCAGGCGACCGGTCGTGTCCGGCGCGCTCGGCGTGGTGTTGCTCGGCGCCCTGCTGTGCGTTCCGAGCGCCGGGGGAGCGCCGCTGTCGGCCGACGCCTGCCGCACCGGGGGCAGCACCCTGCCGCGCGGCGACTGCGGGCCGTTCTGGCAGGTCCTCGCCGAGGACTTCAACGGCGACCGGGTGCCGCTCGGCGCGTTCAGCGACTGCGACCACCACGCCGACACCTCCGCCGCGTACTGCGCCGGCCTCGACGGCGCCTACCGCGACAACTGGTGGGCATACCCCACAGGTTGGCGCGACACGGCGAACGACCGGGACCGTGACGTCGTCGGCGTCTACCACCCGGAGGACACCGTCAGCGTGGGCCCTGCGGCCGACGGCGACGGCCGTATGCGCATCCGTATGTGGCGGCCCGCCGACGGAGGGCCCGTCCACGCGTCGGCGGTGGTACCACGCGCCGTCATGCAGATGAAGTACGGCAAGTACAGCGCCCGGATCAAGGTCACCAAGCAGGCTCCCGGCTACAAGTCGGCCTGGCTGCACTACGGCGGCGGCTGCGAGATGGACCACCCCGAAGGCGAGTGGACCGGCTCCCTGACCGCCTTCCACCATCCCTGCGGCGGAGGCGAACAGGGCTCCTACCCGGGCGCGGACGACTGGACCGAGTGGCACACCGTCTCCACCGAGTGGACCCCCGGCCATGTGCGGTTCTTCGTCGACGGGCGCGAGACGGGACACGACACGAGGGGCGTGCCGGACCGGCCGCTGTCCTGGGTCCTGCAGAACGAGAGCGCCCTGGAAGGGCCGGGGGCGGCGCCCGGCAGCAGCGCCCAGCTGGAGATCACGTGGGTGGCCGCGTACGCGTACGGCTGGAAGTGAGCGCAGGACGCGGCGAGTTCACCCGCGCTTACCGGATTCGTCACCTCGTACAACCCTTCTGCCGCATCCCGTGTCGAACAGGGCGCCGGACAAGGAACGGGCCCTTTCCGGACACCCCCCGCGCCTGCCCGGCCACCTTCCTTCACAGGAGCCGCTCGTGCGCAAGAACCGTTCGGCCGCCCTCGCCGCGGCCTCGTTCCTTCTGCTGACGGGGGCCGGTATCGCCGCCGCCCCCTCCGCCTTCGCCGGCACCCCTGGGGGTACCCACGCCGACGACCGCAACAGCGACTTCAACGGCGACGGATACGAGGACGTCCTGGTCGGCGCACCGGGCGCCACGGTGAGCGGGGCCAAGGGAGCCGGCCTCGTCACGGTCCAGTACGGCTCGACCAGAGGCATCGGCACCACGAACGTCGCCCGGTTCAGCCAGTCGACGGCCGGTGTCTCCGGCGCCGCCGAGGCCGGTGACAACTTCGGCAAGGCCGTCGCCACCGGCGACCTGGACGGCGACGGCTACGACGACGCGGTCGTCGGCATCCCCGGTGAGGACCTCGACGAGGGGACGGACGCCGGTGGCGTCGCCGTCCTCTGGGGCTCGAAGTCGGGACTCACCGGCTCCGCCAGCAGCTGGCTGCAGAGCGAGCAGGCCGCCGCGGGCCAGCAGTTCGGCCTCGGGCTCGCCGCGGCACACTTCACCGCGGACACGCCCGGCGACCTCCTCGCCGTCCTCGACCGGGACAACCTGGATCTCTTCGTGTACGACCCCGCGCCGCAGGCCAGGGGCGAGGCGCCGCTGCGCAGGCAGGCCACCGAGCGGCTCGGCAGGTCGGCCGACGCCAGCTCGATCGTGTCCAAGGCGCTGACCACCGGCGACTACGACAACAACGGCTACGCCGACCTCGTCGCCGCAGGCACCACCGAGGGGGACGAGCCCGGGCACGGCTGGTCCGTGCAGTTCGCGGGCGGCGCCGACGGCCTCACGTACAAGAACGACCTGCGCGGCGGCCCTGCGGCGGCCTCCGGCGACATCAACAACGACGGCTACGACGACCTCGTGACCGGCGAGCCGGCCTCCCCGGACGACGGCGGCGAGACGATGACCGGCGGCCTGGTCGGCGTGCGCTACGGAACCGCGGACGGCCTCGGCGAGGAGGCCAAGTGGTGGACGCAGGACGCCGAGGGCGTGCCCGGTGTCGCCGAGCGCGGTGACGGCTGGGGCGCCGACCTGTCCGTCGCGGACACCGACGGCGACGGCTACGCGGACGTCGCGATCGGCGCGCCGGGCGAGGACATCGGCACGGTCGCCGACGCGGGCGCCGTCTGGGTGCTGCGCGGCGCGGAGAACGGGCTGACGGCGAGCGGCGCGAAATCCTTCGACCAGGACTCCGCAGACATCCCCGGTGCGCCCGAGAAGGGCGACAAGTGGGGCGCGCAGGTACGGCTCTCCGACCCCAACCGCGACGGCCGCTTCGGGCTCCTCGCGGCCGCGCCCGGCGAGAACGCGGGCGACGGCGTGGTGTGGGTCCTGTCCGCAGGGTCGGGCGGAGTGACCGGCGCCGGGTCCTGGACGTACGGCGCGGGTTCGCTCGGGGCGCCCGCCACGGGAGCGGCGTTCGGCGCGGCGATCGACGAGTAACCGCAGGTCCGGGTGGTCGTCGGCCCCGACGCGCGGTACACGCCGCGCGTCGGGGCCGCCGGCTAGCCGAAGCGTTCCACGCGGAGTTGGGCCGGTGGGAACGGAGAGAAGGAGGTCGTGCCCACCGACCAGTAGCCGCCGTCCGTCCCTGGAATCCGGGTGATGGCCTCCGGCATGTAGGCGGTGGGTGTCTCCGGGCCGCGTTCGCTCACCCAGGCCGTGCCGTTCCAGCGCAGGTAGTGGGCGCGCTTCTGGTCCCAGAAGTCCCAGCCGGAGATCAGGTCGGGGCGGCCCAGGTCGTCGCCCGAGATGCCGCTCAGCAGGCCGACGCCGAACGGGGCACCCGGGCTGATCCACTCCGTGCCGTCCCAGTGCTCCAGCCTGATGCCGGGCGGCTTGCCGGGAGGCCCGCCGGGGCCGTACGCGTAGCCGGTCAGCCAGACGTCGTCGTGCGCGATCGGCAGCAGTCCCGTCACCGCCGCGCGCAGGCCGGGCAGGCGCGGCACGACCGTCCAGGCGCCGTCCCAGCGGGCGATGATGTCGCCGAACACCCACACGTCGCCGCCGCGTGCCACGGTGACTCCGTACGGCGTCGGGGCGGCCGGATCAGGCAGCGGCCTGCACCAGCGCCAGGTCCTGCCGTCGCCGCGCAGCAGTCCGGCGCGGTCGCCGTGCCGCCCCGACACCCAGAACCGGCCGTCGGGTCCGGCCGCGACGTCCGTCAGCCGGGTCCCGGCCTCACCCCGCCCTGGGAAGCCGGCCTCGCGCCAGGTGGTGCCGTCCCAGGTCAGGAGCTGGTCGTGGCCCGCGCTGTCGGTGCCGACGGCCCAGGCCGCGCCGCCCGCGGGGTCGACGGCGACGGCACGCAGGCCGCCCGTGTAGGTCAGGTGGGACACGTCGTCCAGTGACCAGGCGGTGCCGTTCCAGCTGAGGGAGATCGGGGTGCCCTCGTCCCTGCCGTACACGCTCTGGGCGCCCACGGCCCAGGCGAGACCGGGCCCTGCGGCGGCCACGGAGACGAGGGTGGCGGCGGGCTGTCCGGCGGGCGCGGCGACCTCCTGCCAGGTGCCGGTGGCGGTCGAGGGGCGGGCGGCGGCGGTTCCGGCCAGGGGCCCGGACAGGGCGGCCCCCGTGCCGGTCGCCGCCAGACCACAGGCAAGACCACGGACAAAGACGCGTCTTCGCATGAGAAGAGCCTTCCTCTGCTGGGAGGGGTTCACGGTGCGTGAGATTCGGGGCGCGCTGAGGTGTGCAACACCCTGAACCGGGTGCCGTGCGGCGTCAATGCACGCGGACGCGCCTTTTCCTCCTGGTCCGGGCCAACTACCGCTCAGTAGAACCGAGTTGAGGCGCGGATTCTTTGCCGAATCCTCATATGGCGGGCGTATGAACTGGGGGTAAATGTCGCTCTTTTGGCTGCCAAGGCGCCCAATTCAATTGTTGACACGGAGAGTTGGTCTAGTCCATTTTGGTGATCCGGCGTGGAGATCTGCCGCCGGAAGAACCGATCCTTGGAGCACCACATGCCAGCGAGCGACCGCTACCTCCATCGCGCCCCCTCCGACGTCCCGTACTTCAGCTCGGACGGTGAGACGTATCTGGCGCAGACCCAGTTGCGTGACCTCCACAAGACACGTCCCCTGCGCGTTCTCTCCGAGGAGGACTTCGCCTTCTGGCAGACGTACGGCTACGTCGTCGTGAAGCAGGCGATCCCCGCCGAGGCCGCGAAGGACCTCCTCGACTTCGCCTGGGAGTTCCAGGGCCTGGACCGCGGCCGCCCGGAGACCTGGTACGAGGAGCGCGAGTTCCGCTCGGACCTCGACCGTGAGCTGCACGTCTACGGCTTCGTCGAGGCCTATCACCACCAGCTGATCTGGGACAGCCGCCAGACCCGGCGGGTCTACGACGCGTTCGTCGACGTATGGGACTGCGAAGAGCTCTGGGTGACCCTGGACCGGCTCAACCTCAACCCGCCCAACGTCAAGAACCGCTCGCGCTCCCTGATCGCCCCCACCGAGCGCGGCTTCGACATCAACCTGCACTGGGACGTCGACACCACCCTCGGTGTGCTGCCCCAGCGCGTGCAGGGCATCATCGCCCTGGACGACACCCGTCAGGACCACGGCGGCTTCCAGTGCTGCCCCGAGCTGTTCCGGCAGTTCGACCGGTGGAAGGCCCTCCAGCCCGACGACCGCGACCCCATACGTCCCGCGATCGACCGCGACGACATGCCCGTCGTACGACCCGAGCTGGAAGCCGGCGACCTGCTGATCTGGAACGGGCTGCTGGCGCACGGCGTGGCCCCCAACACCTCGAAGGACGGTGTCCGGGCGGTCCAGTACCTCTCGATGATGCCCGCCCTGGAGACCCACGACGAGCTCCGCCGCTCCCGCGTCGACTCCTGGAGCAACCTCTCCACACCGGACTGGAACGCCACGCTCCTCGGCGACGCCCACAAGCACGAGTCGCTGCGGTACGGCACCGCCGCACTCAACGACCTGGGCGCCAAGCTGCTCGGCCTCAAGTCCTGGAACGGGGAAGCAGCATGCGCCGAATCTGCCTGACGCTCCCCACCAACCGGGCCTGCCCGCAGACCATCGCGGCGATCGGCGAGGAAGCGGCGTACGCGGCCGCGCACTTCGACGTCGAGGCGCACCTGCTGATCCTGGACTCCTCCGACCCGGCCACCTTCACCGAACACACCCGGGCCGTGCGCGCACTGCCGGACGTGCCGCGCGTCGTCGTGCACCACCTGGCCGAGCCGGCCCAGCGCGACTTCCTGCGCCGGGTGATCGGCGCGGCCGACGTCGCCAAGCCGGAGCTGGTCCTCGACCTGATGCTCCCCGACGGCCTCTCCTACGGCGCCTGCACCAACCGCGCCTTCCTCATCGCCGCCGCGCTGGGCTGCGAGTCCGTCCACCGCAGGGACTCCGACAGCCGCTACCAGACCGTCGACGGCGAGCCCGTCTTCCCCGTCCACCACGAGCTCATGTCGCTGGGCAGGCCCGCGAAGGAGGCGGCGCACGGCGTCACCGAGAGCGCTCTCGAACCCCGCCACGCGGACAAGCGGGTGGCCATGGTCGGCAGCTCCTTCGTGGGGGAACTCTCCGTCGACATCGGCGAGATCCACCGCCTCGACCCCGAGGCGTACTACGACGTGGTCAGCCTCTGGGCGCCCGACCACTGGACCGAGGCCGAGAAGCGGGATCTGGTCGACGACTCCTTCCGGGGCGCGGGCTCCGCCCCGTTCGAGCGCGATCACGCGCTGCTCACGCTGGTCGACCCGATGCGCGTCGACATGTGCAACATCAGCTTCCACGACGTGCACGAGCGCGTGCCGCTGCCGCCCGCCACCGACACCATCGGCAGCGACTACTTCCTCATCCACCTGGTCCACGACGCCGCGCTCCCCGGCGTCCTCCACAACCGCAACATCGTCAACTACTACACCGCGGAACGCAGGACCGACGCCGGCTTCCTCGCGTACCAGACACGCTTCGCCAAGTTCTTCCTGTCGATGCTCTACTTCAACCACATCTACGACCGGATGGCCGACGCGGGCGACGCGCTGCTCGACGAACGCGGACACGTCCGCGCCTCCGTCGTCGCGGAGTTCGCCCGGGAGAGCACCGGGCTCGACCAGGGCGGGAACGTCCGGCGGCTCGACCGCCTGGACACCGCCTACCGCGGACTCGGCGGCAGATACGCGGAGTTCGCCGACCACCTGGCCACGCGCCGCGAACGCCTGCTCGACGAGGCGCGCGGCGACATCGAGGACTTCGCCCTGCTGACCGAGGCATGGGAAGCCCTCGTGCGCGCGAGCAAGGCCGCGGGGCCGCTCCTGACGGCGGGGCACCCGGCGTGAGCGCGACGACGACGTACCCGACAACGACGTACCCGACGACGACATACCCGACCCGAGAGGCGTTCGGCGCGGTGCCCGGGTACGACAGCGGCCCGCTCCTCGACGCCCTCGCGGCCGCCGCCGAGGACCAGATCGTCTTCGACCTGCCCGGCATCGAGGAACGCTACGACACCCTGTGCCGCGAACTCCCGGGCATAGCCGTCCGCTTCGCGATGAAGGCCTGCCCGGTGGACGAGGTCATCGCCCGCCTGGCGCGGCGCGGCTCCGGAGTCGACGCGGCAGGACCCAAGGAGGTGGAGCAGGCGCTGGCGGCGGGCGTGCCGATCGGCCGGATGCACTACGGCAACACCGTCAAATCCGACCGGAACATCGCCGACGCGTTCCGGCTCGGCATCAGGGACTTCGCGACCGACAGCCTGGAGGACGTCCGGGCCATCGCCGAACACGCCCCGGGCAGCCGGGTGTTCTGCAGGCTCGCCACCACCGGCGAAGGCGCGCTCTGGGGGCTCAGCAACAAGTACGGCTGCTCGCCCGACGACGCCCTCACCATCCTCGGGGCCGCGCGCGACCTGGGGCTCACGCCCGCAGGTCTGTCCGTGCACGTCGGCTCGCAGCAGATGACGGCCGACGCCTGGCACGGCGCCTTCGACCGCATCGCCGACGTGCTCGCCGCCCTCGCCCGGCGCGGGATCGCCCTGGACCACGTCAACCTCGGCGGCGGGCTGCCCGCGCTCGGCTACCGCGACAAGCACGGCAGGCCCCTCGACCCGCCGCTTGACAAGATCTTCGCCGTTATCCGCGAGGGCATGGCACGCCTGGCGGCGCTGCCCGGCCACCGGCTCGGCTTCGTCATCGAACCGGGGCGCTACCTCACCGCCGACCACGGCGCCATCCGCGCGCACGTCTCCCGGCTCTCCGCGCGCCGCACGGCCGACGGGGAGCGCCAGTACTGGCTCTACCTGAGCTGCGGCAAGTTCAACGGCCTCTACGAAATGGACCAGTTGCAGTACCGCATGGTCTTTCCCACGCATCGCGACGCCGAGTCCGTCCCCGCCGTGATCGCGGGACCCACCTGCGACAGCGACGACGCCTACTCCCACGAGGACGGCCTCGTCCCGGTGCCCAGGGAGGTCGCCTCCGGCGACCCGGTCTGGGTGCTCTCCTGTGGCGCGTACGCCACCAGCTACATGACGCAGGGCTTCAACGGCTTCAGCCCGCTCCCGTACACCTGGATCGACGGCGAGGCCGCATGACCGACGAGATACGGGTACGCCGCATCGCCGACGACGACTGGGACGGAATCGTGGCGCTGGAGTCCCGCGCCTACGAACCCCTCGGCCTGTCGGAGGGCCGCGCCGCCCTGGAGTCCCGGATGCGGGCGTCGCCCGGCACGTGCTTCGCGCTGGACCTGGAACGGCGCCTGGCGGGCTACCTGCTGGCCCTGCCCTATCCGGAGTCCGCCTACCCCGAGCTGCGCGGGACCGAGCCGACGACGACGCTCCGCTCGCGGAACCTGCATCTGCACGACATCGTCGTCGCGGAGCACCTGCGCCACCGGGGGCTTGCGAGGCACCTCCTGCGGCACCTCACCGCGACGGCCCGCTCGCACGGGTACGAGCAGATCTCCCTGGTCGCCGTCGGCGGCAGCGAGACGTTCTGGGCGGGCCGCGGCTACACCGCCCGCCGAGAGGGCCCGCCCCCGGCCGGCTACGGCCCGACAGCTGTGTACATGTCCAAGGCGGTGCCGGCCGACGTGCCGGCACCGGAAGAAACAGAAATGTGGGCTGAGGCGGGTGCTCCGCGTGCGTGATCCTTTCCACCGAGGCCAGTTGGCGATCGCGGCGCTGTTCTGCTCGCTCGGCTTCCAGTACGCGACATGGGCGGCGCGCATCCCCGCCATCAAGACGGACCTCGACCTGACCGCGGCGGAGGTCGGCGTGCTCCTGATGGCCGCGGGCATCGGCGCGGCCGTGTCGTTCCCGATCGTGGCCGTCCTGATGCGGCGCCTCGGCTCGCGGCGCCTCGCGCTCCTGTCCGCGCTCTGCCTCGCCCTGCTGCTCCTCGCCCTGGCCGCCGCGCCCAACTACCCGGTCGCCCTGCTCGTCATGTGCGTCGACGGCGTCCTCGTCGGCTGCCTCAACGTCGCCATGAACGCCCAGGGCGCCGAGCTGGAGAACCGGTACGAGCGCAACGCCATGGCCCGGCTGCACGCGACGTTCAGCGGCGGTTCGCTGCTCGCCGCGCTGCTCGCCTCCGGCATGAACGCGGTGACCTCGACGGTCGCCGTGCACTTCGGGGCGGCCGCGCTGCTCCTGCTCCTGCTGGTGGCGCTGGCCCGGACCGGGCTCCTCTCGGACGACCGGTCGGCCGTCAAGGAGGAGGCGGAGGAGTCGAAGGGGGAGGCCAAGGAGGAGACCGGGAAGAAGAAGGGCAAGTGGACCGTACCGTCCCGTGTGACGCTGTGGATGTGCGTCGCCATGGCGTTCGGCACCGTGACCGAGGGCGCCATGAACGACTGGTCGGCCCTCTATCTGGAGGACGTGGCCGAGGCCTCCGCCGAACTGGCGCCGCTCGGCATCGCCGTCGTCTCCGGAATGATGGTCGTCGCCCGCCTCTTCGCCGACGGCTGGCGCAGCCGCTGGGGTGACGGCCGCATCGTCCTGACCGGCAGTGTGCTGGCCGGCGCGGGGCTCGCGCTCGCGCTGCTCAGCGGCGGCCTGGTGCCCGCCCTGCTGGGCTTCGCCTGTGTCGGCCTCGGCATCGCGGCCGTCACCCCGTGCGTCTATGTGGCCGCGGCGGGCCAGGGTTCGGACGCGCTGACGCTGGTCGCCGCGATGGGCACGACGGGTCTGCTTGCCGGACCGCCGCTCATCGGATTCATCGCGAACGCCAGCAGTCTCGTGTGGGGGTTCGCCGCCGTCGCCGCGTCCGCGCTGGTCGTGTCCGCGTGCAGTACCCGCATCCGCTGGCCCGTGACCAGCGGCTGACGGTTCGGTTCCATCTCGTACTTACTCGAGGGTAGGCGCACCCGACCCCCTTGTTATACATTCCGTCTAACAAGGGGGTCGCGGCCTGCCGTGCGACAAGGCGCCGCGCCCACTGCCCGGACGTCCGAGTCAAGGAGCCGCAGCATGGCAAGCAGCACTGTTCGGCCGAGCGCGCAGGACCACTCCCCGGAGGGCGATGTCGCCCGGCGGCTGCTGGACTCGGCCGCCGTGCTGGCGTACGACCCGGCCGTCGAGGTCGACTGGGAGACGCCGCTGGACCGGAACTGCCACGGCGCGAGCCCGGAGTGGAGCACGCTCTACGGCACCGCCTACTGGCGGGAGATGACCGAGGAGCAGCGCAAGGAGCTGACCCGGCAGGAGGCCGCGTCGGTGGCCAGCACGGGCATCTGGTTCGAGATGATCCTGCAGCAGATGGTGCTGCGCGACGTCTACGCCAAGGACCCGACGAGCACCGAGGTCCAGTGGGCGCTCACGGAGATCGCCGAGGAGTGCCGCCACTCCATCATGTTCGCCCGCGGCGCCGAGAAGCTCGGCGCCCCCGCCTACCGGCCGCGCCGCTGGGCCACCGAACTCGGCAGGGTCTTCAAGTCGGTCGCCTTCGGCGAGGCCGCGTACGCCGCGATCCTCGTCGCCGAGGAAGTCCTCGACGTCATGCAGCGCGACTGGATGCGGGACGAGCGGGTCGTGCCGTTCGTCCGCACCATCAACAACATCCATGTCGTCGAGGAGTCGCGGCACATGAAGTTCGCCCGCGACCAGACCCGCAAGCGGCTCGCGGGCGCGGGCCGGGCGCGCCGGGAGATCAACGCCCTGGTGGTGGCCATCGCGTCGTACGTCATCGTCACCAGCATGGTGAACCGCGAGGTGTACGCGAACGCCGGGCTCGACGCGGAGCGGGCGATCGCCGAGGCGAAGGCCAACGAACACCACAAGTCCATGATGCGGTCCAGCTGTTCGGGCCTCATGGAGTTCCTGGCCTCCTGCGGCCTGCTCACCAAGCCGGCCCTGGTGTTCTACAAGCGCGCCCACCTCATCTGAGCCGACCCGACCCACCTGAGCCGAGCGAGCCGACGAACATGACCTACGCGATCACCCAGACCTGCTGCAGCGACGCCACCTGCGTCGCCGTCTGCCCGGTCAACTGCATCCACCCCACGCCGGAGGAGCGGGCGTTCGGCAGCACCGAGATGCTGCACATCGACCCGAAGACGTGCATCGCCTGCGGCGCCTGCGCCGACGCGTGCCCCGTCGACGCGATCTTCCCGGTGGACAGCCTGCCCGCCGCACAGCGGGAGTACGCCGCGCTCAACGCGGCCTACTTCGAGGGCGACGGGGAGGGCGAGGGGCCCGAACCCGCTCCCGAAGGGCCCAACTTCCACACCTGGGGCGAGCCGTCCTTCCCGCGCGTCCTGCCCGCGGACTTCGCGCCGCTGAAGGTCGCCGTCGTCGGCACAGGCCCCGCCGGGATGTACGCGGTGCAGGATCTGCTGCTGCACACCAGCGCCGAGGTCACCCTGATCGACCGGCTGCCGGTGGCAGGCGGCCTCGTGCGCTACGGCGTGGCACCGGACCACCCCGCGACGAAGAAGGTCGGTGACACCTTCGCGCGCTTCCACGCGCACCCGAGGGTGCGGATGCACCTGGGCCTCGAAGTGGGCACCGACGTCACTCCGGAGGAGATCGCCGACCACCACGACGCGGTCATCTACGCCGTGGGCGCCTCGGCCGACCGGCGCCTCGCGATCCCCGGCGAGGAGCTGCCCGGCAGCGTCTCAGCGAGGGCGTTCGTCGCCTGGTACAACGCCCACCCGGACGCCGCGCCGGACGGCATGGACCTGTCGGCGGAACGCGTGATCGTCGTCGGCAACGGCAATGTGGCCCTGGACGTGGCGCGGATCCTGCTCGCCGACCCCGACACCCTCGCCCGCACCGACATCGCCGACCACGCCCTGCGCGCCCTGCGCGACAGCAAGGTGCGCGAAGTGGTCCTGCTCGCCCGGCGCGGCCCCGAGGACGCCGCGTACACCAGGTCCGAACTGCTCGCCCTCAAGCACCTGCCGGGCGTGGACCTGGTCGTCGACGACCACGACCCGCGCATCGCGCCCGCCGTCGACTCCGCGGGCGAGAAGGACAAGGCGGCGGTCCTGCGCGACGTCACGCGCGCACGGCAGGACTGGGAGCGGCCCCCGGCGCCCGGCCGCAGGATCGTGCTGCGCTTCCACTGCGCACCCGTCGAAGTGCTCGGCACGGACCGGGTCGACGCCGTGCGCGTCGCCGCCGAAGCGGGGGAGTACACGATACCGGCGGGCCTGCTGCTGCGGGCCATCGGCTACCGCGGCGTGCCCGTCGCCGGACTCCCCTTCGACGAGAGCGACGGCACGGTGCCCCACGAGGGCGGCCGGGTCGGCGGACGGCCGGGCACCTACGTCGTGGGGTGGATCAAACGCGGCCCCACCGGCGGCATCGGCGCCAACCGCACCTGCGCCGCCGAGACGGTCTCCACGCTCCTCGCCGACGCGGTCGCCGGCACCCTGCCCACCCCGCGGCACACCCCCAAGGCCTTCCACCGGCTGGCTCGCCGCCGCAACCGCCACGTGGTCGACGCGCGGGGTCTGGCCGCCATCGAACGGGCCGAGGTCACGCGCGGCCGCGGCGCGGGACGCCCGCGGGTCAAGCTGGCCACGGTCGCCGAACTCGTCGCCACGGCACGGTCGGCCCGCACGGGTCTGCTGCGCTGAGCGGTGCGCCGCTCAGTCCACCGCTGACGTCTCGTCGACCTCGTACGCCTCCAGGCCCGCGGTCGCGACGACGTCCGCGACGCACTCCGCGGAGCCGCCGACGTAGGTGCTCACCAGACCGACGTCCCCGCCCACGCACCAGGCCCGGTCCTCGGGCCACCACAGGTCGGGCAGGTCAGGCACGCCTTCGTGGGTGCCGGGCGCGGGGGAGTCGGCGTCGTCCAGGGGGCCGGAGAGCAGGATCTCCTCGCGGCCTGGCGTCTCGAAGGTGGGCACGCCATCCCATTCGACGTGCCCGTATCCGGCCCACAGCCCGTACCAGCAGCGGTCGGGGGTGCGGGTGTGCCGGGCCAGGACGGGGATCAGGGCGCGGGCCACGTCGGCGGGGGGCGGACCCTCGTGCGGGTGCTCGTCCCAGACGCCAGGGACGGCCGGGGTGTCGTCGTTGCGGTACATGAGACGGTCGTCGGCGCCGATCAGCTCGTGCCAGCGCGTCGCCGCGTCGACCGTCGCGCCGTACGCGGCGGCCGCCCGGTCCCACCGCACCGGCGCCGCGCCGAGCCGCGCCGGATGCAGTATCCGCGCGTACGCCTCGAAGCCGGGCGCGCACACCGCCGCGACCGTGCCGAACGCGGAGAAGTCGAGAGGGCGTCGCTCCAGCCAGCGGGCGGGTGCGAGGTCGTGCCGCTCGACGCGGAGACGGCCGTAGACGGTCGGGGGCGGAAGCCGGTCGGAGAACATGTCATCAGTGTCGCCTGTGGCCGACGACAGAGGCGGAACGGCGGAAGGCCCCGGTCTCCGTCACCGGAGGCCGGGGCCTTCACTCGCGAGCGCTGGGCAGGCCTTGCACCTGCATCTCCCCACAGGAAGTGGGGCGCCTTTCCTTGGACCACCAACGCCGGGCCCGGCACCGTCTGTTCGGCGGCGAGCACATGATCGACTGTACTCCATCGGCCGGGCCGGAGTGAAATCCGCCCGCGATGGCTGTCCTGATCGTCCCGTTCGCCCTACGATCGTCCGCATGCTGCTGCGCCGGAAGTTGCGGATGTTCATGGCCCTGGTCGTGGCGCTCGCCACCGCCCTCGTCTGGGCGGCGGCCGAAGGGAGCGCGTGGGCGGCACTGCCCGGCGAGGACAAGCCTTCGCACGGCCGGCAGCTGCTCTTCTACAACCACGCCTACGGAGTCGTGGACCGGGAGACCGCCGACGCCATCGAACACTCCGCCTATCTGCGGGAGTTCGCGAACTTCCAGGTCCGCACCACGACCGGCTCCGACGGACAGACCTGGACCGGCCGCTACCTCCTGGGCCGCGAGACCTACCTCGAAATGTTCGGGGTGGGTGACCTGCCCGGCAAGGACGGCGAGTTCGGCGCGACAGGCATGGCCGTCTCGGTCGAGCGCGCGGGCGACCTGGCGACGGCGCGGGAACGCGTGCGGGCGCAGGGGATCACCCCGGCCGACTTCCTGCAGACGCGTGACTTCGGGGACGGTGTCCCCGTGCCCTGGTTCGACGGGTTCTTCGTCATCGAGGCCGACCAGTACGACTCCTTCGGCACCTGGGCGATGGAGTACCGGCCTGAGTACTTCGCCGACCCGCGCAGCAAGACCGAGCCGCCCGGCCACCCGGGCGACGTCGGCCGCGAGCGCTATCTGAACGACGACTACCGCAAGCACCTCATGCGGGACGTGACATCCCTGCGCCTCGCGGCCAGCCCGCGCGACATCGCGAGCACGGTGCCGTTGCTGCGGGCCGGCGGGTTCGTCGTCCGTCCGTTGCCCGGTGGCGGCGCCGTCGCCCTGCGGGGCGGCACCACGATCCGGCTCGACGCGACGAGCCGCGCGGATGCGGGCCTGCGGGAGGTCCGCTTCTCACTCAACCGCCCTGCCGCACAGCGCCACGAGGAGCGGATCGGCCGGTCGACGCTCACGGTCGGGCCGGGTGCCGGAGCCGTGTGGACGTTCGATGGTGCACGGTAGCGGCGCCGCCTGATACCGCGTGAGTACGACGGCGGGCCGCTCGGCCTCAGGAGAGGCCCGGTTCCCGTACCGCGTCGAGCACTGCGCCGAGTTGCGCCGCGAGGGTGCCCGCTCGGGGCCGCAGTGAGCCGTCGAAGGCGGCCGAGCCGATCGTGAACGCGTCGGCCCCCGCCGCGGCGAGCTCCCGGATCCGGCCGGTGCCGGTGATGGAACCGGCGACGACAAGGCGCCCGGAGGTCGCGGCACGGGCGGCACGGACCAGGTCCAGGGGATCGGCTTCGGTGGCGCGGTACGCGAGCAGGTCGACGCCCGCGCAGCCCGCGGCCTCGGCCCGTCGGCAGTCGTCGGCGACACGGGCCGGGGTTCCGGCGAGCCGGGTGGGGTGGCCGAAGGGCGCACCGGCGAAGGGCAGGTAGGCGGTGGACGTGCCGCGCAGGAGGCCGAGGGTCTCCTCGATCCAGGTGCCGCCCATGAGGACGTCGACGCCGAGTTCGACGGCGGTCCGTGCCGAGGCGAGGGCCTGGTCCCGGTCGGTGCTGACGACTTCCAGGTAGGTGGTGGCCCCGAACGCCTTCAGTTTCGCGTGCAGTTGGGTGAGGGTGTCGCGGTCGACGCCGATGTCCTTGAACCCGATGTGGGTGATGCCGAGGTCCCCGACGGCGTCGGCGACGTCGAGGCAGTCGGTGACGGTGCGGTCGTCGCGGGTGAGCATGAAGATGAAGTCCACGGTGCTCCTGCGGTTTCGGAGATGGGATGGGACGGGTGATCAGCGCGTGGAGCGTGAGAGCCGGTCGGCGTGGTGCAGCGCGGTGAGCAGACTGGTGTGGTCGGCCCGGCCGCGGCCGGCGATGTCGAAGGCCGTGCCGTGGTCCACGCTGGTGCGGACGAACGGCAGACCGAGCGTGATGTTCACGCCGTGTTCGAGCCCGAGGTATTTGACCGGGATGAGGCCCTGGTCGTGGTACTGCGCGACTACCGCGTCGAACTCCCCTGCGCGGGCCCGCATGAAAACGGTGTCGGCGGGCCACGGGCCGCTCGCCCGGATGCCCTCGCGCCGGGCGGCCCGGACCGCCGGGGCGATGATGTCCGTGTCCTCGTGGCCGAACAGCCCGTTCTCGCCCGCGTGCGGATTGAGGCCCGCGACCGCGATGCGCGGAGCGGCCGGACCGCTCCCCTCCAGCGCGCGGTGGGTGAGCCGGATGACGCCGAGTTCGCGTGCGGTGTCGATCGCGTCGATCGCGGTGCGCAGGGGCTCGTGCACGGTCACCAGGACCACCCGCAGCTCCTGGTTGGCCATCATCATCGCGTAGTCGGTGGTGCCGGACAGGTCGGCGAGGATCTCGGTGTGCCCGGGGTGGGGCACCCCGCCCAGGCGCAGCGCCTCCTTGTTGATCGGAGCGGTCACCAGGGCGCGTACGTGACCGTCCATGGCGAGCAGTGCCCCGCGGCGCACGTACGCGAAGGACGCGGCGCCCGCGCGTGCGTCGAGCGCGCCCCACGGCAGGTCGTCGGGAAGGTCGCTCTCGGCGAGCACGTCCACCGTGCCGGGCGCGTACTCGGCCTGCGCGACCGAGGCGACCGGGCGGACCGCGAGCCCCGTGCCGGCGAACCGGTCGGCCCGGGTGAGCACGCCCGGGTCGCCGATGACGACGACGGGCACGGTGCGCCGGGGGTCGGCGCACGCCTTCAGGGTGATCTCGGGGCCGATGCCGCAGGGGTCACCCATGCTGAGGGCGAGCGGGATCATGCGGAGGTCTCCTCGGTCATGGGGTGTCGGACGAGGTGGCACAGGCGCACGAGCAGGTCGTCGTCGCCGAAGCCGCCCGCCTTGATGAGTACGGGCAGAGACGGTCCGCCGAACGGGGTGCCGCGGGCGACGCCGGGTTCGGGCTCGTCGGTCAGGTCGAGCCCGGTGACGCCGAGAGCTTCGAGTACGGTCACCGCGGTCTCGCCGCCGGTGAGGACGAGGGCGTCCACCAGGCCCTGTTCGGTGAGGGTGCGGACGGTCGCGGCCAGCGAGCGGGCCAGGGCCCGCGCCGCCACCGGGGTGTGCCGGACGTCGGGCGTCTGCAGGGTGAGGACGGGGGCCGTCAGATTCCGCAGGGCGTCCGCCGCGGTGGCCGCGTCACCGCTCACGGTGATGCCCCGCACCTCTTCCCGGCCGCGCAGCACCGCCAACTGCCGCCGCGTCGCGGGGCTGACGCTGCCGACGACGACGAGCGGGCGCCGTGCGGGAGGGTGTGGTGGTGCGGTGTGTGCGCCGCCGGTGGTCGCGCACCGTCGGGCCAGCGCTGCCGCGAGGCCGGGCGAGCCGACCCACAGCACGTCGTCGAGGCGTGGCACCGCCGCCACGATCCGGTCCAGGTCACTGTCCTGCCGGGCGGAACAGACGATCAGCCGGCCCTCACCGATCAGCCCGGGCAGCGTGGCCGCTTCGTCCGCCCCGACCGACGCCGCCCCGACCGGAACCGCCTCGGGAAAGAGCGTCGTCAGGTCCGCGCACCGCACCGGGTGCACCGGGCCGCGGGCGTACGCGCTCTCGTGGACCGGCACACCCCGCACGTACTGCACGCCGTCCACCGTCACCCTGCCCTCCGCGGGAAAGGCGGGCGCGATCACCACGGCCCGTCGCCGCGACCCCTCCCACGCGGCCCTGACCTCCGCCCCGACATGCCCGCGCAGGGTGGAATCCACCGTCTTGAAGAGGAGTTGAGAGTCGGCGCACAGGTGTGCCGCCCGCCGGGTGCGCGCGGCCGCGGCCGCCTCGTCCAGGAGCCGGCTCCCGAGATCGATCGCGGTCACGCCGGGGTCCGTGACAGGCGCCGGGGGAGCGGTGAACAGAATCCGTGCGGCATGGCCGACGCGGCGGAAGGGCGCCGCACCGTCCCCGGCACTGGTGAGGTCGTCCGCCAGGACGGTGACGCCTGGCCCGGATCCTTCGAGCGATGTCATGCCATGCCCCTCCGTCGGTCGGCTCGCTGTGACGGAATCAATGGTCGTGCAGCCGGAAAGGCCAGGACAAACGATTCCTTGTCACGGGACCCGTGAGTAAAGTTCACGCATGCGCTGGCCGGACCTCCCGCCCCCGAACACCCTGCTGCCCTTCGAGGCCACTGTCCGGCACGCGAGCATGACCGCGGCCGCACAGGAACTGCACGTGACGCACGGCGCGGTGAGCCGGCAGATCCAGAACCTGGAGCGGGCCCTCGGCGTCTCCCTCTTCGAACGCGGGACGCGCGCCCTGCGCCCGACCCCGCAGGCGCGCCAACTGGCCGCCGTCGTCAGGGACGCGCTCGACCAGATCGACGCCACCGCCCGGCAGATCTCACGGCGCGCCCCGGCCGGACCGCTCACCCTCTCGTGCGAGCCGACGCTCCTGATGCGCTGGCTCATCCCGCGCCTGCCCGACCTGACGGCGAGCGCGCCGGATGTCACCGTCCATCTGTCCGCAGGCGGCGGCCCGGTCCACTTCGAGCGGGACGGCATCGACCTCGCGATCCGCCGCGACGACTTCCCGTTCCCCGACGACGTGCGCCGCACCCGTCTGTTCGGCGAGCGGATCGGCCCGGTGTGCCGGCCCGACCTCGCGGCCCGCCTCGCCGACGGCACCGGCATGCCGGCGGACACGGTTCTCCTGCACGCCGCCACGCGGCCGGGTGCCTGGGACGACTGGCGGCGCCTCACCGGCAGGACGGCCACCGAGCCCACGCAGCAGACGCAGACACTGGAGCACTTCTATCTGACCGTCCAGGCCGCCGTGGCCGGTGTCGGCGTCGCCATCGCGCCGTACGCCGTCGTCCGCGACGACCTGGAGCGGGGTCAACTCGCCGCCCCCTTCGGCTTCGTGGCCGACGGGACCGGCTACCACCTGCTCAGCCGCCGGCCGCCCGAGCAGGACCGGCGCGTACACCTGCTGACGTCATGGCTGCGCGCCCGGACGGCAGGCCTGGAACCCGACCGGCCGGGACAGCCGGTACCCGGTCAGCCGAGATAGTTCGTACGCCCTTCGTCGTCGAGCTCGAAGGGGCCGTCGGGGATGATGCAGAACTCATTGCCCTCGGGGTCGGCCATCACCAGGAAGCCGCCGTCGGCGTACTCCTCCAGCCTGCGTCCGCCGAGCGCCTCGACCCGCCGCTGCTCGGCGGCCGGGTCGGGCGAGGCGAGGTCGAAGTGCAGACGGTTCTTGCCCTGCTTGGGGTCGTCGCTGCGCTGGATCCCCACGCCCAGGCCGTTCTCCCTGCGCAGCCATACGTACGGTCCCGTGCGGCCCACGACCGGCCTGTCCAGCAGCTCGGACCAGAACGCGGCGAGCCGCTCGGGGTCGGCGGCGTCGATGATGAGGGCGTTGATCTGCACCAGGTGATCCTCTCGAAGCGTGGTCGTCGGCCGTCCACCACACACACTCGCAGATCGCGCAGGCCGTGCCCTAGCTCTCCGAGCCCTCCGCCAACGACGCGATCTCCGCGAGGGACAGCCGCAGCTCGTCGTGGAGGAAGCGCACGACCGTCCAGTGCGGCAGGGCGTCCTCGTCGTACGGGCCGAACGCGGCGGTGTAGAGGGGGATCCACCGCAGCGCCTCCTCGGCGGCCGTCTCGCGGCCCGGCGCCTGCTGGTAGGCGTCGTAGGACACGCTCCTGTGGTGGATGAAGTGGCCGCCGGGCAGGCGCTGCTCGCACAGCTCCCGGTACTCGCGGGTCTGCAGGATGAGGTAGTGCCAGATCTCGTCGATGTCCTGCTCGACGGGGAGGAAGAGGCCGCCGAGCCGGTCGGGGTGGCGGGAGACCAGATAGAGATAGCGGAGGCATTCGCGGACCTGGTGCCTGATGTACGAGGCGGCAGGGGCGTCGGGCTTCGCCGCGAAGTGCCGGACCACCTCGTCGTGCAGGTCGGTGCCGAGAAGCTCCTCGGCGGTGGGCGCGGGCGCGTTCGGCGCGGGTGCGTGCATGGGGGTTTCCTGTCGGTTCGGCGCTAGGGCGTGGTCAGCCAGGCGTACTTGCCGGAACGCCCGATCGGTACGTGGGTGACGTGCTCCACACGGCAGGCGCGGCCCGTCAACTCAGTTACGGACGAGCCGAGTTCGGCCTCCTCTGCGGAGGAGAGCGGCTTCTCGTCGAAGGTGGTGCACCGCAGCACACACCGGTCCTCGCCCGTCAGGTGCAGCTGGTGCAGGAAGATCCGGGGTGAGGCGGCGGCGACCCGCGCGTCGAGGTCGGCCTGCGCGACCGGGCCGCCGGGCGTCGGCAGCAGTTCCTTCTCGCGGCCGCAGAAGGAGACGATCCGCTCCGGGTCCGTGCTTCCGTCGCGGGTGCGGACACAGTCGCCCGACCGGTAGCGGACCAGCGGCATGTACGGATTGCGGACGCTGGTGACGATGAGGCTGTGGATTTCGCTGCCCGGCTCCACCGGGATCAGCTCCACGCTCATGTCGTGCAGATAGGGGCGGTAGCGGCCGTCCTCGGCGCTGTAGAAGAGGTAGCCCAGTTCCGTGCTGCCGAAGAGGTCGACGATCGGGCAGTCGAAGTGGTCGCGCAGATACGCGCGGACGTTCAGCGGCGTGTACTCGTAGGCGTGGACGATGCCGGCGGGCCGCGGGAACCGGTCCCACAGGCCCCACTCGTCGACCTTCCTGACCAGATGCGCCAGGTGGTAGCCGGAGCAGTCCAGGAGGTACGAACCCCGCGGGTGCGCGGCGCTCACCTCGCGGATCTCGGCGAGCATGCGGTCGACCTCGGCACGGTCCCAGCCGGCCGGATCCATACGGCGGTTGAGGTACAACGTCCGGTCGTCGAGCCAGCGTTCACCCGGGGTGGCCCCCGGCTTGCGGGCGTTGACGCGCGCCACGTGCTCGGTGGCGAGGACGGTGGTCAGCGAGATCCGCCGGGCGTCCTCGTGCCAGAGGGGGCCGAGGTCGGGGTGTTCGCTCCACAGCCGGTAGTAGGAGCGGAGCAGGAAGTACGGCGGCCGGATGAGCTGCATGCGGGCGTGGTTGGTGCCGGTGGACAGCACGAACTCTGCCTCGCCGGCCTCCAGGGCGCGTTCGAGGCCGGGGGTCATCCAGTTGGCGGGGAAGTCCCGGGCGATCTCCGGCTTCTCCAGGATCGGGAAGTCGCCGCGCTCGACGGACGCGCGGTACAGGGGGATGTCCCGGACCTTGTCCAGGACGTCGGCGCTCGGCAGGCGATTCAAGGGGGCTCCGGGGGTGCGGGGGGTGGGGAGTGAAGGGCGGGGCGGGGGCCGCTGCGGCCCCCGCCCCGCCGGGTCACTGCGTCAGGAGATACAGCCGGTCTTGCCGGTGGCGCTGATGCAGCCGCTCTTCGGCGTCGCGCTGATGCAGCCCTCCTTCGCACCCTGGGTGGAGTTGGCGGCGACCCACTTCCGCCACACGGACTCCTCCGTCATGCGCTTGATGAGCTGTTCCACGGTGAAACCTCCATGGTTGACCGGCACGCTGTGCCGAGGGGTGGGACACCGGGTGGCGGGCATGCGGCGCTCGCCACCCGGAGCAGGGGAAATTCGGTGAGCGGCAGGTGGAGTGATGGGGCGTCAGGCCCCGGCTCCGGCCACCGGACGTGTCTTCATCCGGACGGCTTCCGTACCGCTGTCGTTGTGCCGCAGCGCCCAGTTCTCCAGCGTCGTGCGGCAGGCGTGATCCAGGTGCTTGACGCCCGTCAGGTCCAGCTCGATGGGCCGGTCCTGCGGCATGGCCTCCAGCGTCTCCAGGATGCGGGGGAGCCGCAGGAACGTGGCGTTCCCGGTCAGGGTCACCACCATCCGCCCATCGGTCAACTCCCGGACGTCCAGGTGGATGTGGGAGGTCTCCCAGGCGGACTTGACCACGGCGAGCACCAGGCCGAGCACCACGCCCTCGAACATGTTGGTCACCACGATGGCGATCGCCGTGACGGAGAGGACGACGGCCTCGCCGCGGTGGGCGCGGGCGAGCGGGACGATCTCCTTGAAGGGGATCAGCTTGCAGCCCGCGTGCACCAGGACACCGGCGAGCGCCGCCAGCGGGATGATGCCGAGCGCGGCCGGCAGCAGCACCGCGAACAGCAGGAGCCACACGCCGTGCAGGATTCGCGAGAGCGGGGTGCGGGCGCCCGCCTGGACGTTGGCGGAGCTGCGGACGATGACCGCGGTCATCGGCAGGGCGCCGAGCACACCGCACACCGTGTTGCCGACGCCCTGGGCGACGAGCTCCTTGTCGTACTGCGTGCGCGGCCCGTCGTGCATGCGGTCCACGGCCGCCGCGCTGAACAGCGACTCGGCGGACGCGATCAGGGTGAACGCGAGGACGGTGCCGAGCACGGCCACCGTGCCCAGGTCCGCCAGGTCGCCGAGGCCGGGCGGCTGGATGGCGTCGACCATGCCGCGCACCGACACGTTGGCCACGTCGAGGCCGAAGCCGACGGTGACGGCGGTGGCGAGGGCGACGGCGGCCAGCGGGGCGGGCACGACGCGGGCCGCGGCGGGGAGCTTCGGCCACAGGACGAGGATGGCGATGGTGCCGATGCCGAGGGCGGCGGCGGTCAGCGCCGTGGTGTCCTGCACGGTGTCGGCGAGCAGCCCCGGCACTCCGGTGATCTTGTCGATGCCGGAGCGTGGCTGCTCGGCCCCCGCCATGGTGTACAGCTGGCCGAAGATCAGCACGAGGCCGATGCCCGCCAGCATGCCCTGGACGACGGAGACGGATATCGCGCGGAACCATCGGCCGCAGCGGAGCAGGCCGAGGGCTATCTGGAGCGCTCCGGTGAGGAGCACGATGGCGCCGAGCATGCTGAGCCCGAACTCGCGCACGGCTTCGAAGACCAGCACGGTCAGTCCGGCGGCGGGTCCGCTCACCTGCAGGGCGCTGCCCGGCAGACAGCCGACGACGATCCCGCCGACGATGCCGGTGACGAGGCCGAGTTCGGCCGGAACACCGGAGGCGACCGCCACGCCGACGCACAGCGGCAGGGCGACCAGGAAGACGACGAGTGAGGCGAGGATGTCCCGACGCAGCACGCCCGGTTCGCGCAGGGCGCTGAAGGGCGAGCGGAGGGGGGAGGAAGGAGAGGGAAGCGAGGACATGAGGGTGGGGGTCCTGTCGTGTGGGTGGGCCGGTCAGGGGGGAGCGGCGGCACTCACAGGGGACTGAACGACGGCCGGCCGGTGTCCGACGGCCGGTGGGCGGTGACGGTGCCCGTGTGGACTTCGTAGTACCAGGCGTGCAGCGTGAGTGAGCCGTCGGCGACGCGCTCCTGTACGCAGGGGTACGCCCGCAGCCGCTCCACCTGCGCGAGCACGTGGGTCTGCACGGCTTCCGCCACGTCCGCCGAGGTGGGGGTGAGGGAGCGCAGGGCGTCGTCGGGGGCGACGGAGTGCTCCAGCCAGTCGCGCACCGCCGGCACGGCCGACAGGTCCTCGCCGCGCACCAGCGCGCCCACCGCGCCGCAGTGGGAGTGTCCGCAGACGACGATGTCGCGGACGCCGAGGACGCACACCGCGTACTCGATCGTGGCCGCCTCGCTCATGGGGCCGCTCTCGGGGTGCGTGCCGCGGGTGGGGTAGGGCGGGACGATGTTGCCCGCCGTACGGAGTTCGAAGAGTTCGCCCGGGCGCGCTCCGGTGATCAGGGACGGTACGACGCGTGAGTCGGAGCACGTGACGAACAGGGCTTCCGGTGACTGCCCGGCGCCGAGGGCCTGGAAGGCCGCCGCGTTCCGGGGGTCGGCCACGTGCGTCGTGGCGAACGAACGGGCGTTGGCTATCAGTGACTTCAAGGTGGCCTGCCTCCTGCGTCGCTTCGGCGGTGCCGGGACGCGGTGTGGTCGGGTCGATGGTGACAGAGGGGCGGCACGGCCCGCCGTGACGGCGGGCGCCTGTCGCCCCGGCCAGCCTGTACGGCTGTCGTGTCCTCCACTTTGCCATCGCATTACGGTGAGATGACAGAGCAAAATCCTGCCAAAGGTTGAGTAATAAGCGCCCCTCAACTGGGAATTGATCCAGTAATCAACCGTTGGGTAAAGATCGTCGTGGAGGTTGTGTGCCGTATGTGAAGCGATTCCGTTCGTCCGGCGTTGCAGTCGCACCGCCTCGAAGGGCCGCTGTTGGGCACGCGAAGGGGAGTTGGACAAGGCATGCCGGAAACCTCGTTCCAGGGTCAGGTCGTCGACACCGGACCGGCTCCGTACGTGTTCCTCGTCGTCGGCATCCCGGGCTCCGGGAAGAGTTCGGTGTCGGACGGCCTGGCCCGGCGGTTCCCCCTCGGCGCGCACATCGAGGGTGACCACCTCCAGGACCTCATCGTCTCGGGCGGCCGCCTGCCCAAGCCGGAGGAAGACGTGGAGGCGGACCGTCAACTGCTCCTGCGCGCACGCAACGCTGCGGTCCTGGCGCGCAGCTTCCACGCGGCCGGTGTCGTGCCCGTCATCGACGACGTCGTCGTCCGGCGCGCGCACCTGGAGTTCTACCGGGACCACCTGAAGGGGCTGCCGCTGCGGCTGATCGTGCTCGCGCCCTCGGTGGAGGTCGTGTCCCGGCGGCTCACCGCACGGGACAAGGTCCTCGCGGACGACTGGTCCTTCCTGGACCGGGCGATGCGGAGCGAACTCGCGGGCGAGGGCGAGTGGTTCGACAGCTCCGAGATGTCCCTGGACGAGACGGTCGACGCCATCCGTTCCGGTCCGCCCTCGACGCGTACGGCCCGCGTCAGCGGACGGTGACCTGCACGACGTTGGAGACGGCGCCCCCGCCGACGATGCGGATCTTGTTGAGGCCCTTGATGCCGAGCTTGACCCGCAGGTTGTAGGCCCCGGCCTTGTTCGTGTTCATCCGGATCGGCAGCGACACCCAGCGCTTCTTCTGCAGCTGTTGCAGCGTCACCTGCGTCCCCGGCCGCATCCCGGTGCTCGAGCCGTGGACCCGGAACTGCTGCCACGCCTTGATCGATCTGACCGTGGCCTTCGCCGTCAGGGTCTTCTTGGGGGCGGCCGCGTGTCGGCCGTGAGCGGGGGCCGCGGGGTCGTCGACGGCCAGTGCCGCGGTCACCGGGGTGGCGCAGAGCAGCAGGCCGGCGGAGAGGGCGACGGTACGGGACAGGGCGGGACGCATGAGCACTCCAGGGTGGGTTCGGTGTACGACCCGCCCACCGTAGGAAGAAAAAGGGCTTTTCTACTGAAATGACATGCGGAGAAACGGGTGGCGCGCGAGAGTCCGCCGGGCAGGGGTGTAGCCGCATCCGCCGTGGGCAGGCGCCTGGTGCAGGGGTGACATCCTGCGGGGGCCGCTGAAAGGTCAGTGGGCGGCCCCGCCTCCGAGCTGAGCGGCCGCGGCCTTCGTGGGACAGGGCCGCGGCCGCTCACATGCTCCGCTCGGCTCAGCGCGCGGCCCACGCGAGTACGCCGCCGAGGACGAACAGCAGGCACATGGCGGTGTTGGTCCGCTTGTAGGCGACGAGGACGGCGGCGAACTCGCGGATCGTCGCGTTGGGCCAGAAGTACGCCGCCGTGGTCGAGCCGACGACCTGGCCCCTGACGCCGATCCGCCGAGCGGTGAGCGCGGCCCTGAACGCGTGGTAGTTGTTCGTCACGACGACGCACCGGTAGTCCGGATCGGACTTCTCCATGATAGCCTTGCTGAACCGCAGGTTCTCCTCCGTCGTCGTCGACCGGTCCTCGCGCTCGATCAGATCGGCGGGGAAGCCGCGCTCCGTCAGGAAGTCGGCCATCGCGTGGGACTCCGGCAGGTCCTCGTCCGGTCCCTGCCCTCCCGACGTGATGAGCACGGGCGCGCCGCCGCGCCTGCTGAGCAGCGCGTGCACCTCCTGCGCCCGCATGAGCCGGCTCGCCAGCAGCGGCGGCACCGTGGACCCGCCGATGAGCCCGGATCCCAGCACGACCACGAAGTCGGCCTTGCGGCGGATGCGCAGCCGGCCGTACAGGAACGCGTACACGACGAAACTCAGGAACAGGAACGAGATGTAGCAGGCGAGGCCCAGTGCCGTCACGCCCACTCCGATCATCACCGGCGTCCGCAGCACGGCGGCCGTGACCACCAGGGCCACGACGGCGACGATGCACAGAGCACCCATCAGGGAGAGCAGGTTGGTCGGGCTCCTGCCCTCCTTGCGCACCATCCGCAGGCCGTTGAGGAAGAGCAGCCACACGAGCACCAGGATGCCCACGCCGCCGAGAACGAGCAGCGAGACGGCCACGACCAGCCCCGATGTGGAGCCGGACGAGACCAGTTCGTACATCCAGGCCGCAAGGCCGCAGAGCGCGGCGAGCCCCAGCAGCACCGCGTTGCCGAACCGGCGGCGCTCACGCACCATGCGCCAGCAGAAGACGAGGAAGAGCAGCGCCGCCGGGGCGTAGATCAGGGTTCGCGCAGTCACGGTCGGCTCAGCGGATCACGTCGAAGACGTTCTTCTGCAGGCCGTTGGCGTACGCCTCGTGCTCGACGAGCTTCAGCCTCTGCGTGTCCTTGTCCGCGTCGCTGAACAGGCGCTTGCCCGCGCCGAGCAGCAGCGGGAAGACGAGCAGGTGGTACCGGTCGATCAGACCGGCGTCCGAGAGACCGCGGTTGAGGGCGGCACTGCCGTGGACGATGATCGGGCCGCCCTCCGTCTCCTTCAGCGCGGCGACCTCGTCGAGCGAGCGCAGGATCGTGGTCTCGCCCCAGTTCGTCACGAGGTCGCTCTCGCCGAGCGTGGTGGAGACGACGTACTTGGGCATCGGCTTGTAGTCGGCGAAGTCCGCCATGTCCGGCCAGACCGGGCTGAACGCCTGGTAGCTGACCCGGCCCAGCAGTATCGCGGTCGCCTCCTGCTGCTCCCGGCCCTTGATCTCGAACGCCTCCGGGACGAACTCGATGTCCTTGAACGTCCACCCCGAGTTCCGGTAACCGGGCTCGCCGCCAGGCGCCTCCACGACGCCGTCGAGCGAGACGAAGGCGGTGCTGATGAGCGTGCGCATCTGAGTTCTCCTGAAGGTCTGGGTCGTTGATTATCACTGATGACCGTGGGACGCGGAGAAACTCATCGATCATCGCCCGCTCTGTCGGGCGCGCCCGATCAGCGGCGGCCGCGCAGCCGGGAGAGGAGCGAACGGGCCTGGGCGCGCTTGCGCGGGTCGGCGGCAGCCCGGCGCACGGAACTGACGGTCCGTCGGCCCTGCGGGGTGCGGCTGTACGCCCTGATGCGTGCGAGCAGTCCGGCCATGAGGTCCTCCTGGGCTCTCACCGCCGTGGCGGTGGGAGGTCGTCGGGTTGTCGTGGGATTCCTGTTCCCCGTACCCCGAGCGGATCCTCGAAACCGTGTCTGAGTGTGTGCGTTGCGGGCAGCCGGAAGGCATGGCTGTTCTCAGGAAATGCGCACGCCCGATGCTCGCCTCCGTTTTCGTCACGGGCGGGCTGCACACACTCAGGGACCCCCAGCGCGCGGCCCCCGCCGCCGAGCCCGTCGCGGCTCCGCTGAGCTCCCGGATCCCCTGGCTCCCGGACGATCCGGAGCGCCTCGTCCGCATCAACGGCGCCGTGCAGCTGGGCGCCGGTCTGATGCTGGCCACCGGACGGCTGCCGCGCGTCGCCGCCCTCGCGCTGGCGGGCACCCTCGTGCCGACCACCCTGGCCGGGCACGCCTGGTGGAAGGAGAAGGACCCCGAGCAACGGGCCGCCCAGCGGACACAGTTCACCAAGAACGTCTCGCTGCTCGGCGGGCTGCTGCTCGCGGCGGCCGACACCCACGGCAAGCCGTCGGTCGCGTACCGCACCCGGAGCGCGGCGGTCAGCGGCCGACGGGCGGCCCGCCGCACCCGGCGCGACGCCACGCACACGCTGAGCGGCGTGGCGGGAAACGCTGCGGGCGCCGTCCGCTCGGCGTCCGCGAGCGCCCAGCAGGCCGTCACGCGGCACTTGTGAGCGCCGGGGGTGCCGGGGGTTCCGGGGGTGATTCACCCCCCAACTCCTGGGCACCCGGGGGCTTATGACGATACGTGACGAGTCAGGCGGCGGGTCCGGCATGGGGGAGATGGAGCGCGGCACCGCGCAGCGTCTCGAGGCGCGCCACAGGATGTGGACGCTGGCGTGGAGCGCCCTGTGCGTTCTGTTCGCCGTGTGGTCGCTTGCCTGGGGCGTCGGCGCGGCGACGGGTGCGTCCAACGCGTGGGCGTACAGCTTCGCCGGACTCGTGCTGCTGGCGTGCGCGCTGTGGGCGCGCCGCTCGGCCGTCCGCAACAGCCCGCCGCGTCATCTGTGACGGCTGGCCGGGGCACCTGTCGCGGACGGCCGGGCACCTGTGACGGACGGCCGCGTCGCTCCCAGGTGTGTAACGGGCATACGCGGATACGCTCCACATATGAGACATCATGATCTCCTTGTCCTCGGCGCGGGCACCGGCAACGCGCTGATCGACGACCGCTTCTCGCACCTGGACGTGGCACTCGTCGCGGAGGGCCCCTTCGGCGGCACCTGCCTGAACGTGGGCTGCATCCCCAGCAAGATGCTCGCCGTGACGGCGGAGGTGGCCGACACCGTCCGCGAGGCCGAACGGCACAACGTACGGGCGAAACCCGACGGGGTCGCCTGGGCGGGCGTCCAGGAACGCGTCTTCGGGCGGCTCGACGCCGTCGCGCGCGAAGGCGAGGAAGGCCGTCGCGCGTCGGACTTCGTGACCGTGTACCGCGGGCGCGCCCGGTTCACCGGGGAGCGCGAGCTCCTGGTGGAGACGGCGGACGGGACCGAACGGGTCGGCGCGGACCGGATCGTCGTCGTCGCGGGCGGCCGCCCCGCGGTCCCGCCGGTGGTCGCGGAGTCCGGGCTGCCCTACGAGACGTCCGACACCGTGATGCGGCTCGACGAGGTGCCCGAGCGCATGGTGGTGCTCGGCGGCGGGTACATCGCCGCCGAACTGGCGCACGTCTTCCACGCCGCGGGCACCGCGGTCGCCGTCGTCGAGCAGCAGGACCGGCTGCTCTCCGAGCAGGACGAGTCGATCGCGGCGGCCTTCACCGACATCGTGCGCGACAGCTACGACCTGCGTCTCGGCCGGGAACTGGTGCGTGTGGAGGGGAGCCCGGGCGAGCTGCGGCTGACGCTCGACGACGGCTCGGTCCTCGAAGCGGACACGTTGCTCGTCGCTGCGGGCCGCAAGCCGAACAGCGACCGGCTCGACCTGAACCGGGCCGGCATCGCCTGCGACGACAAGGGCCTGATCGAGGTCGACGCGCAGCTGCGCACCAGCGCCGCCGGGGTCTGGGCGCTCGGCGACATCGCCGCGGGGCCGCCCTTGAAGCACGTGGCCAACCGCGAGGGCGAGGTGGTGGCCCACAATCTGCTGCACCCCGACGAGCCGCGCACGATGTCGTACGACGTCGTGCCCGCAGCCGTGTTCGCCCGCCCGGAGATCGCCCAGGTGGGGCTCACCGAGCAGGAGGCCCGGGAGCAGGGCCTGGACTACACGGTCGGTTCGTGCCGGTACGAGGACGTGGCGTACGGCTGGGCGCTGGAGGACGGGCAGGGCTTCTGCAAGGTGCTGGCCGACCGGGATTCGGGCCGCCTGCTCGGCGCGCACGTGCTCGGACCGCAGGCCGCCACCCTCATCCAGCCGCTCGTCCTCGCCATGACCTTCGGGCTGCCGGCCAGGGACGTCGCCGCCCGTCCGCTGTGGATCCACCCGGCCCTCACCGAGGTCGTCGAGAACGCGCTCCTGGATCTGGCACCGGACAACCGGCGCCGCTCACCGGCCATGTGACGCGGCGACAGGCGAGGCACAACCACGGGAGGCCCTTTGGAGGGCCTCCCGTTTTCATGCCACGACCAAGATTAAGTTAGGTTAGCCTTGCCTCAGTATCGCAGGGGTCGACGGGCGGGCCGCACTGTCGGCACCCGTTTTCGAAGGAGAGCCATCCGATGAGCCAGACCCTGTCGCCCGAGCGCGTCCGCGCCGACATCGCGGAGCTGCTCGACTGCGAGCCCACCGAGATCGCCCCCGGCGACGACCTCTTCGACCTCGGTCTCGACTCGGTGCGGATCATGACGCTGGTCCAGCGCTGGCGTGCGGCGGGGGCGACCGCGCTGGAGTTCCCCGACCTCGCCGAGCAGCCCGAACTCGGCCACTGGACGGAGCTCCTGACGGGGCGTGCCGCATGAGCCGGGTCGACCACCGGCACCGGCACCTGGACCGGATCGCCGAGGTCCGCGCGGGCCTGCACGCCGAGAAGGTGGGCTACCCGATCGGCATCCGGGAGGTCGAGGTCGTACGCACCACCATGGTCGGCACCGGTCTGCTGAGGCTGACCCTGGGCGGGCCCGGCACCGAGGGGTTCGAGGCGCACGCCCCGGACGAGCACGTGAAGCTCGTCTTCCGGGAGCCGGACGGCTCGCTGCGGCTGCCGGAGCGGAACGGGGCGATGCTGCGCTGGCCGCGCCCGGCCCCCACCTCGCGGGAGTACACCGTACGCCACTACGACCCCGTCACCGGCGAGCTCGACATCGACATCGTCCCGCACGCGGGCGGACTCGCGTCGGACTGGGCGCACGAGGTCCGGCCCGGTGCCGTGGTGCACGTCGCGGGGCCGCCCGGCGGGCTGATCGTCCCGCACACCTATGACCGCTATCTGCTCGCGGGCGACATCACGGCGCTGCCCGCGATCGCGCGCTGGCTCGAGGAGCTGCCCCGGACGGCGCGGGGCTGGGCGTTCGTCGAAGTCGCCGACGCCGGCGAGGAGATCGAGCTGTCCGCGCCAGACGGCGTCGAGGTGCGCTGGCTGCACCGGGGCGACGCCCCGGCGGGCACGGGCGGCGCGCTGGAACGGGCCGTGACCGCCGTGACCGTGCCCGAGGGGGAGCGGGTGTACGTGTGGGTCGCCGGCGAGGCCGGGCAGATCAAGCCCCTGCGCCGCTGGGTCCGCGACGTGCTCGGGCTGGACAAGGCCGACCACGACATCACCGGCTACTGGAAGCGCGGCGTCGCCGACTTCGACGAAGACGACCACTGACTCGTACTAAGGTAAGCCTTACCTAAGCAGCAAGGAGCGAAAAATGACCATACGCAGATCGTCGGCCCTGGTCGGCGCCGTGGCGCTGGCCCTGGTGGTGACCGGATGCGGGTCGTCGGACGGCGGGTCGGACGACTCGGGCAAGGGGAAGACCCGGGTCTTCGCCGCCGACAACGGCAAGATCACCATCCCGGCCGACCCGAAGCGTGTGGTGGCCACCGGCTACGCCGTACCGGCCATGATCGAGGGCGGCGCCCCGCTCGTCGGCATCTCGTCGTGGAAGCGCGGCGAGCCGATGATGAGCAAGCAGGACCTCGCCACGTACAAGAAGACGCCCAAGGTGGCGGGCGAGCTGGCGACTGAGACCAACTACGAGGCCATCGCCGAGGCCGAGCCCGACCTGATCGTCATCGGCGTCCCCGCCCCGGTGCTCGGCGACATCGACGTCAAGCGGCTCGAGGGCATCGCCCCGGTCGTGGCGATCGGCCCGACCGTGCCGTCCGCGTGGCGCAAGCTGACGCACAAGCAGTCCGACGCGGCGGGCGCGCTCAAGAAGTTCGACGCCGCCAAGGCCACGTACGAGGCCAAGGCCGGCGAGCTGGCCAAGAAGTACAAGAACGTGCTGCCGAAGCTCAAGCTCGGGCATGTCGGCGCGTACGGCGAGACCGCCAAGGGCACCTTCCAGCGGGAGTTCGGCGGCTCGTGGGGCACCAACATCGCCGAGGACGTCGGCGCCAAGTACTACGGCAAGGTCAAGGAGCCGGGACCCGGCTCGAAGGCGGTCAGCGAGTACCCGTCCATCGAGGAACTCCCGGCCGCGCTCGGCAAGGCCGACGCCATCACCTACTCGGTCAACGCCGACGGCAGCATCCCCAAGCCGGTGAAGTACGTCATGGACTCGAAGCTGTGGAAGAACCTGCCCGCCGTCAAGGCCGGCAAGACCTTCCCGATCCGCTACACCGAGGCCGCGACCTACGGGCAGGCCATGAAGACCCTGGACGCGATCGACACGTCGTTCGCGCCGCTCCTGAAGCGGTGACCGTCGCGGGCCGCGCCTCCGAGGCGGCCGGAACCAGACGGGCCGTCCCGCAGACCGGCCTGCTCGTCGGCGGCCTCGTGCTGCTGGCCGTCGTCGCCGTGCTCAGCATCGGCGTCGGAGCCCGCTCCGTCGCACCCGGCGAGGTCCTGCGGGCCCTCCTCGACTACCGGGGCACCGACGACCACGTGGTCGTGCGCGACGTCCGGGCGCCGCGGGCGCTGCTCGCCGTCGCGGTGGGCGCCGCCCTCGCCGTGGCGGGCGCGCTCATCCAGACGCTGGCCCGCAACCCGCTGGCCGAGCCCGGCATCCTCGGGGTCACCGCGGGCGCCGGGTTCTCCATCACCATCGGCTCGGCACTCGGCCTGACGGCCGGTCAGGCGGGCGAACTGGGCTTCGCGGTCCTCGGCTCCGTCGGCGCGGCGCTCCTCGTCGCCGCCGTCGGACGGCACTCGCCGCTGCGTCTGGTGCTCGCCGGCGTGGCCCTGACCGCCGTCCTGAGCGGCGTCGCGCTGGGCCTGCGGCTGATGCTCCCCGACACCTTCGACGCGTACCGGTTCTGGTCCGTCGGCTCCCTCGCGGCACGCGAACAGGCGCCGCTGGCACTGCCGTTGACCGTCATCGGGGCCGCTCTGGTCGGCGCGCTGCTGCTGAGCCGGGCGCTCAACGCCCTGTCGCTCGGCGAGACCGTCGCGCACACCCTGGGCGCGAACGTCGGCCGGGTGCGGGCCGCCGCACTCGTGCTGATCACCGTGCTCAGCGGCGCGGCGACGGCGGTCGCGGGACCGATCCTCTTCGTCGGCCTGATCGTGCCGCACCTGGTGCGCAGACCCGCCGGAGGCTCGGTGCCGTGGCTCGTCCTCCACTCGATGGTGCTCGGCCCGATCCTCCTTTTGGTCGCCGACATCGGCTCGCGGGTGCTGCTCCCCACCGGCGAGGTGCCGGTGGCCGTCGTGACCGCCTTCCTCGGCGGACCCATGCTGATCTGGGCCGTCCGCCGCTACGGGGCGGGGTCGCTGTGAGCACACTCGTACTGAAAGCCGAACGCCGCACCGTGCTGCTCGTCGCGGCCCTGGTCGCCCTGATGCTCGGCCTCGGCCTGCTCGGGCTGTGCTACGGCGCGTCATGGTCCACCCCCGGCGAGGTGTTCGCCTCGCTGACCGGCACCGACCGCTCCGTGGTGATCTCCGACTGGCGGCTGCCGCGCGTCCTCGCCGGACTGGTCTTCGGCGCCGCGCTCGGCGTGGCAGGGGCGATCTTCCAGAACCTCACGCGCAACCCGCTCGGCAGCCCGGACGTGATCGGCCTCGACGCCGGCGCCTACACCGGCGCCCTGGTCGCCCTCACCGTCCTGTCGGGCACCTCAGCCCAACTGGCCACAGGATCCGTGCTCGGCGGACTGCTCGTCGCGGCCGTCATCTACCTGCTCTCGTTCGACCGGGGCTTCTCCGGACTGCGCCTCGTGGTGATCGGCATCGCCGTCAACGCGATGGTCACCGCGGTCAACTCGTGGATCGTGCTCCGCGCCGACCTGGAGGTGGCGATCGCCGCCGTCGGCTGGAGCGCGGGCTCACTCGCCGGCGTGGGCTGGGAGGACCTCGGCATCCCCTTCGCGGTGATCGCCGTGCTCCTCGCCCTCATGGCGTCGCGGGCCCACGCCATGCACCAGGCGTCGCTCGGCGACGCGATCGCGGTCACCACCGGCGTCGCACTCAACCGGCTGCGCCTGCTGATGGTCCTCGTCGGCGTCGGCTGCACGGCCACCGTCACCGCGGTGGCAGGCCCCATCGCGTTCATCGCCCTCGCCGCCCCGCAGATCGGGCGCAGGCTCGCGGGCGCCGCCGGGGTGCCGCTGCTCCCGGCCGCGCTGACCGGAGCGGTACTGCTCCAAGGCGCCGACCTGATCGCCCAGATGCTCCTCGCGCCGGTCGCCCTGCCGGTCGGCGTGGTGAGCACCGCGATCGGCGGCTGCTATCTGATCTGGCTGCTGACCAAGGAGGTGGGGCGCGCGTGACCGCACGCCTGACCGCGCGGGACATCACCCTGCGCTACGGAGACCGGGTGGTGTCCACACGGCTGAGCCTCGATGTCCCCGACGGCGCGTTCACCGCCATCGTGGGCCCCAACGCCTGTGGAAAGTCCACCCTGTTGCGCGCGCTCGTCCGCCTGCTGCGCCCCGCCGACGGCCATGTGCGCTTCGACGACCGCGACGTCGGCGGCTACCCGGCCAAGGCACTGGCCAGGCAACTCGGCTTCCTGCCGCAGGACCCGCTGGCCCCCGACGACATCAAGGTCCGCCACCTGGTGGGCCGCGGCCGGTTCGCGCACCAGTCGCTCCTCGCGCTCCGGTCGCCCGACGACGAGGCGGCCGTCACCGAGGCGATGGCCGCCGCCGGCGTCGCGGACCTGGCCGACCGGCCCGTGCAGGAGCTGTCCGGCGGACAGCGCCAGCGCGTGTGGATGGCCATGGTCCTCGCCCAGCGGACGCCCTACCTGCTGCTCGACGAACCGACGTCGTTCCTCGACATCACGCACCAGTACCAACTGCTCGGCCTGCTCGCCAGGCTGCGCGACGAGGGCCGCACGGTGATCGCCGTCCTGCACGACATCAACCAGGCGTGCCGCTTCGCCGACCACCTGGTCGCCATGAAGGACGGCCGGGTGGTCGCCGAGGGCGACCCCGGGGACATCGTGGACGCCGCGCTGATCAAGGACGTGTTCGACCTGCCGAGCGTCATCGTCCCCGACCCGGTGACCGATACGCCGATGGTCGTCCCCACACTGCAAGGAGAGTAAGTTGAGCACCGCAAGCGTCTCCTCGGACGGCCTGCTCCCCCTGACCGGCGCCCAGACGGGCATCTGGAACGCGCAGCGCCTCGAACCGGACTCGCCGTACTACGTGGTCGGCGACGTCGTGGAGATATCCGGCGGCGAGCCGGTCGACGTCGACGCGCTGACCGAGGCGGTCCGGGCGACCACCGAGGAGGCCGAGACCCTGCGGCTGCGGGTGTACGACACCCCCGACGGGCCCCGCCAGACGATCAGTCAGGAACCTGTCGCGGCGCCCCGGTTTGTCGACGTCAGCGGCGAGGCCGACCCCGTGGCCGCCGCCCACGCGCTCGTCGACGCCGAGCGGGCCCGGGTCGGGGAGGCCTGCCGCGGCATGGTGGACCGGCCGCTGTACGCACGCACCGTCATCAGGCTCTCCGACCGCGAGGTCTGGTACACCCAGCTCGGCCACCACCTCGTCTTCGACGGCTACACCGCCGCGATGCTCGCCCGCCGCACCGCCGCCCGCTACACCGCGCTGGTCCAGGGCAGCGAGCCGCGCAAGTCCACCTTCGGCGCCTTCGCCGACCTCATCGCCGCCGACCGCGCCTACCGGAACAGCGACCGGTTCACCGAGGACCGGGCGTACTGGGTCGAGCGCTTCACCCCCCTGCCCGACCTCGGCGATGCCGACGCCGCGACCGGTGCACCCGACCGCACCCTGACCGCCCGCGCCGCCCTCTCGCCCGAGGAGACGGCCCGGCTCCGCGCGTTCGCCGACACCGAGGGCGTCACCTGGGGCGAGGCGCTGATCGCCTGCTACGCCGCCTTCCTGCACCGCGTGCTCGGCCGCACCGACGTGGTGTTCGCGCTGCCGCTGATGTGCCGCACGGGCTCCGTCGAACTGCGCACCCCCGCCATGGCGGTCAACGTCCTGCCGCTGCGGGTGACCGTGCGGCCCGGCGACGGGTTCGGCGAGCTGAGCCGTCGCGTCGCCGCCGCGATGAAGGAGATGCGCGACCACCAGCGCTACCGCGGCGAGGACCTGCCCCGTGACCTCGGCGTACCCGGCGCGGGCGCACTGCTCCACGGACGCGGCATCAACCTCAAGGCGTTCGACCTGGCGCTCGACTTCGCCGGGTCCAGCGGCGTCATGCGCAACGTCGCGGGCGGCCCGCCGGAGGACATGGGCCTGAGCGTCCTGCCCGCCCGCGACGGCGGACTGCTGCTCGGCTTCGAGGTCGACGCGCGGACCAACGACCAGGCCTCCGTGGACAGTTCATTGGCCGGACTGCGGACCCTGCTCACCGGCCTGATCGACGGGCGGACCGTCGGCCGGATCGCCCTGGCCGGCGACGCGGACCGGATCCTCGCGGACTGGTGCCCGCCCGCACTGCCCGGCACCCCCCTGGACGTACCCACCGCGTTCGACGCGATGGCCGCCGCCGACCCCGGGCACACCGCCCTGGTCTGCGGCGACGACCGGCTGTCCGCGCAGGACCTCGCCGACCGCGTGCACCGGCTCGCCCGCGCGCTGCGGGCCCGCGGCATCGGCACCGACGACGTCGTGGCGCTGGCACTGCCGCGCTCCGCCGACTCGGTGACCGCCCTCCTCGCCGTCCTCGACGCGGGCGCCGCCTTCCTGCCCCTGGACACCGCGTACCCGCCCGAGCGGCTGCGCGGACTGATCGACGACACCCGCCCCGCACTGGTCCTGACCGCCGCCGACACGGTCGACGGGCTGCCCTGGAAGATCCTCACCGACGAGGCCGCCGCACTGCCCGGCACACCCCTGACGGCCGGTGAACTGGCCGCGCCCCGGCACCCCGACCACCTCGCCTACGTGATCCACACCTCCGGCTCGACCGGCCGCCCCAAGGGCGTGCTCGGCCGCGTCGGCGGCCTGGCGGCACTCCTGCACCACCAGCGGTCGACGGTCATCGCCGAGGCCGAGGGCGCCGCGAAGCGCGCACTGCGCGTCTCGCACACCTACTCCTTCGCCTTCGACTCCGCGTTCGACCACCTGATGTGGCTGCTGTGCGGCCACGAACTGCACGTCTACGACGCCGAGACCGCCCGCGACGCCGACGCGCTCCTCGACGCGTACGCCCGCGACGGCATCGACATCGTCGACACCACCCCCTCGATGGCCGCGCCACTGGTCGACGGAGGGCTCCTCGACCGCCGGCCGACGCTGCTCGTCCTCGGCGGAGAGGCCACCCCGCCCGCGCTCTGGCGTCGGATCGCCGACTCCGGCGTCACCGCCCGCAACATGTACGGGCCGACCGAGGCCACCGTGGATGCCACCACCGCCCGGATCGACGGCGGCGAACCGACGATCGGCCACCCGCTCGCGGGCACCCGCGTCTACGTCCTGGACAGCGCGCTGCAGCCCGTGCCGCACGGCAGGACGGGCGAGCTCTATCTGGCCGGGCCGCACCTGGCCCGCGGCTACCTCGGCAGGCCGGGGGCGACCGCCGACCGGTTCGTCGCCGACCCCTTCGGCCGGCCCGGCGCGCGTATGTACCGCACCGGCGATCTGGCCCGGTGGGTGCCGGGCCGTGGCCTCGACTACCTGGGCCGCGGCGACGGCCAGGTCAAGATCCGCGGTCACCGGGTGGAGACCGGCGAGGTCGAGGCCGCGCTCGGCGCCGTGCCGGGCGTCACCGCGGCGGCCGCCACCGTCCGGTCGTCCCGGCTGATCGGCTACGTCGTGTCCACCACGGTCACCGGGGACGCCGTACGAGCCCGACTGGCCGCGACGCTCCCCGAACACATGGTGCCCGCGGCGGTCGTCGTCCTCGACGAACTGCCCGTCACGACCAACGGAAAGCTCGACCGCGCCGCCCTGCCCGCACCCGTCTCCGCCGGCGGCGGCCGCGAGCCGCACACCGAGCGGGAACGCCTGCTCTGCGCGGTCCTCACCGAGGTGTTCGAGGTCGACCGGGTCGGCGTGGACGACGACTTCTTCTCCCTCGGCGGCGACAGCATCACCGCGATCACCATCAGCAGCCGGCTCCGGGCCAGAGGCCTCGCACTGCGGCCCAGGGACCTCCTCGCGCGCCGCACCTTCGCCGCCCTCGCCGCGTCCGCCGGACTGGTGGAGGACGTGGCCGAACCGGTCGACGACCCGACCGGACCCGTACCCGCGCCCCCCATCGTGCGCGGCCTCCTCGACCCGCACCCGGACGTGGACGTCGTCGCCTCCTACGCACAGTGGACCGCCCTGCACGTCGAAGGACTCGGCCTCGCCGACCTGACCGCCGGCGTACAGGCGGTGCTCGACCACCACGACGCGCTGCGGCTGCGCCTGGGCGACGGGCTCGAAGTGCTGCCGCGCGGCGCCGTGCGGGCCGTCGTCGAGGAGGTCCACGGCGAGGACGTGACCGCCCTGGCCGAACGTCTCGCCGGTCAACTGGACCCGCGCTCGGGCGACTTGGTGCGGGCGGCCCTGCTCCGTACCAACGACGACACCTCCGACCGCCTCGTCCTCGTCGTCCACCACCTCGCCATGGACGGTGTGTCCTGGCGCATCCTGCTGCCCGACCTCCACGCGGCCTGCACGGGCGGCACCCTCGAACCCGCCGGCGCCTCATGGCGCAGGCACGCCACGCTCCTCGCCGAGCAGGGCGCGTCCGGCGCGCGACGCGACGAACTCGACCACTGGCGTGCCGGTCTCGCCGCCGCCTCCCGGCTCGGCGCCCGGCCCCTCGACCCCGCGCGGGACACCGTGGCGACCGCCCACCGGTCGGTCACCGTGGCCTCGCCCGAAGTCACCGAGGCGGTTCTGACGACGCTGCCCGCGGCGTACCGCGCCGGTGTCGACGAGGTGCTGCTCGCCGCGCTCGTGCTCGCCCTGCGCGAGTGGGGCCTGTCGGGCGACGCGGTGACCGTGTCGATGGAGGGCCACGGCCGCGAACACCTCGACCTGTCCCGTACGGTCGGCTGGTTCACCAGCGAGTACCCGGTCCGCGTCCCCCTCGCCGACGGCGTGGGTCAGCTGCTGCGCGCGGCCAAGGAGGCCAGGCGCGGTGTCCCGGACAACGGGATCGGTTACGGCGTCCTGCGCCACCTCGACCCGGAGACCGGGCCCGAGCTAGCGGCCACGCCGCCGCCGGACGTCCTCCTCAACTATCTGGGCCGGTTCGGCTCACTGCCCGGCACCGGCTGGCGGCTGCCCGTCCACGACGCGTTCTCGGTGACCGAGCCCGGCGCCAAGGCACTTGAGCAGGTCCTCGCCCTGAACTGCTTCGTCCACGAGGAGGGCGCGCCGCGGCTCGCCGTCGAGTGGACGGCCGCGACCGAGGTGCTCGGCGCCGACGCCGTGATGGCGCTGCGGAACGCCTGGGCCGCCGCGCTCGACGCGCTCGCCGAGCACGCGCGCCACACCGAGGGCGGGCTCACCCCCTCGGACCTGCCGCTCGTCGACCTCGACCAGCCGGCCATCGACGCCCTCGAACGCACTGGCCGCATCGCCGACGTCCTGCCCGCGACCCCGCTGCAGGTCGGGCTCTCCTTCCACACTCTGGTGCGCGACGACCACGACGCCGACGTCTACGTCGTACAGGCCGTGACGACCCTGGCCGGCGAGCTGCGGCCCGACCGGATGGCCGAGGCCGCCCGCGAACTCCTGCGCCGCCACCCGGCGTTGCGCGTGTACCTCGGTACCGCCGGGGACGACGTGGTGCAGGTGATACCCGCCGACGTAACCCTGGACTGGCGGGAGGACGACCGGTTCCCCGAGGCCGCCAAGGAGGACCTGGAGCGTCCGTTCGACCCGGCCCGGCCGCCGCTGATCCGCTTCCTCCTGTCCCGCGTCGGGCCCGCCGAGCACAAGCTGGTCATCACCAACCACCACGCCCTGCTCGACGGCTGGTCGATGCCGCTCGTCGGCCGCACCCTCCTCGCCCTCTACGCCGAGCTGAGCGGCGGCCCCGCCGTCCCCGCCGCCCCGCCGCTCTCGGAGTACTTCCGATGGCTCGCGGGACGCGACCACGAGGCGTCGCTCGGGGCGTGGCGTGCCGCGCTCGCCGGTGTCGACGACGCGACCCGGCTCGCACCCGCGAGCACCGGCACCGGCGTCGAGCGGCCGGGACGCGAAACCGTCGCCCTGGGCCGCGAGTTCAGCGACCGGCTGCGCGCCTTCGCCCGCGAACAGGGCGTCACCCTCACCACGGTCCTCCAGACCGCGTGGGGCCTGCTCCTCGGCAAGCTCACCGGCCGCCGCGACGTCGTCTTCGGCTGCCCCGTCTCCGGGCGGCCCGCCGAGGTCGACGGCGTGGAGTCGATGATCGGCCAGCTCGGCACCACGATCCCGGTCCGCGTCCGGCACACCCAGGACCAGACCGCGAGCGACCTCATGGCCCGCGTGCACGCCGAGAGCGTCGCCCTCGCCGAGCACCACCACGTCGGCCTGCCCGACATCCAGCGGGCGGTCGGCGTCGGCGAACTCTTCGACACGATGCTCGTGATGGAGAACTTCCCGCTGTCCAGCCGGAAGCGCACCCCGCTCGCGCCCGGACTCGACCTGGCCGGCGTGGACATCACCGACGCCACGCACTACGCGCTGACCGTCATCGTGATCCCCGACGACGAGATCACCATCGGCCTCGGCTACCAGCCGCGCGCCTTCGACGCGGACACCGTGCGCGACTACGGCCGCTGGCTGCACAACATCCTCCGCGAGATCGTCGACGACCCGGCACGCCCCGCGCTCCGGCTGCCCGCGCTCGACCCCGACGAGCGCGAGCGCATCCTGCGCACCGGCACCGAGATCGTCCCGGCCAAGGAGCGCGGCCACTGGCTCGACGAGTTCGCCGCCTGGGTCCGGCGCAAGCCCGACGCCGAGGCGCTCGTCTGCCGCGACCGCTCGCTCACCTACGCGGAGTTGGACCGGCGGGCCAACCAGCTCGCCCACGCGCTGATCGCACGTGGCGTGCGCCCCCAGGACCCGGTCGCGGTGCTGCTGGGACGCGACATCGAGATGACCGTCGCGCTGTTCGGCGTGGCCAAGGCGGGCGCGGTCTATGTGCCGATGGACGCGAGCTACCCCCGCGAGCGGCTCGCGTTCATGTTCAACGACATCGACCCGGCCGCCGTCGTCTCCACCGGCGCCGAACTCCCCGTCGACCGCGACATCCCGGTCCTGCGCCTCGACGACCCGGCCACCCTCGCCGCCGCGCCGGACACCGACCCGGCCGGGGCCCGCGCCAGGCTGACCGAGGACGCGCTCGCGTATGTCATCTACACCTCCGGCACCACCGGGCGGCCCAAGGGCGTCGGCGTGACCCACCGGGGCGTGCCCGACCTGATCGCACTCCAGGAGGAGGTCGTCGGCGTCACCGAGCACGACCGGTACCTGCACTTCGCGTCGACCAGCTTCGACGTCGCGTTCTGGCAGACCATGGTGCCGCTGCTGTCCGGCGGCACCTCCGTGATCGCCCCCGAGGAAGTGCGTGTCCCCGGCGACGAACTCCTCGACTACATCGTCGAGCACCGGGTGACGGGCGTGAACCTGCTGCCGTCGTTCCTGGCCGCGATGCCCGACGACCGCACCGTCGACCCCGACGTGTTCTTCGTCGTCGGCGCCGAGCGCCTCGACCCCGAACTGGCGCGGCGCTGGGGGAGCGGCCGCCGGGCGCTCTTCAACGCCTACGGCCCGACCGAGGTCACCATCAACTCCGTGACCTGGCACTACGACCCGGACGACGCCGGGCCGCTGCCGATCGGCCGCCCCGACCCCAACGTCCGCGCCTACGTCCTCGACGGCGGGCTCCAGCCGGCCGGCGTCGGCGTGACCGGCGAGCTGTACCTCGGCGGGCCGAGCCTGGCCCGCGGCTACCTCGGCCGCCCCGGGCTGACGTCCGAACGGTTCGTCGCCGACCCGTTCGGACCGCCCGGCGAGCGGATGTACCGCACCGGCGACCTGGTCCGCTGGCGGCCCGACGGACAGCTGGTCTTCCTCGGCCGCGTCGACCACCAGGTCAAGGTGCGCGGCTTCCGCGTCGAGCTGGGCGAGATCGAGTCCACGCTGACCAGCCACCCCGACGTCCGCGCCTGCACCGTGATCGTCCGCGAAGGACGCCTCGTCGGCTATGTCATCCCGACGGACGGCGCCGACCTGGACACCGGCCGCGTACGCGAGTTCCTGGCCGCGGAGCTGCCCGACCACATGGTGCCGACGGCGCTCGTCCCCATCGACCGGCTGCCGCTCAGCCCCAGCGGCAAGCTCGACCCCACCGCGCTGCCCGCCCCCGAGACCGCCGCCGCAGCCCGGCGAGCACCCGCAACCGAGGCCGAAGCCGTGCTGCTCGGCGTCTTCCGTGACGTACTCGGCACCGACGCCATCGGGCCCGACGACGACTTCTTCGCCATCGGCGGCGACAGCATCGTGTCCCTGCAAGTGGTCTCCCGCGCCCGCCGCCAGGGGCTCGGGCTGACCGCGCGGGACGTCTTCGAAGGCGCGACGGTCGCGGGCATCGCGGCACGTGCCCGCGCCCTCGACAGCGGCGCGGCCCCCGCGACCGGCGACGCGCCGCTGACCCCGGTCATGCGGGACCTGCTGCGCCGCGCGGGCACCGCCGCCGACGGGTTCTGCCAGTGGGTGGAGATCTGCGTCCCGCCGGGCGGCGACCCGGCGGCCTGGCAGGCCGTCCTCGACGCGCTCCTCGCCCGGCACGACGTGCTGCGAGCCCGCCTGACCGACGACGCCCTGCACATCCCACCGGTCGGCGCGGTGACCGGCGCCGACGTCCTGACCTGCGTACGCGCGACCGACGACGACCTGCGCGCACACGTCGACGCCCACATCGCCGGGGCCCGCGACGCGATGGATCCGCGCACCGGCCCCCTGCTGCGCGCCGTGTGGGTGGACGCAGGACCGGACAGGCCCGGCAGGCTCCTCCTGATCGCCCACCACCTGGTCGTCGACGGTGTCTCCTGGCGCGTCCTCCTCGACGACGTCGAGCACGCCCACTCCGGCGGCGAACTGACCCGGCACGGCCAGTCGTTCGTCGGCTGGGCGCAGTCGCTGCGCGCCGCCGACCGGCGGTCCGAACTGCCCCACTGGCAGGGGATGACCGCCACCCCGGCGCTCACCCGCCCGCTCGACCCCGCGAGGGACACCGTGGCCACCGCTCGGCACCACGAGATCCGGCTCGACGCCGCGGCCACCCGCGCCCTGATCACGACCCTGCCGGCCGCCTACCGCAGCACCCCGGACGCCGTGCTCCTCACGGCGCTCGCGAAGGCGGTACGGGCCTGGCGCGGCACGCGGGACGTCCTGGTCGCGCTGGAGAGCCACGGCCGCCCGCAGCACGTCGACCTGTCCCAGACCGTCGGCTGGTTCACCGCCGTCCACCCCGTGCGCCTCGACGCCGACGACGACGTGAAGGCGGTCAGGGAACGGCTGCGCGCCCAGGGCGACGGCCTCGGACACGGCATCCTCACCTCGGCGGGTCTCCTCGACCCCGTGGCGCCGGAGATCGCCTGGAACTACCTCGGCCAGTTCCCCGGCGCCCCCGCCGAGGAGACGCCGTGGCAGGCGCCGCCGGACGCCGACCCGCTCGGCTCGGGCGGCACCGACGCACTGCCCCTGCCGCACAGCCTCATGGTCAACGCCCTGGTGCGCGACGACGCGCTCGGCGTCCGGATCACCTGGCCGGCCGCGCTGTTCACCGCCGCCGAGGTGGCGGACCTCACCGAGTGCCTGCGGAGCGCGCTCCAAGAGCTCGCCGCCGCACCGGAGATCAGGGCACTCGACCACGAGCGGCCCATCGCCGGGGTCCAGCCCCTCACCCCGCTCCAGGAAGTGATGCTGCGGCACTCGCGCACCGAACGCCCCGACCCGTACACCGTGCAGTCGACGTTCTCCCTCGCGGGACCGCTCGACACCGACGCCCTGCGCGCCGCGGGCGGCGACCTGCTGGCCCGGCACCCGAACCTGGGCGCCGTGTTCCCCGCCGACCTGGCGGTGCTCCCCGCGTCGCCCGTGCCGGACTTCCGCGTGGTCGACGGGCCCGCCGAGGAGGTCCTCGCGGCCGATCTGGCCGAACCGTTCGACCTCGCCCGCGGCCCGCTGCTCCGCCTGACCGTGATCCGGGACGGCGCGGACCTCGCCCATCTGGTGATGACCAGTCACCACGTGCTCTCCGACGGCTGGTCGGCCCCGCGCATCCTCACCGAGCTGTTCGACCTCTATGCGGCCCGCGTCCGCGGCGTCGCCGCGGACCTGCCCACCCCCGTGCCGTTCGGCGACTACCTGCGCTGGCGCGCCGACCACGAGCCCGACCTCGACACCTGGGCCGCCGAGCTGGCCGGGCTGCCCGAAGGCGACTATCTGAGCGGCGGCGAGCCCGGCCCGGCCTGGCAGGAGCCCACGCTCCTCACCTTCGACGCGGCCCTCGTGACCGAGCTGACCCACCTCGCCGCGCGGCGCGGCCTGACCCGCAACACCCTGGTCCAGGGCGCCTGGTCGGTGCTGCTCGCCCGGCGCTCCGGCCGCGCCGACGTCTGCTTCGGCGCCATGGTCGCCTGCCGCCCGCCGGAGCTGGCGGGCGTCGAGGAGATCGTCGGGCTGCTCGCCAACACGGTGCCGGTACGCGCCCGGCTCACCGGCACCCTCGCCGACACGCTCGCCGATCTGCAGGCCCGGCAGCGCGCCCTGGTCGAGCACCACCACGTCGCCCTCTCCGACCTGGAGCGGCTGACCGGGCGGCGCAGGCTCTTCGACAGCCTGGTGGTGTTCGAGAACTACCCGGTCGACCCGGACCGCCTGCGCGAACCCGCCCCCGGACTCACCCTCGTCGGCACCCGCTTCCGCGAGTCCACGCACCACCCGGTGACCCTGACCGTCATGCCGGACGGCGACGGCTGGACCGGCGTACTCGCCCACCGGGCAGGCGTGTCCGTCGACGGGCTCGCCGACGAACTCGTCGACCTGCTCCGCACCCTGGACAAGTACCTCGACCACGACGTCCACGACCTCCTGGAGCGCCGATGACCAAGGACGTCGCACCACCCGCCGAGCGCGAGCGGGTGGACGGACAGCTGCTGCGCATCGCGTTCATCCTCGTGCTCGGCACCTTCATGGCCACGCTGGACGCCACCATCGTCAGCGTCGGCATCGACCGGCTGGCCGACGAGTTCGACGCCTCCGTCGCCGACATCCAGTGGGTCAGCACCGCCTACCTCCTCGCCGTCGTCGCCGCCGTGCCCGCATCGGGCTGGCTGGCCGACCGGTTCGGCGGCCGGCGGACCTGGCTCGCCGCCGTGGGCGTGTTCCTGCTCGGCTCGGTGCTGTGCGCGCTGGCCTGGTCGGCGACCAGCCTCATCGTGTTCCGGGTGGTCCAGGGGCTCGGCGGCGGGCTCCTGCCCGCGACCGGGCAGGCGCTGCTCGCCCGCATCGCGGGACGTGGCCGCACCGGCCGGGTGATCAGCGTCGTCGCGGTCGTCCCGCTTCTGTCGCCGGTGTTCGGCCCGCTCGTCGGCGGCTCCCTCCTCGGCGTGGCGTCCTGGCAGTGGCTGTTCCTGGTCAACCTGCCGATCGGCGCGGTCGCCGCCCTGCTCGCACGCCGTTACGTCCCCGACGTACCGCCGTCGACCCGGCGGACGGCGTTCGACCTGCGAGGGGCCGCACTGCTGTCACCCGGCCTCGCCGTGCTGGTGTACGGGCTGACCGAGGTCGCCCACGGCCGCACCGTCCCGGCCGTGCTCGGTGTGACGGCGGGCGTCGCGATGCTGGTGGGCTTCACGGTGCACGGACTGCGCACGCGCGGCACCCCGCTGGTCGACCCACGCCTGTTCACCCGGCCGCCCTTCGGGGCCGCCGCCCTCGCGCTGCTCGTCCTCGGCGCCTCGGTGTTCGGCACGACGTTCCTGCTGCCGCTGTACTTCCAGACCGGCCGGGGCCTCTCGGCGTGGGAGGCCGGGCTGCTGCTCGCCCCCCAGGGCCTCGGCGCGGCCGCCGGCTCCGTCCTGGTCAACCGCACCATCGACAAGGTGGCGCCGCGGACCCTGGTGGTCACCGGCATCGTGCTGATCCTCGCGGGCACCATCCCGTTCACCCGGCTCGGCCACGAACCCCCGGACGCGCTGATCATCGCCGCGCTCGCGGTCCGCGGCATCGGCATGGCGATGATCGGCGCACCCGTGATGAACATCGTCTACAGCCGCATCGAGCCCGAACACCTGCCCCGCGCGTCCGGCGCGCTCAACCTCCTCAACACGGTGGGCGGTTCGGTGGGCACCGCCGCCCTCGCGGTGGTTTTGGAGAACCGGCTGTCCGCCCGGGGCCCGGACATCTCCTCGGCGTTCGGCGACACCTTCTGGTGGGTGCTCGGCTTCTGCCTGCTCGCCGCCGCGGGAGCCACCAGGCTGCCCGCGACCGGGGCGGTCAGGAGGTGAAGCTGTCCGGATCCGCCGCGCGCCAGTCGGCGGCCCAGCTCTCCGGCGGCGCCGCGAGCAGCTCGCCGGGGGAGAGCCAGTCGTACAACTCGGCGTAGGACCGGAACCTGCCCCGGTCCTCGCGGCGCCGCAGGAGGTGCGGGCCCAGCTCCGAGGGGTCGCGGACGCCCATCGCGGCCATGATCTGCAGCGCGCTGTGGACCGTGGCCTCCTGGAACCGCGTGACGCGGGCGGCCTTGTCCACGACGTCGAGGGCGCGGGCGCGGTGCGGATCCGTGGTGGTGACGCCGGTCGGGCAGCGGTTGGTGTGACAGCGCTGGGCCTGGATGCACCCGACGGCGAACATCATCGCGCGGGCCGCGTTGGTGTAGTCGGCGCCCATGGCGAGGCGCTTGACGATGTCGGTGCCGGTGGCCACCTTGCCGCTGGCGCCGACCCGTATCCGGTCCCGCAGGCCGGTGCCGACGAGGGCGTTGTGCACCGTGATGAGCCCGTCGGTGAGCGGCATGCCGAGGTGGTCGGCGAACTCCAGCGGCGCCGCGCCCGTGCCGCCCTCGGCGCCGTCCACCACGATGAAGTCGGGAGTGATCCCCTCCGCCTGCATGGCCTTGCACACGGCGAGGAACTGCGCGCGGGAGCCGGGGCACAGCTTGAATCCGACCGGTTTGCCGTGGGTCAGCTCCCGCATCCTGGCCAGGAACCGGACGAGTTCGCGCGGCGTCGAGAAGACGCGGTGGTACGGCGGTGAGATGACGGTCTCACCCTGCGGTACGCCGCGTACCGAGGCGATCTCCGCGTTGACCTTGCTGCCGGGCAGGACGCCGCCGATCCCCGGTTTCGCCCCCTGCGACAGCTTGAGCGACACACAGCGCACGGCGGGGTGGGCGGCCTTCTCGGCGAACTGCTGGGCGTCGAAGTCCCCGTCGCGGGTGCGGCAGCCGAAGTAGCCGGTCCCGATCTCCCAGATCAGGTCGCCGCCGGGCCGCAGGTGGTAGCCGGACAGGCCGCCCTCGCCGGTGTCGTGCGCGAACCCGCCGCGCGCCGCACCGGTGTTCAGAGCCACGATGGCGTTGGCGGACAGCGAGCCGAAACTCATCGCCGAGACGTTGAGGAGAGCCATGTCGTACGGCTCGGCGCAGTCGGGGCCGCCGATCCGGATCCGGGGCGGCTCGTCGCGGACGTCCACCGGCGCCATGGACGGCACGAGGAACTCGTAGCCGCGGTCGTCCATGTCGCGCTCGCTGCCGAAGGGCTCCTCGGCAGCGACGCCCTTGGCCCGTTCGTAGACGATGCTGCGGGTGTCGCGGTCGTAGGGCCTGCCGTCGTAGTTGCGCTCCACGAAGTACTGCTGGAGCTCCGGGCGCATCGCCTCCATGAGGAACCGCAGATGGCCGAGGACGGGATAGTTCCGCAGCACGGAGTGCCGCCTCTGCACGAGGTCGTACACACCGGTCAGCGCCACGGCCGCCAGCGGGGCGCCGGCCAGCCACCACCAGGGGGACATCAGGAGGGCGAGCAGCACACCGCCCACCGCGCAGGCCGTCAGGAGGCCCACCGTTATGAAACGCGTCATGATCCTTGCTTACGTGGGCCGTTCGGTGAACGTGACCTCGCTGCCATGGGCGAGGCGCGCTCCCAGGTTGATCCGCATCATCTCCAGGGCGGCCTCGGCGAGGTGCGGGTGGATGTGGGCGACCGCGTCGACCACCACCGTCACGTCGAGATGCCGGATGTGGGCGTCAAGAGCGGAGTACAGGACGCACTGCTCGGTCACCTGACCGCACAGCGTCACGTCCCGGACGTCCAGGTTCCACAGGAGGTAGGTGAGCGGGGTCTCGTAGAAGATCGAATGGCGGGCCTTCACGACGAACAGGGAGTCGTCGTCCGGCCGGATCGGCTCGACCAGGTCCGCGTGGGGCCCGGCCATGGCGGCGTCGATCAGCTCTCCCTGGTGGGAGCGCCACTGGCCGAAGTTGTCGTTGACGTAGATCACAGGGACGTCGTTCGCGCGGGCCGCCGTCAGCAGCTCGGCGAGCACCGGGACGACCTTGCGTGCCGAGGGCAGCAGCAGCTCGGCGTCCCGGTGGTCGTACGTGTTGATCATGTCGATCACGATCAGGGCGCTGCCGGCACCGTGCCGCCCGGTCATGGCTTCAGGAGCGTCTTGACCATGCCGTCGTCCTTGGCCTGGAAGGTCGCGTAGGCCGCCGGGGCCTCCTGGAGCGGCAGGTGGTGCGTGGCGAAGGTGTCGACGCCCAGCGGGTCGTCGTCCGTGAGGTGCGGGCGGATGTCCTCGACCCAGCGCCAGACGTTGGCCTGGCCCATGCGCACCTGGAGCTGCTTGTCGAACATGGTCAGCAACGGCATCGGGCTGGCCGCCCCGCCGTAGACACCGCTGATCGAGAGGGTGCCGCCGCGCCGGACCGCGTCGATGCCCGCGAGCAGCGCGCCCATGCGGTCGACACCGGCCTTCTCCATCAGGGGGCGGGCGAGCTTGTCGGGCAGCAGCCCGGTCGCCCACTGGGCGGCCTTCGCCACCGGTGCCCCGTGCGCTTCGAGACCGACCGCGTCGATCACGGCATCCGTGCCGCGCCCCTGGGTGAGCTCGCGGACGGCGTCCCCCAGATCCTTCTCGTGCTGCCGCAGGTCGAGGACGGTGACGCCGTTGCGTCGGGCGCGTTCGAGCCGCGTGTCCACGAGGTCGACACCGATCACCAGCTCCGCCCCGCGCAGCCGCGCGATGCGCGTGGCCATGTCGCCGATGGGGCCGAGGCCCAGCACCGTGACGCTGCCACCGGGCGGGATGTCGGCGTACTCCACGGCCTGCCAGGCGGTGGGCAGCACGTCGGACAGGTACACGAACCGGTCGTCCGGCGGCCCCTCCGGCACCTTGATGGGCAGGGTGTTGCCGAAGGGCACGCGCAGCAGCTCCGCCTGACCGCCGGGGACCTGCCCGTAGAGCTTGGTGTAGCCGAACAGGGAGCCTCCGCTGCCCATGGACGTGACCTGGGTCGTCTCGCACTGCGACTGGAGCCCCTGCCGGCACATCCAGCAGGTGTTGCAGGAGACGTTGAACGGAATCACCACGCGGTCGCCTACGGCCAATGCGGTGACGTCGGGGCCCTTCTCCACCACGACACCCATGGCCTCGTGGCCCAGGATGTCGCCGACGTCGAGAAACGGCCCGAGGACCTCGTAGAGGTGGAGGTCCGAGCCGCAGATGCCGGTCGACGTCACCTGGACGATCACATCGTCCGGCTTCTCGATACGGGGATCGGGGACGTCGTCGACACGTACGTCGCGTTTGCCTTGCCATGTGAGAGCACGCATAGGGACGTACCTTCCTTGCTGGCTTGCGTCTGGCCGGGTGTGGGCTCCTTCTCCCAGGCTGCCCACACAGTGCGCCGGTCCGCCACAGGGGCGAGGACGGCCCGTGACGTGTACCCGAGATCCCCTGCGTAAGACCGGAAGCTCCGAATCCGTCCCGGGGGCGTGCTTCAGTGCGCTCCCCCGGCGGTCTTGAGAACCGTGCCGCCAACCGGTGAAGTGACGTGGACCTGAGCCGAGAGGAATGGGACGGCCATGACCACGAAGCAGCACAGCTCGTCGCCCGAGACCCGCTGGGAGCGGGCTGTCGTCGTCGGCGGGGGGTATGCCGGACTCGTGACCGCGCGGGTCCTGGCCGATCACTTCGCCGAGGTGCTGGTCCTGGAGCGCGACCCGGTGCGGACGGACACCGGAGTCCACCCCCACGTTCCGCAGGGCTATCACGCGCACGCACTGCTCGCCCGGGGCGGCGAAGCGCTGGAAGGGCTCTTTCCGGGGCTCCGGGCGGAGCTCGCCGAACTGGGTGCGCCGGTCTTCGACTACGGCGAGCGGATCAACTTCCTGCTGCCGACGGGCTACGCGCCGGCCACCACGGTCGGCGTCTCCGTCCAGACCTTCACGCGCGACGAGCTCGAACGGCGCCTGCGGCAGCGTGTGGCGGCCCTCCCTGCCGTGCGCGTGCTCTCCGCGACCCACTGCGAGACGGTGACGGCGAGCGCGCCCGGCCGCCTCGACCGGGTCCGCTACCGAACGGAGGGCGCCGACGAGGCCACCGACGTCACCGCCGACCTGGTCGTCGACGCCTCGGGCCGCGCCACCTCCGTCGACCGCTGGCTGACTGACGCGGGTCTGCCCGTCTCCGCCAAGACCGTCGTCAAAGCGAAGATCACCTACACCTCCGCCCTCATCGAACGCCCGCCGGACGACCAGCAGGACTTCGACGTCGCCTACCAGATGGCCTTCGCGCCCGACGTCACACGCGGCGGAGTGGTCCTCGCCGTGGAACACCACCGCTGGATGTGCTCACTGCTCGGCGTCGACGGGCACGTGCCGCCCACCGACGACGAGGGCTACCTCGACTTCGCCCACAGCCTCGACAACCCCCGCCTCGCCGAACAGATCAAACGCGGCACCCGGCAGGGACCGGTGCACCGCTACACCAACCCCGGCAACGAGTGGCGGCTGCACCACAAGAACGCCCGCTGGCCCGAACGCCTGATCGCGCTCGGCGACGCGCTCTGCGTGTTCAACCCGGTCTACGGCCAGGGGCTCACGGTCGCCGCGCTCGAAGCGGAGCTGCTCGGCCGGCTCCTGGCCCGCCACCGGGCAGGCCCGGCCGGACTCGACGGACTCAGCCGCGCCTACCAGCGCGCTGCGGCCCGCGTCATCCAGGTCCCCTGGACCATGGCCACCAGCTCGGACCTCATGTGGGCACCCGGCAGGCAGCCGCTGCCCGCGCGCTTCGCCCACTGGTACAACCAGCAGGTGTTCGCGCTCGCCGTGCACGAGCCGGACGTGTGGGCGCGCTTCGTGCGGGTCCTCAACATGACGGCCCCGCCCTCGCTGCTGTTCCGGCCGGCCGTGCTCACCAAGGTGGTACGCCGTCTGCTCAGCCGCCGCACGAGCTGAGACGGCGTCAGCGCACTCCGTGCGGCCGGAACTGGATGCTGATGCGGCCTCCGGTCGCCCGGGCCGACTTGGGGACGGCGTGCTCCCAGGTGCGCTGGCAGGAGCCGCCCATCACGATCAGGTCGCCGTGTCCGAGCGGGTGCCGGACGGTCGCGCCGCCGCGGCGCGGCCGGAGCAGCAGGTCCCGGGGCGCTCCCACGGAGAGGATGGCGACCATCGTGTTCTCACGGGCGCCCCGGCCGATGCGGTCGCCGTGCCAGGCCACGCTGTCGCGCCCGTCGCGGTAGTGGCAGAGGCCGGCCGTCGTGAACGCCTCGCCGAGCTCGGCGGCGTAGTGCGCGGAGAGGGCCTGCCGGGCTTCGTCGAGTACGGGGTGGGGGAGGGGTTCCCCGGCGCCGTAGAAGGCGAGGAGGCGGGGTACGTCCACGACCCGCTCGTACATCTGGCGGCGTTCGGCCTTCCACGGGACGTCCGCGGCCAGCCGTTCGAACAGGGCGTCGGCGCCGCCGAGCCAGCCCGGCAGCAGGTCCAGCCACGCCCCGTCGCCGAGGACCGTCCTGCGGATGCCGGCCAGGGAGCCCAGGCGCACGTCGTCGCTCTGATCGAAGAGCGATCCCTGGAGCTGGTGCGTTGCCATGCGCCCACTGTACTCGCGAATCGAACGCTTGAGCTAATGAGCGCTCGGGCAGGTCACCGCGGAGAGGGTGCGGAAAGCGCGGGAGCGCGCACCCGGAGTGGGTGCGCGCTCCCGAGAGGTGCGGTCCTGGTCACCGCTTGCCCGTGAAGAGGCGGTAGGCGAACAGCACGATCACGGAGCCGATGATGGCGGCGATCCACGTCGACAGGTGGAAGAACCCGTTGATCGAGTGGACGCCGAAGATCACCTTGCCCAGCCAACCACCCAGCAGGCCGCCCACGATGCCGATCAGGATGGTCACCAGGCAGCCTCCCGGGTCCTTGCCGGGAGTGAGGGCCTTGGCGATCGCCCCAGCGATGAGACCGATCAGGATCCAGGCGATGATGCCCACGAGCACGTTCCTTTCCTTGTGCGCCGGTCGGCGCTGGATTGCCAGGCCGACATCACACATCGAATGTCCCTTCGAGAGCGGCTCACACAGGACCAAGGTCCTGTTTGCCGGGGGACGAAAGGCCGGACCGGATTCCGGCAGGCGGGTGGCGCACCCGGCGCTTATGGTGGCCGAGCGGCCTACGGAGACAGCCATGACGTCAGCCAAGAAGCCCCCGGTCGAGCCGGCCCAGCGCCTGCTCCTGACCGGTGTGGGCAGCTTCGACTGGGACCTGGTGAGCGGCGAACTCAGCCTCGACGCCGGGTCCCTCGCGGTGCTCGACCTGCGGCCCGACGAATTCAACGGCCTCGTGACCTCACTCCAGAAGCGCATCCCGCCCGAGGAGGCCGTGCGCATCAACTACGCGGTGACCCAGGCCGTCACCGCCGGCGACGACCTGTACGGCGTCTACTTCCGGGCCCGCCACCGGGACGGCACCATCCACCTCAGCCACACGCGGGGCCGCATCCTGCGCGACGGCGAGGGCCGGGCCGTGCGCGTGCTCGGCGTCCTGCGGACGGCCGACAACGACGGGTCGGAACTCGCGGCCATCGACCCCAGGGAGGAGCGGCGCCAGGGCATCGCCCTGATGGTGCAGGGCACCACGGAGGCGCTCTCGCGGGCCGTCACGGTCGACGACGTGGTCGCCGTGCTGTCCGGCGCCAGCGGCCTGGACCGGTTCGCCGCCGACGGCCTCGTCCTCGGCCTGGTCGAGGGCGAGAACCTGAAGCTGATCGCCCTGGTGGGCCAGACGATGCAGGCCCTCGACGAACTCAAGCTGTACGAGTTCGACCAGTCGCTGCCGCTGGCCGAGGCCGTCATGACCCGCCAGCCCCGCTTCGTGGGCTCACTGCCCGATCTCGCCCGGCGCCTCACCCACCTGCGGCCGTACATGGAGCACATGAAACTGGACTCGGCGGCGTTTCTGCCGCTGGTCGCGCAGAACCGCGCCATCGGCGGCCTCGCGCTCTTCTACCGCGGCAGGAAGGACTTCACCGACGCCGACCGCAACCTCTGCATCGGCCTGTCCGGGATCGTCGCCCAGTCGCTGCAGCGCGCCATGCTCTTCGACGAGGAACGCGACCTCGCCAAGAGCCTGCAGGCCACGATGCTGCCGCGCGGGGTACCCGCCGTCCCGGACTCCGAGGTCGCCGTCCGCTACCACGCCGCCTGGGGCGGCCGCGAGGTCGGCGGCGACTTCTACGACGTCGTCACCCTGCCCCGGGGCCGGATCGGCCTGGTCGTCGGGGACGTACAGGGACACGACACCCACGCCGCGGCCATCATGGGACAGCTGCGCATCGCCCTGCGGGCCTTCGCCGGTGAGGGGCACCCGCCAGGCACCGTGCTGTCCCGCGCCTCCCGCTTCCTGGCCGAGCTGGACACCGAGCGGTTCGCCACCTGCACCTACGCCCAGTTCGACCCCGCCACCGGCATCGTGCGCGCCGTACGGGCCGGACATCTGCCGCCTCTCGTGCGGCACGTGGACGGCCGGGTCGGCGTGCCGCGCGTCGCCGGCGGGCTGCCGCTCGGCCTTGCCACCGAGTTCGGCATGGAGGACTACCCCGAGGTGCGGCTCGACCTGGTGCCGGGCGAGACCATGGTGCTCTGCACGGACGGCCTCGTCGAGGACGCGGGACTCGACCTCGACACCGGCATCCGGAACCTCACCGACGAGATGCGCGCGGGCCCCGAGGGGGCCGAGGAGCTGGCGGACCACCTCTCGCACGCGCTGTGGGAGCGATGGGGCACCGGCGACGACGTGGCGCTCCTGGTCCTGCGCCGGCTTCCCGACCCGGGCACACCCCAGGAACCCCGCATCCACCGGTACGTCCACCAGGCCGACCCGGAAGGCCTCACCGACGCGCGCGCCGCGCTGCGCGAACACCTCGCGGCGTGGGGGTTCGGCGCCGTCGCCGACGACGTCGAGGTGGCGGCGGGCGAACTCCTCGTCAACGCCCTGGTCCACACCGACGCGGGCGCCATCCTCACGCTGGAGGTCCTCTCCGGCCCGCCGCGCCGCGTCCGTCTCTCGGTGGGCGACCGTTCCAGCGACCGCCCCCGCAGGAGATCCCCGGGCGAGACCGCCACCTCCGGCCGCGGCCTGCTCCTGGTGGAGGCGGTCGCGTCGCGCTGGGGAGTCGAGCCGCGCGGCGAGGGCAAGGCCGTCTGGTGCGACTTCACCGCGCCCGAGGGCTGACAGCCCGTGTCCTGCCCCCCGGCCGGTGGACCGGCGGGCTGAGCCTTCGTTCCCCGCCCGCCAACTCTCCTGCGTCTAGGCTTCGCCGTATGGAGCAGCGCGAGATCATTCAACGAGTCGTCGGCATCCTCACCGAGTCGCTCGAGATGCGTCGGCAGGTACGCGAGAACCCGGACGGAGAGATCGAGAACAGCGGCGCGGTCGGCGCGATGCTCGAGGAGATGCTGCCACGCATCGAACTCCCCGCCGAAGCCACCCCCATCGAGGTCGCCGCGGTCGTGGGCCAGGAACTGGGACCCGTCATCGAACAGATCACGTCCGCCTTCGCCTTCTCCTTCGCGCAGCTCGCCGAGGTCCACGACGAGGGACGCATGGACGTGTCCTCCGCGGACGTGCTGAGGTCCATCGCCCTGCACTTCGAGAGCGAGGAAGCGGAGGAGGAGTAGGAGCCTCGCAGTCACACCCGGCCCCGTCGGCGCGCATCACGGGGTCCGTGCCGGGTACGCGGGGTGGTCTCCGCCCCCGGCGGCCACGTGGCGGCAGCGCCGACCCTGTGCGCAGCCTGGTGGCGGACCCTCTGAAGTCACTTCACAGAAGGAAATGCGATGCGCGCCCTTTCTCTGGTCTGCACCCTCAACGCGTCCCCGGAACCCTCCAGCAGCCAGCTGCTCTCGGACCAGGTGCTGCGCGAGCTCGAAAAGCTCGACGTCACCACCGAGACCGTCCGCGTGGCCGATCACCAGGTGCTCCCCGGCGTCGCCATCGACATGGGCGGCGACGACGCCTGGCCGGCGCTGCGGGAGAAGGTCCTGCAGGCCGACATCCTCCTGATCGCCACACCCATCTGGCTGGGCCACCCCTCCAGCATCTGCCAGCGCGTCCTCGAACGGCTCAACGCCGAGTCGTCGGAGACCGACGAGCAGGGGCGCCCCTTCACCTACGGGAAGGTCGCCGTGGTCGCCGTCGTCGGCAACGAGGACGGGGCCCACAAGGTCAGCGCCGACACCTTCCAGGGGCTCAACGACATCGGCTTCTCCCTGGCCCCCAACGCCGTCACGTACTGGGTCGGTGAAGCGCAGCACGGCACCGACTACCAGGACCTCGAAGCGACCCCCGAGGAGGTCGCCGAGACCACCCGCACCCTCGCCGCCAACGCGGTCCACCTCGCCGGCCTGCTCAACGACCACCCCTACCCGGCGGTCTGACGAGCCCACGTGTGTGTGCCTGGGCGAGCGCACGCGTGTGCGTGCCTGTTCGGGCAACCGGATCTGCCCGGCGGGCTCCTGACGCGCGGCGCGGGCTCTCCTAGCGTCGTGACGTGAGCCTTTGGACCTCCCTGGAACCCGCCTCCACGACCGTCGACCCCGGCGGCAGCACCACGGTGCTGCTGCGGGTGCGCAACACCGGCGACATCGTCGACGCCTACCGCTTCGAACCGGTCGGTGACGCCGCCGCCTGGACCACGGTGGAGCCGCCGTCGCTGCGGCTCTATCCGGGGACGACCGGCACGGTGGAGCTGACGTTCGCCCCGCCGCGCACCCCGGACGCGACCGCGGGACCGATTCCGTACGCGGTACGGATCACGCCGACGGAACAGCGGGGCGCCGTCACTGTCCCCGAGGGCAACCTCACCGTCACACCCTTCACCGAGGTGCGCGCCGAACTCGTGCCGCCCACGGTGAAGGGGTGGTTCCGGGGGCGGCCGCAGCTGGCGGTCGACAACCTCGGCAACACCAGGGTCACCGCGTCGCTCAGCGGCGGTGACAGCGGCGACCGGCTGACGTACGACCTGGATCCCGGCAACGTCCAGATCGAGCCGGGCCGGGCCGCGTTCGTGAAGGCGACGCTGCGGCCCCAGCAGATCATCTGGTTCGGCGCCAAACAGGAGCAGCCCTACGCGCTGGCCGTACGACGCTCCGGCGCCGAGCCGGTCGACGTGGCAGGAACCTTCGTGCAGCGCGGGGTCCTGCCGGGCTGGCTGGCCGCCGCCCTCGGCCTGCTCCTCACGGTGACGATCGCGTTCGTGACGATCTGGCTGACGTACCGGCCGCAGATGACGACCGCGGCGCGGGAGAAGCCGCAGGAGGCCGGCAAGGTCGAGCCGGCCGGCCCGCCCCCGCCGGCCAGCAACGCGCCGTCCCCGCCCGCCGAGAAACCGGAGGAGCCCGCGGAGAAGCCCGACAAGGAGCCACCGGCCGAACCGGAGGGCGGCGGAGACGGCGGCGGCGGTGGTGGCGGGGAGGAAGAGCCGGAGGAGGAGACGGCGGCCACCGCGGTGCGCGACCTCGCCGGCAGCAGCGAGGGCCGCCACATCTGCTACCGCGTCTTCGTCGGTGGCGAGGGCTGGCAGACCCCGGTGTGCGACGGGGCCGAGGCCGGCACGGCGGGCACGGCCATCAAGGCCCTCGACATCGCCGTCTCCGACACCCAGGGCGTCACCGGCGCCGGCGCCTACGTGGGGGAGGGCTGGCGGAAGGGCGACGAATGGGAGAACGCGGACGACGAGGAGGACATGGTCCTCGGCAGCACCGAGGAGGCGGACCCCGCCCTGCAGGGATTCACCCTCAAGGTCTTCGACGGCGCCGTCTGCCACGACACGTACATCAAGGACCGGCAGTGGACGGGCGAGACGTGCACCGACCCCGGCAACTGGAAGTACGGCGGCAGCCCGATGGAGGAGAACCTCCAGCTCGAATCGGTCCGCTTCTCCGTGTGGGAGACAGGCACCGGGTGAGAGCGGGGCGGCCCTCAGATGTAGCCCTCGCGCAGCGCGTACGCCACCACGTGTGCCCGGTTGCGCAGGTGCAGGCGGGTGGTGAGGCCGTACATCACGTTCTTGACGGTCCGTTCGGAGTACGACAGCTTCAGGGCGATCTGCGCGGTGTCGAGCCCCTCGGCCACCAGCCGCACCACGTCCATCTCGCGCTTGGTGAAGCCCGAGAAGAAGCCGGGCTCGTCGGCGCCGCCCCGGTGCAGGCGCCGCACCTGGCCGATCAGCTGGCCCAGCAGATCGGCGGGCAGGTCGCCGCCGCCGCGGGCGGCGGTGAGAACCGCGTGCACCAGGCGCTGGGCGGTCGCCTCGCGGCGCCAGACGACGGCTTTGACCCCGCACTCGATGACGTCGATGAGCTCGTGCTCGCGGACGGCACCCGTGACGAGCACGGCACGCGCGCCCTCGCTGCGCACGGTGCGTCGCAGCCGGGCGAGCGCCGCCTCGTCGAGGGTGTCCTCGACGAGCAGGGCGACGGTGGCGGGCCCGGAGTTCTCGCACAGTTCGACCTCCGGGTGCCGGCGCAGCTGGCTGAGGACTCCCTCACGGCTGATCGGGTCGGGCGCGGTGACGGCGACCCGCACCCGGTTCGTCTTCGGTGCGGTGACAGGTATTTCAGTTGCCGGCGTATCGGTGACTGGCGTGGACAAGGGATCTTCCTCACGTGGGCAGCGGGCGCCGCCGGTGCCGAGAGGACCGGCGGCGCCCGAGGGGGTGGATCAGGAGCAGGACTTGTAGAAGTGCTTCCAGCCGTCGCCGGGCATGGCCGGCGGCTCGGCCGGAGTGCCCCAGTCGCCGTACTTCTGCTGGTGCTCCTGGTTGTACTTGCCCGGGCCACTGGCCGCCTTCGACAGGCGGACGTTCCGTTCGAGGACGCCGTCACCGGCGTAGTTCAGGATCGCGAGGTCCGGGTGGGCGTCGTCGCCGTAGTTGGCGACGCGGAGCTGGCGGGCCTCGCCGGCCTCACCGATGTCCAGGTGCCGGGCGCGGGCCGAGGCCAGGTCCGCGCGCTTGAGCGGGCCGGGACGGTAGTCGGCGACGCGGGCCGTCGCCGGGTCGTCCACGCCGGACGGCTCGACGATGTTGACGACCATGTCGAGCTTGCCGTCGTTCTGGAAGTCGGCGACCGCGGCGGTGGCGACCTCGCCGGGCTTGGCGCCGAGCAGCTTGCCGACGGAGTGCTTCACACCGAACGTGCCGTCGGCGGCTCCCCACTGCACCGTCATCCTGGTGCCGGTGTGCCCCGGGTTCGTGATCTTGTCCGGGCGGCCGTCGCCGTCGAGGTCGCCGACCAGCGTCGTGGCACCGGCCAGACACGGGGCCGCCGCCGACGCCTCGGCCGCACCGGCCTGGTGACCGGCGAGCGTCAGGGTCAGGGCGACGGCCGCGACCGGCACGGCGATCAGACGTGAGCGCTTGCGAACCATGTACGTACTCCCAAAGTCGTTGCTGCGGATCAGTGCTCGGCAACCCGGCCGTGGACGACCGGCCGGTGAGCACGGACCCACCCTGCGGCGAGAGCCGTCCCGGCCGCCACGATTGCCGGGAAGTTGGGGATGCTGGAATGCGAAAACACGCTCTGACCTGGGGGAACGCAAGCTGCCTGGAACGCGTGAGTGGGATGCTCCGCCGCGCGCATGCGTGAAGATTGCGAATCGGGGGACTTGGCGCACAGGGTTGGTTCAGCGGCGTTCCCCCGGGGGGCCGCTCCGGCCCAGGTTTCCCTGGTTCGGCCAAGAGCCGGGGAAGCCGCCCCCTCACCGGGAGCGATGTCCGGTTACGGTTCCGATATGGCCGACTACCGCATCGAGACCGTACGCAACGGCGAACGCGACTGGACCGCCCGCAACGACCGCGGCGCCGAGGTCCGTGTCGCCGCCGCCGACAACCCCGACGCCCAGCCCTCCTTCACCCCGGTGGAACTCCTCCTCGCCGCGCTCGGCGGGTGCGGCGGGCTCGTCGTGGACCGCACGGCCAGGACCGTGGACCACGACGGGCTCCGCATCGTCGTCGAGTCGGTGTCCCGGCCCGAGGACGACGGCCGTGTCGGCGTGGTCCGTGTGGCCTACGAACTCGACCTGCCGGAGGGCGACACCGGCGCCGCCGAGACGCTGGAGCGCGCCATCCGGCTGACGCACGAGAAGTACTGCACGGTCAGCCGCACCGTCGAGCACGGAGCGCGCGTCGAGGCCCTGGGCCCCGACGGGACCGCGCTCTTCACGGGCGGCTGACCGGACCCGGTTCGGTCAGGACAGCGGCTCCACCCACACATCGCGGAACCGGACCTTGTTGCCGTGGTCCTGCAGCCGGATGGCGCCGGCCGCCGCCGACTCCGGGTCGCCCCCGCCGGTCGGGCCGTCGACGGCCACGTCGTCGTGGACCTTCCGGCCGTTCCAGACCACCGTGACCCGCGCGTCCGACGTCTTCTTGCCGTCCGCGTCGAAGCGGGCGGCACGGAACGTGACGTCGTACGTCTGCCAGGTCTCCGGCGGTTTCGAGGCGTTGAGGTCGGCGGCCTTCTTCTGGTAGATCGCCCCCGCCTCGTTGTCCGCGAGCTTCGGCACGCCGTACGAGTCGAGGATCTGCACCTCGTACCGCTCCTGGAGGTAGACCCCGCTGTTGCCGCGGTCCTGCCCGGTGACGTCGTCCGGGAGCTTCGGCACCCGGAACTCGACGTGCAGCCTGAAGTCCTCGAAGTGCTGTTTCGTGCGCAGGTCGCCGCAGCAGACCTCCATGGACTTCTCGGCGGTGTGCGGCCATTCGGCGCTGCGGCCGTCGGTGTGCTGCCAGGCCGACGCGACGCTGCCGCCGGAGAAGAGGTCGATCCGCGCCCCGGGACGCCGGATCTCGACCGCGTCGAGGTTGACGTGCCCGGTGTCCCCGGCCCCCACTCCGTAGGTGATGGTGTTGCGGCCCGCGCGCAGTTCGAGGCGTTCCGTCTTGGTGGACCAGCGGTCCCACCGGTCGGTCGACGGCAGGCTCGTCCGCTCGGCGGCGGCGCCGTTGACGCTGACGCCGACCGTCTTGGTGCCGGGGGAGGGGTGCGGGCCGTTGGCGTACCGCAGGCCGACGTCGTACGTGCCCTTCTTCGCCACCTCGACGTCGAAGGTCGCCTTCGCGCCCTGCTTGCCGAAGCCGTCGACGAAGCCTGCGCCCGTGAAGCCGGCGTGCTCGGTGTCGGTGCCCGCGCCGCCGGCCAGCCGCGCCGATTCCGCGTCGTACGTGGTGACGGGCTCGGCCGGGCCCGGCTTGGCGTTGAGGGTGTACCAGGCCTCGGTGGACCAGAGCTGCTCGCCCGAGGACGCGGAGAACGGGCGCGGCGAGCGGACGTGGACGACGCGGTCGCTCTTGAGCCCCGGGATGGTGAGCCGCACCTTGCGCCGGTCGTCGGAGAGCTGCGCCGACGTGACGGGCAGTACCTCCTCGTCGATCTTCGGGCCGCCGTAGGCGGGCGTCGGGGCGTAGCGCCACTGCTCGACGGCGTACGCGCCCTTGGTCAGCTTGGCCGCGGTCTCCTCGGACAGGGGCTTGGTGTAGGCGAGTTCGAAGCCGTCGCGGGTCGCGCGCATCGTCTTGATGTCGAAGGCGGTCGTGCCGTTCGGCGTCAGCTTCTGCAGGCCGAAGCGGAGCTTGCCCTCCTGACCCCAGTTGCCGTCGGCGCCGAGTCCGCCGGTGTAGATCGCGCCGTCGGGGCCCTCACTGATCCGGGTGATGCCGGACTCCAGGCCCTGCGTGTGCCGGAACACCGCTCCCTGGTACTCGCCCTTCACCTTCTCCAGATCCGCGCGCTGCAGCCCGCCGTAGGTGACGTCACCGAACACCATCTGCCCGGCGAACGGCCCCTTCTTCAGCCGCATCGGCGTGCTGGGCGAGTTGGCGATCTCGTTCTGCGGGAGCCACAGCACCGGCTTGGTGACGGGCTTGTCGTCGTAGGGTCCTGCCGGGTTCATGTAGTGGTTGAAGAACCGGTCCTGCTTGATGTGCACCAGCTTGGACGCGGGGAGCCAGCCGCCCTGGTTGTCCGTGACGAACAGATCGCCTTCCGGGCCGCGTCCGATTCCGTTCGGGGTGCGCAGGCCTCCGGCGAGATAGCTGACCTTGCCCGTCTTCCGGTTGACCTTGACGGTCGTGCCGCGGTTCGGGGCGGGCTGCGGGTCGGTGGTCGCGCCGCCGTAGTCGATGGCGACGGAGAGGTTCAGATAGAAGTCGCCCTTGTCGTAGAGCAGACCGAAGGCGAACTCGTGGAAGTTCTTGCCGTACGGCCACTCGGCGATCTTCCGCTTGCCGTCGGTGACGTCGTCGCCGTCCGTGTCGTTCAACTCGGTCAGCTGGTGCTTCTCCGACACATACAGCTTCCCGTCCACGTACTTGATGCCCATCGGCTCCCTGAGCCCGTCGGCGATCTTCTTGTACGTGACCTTGTCGGGCCCGGTGTCACCGGTGACGTTGTCGAGCAGGTACACCTCGCCCTTCGTCTCGGTGCTGCCGCCCCACGTGGAGATCGCGAGCCGGCCGTCGGGCAGCCAGTCCATCGCGGACACCTGCGGCTCGAAGCCCTTCGGGCGCAGGTCGGTCAGCTCGTACCCGGGGTTGACCTCGGTGAGCGGCAGACCGTCGCCCGGTGTGTCGTACGTGCCCTCGCACTCCTTGCGGCCGGGCGCCGTGACCCGGACGACATCGGCGTCCGTGCTGAGCACCGAGTTCGGCACGACCGTGAACTCGCTCGCCCCCGGCGGCTTCCACTGGAGGGTGACCTGCTGCTCGCCGCCCGCGTCGAAGTGGTCGACGCGCAGCGACTGATATCCGGCGTCGAGTGTGATCCGGCCGTCCTTGGGCTCGGCGCCGTGCAGCCCGTCGTGGTCGATGACCTGCTGGCCGCCGAGGAAGAGCCGTGAACCGTCGTCGCTGATCAGCCGGAAGTCGTACGCGCCTGCCTCGGGCACGTTGAGATTGCCGATGATCTGCGACACGAAGTTGTTGCTGAACCCGAAGCCGTCCGTGGAGGTCCAGTCGGCGGTCGGAATCAGCTTGTCGACATTGGGGGTCTGTGCGGGCTTTAGGTCGCACAGCTTCTTCAACGGGGTCTGGACGTCGAACACCCGCAGGGTGACGCCGGGTTCCTGCGGCGGCAGGTCCGCGAAGGGCCGCGGGTCGTCGTCCGCGGCCGCGGCGGGCGTCAGCAGGCCGCCGCCGAGCAGGGCGGTGAGCAGCAGGCCGGTGGATCTTCGGGCTCTGCGGCGGGTGCGGCCGGATATCGGTCCGGGGCGTGGCTTCACTCTTCCTCCTGCGTGGTTCCGGCGGATTTCCGGCATGGGTTACGCAGATTTCTGTGGCAAAGCGACGCTCAGCGTAGGGACGGTGTCCGAGGACGTCCACACTTTGTCCAGAGAAAGGAAAAACTGACCTGCCCTCGGCTCGGCCAACGGGCGGTGACCCCTACGCGGGGTCCAGGCGGGCGACGCTGCCGCCGATGTCGAGGACGTACAGCTCGCCCCTGCCGCCCTGCACGAACGAGACGACCTCGCCGCCGTTGACGCCGAGGTCGCTGACGCCGGTGACCTTGCCGCGCTCCATGCGCAGCGCGCGCAGGGTGCCGTCGCAGTAGTCACTGAACACGTACTGACCCCTGAGGGCCGGGATCGCCCTGCCCCGGTACACGTATCCGCCGGTCACCGAGCAGCCGAGGCCGCCGCGGCCGTACTCGTACACCGGCGGGACGTGGTTCGCGGGCTCGGTGGCGCCGCGGAAGGGGTGGGTGCCCTCCATCCGGGCCCAGCCGTAGTTCTCGCCGCCGTCGCTGCTCGCGGGGGCCCAGTCGATCTCTTCCCAGTCGCTCTGGCCGACGTCGCCGATCAGCAGGTCGCCCGTGCCCGAGTCGAAGGAGAACCGCCATGGATTGCGCAGCCCGTACGCCCAGATCTCGTCCCTGGCGTTCGGGTCGCCGACGAACGGGTTGTCCGCCGGGATCGCATACGGCTTGCCGCCGCGCGGGTCGATCCGCAGCAGCTTGCCCAGCAGGGTGTCGAGGTTCTGTCCGTTGCCGTGCGGATCGCCGCCCGAGCCGCCGTCGCCCAGCGCGATGTAGAGATAGCCGTCCGGGCCGAACTTGATGTCGCCGCCGTTGTGGTTCGCGTAGGGCTGCGTCTGGGTGAGGACGGTGCGGCGGGTCTCGGGGCGGATCCTGCCGTGCCGCACGGCGAACTCGTCCACGGTGCTGGTGCCCTCGAGGTCCGTGTACGAGATGTAGAAGTGCGCGAGCCTGTTGTCGAACGCGATGCCCAGCAGGCCGCGTTCGCCGTCGGTGGTGGTCTCGTCGGAGATGTCGAGGACGGGCTTGCCGAGCCCCTGGGGGCCCAGGACCCGTACGGTGCCCGCGCGTTCGGCTATCCAGACCGTGCCCCCGGGCCCGGCGGCACCGGCGGACGGGTTCTTGGCCATGGCCACCTTCTTGAGCGCGACCTTGGCGGCTGCTTTCCGGTGCGGCGTGGCGGACTCGTCCGCGGACGCCGTGGTGAAGGCGAGGGAGACGACGAGGCAGAGGCTGCCGATGACTGCCGAGCTTCTGGTGCGAACGTTCACCGTGATCCTCCTGGAGGCGGCGAATGGGGGGGGAGGTCACCATGGTGTGCTGGCCGGCCACGGATGAGAATACTGGGACGGACCCCATTGGCGTAGACCAAGGCGCCATCCATTTTCATCCGCCCCTCCCTCCCCCTCACGCCCGCTCGCGCGACATGCGCCCGACATGCGCGCGACAGAGGATCAGGCGGCGAGCAGAGGCTCGCTCACCGCGCCGACCCGCCGCAGCCGGAACCGCGCGACGGCGAGGGCGGCGTCGACGCTTCCGGTCCCGGTCGACGCGCACAGCGAATAGGCGACGTCCTCCATCCGCCGCCGCGCCACCGCGCTGCCCGTGCCGGCGTGCAGGGTGCGCAGCTCCTCGTACTGCTCGACCAGGTTCTTCAGGACGAGATGGGCCATGAGCATGGGTCGTTCTCCCTCATATCCGCTGCTTGCAGGGGTGCACGGCCTCTTGTGTCCCACGCCTCGACCGGCATTCCTCGGCATTTCGGATATTTCAGGTGGGATGCTCGGCGCTCACTCGCCGTTCTTCTGCACCAGGCAGTCGTAGCCGAGCTGCATGACGTCGGCGACCGCCAGGGTGGAGAGGCCGCCCGTCACGGTCCGCGTGGCGCGTGGCCACAGCAGGTGGGCGCCGGTGACGGTGGTCGTCAGCCAGACGCTCAGGCAGAACGGGCAGGTGACGAGCTCGCCCACGGTCGACCTGAGGTCCCCGCCGCGCGGGCTCTCCTTCACCTCGGCAGGGCCGGTGCCCTCCTCGTAACTCGTGAACGGCGCACGGAGGGGGCTGGTGACCGATCCCTTGCTGAGCAGTCGGCTCAGCCGGAAGGTGGCCGTCGCCGCGAGCAGGATGTCCCAGGGCTCGGGGCGCTCGGGGAGCTTGGTCTTCCGCAGGTGGACGGCCGCGCCCCAGGCCGCCGTGTACGCGCCGAAGGCGACCACGGCGCCGAGGTGACCGCCGAGCCGGTGTTCCTCCCTGCCGGAGTAGGCGCTCCGCGCGCGCCGGAAGGCTCCCCTGATCCGTTGCACGCCAGTGCCTTCCTTGCGAGAGTCCTGAAACACCGTGTCCTCCACTCAAGCGCGTCGGCGGCCTGCGCGCCTCAGGGACGGGGCCGCCCAGGCGACAGGTAACCCGTCGCCGCCGACGGAAACGGAGACCGATGGTCTCGTTCGCGTGGTCCGGCGTCCGGACGGCTGAACTCCGTATGGTCGGCGCGGCGCACCGGCCGCATGTGTGTGATCGTGGACGGGGCGGGGTACTGGGGCTCAACCATCCAGCCCGCACGCGCGCCTGCACGCGGGCTCGTGCACGCGGTCACTCGTCAAGGAGCCGATGGTCATGACGGACGTATCCAGCATGGGTTCACCCGCGGACGACCCCCGGCCGGTGCTCACCGACCGGCAGGGTCATCCCATCTACGACAACCAGAACCAGCGCACGGTCGGCGCGCGAGGCCCGGCCACGCTGGAGAACTACCACTTCCTGGAGAAGATCAGCCACTTCGACCGCGAGCGCATCCCGGAGCGCGTCGTCCACGCCCGGGGCGTCACCGCCTTCGGATACTTCGAGGCGTACGGGAAGTGGGGCGACGAACCGATCAGCCGGTACACCCGCGCCAAGCTCTTCCAGGAGCAGGGCAAGCGCACCGACGTCGCCCTGCGCTTCTCCACCGTCATCGGCGGCCGCGACTCCTCCGAGGCCGCCCGTGACCCGCGCGGCTTCGCCGTGAAGTTCTACACGGAGGACGGCAACTGGGACCTCGTGGGCAACAACCTCGGTGTCTTCTTCATCCGGGACGCCGTGAAGTTCCCGGACGTCATCCACGCGCTGAAGCCCGACCCCGTGTCGCACGAACAGAAGCCCTCCCGCATCTTCGACTTCATGTCGCAGACCCCGGAGAGCATGCACATGCTGGTCAACCTCTTCAGCCCCCGGGGCATCCCCGCGGACTACCGGCACATGCAGGGCTTCGGCGTGAACACCTACAAGTGGGTCAACGCCGAGGGCGACACCGTCCTCGTCAAGTACCACTGGATGCCCAAGCAGGGCGTGCGCAGCATGACCGAGGAGGACGCGGCGAACGTGCAGGCCGGCGAGCTCGGCCACGCCACCAAGGACCTGTACGAGGCGATCCGCCGGGGCGACCACCCCGAGTGGGAGCTGCTCGTGCAGGTCATGGAGGACGGCGAGCACCCGGAGCTGGACTTCGACCCGCTGGACGACACCAAGACCTGGCCGGAGCAGGACTTCCCGCCGAAGGCCGTCGGCCGCATGGTGCTCGACCGCACGGTCGACAACTACTTCGCCGAGAACGAGCAGATCGCCTTCGGCACCGGTGTCCTGGTCGACGGACTCGACTTCTCCGACGACAAGATGCTCGTTGGGCGCACCTTCTCTTACAGCGACACGCAGCGCTACCGCGTGGGCCCGAACTACCTGCAACTGCCGGTGAACCAGGCCAAGAACGCGGAAGTGCGCACCAACCAGCGCGACGGCGCGATGGCGTACGACAACCGGGCGGCGAACGACAACCCCGAGGTCAACTACGAACCGTCGATCACCGGCGGGCTCCGCGAGGGCCAGTACCCGACGCACGACGAGCAGGGCCCGGAGATCCGCGGCCGGCTCACCCGCAAGCGGATCCCGCTCACCAACGACTACCTGCAGGCGGGCCAGCGCTACCTGCTGATGGAGGACTGGGAGCGGGACGATCTCGTACGCAACTTCGTGGACCTGATCTCCCAGTGCGACCGGAAGGTCCAGGAGCGCATGGTCTGGCACTTCCTCCTGGTAGAGAACGACCTCGGGCTGCGCGTCGGCGAAGGGCTGGGCATCGGCCCCGACGACGTGACCCACCTGGAACCGCTGGCGGGCCAGACGCTGACGGACGAGGACCGCTCGCGCCTGGAGCGGCTGGGCAAGAACCCGCCGCGCGACGTCTCCGGCCTGACCATGACCCACTGCGTACCCAATGAGCGGCACGAGGTCACGCGCTGACGAGGAGGCGCCGTGAGCAGTCGCCCCGGCAGAGGGACGTGACCTATCGGTCGTCCTCTGCCGGGGCCGTGTCGTGGGTGATCAAATCGCCTGGCTGGCACCGCAGGACGTCGCAGATCCTCGACAGGGTCGAGAAGCGGATGGCCTTGGCCCGCCCGTTCTTCAGCACGGAGAGGTTGACGACGGTGATGCCGACCTTCTCGGACAGCTCGGTGAGCGTCATGCCGCGCTCGACGAGAAGCCGGTCGAGATGGATCCGGATCGAGTGACGTTCCTCTTCGGCCATCAGATGGTCCCTTCGAGATCCTCCCGCATGCGCACACCCTCGCGCATGATCTTCCCCATGATCACCGCGGCGAGACCGGCGAGGATGAGCGCCTGCGGCCCGGTGACCGTCGGCCCCGAACCCGCGACCGGCGCCATGCTCCCCGTGAGCCAGGACTGCGACCAGCCGACGACGAGCCCGGCCAGCGGGGTGCCCACGGCGACGCACCAGCCGAGGACGGAGAGCCGGCGCGCCACTGTATCGGTGAACGGGCCGTGCGCCAGTACAGCCTGCAGCAGCCGGGAGAAGAGCAGCAGCGCGAGGGTCCCGAACAGCAGCCAGGGGAGGCGGCCCCCGAGGTCGGCGGCGCGCTGCGCCACGGAAGGACTGTCCTGACACAGGCGTGTGGCGCTTGCGGACGCCTCCACGCCCTGGCCGACCGGCAGGCCGTCCGGCCCGAGTGAGGCGTTGGCCCAGAAGCCCGTCTCCACGCAGACCGCTCCGTCGTCGAGCATGTGGGTGAGCGCCGTGCCGGCGAAGGCGAGCCCGCAGAGCACCGCCAGCGCAAAGGTGACCGAGGCCAGAGTCCTCGTGAGTCGCGTGTTCACCGCGCCCCTTCCTATCGTTTATCGATATGCCGCAGGCTAGCGGAGCATATCGATAATCGACAAGTTCACCGCCGGGCCGGCGGCCGCGCTCAGGGCTGCTCCGGCACCCGTCGCCGTACGTCGTCGTGGAGATTGCGCATCGCCATCCGGTAGAGCTCGGCCTGGTGGGCGCCGAGGAAGCCGGTGTGACCGAACACCTCCAGGGCGACCATGCCGTGCACGTAACCCCACACGCTCAGGAGCAGGGCGGTCGCGGGAGGCGGCAGGGCCTCGCCGCTCATCGGCGACAGGTCCTCCAGGTGAGCCAGGAAACCGGGGGAGAGCGACCGGGTGTCGGCGGCGGCCAGTTGGGCGGGTGTGAAGCCTCGGAACAGCTCCCGCTCGAAGACCGCGGCCATCCGGCGGTTCGCCTCCGTGGTGGGGCCGTCGACGGGGGCGTGGTACTGCCGCAGCGGCGCTCCGTAGAGGAGTTGGAACCGCTCCGGGTTGTCGATGGCCCACCGGCGGTAGCCCTCGGCCGCGACCACGAGGCCCGGCAGGCCGGGGTCGTCCGGCGCGGTGTCCGCGGCGGCCTGCACGGCGTCGGCGAGGTCGTCGTACGCCTTGGTGATCAGCACCGTGACGAGGTCGTCCCGGCTCGGGAAGTAGTGGTACAGCGCCTGCACGGTCATGCCGAGGGCGCGGGCCACCGCCCGCAGGGACAGGGCGTGCGGGCCGTGCTCGACGATGTGGGACTCGGCGGCACCGACGATCTCCTGGGCGGCGACGGCGCGGCGCCGCTCACGCAGTGACAGACCGGACAGCGGAGCTTTCTCTCGGGGCATGAAAAAAATCTAACACTGCTCAAACAAGTTGATCCTCGCTAGGTTCGGCCGCGATACACCCCCTCACGCCGCACCACCGAAGGAGAACTCGCGTGTTCGAACGCATAGCCGAGCTGGCGATCCGAAGGTCCCGGCTGGTCCTCGTCGTCACCGCCGTGGCCGTGGTCCTCATGGGCGCCCTGGGCGCAGGCGCGTTCGGGAAGCTGCTGGGCGGCGGGTTCGACGACCCGGCCTCGCAGTCCTCCCGGGCCAGAGACGTCATCGACGAGAGGTTCGGCGGAGAGACGAACCTGGTGCTCCTGGTCCGCGCCTCCGACGGCCGCGTCGACGCACCGGCCGCCGAGCGGAGCGGCCGGGCCCTGGTGGCCGACCTCAAACGCGAACAGGACCTCGCCGACGTCGTCGCGTACTGGGACACGAAGAGCCCCGACCTCCGCTCCAAGGACGCCCGCGAGGCCATCGTGCTCGCCCGGGTGAAGGGGCACGACGCCGAGCAACAGGAGAACGCCAAGGGCGTCATCGACGCATACGCCGGAACCTACGAAGACACCCTCACCGTCAAGGCCGGCGGCAGCGCGGGCGTGAGCTACGAGATGGGGCCGCAGACGGAGAAGGATCTCGTCCTGGCCGAGGCCATCGCCGTGCCGCTCATCCTCCTGCTGCTCCTGGTCGTCTTCGGCACCGTGGTCTCCGCGCTGCTCCCGCTGGCGATCGCCCTCATCGCCGTCGTCGGCGTGTTCGCCGAGCTCTATGTCGTCGGCAGCGTCACCGACGTCTCCATCTTCGCGATCAACCTGACCACCGCGCTCGGCCTCGGCCTCGGCGTCGACTACGCCCTGCTGATGATCAGCCGGTTCCGGGAACAGCTCGCGGCCGGGGCGAGCGTGGAGGACGCCGTGCGCAAGACGATGAGCACCGCGGGCCGCACGGTCGCGTTCTCCGCCGCGACGGTGGCGGCCGCACTCGCGGCACTCATGGTGTTCCCCCAGTACTTCCTCCGCTCGTTCGGATACTCCGGCGTCGGTGTCGTCGTCATCGCGGCCCTCGCCACCCTGTTCGTCATGCCGGCCCTGCTCAATGTCCTGGGACACCGGGTCAACAGCGGCCGGATGCCGTGGGCGAAGCCGGACCGCTCCACCGCCTCCGCGACCTCCGGCTGGGGACGGGCGGCCCGCACCGTCATGCGGCGGCCCGCGCTCACCGCGCTGCCCGTGCTCGCCGTCCTGCTGCTCGCGGCCAGCCCGCTGCTGGGCAGCACCTTCGGCACGGCGGACGAGCGGGTGCTGCCCGAGGACGCCCAGAGCCGCCAGGTCTCGACGGCCCTGCGGGAGAACTTCAACGGCAACGACGCGGCCGCCCTGCACGTCGTCATCGACCAGGCGGTGGACAAGGCGCCGCTGGCGTCGTACGCGGCCCGGCTGTCCGACCTCCAGGGCGTCGCCCGCGTCGAGGCCGCCACCGGGACCTACGCCGACGGACGCTCCGAACCGACCGGCCCCGGCAACGCGGCACTCGGCCGCTCCACGGCCCAGCAGCTCAACGTGGTCACCGACCTGACGCCGAAGTCCGACGCGGCCAAGGACCTGGTCGCGAAGGTCAGGGAGACCGCCCCGCCCGCCGAGACACACCCGCTGGTGGGCGGAGCCGACGCCGAACTCGTCGACTCCAACGACTCCATCGGCGGCAGGCTGCCGCTCGCCGTCGGCCTGATCGCCGTCACCACCTTCCTGCTGCTCTTCCTCTTCACCGGCAGCATCGTGCAGCCCCTGCGCGCGCTCGTCCTCAACGCGATCAGCCTCGCGGCGACCATCGGCGTCATGACCTGGATCTTCCAGGACGGAAACCTCTCCGGCCTGCTCGGCTTCACCGCCCAGCCGATGGAGACATCGATGACCGTGCTGATGTTCTGCGTCGCCTTCGGCCTCTCGATGGACTACGAAGTGTTCGTCACCAGCCGGATCAAGGAACTCCACGAACTGGGCGAGGACAACGAATCCGCCGTCGTCAACGGACTCGGGCACACCGGACGCATCGTCAGCGCGGCGGCCGTCCTGATCGCGGTGAGCTTCTTCGCCTTCGGCACGGCCGAGATCAGCTTCATGCAGCTGTTCGGCCTCGGCAGCGGGCTCGCCATCCTCATCGACGCCGTCGCCGTACGAGGCGTCCTCGTCCCGGCCGCCATGCGCCTGCTCGGCCGTACGGCCTGGTACGCGCCGGAGCCGCTGCGCAGGTTCCACAACCGGTTCGGCCTGAGCGAGCACGGCCCCGCGCCGGAACCGGCGACCGTCCACCCGCACGAGAAGGACGCGGCGGGGGTCTGACCGTGCGACCGGGCCCGGCCCCGTCAGGCGTCGAGGACCACCGACTCCCACGGGCTCGGCCCGGTGCCGTCGTGCCAGGCCCGCAGCTCCGCACCGGCGACGCACACTATGCCGCACCGCTGTGCGTAGTCGAGGGCGGGAGCGGTGAAGTCGCTCGTCGTCACGAGGGCCGCTATGTCGGCCTCGTGGACGGTGAAGCACGTGCCGCCGAAGCGCTGCAGCTCCTCCGAGCCGACCTTGTTGTCCTCCCCGTACCGCTTGCACTGGATGACGACCCGACGCCCGTCGGGGGTCACCGCCACCACATCGGCCCCCAAGTCGCAGGCGCCTCCCACGACTTCCACCTCCTGGCACGCGTCACGGGCGCACAGCTCGGCTATGGCCTGCTCGAAACCGTCGGGGTCGAGTTCGGCGTAGTCGAGTTCGATGGGAGCCTCGATCACGACGGTGGCGGCGGTCTCTTGGGGGTCCCGCACCGGCGGAGGCGCACTCTCCATACTCTCCGAGGCCCGCTCGGCCGCCTCCTCCAGCACCTCGGCCGTACGACGCGCGTACCTCGCCGCGGAGAAGCGGCGCCACCTGGACCGGCCCAGGCAGCAGGCCGCGAGGCCCGCGACGACGAGCGAACCGATCCACAGCGGCCGGTTCTCGACCATCTGGGCGGCGACGCGCACCAGAGCCACCGAGCCGCACAGAATGATCGCGACGAGCACGAAGAACAGGGCGGTCGCGCGCAGATCGAAACGTCGCTCACGGTTCGCACGGCGAACCGGGCGCGTGGGTACGGTCATGCCACTCCCCAACAGCGGTCGGCAACGAAGATCACTTCATCCGCATGCCCAAGATCGCCGCGGTTAAGAGCCCGCGCTCTAAGGGGGAAAGGCCTGTTCGGTCCAGATGGTCTTGCCGGAGCGGGTGTAGCGCGTCCCCCATCGCTGGACGAGCTGCGCGACGATGAACAGGCCGCGCCCGCCCTCGTCCTCCTCGCCGCTGTGGCGCAGATGCGGTGAGGTGTGGCCCCGGTCCGCGACCTCGCACAGCAGGGTGCGGTCACGGATGAGGCGTACCTGGATCGGTCCTTCGGCGTACCGAACCGCGTTGGTCACCAGCTCGCTGACGACGAGTTCGGTCGCGAACGACAGCTCGCCGAGGCCCCAGTGGTTCAGCTGACGGGTGGCCAGCTCCCGCGCGTGGCCCGGGGCGACCGGTTCCGCGGGCAGCTCCCACTCGGTGACCTGCGCGGTGTCCAGTTCGCGGGTGCGGACGAGCAGCAGGGCGGTGTCGTCGCCCGTCGAGCCGCCCGGCAGAAGCTCCGCCACGGCCCGGTCGCAGAGCTCTTCGAGCGACGCGTGCCGGTCGCTGAGCACCCGGCCCAGGGTGTCGAGCCCATGGTCGATGTCGCGGTCACGGGCCTCGACCAGGCCGTCGGTGAAGAGAGCCAGCAGGCTGCCCACCGGCAGCTCGATCTCCATCGACTCGAACGGCAGGCCGCCGAGGCCCAGGGGCGGCCCGGCCGGCAGATCGGGGAAGGACAGCCGGCCGTCCGGGTCGACGACCGCCGGCGGCAGATGGCCCGCCCTCGCCATGACGCAGCGCCGCGACACCGGGTCGTAGACCGCGTAGAGACAGGTCGCCCCGGTGGTCACGTCGGTGTAGCCGCCGGGAAGGGCAGGGCCGCCCGACTGCTCCTCCGCCGACTGCCCCACCAGATCGTCGAGCCGCGAGAGCAGCTCCACGGGGTCCATGTCCATCTGGGCGAACGCGCGGACGGTCGTGCGCAGCCGTCCCATGGTGGCGGCCGCCTGCAGCCCGTGGCCGACCACGTCCCCGACCACGAGCCCGACCCGGGTCCCGGACAGCGGGATGACGTCGAACCAGTCACCGCCGACCCCCGTCACGTCGTCCGTGGGCAGGTAGCGGTAGGCCAGGTCGACCGCCGACTGCTCCGGCAGCTGCTGGGGCAGCAGCTGCCGCTGGAGGGCCAGGGACGCGGTGCGCTCCCGGGTGAAGCGGCGGGCGTTGTCGATGGACACGGCCGTACGGGCGACCAGCTCGTCGGCAAGGGCCACCTCGCCGCTGTCGAAGGTGGCAGGGCCGGTGCCGCGTACGAAGGTGACGAGGCCCAGAATGCTGTTCCCGGCCCGCAACGGCACGACCAGGGCCGCGTCGTCGAGCACGAGACCGCCGGAGGAGAGGCTGCGGTACTGCGGCGAACCCGGCGGATACTCCACGGGGAGCGGCTGTCCCGGCTGGCGCGCACAGTCGGCTTCCACGGTCGAGCAGCGGGCCACCCGCACCAGCGACTTCGCGGCCACACCGCTGGTGGCCGGCACCTCACCCTCCAGGACCGCCTCCGCGAGGTCGACCGTCACCGTGACGGCGAACTCCGGTACGGCCACCTCGGTGATCTTCTCGGCGGTGACCCGCACATCGAGGGCGGCGCCGATGCCGCGGCCCGCCTCGACGAGCAGGGCGAGCCGCCGCTGGGCCTTGTAACGGTCGGTGATGTCGAACGCGTCTTCGCATACGCCGAACACGTGACCGTCGGCGTCCTGGAGCCGGTAGTAGGCACAGGACCAGAGGTGGTCGGTTTCCGGGTCGCTGGGAGGCCGGCCCTGGAAGTGCAGGTCGAGGAAGGGCTCACCGGTGTCGAGGACGTGCTGCATGACCGAGTCGAGCGTGGGCGGATGGCCCTTGCTCACGAAGCGCCCCTCGGAGTACATGTCGTCGGCCCGGGAGCCGCGGAACTCCTCGAACGGTCGCCCCATCTCCAGTTCGTACGCCGTGTTGCACCAGGTCAGGCGCAGATCGGTGTCGTAGATGGCGAGGCCGACGGGGGACTGGGTGGCCAGCCCGTGCAGCAGTGCCTGCCGGGACTCCCACAGCCGCAGGTCCCGCAGCTCCGTGACGACGACGACACGCACCGCGGACCCGGCGCCCGCCAGGGGACACACCGCGGTGGCGACGGTCAGCTCACGCCCGTCCCGGTGCCGGGCGACGCGGAGCTCGTTGCCCCGCGACCCGGCGGAGAGCGGGCGGGCGGCGGCCGCCGGGCCGGGTGACAGCAGAAACGTCGACAGGGGCCGGCCGATGATCTCCTGCGGCCGGTACCCGAGGAGCCGCTCCGCCGCGGGGCTCCACCCCATGACCGTGTTCCGCGCGTCGACGACCGCCGTGGCCGCCCTGGTGACGTCGAGAGGACCACGGAAGTCAGCGCTTGCCTCGGCGTTCCACGCGTTCCATGCCGTCATGGCGCCACACCAGCCCCGTTCATTCCCTACAGAATCCGTCCTCCCCGGGGCAGGCACAACTGCGGTACACCCACCCAAGGCGAGCCCGCCGCCGTCACCACCGGGCAGCGGGGCCCCTTGCCGGGCCCGGCCGGGCCTCCCAGACTGCGGGGCAGGGGTGTGGGGATCGGGGGAGTGGGGGGGGGCGATGGCGGCACGACGGAGCCGGCGGTGGAGGAAGCGGTGGAGTAGGTGGAGGAAGCGGTGGAGTAAGCGCACGCGCGCGCGGGTGCGGGCCCTGGGTGCGGTCGCGGTGGTGGTCGCCGCCGTGTGGGTGGTCAGGAGCTGGGCCACGGTGTGGCCGGTGCTCGTGGCCGTGTTCGGGGCCGCCGCGGTGGGCGGGGCCGGATGGGGGCTGTGGCGTGCGCACCGTCTCGCGGTCGTGCGGGACCGGCGGTGGCGGGCGGACGAGGAGGCCAAGGCGCGGGAGCTGTCGATGGCGGAGGTCGACGCGCTCTCCTGGCAGGATTTCGAGCGGTACGTCGCCGATCTGTGCCGCCGGGACGGCTGCACGAGGGTCGTGGTCAGCGGCAGGAGCGGCGACCTGGGAGCCGACGTCGTCGGTCACCTCGCCGACGGCCGCAGGCTCGTCGTCCAGTGCAAGAAGTACGCGCCGCACCGCAGCGTGTCCTCGCAGGACATGCAGAAGTTCGTGGGCACCGCCCGCCCGGAGCACGGCGCGGACGTGGCCCTGTTCGTCACCACCTGCCGCACGTTCACGAAGGCGGCACTGGGCCTCGCCGTGCGGCAGGACATCGTGGCCCTGCACCGCGATCTGCTGGGCGCCTGGGTCAGAGGCGCCCACATCGAGTCGCTGATCCCGTTGAACGGGCGTGGCGGCGGAGCAACGCAGCGCCGCTCGCGGGCCTGAACACACCTCGCGTCGCATCCGTATCAGGGGTCGGTATCCCAACAGGAGGCGACGAGTTGAAGCACAAGCGCATACCCAAGCGAAAGGCCGTTCTGGCCGTGGCCGCGGCGACGGGCCTCGCCACAGTGGGAGTTCTGCTGCAGCATGCCGGCGCCACGCAGGCCGGGCCCGAGTCCCAGCGGATCGGCGCGGCATCGGCGACGAAGCTGGCCGGACAACTGGCCTCGCGGCTCGGCGACGCCTACGGAGGGGCGTACTACGACGCGGACAGGCGGCGGCTCGTCGTCAACGTGGCGAGTGACGACGAGGACATGACCGCCCAGGTGCGGCAAGCCGGTGCGGTGGCGCGCAGCGTGCGCAACAGCTCGGACGCGCTGGGGGCCGCGGGGCGGACACTGGCCCGCCGGGCCGACATGCCCGGCACCGCCTGGGCCACCGACCCCAGGACCAACCAGATCCTGGTCACGGCCGACCGCACGGTGACCGGTGAACGCTGGGACGAACTGGAGGCGACCGTCGCGTCGCTCGGCACGGGAGTGGCCCGCATCGAGAAGTCCGCGGGAGAGTTCAAGACCTTCGCCTCGGGCGGCGACGCCATCTTCGGGGGCGGCGCGCGCTGTTCGCTCGGGTTCAACGTGACGGCCGGCGACGGACGCCCCGGGTTCCTCACGGCGGGGCACTGCGGGGTCGCCGCCCGGAAGTGGTCGGAGGAACAGGACGGGGCGCCCGTCGGAACCGTCGAGGCGGCGACGTTCCCGGGGGACGGTGACTTCGCTCTCGTCACGTACGACGATCCGGCCACGGCCGCCCCGGCCGAGGTGGACACGGGGGACGGCCGGGCCACTGGTATCGTGCGGGCCGCAGAAGCGGCGGTCGGCCTCGAGGTGTCCCGGATGGGCAGCACCACCGGGCTCCGCGACGGAGTGGTCACCGGGCTCGACGCCACCGTCAACTACCCGGAAGGCACGGTCACCGGACTCATCCAGACCGATGTCTGTGCGGAACCGGGAGACAGTGGAGGTTCACTCTTCACCCGCGAGGGGAGTGCGATCGGCCTCACTTCGGGCGGCAGCGGTGACTGCACCGCGGGCGGCGAGACGTTCTTCCAGCCCGTGACCACGGCCCTGGCCGCGGTCGACGCCGAGATCGGCACCGGGAGCGGCACCGAGGCCGGTACCGGGGCCGGCGCCGGGTGATCTACTCCAACTCGCCTTGCTTTCAAGCCAGGCGGGGGATACTAGTGATGCCTGGAAGGAAAGCGGGAGGGCGATGTGGATTATCCGGAGGAGGGGTACTTGTCGGCAGGTGAAGCAACGCCCTCGGACTCTCGGTTGCGGATTCGCCCCTTGAGCGACCGGACCGGTCTCGAAGTGGCCGGAGAGGTCTGCCTGCCCACCTACCCGGTGTGGGAGCGGGCTCTCGAGCAGGTGGTGGTGGCCCGGCAGCACCGGCCGCCGTACCATCTTGATCTCTCGGCGCTGACCTTCATCGATGTGGCCGGAGTCACGGATCTCGCGGTGGCAGCCCAGGGCCTGGCCGACGGGCAGCGGCTCGTGCTGGAAGGACCGCCGCCCGCCCTGACCCGCCTGCTCGAGCTGTTCTGGCCCGATCTGTCAGCAATCGAGGTGTCCGCCCCATGAGTGCCACGGTTCAGACCGAACCCTTTGTCCACCCGGCGCTGTTCTACCGGGGCCGGGAGGAGTACCTCGAGGGCACTGTGCCGTTCGTCCTGGAGGGCCTCGACGCCGGCGAGGCGGTGGCGGTGGCGGTCCCCGAGGCCAACCTCGAGCTGATCCGCACCGCCCTGGGCGTGCGGGCCGAGAAGGTGCAGCTCCTCGACATGGGGCAGGCGGGGCGCAACCCCGGCCGGATCATCCCGCGGGTGCTGCGGGCGTTCGCCGACGCGCACCCCGAGGGCCGGGTCCGGATCATCGGCGAACCCATCTGGGCCGGGCGCACCGCCACGGAGTACCCCGCCTGCGCACAGCACGAGGCACTGATCAACCTGGCGTTCCAGGGCCGCGAGGCCACGATCCTCTGCCCGTACGACGAAGTGAATCTGGAAGAGACGGTCCTGGCCGACGCCCACGCCACCCACCCCACGATCATCCGGGCAGGTGCGGAGGACACGAGCGCGGCATACGCTCCCGAGGCCGTCGTCTCCCGCTACAACCAGCCCCTGACGGCACCCGACGACGTGCCGCAGGTGTCCTACGCCAAGCAGTCCCTGTCCGACGTCCGGCATCACGCCATCCTCAGAGCGGCCGAGCTCGGCCTGCCCGAGGCCCGGCTGCAGGACTTCGCCCTCGCCGTCGCCGAGCTGACGACCAACAGCGTGGTGCACGGCGGAGGCTCGGGCGCGATGCGGATCTGGGCCCAGGACCACCACGTCGTCTTCGAGGTCCGGGACGCCGGCGTCCTCGCCGACCCGCTCGCGGGCCGCTGTCCGCCTCCCAGGGACCAGCGCGGGGGACGGGGACTCCTCCTGGTGCATGTGATCGCCGACCTCGTCCGCGTCCACACCGACCCGGCCGACGGCACGACGACCCACTGCTACTTCCACCGCTGACCAGCCACGATGGGGACGGGTGCGTAAACGTATCGCCGGGTCCGGGCGGGCCCGGCGTGCCGTTAGACTCGACGACTGTGGCGGACACCCAGTACGAAGACCTGTTGCGCGCGGTACTCACCTCCGGGACGGCCAAGGCCGACCGGACGGGCACCGGTACCCGGAGCATTTTCGGGCACCAACTACGCTATGACCTCTCGCAAGGCTTCCCGCTGGTCACCACCAAAAAGGTGCACCTGAAGTCCATCGTGTACGAGCTCCTGTGGTTCCTGCGCGGCGACTCGAACGTCAGCTGGCTCCGTGAGAACGGCGTCACCATCTGGGACGAGTGGGCCGACGCGGACGGCGACCTCGGCCCGGTCTACGGAGTCCAGTGGCGCTCCTGGCCCACGCCGGACGGCGGACACATCGACCAGCTCACCGAGATCCTCGACACGCTGCGCCGCGACCCGGACTCCCGCCGGATGATCGTCTCCGCGTGGAACGTGGCCGAGCTGTCCAAGATGGCCCTCGCGCCGTGCCACGCCTTCTTCCAGTTCTACGTCGCCGACGGCAAGCTCTCCTGCCAGCTGTACCAGCGCAGCGCGGACCTGTTCCTCGGCGTCCCCTTCAACATCGCGAGCTACGCCCTGCTCACGCACATGGTGGCGCAGCAGGCCGGCCTCGAACCGGGCGACTTCATCTGGACCGGCGGCGACTGCCACATCTACGACAACCACGTCGAGCAGGTGACCGAGCAGCTGTCCCGCACCCCCTTCGACTTCCCCGAGCTGCGGCTGCGGGCGGCCGACTCCCTCTTCGACTACGCCTACGCCGACGTCGAGGTGCTCGGCTACCAGCACCACCCGGCCATCAAGGCTCCGGTCGCCGTATGAACGTCGGACTGATCTGGGCGCAGACCCTCGACGGCGTGATCGGCGCGGACAACGGCATTCCGTGGCGGCTTCCCGAGGACATGGCGCACTTCAAGGCGACCACCCTCGGCCACCCCGTGGTGATGGGGCGCAAGACCTGGGACTCGCTGCCGCCGCGCTTCCGTCCGCTGTCCGGCAGGCGCAACATCGTGGTGACGCGCGATCCCGAGTGGACGGCCGACGGCGCGGAGCGCGCCGGGTCCATCGCCGGGGCCCTGGAACTGGCGGCGCTCCCCGCACCCGGAGCCGATCCTTCGGAGCCGGCACCCCCCGCCGAGACGTGGGTGATCGGTGGCGGTGAGATCTACCGCGCCGCCCTGGCCTACGCCACGACGCTCTCGGTGACCGAAGTCGATTCCCCGGTGACCGGCGACACCTACGCCCCGACACCGGACGCGACCTGGCAGGTCGCGGAGGACAGCGGCTGGCGGACCTCCACCTCCGGCCTGCGCTACCGCATCCGCACCCACACCCGGCTCCACGCGGGCGTCCAGGCGCGACGGTAGCCGGTCACGCGGCGGTAGCCGGTCACGGCACGGGCGCGAGCCCGGGCAGGGTGAGAGCCGAATGGGCCGGGCGTCCCGCCGTCGGGCGGGGCCTGGTGGCCAGATTGCGCAGCATGGCGTTGCGCTGCTCCAGGGCCCGGGCGGTAGTCGGGAACAGCGCGGCGTCGCCCTTGCCGACCTGCTCCTGGTTCGTAGTCACGAAGGCACGGGTGTCGCGTTCGTAGGCGGCGAAGCCCGCGGTGTGCTCCCGGTCGGCCACGGAGGCGGCGAGCATGTACGCCCCGACGAGGGCGAGGCTGGAGCCCTGTCCGGTGAGGAACGAGGGCGCGTACGCGGCGTCGCCGACCAGTGCGACCCTGCCGCTCGACCAGCGGGGCATGCGGATCTGGCTGACCACGTCGAAGAACAGGTCGTCCGCGTCGCGCAGGGCGGCCAGCATGCCCGGCACCTCCCAGCCCGCGTCCGCGAAGACCGCGGCGACCAGGTCGCGTTGGGCCGCCGGGTTCCGGAACGCGTCGAGCGGCGGTTCCGGGTGGGCGAAGGCCAGGAGGGCATGCACGTCGTCGTTGCCGCCCGCGGCGCCGCCCCTCGCGTCGCCCGCAGCGTAGAGTGCCGCGGCCCTGCCCGGCGTGTTCCACAGCAGGGCCTCGTGGGAGAGCCCGAAGGTGTTGCGCAGGGTGAATCCGGCGAAGCAGTAGCCGAGGTAGTGATGGAACCGCTCCTCGGGGCCGAACACGAGCGCGCGGGTGTGTGAGTGCAGGCCGTCGGCTCCGAAGACCATGTCGAACGTACGCCTGCCGCCGCCGCGGAAGGTGACGTCGACCCCGTGGCCGGTCTGGTCGAGAGCGTCGATGGAGTCGTCGAACAGGAACTCCACGTCGTCACGGACCGCCGTGTGGAGGGCGTCGGTCAGATCCCCGCGCCGCACCTCGACGTCCTGGCCCGCGACGCCGCCGGTGACGGTGTGCGGGTCGATCGAGGCGACCTCGCCGCCGTCCCCGTCGAGGAAGGTCAGTCGGCGCAGGTCGATGTGCGCGTCCCGGAGGCGCGGCAGGATGCCCATCCTGCGGACGACTTCGAGTGCGGTGCCGCGTACGTCGATGGGATAACCGCCGCTCCGTATCGCGCCCGCCTTCTCGACCACCGTGACCGCGAATCCGTAGCGGTTCAGCCAGAACGCGAGGGCAGGCCCCGCGACACTGGCCCCGGAGATCAGAGCCGTGCGCCTCGGCGTGGTACGGACGCTCCTCGACAGGCCGGTGCGGGTCATTCCTTGACTCCTTTGCTCATGGTGCGGGCGACGAGGAGGGACAGCGCCGAGATGGCGCCGGCTATGACGAAGCCGGTGGCGAAGGCCGATTCGGCGGGTATGTCCGATCCGGAAGGGGTTCCGGCGGTGAGGACGGCACCGCCGATCTGCACCCCCACGGCGAAGCCGATCACGCGGGTCACCAGGACCAGGCTGGTGGCGATGCCGGTGTCGCTCCGGTCGACGGAGGTGGCGGTACGGGTCACCAGCGCCGTGACGCACAGGCCGTTGGCCAGCGCTATCAGCAGTTTGCCGACGACGAGATGCCAGATCTCGCTGTGCACGGCGGCCAGGCCGAGCAGGCCGACGGTCATGAGGAGGACCCCGGCGACGACCACGGCCCGCGAGCCGAAGCGCCGCGCGCCGATCCCGCTGAGCGGCCCGGCCAGTGAGGCGGCCACGGCGCCCGGTAGCAGGTAGAAGCCGATCTCGGTGGCGCCGGCCCCGAAGCCGTATCCGTCGGCGGACACGTCGAGGAGCTGCGGGATCAGATAGACCGCCATCGAGGTGCCCAGGCAGATCACGAAGGTCAGCACACACGACTGCCACATCGCGGGCCGTGCCAGCATGCGCAGATCCACCATCGGCGAGACCGCGCGGCGCTCGACGGCCGTCCACCCGGCCACGAAGCCGACGAGCACGACGATGAGGGCGCCGAGCACGAGCGGCTGCCCACCGAGTTCGGGCGCGAGAGCCAGCAAGAGCATGAGCGTGATGAGGGCCCCGCTCAGGAGGAGCAGACCGGGCCAGTCGATCCCGGCGCCGTCCGAGCGGCCCGGCGGATCGTGCGGCAGCAGCCTGTGCACCAGCACGGTGGCCCCGATGACCGCGAGCGTCGGCAGCGCGAACATCCAGTGCCGGGACAGCCCTTCCGCCACGGGCCCGGCGGACAGCGTGCCCGCCATCCCGCCGCCCACGAACAAACCGCTGACCACCCCGATGGCCACCTTCGACTCCCCGGCGGGGAGGTGCGCGCGCACCAGGATGAACGACAGGGGCAGCGCGCCCACCATCGCTCCCTGGAGCACCTGGCCGAGCAGCAGCACGGGCAGGTTCGGTGCGAGGGCGGACACCAGGCCACCGGCCGCGACCACCGCCATCAGCCGGACCATGACCCGTTTTCCGCCGTAGCGGTCGCCCAACTTGCCCGCGACCGGGGTGACGAGCGCGCCGGTGATGAGCAACATGACGCTGAGTAACGCACCTTCGGCCGGACTCATGTCCAGCTCGCGTTGCAGGAGGGGGAGCGTCGGTGTCACCACCGACTCCAGGGCGCCGGTGGCGACCGCCAGCACGCCGAGGGCTCCGACAGCGGACTTCCCGATGTGCACCGGGGGAGCCAGAGTTGCGGTCATGGACTTCCTTTCCGTCGTGGTCGGGCGAATCCGAAACTACACTACACCGTGCAGTGTAGGAAGGTTAGGATGTGCCCATGCCGACCACGAAGACCGCGAGCACGAAGACGCCGACCACGAAGGCGAAGACGCCGAGGACGCCGACCGCGAAGACACTGCGCGAGGGGTCCACGCCGAAGCGGGCCGCGATCCTGTCGGCGGCCCGTGAACTGTTCCTCGCCGACGGCTTCGACCGGTCGAGCGTCGACGCGGTCGCCGCCCGGGCCGAGGTGTCCAAGCGGACGGTCTACGACTACTTCGGCGACAAGCGGACGCTGCTGCACGCGGTCGTGGACGTCGTGGGTCAGTCGCTGATCACCACGATCCGGCGCACCCTCGACGACACGCTGACCGACCTCACCGAGGCCGCCGAACTCGAGGACGCCCTGGTCACGTTCGCGATGCGCATCGCGACCGACATGCTCGGCTCGGCGGAGTACGCGACGCTCCAGCGACTGGTCCGGGCGGAAAGCGGCCACCCGCCGCACCAGGGCGAAAACCCCCTGGCCGACGCCCCCGACGAGGCGATCGCCGAGCGGTTCGCCGCCTTCGCCGATGCCGGGCTGCTCGACGTCCCCGACCCCCGGCTCGCGGCCGACCAGTTCATCGCGCTCACCTTCAGCGTCGCGATCAACAGGCTCGGTTCCGCGAACGCCCTGGAGGACGCGCGCGTCCGGCCGCTCGTCGTCGAGGGAGTGCGGACCTTTCTGCGGGCGTACCGGGCCCTGTAGACACTTCCGTAGGTACTCCTGCGGGTGCTAGCGGCCCGCCGTACGCAAGGACGCGTCCAGGATGCTCATGAGCTCCGCGACACGGGTCTTGCCGGGCGGCGCGAGCGGATACCGGCCGAGGACGTCGATCAGGACCGGGGTGGCGCGCCGCCCGGCCCGCTCGATCAGGGCGAGCCCGACGGCGGGATCGCCGCCCGCGTTCAGTTCGCCCACGCGCGCCGCGCTCGCGGCGGCCCGCAGGATGTGACCCACCTGGGTGGCTTTCGCGATGGGGTGGAGGTAGGCCGCGGCAGCGGCATCTCCGGCGGCGCGCGCGGCGAGCTGCTCGGCCTCCGTGGCCGCTTCGCGCGCGGCGCGGTGGGCGTCGAGGGCGGTGGTGCGCTGGAGGTTGGTGCGCCGCGCGCCGTTCACGAACTCCCGTGCCGCGTCGACGGCCGCACGAGGCCGCGGGTCGTCCGGGTTGGCGCCCTCGAAGACGGGCAGGACCTCCTCGGCGCTCTCCACGGCGTAGCGCGCGACGGCGCGCAGCTCGTCCATGGTCAGCTCGAAGTCCCCGGATACGGTCGTCATGGCACCGACTCTCCCACGTGCGGGCCGCCCGGAGCCCGCGGGCTGTGCCGACGGTGCCGGCAGTGCTGTCGCTGGGGGCGGCCCCCTCACCGCAGGATCGACTCCAGGAAGTCGCTGCCCAGCCGTGCCACCACGGTGACGTCCAGCTGGTGCTGCACGTACCTCCCGTGCCGCCGCGTCGTGAGCATCTCGGCCTCGCGCAGGGCCTTAAGGTGGCGCGACACCTCGGACGCGGTGAGGCCGAAGCCCGTCGCCAACTCGCTCGTCGTGTACGGGGCACGGGCCAGCGCCCAGCACAGCCGTATCCGGACCGGATGGGCCAGCGCCATCAGGCGTTTCTCCATCAGCTGCGAGGTGCGGGGTCCCGGCCGCAACTCCGGTGCGGCCACCGGATAGCCGACGACCGGCCGCCACCCCGGAGCCTGCCGCACGATGAGATGCGGCCAGCCGAACGTGCTCGGCACGAACGTGACGCCGGGTTCGACGCCCGGCTGTGTGGCCTCCGTCCAACCGTCGGCCAGTTTGTCGATGCTGATGCGGCGGCCCCGCGCGCTCTCCTCCAGGGTGATGGTCGGTGACACCGCCTGCAGTGCGTCGGCGAGGCTCTTGCGGCGCAGCAGGTCCGTCTTCTCCCGTGCGTCCGCCGCCAGTTGGGGACGGACCCGCTGCCACACGTCGGCGAAGAACGCCTCGTCGCAGTCCTCCAGGAGCCGCCGGATCCAGGTGCGGACCTTGGCCGGGTCCTTCAGCAGGTGCTGGGCGAAGTCGAGCTGCCGCGGGCCGCGCGCGGACGCCCGCTCCAGGGAGGCGTCCCGAGCGGCCTCGTCCACCAGCGGGGAGCGCCCGCCGCCGGAGCGCAGCGCACAGCCGGCGGCGTTGATCTCGAGCGCGGCCGCGACGAACGCCTCGTCGTCGAGCGCGTCCACCTCGTCCAGCTCCTCGGCCAGCGTCGCGGGCGGCATGGGCCTGCGGGGCAGCAGGATGTCGGACCGCGTCGACCGCCACATGAACTCCGCCTCCGCCATCCGGCCCAGCAGCTCCGGCTTCAGCCCCGCGGCCGTCGTCGTCGCCCAGCCGTGCAGGCCGGGGTGGTGGGCCGGCTCGGAGAGCACGTGCAGAGCCGCCCCCAGCTCGGCCAGCGGGGACGGCCCGAAGACGATGCGCTCCGTCGGAAGACCGGAGATGTCGATGGCGACGCTCATGGCTTTATGGTGCACGGATCATCGGGCGGTCGGCGCCCCGATTAGCGGCGTCCGTCAATCGGCGCGCCAACCGGCCCGACCGTACGCACCGTTGACGGCATGCGCTTCTCAGCCGGACACGTGCTCGGCCAAGGCCGGGCGGCAGACCATCATGACGTGGCGGATCCACGGCCCTCGCCGGCCGCCGCCGCCGAACGGCCCCGCGTCCTGGTCGTCGGCGGCAGGCTCCAACATGTGCGGAAGGCCCAAGAGCTCGGCCTCGACGTGGTGCACGTCCAGTTCCCCGACGCGTACGACCGCGGCCACTGGCCCCACGTCGAACAGGCGCTGCTGCTCGACTACCGCGCCATCGACCGCCTTCTGCCGCTGGTCCGAGCGGTGCACGACACGAACCCGTGCCGGGCCGCCGTGTCGCTGTTCGAGCTCGGGCTGCTGCCGGCGGCGCGGATCAACGAGGCGCTCGGCCTCGGCGGCGAGTCCGTCGCCACCGTTGAGCTCCTGACGGACAAGGCACGGATGCGGCGGCGCCTCGCCGCGACGGGCATCAGCCCGGTGGCTTCCGCGGTCGGCCGCCACCCGCGCGACGTACGGGAGTTCGTGGCGGCGCACGGGCTCCCGGTCATCGTCAAACCGGTCCGCGAGTCGGGCAGCCTGGGAGTGTTCCACGTCCGCGACCCGGCCGACGTGGACGCCGTCGCCGACCGGTTCCGGTCCCTCGCCGACGGGCCCTGGTCCGCCCACGACCTGGCAGGCCCCGGCGCCTTCGACGAGTTCCTGATCGAGGAGTTCCTGGACGGCCCGGAGATCAGCGTGGAGACCCTGTCCTTCGACGGCAGGCACGTGGTCGTCGCGATGACGGACAAGGAGTGCGGCGGGCCCGGTTTCGTCGAGATCGGGCACGCCCAGCCGAGCGGCTGCCCGGCCGGGACGCGGGCCGAGGTCACGCGGTTGGTGACGGACTTCCTCGACGCCGTGGGGCTGCGCAACGGCCCAGGGCACACCGAGATCAAGCTGACCTCGCGCGGCCCCCGGATCGTCGAGTCGCACAACCGCGTCGGCGGTGACCGGATCAACGAACTGACGTCGCTCGTCCACGGCGTCGACATGGAGCGCCACGCCCTGGCCGCCGGGCTCGGCGTGCTCGACCCGCCGACCGGCTCGCCCAAGCCCCGTGGCGGAGCGGCCGTCCGGTTCCTCACGCCGGAGCCCGGCCGGGTCGTGGAGGTGACCGGCGTCGACGCCGTGCGCGCCGACCCGGCCTGCGTCGACCTCCACCTGGCGGTGCGGCCGGGTGCCGAGGTGCGGCCGCTGACCTGGAACGAGGACAAGGCCGGTCACGTCATCGCCCGAGGCGCCACCGCCGCTGAGGCGATCGCCCACAGCAGGCGGCTGGCCGCGGCCGTCCATGTACGCACCGAGCCCGTCGCGTGAGCCGGCACCACATCCCTCAGTCCGCCGGGCGGTGGGAGTCCGCCGGGCGGTGGGTGGCCGTCAGCACGTGCCAGTCCGCGGTGCCGATGTCGGCCGGGGTGCCGTCCAGGACGCGGGCCGTGCGGGTGGCCGGGTCCAGGGTGACCGTGGCGAGAGTGGCCCAGCGCTGCCCGAGGGGCTTGGCCGGGTCGGCGATGCAGGTGACCGGTGGCTCGTCCGCGCCGGTGACGAGGAGGGACGCCAAGGCGTCGGTGTCGGAGGGGAGTCGGGGTGTCCGGTGCAGCCGGTCGGCCATGAAGGCGCGGCGTTCGGCCGAGTCGGGCTGGTAGAGCCAGGACTTCTCGTCGGCGGTGAGGGCCGGGGTGAGGAAGTGGTTGGTACGCAGCAGGACGCCGCGGCCGTCGGGCCGGATCTCGTGCACGCCCGCGGGGCTGATGTCGAGGAGCACGGCGTCTCCCGCCGCGTCGAAGAGCGCGAAGGACCCGGAGGAGGCGAGCGGTGCGGAGCGCACGAGGTCGACGGCCTCGGCGACACTCCCTGCCTCCGCGAGGACGACGGCGGCGAGGACGTGCATCGGGACGCCGCCGACGGTGTCGCGGAGATGGCCCAGAATGTTGAAGTGCACGGCCAGGCCCGCGCTGTTGAGACCGATCTTGCCGAGAATGCCGTGCTCGGTGAGGCCGACGACGGTGTGGCGTGCGCCGTGCGACTCCAGGGTGTGCCAGTGGCCGGCCAGCTCGACGTGCCAGTCCCAGGTCTGCGCGCCGAGACCGCCGAGTACGACGGTGGTGCACTCGCCGGGCGGCACGGCGGTGGAGCGGGCCAGGATCTCCGTACGCGCGTTGAGGACACCGACCTGCCACTCCTCGACACCGGCACCGGACGCGAGGCCGGCGATCTCGGCGCGGGCCGCGGGCCGGAAGCCGCCGATGACGTCGAGGGCGCGCTCGGCGTCGGCGCGGGCGCCGCTCAGGGTGATGCCGCCGAGGGCGAAGAGGCGGGCGTAGACGTCGAGCGCGGCAGGGATGCCGGTGCGCAGGTGTTCGCCGCGGGCCACGCCGCGCGCGTACGGGTCGGCGGCGGACACGGCGATGTGGAGGCGGTCGGCGGGGCGGGGGATGGCGGGCATCGGGATTCCTCAGTGAGCGGTGCGGGAGTGGAGCAGGACATCGCCGCCGACGACGGTGGCGAGGACGGGGTTGCGGGCCTGCTCCTCGGGGGTGAGGTCGAGGGGATTGTCCGCGAGGACGGTCAGGTCGGCGAGGAAGCCGGGGGCGATCCTGCCGAGTTCGTGCTCGGCGCCCGCCGCGCGGGCGGCGGCCCGGGTCATACCCGTGTACGCCTCCCGCGCGGTGATCGCCTGAGCGGGCTGGACCGGGGCGGTCTCCGGTTCGTCCACCGGGCGGCGAAGCTGGCAGTCGGCGAGGCAGGTGCGCGGGTCGCCGGGCCCGATCGGCCAGTCCGAACCGAGGGCGACGACCGCGCCGTGGTCGAGCAGGTCACGGGTGCGCCAGCCGCGCGCGGCGCGGTCCGGGCCGATCCGCCGCGACCAGTTGTCGGTGCCGTCGGCGCGGGTGTGCCGGGTGCCGTGCACGGGCTGGAGGCCGGCCACGACGCCGAGTTGCGCGAACCGGGGGAGGAGGTCGTCGGGCAGGGACTCGATGTGCTCGACGCGGTGCGGGGCGCGGCCCGCGGGGCCCACCTCTTCGAGTACGTCGAGTGCGTGGCGCACGGCCTGGTCGCCGATGGCGTGGGTGGCGGTGGGGATGCCGCGTGCCGTGAAGAAGCGGACGGCGGCGCGGTAGGCGTCCAGGTCGCGCCAGAGGGGCGCACGGTTCTCGCCGTGGTGGTCGGGGCGGTCGAACCAGGCGGTGCCGTTGTCGGCGGTGCCGTCCAGCATGAACTTCGCGCCCTCGACGTGCCAGCGGCGGCCGGCCAGCCCCTGCTGCCCGGCGATCCGCTGCCACGCCCCGGGGCCCGAGTCGGCGGGCACGAGGGGAGAACAGCGGATGCGCAGGGGGAGTTCACCGTGTGCCTCGATGTACCGGTAGACGTCCTCGGACGGGTCGGTGAAGTCCAGGGCGTGCAGTCCGGTGAGGCCGCCGCGGGCCAGGATCTCCAACTGCGTACGGACGTAGGCGGCGGCCGTGGCGAGCGGCACCTCGGGGTAGTGGTCGAAGACGAGGTCCATGGCCTGGAGTTCGAGGACGTGGCCGGTCGGCCGTCCGTCGGGGCCGGTGACCACGCAGGAGGCGTCGGTGAACGTCTCGCGGCCGGTCAGTCCCGCGCGCCGCACGGCTTCGGGGCTGATGACGAGGGCGTGCGCGTCCTGGGTCAGGAGGGAGACGGGGCGGCCGGGGAAGCGCTCGCCGAGGACGGCGCCGGAGGGCTCTTGGCCCAGGGCCGTGAAGACGTTGACGTCCAGGTCGTACCCCGTGATCCAGGCATCGCCCGGGGCGCCTCGGTCCTCATACATGTCCTCGGCGACCCGGGCGAGGACTGCGTCGAGTGTGGCCGCCCCCGACAGGTCCACGCCACGGCCGATCTCGATGGAGCCCCACACCGGGTGCGCGTGTCCGTCGACGAGGCCGGGCAGGACGGTGGCGCCGGGGAAGTCGTGGACCACAGTGGACGGGCCGCGCAGGGCCGCGATGTTATCGGCGGCCGCGACCGCGACGATCCGGCCGTCCGTGATCGCGAGGGCGTCGGCGGGGTGACCAGCCCATTCCTCCTGGTGGTCGGCTGCCTCAAGGGGCTCGATTCGGGCGGCCGTCACGATGACGTCGGCGTGCACAGGGATGCGCCTTTCGCGGTGGGGGAGTCGGGTGAGTCAGGGGTTTCGGGAGTGTCCGTGCCGATGGTGCGCACGGCGCGTGCGGTGGCCCAGTAGACGAGGGCGGTGACGCCCATGCCGGCCGGTATCGCCAGGTCGACACCGGCGGACGCGGTCGCGAGCGGACCGGTCCAGAAGGTCGTGCTCGCCCACATCAGCGCGGCGAGAGCGCCGGTGAGCAGGGCGAGGAGGCCCGGCCAGTGGAAGCCGCCGCGGTACCAGAACGGCCCGCCGCGCTCCTGGTGCAGCAGGCGCTCGCCGTCGTAGCGGTTGCGCCGCAGCGCCAGGTCGGTGACGGCCACCGCCATCGCCGGACCGGTGATCACGACGACGAGTTGCAGCATCGTGTTGACGCTGGTCAGAAAGTCGAAGACGAGGATCGCGTAGAGGGTCGCCGCCGTGCCGAGTACACCGATGACGAGGACCGCGGGGATGCGTGCGATGCGGACGCCCACCGACTGGACGGACAGGCCCGCGCTGTACGCCGTCATTCCGTTGTTGGCGATGGTGTTGAGGACGACGGCGATCACGAAGACGGGCACGAACCAGCCGGGCAGGAGCTGTTGCAGGGCCGTCTGCGGGTCGGTCATGTCGAGGCCGGTCGCCGCCAGCGCGCCCACCGAGGTGAAGACGGTGCTCGGCAGATAGGCGCCGAGGGCCGTCCAGCCGGCGACGGCGGTGACGGAGCTGGCGCGCGGCAGATAGCGGGCCAGGTCGGGGCTGTTGCTGTACGAGAGGGCCGTCGACCCGACGATCGTGAAGCCGGTGCCGAGCGCGGCCGCCAGGGAGGCGCCGTGCAGTGGCTCCGCCGGGGTGTACGACCAGTCGACCGCGTCCAGCACGTATCCGGTCACCACGACGAAGACGACGGTGAGCAGGACGCTCAGGGCGGTGTAGAGGCGCACGATGGTCGCGTAGCCGTAGATCGCGACGAGGAGGGTGACGCCGGCGATCAGACAGATCACCGCGGCGTCGAGGGCGGAGGAGCCGGGCAGACCCCACTGCCGGGCCAGGCCGATGCCGGCGACGGAGGCGGCCGACCAGTTCAGGGCGAGGTAGGCGGAGGCGATGAGCCAGCCGGTCACGATCAGGACCATCTTGTTGCCGACCACGCCGTAGTACGCCCGGGAGATCACCGAACCGCTCGTGCCGGCCGCGGGTCCGCTCGCGGCCACCACGCCGGTGCAGATCCACAGCAGGTTCCCGGTCAGGATCACACCGAAGGCCTGCGGCAGGGAGAGCCCCGTCAGGATCAGCGAGGCGCCCACCGCGAAGCTCAGATAGCTGACGTTTGGGGCGGCCCAGACGGCGAAGAGTCGGCGGGGGCGTCCGATGCGTTCTGCGTCGGGGACCAGGTCGATGCCCCGGGTCTCGGGCCGACCTGCACGTACTGGGGGTGGTGTGGTCATCCTGGCCTCTCGGGTGCCGCCCGGCCCGCTTATTGGGCGGCTGTCCAATTCGCTGTTGGGCGCTCATCCAATAGGCTGCGCGGTATGACGTCAAGACCCCTGCGGGAACGACCGGTGCGCAGCAGGAAGCCCCCCGAGGAGCGGCGCGCGGAGATCGTGCGGACCGCTGCGCGCATCGCCCTCGCGCAGGGCCTGGAGCTGGTGACGCTGCGCCGCGTGGCGGACGAACTGGGGGTGCGGCCCAGCCTGATCGGCCATTACTTCCCGGTCTCCGACGACCTGGTGGCCGAGGCGTTCACGTACGCCGCGACGCGCGAGCGCGACTCACTGCTGCCGCGGGAGGAGGCGGGCCTGCCGCCAGTCGACCGGCTCGCGCTCTTCCTCGTGCGCCTCACCGGCGGTGAGTACCTCGACCTGAGCCGGCTGTGGCTCAACGCCCGCCATCTCAGCCGCTTCAAGGAGCCGTTGGCGCGGGCGGTCGACGCGCAGGAGGCGGGGACGCGGGGGGCGCTCGTCGAGCTGATCGAGGAGGGCGGACTCAAGACCTCGGGGAGTGCGCTCAGGGCGGCGCTGCACATTCTGATCGCGGTCGACGGCATGGGGACGTACGCCAACACCGCCGGTCAGGGCGATGACCCGCTGTCGGCCTGTCCGGACCTGGGCGACCTGGTGATCGAGACGGCCGAGATCCACCTGGGGCTCGCCCCGGGCACGCTGTGCGAACGGGCTCGCGCGCACGCGGCGGAACCCCGTCACGCGGACTGAAGCCGGAGGCGCCGTCCCACCCAGAGCGCCAGGACGACCGAACACACCGCGGCGAACGCGCACCACGTCGAGATGTACTCCTGCCGCCACAGCGCGACGGACACCGCGGCCCCGACGGCGACCAGAACACCGAACAGGACGAGGCCCCGGTCGCCGGACAGGAGGAGCGAGCCGATGGTGGCGAGGAGATAGCCGACGACGATCAGCTCGGGCCGCGGGAGCCCCACGGAGTATCCGACGGTGTGCCCCCGGATCTCGGCCGTCACGGTGCGGGTCGCCAGGACGTACGCGAGGACCGCCGCCGTCGCCGCACCCACGGCCAGCGGGACGAGGAGACGCCGCCGGGCGCTCGGCGGCGCGGCGCACAGCACGGCCGCCGGCACCCAAAGGGGCAGCAGCGGCAGCGCGATGACGGCCCAGGCGAGGGTGGCGGGCCCGGTGCCGCCGTCGTTGCGCCAGACCTCTGCCTCGATGATCTGGTGGATCCCCAGGAGGAGCGGCAGCGCGGCGAGCGGCAGGTCACGGGGGCGCCGGGCGGCGAGGGCGACCGAGACGACTCCCACGGCCGCGATGCCCGTGCCCGCGACGAGGTCGGCCGTGGCGCTCCAGCACATGGCGGCAAGGCTACGGCCGACGGGGCGCGGCGGCGCGCCGGGCAGTGCGGCAGGGTGGGGTCAGCGCCGCTGGTCGGGGGCAGGGCCACAGGGTCGGTCAGCGCCGCTGGGCGGGGTCAGTGCCCAGGGTCGGTCAGCGTCGTCGCCCGGCTCAGCGCACCGGGAAGCCGAAGGAGTAGCCCTGCTCCTTGAGGCGGGGGAGGAGGCGGCGCAGGGCCTCGACGGTCTGGGTGCGGTCGCCGCCCGCGTCGTGGAAGAGGAGCGTCGGTCCGTTGGGCAGCTCACGCTCGACGGTGGCGACGATGGCGTCCGTACCCGGGCGTTCGAAGTCCTTGGTGTCCACGTTCCAGCCCAGCGGGCGCATGCCACGGGAAGCGGCGAGCTTGCGGCTGTACGGGGTGAAGGCGCCGCCCGGCGCGCGGTAGTACATCGGGCGCACGCCCCCGGACGCCTTGGTGATCATGCGTTCGGCGTCGAGTATCTGCTGGGACTGGTAGGCCTGGGAGTCCTTGTCCATGGACGTGTTGTGCGACACCGAGTGGTCGCACAGCCGGTGCCCGGCCGCGACCACCTTCTTCACCAGGTCGGGATGGGCCTGCGCCTGCGTCCCCACCATGCAGAACGTGGCCTTCACGCCGTACTCCCGCAGCAGGTCGAGCACGCGCGGGGTCCACACCGGGTCGGGGCCGTCGTCGATGGTGATGTTGATGCCGCGCTTCCCCTTCTCCGAGGCGTGCGCGATGGTCTCCGCGACCGGCTCGACGGCGCTGCCCGGCTTGGCGGGCGCGGTCGCCTCCGGTGCGGAATCACCCGCGGAACCGGCCTGCGCGGTCCACACGGAGGCGCCGGTGGCGAGCATCGTCACCCCGAGCGCGGCCCCGACCATCTTGCCGTACCAACCCCGCCCGCCGCTGTGCCGTGCCATGTCCGCCCCTTTGCGCTGTCTCTCGCCGATCCCCGGTCACCTTGTGACACCCGGCATGACGAGGAACGTTGGCCAAGGGATCCGTCTGTTACTGATCACGGACAATTCCGAGAGAAATCGCGGACAACTCGGCGCGGGCGATGTCGGTCCTGGACGTGACGTTCAACTTGCGCATGACGCGCGCCACGTGGTGCTCGACGGTCCTGGTCGACAGGACCAGGCTCTCGGCGATCTCCCGGTTCGCCCGGCCCTGGACGACCAGTCGTGCCACTTCCTGCTCGCGCGGGGAGAGCTGGTCGCCATATCCGAGGCGGCCGCGGCGGTGGGTGGTGACGATGGCATGGCGGCGCAGCAGCCGCTGGCAGCGGGCCACGTCCCAGCGGGCGCCCAGCTCCCGGTAGGTCTCGACCACGTCCTGGATGACGTCGGCCGCCGCTTCCCCGCGCAGGTCGAGCAGACAGCGTCCGCGGGCCTCGGCCGCCCGTGCGGCGTCGAAGGGGCGGCCGAGCGCGCGCCATTGCTGCTCTGCGTCGGCGAGCGGTCCGACGGCGTCGTCCGGTCTGCCGTCGGCCTCGGCGAGCAGGGCGCGGCACACGGTCAGGGCGGCGCGGGCGGCGGGTGCGTCCCGCTGCTCGGTCCCCGCGGCGAAGTCGGCGACGAGCTGTCGGGCCCGCGCCGTCTGTCCGCTGCCGTGCAGGGCCTCCACGGCGGTGGGCGCCACCTCGCCCGCCCACACCCAACCACCCGTGCGTTCAAGGCGGTGCAGGGTCTCCTCCACCGCCTCGCACGCCTGGCCCGGCCGGCCGGCCTCCAGATGGACGCGGGCGATGGCGGCGGCCGAGGCGGTGAGGATGACGCCGGTGTCGTAGCGCGTGATCCGGGCGGCCTCCGCGAGATCGCGGCGGGCCCCGGGGACGTCGCCCAGCACATGCAGTGCCGTCAGCCCGCGGACCAGCATGGCCTCGGCGGTCAGATCGGGTATCTCCGCGTAGAGCCGGGTGGTGCGGTCGGCTGCGGCGTGCAGCTTCTGCCAGCGGCCCTCGTGCCAGGCGAGCACCAACTGCGCGGTCTCCGTGAGCCCTTCCAGGTAGGGGCTGCTGGTGTCGGCGAGGCCGTGCGCCGCCCGTTCGAGGAACTCGCGGGCCCGCGCGTCGTAGCCGAGGGCGGTGGCGGCGTGCGCCAGGTTGGTCCAGCCCCTGGTGTGGTGCGCGGCTTCCATGGCGGTGCCGGCCGGGTCGCGCAGCGCCTCGGTGGCGGACCAGGCCCGGGGGTCGCCGAGCAGCATCAGCGCGGTGGCGCGGTTGGCGGCGATGGCGGCTCGGGCGCCCGGGTCCGTGACCTGGCCGGTGAGTGTCTCGGCGCGGTCCAGCCAGTGCAGGTGACGGTCGACGGGCCAGCCCTTGATGGAGGGGATGGCGGCGACCGCCATGGCGCGGGCGGCGGTCTGCGGGTCGGAGAGCTCCAGGTCGGGTATGGCGCGGGCGACCTCGTTCAGGCTGTCCAGTGCTCCTCCGCTCTGATTGCGGAGTACGACGCTCAGGTGCAGCCGGATCTCGCCGCGCAGCCGGGGCGGCGGGGCGTCCTCGTCGAGGACGCGGCGTACCGCGGCGACCACTTCCTCGTCGGCGCGGGCGAGTTGGGCCGTGCGGGCCAGCTTCGCGGCGGTGCGGACGCGGCCTTCGGCGCGCGGGTCGTCGGCGATGGCCCGCGTGTAGAGACGGGTGGCGGTGGAGTAGTCGCCGGCCGCGGCCGCCCGGTCGGCCGCCACGACGAGACAGCGCAAGCCCTCCCGTACGCGTCCGGCCGCCCGGTACAGCCGGGCGAGATCGGTCAGCGGCAACGGGCCTTCACCACCCCGGTGCAGGGCGCGGGCGGCGCGCAGGCTCAGCCGCGCCAGACGCGTCCCCGGCATGCGCGCCAGCGCGGCACGGCGGTCCAGCGGGTGCCGGAAGACGGGGTGGTCGGGGTGGCTGGGGCGGTCGGGGTAGTCGGGGTGGCTGGGGCGGTCGGGGTAGTCGGGGCGGTCCCCGTCGGCACGCAGGACTGCCTGCCGTACGCAGGCGTCCACGGCCGCTCCGGCGCGCTCCGGGGCGACTTCGGCGATCTCGGCGAGAACGGTGACGGGCACCGCACGGCCGAGCACCGCCGCCGCGTCCAGGATGCGCAGGGAGTCCTCGTCGAGCGGAGCGGACCGCAGGGCGAAGTCACGCTGGATTGGCGGGGGTACGCCGATGCCGCGGAGGGCGGCGAGCAGGGAGTGTGCGGTTGCCGGTGCCGGTGCCGGTGCTGGTGCTGGTGCTGGTGCTGGGGCCGGTGTCAGTGCTGGTGCTGGGGCGGGTGTCAGTGCTGGTGCTGGTGTCGCTGTCGGGGGCCGACCGTCGCTGCCCGAGGCGCCGGGGTCGACTCGCCCCTCGTAGCCGGACCATCGACTGGTCGGCCCGCCCTGCTCCTCAAGATCCTGAGCCACCGTCAGCGCACGGGCGCCTCCTATGTCCCGGACCTTCCACGTGCCCCCCACCACCCGGGGCGCCCACGGCTTTCCGCCCCGCTCACGCGCCCGCAGCAGTTCTCCGGCGGCCCGCAGCAACGCCTCGGCCACCTCCGGCAGTCCACCGGTCAGCTCGTGCACCAGGACGACCAGGTCGTGCAGGTCCTCGACGGGCTGCGGCCGATGCAGGTGCAGCCACCGGCGTACGAACTCCTCTGTCTCCTCACATGTCCAGGGCTGTACGACGATCTCCTCGACCCGGGCCCGCACCGGTAGAGGGACGCCGAGGACCGGCAGCCCGGGCGCGGCCTCCTCGGTGACGACCAGCCGCAGGCGGGGCGGCATCGCGGCCATCAGGTGCTGGAGCAGGGCGAGGGTGGCGGGGTCGGCGTGATGGACGTCCTCCACGACGAGTACGGCGTCCCCGAGCGACGCCAGCAGCGCCTCGACGGCTCGCGGCAGCAGCCCGCGCAGTACCGCCGGATCGGCGGCGGCCGAGGGCGGTTCGGGCAACCGGTCGGCCAATTCGGGCACGAGCAGCCCGACGACCCCGGCCACCGCCGGAAGGGCCGGGCCGGGAACACCGGCCCGGTGGGGCAGCCCGGCGAGCGCGTCCGCGATGGGTGTCGCGTTCGGTGTGTTCACCAGTTTCGGTGTGTTCACCAGCGCGGTGATGTCGGGTCCGGGGTGTTCGGCGCGGGGTGCGTCCGGGTTGGCTTCGGGGCGCCCGGCAACCCGCACGTTGACGCCATGCCCCGAGGTCACCGTCTCCGCCGCCCCCACCCCCACCGGGCAAACTCCCCGCAGCTGGACCCACTCCGCGAACTCCGGCTCGCCAAGCACCTCGTCCAACAGCTGGGACACGCCCGTACCGGCCTCTCCCCGCACCACCGTGACGACCGGTCCCTCGCGCAGCGACTCCCGCAGGCGGCGTGCCTCTTCGCGTCGCCCGACGGGGCCGGTCCCGTCCGACGTCTCCGGGGCCCGGCCCGTACCGAAGGAACGTCTGTTCACGGCTCCGCCTCTCGCCTGCCGTCGCTCGGGAAGGCGCACCTTCTCGCCGGAGCACGGCGTTCGTTGAACGGTGGTCTACCCCTCCCACGGGCGGACTCGCAATAGGGGTCCACCACCTACGGAATGCGCCGGCCCGCCCACCCCCGTTCTCCGCTCTTTGGGTAGCGCTACGGATTGCTGCGCTCCGCCGGCGTGCCCGAAGCTCTGGCCCGACCACCCCAAGCATTTACATGTCATGTCCGCGACATCGTGACACCACTGCGTCCTGGGCCCGTGCCCCGGACAGCTCTCGAGGGAGAAGCCATGAAGATCGACGCTCGCGTCGTCCGGCGCGCACTCGCCGTCGGCGCAAGTAGCGCCCTGCTCGCAGGGGTCGCCGCGACCTCCGGGGCCGCCGCCGCTCCCGTGCCACCGGGCGACGGCGAAGGCCGCATCGTCGGCGCGGACCGCCCCGGCGCGGTCGACGGCTCGTACATCGTCACCTTCAAGAACTCGGTCGCCCGCGCCGACATCCCCGCCTCGGCGAAGGCGCTGGCCAAGCGGCACGCGGGCAGCCTGCGGTACACGTACACGGCCGCTCTGCGCGGCTTCGCCGTGCGGATGTCGGAGGGCGAGGCCAAGGAGCTGGCCGCCGACCCGTCGGTGGCCCGCGTGGAGGCCGACGCCGCCGCGTATGCGGTCGACACCCAGACCAACCCGCCCTCCTGGGGCCTGGACCGCGTCGACCAGCGCGACCTGCCGGTGGACAAGAGCTACTCCTACGACACGACCGCCGCCAACGTGAACGCGTACATCCTCGACACCGGCATCCGCATGAGCCACCGCGACTTCGGCGGCCGTGCCGTCAGCGGCTACGACTTCATCGACAAGGACTCCAACGCCTCCGACTGCCAGGGCCACGGCACCCACGTCGCGGGGACCGTCGGCGGCGGCGCGTACGGCGTCGCCAAGGGGGTCGGGCTGACCGGCGTGCGCGTCCTGAACTGTCAGGGCACCTCGGGCGACACCTGGGCCCCCGTCCTCGCGGGCATCGACTGGGTGACCAAGAACGCGGCGAAGCCGGCCGTGGCCAACATGAGCATCGGCGGCGGCAGGACCCAGTCCGTCAACGACGCCGTGACGACGTCCATATCCTCCGGCGTCACATGGGTGGTGGCGGCCGGCAACAACAACGCCGATTCGTGCTCGTACTCCCCGTCCTCCACCCCCTCGGCCATCACCGTCGGCGCCACCAACAGCCGGGACGCCCGCGCCACCGGCTGGTCCAACGGCCAGGGCTCCAACTACGGCTCCTGCCTGGACATCTTCGCGCCGGGCGACAGCATCGTCTCCACCTCCAACTCCGGTGACAGCGCCTCGCAGTCGATGAGCGGGACCTCGATGGCCGCCCCGCACGTCGCGGGCGCCGCCGCCCTGCTGCTCGCCGCCAATCCGACGTGGACCCCGGCCCAGGTCCGCGACAAGCTGGTCGCGGACGCCACGTCCGGCAAGGTCACCGACGCCCGCACCGGCTCCCCGAACAAGCTGCTGCACACGGGCGCGGGCGACGGCACCCCGCCCACCGGCAAGAAGTTCGAGAACACCGACGACTACCAGATCCGTGACAACGCCACCGTCGAGTCCCCGCTGCCCGTCACCGGTGTCACGGGCAGGGCCCCGTCCGACCTGGCCGTCGCGGTGGACATCCGTCACACCTTCCGTGGTGACCTCAAGGTCGAACTCGTCGCCCCCGACGGCACCGCGTACGTCCTGAAGGACTACGACAGCGACGACAGCGCCGACAACGTCCAGGCCACCTACCGCGTCGACGCCTCCGGTGAGACTGCCGACGGCACGTGGCGGCTGCGCGTGACCGACAACTGGACCAACGACACCGGCACCGTCAACGCCTGGTCCCTGCAGTTCTGACCCGCACCCCGCCCCGAGGCGCCGCCCCGCACGCGCGGGCCGGCGCCTCCGGCGTGGTCAGCGCTTCAGCGGCAGCCGGTGCCATGTCAGGTCGTGCAGCGCGGCGTCCGCGACCGTCAGGGTGAGGAACGTGCAGTACGGCTGACGCCTGCGGTCCGTGGGGGAGCCGGGGTTGAGGAGCCGCAGGCCGCCGGGGGCCTCGGTGTCCCAGGGGATGTGACTGTGGCCGAACACGAGCACGTCCAGGTCGGGGAAGCGCTCGGCGCACCGGCGTTCGCGCCCGGTGGCCGGACCGGTCTCGTGGACGACACCGAACCGGAGCCCCGCCAGCTCGGCTCGCTCGACCTCGGCGAGCCGACGGCGCAGCGGCGGGCCGTCGTTGTTGCCGTACACGGCGATCAGCCGGCGCGACCGGGACTCGAACAGATCGAGCGTGGCCTCGTCGATCCAGTCCCCGGCATGGATCACCACGTCCGCCCGGTCGATCCCGGCCAGCAGGTCGTCGGGCAGGCGCTTCGCCCGCGCCGGCACATGCGTGTCGGAGGTCAGCAGCAGCCGCATGGGGCAAGCGTAGGCCGGTGCGTGGTCGCCCGCGTGTGGAGGGGAGGGACCGGGCGGGGTGGCGGAAGGGTCACGAAGGGCCCCGGTCGGAGGCGGGCCAGACGTAGGGCAGGTCGTCGGGGACGCCCGGGAAGAGAGGGGCGTAGATCTCCGGCGCCTTGCGGACCAGGGCGGACTGATGGCTGCGGTGGAAGGCCGGGTCTCCCAGCCAGGGAGGTAGCTCGCCGTCGTCGGCGAGTTCCTCGCGGGCCCGTACGGAGGTGCCGGGGCGATGCCGCGTGAAGTCGGTGACCAGGGTGGCGGCACAGGTGTCGGGGCGTCCCTCCGCCACCCACACGGAGCACACGTCGAGACCGTAGCGGACCAGGGCCTCCTCGTACCCGGTCCACATGCGCACCGCGGGGTGGTGCCGCCACCCGTAACCGGGCACGGTCAGGCCGCGCAGCACCTGAAGGGCCTCGACCCGCTGCTTGCCCAGGCGGGCCCGGTCGAGAACCTCGGCGGATCGCGTGAAGTCGGAGTACGGGAGGAAGGTCTGCACATGGAATGCCTACCGCGACGGCCCCGCTCCCACCCCTCCCGTACGGCTGAGTCGTAGCGGCACTGAACACGCGGGTCCGTCCCAGCCGCTCGTTCCAAGGTGGGGGCATCTGTGCTGGTCAGCGACCGTCCCGGCGTTCCAGCATCCCGTATCACCGGCCTGTTGTGGCGGCCGGGACGGAGCACAGCCCAGGCTGTGGATCGTCCGAGCAGCTCACCGGACGAACCACTCACCGCACTCAAGGAGTTCTCGATGCGTTCGCGTCTCGCCACCCGTTCCGCCCGTCTCGCCCTGACCGCCGTGGCCGCCACGGCCCTCGCCACCACCGCCGCCGGCACCGCCCTCGCGGCCGGCGGCCAGAGCAAGGCCCCCGTCGAGCAGCTCTGCGGGACCGACGACCTGACGTTCAAGGTCACCGAGAAGACCCAGGCCGGCGGCTACCTTCTCGTGACCGCCAAGGCCAGGCCGGGCATCACCTGCTACCTGGAGGGCACCATTCCCTCCGCCGCGTTCGGCTCCCACCCCGACCGGCAGGTGGCGCCCATCGAGCAGGCCGTCACCGAGACCGTCAAGCTCTCCGGCTCCACCGCCGCCTACGCCGGCATCAACCCCAAGTCGACCAACAACGACGACGGCGCGGAGTTCGACCAGCTGATCATCGCCGTCGCCGGGGACGAGGAGGGCGCCACCTCCGTCCGCCTGCCCAGCACGACCCTGATCGACAAGCCGCTGAGCACCAACTGGCACGCCGATCCGGCCGACGCCGTTCCGTTCAGCAGCTGACTCCAGCACCATTGCCGGTGATTCCCTGATAATCCGCATTTTGCAGCCATGCAGGTCGAAACGTTTCTGTTAATTGTCATATCATCGTATTTATGTCTGCGGCCTTGTCATGCGCTCCGGTTGTGCACATAGCTAGAAGGTGCGACCACTTCCTCGCCCCGGGATTCCCGATGAGTCCTGGGCGGGTCGACGGAGCCCAGCGCGCCGTCGACCAGGGGAGGCGGCCACAATCCTCAACCCGAGGAGACGTCATGAAGAAGGCCTACGAAGCGCCGGCACTCGTCCGGCTCGGGACATTCCGGAAGAAGACCGGGCTGCTGCAGCGGTCCGGCAATGACCGGCTCATCCTGAGCAAGAACTGACGACCGACGGTCCTTGACCCGACGTCATGACTGAATCGCACGAGAGTGCGGGGACGGGCCCCGGCGACGCGCACTTCGCGGTCTTCACCGACCACGAGGACGCGGCCGCCGTGGCCCGGTCCTTCACCCGCTCAGGAACCCGCGACACCCGCGTCCTCGCACACCCGTCGGGCCGGCCCTGGCTGGTGGGACAGTGGGACGACCGGGAGATCGTCACGGCACGCGCCGGACACACCGCGCTGGCCGTCGTCGGCTGCTGCCCCGTCGACGCCGCCGAACTGGAGGTCAGGGCAGGGCGGTTGCGCGACTTGGCGGAGCTGGACGTGCTGGCCCGCTCCCTGCCCGGCAGCTTCCACCTCGTCGCCGCCATGGACGGACAGCTCAGGGTGCAGGGCACCGCGTCCGGGCTCCGGCTGGTCTTCCACGCCACCGTGGACGGCGTGCCGGTCGCCGCCACCCGCGCCGACGTCCTCGCCGCCGCGCTGGGCCACGACCCCGACGAGGAGCAGCTCGCCGTCCGGCTGCTGTGGCCGGTGCCCTATCCGCTTTCCGAGACGTCCCTGTGGCGTGCCGTCACCGCCGTCCCGCCGCAGGACGCGCTGATCGTCGCCGCGGACGGGCGAACCGTACGCCACACCCGGTGGTGGACCCCACCGGAGCCGGTCCGTACGCTCGCCGACGGCGCCCCGATGGTCCGCGAGGCCCTCGTCGCGGCCGTCGACGCCCGCACCCGGCAAGGCGGCGTGGTCAGCTGCGACCTGTCCGGCGGCCTGGACTCCACCTCCATCTGCTTCCTGGCCGACCGGTCGCCCGCAAAGGTGGTGGCCAGCACCTGGCCGGGCCGCGACCCGGCCGACACCGACCTGCACTGGGCGCGGCAGGCGACGAAGCACCTGCCGGACGTCGAGCACGTGGTGTGGGACGCCGACGCCTCGCCGCTGGTCTACGACGATCTGCTGGGCATCGACGACCTGCTGGACGAACCGACCATCGGCGTCATGGACCGTTCGCGGGTGCTGCACCACCTGCCGGCGATGGCGGAACGCGGCAGCCGGCTGCATCTCACGGGCATCGGCGGCGACCATGTGGCCTGGTGCTCCGAGGCGTACTACCACCGACTGGCGCGCACCCGCCCGCTGTTCGCGCTGCGGCAGCTGCGCGGCTTCCGGGCCCTGTGGCAGTGGCCACTCGGCGCCACGGCGCGTGCCCTGGCCGACTCCCGTCCGTACGGCAGGTGCCTCGCCGACGCCGCCGGCCACCTGCGCGAACCGCTCCCCGCCACCGCGACCACCAGCCTCGGCTGGGGCATGCCCCCACGCCTCTTCGACTGGGTCACGCCCGACGCCGAGCACATGGTCCGGCGTGCCCTGCGAGAAGCCGCTGCGACGGCCACGCCGCTGCACCCGGACCGCGGCCTGCACACCGACCTGGAACAGATCCGCTCCTGCACGCGCATCATCCGCCAGTGGGACGGGATGGCGGCCCGCGCCGGTGTACCCATGGCGTCGCCGTTCCTCGACGACCGGGTCATCGAGGCGTGCCTAGCGATCCGGCCGGAGGAGCGGGTCACGCCCTGGGCGTACAAGCCCGTCCTCACCGCCGCGATGCGTGGCATCGTGCCCGAGACCTGCCTGCGGCGCACCACCAAGGCCGCCGCCGCCATGGACGCGGCCGACGGCCTGCGACGGCACCGTGCCGACCTGCTTGCGCTGTGGGAGGACTCCCGGCTGGAACGGCTCGGCCTGGTCGACGGCGACGCGCTGCGGCACCTCGCGCAGCGGCCCTCCGCCCCCGGGCTGCGCGACGCCATCCTCTACTCCACCATCGCCGCGGAAGTCTGGCTGCGTGGCTCGTCCCCCGCTCCCGCCCGTTGAGCCCCTGCCCGCCAGGCCCGCCCGCCACCGGAGAAAGGCAGTCACCCACCATGGCACTGCGGTTCGGCCCCGATGTCTCCACCACGGAGACCGACTACGGCACCGTCCTCCTGGACCAGCGCAGCGGAAACTACTGGGAGCTCAACCCCACCGGCACCCTGGTCGTGAAGACCCTCCTCGACGGCGGCGACGAAACGGCGGCCGTCGACGCGCTCGTCACGGAATTCGACATCGGCAGGGCCCACGCGGAGCAGGACGTCACGGCACTCGTGCGGGAACTCCGGGATGCGGGGCTGGCCTCATGACGACACCGAGCGCCCTGGAACGGCCCACCGGCGTCCCCTTCGCCCGACGCCTTGCCGCCCGCCTCGTGCTGCTTCCGGCCGTCGCGCTCTCGTACCTGCCCCCGCGCCGGATCCGTGCCGTCCTGAATGTCGTACGTCGCGGAGCCGCGCCGGCCACCGCCGCGCAGGCCAAGAGCGCCCGGGACGCGATGTGCGCGGTCAGCCTGCTCTGCGCCGGCCCGAAAGGCTGTCTGCCCCGCTCGCTGGGCGCCGCCCTGCTGTGCCGGCTGACGGGCGGCTGGGCCACGTGGTGCACCGGCGCGAGCGTGGTGCCGCCCTTCAACGCGCATGCGTGGATCGAGGCGGAGGGCCGCCCCGTCGGCGAAGACGTGCCCGACGACTACTTCGCGCGGCTGCTCGCGGTGGGGCCGGCGACAGCGGACCGGTCGCCGCGCCGATGAGGGACTCCCGGGCGCAGACGGACCGCCACGCGCAGGACAAGCCCTCCGTGAGGGAAGAGCTTTCCGCGCAGGAGAAGCCACCCGCGAAGGACGAGCCACCCGCGCAGGGCGAGCCACCCGCGCAGGGCGAGCCTCCCGCGCCGGCGCCGGATCGTTCGACGCGGGCCGCGGTGGCCACCATGTACCGGCTCACCACCGGGCACCGGACCTCCGTCGTCGTGGCCACCGTGCTCACCCTCGTCGGCTCCGGCCTCGGGCTCGCCCAGCCCCTCGTCGCCAAGCAGATCGTGGACGCGAGCGGGCACGGGCGGGCGTACTGGCCCCTGTTGCTGATCCTGGCCGCGCTGTTCGTCAGCGAGGCGGCCACCGGCGCAATCGGCCGCTTCGTCCTGGAACGCATGGGCGAACGAGTCGTACGACAACTCCGCCACGGACTGGTCGCCCGGCTACTCCGGCTGGAGATGCGGGAGTACGACCGGCACCGCACCGGCGACCTGATCTCCCGCGTGACCACCGACACCACCCTGCTGCGGGAGGTGGTCTCCCAGGCCCTCGTCGACCTCGTCACGGGAGCCCTCGTCGCGGCCGGCGCGATCGCCCTCATGATGTGGATCGACCCGCTGCTGCTGGCCCTGGTCGCCCTGACGGTGGCCACCGCGGCCGCGGTTGTGGCCTCGCTCCTCAAGGGCATCCGTGCCGCGTCGGAGCACATGCAGAACTCCGTCGGCGCCATCGCCGCCGACCTCGAGCGCGCGCTCGGCGCCCTGCCGATGGTCCGCGTCCACCGGGCCGAGGACCGCGAGGCCCAACGCATCGGAGAACGCGTCGAATCGGCCCACGACGCGGGCGTACGGACCGCGAAACTCGCGTCAGCGATGAGCCCGGCCGTCGAACTCGCCGTCCAGGGCTCATTCCTGCTCGTCCTGGTCATCGGCGGCCTGCGCGTCACCGGTCACGCCAACTCCCTCGGCGACCTGGTGGCCTTCCTGCTCTACGCCTCGTACCTCGTCCTGCCCCTGTCCTCGGTCTTCCGCGCGGTCGGCCTGATCCAGCGCGGCATGGGCGCGTACCAGCGCATCGAAGAAGCCCTGCACCTGCCCGCGGAACCCGCACCGGCAGGACGGCTGTCGGTACGGCCACGCACAAGCGAGACCGCACCGACCGAGCCCGCACCGGCCGAGGCACCCGCCCTCCAACTGCGGGACCTCACCTTCGGTTACGACCCCGGCCGGCTGGTCCTGCGCGGTGTCACCTTCTCCGTGCCCCACCGGCGCCAGACGGCCTTGGTCGGCCGGTCGGGTGCCGGAAAGAGCACGATCTTCGCCCTGGTGGCCAGGTTCTACGAACCGGACTCCGGAACCCTGCTCTTCGACGGGCGGCCCGCCACCGAACTGACTCGCGCGGAATGCCGCGCACGGATCGCCGTCGTGGACCAGAACACCCATGTCGTCCACGGCACCCTGCGCGACAACATCACCTACGCCGTGCCGGACGCCACCGACGCCGAAGTGCGGCGCGTCATCGAGCTCGCCCAACTCGACCATGTCGTAAGGAGGTTGCGCGGCGGCCTGGCCGGCATGCTCGGCGACCGCGGCAACACCCTCTCGGGAGGCGAGCGCCAGCGGGTCGCCCTGGCCCGCGCCCTGCTCGCCCGCCCCGCACTGCTCCTGCTCGACGAACCCACCTCCCACCTCGACGCCATCAACGAAACGGCGCTCACCACGGTGATGAAGGACGTCGCGCAGGAATGCGCCCTGCTGGTGATCGCCCACCGCCTCTCCACCGTCCAGCACGCCGACCGCATCGTCGTACTGGACAACGGCCGCACCACCGCCCACGGACGCCACGAGGAACTGCTCACGGCCAACCCCCTCTACCGCGAACTGGCAGCCGGCCAGATCCTCCACCCGGCCACCACGCACCCCTTTCCCACAAGGGCGGCCCACACCCACCCACCACCCTGAGCGCGCGGGCCGCACGGCGCACGCCCCTGGCGGGCGCCGTGCCGTTCCCCTACGGGTTTGCCCTGCTGCCCCCCGCCTCCCCGACCGCGACATACACCCAGCCGCCGTACCGCGTCAGCACACGGTGGCGGGCGGCGCCCTCCTGGATCGGCTCCCACGGATGGCGCAGGACCATGCTGGTGTCGCCGCCGAAGGGGGCGATCATCGGCCCCAGCGCGGGGGTGAGCCGCTCCGGCCACCAGCGTGGGAGCCGGTAGTCGAGGACCACCCAGCGACCGCCGGGAGCGAGCGCCTCGTAGCCGCGCTCGATCACCTTGGCGTACTCGCTGATGAGGGTCAGCGAGAAGCAGGCGGTGATGCCGCGTACGTTCTCCGGATACTCATAGGTCGTCAGGTCAGCCTGGACAAGCGAGACTTGGGACAGCCCGGCGCGCCGCACCCGGTCCTCCGCCTGTTCCAGCATGGCGTCGGTGAGGTCCACGCCGATCACCCGGCCGGTCGGGCCCACGGCCTCGGCGAGCAGCGGCAGGTTGTGGCCGGTGCCGCAGCCGGCGTCGACGACCGTGTCGCCGGGGCGCAGGGCGAGCTGCTCCAGGGCCAGGTGCTTGTAGGCCATCGTGCGCTGGCCGATGAGGTAGAGGCGGTTGGAGGTGAGGTCATAGCGCTTGGCCCGTTTGCGGTAGACCTGCACCATGCGTTCTGACTCGGCGGTCATGGGCGTTCCTCGGGTAGGCGGGCCGGTCCCGGCGGGGCCGGAGGGCGAGGTGGTCGGGGACGGAGGGTTCCGCGGACCGCGCAGCACCGAGGCCAGCACCCTCGGCCGGAACACGGCCTGCGGCGGAGCCAGCAGGTGGGTCATGTCGAGCAGGGCCATGGCCGCGGCCCGGTCGGTGGTCGCCACCTTCAGGAGCCTGTCGGTGTAGCGCTTGCCGAGCCGTGCGGCGAGCGGCAGCGGGCCGTCGGAGGCTCCCGGGTACGCCAGGTCGGCGTTGCCCGACAGCATCCAGGCAGCCTCCACGCAATCCGCGACCGGTTTGCGTAGCGGGCCGGTCAGGCCGGGCGGGATCCGGCCGGCACCGGGAGGCACGGACTGCTCCAGGGCCCGACGCAGTACTAGCGCACTCAGGGCGGCGACGGAGATGCCTTGCCCGTAGGCCGGGTTGAAGGCGCCGACGGCGTCGCCGAGCACGAGGAAGCGGTCGGGCCAGCGCGTCAGCCGCTCGTAGTGGCGCCAGCGGTTCTCCGTACGGCCGGAGCCGTACACGTCGCCGAGAGGTTTCGCGTCGCGGATCGCGTCGTACAGGACGGTGCTGCGCAGGCGCTTGGCGAAGTCGACGAAGCCCGCGTGGTCGAGCGGCGGACGCTCGCCGCCGAGGCCGGCCACGGAGACCATCCAGCGGCCGTTCTCGATGGGGTTGAGGATGCCAGAGCGGGGCTCGTCCGGTGTGGACTGGAGCAGGACGCACTTCCAGTCGGCGGTGTGTCCGGGGGCGGGTTCGAGGACGCAGGTGGCATAGGCGCAGCCGGCGTCGACGACGCTCTCTTCCGGTGTGTCGTAGCCGAGGTCCTGAAGCCAGGCAGGGGCCCGGGAGCCGCGGCCGGTGGCGTCCACGACCAGGTCGGCCCCCTGCTCGTACGGCCGGCTCCCACCGGCGCGCGCCGCGGCCCCCCGGTCACGCAGGAGCACTCCGCGGACCGAGTCGCCCTGTCCTGCGACGAGGCCGACGGCCTCCGTCTCCTCCAGGATCTCCACGGTGGGCAGTCGCCGCAGCCGGCGGCGGACGGCCCAGTCGAGGAGGTCGCGCGAGCCGGACAGGACCGTGTGCGGGCCCTCGAAGCGGTCCACCCAGCCGCCCGGCACCATGAGCAGCATGTCCTGCGGCATGCGGACCTCGACCATGCCCAGGTCGAGCAGCTCGCCCAGGAGGCCGGGGAAGAGCTGTTCGAGGGAGCGCTGTCCCGCGCCCAGCAGGTTGTGGGTGTGGCGGGCCTGGGGCACGCCGCGGCGCCAGCGCGGTTCGTCCGGGTAGCGGTCGCGCTCGACGAGCGTGACCCGGTCCACGTGCGGGGCCAGTGCGGCCGCCGCGCAGAGCCCGGCGAGGCTGCCGCCGAGGACCACGGCGTGGCCGTCGGCCTGTGGACGGCTGCTGCGGTCCGTCATGTCCGGTCCCCTCCTCTCGGTTCAGCGCTCACGGGCGGGGCACCTGCGGTCGAGCCACTCGTGGGCGGCGGCATGCCAACTCGGCGCAGTCCGGTGGACGTTGAGGGAGTGCGCAGCGTCCGGGACGACGAACGCCTCCAGGTCGGTGGCGCCGGTGTAGAACTTCCGCTCGTACGCGACGACGGACGCGGCGTCCTCGGTGGAGGCGTCCCCTCCGCCGAAGAGACGGTCTTCCCGGCCGACGACCAGCAGGACGGGCACCCGTATCTCGGCGGCTACCTCCGGCTGGTAGATGGCGTCCAGGGTGAAGCCCTCCCCGGCGGTCACCGTCGACTTGGTGTCCTCGTGCCAGGCGGACACATCGGCGTCCATGCCGGCCGGGTGCTCGTACAGGGCGGCGCGGCGGCCGGGGCGGGTGGTCAGGTAGTTCTCCGGCGGGTTCGTCGGGGCGAGCAACGCGTCCTCGGTGGCGGGGTACAGGGCCGGCATCGCCTCCGGGTAGAGCGGGCCGATGGCGTGCAGCAGTCCGGTGATCACCAGGGCGTCCAGATCGCGGTGGCGGGCCGCCTCGATCAGGGCGATGCCGGAGCCCAAGGAGTGCCCGACGGCGACCACACGCCGGAAGGCGGGCCGTCCGGGGGCGCCCCGGCGCAGGGCGGTCACCACCTGGTGCACGGCCTCGACATTGCTCTCGACCGTGACCTGTTCGGCCGGTGGGTGCTCGCTCGTGCCGGTGCCGGGGCGGTCGAGGGCGAGGACGGCGTAGCCCTCGCCGACCGCGTGCCGGGTGTAGCCGAGGGCGCCGGGAGCGGCCCAGTAGCGGCGGTCGTAGGTGAGCCCCGGCAGCAGCAGGAGCACGGTGTCGGGCGCCTCACCGGGCGGCAGGGACAATTCCGCGTCGAGCCGCCAAGTGGTGGTGCCGGGGGCATGCGGAGGGGTCACGTCGAAGGTGACGGAGCTCATGTGAATTGCACCCTTCTACTGTCCGGATTCTTGATGCGGTTGAGCGGTTCCAAGGTCAGCCCCTCGCTCCCACGGGCCCGGACGTGCGGGCATTCGCCGAGACCTGGCGGAAGAACAGCGGCGTCTCCGGCCGCAGGTCCAGGTCGGGGCCGGTCATCAGGTCGTCGACGGCGATCAGCACGTTGTAGTGGTTGGGGAAGTGGCAGGAGTCGAAGCCGAGCACGGTGCCCACGAGACGGCCGTCGACCCACACCTCATCGCCCCGGTCGATCACTCCGGCGCTCTGGATCTCTGCGAAGCCGAGGAAGCCGACCCGGTCGATGCGGGATGCGGGCGGGCTGTCGGCCTGGTCGGTGGTGACGAGTTCGTGCACCTCACCGGCGCGTACGCAGCGGCTGGTGAACTCCTCCAGGCGCATGCCCCGGTCGTCGCGGCGGTGGGTCAGCACCTTCACCAGCGTGGCGTGCACGGTGCGCTTGCCGCCGTCCTCGCCCGGGTTCACCGGGTGGCTCCTTCCGCGTGGTAGACGGCGTCGACGAGTTCGAGCGCGGCAAGGCCGTCGCGGGAGGCGTCCTGACCGCCGCGCAGGCGGGCGTCGAAGTCGGTGAGCACGCCGACGTACTCGTGCCAGAGCGAGCCCTTGAACTCGGAGTGTCCGTCCAGCATGTCGGCGAACAGCCGCGTACCGTCCCGGAGTTCGATGGTGATGTCCTTGACCTCGCCCTCGTAGGACCAGTCGAGCTCGACCCGCGCGGAGACCCCGGCCGCCGAGCGCAGATCGATCGAGGCTTGGCGGTCGGTGCCCAGCTCGTCCCGGACGACCTCGGCCCCTGCCAGTTCGACGTCGCCGAGGAACAGCCGCACCAGGTCGAAGGCGTTGGGTCCGTTGTCGGCCACGCAGCCGCCACCGCAGCGCTCGGCGTCGAGGTACCAGCGGTCGCTGCCCGCATGGTCCTCGATGCGTTCGAGGTAGCGGACGGTGAGGGAGCGCACGGGGGAACCGGTCGCCGCGACGTCGTCGAGCAGGCGGAGGACGGCGGAGTTGTAGCGGCGGTGGAAGGAGGTGAAGAGAGTGACGTCCTTCTCCCTGGCCAGCGAGGCGAGCGCACGGCCGTCCTCGACACGGATGGCGAGTGGCTTCTCCACGCACACCGCGACCCTCGCGGCGAGAGCGTCCCCGCACACGGTGGCGTGCGCGTTGTTGGGGACGTTCACGACGACCGCGTCCACGGCGGCGTCGGCGAGGAGTTCGGCATGACCGGTGTAGCACTTGGCGACGTTCCGGAACGGCTCCAGAGCGGCGGGCCGCAGATCGCACACGGCGGCGAGATCGAGGCCCGGCAGCCGGTCGAAGCCGGCGACATAGAACTTCGAGATGACACCCAGGCCGATGAGGCCGACACGGGTCCGCGCTCCAGGACGGGGGGTCACCGGGCACCCGCCGAGGGGACTGCGTCCGGCGCCGCGACCGGCTCGGGGAACGTGAGGTTCTGTTCGGCAGCCAGCGCGGTCAGTTCGGCATGGCACTGGGCGGACAGCGGTACGCCGTGCGCCCTGCGGTGCGCCGCTGTCAGTTCCTCGGGCCGTCCGGGGTAGCTCACCGGCCGGGCCGGGTCCAGGGGCGGGCAGTCGAGGAGTGCTCCGAAGAGACCGTCGGCCTCGGTGTGGAAGTCCGGTTCGGGACGGAGAGCGCCGGGGGCCAGGACGAGGGCGGTGAGGCCGATGTCGTCGTCACGCCCGGAGGGCTGCCCGTCGCCGCTCAGGGCCTCCGGGGCGGGCCCGAGTCCGGCGCCTGGCACCAGCGCGGCGAGCACCTCGACCATCAGACCGAGTCCGTACCCCTTGAAGGAGCCCGTGGCGGGGTCTCCGCCGAGCCAGCGCAGAAAGCCCGCACCCGCGTCGAGGGCGCGGGGATCGGTGACCGGGCGGCCCTCGGCGTCCTCCAGCCAGCCCTCCGGTATCGGCTCCCCGGCGCGAGCGGCGGCCCGCACCTTGCCGGTCGGTACGACGGTGGTGCTCATGTCGAGGACGTACGGCGGCCGGTCGCCGGCGGGCGCGGCGACGCTGAACGGGTTGGTGCCGAGCATCGCGGCACGGCCGCCCGGCGGCCGGGCGATGCGCTGGCGGCCGCAGTTGGAGGCGAGGAAGGCCACCATGCCGCGCCGGGCGATCCGGGCCGTGTGGTGTCCCGCGCAGCCGAAGTGGGTCGCGTCGCGCATGGTCACCAGGGCGATGCCGGTCTGCGCGGCGCGGTCGGCGGCCAGCTCGAGCGCCTCGGTCGCCGCCCACAGGCCGAGGGAGCGGCGCCCGTCGAGGAGGACCGCGGCGCCGGTGTCGGTGATCTTCTCCGGCTCAGCGGTGGCGTCGATGCGGCCCGCGTCGAGGGCGGGCAGGTAGAGCCGGGTGAGGTTGGCGAGGCCGTGCGAGGTGAGTCCGGTGAGATCGCCATGGACGAGGGCCTCCGCAGCGGTGCGGGCCCGGCCCTCCGGCACCCCGCGGCCGGTGAAGATCTGGGTGCTGAAGGCCACAAGGGCGTCGTACGGGACGGTCACCCCGTCGTGCGGCGGGGCATCGGTCGACTGGGTCACTGTCGCTTTCCTCCTGTGGTGGCGGGCCGCCGGGCGGCGAAGCGGACGAGGATGCCGCTCACCGCCCCGGCGAAGGCTTCGAGATCGGCCAGGTCGGCGTATTCCCCGGTCGCGTGCGCGTGGTTGCGGTCGAGGTCGCCGGGGCCGAGGACGGCGGTGTACGCGCCGGGCAGGCCCGCCATCCACATCGCGTCGCAGGTGAACGCGGGTTCGTCGGCGGGCCATCGGGGAGGCCCGCCGTCCCGCGTCAGCAGGTCGACGGCCCAGGGGTCGTCCAGGGGCGGGAGCGCGGGCAGACCGCGCTTGTGCCACTCGACACGGGTGATCGCGGCAGCGTCCGCGGCGGTGCGGGACAGGTCCCGGTGGTTCCGATAGGTCTCGGTGAACTCCCGTACGCTGTCTCCCACTTCGCGTTCCAGACGGTCGGCGAGAGCCTGTCCTGTGGTGGAGTCGGGGTAGGAGCAGTTGAGCAGTAGCCGGCCGGTCCCGTACACCCGGTTGTGGAGGTGCCCGGTGTGCAGCCCCGCGACGCAGACTTGGCCGCCGTCCGCGTGTTCCGGGAGCCGGGTGGCGAGACGCTGCGCGAGGTGCCCGAGCAGGACGGTGGCGTTGTGCCCGGCGGCGGGACGGTCGTCGATGGCGTCGTCACCGTCGACCCGGACACAGGCCGTCATCGCGGCCGTGGAACGCGACAGCAGTCGCATTCCGGTGGGCTCGCAGAACAGGTTGAGCCTGCCGTACCAGCCACGGCGAATCAGCGGGCGGGTGCCGAACACCCCCATGGCGCCGCCCTCCTCGCCCGCCACCGCCTGGATGAGCACGCGGGTGCCGGCGAGCCGGTCGGGGGCGGCGTCGAGCACCGCGCGGACCCCGGCCAGCAGGGCCACGGCGGGGCCCTTGGCGTCGATCGCGCCGCGCCCGGTGAAACGCTCCCCGTCGAACCCGACCGGTTCGAGACCCGCGACGGTGTCGAGGTGCACGTTGAACATCACGGTGTCCGCCTGCGGCAGTTCGGGGCCGAGCGCGAGGACGAGAGAGGGCTGTACGGCGAGGAAAGCGGGGTCGTCCGCCACGGCCCGACGCACGGCGAGCGGCACCTGCTCGTCCGTCAGCTCGGCGGATTCGGCGGCGGCGTGGTGCACGACCTCGAAACCCAGGGAGCGCGCGGCGTCCGCGTAGGCCCGCTGAGCCTCTCTCAGCCGGGGCTCGCCCTCACCCTCCAGGGGGCCGACGGTGGGGAGTTCGAGGAGGTGAAGGAGCAGGGCGTGATCGGCGGGGGTCAGTCGCGTCATCGGACGGCCTCCCGGTCCGGGGCCGCCCGATCGGGCAGTCGCGAGGCCAGGGACTCCAGAGCGCGGCCGTACCGCACGAACTCCGCCACGCCGTCGCTGCCTGCGTCGGTACGGCCCTCGTGCGGGCGGACCGTGCGGTGGGGCTCGATGGTCCAGGTACCGGTGTAGCCGTGGTCGAGCAGGAGCCGCAGACAGTCGGCGACCCGGCAACTTCCCTCCCCGGGAAGGACATACACCGCATCGCCCGCCTCGGACCGGGCGTCCTTGATCTGTACGTGGTCCACCCACGTGACCAGTTCGGTGAGCATGTCGTACGCCTCGTAGCCGTACGCCACACCGTTGCCGGTGTCGAACAGCAGCCGCAGCGCCGGACTGTCGACCTCTGCCAACAGCCGCAGTGCGCGAGCCGGGTCGGCGCCGGCCCAGCCGGCGCAGTTCTCGTGCAGCAGGACAAGACCGGCGTCCTCGGCCTGCCGGGCCAGGCGCGTCAGCCGGCCGATCGCCCGGCGGGCCCACTCCGGTTCGTCGAGCGGCGCGCTCGGGTCGTTCGGGTAGGACATGACGCGGATGTGCCGGGTGCCGAGCGCGGCGCACCGCGGGGCGAGGCGCGCCAGCTCGCTGCGGTCCAGCTCGAAGTCGCCGGTGACGGGGCGGGCCCAGTTGGCGATACGGGAGTTGACGCACACCACGTCGAGGCGCGCCTCGCGCAGGGCCGCGACGACCCGGTTGAACGCGGCGTCGTCGAGGTCGGCGAGGGCGGTGCCGTCGATGTCGCGCAGCTCGATCGCGGACCAGCCGAGGAGCTGGTGGGAGCGGATCTGGCCGGCGAGGTCGGACGCGGCCTCGTCGCCGATGCCCGCGTAGCGGATGCCGGGTGGCGGCGAGAGCCGGGCCCCCGCTGCGGCCCGCGATCCTATGTCATCCCGCATGGCTCGCCTGCCGTCCGCCGGGCCCGGCAGGGGAGTGGGCGTCCGTGGCGCCGGGCCGCCGCGTCGTGTCCTTGGCGTCGGCGAGCAGCTCCACCACCCGTGTGGAGAGCCGCAGTTGGGCGGCCAGGTCGGTGCCGTCGCGCAGGGCGCGGTAGGTGTCGACGAAGTACGTGGACAGCGCGTCGTCGGGGAAGACCTCCCACGTCTCGGGGCGGCCGGTGCGGCTGAACCGCAGCTGGGCGTAGTGGTCGTCCTCACCGTTGGGGTAGTGCGCGACCGCCCGGCCGTCGGTGAACTCCAGTTGGACGCGGCGCTCGCGGACCGGGGCGGTGAGGTCGGAGACGATCCGGCTGGTCGCCCCCCGGTGCCGGAAGACCAGCTCGGCGCGGCCCATGCCGGGGATGGTGGTGTCACCGATCCGCATGTCGGTCAGTTCGGCGGCGGCGAGGACGGCATCCCCGGCGAGCCGCAGACAGAGCCCGAGGGAGTGCGGGGGCTCCACGTCGAACGCGGTGGGGTGGCCGCCATCGGTCAGCGTGCGGCTCATGCGCGGCTTGCTCTGCCGTATGTCGATGGAGCGCAGCTCGCCCAGGGCGCCTTCGGCGACGACGCGTTCGAGCCGTGTGGTCAGCGCGCTGGCCAGCCAGGGAGCGACGATCGCCAAGCGCAGCCGCTCGGTGCGGGCGAGGGCAAGGATCTCCTGGACGGACCGACGGTCGACCGCCAGGGGCTTCTCCACGATGATCCGGCGGAATCCCGCGGCGGCCAGCTCGTGCAGCAGGCCGAGGCGGGCCACGGGCGGGGTGCACACGTGCACGACGGTGTGCTCGGGGTCCAGCAGGGTGCGGGCCTCGGCGATCGAGGCGACGGGGCGCAGGCCGTCGGCCCGCGCGGGTGCCGCGGGGTTCGGCGGGTCGAGGGTCAGGACGGGGGCGGGGTCGAAGAGATCCGTGTGTCGTCCGGCGGCGCGCAGCTTGCGCAGGACCGCCCAGTGCAGCCCGAGGCCCGCCCGCCCGAGCCCGATGATCAGTGTTCGGTCCATGCCGGTGCGGTTCCTTTCGATGGTTCCGGTACGGCTCGGTGGTTCCGGTGAGATCTGAAGGTTCTGGTAACGCATCAAGCGCTTCCGGTACGCTTCAGTGGTTCCGGTAAGCCACCCTTGTGGTGAGTTCCATGAGTTCGGTGCGCCAGCGGGGCACCAGGGGCGCGTCGGCGACCGCCTCGCGCGCCTGGTCGACGAGGTCCGCGATGCGTTGCTCGACCTCGTCGGCCACACCGGTCGTGACGAGCAGTTCTCGCATCCTGGCCGCGCCCTCGGGGGCGGCGGGGTTGGCGGCGAGCTCCCGGATCCGGTCGTCCTGGCGCACGGCGAGGCTGAGCAAATAGCTCATTTTGAACCGGTCGAGGTCGAGACCGGCCGGCTTGCCGGTGTCCTCGGCGTCACCGAAGGCGTCGATGAGGTCGTCCCTGAGCTGGAACGCCTCGCCCAGCGGCAGCCCGTACCTCTCGAAGACAGGGGCCAGATCGGGCCGGCCCGCGAGAGCGGAACCGAGTTGGAGGGGACGCTGGATGGTGTAGCGGCCGGACTTGCAGACCGCGATCCAGCGGGAAAGCTCGGGGTCGGCCACACCCTCGGCGGCGACGGTGATGTCGAGGTACTGGCCGACGGTGACCTCGACCCGGGTCTCGTCCCACACCGTCTGGGCCGCCGCGGGCAGCGCGTGGGCCAGCCGGTCGGCGTAGACGTGCGCGAGGTCGGCGGCGAGGTTGGCGATGCCCTCTCCGTAGCGGCGGGGTTCGCCGCGCAGCAGGCGGGCCCGGTGCTCCTTGGCGTGCCGCTCGTGCGCGGTGACGGCGCCCCGGCGCAGCGGCGAGTCGTCGAGGACGTCGTCGCGCAACAGGGCGAAGGTGTGCAGGAGTTCGAGGGCGGCGGCCGCGTCGACGGCCTTGTCGTGGTCGGGTGCCCCGCCGGCGGCGAGGTGGCCGAGGAGACAGAAGCGGGGGCGCAGCAGCTTGCCCTTGGCGGTGGTGATGGCGGTGACGCTGTCGACGAACGCGGCACAGCGCGGATCCACCGCGGTCCAGCGCGCGCTCTCCTGGGTGAGGACGGTGTCGATGCGCTCCTGGACGGCGTCCAGCGACCGGGTCAGCACGCCGTCGTCGCTCATGCGTTGCCTTTCGTTCGGGAGGGCGATGGGCCGCACACGATGTCCTCGGTACAGGTGCTTTCGGATTCGCCGTGCTCGGCAGGGGCCGCACTCCTCACATGCGGCGCCGCCGACTTCTCCGGTTCTCCGGAATCGCCGTGAAATATCAAAGAGAGCACATCCTCTGTCACCCGCTCATCGGACTCTGACATGTGATGCGGAAACGCGGCGGTACCCTGGAAAAGCTGCGGTGAGGGGGCGTTCCGTGTCAAGCGCCGGCCCCTCCCGGCCCATCCGCCGGGCCGGTTGCCGACCTTCAAGAGCCCTGCCTGAACAGGCAGTTCGGTGCCTTCGACGGCCCGGCATGACTGATACTTGCCGGTCCCCCGCCCCCGGTCCCGGCAAGGGTTTGTCATTGCCGTCTGGAAAACGACCGGCTTAGCTTCGCACATCCATATCTCCGTCCTGCTACACGGAGGACTGTGTGATCACCCCTGCCCGGAGCACCGATCGAAACACGGAACGGGAAATCGGAAACCCGGTTCCGTTCTTCACTCAGGCCGACACCTTTAGCGACTGTTGGCCGGACATAAAACATCACCTCAACGAGATGTTCGACCGCGGAAAGTACTCCCACGGCCGACAGGTCGCGGAATTGGAAAAGGCGCTCGCCGCATACACGGGAGCACGGCACGTGGTGGCGGTGAACAGCGGGACGGACGCCCTCGTCCTGCTGCTGCGCGCCTGTGGTGTCGTCCCCGGCGACGAGGTCGTCGTGCCGGCCTTCAGCTTCGCCGCCACGGCCACCTCGGTGGCGCTGGCCCGCGCCAAGCCGGTGTTCGCCGACATCGAACCGGACGGCTACTCGCTGGACCCGCGCTCCGCCGAGGCGGCCATCACCGGGCGTACCAAGGCGATCATGCCGGTGCACCTGTTCTGGCAGCTCGCCGACATGGGCGCACTCGGCGCCCTGGCGCAGCGGCACGGCGTGAAGGTGGTGGAGGACAGCGCGGAGGGAATCGGCATGCGCCGCGACGGCGTCCACGCCGGACTGCTCGGCGACGCCGGAGTCCTGTCGTTCTTCCCCACCAAGACCCTGGGTGCGCTGGGTGACGCGGGCGCCGTCCTGACCGACGACCCGGAGATCGCCGAGCAGGTCGCGATCCTGCGCCACCACGGCCGGATGGGCCGCACCGTCGACCACATCGCCGGCATCTCCAACCTGTCGGGGGCCTCGGGCACCAACAGCAAGATGGACGACATCCAGGCGTCCGTGCTGCTCGGCAAGTTGCCCCGGCTCGACGCGGCCATCGACCGCCGCAAGGAGCTGGCGGCGGCGTACACCGAGGCGCTGTGCGACATGCCGGGCGTCCTGCGGGTGCCCACGGTGACGGACCGCGGCGTACCGGCGGACCCGGTCTTCTACGTGTACGTGATCGAGGTGGAGCGGCGGGACGCCCTGGTGGAGCACCTCACGCGGGAGGGCATCGGCACCGAGGTCTTCTACCCGATACCGCTCCACCTCCAGCCCTGCTTCGCAGAACTGGGCCACCGTCGGGGCGACTTCCCGAACGCGGAGGCGGCCTGCGAGCGCACCGTCGCCCTCCCCTTCCACCCCGACCTCGCCCTCGACGAAGTGCACCGGGTGTGCGAGGCCGTCCGCCGCTTCTACACGGGGGCCGCATCATGAGGACTCTGCCCTTCTTTCCCCCTGACCTCTTCGAGGAGGACCGCGAGGCGCTGCTGTCGACCGTGCACGAGCTGGGCACGGGCCCCGACCAGCGGTTCATCCTCGGCGAGCGCACCGCCCAACTGGAGGCGGCGCTGGGCGACATGACCGGCGCCGCCCACGTCATCGCCTGCGCCAGCGGCACAGGAGGGCTCGAGCTGTCCGTGCGCGCGCTGGGCATCGGCCCGGGCGACGAGGTGATCGTGCCCGCCTTCTGCTGCCAGCCGGTGGCCAGTTCGGTGGCGAACACCGGGGCCACCCCGGTCTTCGCCGACGTCGACCCGTGGACGATGGTCCTTGACCCCGACGCCACCAAGTCGTTGATCACCGAGCGCACGAAGGCGGTGATGCCGGCCCACGTCTTCTCGATCATGGCGGACATGGAGCAGCTGGGGGCGATCGCCCGCGAGCACGGCGTCGCACTGATCGAGGACGCGGCAGTCGCTCAGGGCGCCGTCCTCGACGGGCGGCCCGCCGGGCGGTGGGGCGACCTCGGTGTCTTCTCCTTCTTCCAGGTCAAGGCGTTCGGTACAGCGGGCGAGGGTGGGGTGGTGCTCACCGACGACCCCGAACTGGCCCGCACTGTACGGATGCTGCGCAACCACGGGCAGGACGGCGTCCATCGCTTCCTGCACCACCGGATCGGTCAGAACAACCGGTTCGACGAGGTGCTCGCCGCCTTCCAGCTGCACCGGCTGCCGGGCTTCGCGGACCGGCTGGAACGCCGCGCGCGGATCGCCGACTACTACACCGAGCGCTTCGAGCCACTGCGCGAGCGCGGAGTGCTCGCGCCGCCCGCGGGGCGCAACGGCCGCTGCTATTACGTCTACTCCCTCCTCGTCGACCGCCGCGAGGACTTGCGCTCCTACCTGACGGAGCGCCAGATAGGCAGCCACATCTACTACCCCGTACCGCTGCCCCGACAGCCCGCCTTCGCGCCGTGGGCCGCCCCGGACGGCAGCTGGCCCAACGCCGAACTGGCATCCGCACGCAACCTGGCCATCCCGATCTGGCCCCACCTGAGCGATGCCGAGGTCGAATTCATCGCCGACACGGTCTGCGAGTTCTACGCATGAGGACGCGAGTGCAGCACATGGAGACCCACATGACGAGCCCACCGGCACAGCAGGAGTACGTCTTCGACCCGGTCTGGGAGAAGGAGACCGAGCGGCTTCGCACCAACGAGGCGATATGGGACCCGGGCACCCTGGAGCGGTTGGCCGCGCTGGGTGTCGGGCCCGGCTGGCACTGCCTGGAGATCGGCGCCGGATCCGGGTCCGTGGCCCGCTGGCTCGCCGACCGCGTGGGCCCCGCAGGACGGGTCCTCGCCACCGACCTCCAGACCGAGCGCCTCACCTCGCTGGCGTCACTGCCCCAGGTGGACGCCGTACGTCACGATCTGCGGGAGGAGGAGCTGCCCGAAGCGGCGTTCGACCTCGTGCACTCCCGCATGGTGCTTCAGCACCTGCCGGACAGGGCCGCCGCCGTGGACCGCATGGTGCGCGCCCTGCGGCCGGGTGGGGTGCTGTTCCTGGAGGACACCGACTCCTCCACGCTGTTCCGCTCCTCCCTCTCGGAGGAGTTCCTCCAGGACGTACGGGCCGCCGGATACGGCCTGATGCGCGAGTCGGGCCACGACCCGCGCGGCGGGCACGTCGACTACCAACTGGTGCTGGCCGCCGGCCTGGAGGCGACGGCGGAGGGCCGGGCCGTGATGGTCCGCGGCGGCTCCGACCAGGCCAGGCACTACATGCTGTGGCTGGAGTTCATGCGACCACGCATAGTCGGCGCCGGGCTCCTGGACGACGCCCGGATAGACGCGGCCCTCGCCGAGATGGCCGACCCGGCCCACCACTGGCTGAGCCAGGTGCTGATCAGCACCGTCGGCCGCAAGGGCGGGGCGGAGCCGGGACGATGACGGCGACCACCGCGGCGCCTATGCGCCAGGGCGTACGGGAACGAGCGGGCGCCTACGCGAAGTTGGCGAAGCTCTCCTTCTTCGACTACTACCTGTGCGTCTTTGTGGTCCTTGCGCTGCTGCCCGGCGCCGCCTGGGACGAACCGCGCACCTGGTGGGTCCTGGTGCTGTTCGACGTTGGCTGGGTCGGGATCGTGGCGGCCACCGTCGCGCTGGACGACGTCACCGGAGTACGGGACGGCAGCGATGCCCGCAACTACGACCCGCAGGAGTCGCTGCGCGCCCGGGACCGCAAACCCCTGCTCGACGGCAGGCTCACCCTGCGGCAAGCGCTGCGCTTCGGCTGGGGATGTGCCGTCGGGGGCGGCGCCCTGTGGGCGCTCACCGCGCTGGTCGCACCGCACCGGCCGTGGTGGGCGCTGGCGGCCGCGGGCTTCTCGGTGGTCATCAGCGTGCAGTACTCCTACGGCCTCAAGCTCAGCTACCGGGGCGGCCAGGAGGCGGTCATCTGGCTGAGCACCGGCCTGTGCGTGCTGATCCCCTTCGCCCTGCTGAACGGGGAGATGACGGGGGCGGCGTGGCTGGCGTGCTTCCTGTTCGGACTGTGGAGCCTCATGGTCTCGGTCTACTCCAACATCAACGACGTGGACGGCGACCGGGTGGCCGGCCGCCGCAACCTCGCCACGAGCGTCCCGCCGGGCGTCTACCGCGGCTTCATCGCCGGGCTCTCGCTGGCCGAGACCGGCGCGATCGTCGTCACCGCGGCGGTCGACGCGGTGCCGTGGTGGTTCTGCGCGTTCCTGCTGCCCGTGGTGTGTCTGCGCGCCCGGCAGGCACACGCCGGGCTGGTCGCGGGTGAGGTGCTCTCGGCCCGCAAACAAGGCGTCACCATCCACCGCTGGGGCGTCGTCCTGCTGGTCGCGGCGAACCTGGCGCTCGTGCACAACGGCTGAAAGGGCACACGATGTCCCCAACGAAGAACGACGCCGTCCCGCCGAGCTCGGGCCGTCGCGTGGTGGTGGTCGGCCAGGGATATGTGGGCCTGCCGCTGGCCGTACGGGCCGTGGAGGCGGGCCACACCGTCGTGGGCTACGACGTGGACGTCGGGCGGATCGCCCGGCTGCGGTCCGGCGACTCATACGTGGAGGACGTGGACGAGCGGCGGCTGGCGAAGGCGCTGGAGTCCGGGGCCTACCACCCCACGACCGACGTCGGGGCGCTCGACGGCTTCGACGTGGCCGTGGTCACCGTACCCACCCCGCTCCTCGACGACGTGCCCGACCTGACCTGCATCGAGGAGGCGGCGCTGACCCTGGCCGGCCATCTGCGGCCGGGCGCGCTGGTCGTCCTGGAGTCCACCACCTACCCGGGCACCACCGAGGACGTGTTCGGAGCGCTGCTGCAGAAGGAGAGCGGCCTGTGCCCCGGCACCGACTTCCACCTCGGCTACAGCCCCGAGCGCATCGACCCCGGAAACCGGCGCTGGACCCTGGAGACCACCCCCAAGATCGTCTCGGGTGTGGACGCGGAGTCCCTGCGCCGCACCGCGGAGTTCTACGACACGGTCGTCGAGCGGACCGTGCCGGTGCGCGACACGAAGACCGCCGAGCTGACCAAGCTCTTGGAGAACACCTATCGGCACGTCAACATCGCGCTGGTCAACGAGATGGCGGTGATCGCGCGCGAGCTCGGGGTGGATGTCTGGGAAGCGATCGACGCGGCCTCGTCCAAGCCCTTCGGCTTCATGCCGTTCACGCCGGGCCCGGGGGTGGGCGGCCACTGTCTGCCCGTCGACCCGCGCTATCTCTCCTGGCGGGTGGAGCGTGAGCTGGGCCGCCGGTTCCGGTTCGTCGACCTCGCCAACGACGTCAACAGCCAGATGCCGCACTACGTCGTCCAGCGCCTGGTCCAAGCCCTCAACCAGCTCCAGCGTCCGGCGAACGGCTCCCGGGTGCTGCTGCTGGGCCTTGCCTACAAGCGCAACACCGGCGACGCCCGCGAGTCGCCGGCGGTGAAGGTCGCCGAACTGCTGCTGCGCACCGGCGCGCAGGTGCACGCGGTGGACCCGCACGTACGGGAATCCGTGCCGCTGGACGCCCGGGTGCGCAGGGTGGAGCTCACCGAGGAGGAGGTGGCCGCCGCGGACGCGGTGGTGCTGCTCACCGACCACGACGACTTCGACTACGACGTGGTGCTGCGTGGCGCCCGGCACGTCCTGGACTGCCAGCGGCGGCTGCGGCCCGCCGCCAACGTCGAGATCCTCTGATGGCGGAGGCCCCCGGTGGGCGCGCACGGCGGATGTGGCAGGACGCGTCTGTGTCCGCGCTCGTCGCGGGCGCCGTCGCGGTCGTGGTCTCCTTCGCGGGGCCCCTGACCATCGTGGTCCAGGCCGCGCACGCCGGCGGTCTGGACGAGGCCCACCTCTCGTCGTGGGTCTGGGCGATCGCCGTGGGCAGCGGGGTGACCGGATTCGTGCTCAGCCTGCGGTATCGCGCGCCGATCGTGGCGGCCTGGTCGACACCGGGCGCGGCGCTGCTCGTCACCCAGCTCGACGAGGTGCCGTACGCGGCGGCGATCGGGGCGTATCTGGCTGCCGCCGCGCTCACCGTACTGGTGGGGGCGACGGGCTGGTTCGACGCGCTGATGCGGCGCGTTCCGGCCGCCGTGGTCTCCGCCGTCCTTGCCGGAATCCTGCTGCGGTTCGGCCTGGAAGCCTTCCGGGCGCTGCAGAGCGGCCCCGCGGTGGCCGGGGTGATGCTCGCCGGGTACGTCGTCTGTCAGCGGGTGGCGCCCCGGTACGCCATAGCGGCGCCGCTCGCCGCGGCCGTCGCGGTGGCGGGCCTCACCGGCACGCTGTCCCTCGGCGGCACCCGACTGTCCCTCGCCACCCCGGTGTTCACCGCGCCCGCGTGGCCCGGCGAGGCGCTGGTGAGCCTGACGCTGCCGCTGTTCCTGGTGACCATGTCGGCGCAGAACGCGCCGGGAGTGGGGGCGCTCAAGGCGGCCGGGTACGCGGTGCCCTCGGGGCCGCTGGTCCGTGACACGGGTGTGGCGTCCGTCGTCCTCGCGCCGTTCGGGGCGCACGCCCTCAACCTCGGCGCGATCACGGCGGCGATCTGTGCCGGCCCGGACGCTCACGAGGACCGTGCCCGTCGCTATGTGGCCGGGCTCAGCTGCGGGGTGCTGTACGTCGCGGTCGGCCTGTGCGGGGCGACCGTCGCCGGGCTGTTCGCGGCGCTGCCGCGGGACCTGATCTCGGCGGCGGCAGGCGTCGCCCTGCTGGGGGCCCTGGGCGGCAGCATCTCGGGTGCGTTCGCCGAGGTGGACCACCGAACCGCCGCGATCGTCGCCTTTCTCACCACCGCGTCCGGTCTCACCCTATGGGGACTCGGGGCGGCTTTCTGGGGTTTGATCTTCGGGATGTTCTGCCGCGTGATCCTGAGGAAATCGGAGCGGGACGGGAATTCCGCTATCAGTCGCTCATCTCCTCGCTCATCTCAGGATCTGGAACGACGGCAAGAGTAATTCAAAGATTATGAAAGATAAGGTTCCCCGCAAGATATGTGGTCCGTATGCTCTCTCCTGGGTTTCACGCATCACGGGCTACGGGGGGTAGTGTCATGCGGAATGCAGGACTTCAGTTATCTGGTTATAAAAAACTCGCCCCATGGGCGATCGGGACATCCTCATGACCGCCGGAGCGCCAGGTGTCGGCCAACTGTGCCCGCGGCCGACCTTCGACCTGCCGTCCCGCGTCCCCGGCCACCGGGACATGCTGGTGGGACGCGACCTCGAGGTCCTCACCCTCTCCGCACTGCTCGGCGAGGAAGCACACCGACTGATCACCCTGACCGGCCCCGGCGGCGTCGGCAAGAGCCGGCTGGCCTGCGCGGCCGTGGCCGATGCCCGGATCGCCCGGGTCGCCTATCTGGACCTGCACGGGACCACCGGATGTGACGGCCTGGCCGAGACCCTGGTCGCGGCCCTGCCCGACGAGCCGTGCCTGTTGGTGCTCGACGGCTGCGAGCAGGCCGCCGACGCCACGGCCGCCGCGGTGGACACCCTGCTGAGCCACGCGCCCGCGCTGCGCGTCCTCGCCACCAGCCGCCGCCCACTGCGCCTGTACGGGGAGCGGTTCCTCCCTGTGCCCCCGCTGCCGGCCCCGCCCTCGCCGTACCGGCAGGACGTCCTCGAACTCCAGGACTACGCCGCGGTGGAGCTGTTCGTCGACCGGGCACGGGCGATCGACCCGTCGTTCGCGTTGACCGCGCAGAACGCCCGGGCGGTGGCGGAGATCTGCACCCGCATGGACGGGCTGCCGCTGGCGATCGAGCTGGTCACCGAGAAGCTGCGGCTCTTCCCGGTGGACAGCCTGCTGACTCGGCTTCGCGCAGGCCGGCCGGTGCTGGGCGGCTACCACGCCGCGCGCTCGCCGCTGCATCGCAGCGTTCACTCGATCACCGAGCACAGCTTCCGGCTGCTCGACGAGGAGCAGCGCGCACTGCTCACCCGACTCTCGGTCTTTACGGCCGGCACGAACCTCCCCACCGCCGAGGAGTTCTGGGAGCTCCCCGCCCACCGGACGGAACAGGCGGTGGAGGCACTGGTCGGCCACCATCTGCTGCGGGTGACGCCGGGCGGCGGGGAGCCGCGGTTCACGATGTTCAACACCGTCCGCGAGTTCTGCCTCGAGCGGCTGTCGGCCACCGGCGAGTTGCCGGACGCCCGGCGCAGGCACGCGCAGCACTTCCTGTCGCTCGCCCTCGATGCCGAGCCCTACCTGACGGGACCCCAGCAGGCCAAGTGGCTCCGGCGGCTGGCCCCGCTGCACGAGGACCTGCTGGCCGCGCTGGCCCATTTGGAGACGAGCGGCCGCCGGCTCGACGCGGCGCGCGCCACCCTCGCCCTGCACCGCTTCTGGCTGGTGCGCGGCCATCTCGACCTCGGGGAGCAGTGGCTGGCCAAGGCGGCGGAGGCGTTCGTCGCGTCTCCCGGACACGAGGAGCAGTCCGCGCGGGCCCACGCGGCACGGGGGGAAGTGGCCCTGGCGCGCGGCAGCGTGCGGCTGGCGGCGGACTGCTTCTGGCGCGCGGCCTGCACCTTCCGTGAGCAGGGCGAGACCGCCCACGAGCGGGCGGCGTTGGCCTGGCTCGCCTTCACCCACCAGCCGGCGGGGCCCGAGACGATCCGCAAGGCCGCGGCGCAGCTGCTCCGCGTGGCGTCCCAGGAGGGGGCGACCGTCGAGGTGGCGAACGCCGCCCTGCCGCTGGCGGCCGGGAGCTGGTCCACCGACACCAAGCTCACCGCCGATCTGCTGGACACGGCCAACGTCCTGTTCATGCGGGCGAGGGACGTCCGGGGCGAAGGGCTGGTCCTCGGCATGCGCGGTGTGCTGGCGGACTGCCAAGGTGATCAGGCGCTGTCGGAGCGGCTGCTGTGGGAGGGCCTGTACCGGCTGCGGTCCATCGGGGAGCACATGGTGCTGCCCTCGGTGCTGGAGGGGCACGCGGTGCACTTGTGGCGCCGACTGCCGCACCAGGGGCACCGCGTGGCCCGGCTCCTCGCGGCCGCGTCCGCTCTGCGGGAGTCGACCGGGGCGCATCCGCCGTTGCTGGTCACCGGCGCGGCCGCCGCCCTGCCCGACGCGCGCCGCCTGCTGTCCGGCTCCGAGTACGCGGCGGCGTGGCGGGAGGGGCGGGTGCTCTCCGCCGTCGCGGCCGCGGGTGAGGCGCTGGCCTTCGGCCCGCCGCCCGCCGGGTCCGCGACGGCGGTGCCCCGTCCGGCGCAGCTCACGGCCCGTCAGTACGAGGTGGCCGAGCTGGTCAGCCAGGGGATGACCAACCGCCAGATCTCGCAGCGCCTCGGGCTGTCGGAGTGGACCGTGGTGAACCACGTCCGGGAGGTCATGCGCCGGTTGGACGTGCCGTCGCGCCTTCATGTGGCGAAGTGGGTGCTGGGCCGGGAGTACCACGACGCGGTGGACACGGTGGCGGAATGACCGCCTGTCGGCCGCCCTTCAGCGGGCGGCCGACAGACGGGCCGACTTCTGGGGCGTGCCGCGAACACTCAGCGGATGCCTGGAAGCCGGCGCGGCCGCTCAGGGGATGACCGGGACCCGGCGCAACTTCTCCGGGTTGCGTACGGCACGTACGGAGGTGATCCGGGGGCGGTCGCCCACGAGGTCTATGTCGACGGCGACCACGGCGAAAACCCCTGCGGGGGTGGCCAGTACGGCGGCGGGCGCGCCGTCGTGCTGCTCGTCCATCCGGACCACGAGCCCGGCCGGATAGCCGCCCGCGGTGGACGCGAAGTACTCGGCGACCGTGGAGGCCCCGTGCAGCGGAACGCGCGGGGTCTCCGCGTGGCCGTTGCCGTCCGCCCACATGGTCACGTCGGGGGCCAGCACCGTCATGAGCGCCTCCACGTCGCCGCCGAGGCAGGCGGCGACGAAGTGCTCGGTGATCTCACGGACCCGTCGGCGGTCCGACTCGAAGCGCCGGTTCCGCAGCCGCACATGGCGCCGGGCGCGGCTGCCGAGCTGTCGTACAGCCTGTTCGGTGCGGTCGACCGCCTCGGCGACCTCGGGGAAGCTGAACCCGAACACCTCGTGCAGCACGAACACCACACGCTCCAGCGGGGAGAGCGTCTCCATCATCACCAGGACCGCCATGCCCAGTGACTCGCCGAGCAGTGAGGACTCGACCGCGACGTCGGACGAGACGAGCAGCGGTTCGGGCAGCCAGGGCCCCACGTACTCCTCGCGCCGGGTCCGGCTGCGGCGCATCTCGTCGATGGAGGTGCGGGTGACGGCCCGCACCAGATAGCCGCGGGGATCGGCGACGGAGTCCGGGTCGACGCGCTGCCACCGCAGCCACGTCTCCTGGACGACGTCCTCGGCGTCGGCGACGGTACCGAGCATGCGGTACGAGATGCCGAACAGAAGCTGCCGGTACCGTTCGAACGGATCCGAGGTGCCGGATCGCTCGGAGACGGCTGTCGCCTCGGCCATGACTCTCCGTTCCATGTGCACTCGAGTTCAGGACGCGTCGCCATTGATCGCCAACTGCCCTGCCGAGTCTACAATCCCGGGCTCGCACCCCGACTGCCGATTCCTGCCGTTCTCCAAGCGGAATCCACTGATTCAGCGTGCGGAATTCCTTGGAAAGAATTCCCTAGTCCCTGGCCCCGGTGACGTCCGCCTTCGCAGGCGGTTCCGCGGCCAATTCCGGCTCGGGTCGCGGGGCCGGCGGCAGAAGCATGGCGAGTGCGGAACCGACGACGGCCACCGCGACCGTCAGGAACAGGCCGTAACGCACCGCGTCGGTGAGGCCTTCGGCGTACACCGAGTCCGTCAGCCGGCCGGCCTGCTGTCGCACCTCCTCCGGGACACCTTCGGCGGCGAGCCGGTTCTGGAGCAGGGCGCCGACCGCTGCACCGCCGACGACCGCGCCGATCTGCCGGAACGTGGTGAACATGCCGGAGGCGACGCCGGTCAGCCGCGGTGGGATCTCCTGCATCGCGAGGGTGCTGGTGGGCGCGAAGACCAGTCCCATGCCGACACCGAAGACCACCTGGCCGGGGATGATGGCCCACACGCTGGAGTCCGCCTCGGCCATGACGGCGGTGAGGGCGATACCGGCTCCGAAGATCAGCAGCCCGGGGATGAGCAGCTTGCGGCCGCCCAGCTTGCCGACGGCGCTGCCGGCCAGCGGCGCCACGAACATCGAGACCAGCGGTCCGGGTACGAGGGCGAGACCGGCCTCCCCCGCGGAGAGCCCGAGCACGGACTGCAGGTAGAGGGTGAGCGGCAGCAGCACACCGATGGAACCGAACAGCAGCATCGCGCCGAGCAGGGCGGAGACGGTGAACCCGCGGCTGCGGAACAGCTCGAACGGCACCAGCGGCCGCCGGTCCTGACGGGCCCGCTGGTGCACCGCGAAGACCCCGAGGAGCGCCACGCCGAGTACGAGGACCAGCGGGATGCTGAGGAAGGACTCGATGGTGCCCCAGTCGTAGCGCTCGCCCTCGATCAGCCCGTACACGATCAGGGTGAGACCCGCCGTGGACAGTACGGCGCCCGACAGGTCCAGCGAGGACTGCTGCCCCGTCCGGACGTCGGGCACCACGACGACCGCGCCGATCAGGGCCACCGCGCCGATCGGCAGATTGATGAAGAAGATCCAGCGCCAGTCGAGACCGGAGACCAGCGCGCCGCCGACGGTGGGCCCCGCGACCGTGGCCAGACCCGCGACGGCGGACCACACGCCGAAGGCCGCCCCGCGCCGCTCCGCCGGGAAGACGGCGCTGATCAGGGCCAGGGTCTGCGGCATCATCACCGCGGCGCCGAGCCCCTGGACGGCCCGCGCCGCGATCATCTGCCCCGGGGTGTCCACGAGGCCGCACACCACCGATGCCAGCGTGAAGACCGCGAGACCGGCGGCGAAGACCCGTTGCGCCCCGAAGCGGTCGCCGAGCCGCCCGGAGAGCAGCAGCAGTGCCGCGAAGACCAGCATGTAGGCGTTGGCGAACCAGAGGATGTCGTCCAGTGACGCGCCGAGCCCCGCCGCCATCTCGGGAATGGCGATCGTGACGATCGTCGTGTCCAGCAACGTCATGAAGGAGCTCGCGCAGAGCACCGCAAGCACCAGCCAGGGGTTCCGCTGCCGAGTGTGTGGTGCGTCCGTGACCATCCTGCGGCCTCTCGTTCGTCGTCATGTGAGGTGCTTCAACAGGACCGACGCAGCCGGAGGCGAAACCGTGACATGGGCGCGGCAGGAAGCAAGAGTCCTGTCACACTTCGCGGCGCAGCTGCGTCGGTACTGGGTGAGAGGGAAGGCCGAGCACCACGACAGGGAAGGCAGGAGCGGACATTGAACGGCGAGACGCTCATTCAGCGATATGTCAGGGCCCTCGGAGAGCAGGACTGGGACACCCTCACCGCGCTCTACGACGAGGACGCCGTCTTCTACACGCCCCTCAAGTGGGGGGTCAAGGGCGTCCCGTTCATCCTCCAGTTCTGCAAGGCCGTACACCAGGGCTTCCCCGGCGTACGAGTGGCTCTGCACGACGAGTTCTCCAATGCGGACGGCACCCGGGTGGCGTTCCGCTTCTCGATGCACTGGCACAACACCGGCCCGTTCCTCGGGCAGGAGCCGACCGGCGAGCGCGGGACGAGCATCGAGGCCCACACCGTGCGGGTCCGCGACGGCCGCATCACCGAACAGGTTGTAGCCGTCGGGTCGTTGCACCTGCCGTACATTCAACTCGTGCGCTGGGGCATGGAGTTCCCCCGCGACCTGGTCGACCCCGCGCCCGAGATCGTATCCGCACCCCGTGACGGGGGAACGCGTGGCTGAGCCCGCCGCTTCCACCGCCCCACCGCACGAACCGGATGCCGGGGAGATCCCCTTCGGCACCCGGCCACCCGAGAACGTCGCCGCGCGCATGCGTGAGCGCGGCTGGTGGCGTGACCGGTCCATTGTCCAGGACCTCCTCGACACGGCCGCCGAACACCCCGAGGCCCCTGCCGTCGTCGCCGCCCGCACCGATGCGGCCGACCCGGTCACCATCGGCTACGCCGAACTCGCCCGCCACGCCGAGCGGTTCGGCGCCGCCCTGCTGTCCCTCGGGATCCGCCGCGGCGACCGGGTCGCCTTCCAGTTCCCCGGCTGGTGGGAGGCCGCGGCGCTCACCCTGGCCTGCGCCTGGACGGGTGCCGTAGCGGTGCCGCTGCTGCCCACGATGCGCAGCCGGGAGACGGAGCGGCTGCTCCGGGTGACAGGGGCGAGCCTCTGCGTCGTCCCGGGCACCTGGAACGGCTACGACTACGCGGCGGCCCTCGAAGAGATCGCGCCCCGGCTCCCCGAGCTGCGCCACCGGGTCGTCCACGGGGACAAAGTGCCCGACGGAGCCGTCGACTTCGCCGCGTACTTCCTGCACACCGCGCACGAGGACCGGCTGCAGCAGCCGATCGAGGTGCCCTCCGGACGGGACCTCGACTCGGTGATCCTGGTGATGTTCACCTCCGGCACCACCGGCGAGCGCAAGGCCGTGCTGCACACCGAGAACACGCTCCATGCCGGGACCGCCGCGGCGGCCGACGCCGCCGAGCGAGGCTGGGACAAGGGTGAGGTGTTCTGCTCACCCCACCCCGTCTCAGGGCTCGCCGGTCTCCTCTACTGCCTTTGGGGGCCGATCCTCGCCCAGGGCACCGGGGTGTATCTCGACACCTGGAACGCGGCGGAACAGCTGAAGCTGATGGCGAAGGCGCGGGTCACCCAGGTGTTCGCCGCGCCGCCCTTCGCGGCGCAGCTGGTCGAGGCACAGCGGGCCGTCCCGCACGAGCTGACCGCCCTGCGGTTCGTCATGTGCGGGGGCGCGCCCGTGGTGCCGAAACTCGTGGCCGACGTCACCGACGCCTTCTCGGTGCCGGTGCGCACCTGTTGGGGGATGACCGAACTCGGCATGGGCATCCGCACTCCGGAAGGTGGGCCGCCGGCCGGTTCCGTCCGCAGTGACGGGCGCCCCCTCGCCGGCCTGGAGATCTCCCTGCGGGAGGTCCCGGGGGAGGACGGCGTGCACCGGCTCTGGGTCCGTGGCCCCTCCGTCTGCGTGGCCGTGTGGTCGCCCGGTGCGGACGGTGGCGCGGCGCAGGCGACGTGGACGCGCGACGAAGGGTGGATGGACACCGGTGATCTGGTCCGCGACGACGGCGCGGGCGGTGTGCGCTTCGAGGGGCGCGCGAGCCGCCGGGTCGGCGGGCCGTACATGATCCCCGTGGCGGACGTGGAGGGGGAGATCCTGCACCACCCCGACGTACGCGAGGCCGTGATCATCGGATACAGCGGAGAGGACGGCCAGGAACACGCGTGCGCGGTACTCGCGCCCCGCGCGGAGCGGACGCCTGACCTGGCGGAGCTGCGCGCGTTTCTCGCGGGACGCGGAATGACGGAGTGGTACATCCCTGAGCGGGTCGTGGGAGTAGCGGAGCTGCCGAAGAACGAGAACGGAAAGATCCTCGTCGGGGAACTCCGCCCGCTGCTGGCCTGAGGGCCTGTGTCACCACTCCGGCCGGACGGTCGATCGGCCCTCAACGACCGTCCGGCCGCTACCGCGCCTGCCGCTGCGCCACCCACTGGGCGATGTGGATGCGGGACGGCACGTCCAGACGGCGCATGATGTGCCGTACGTGATTCACCACGGTCCACTCCGACAGGTTGAGCCGAGCCGCGATCTGCCGGTTGGTCAGTCCGTTGCTGACGAGCAGGGCCACCTCGTACTGGCGGGCAGAAAGGCGCGCGGAGTCGGGCGCCGCAGCCGGCGTCGGCCCGGTGGGCAGCGGGGTGGCCAGCGCCTCCTGGGCCGCGGCCCACGGAGTCAGCGCCCGCCCCGCGCGCCGTACCGCGTCGTACTCCGGACCCGAGCAGAACTCGCGCAGTTCCCGCGCGGCGGTGGCGGGCACGGCCGTGGCCGGGAGCGGATTCGCTCCAGTCGCCTCCCGGATGGCCGTCGCGGCGGCGAGAATCCTGGCGATCCGCTCGCCCTGCTCCGGCAGGCGTTGCCACAGCAGATGGGCGCGGGCTTCCAGGGCCGGGGGCAGCATGGTGCGCTCCCCGACGGCCTGGAGTCGGAGCAGGCCTTCGTGGAGCAGGCTCTCCGCCCGCTCCTGATCGCCGCGCGCGATGCTCACATCGGCGCGCTGGACCAGCACGAGGCCTTGGCCGCGTATGTCCCGCGCCCGCGCGTACACGGTCTCCGCCGCGTCGAGCAGGTCCGAGGCCAGCTTGGCGTCGGTCTGGCGGGCCCGCGCGGCGAGTGCGAGTGCCGCCTCCCCGACCTCTTCCGGCGCCGGGGACGTCCGCGCGGCCGTAAGGACATGGTCCGCCAGAGCGCGGGCGTCGGCGGCTGCCGTGTCGGGCCGTACCGTGGAGAGTTGGGCGAGAGCGGTCAGCTCCTGGTGGCGCTGCCCGCACTCCGCATGGGCGATGGCGGCTCGCTGGAAACAGTCCGCCGCGAGATGGCTGTCCCCGGCGGCCAGGGCAAGCGTGCCTCGCGCCGCCTCGGCGCGTGCGGTGAGGTGCTGGTGCCCGGTGCCGGTGAGAAATACGGCAGACGCATCTGCCAACAAACGCTCACCAGCTGCCAGTTGGCCGCATGTCAGCCAATAGCGGCGCAAGGCCAGCGCGGCCAGGGCGGTGTCATGCTGCCGCCCCCGCGCGGTGAGATGGGAGAGGGCGGCCCGGATGTTGTCGTGGTCCGTCGCCAGCCGGCCGAGCCATGCGTGCTGCCGGTGCCCGGCCAAGTGCGGTTCGGCCCGCAGCGCCAGCGCGAGGAAGTACTCGGCGTGCTGATCGCGTACGTGGTCCAAGGTGCCTGCTGCTTCGAGCCGCTCCAGGCCGGACTCCCGGACGATGTGGTACATCGAGCACCGGGTTTCCCCGTCCGAGGTGTCGACGCGCAGCAAGGCGTGGGAGGCCAGGGCCTCGACGGTCTCCTCGGCTTTGTCGGCGGGCAGGCCCCAGAGCTCCCTGATGGTGGTGAGGCCCATGCCGCCGACGGCCACCGACAGCCGGGTGAGGAGATCGAGCTGGTGCTCCTCGAGCCGGTCGTGGCTGCGCTCCGAGATCGCGCTGACGGAGCGGTGCCGGGGTGAGCGTGTCGGGTGACTGCCCCCGAGGACCGGCCTGCCGTCCCGCAGCCGGGTCAACAGGACGTCGAGGTCGAACAACCGCAGCCGGTTGGCGGCGAGTTCGATGGCGAGGGGGATGCCGTCGAGGCGGGCACAGATCTCGGCGACGGCCCGGGCGTTGTCCACGGTCAGGGTGAAGGAGGGGATGATCCTCCTGGCCCGGTCGAGGAAGAGTGTCACCGCGGGGTGTTCCTGGATCTCCGACACGTCCTGCTGGTAGGGAGGCGAGGGCGCAGCCAGGGGCCACACAGGGACTACCTGCTCGCCGTGGAGACGCAGCGGCCTGCGGCCGGTGGCAAGGATCCGCAGCAGGGGCCGCTCGTCGAGAAGCACGTCGACCACGGCCGATGCCGCGTCCCCCGACAGTTCGAAGCCGTCGAGGATCAGCCAGGACTCGGCCGTAGGTGGCGGTACGTCCATGGCCTCGGCCAGCTCCTGCGGGGCCTCGATCTCATGGGCGTCCACGTGCCGCACGACGGGCAGCGCGGCGTGCGCCACCGCGGCCTCGGCGAGCCGCGTCTTGCCGACGCCGCCGGGCCCGACGAGGGTGATCAACCGGCCTGCGGGTTGCCTGAGTTGGTCGAAAAGGTTCTGAAGGTCGAGGCTGCGTCCGGCCAGGGGAGTGCGAGCCGATGCGGAGGGCCGTGACGCATGCCCGGAACGCACATCCGGTGGCTTTCCGCCCGCTGCCGCCACATGTGCCTTCATGGGCAGTCCCTGGTGCCACGAGAATGGCTCTCGGATGTGCTCCGCTGTCTCCGTCGCCTCCGCTGCGCATTGATCATTTCTGCCGCCCCCGTCGATCTGGAGAAAAAGAATCTTGGTTCAAAACCGCGCTGTTGGTTTGTTATCGAAGTCTATAAGTTGGCACGCCCTTTCCGCACGGACCTTTCGGGGCTCTCCAGTGAGCAACTGCCGTGTGCCTGGCCGACTTTGGTCCTCGACCGGGATCTCGTGCGTGACACAGTGTTGGTCCAGCATCGAAGGCCAACGGGGGAACCATGCTGCGCATCCATTTCACTGGCAGTGATGTGGAGAACGTGAGGCTCGCCCGGCGACCGGACCCGCTGTGGGAGATCGTGTGCAGCTTGTGCCGCTTGCAGACCCGCGAGGGTGCCCTCGCCTTCGCGCCGTGGCGGCGGATGGCCGGCGGCCTGATCCACCGGGGCGAAGAGGCCCGAGGGGCGGCATCGGCGCTGTCCACTCTGGTCCCGCGCGCGGCGTACTTCCCCGACTTCCTCACCCCGCCCGTCGAAGGCGGCCCCCTCGAGCTGCGGGAGGGCATCGACCGGGTGCTCGCGACACCGAGGCGCCGGCTGCGCCACGAGCTGGCCCTCCTCTCGGCGAGCGGCGGACGGCCCTGGGCGGGTGCGGAGTTGGCGCGCGGTGACACGGCCGCGCTGACCGCGCTGGGCGGCAACCTCCGTACGTACCACCGGGAGTTCATCGCGCCGGTGTGGCAGCACATCGACGCGGCCACGGCGACGGACCGGGCCGTGCGCACCCGCGCCCTCGTGGACGGTGGGACGCGGGCGCTGCTGAACAGTCTGCGGCCGATGGCGGTGTGGGAGCCGCCCGTCCTGACGGTCGACTATCCGGTCGAGTACGACCTGCATCTTCAGGGCCGGGGCCTGCTGCTGGTCCCGTCGTACTTCTGCTGGCGGCGCCCCATCACCCTGGCCGACAGCGAACTGCGGCCCGTGCTCATCTACCCGGTCGACAAGACGCCACCATGGTCCGCCGCCTCCCCGGCGTCGCTGGTCCGCCTGCTCGGGCCCACCCGCGCCGCGCTCCTGTACGAGGCCGCTGTGCTCGCCTGCCCCACCACCTCCGAACTCGCCCACGCGACGGGGATATCCCTGCCGAGCGTCAGCCAGCAGCTCGCCGTGCTGCGGGAAGGCGGACTCATCGCGTCCCGACGCGACGGCAAACGCGTCCTGCACACCGCGACCCCGATGGGCCAACAGCTCCTCGGCAGTCGCTGACGCCACCCACCTGCCCGACGTTTTGGCTGGAGCCAAAACCACATGCGCTCCGATTCCCGGGCCGCCCAGGCTGTGCACGGAAGACACGAACCACGCCGAGCACAACCGCCGAGCACATCCACCGAGCGCAACCGAGGAGTGCAAGCACATGCTGATCAAACACTCTGTACTCGCGACGGCCGTCGCCCTGGCCTCACTCACGGGAGCCCTGGCGGCCACCCAGGCCCAGGCGGCCCCGGTGTCACCACAGGCGGAGTCACCCAGGGTCACGCCCGCACCCGAGAGGGTCTTTCACACGACGGACGGGCTGAGCTCCTGCCCGAAGGGCCGCTTCTGCACCGAGACGTGGGACCCGGTGAAGAAGAGCTGGAAGATCCACGTGTTCTGGCAGTGCGGCACTTACACGCTGATCGCCTGGGAGGGCGTAGGCGCCTACATCAACAACCAGGACGGTGCGTACGCCAAGGTGCTCAACCAGGAGAAGAAGCTCGTGTGGCCGGAGATACCGCCGAACAACAAGAAGGGGTGGGGCAACTGGTCGGATGCGTGGTTCATCCGCCCTTGCTGACGGGCCCCCGTGACCGAAGCGCCGCTGGACCAGTCGTTCAGCGATACGAAGTGCTTCGCTGAGATTGGGTCGGTACGACGAACCTTGGCTCCTCTCTCTCGCCTAGCGTCATGGGCATGTATCCGAGGAGGAGCCGAAGGTGACGAAGGTGACCGAAAATCTGGGGATTCCTGCGTTTCCTAAGATTCCCGAAAGTCCTGAAATTCCCGAGCTGCCTGCGATGCTCGCGGACCTTGAGGAACTCGTCGTGTGCGAGTCCTTCTCCGCCGACTTGGACGCCGTGGCGCGCAGCGCGGACGTCGTGGCCGCCCAGGGGGCGCGCCACCTCGGCGCCTCGCCGGAACGCCTCGTCGTCGACGGCGTCACACATCTGCGGTGGACGTTCGGCACCCCGCGCGTGCTGCTGCTCGGCCATCACGACACGGTGTGGCCGATGGGTTCCCTGGCCACTCATCCGTGGTCGGTGGCCGACGGCATCGCGCGCGGGCCGGGTGTCTTCGACATGAAGGCCGGTCTCGTGCAGATGTTCCACGCCCTGGCCTCGCTGCCCTCCCTGGAGGGCGTCTGCGTCCTGGTGACCGGGGACGAGGAAGTCGGTTCGGACACGTCGCGGGCGCTGATCGAGGAGATGGCACGGAAGTGTGCGGCGACCTTCGTCCTGGAGGCGTCGGCGGACGGCGGTGCGTTGAAGACCGCCCGCAAGGGCACCTCCGCCTACGAGTTGGTGGTACGCGGCAAGGCGGCCCACTCCGGCCTGGAACCGGACAAGGGCGTCAACGCGGCGGTGGAGGCCGCGCATCTGATTCTCGCCCTGGCCGGCCTTGCCGAGGAGGCCAACGTCGGCGCCCGCGACGCCTGGCACACCACCGTGGTCCCCACGGTGGTCAAGGCCGGGTCGGCCACCAACACGGTGCCCGCCGACGCCACGGTCAGCGTGGACGTCCGCGTCCCCTCCCTCACGTCGCAGAAGTGGGTGGACACCGCCATACGCGGCATGAAGAGCACGGTCCCAGGAGCGCGGGTGGAGGTCCGCGGCGGACCCAACCGGCCTCCGCTGGAGGAGGCTTCCTCCGTCGACCTGTTCGCACGGGCCGGCCTTCTCGCTCAGCGGCTGGGCCTTGATCCGCTGGTGTCGGCGGCAGTCGGCGGGGCGTCCGACGGGAATTTCACGGCCGGACTCGGCTGCCCCACCCTGGACGGCCTCGGTGCCGTCGGCGGCGGGGCGCACGCCGACGACGAGCACGTGGTCGTCGCCGAGCTGGCCCCCCGCGCCCGGCTCCTCGCCGCCCTCGTCGAGGAGGTCACCCGGTGAGCACCCTCGACGTACAGGAACTGCACGAACTCCACGAACTGGAGCGTGTCAACGCGCTGTTCGAGAAGATCTGGGGGAGTGCTCCCGGCAGCTCCCCCATGGGAGTCGAGCAGATGCGGGCACTGTCCCACGCGGGCAACTACATCGCCGGAGCCTTCGCCGAGGGCCGACTCGTCGGCGCGTCCGTCGCCTTCTTCGCTGCTCCCGTCGGAGAGGCACTGCACTCGCACGTCACCGGTGCGCTGCCCGGCCATCGGGCGGGCCTTGCCCTCAAGCTGCACCAGCGCCGGTGGGCCCTGGCGCGCGGCCTCCGGCGGATCACGTGGACGTACGATCCGCTGGTCCGGCGCAACGCCTACTTCAACCTGACCAAGCTGGGCGGGCTCCCGGTGGAGTACCTCACCAGCTTCTACGGCGAGATGGACGACGCGATCAACGGCGGTGACGACACCGACCGTGCGCTCGTCGCCTGGGAGCTGGACGGCCCCGCGGCGCTCGCCGCCGCGGCGTCCACGCGCCCCGCCCCCGCGGCGGTTCCCGACGACGCCGCGACCGCGCTGGCGGTACGGGACGGCCTGCCCGTCATCGGCCGCCGTGACGCCGCGACGCTGCTCGTCGAGGTCCCGCCGGACATCGAGGGGCTGCGTCGCGCCGACCCCCGCGCGGCGAAGGCGTGGCGCCTGGCCATGCGCGAAGTGCTCGGCGGCCTGCTCGCCGAAGGCGCCCGCGTCACCGGCTTCCACGACCGGACTTCCTACGTCGTCGTACGCGACACCACCGCGTGACCCCTGAACCCTCCCCAGGAGCTCAAGCCTCATGAAGATCAATGGAATCGAACTGCGCCGGATCGCGATGCCCCTGCGGGCGCCGTTCCGGACCTCCTTCGGCGTCGAGACCGCCCGTGACGTCCTGCTCGTCCGTGTGGTCACGCCCGACAGCGAGGGATGGGGCGAGTGCGTCGCGATGTCCGAGCCCCGCTACTGCTCCGAGTACGTGGACGGCGCGGCTGACGTCCTGCGCCGCTTCCTCATCCCCGCGCTGCCCGCCGAAGCGGACGCCCACGCGGTCAAGCGCGCCATGAAGCCGTTCAAGGGCCACAAGATGGCCAAGGCGGCACTGGAGACGGCCGTCCTCGACGCCCAACTCCGGGCATCGGGGCAGTCCTTCGGGTCGTTCCTCGGCGCCGACCGCGAGCGCGTGCCGTGCGGCGTCTCGGTCGGCATCATGGACTCGGTCCCCGAACTCCTCGATGCCGTGGGTGGGTTCATCGAGGAGGGCTACGTACGCATCAAGCTCAAGATCGAACCGGGCTGGGACATTGCCCCGGTCCGCGCGGTGCGGGAGCGGTTCGGTGACGACCTGCTCCTCCAGGTCGACGCCAACGCCGCCTACACCCTGGCCGACGCCCGCCGGCTCACCAAGCTCGACGCCTTCGACCTCCTCCTCATCGAGCAGCCGCTCGCCGACGACGACCTGGTCCAACACGCCGCACTCGCCAAGCAGTTGCGTACGCCCGTCTGCCTGGACGAGTCGATCGAATCCGCCGAGGACGCCGCCGCGGCCCTCACCCTCGGCGCCGCGTCGGTCATCAACATCAAGCCCGGCCGGGTCGGCGGCTACCTGGAGGCCAAGGCCATCCACGACCTGTGCGTGGCCCACGGCGTCCCGGTGTGGTGCGGCGGCATGCTGGAGACCGGCCTCGGACGCGCCGCGAACGTCGCCCTGGCCGCGCTGCCCGGCTTCACCCTGCCCGGCGACACCTCCGGATCGAGCCGCTACTTCGCCACGGACGTCACCGAGCCCTTCGAGCTCGCCGGAGGCCACCTCGACGTGCCGACCGGTCCGGGACTCGGCGTCGATCCGGTCGCCGAGATCCTGGAGCGGGTGACCACGGCCAAGGAGTGGATCCAGCTGTAGCGGCACATGCCTTCAGCCCTGGACGTCCGAGGGACGCATCAACCGCAGTTGCAGCATGAGAGCGAAGCGCGTGGAGGGATCCCGCAGATCGACCTGCGCCACCTCGGCGACCCGCCGGATGCGGTAGCGGAAGGTGTTGGGGTGGACAAACACACTCGCCGACGCGGCGATGACGTCGCCGAAGGCGTCCAGCCACGCGCGGAGCGTCTCGACCAGGTGCGCGCGGTGGTGGGCGTCGTACTCCACGAGCCGGGCCACCGGCCTGAGCAACTCGTCTCCCTGCACCGCGGCCATGTCCCGCAGATCCAGGAGCAGGGCGTCGATGTACACGTCGCCGATGGAGGCCACGCGTCTGTTGCTCGGGTCGGCCGGGGCGCCCCGGCCGCCGCCCCGGCCGCCCCGGTCGCCCTGGCCACTCCGGCCCCCTTGGTCACTCTGCTCGCCCTGGTCGCTCATCAGCACCCGCAGAGCCCGCTCCGCCCGGGCCCTCGACCGGCTGAGGGCCGACGGGTCGGTCGCCACCGACCCGATGCCGATCACCACCGGGGAACGCTTGCCGGCGCGCTCCACGAAATGGGCCGCGATCTGTACCGCCCGCTCCTGCCCGGCCTCCGGGTCCGCCGGCACCGGCACGATGGCATAGGCGACATCGCCCAGCAGGGCCAGCGCCGACCGTGGCTGCACGGCATTGAGGTGGATGCCCAAGGCACTGGTCAGCCGCTGCCGTTCGGCAGCGAGGTGCGCATGGTCGCCCCGCTGCCCCTGCCCTCCGAGACCCATGGCCATCACCACCGTGGGCTCCTCCACGAGCCCCAGCCGGGCCAGGGCATCGGCCGCCCCCACGCCGCCCTCCAGGACCGTGCTCACGAGATCGGCCCGCAGCCGGTTCTGCGCGTCGGCACCGGCCCGGTGGCGCAGCAGGTGCAGCGCGACGAGCTTGGCGGCGTCCTGGAAGGCCTGCTCACGATCGGGCGTCAGCGGCTCCTCGACCGCGGCCCACACCGACCCGAGGAACTCGTCACCGGCGCGCACCGCGACGGCCACCCGCGGCAGGGCGGTCTCCCGCTCCTCGATGGTGGCGGGGGCGATGTACACCGGACGGTCGCTGCGGTACAGCTCACCGAAGACACCCCGGCTCTCCAGGATCCGCAGGTATCCGTCGGGCACCCGGCGGGCCAGGATCGTGGCGACGCGTGCCTGGTCCGCCTCGTCCTGACGGCCGGAGAAGGCCAGGATGTGCTGGCGGCGGTCCTCGATCGTGATCGGCGCGTCCAGCAGCGTCGCGACGGCGTTGGCCAGCGCGAACAGATCACCGGAAGGAACCCCTCCCAGCGACTCCACGCCCGCGTCACCGATGTCCCCCTCGGTGAGCAGCGTCCGCAGGAGCTCCGTCAGCTGCGACCACGACGCGCCCTGCGTCAAGCTGATCAGAACCACGCCCGAGGCCGCCGACGCGGCTGCCAGCGCCTCGTCCCGCTCCACAGGACCGCGCACCACCAGGGCGGCCGCGCCGAGCCGGCCCAGCTCCCGCATGAGCCGGGCGATCTCCTCCGTACCGTAGACGCCGACGCCCAACACGATGGCGCGCGGCGGGTACGTGACCTCGTCCCCCGGGTCGTGGATGACGACGCCGCCCACCTCATCGGTCGGCCCAGGGCTGCCGTGCACGAGATCGAGCAGGGCAGGACTGAAGTCCTCCATCACCCGGACAAGACTGGTGCGAAGGTTCGACGGCATGTCACTGATCACCACCTCAGGCTAAGAGGCCGACCGGTCCGGCGGGGCGGCGGCGTAACCCTGAAGGAATCGGCATGGTCCTGAAGGAATCGGCATGGCCCTGAAGAAGCCGGTCCGGAATACTGCTCGCCCATGGAAGAGGTCAACGTCGTCGTCGCCCATTCCGAACGCGCGACCTTGCGCGTCGGAGACGTGTTCCTGAAGGTGGACGCCGACCAGGCGCGCATCGACGTCGAGGTCGACGCCATGGCCCTGGCGCCGGTCCCGACCCCGGAGGTCCTGTGGCGCAAGCCGCCCGTGCTCGCCATCGCCGCGCTCCCGGGGACGACGCTCGGCCGCCTCGGCGAGCCGTCGACCGCGCCGCCGGCGGCGTGGGCCGCGGCGGGCGCCGCCATCCGGAAGCTGCACGACGGCCCCTTGCCGTCCTGGACCGGCCGGGCCGGGCGGGGCCTTGCCGAGTTGACGGCGGAACTCGACGACGAGTGCGAGTGGCTCGTGACGAACGACGTCCTGCCCGCCGACCTGGTCACCCGCAACCGCCGGATCGCCGAGGCCGCGCTCCGGCCGTGGACCCCGGCTTTCACGCACGGCGACCTGCAGATCGCTCACGTCTTCCTCGACCGCGGCGAGATCACGGGCATCATCGACTGGTCCGAAGCGGGCCGGGGTGATGCCCTGTACGACCTCGCCACCTTCACGCTCGGCCAGGAGGAACACCTCGGCGACGTCATCGCCGGCTACGGCACCGACGTGGACGTCGACATCGAAGTGATTCGCGCCTGGTGGTCGTTGCGCAGCCTGCTGGCGATTCGCTGGCTGGCCGAGCACGGCTTCGATCCGACCGCGCCGGGGTGTGAAATCGACGTACTCAAATCCCGGATGTGAGGCCGCACAGGCAGCCGGATCTCAGCGAAACTTCTCAGTGAGATGCGGAGCCTGACGCTACTCGGTGCGCAGTGCTGTCGCCGCACGGGCCTTGGCCGCCCAGCCGGCCGGAACCAGCGCGCCCAGCACGGCCGGTACGACGCCGCCCAGCCCCAGCAAGAGCAGCTCAACGGGTGAATACACATCAAGGACCTGCGACGGCATACCGGTACCTACTGCGCGCCCCATCACCGGCATGACGAGGCCGTGCAGGACGTACCCCATCGGCACACCCAGCAGAGCACCGATCACACCGATCGCCGCCACCGAGGCGAGCACGAGGCTCATGGTCTGCCACGGAGTCATGCCGACCGCTTTGCAGACTCCCAGGTCGTGGATGCGTTCCCGGGTGTCGAGTACGACGGAGTTGAGGATGCCGAGGCCGGCCACGCAGACCAGCATGAGGGTCAGCAGCAGGGCCATCGCCTCCATGATGAGAATGACGCCCTTCTGCTCCGCCGGGGGAGTGGTCGTGGCGTCGCCGCCCAGCGGCCGCACCGCCGCGGCGAGCTTCCGGGCGTACTCGTCGGCTGCGACGCCGGGCTGCACCTCGACGAGGAACGTGCTGGGCTCGGCCGCCGGGAAGTCGGCCATCTCCGCGTGGATCTCCAGCTCATCGCCCGACGTGTCGAAGGACTCGCCCACGATCCGCAGCTCGGCGCTCTCCTTCTCGTGGGTCACCCGCACCGTGTCACCGACCTCGGTGCTGGTCCGCTCCAGGAAACGCGTGGGCACGACGACCTGCCCCTTGCCGGTGATCCAGTGCCCGGAGAGCATCTCGTGGCTCCCGTCGCGCGCATCGCCTTCGTAGAGGCTGATCTGCACCGAGCCGGAGACCCCGGCCACGGTGGCCTCGGTCCGGAGCTTGCCGTAGTACGAGGCCGAGCCGGCCAGGGACTTGATGGCGGACCGCACCTTCACCGGGTCGGCGGGCTTGGCCTTGGACGTACGGACCGTACTGCTGCTCACGGGAGACGAGCCTGCCCCACCACCCCCGACACCTGTCCCATCACCCCCGACAGGAGGCGGCGCCGGAGGAGCGATGTGGTCCAGCTTGGCTCTCGTGACCGTCACCGTGACCGCCGCACGGCTCTCCGGATCCTGCGAGGCGCCGATCGCGCTCAGGGACGAGGTCAGCCCCACCGCGAAGGTCACCGCGACCGTGCCGGACGCCACCGCGAGCAGCATCGCCAGGGCACGGACCGGATGCGTGAAAAGGGTGGCGAGGCCGTAGGTCACCGGCCGAGGCAGCGGCAGGCGCCCCAGCGCCCGGTGCGCCCACTGCCCGCGCCCCGTGCGCGGCGCCCGGCCGACCGCGATGGCCTCGACGGTGTGCAGGCGTCCGGCGCGCAGGGCCGGGATCAGCGCCGCGAGACCCACGACGAGCAGCGCGGCGGCAGGCGCCACGATGTCCACCCACCAGGCCACCGAGAGCGAGACGTTGCCGTACACCGACTCCGTGTCCGCCAGCATCGGCACGGCCAGGAGATTGCCCAGCAGGACTCCCGCGGCGATGCCGCCGCAGGCGGGAATCAGAGCCTGGGCCACGTACGCACGGACGACCTCGCGCGGAGTGAAGCCGATGGCCTTGAGGATGCCGATCCTGCGCAGGCCGGTGCCGACCGCACCGCTGACCACGCTGCTGACGATGATCACCGACATCACGATGCCGAGCACACCGAAGGCCAGCACGAACGGGACGGTCGCCGCCGCACCCTGATCCGCGGCGCGCTTGGTGTCCAGCCAGGACTGGGTACCCAGCAGCGCCCCGGGCGCCACGGAAGCGGCGAGCGCGGCCCGGTCGGCGAGGATGTGCTCCTTCGTGCCCGCGGACTCGAAGCGGTAGAGCATCTGACGGGTGACGGGTCCGCCCTGTGACGCCAACGCCTCGACCTGCGCCGGGGTGGCCCAGGAGTCGGCGCTCCTGCCGCTCGACACGGCGAAGCCGACGACCGAGAGGGCCGGTGCTTTCGCGGTGTCCGCGGTCCTGATGGTGGAGCCGATCTCGGTGGTGGGCCCCTCGAACGACGAGCTGAGCACGATCTCGCCCGGCTTCTGCGCCCACCGGCCCGACTTCAGTTCCAGGCGGTCCACGTCACCGCCAGGCCCGGACCGCCCGACCAGCGTCAGCGTCGGCAGTCGGAAGCCCGTCCGGTCCACCGGGCGGAAAGCCGTGGACGGGAAGGGGCCCGCGCTCGCGGTGACGCCGTCCAGCTTCCCGGTCTCCGCCAGCCGCGCCGCACTCACCTTGGCCGGATCGAACTGTGCCGTGAGATGCGCACCCCGCTGCTCGGTGAAGGCATGGTCGAAGGGCGCGGCCGCGGCGACCATCAGCGCCCCCGCGACCACGGCCGACGCCACAGCCATCATGGTCGCCACGGCGATCACGACGCTCTGCACGCGCCGCCGGCCGACCCCGGAGCGCACGACCCGGCCCAGCGCGCCATGGCCGAACACGCCCATCAGACGGCCCGCGCACACGTGTCGAGGGCCAAGTGACCGTCGACCAGATGAATCGTGCGGCTCGCGCACGCCTCCGCCAGCGCCAGGTCATGTGTCACCAGCACGATGGTCTGGCCACCTCGGTGCAGTCCCGTCAGCAGATCGCGGACGTCATGGCCCGAGGCGCTGTCGAGCGCACCGGTGGGCTCGTCGGCGAGCAGCAGCTCGGGCCGGTTGATCAACGCCCGGGCGACACCGACCCGTTGACGTTCACCTCCCGACAGCCGGCCCGGGTAGGCGCGGGCGTGTCGGGCGATGCCCAGCATCTCCATCAGCTCACTCGCGCGGGCCGCGGCCTCGCGCCGACCGGTCCCGGTCAGCCGGGCCGGGAGCTGGATGTTGTCGAGGACGGTGAGGTCGTCGAGCAGATTGAAGAACTGGAAGGCCATCCCGATGTGCGCGCGACGGAACTTGGCGAGGGCGCGCTCACCCAACATGTCGATCCGCCGCCCCGCCACGGTGACGATGCCCTCGGTCGGCTTGTCCAGGCCGGCGACGAGGTTCAACAGCGTGGACTTGCCACTGCCCGAAGGACCCGTCACGGCAAGGGCCTCACCCTTGGCGACGCCGAGCGTGAGCGGTCCGAGCACCGGCACACCGCCGCTGTCGTAACGCTTCACCACACCCTCCAGTTCGATCACTTGATTCATGCGGGCTGTCCGTCCTTACGGTCGCGAGAGGCAAGGTGCCGTTGCCGGCCCGGTGAACCTACGAGCGCCACTCGTGCAGGCGCGTCGGCCGCGGAACCAAGATCGAGCCCTCCGCGCGGACGATCCTGCCGAGACCCCCTACCTGAGGAGGAGGACCAGAGGCCAGTGCCCTGGTCAGCCAGGCGGCCGCGGACCGGCCGCGGGGCGCAGCACAATGTGCGGATGGAGACGGAAGACCGGCGCAGCAGGCGGCAACAGGTCATCGACGCGCTGCGCCCCGAGGCGAAGCCCGCTCCGCTGTCCGGGCGAGCGGTGAGCGCCGATGTGGTGCTGGCGGTCGTTCTGGCCGCCGTCTCCCTGTTCGTCGCGGTGCGCTACCCCGGTGAGGGGCCGGTGCACATCGACCCGCCCACGATCGACACGGGGAACGGCGTCCCCGCTCCACCACCACCCGGCCCCGACCACGCACCCGTGGAGGACGACCTTCCGTCCGCCCCCTGGGCCCTGGTCGTCCTGTCGACACTGCCGCTTGCGCTGCGGCGCCGCTACCCGCTGGCCGTCTTCGCAACGGTGTCGGGCGCGAGCCTGGCCATCGGCGAAGCCGCCTCCTGGATCACCGTCCTGGCCTGTGTCGTCGCTGCCTACAGCGCGGTCGTGCACAGCCGTTACCGGATCATGGCGATCGCCGGTCTGGTGACCGCCGCCGTGCTGTCCGGTTTCGCCTTCCGTAACGCGGACCCCATGGTCCCCGGGTGGTCCAGCCCGGGATTCGTGCTGCTGGTGGCCGGAATGCTGGCCAGCCTCGTCCGCTTCCTGCAACTGCGCCTCGCGTCGAGCCGGGACCGGGTCGTCGAACTGCAGGAGGCTCAGGAGCAGGCCATGCGCCGGGCCGTCGAGGAGGAGCGGGCCCGGATAGCCGCCGAGCTGCACGATGTCGTGACCCACAATGTGAGCGTGATGGTGATCCAGGCGGGCGCGGCCCGCAAGGTGATGGACGTGGTGCCCGAGCAGTCCAAGGAGGCTCTGCTGGCCGTCGAGGCGGGCGGCCGGGCCGCCATGGCCGAACTGCGCCATGTGATGGGCCTGTTGGCAGCCCCGGACCAGGAGAAGCCCGACGGCCTGGAACCCCAGCCCGGGCTCGCGCAGCTCGACGCGCTGGTCGCCCGCGTACGCGCGGCAGGCACACCCGTCAGCGTCGAGCTGGCGCTGCCGCCGGAACCGCTGCCACCGGGAGTGGACCTGGCGGCGTATCGCGTCGTACAAGAGGCACTGACCAACACGATCAAACACGCCCGCGGTGCGGAGGCATCCGTCACCATCGGCTGCACCGACGACAGCCTGCGGATCGAGGTGACGGACAGCGGCGGCACGAAGGATTCCCCACCGGTGGAGAGCAACGGCCGCGGCCACCTCGGGCTGCGCGAGCGCCTGGCCGTCTACCAGGGCGAGCTGACGGCCGGCCCGACCCGCACCGGCGGCTACCGTGTCACGGCCCGCATCCCGAGGAGGCCGGAATGACAGCGAGCACCCCCACACTGCGGGCCGTCATAGCGGACGACCAGGCCCTCGTGCGCTCCGGCTTCAAGATGATCCTGGCCGCGGACGGCATCGACGTGACAGCCGAGGCCGCCGACGGGGCCGAAGCCGTCGCAGCGGTCCGCCGCACACGGCCCGACATCGTCCTCATGGACATCCGGATGCCGGAGATGGACGGCATCGAGGCCACCAGACGCATCCTCGCCGCTGATGGCACGCAGGAGACCCGCGTCGTCATCCTCACCACATACGACCTCGACCATTACGTCTACGCCGCGCTCACGGCCGGCGCCAGCGGCTTCCTGCTCAAGGACGTCACCCCCGAACGGCTGGTCGCCGCCCTGCGCCTCGTGCATGCCGGCGACGCTCTCCTCGCCCCCACGATCACCCGACGACTGGTCGAACGCTTCGCCCACCGCGAAGACCCACAGACCACCACCCCCCACCGCGCCCTCTCCGACCTGACACCACGTGAACTCGAAGTACTCCGCCTGCTCGCCACCGGCCTCAGCAACGCCGAGCTGGCCTCCCAACTCTTCCTGAGCCAGACCACGATCAAGAGCCACATCGGCCGCATCCTGTCGAAGCTGAATCTGCGCGACCGCGTCCAGGCTGTGGTCTTCGCCTACGAGACGGGGCTGATCGCGCCGGGCGGGGCCTCGTTGAGACCTAGTGTGGAAGACGAGGCGACCTTCACCGGCTGCGCGGGGTCAGTGTGAGGCCGACGCGGCCGCGTGGGGGCAGTGCCACGGCCAGACGCGGGCGCGGGTCGCCGAAGACCCGCACGTCGTAACGGCTCAGCACGGTGGCAAGGATCAGCACCGACTCCATGGCGAAGAACGCCTGGCCCACGCACTGGTGGGCGCCGTCCCCGAAGGGCAGGTAGGCCATCGGGTGCCGCGCGCGTACGGCCGGCCTGTCGAAGCGGTGGGGATCGAAGCGCAGCGGGTCGGGCCAGAACTCCTCGAGCCGGTGGGTGAGATAGGGAGAGATGATTAGCGTGGTCCCGGCCGGCACCACCACTTCACCGACGTGATCGTCCTTCTTGGCGACTCGGGGGACGGCCCAGGCCATCGAGTACAGCCGCATCACCTCGGCCATCACCTGCTGCGTGAAGACCAGTTTCCGTGCGTGCTCCGGTCGCAGCGGCCCGCCCGCCAGCACCTGATCGGCCTCCTCACGGATCGAGGCCACCACAGCCGGATGCCGGGCCAGGACCACCCAGGCCCACGTGAGCGTCAAGGCACTGGACTCCGAACCGGCCACGAACAAGGCGACGATGTCCTGACTCACATGGTCATCACTCAAGGGCCGGCCATCGGCACCGCTGCCGCCCAGCAGAGCGCTCATCAAGTCCGCCCCGTCGGCGTTGTCCTCGCGCCGGGCCGCCTCGATGACCGGCAGCAGCGTGGCATTGATGCTGCGAGTTGCCCGCAGAAACGCACGGTCCCCAGGCATCGGCACCCGGTGCGAAACGAAAGGCATCGCCATACGCCACAGCAGCGCACCCAGCGCGGTGGCCACCTCCGTGCCCAGCAGGTCGCACTGCTCCGCGCTGATACGGGAGCCGAAGAAGACCGGGTTGATGACCCGGTGCACCAACCGGGTCATCTGCGCCACTGTGTCCACCGGCTGCCGTCGGGAGAGGCCCGCCAGTTCCTCGACGCCCTGCTCGACGGAGGCGGCGATGCCCGCACCCGACCGCTGCAAGTACCCGCCCGACATCCCCCTGCACAAGATGTCCCGGCTGGCCAACCACCCCGGCCCCTCACCGGCGATGCCCCCGCCGGTCAGTCGCCCCAGCGCGTCCCACATCGCCGCCCCGCGGACATAGTTCTCCGCGCCGTCGCGCAACACGTACTGCAGATGATCAGGGTGGGTGACCAGCAACGGCCGAAAGGGCCCGAGCTCCAGCCGCGCCACCGTTCCTTGCGCCCGCCGCCCGACCTCTTCCACCAGCCCCAGGGGACCGCCGCGCGCCAGCCGGCCCACAATGTGGCGCAGAGGCACGGCCTGCACACGATCGACAGTGGGTGCAGGCATCACGACCGCCTTCCGGCTCACGGATCGAGTACTCGGCAGGCGGGCCTCGACGAGTCCGGCGCCCGCTGCGGACTACCCGGACAACACCGTCATCACCGTGCGGTTACGGCACAGTGCCCCGTGCGGACGGCGGCGCGTAGGAGGCGTGCAGACGTTCCTCCGTCTCGGCTTTCAGTTCGGTCAGCCGCGCGTACAGAGCCTGTTCCTGCGCGGACAGCTTGCCCCCGGACGTCATCTTTGCCAGCAGCCCGTCCATGGCGCCCGTCAGCACCTCTACACAGAGGTTGGCCGCTTCGTTGTAGCCGCGCTCGTACTCCTTGTCCAACACCGTACGCACGCCGTCTTGTACCGCCTCGCTCAGTCCGGTCATGACACGGTCGACCATCGACATGTTGCTGCCCCTCGCGCTCATCGTGCTTGCTGTCGTGTCGATGAACGTACCGCCCACCACGCGCAGTTGGGGCCGTAATCGAGCAGCACGACCTTGCGGCACAGTCCCGCTATTCAGTTCGGCCACGGCCTCCCGAGAGGCGCGCGCCAGGCTTCATGTCAGTCACGCCGCCTGAGTCAGTCCACGATGATGCCCGGGTAGCAGTGCTCGTGGTCCCAGTGCCGGGCTGGGCGCCGTTCCTGAAGTACCCGACCTTCAATCCGGCGCAGGCCGACGCCGTCCCGGCGATCCTCGACGACGACGGGAACATCGTGGTCGTCGCCCCGACCGGCGCGGGCAAACAGCGGCCAGCACAATCCCCACCCATGAATTACGCCCGGACGACCCCCTCTGGCGCGGTGAGCACGGGAGAGGAGTGTCTCAGTCCAGGTCCCTGCGGCCGCGGATGGAGCTCGCCATCAAGGACAGCGGGGTCAGGAAGCCGATGGCGACGATCAGCCAGAGGGCACCGCGGCTGCCGAGGAGGGTGCCGGCGATACCGGCGGTCAGGGCACCGACAGGGACCGCTCCCCAGGATACGAAGCGGACGGTGGCCATGACGCGGGGCAGGAGTTCGGGCGGGGTGACCGTCTGGCGGTGGGTGCGGGCGAGGACGCTCAGCACCACCGCTGCGGCGCCGACGCCCAGGTTGCCGAGGGCGAACAGGAGCAGACTCCAGCCGCTGCCGGCCAGGGGCATGAGGAGGGCGGCGCAGGAGCCGGCGAGGGTGGAGAACAGGATCGTGCGGGCGCTGCCGAAGCGGTTCGCCAGGGTGGTGGTGATGGCCGCTCCGATGAAGCTGCCCACTCCCTCGGTGGCGATGAGAACGCCGACGAGGCTCGCCGGGGCGTCGAGCGTCCTGACGAGGAAGACGGGAATGAGCGCCATGAGCGCGCCGAGGGTGAAGTTCACCAGGGTCGCCGCCGCCGCGCAGACACGGATGACCTTGTGGCGGACGACGAAGTGCCACCCCTCCTTGATGAGCTCGAGGGTCGACGCCTTCTTGGCCGACGTCGAGGCCGGAGTCGCGGGTCTCGGCAGGCTGCGCAGGAGTACCGCGGAGACGAGGTAGCTGACGGCGTCGAAGACGAGGCTGACGGCTGCGCCACACAACTGCACCAGCACACCGCCGACCGCCGGGCCGCCCATCTGGGTGGCAGCGGCGGAGCCGGAGGTGAGGCTGTTGCGCGCGGTCAGTTCGTCCTTGCTGACGATCGACGGCAGGAAGGTGGAGTTGCCGACGTCGAACACCACGGTCGCCAGACCCACGACCAGGGCGACGACGACGAGTTGCGCCAGGTGCAGGACGTCGAGGAGTGCCGCGACCGGCACGGACAGGACCGCCACAGCCCTGATGACATCCATGGCCACCTGGGTGCCGCGCAGCGGAAGGCGCTGAACTATGACGCCCGCGGGCAGGCCGATCGCGATCCAGGCGGCGTACTGGGCCGCTGGGAGGAGGCTGACCTCGAAGCTCGACGCGTGCAGAACGCTGACGGCAAGGAGCGGCAGGGCGACTGTGGTGACCGCGTCACCGCACCCGCTGATCGTCGTGGCGGTCCAGAAGCGCCAGAAGAGGGATGCACCCTTGGCCGGACTCTGCGCCGGCCCCGTCTCCGGCGGGCTGATGTCTGAAGAGTCGCCAGGCCTTGTCGTCTGGTCGGTCACCGGTCCCGAACCTCCATGAGAATCGCAGCAATTGCAGCTCCCGCCGACCTTGCTGGTTTTGCTGACTTTTTGCGTTTAAGGTATTGCGGATATTGCGTGAACTGTCAGATCGCGTCTTCACTCACCATGTCGTCGGCGCCCGCGTCGAGCAAACCCGAGTTGGCGATGAGGACGCCCAACTGGCAACGGCTGCGCGCTCCGAACATCTCGTAGATCTTGGAGATATGGCTGCGACAGGTCCGCACACTCAACCCCATGCGACGGGCGATGGTATCGTCCGTCTCGCCCTCGACGAGCAGCTTGATGATGGACAGACGGACACCCGAGAGCAGTACCTGCACATCGGGGGCTCGGTTGCGGGAGGGGAAGGGAGTTCCGAGGAGCCAGGCCCGTTCGAAGATGCCGATCAGGAATTCCACTATGGCCGGCTGATAGATGGCGAGGGCGGCCTCGCGATCGCTGCTGGCCGGGATGAAGGCGACCTTGCGGTCGAAGATGATGAGGCGCTCGGTGCATTCCTCGAGACTCCTGACCTGCCCCCCGTGCTCGGTGACCTGATTGACGTAGCGTCTGGTGGCCGGGCTGAAACGCGCTGAATGCTGATAGACGGTGCGCATGCGGATGCCGCGTTCCAGCATCGCCTTGGTGGCCGCCCAAGCGGATTCCAAACTCTCCGCGCTTCGGCCTCCGCCCGGCTGGGCCGTGAGGACCTCTTCCTGGCACTGTGCGGCCACCCGCTCCAGCTCGGCGTTGATGGCGTTGTGGCCGACCAGGGTGAGGAACTCCAGGTTTCGATCGGGGCGGGTGACCGCCTCCGTGTAGGCGACCTGGTACTTGTCGAAGTCGGCGCGGAGTTGGGATGCCTCGCGCTCGAGGTTCTCGATCTGCCGGTCCAGCGGAGCAAGAATTCTCGATGCCGCACGGCGCGGTGTGGAGACGACGAATGTCTCCCCGTCTTGACGGTCCGGCACCAAAAGGTCATAGCGACACAGCTTTTCGATGGCGGCAGCTGTGCGCTCCCTGTGCCACCCGAGCGATTCGCTCAGGTCGCCCAGACGCACCTTTTCCTGGCGGACCGCCAGGGAATACACACGCTCCGGATCCGTCTCGCAGACTGACTTTACGTCAGCACCAGCCACTCGTACGAGTGATGAACTACTCACGCCATCCCCCTTCGCCCTGAAACGCGCAAGCAGACCAGTCATCGTGAACCCCCGATGCGCTGATCACTATCTCCAAGCGAGAATATTGTGGGCGGCGGACCTGGCTCCATCACAGGATCCGTGCTATTCCCCTAGCACTTCCATCGCCGCCGCACCCCTCGCTTTCCGCCATTCGCCGAATTCCGGCAAGCGGAAAGTAAGCGTATGGTCACTGCAGACACCGCGGCATACGGTTTTCAGACACAGTTCAAGCCAGGACGATCGCAAAGGTCGCCCGCTACGTCGGCACCGGGATGGCCGTTACCCAGGGAATAGCGTGCGCGTGACGGAATCCGCCCAAGCGATGAGGTCCTCGACCTCGACGACGCAGTCCCCGCAGCCGGACCCGGCGCCCGTCTCGTCACGCACCGCCGTCGCGTCGTGGTGGCCCGCCCGGATCGCCGCCATGATCTCGCTCTCAGACACCCGCGCACACAGGCAGATCAGCGGATCGTCACTGTCGGACACCGTCGGCCAGTCCTTCCGCCCAGCGGACGAGTTCGGCGTCGGCGAGCGAGGAGGCCAGCCAGTCGTGGTCGAGGGAGGCGCCCGGCAGGGAGGGCACGGTGACCACGTAGAGGCCCGCCGCCCGGGCCGACCCGATGCCGGTGGCGGAGTCCTCGAAGGCCACTGAGCGGCTGGGGAGGGCGCCCAGCGCCTCGCATGCCACGAGATAGAGGTCGGGGGCAGGCTTGGCCGCGGTCACCTCGTCGGCGGCGAAGGACACCGGGAAGTAGTCGGCGAGGCCGGACGAGGTGAGCGCGGTGTCGAGCAGTTCCCGGGGGGAGTTGCTGGCGACCGCCACCGGGAGGGCCGCGGCGCAGCGCTTGACGAGTTCGGCAGCGCCGGGCAGCGCGTCGGCCCCCTGCGCCAGCTCTTGGCGCACCAAGCCGAGCAGCTCGGCGGCGAGCTCCCGACCGGCTCCGGGCCGGCCGAAGTACTCGGCCATCGCCTCGCCCGCGCCCTGCAGTGTACGGCCGATGACCAGGGCCTTCTGCTCCGGGCCGAAGTCATGGCCATGGGCGGCGAAGATCTTGGTCTCGGCCCTGGTCCAGCAGACCTCGGTGTCGACCAAGAGCCCGTCACAGTCGAAGACCACCGCTTGCGGGGCGGGGGGAAGGGCGCTCACTCTTCGTTCCTCCAGTCATCGGCCGCGACAGTGGCGAGGAGTGGCGCGACACCCGGTTCGTTGCAGTCGATCCATTCTGTCAGCACCGACAGGACGTCCCAGCGGGCGGCGCCCGGGGGCAACTCGGTGTCGATCAGGGCCGTCAGCCAGTGCCGGACCGCGTCGGGTGTGCGGTGTTCGCGGGCGAGCGCGCCCCATCGGTCGGTGCGCCCGGCGAGTCGGCCGAGGCTCGGCTCCGCCGCCAGGTCGTGGGGCGGGACATCCTTCTCCAGCTCGGCGGTCAGCCTCCGGGCCGGGCACGGCTGCCCCTCGGCGGGCGGGCTCTGCGTGAGTGCGCTGCGCAGCCACGCAGTCCCCGTGTGGTAGGTCAGCAACCGCAACTCCCGGACCAGATCGGCGGGTTCGTCCGGGGTGTGGACGAAGTTGAACAGTCCGTTGACCCGGCCGAACCGGCTGCGCAGGTCACGGCCGTGGGCGGAGGCGGGATCTGCCGCTCCCTTGGCGGCCGTGAGACGCACGCTCGCCGGCAGGCCGGATTCCGCTCTGCGCGTGTCACGCAGCAGGACGAGCACGGACGGGCCCGAGCCCAGCAGGTGGTCGACCACCGCGATGCGCTGTCGTGAGGCGGCGTTGAACTGGTAGCGCCAGATCTCTCTGGTCAGGACCGGGTCGAAGAGGAACGGCCGGGCCGCGAAGGGCTTCCACCCCTCCTCCTCCAAAATCTCCAGCACCCGTGCGCCGCGTCGGCCGGCCAGAGCGTCCGGCTTGAGGACCACGAAGGTGTTCGCGTGCAGCCAGGCCCGCTCGCTGGGAGAGCCGAACAGCTCCAGCCCCTCTCGTGCGTAGGGGTCCAGCCGGTACAGGTCCCGCTTGCGTGGATCCGCGCTCAGGGAGTCGAACGCCCGCGGCAACACGGCCGAGCGGGCCCTGCCTGGCGCGTGGGTCTCCCCGGGCGCCGGGGCGGCGGTTGTCGTCGCGGTCACCTGTCCTCTTTCCTGACGGTCGCGGCACCGCCGCAGATGAGCTGCAGCACGGTCCGGCAGGCGGGGCGCTGCGGGTTCACCAGATGCATGTGGCGTGCACCTGGCACGGATACCGTTGTCAGCCGCGGTCCATTCTCCGGCCAGCGGTCCAGCTGGTGCCGGGTGAGTTCCGCCGGCACGGCCTGGTCCTCCTGCGCGGTCACCACCGTGACGGAGGCCGCGTCGGCCGGTGCGAGGGCGGGCGTCGCCTCCTGGTGAGTCCCGCCAGCTGCGAGATGCTCGGCCAGGAAGACGTCCACGGCTCCACCGCCGACCCCGAGACGGGCCGTTTCGGCGAGATCGGTCACCGGGGCGAGCAGTACGACTCGGGCTGCGCGGGCCTGATTCTGGAGGGTTGCGAGCAGCAGATGGGCGCCCGCCGAGTGGCCCACGAGCACAGCGTCGTCCCAGGTGCTGTCCTTCTGCCCGAGCAGGTGCAGGGCGGCCCGGCAGTCCTCGGCGGCGCCTGGCCAGGCTCCGCCGTCCCAGCTCGGCCGGTACTCCAGGACAGCGACCCGGTGGCCGAGTTCGGCCAAGGCGAACGCCAGCGGTTCCAGGTCCTGCGCCGTGCGGTCGTGCCGCCAGAAACCGCCGTGCACCAGCACCACCGGTGCGGCCTGGGGGGCTTCGGTGACGGTCGCGACACCGTCCTCCGGCTCCGCCGGCCCGTACAGGTCGATGCGCTGCCACCCGGAAGCTCCGTACCGGAGGTGGCCGAAGGCCGTGTTCACAGGAGCTCGAACGCTTCGAGACGCGACAGCCAGTGGTGCAGGCGCTCATCGGGCATCCGCACCTCCGCACGGCGCTCGGCGGATTCCTCGGCGGCACCCAGGCGGTACCAGACGGTCCCGTCGTCGCGGCGGATCATGAAGGCGCGCTGCTTGCGGGCAGGGCTCTGGATCATCAGCGAGATCGTCTCGGGCTCGGTGATGGTGGTGTGCAGCTGCTCATGGTCGAGAGTGATGCACCTGCCGGCCGGCTCCTCACGCACGAAGTACGGCCAGAAGCGGGAAACGTCAGCGCTCTCATCGAGCGGCTGGTCGGTCGCGTACAGCGTGTGCTGGTACGCGCCGTGCAAGATGTAGGCGGTGAAGCTGTAGCGGTGGTTGTGGACCCGCTCATACTGGTCGGTGTTGGCGAGCCGGAGCCGGATGCGCAGGCCTTTGTCCTGGTCGTCCCAGATCACGATTTTGTCGTCGAGCGCGTGGCACTCGAACTTCTCGCGCAGCTCCGGGGTGCGCAGCGCGCGGGTCACAAGAGTGCGCAGCAGCGCCCGGTCGTCGCCGAGTCGGCGGGCGATGGCCTCGGTGATCTCGGCCGCCGCCTCCAAGTCGTCCCAGCGCACCTTGGGAAGCGAGGCCATGAGCGCCTCGGCCTTGGCGATGTCCTCGTCGGAGGGCGCGGTCAACAGGATCGAGGGGGCGAGATCCAGCAGGTCGTCGCCGGGGCGGGTCACCATCACAGCACCTCCATGGCCCGCAGGCGGCCGGTGAGTTCGTCGAAGTAGTCCTTGCTGATGCGCTTGCTGCCGCGGCGCTCGGCCTTTTCCTTGTCCTCACCGAAGCGCCACCAGACCCGGCCCGTCTCGCGCTCGGTGATGATCGAGCGCTCCTTCTCGGCAGGGCCGCGAAGGAAGAGCGAGACCGTGTCCGGGGTGGTGTACGTGGTGTGGATCTCGCTGTGGTGGAGGGTGTAGCAGTTGCCTGCCTGCTCATTGGTGACGAACCTCGGCACCACGCGCAGATCGGTCGGTACGGCGTCGAAGTCGTCCTGGGCGTTCTTCGGGATGTCCTCCTCCGAGAGCCGTCCGCTGAGTTCGTGCCGCACGTGCTTGTACTGCCCGCGCATGATCAGCGAGGTGAAGGTGAACCGGTGGTCGTGCGGCCGGTCCCGGTGGTCCTCGGTCGAGACGTGCACGCGGATGCGGAATCCACGGTCCAGGGCGTCATAGATGACGAGCTTGTCGAGCAGCCGATGGTGCTCGCACTTGTCGAAGAGATCCTCCTCCTCGCGCGCCCGTTCCAGCAGCTGCGTCAGAGCAGCCTTGTCCTCGGAGAGCGCGGTGAGGATCTCCTTGGTCTGCGCACGGGCCTTGGGGAGGTCGGACCAGTCGATGACCAGCCGGTCGAGTGAGTCCAGCATGTGAGGCTCCTTCTTCGAATTACGCGACGGGTAGACAGGCTTGCGACCGGGCGGGCAACCCGAACACTCGGTGCGCCGTGCCGGCGGCGAGCATGCGGATGTCCTCGAGGGACAGGCCCTGCGACTGCGCGTTGGCCATCTGACGGGCCAACGGCACGGACCCGGCCGCGACGATCCCGTCCTGCTGATACCAGAGCGCGTTGTCCACGCGGTGATGCAGGTCCTGGCCGCCCAGCCGTGCCGAGTCGCAGCGGTCGGTCATCATCATCGAGTTCTCCACGCCCATCAGCTGGACGGCGCGGGCCGCGATGGCAAGGTCGACGTGCTCCCCATCGAAGTTGATGCAGGCGCCGATACGGCCGGCCGCCGCCTGACGCATGATCGCCGCCGGGACCGGCCCGGCGATCCGCGCCATTTGGCCGAGGGTCCAGCCGGGCAGGTCGTAGGAGGCGATGACGGCGTCCCGCTCGGCGCGCGCCCGGGCGCTGCGGAAGGCGTGCCGGATCAACAACGGCATGTCGTTGAACAGGTGGTCGGTGACGACACGTACGCCGGTGCCGGACCACTCGCTCTGCCATGCCCTCTCCACGATCTCGTCGACCTGCTCCGCGCTGCGCACCGGGTCGGCCCGGGTGAAGTGACCGAGCGCAGGGCGGATTCCGTGGGCCATCAGGACCGGGATGAGCCAGTCGAAGCCCGTGTCGCGTGCGGTGGGCTCGTCGTGCAGTTCGGAGGCGGGCGAGAACGCGTCAGGCGAGAGGACGGTGTACATGAGTCCATACGGCCCGAGAGCCGCGAGGCGCTCCCACTCGTGCCTGCTGGGGGCCCAGACGGTCGCCGCGGGAGTGCCGCCGTGGCTGGCCAGGAGCGGCCCCTCCAAAGCGATGCCGGCAACGTGCGACAGCAGTCCCTCACCCCGCATGCGGTGGTACTCGTGCACGAAGGCCTCGAACTCCGCGAGCTGCTCCCGGTGGAGGTACATCGTGGGCAGGCACAGGACACCTTCGCTCACGCACCAGGCATCGAGGCGCACGAGATCGACTTTGGTGAAGTCCGAGAAATCGACGTCACCGAACCCATGGCAATGAACCTCCACGGGCGGCAGCCCGCTCCATGGATTCGCCATAGGCGACCTAGACCCGCTCGATGTAGTGGATTCCACGAGACAACTCCCAATCCAATAAGTTGGCCTTAGTGATTGTGGTTCACCGTACTCCGCTGCTACCAGTCCGCACTGAGCTCAGCATCCTGCATTGCAGGATGGTGAAGGCGCGCTGATCGCCCTCGGCGGCATAGTGTCGTTCCAGCGAAACCGACGGGCTCCCGATTACCGGGGACCGCTGGATCGCTTATTCCCCAAGTAAAGGAGGTGATTTCACATGAAGAAGTACACCAAGCCGGCCACCAAGAAGGTTTCCTACGGGACCGTTCTGAGCATGGTCGTGTGATTCGAGCGCCGGGGTGCCGAGGTCCTCTGGGCCTCGCCACCCCGGCGTAAATCCTTTTCTGGCAGGACTCCGAGATCGAGTGAGGTGAATATGTGCGGCCTTGCAGGTCTGGCCCGCACCGATGGGCAGGCGCTGTCGCCGGACACTGACGGTCTTCTGCGTCGCATGGCGCGGGCCGTGGCCCACCGAGGCCCCGACGATCAGGAGTTGTTGCGCTCAGGGCCGGTCGCTCTGGCCTTCACGCGACTGTCCCTCGTGGACCCCGCCACCGGCGGACAGCCGATCCACAGCCCCGACGGCGACGTGGTCCTCATCGCCAACGGCGAGGTCTACAACCACCGCGAACTGGCCGCGACCCTCCCTTCCGGAGTCCACCTTCGGACCGGCGGCGACTGCGAAGTGCTGGTCCATCTCTACCAGCAAAAGGGCCTGCGGTTTCTGGATGACGTCCGGGGCATGTTCGCGATCGTTCTCTATGACCGCAAGAGAAATCGCCTCCTTTTCGCCCGCGACCGGTTCGGCATCAAGCCGTTGTTCCATCACCGGAACAGCGAGCGCATTGTCTTCGGATCCGAGATAAAGACACTCTTCGAAGACCCGGCCTGCCCGCGCGAACTCGACTGGGACAGCGCCCTTTCCGATCAGGCGCTCACCGGAGCTCCTGATTTCGTCGAAGGCGCTCCCAACACCTGGTTCCGCGGTGTCGAACTGGTGCCGGCCGCTACCATCGTCACCATCGACCTGCGCGACGGAAGCACCAAGAATCACCGCTATTGGTCCTTCCCGCGTTCGGCGGATCTGCGTGAGGAACTCTCCCCTGCCGAGTTCACCGAGCGGTACGCGCAGGCGCTCGCCGACTCGGTGCGCGAGTGTGAGACCTCGGACACCGAGGTGGGGCTGTTCCTCAGCGGCGGCGTCGATTCCGCGTCGATCGCCGCCCTCAGCACCATTCGCCCCCGCACGTTCACCGCTCTCAACGGCAGCACCCTCGCCAACGAGGACGCCGAGTACGGACATCGCGTCGCCCGGCACTACGGACTCGACAACCACCAGGTTCTCTTCGACGCCTCCCGGGTGCCGGCCGGGCAGGAGTGGAAGAACCTACTGTGGCTGCTGGAGAGCCCCCAGTGCGGCCCCGAGGTCTTCTACAAGCGGGAGCTGTACCGCTTCGTCAAGGCGAGGTACCCCGCAATCAAGGGCATGCTGCTGGGCGGGGGCAGCGACGAGTTCAACGGTGGCTACACGGCCGGGCTCGGCGACGACTGGGCGCAGTTCGAGTCCGGTATCGACGACATGGCGCTGCGCGACGAACGCCACCGCCACCGCGGCCTCGCGGCCTGGTGGGAGCAGTCCCCGCGACCGCTGGTGCGCACCGAGGTGCTGCGTCGTGGAACGCCCGCCGAGGACCCTTACGAGCGGTACCTGCGCTGGAAGTACCGCGACGTCCAGCAGTACAACTGCTGGCACGAGGACCGGACAGCCGCCGGCAGCGGCATCGAGGCCCGGGTGCCCTTCCTGGACCACCGTCTCGTGGAACTGTCCGCCTGCGTCCCGCCGTCGCTGCGCTCCCAACTCACCTGGGACAAGCGGCTGCTGCGCGACGGACTGGACGGGGTACTCCCGACCGAGTTCGCCGAGCGGACCAAGGTCGGGTTCTTCTACGGGGAAGGCATCCGCCACACCTACCGCGCCTTCGCGGGCATGCTCGCGGCGGACGGCGACGCCCTGCTCGAAGAGGCCCTGTCCGGCCCGCGGGCCAAGGAGTACCTCGACGCGGACAACGCGCGTGCCACCCTGCGCGCCCTGCAGCAGGACCCCGCCTCCGGGCATGTGGAGTTCCTGCTCCGCGTGGTCAACCTCGGACTGCTGGACGTGATGCTCCAGCAGCCGCCCCCGCCGCCGGTGGAGGCGACACCCGCTTCCACCCCGGTCGAACTGACCGTCACCGACTGGGACTCGGAGCGCGACGGCATCGAGGCCCGGGTGCTCCGGCGGCCCGATCTGCACGATGGGATCGTGCCCGCACTCGATGACTCGGTCCTGCTGCTCACCGACCAGAAGGACCCGCTCCTGCGCTACCTGGTGACTGACGGCGAGATCCAGTTCGTCATCGACGGCGGCGAGATGCCGCAGTGGCAGCGGCTGCTCGACGGCATCGACGGACAGCGCACTCTCGGCGAGCTCCTGGCGGACGCGGAGTGCGGACTCTCCGACGTCGAGGAACTGCTCCACCAGTCAGCTGAGTTCGGTCTGCTCACCCTCTCCACCCCGGGGACGGGAGAGTAACCGGGCCTCCGGCCTGCCACCGGCGTGTGTGGTGGCAGGCCACCAGCCATGTCCACTCCTCCTCTCGACGCGCTCCGGAAGGCCAACGCCCGCATGAGCTTCGACTTCACCCGCTGCCTGGACGAACTGGCCGGGCGTGAGCTGCTGCCCGACAGCCACGACTCCGCGTTCGTCGTCGGCTCCCTTGCCCGTGGCTGGGGCAACGACCTGAGCGATCTCGACATCTACCTGGTGAGCGAGAAACCGTGGGCCGGCGCCTCCTCCGGTACGATCCGCGTCCCGTTGAGCCATCCCGACGTGCCCACGGAGTACTTCTACACCGAGGAGCGGCGCTGGGAGGTCAAGTACTGGACGGTCGGCCAGGTGGAGGAGATCCTCACCAAGGTGTCCTGGGCGGCGTTCGATCAGGGCCGAACCATCGGCCAGATGCTGACCCGGGACGAGGAGCAACTGCTGGAGCGGCTGCTGGTCTGCCGGCCGCTGGACGGCGAGGAGTGGGTGCGCCGGCAGCAGCGGCTGATCGAGGAGTCGGCGTTCCAAGCGGCCGTGGTGACGCACTGCCTGACCAACGCCGACGACTTCGCGGAGGACGCCCTCGGGCAGTTGGCCGTGGGCGACGAGGCGAGCGCGGTGCTGTCGGTCCGCCAGGCGTTCGGACACTCGGTGGACGCCCTGGTCGCCTCGCACGGGGAGTGCGGCCGGCTGGTGAAGTGGCGGGCCCGGCGCATGCGGGCGGCCTCTCCGCAGGCGCTGTCGTACGAGCGTTACTGGGCGGTCGAGACGATGCGCGACTTCGTCCCGGACGCCCCGGCCACGTGGGTCCGTGACGTGATGTCCCTGTGCAAGCACCTTTCCATGAGGGTGGAGATCTGAATGGCCATGACCATCTCAGCGGCCGATGTCGTGCCCCAGCTCGGCCTGCAGGCACGCTTCCGCAGGTTCCGTGACAAGACGGTCATCGCCGTCGGACCCAACGCCATGGAGTTGTCCGACTCCGCGGCCTTCATCCTGGCCTGCGTGGACGGGGAACGTTCCGTGGCCGGTATCGGGGCCCTGCTCGCCGAGGAGTACGGGATCGATGTCGACGAGGCGGTCACGGACGCCCTGGAACTGATCGGCCAGCTCGCGGAGTGCAAGGTCCTGGACCTGCCCAGCGCCTGACCTGCCACCACCTTCACCAACGATTGGGAACCAGCGATGTGCGGGATTGTCGGGCTCTTCGTGGGGTGCTCCGCCCTGACCTACTGCCCCCGCAAGGCACTCGCTCCGGTCGGCGCCGCGCCCGTCGAGGGTCTGGAATCCGTCACCGGTTCCGAGCCCACATCCGGGCCCGCACCCTGGGCTCGGAGGGACGGGGAGCAGGCCGACGTCTCGTACACCTCCCCCTTCGCCCGCTGGTCCGAGCGGGCGACCGTCCGCCGGGCGCCCCGGCGTGAGCTGAGTACGCCTTCCGCCGATGCTTCCCGCTACTTCTCTCCCGATCTGGTGCCGGTCGCGCGCCACCCGCTCATCACCGATCTGCGCCCCGAGTTGTTCGACGCGGTGCTGATCCAGCACCTCTACCGCTACCTGAACTTCACCGCCAAGCTGGAGACCCTGGTGGTGAACCGCGCCGTGCTCGGCATCGCGCAGGGCAGCGTCGGCGTCGAAGTTCCTGAGGAGATGCGCTTCGACGCCTACAAGATCTACTGCGACGAGGCCTACCACGCCCTCTTCTCGGTGGATTTGATGCGCCAGGTCCGTGACACCACCGGTATCGCCCCGGTGCTGCCGGACCAGCCCTACTTTCTGAGGCGGCTGGAGGAGATCCAGCAGGAGCTGCCGCCGCAGACCCGTCCCTTGGCCGAACTGCTCTTCGTGACCGTCTCGGAGACGCTGATATCGGCGAGTCTGGCCGAGCTGCCGGTCGACAGCGAGATCGTGCCGGCCGTGCGGGAGACGATCCGCGACCACGCCGCGGACGAGGGCCGCCACCATGTATACTTCGCCGCCTTCCTACGCTACCTGTGGGCCGCCCTCGATCCCGCGGCCCGGCGGGAGGCGGCCCTTCTGGTGCCCCGGCTGATCGCGGCCTTCCTGCAGCCGGACACCGACGCCGTGCGTGCCGAGCTGCTGGGCTACGGGCTCAAGCGCGACGACGCCGAACAGGTCCTCGCCGAGGTGTACGACGAGCGGACCGTGGCCGCGCACACCCGGGCGACGGCCAAGCGGACGATCTCCTACTTCGTCGCGCTGGACGTGTTGGACGACCCGATGGTGGAGCACGAGTTCCGCGCGCACGGACTGCTCTGACCGCCGTACAGGAGGGACGGTGGCCGGTGGCTCATCCGTCCAGGTCGCCGGTCATCAGCCGGATGCCGAGCGTCCCCTCCAACCGGCCCAGCAGCTCTTCGGCCCTGCTCACCGCGACCCTGCGGTTCACCGCGCGCAGGATGAAGCGGGCGACGGCCCGGCCGGGGGCGACCGCCTCTCCCGGGCCGGTCCGGTAGGCGTCGAACCCGATCACCTCCAGGACGTCGGCCTGCCCCTCGAGCGGCGTGAGGCGGGCCGTGTCGAAGAGCCGTCCGCCGTCTCGGGGCACGACCGCGAACACGGCGGTGCAACCGGTGATCTCGCCGGGGACGTCGACCGGTTCCCCGGTCATGAGCTGCAGCCAGGAGCGGTAGATGTCCTGCCCGGTGGCGTGCCGGTAGGCGTGCGGCAGGCCCCCTCCCATGACCCGCGGGTTGAACTCCACCAGGACCGGCCCGCGTTCGGTCACCATGACCTCCAGGTGGAAGATTCCCTGGTCGGCTCCGATGGCTCGGCACACCTCCTCGGCGTAGGCGACGCAGTCAGCCGTCTCCTGCGGCGAGAGTCCCGCTGGGACGCACGATCCCAGCTCGACCACCTCATTGTCCGGTGCGCGGAACCGCCCGGTGACGCAGAAGGGGAAGAACGTGCCCTGCCTGGCCCCGATCTCCACCGAGACCAGCCTGCCTGTCAGCTTCTCCTCCACCAGGACGCCCCGCGAGAACTGGGCCCGCCAGTGCGCCGGGACCCCGTCGGTGCCGGTCAGCACGTCTCGGCAGGCGACCGCCGCCTCCAGCGGCTCGTCGGCCACGTACGAAAGCAGGCTGGCACTGCCGGACGGCGGTTTGATCACGACGGGGTAGCCGATCCGCTCGGCTGCGGTCAGCGCCTCGTCCACGTCGAACGCGCGGGCCCAGCGGGCGGACGCCAGCCCCGCGTCCTCGAGTGCCTCCCGGCACCGGTCCTTGCGCCTGGCGGTGAGCACCGCGTCGGCCGCCGTACCGCGCAGCCCAAGGCTCACGCAGGCGGCGGCCACTGCCTCGGCGGCCAGTTCCTGGAAGGTCACGGCCACGTCGATCGGCGACTCGGCGTGGCACTTTTCGAGCGCTTCCCGTACGACGACGGGGTCCGTTGTGTCGATCCTGTCGATCAGCCTGTCCACCGACCGCACGGCCTTCAGGGTGTCGCCGGTGAGCGCGTACTGCGTCAGCGCCGGCTGCAGGAACGTCACGCGGTGGCCCGCCTCCTTGGCGAGCCGTATGGCCTGTACTGCTGGGGGATTGACGTCGACGATGGCGATGTGCACGAGCGGAGTCCCTACGGTCGGTCCGAAGCCGGGCGGGGGCGGTGCGGGTTCAGCGGTAGTGGACCTCACCGCCGCGCATTCGGTATGCGTCGCGGTGGAAGACCTCGAAGGACACTGCCGGCCGGCCGCCGAACCGCTCTCCGGCGGTGGCGAGGTTACGGCCCAGGAAGCTCTGGACGTAGGCCTCCGGGTCGTCGTCGGTGAGCGCCTCCAGGTAGGTGGCGTGTTCCAGCACCGCCCGGACGCCGCGCTCCACAGCCCAGGTGACGTCCACGGCGTGCGTGGGGTACGGGGATCCCGCCACTGCCTGCCAGCGCACTCCCTCCCAGGGCTCCAGGCCCTCCTCCGGGAACAGGTACCGGTTGGCGGCGTCGGCCGCCGCGTCGAGGGCGGCCCGGCCGACGTTGCGGTGGTCCGGAGTGTTCCACGACACGCCGCGCCAGTGGTCGTGGTGATTGAGCGTGAAGACCAGCTCTGGGCGGTGCCTGCGCACCGCGAGCGTGAGATCCCGGCGCAGTGCGGTGCCGTACTCGATCAGGCCGTCGGGGTGGTCGAGGAAATCCACTTGCTTCACGCCGACGACCGCGGCACTTTCGCGCTGTTCCCGCTCCCTGACCGGTGCTGCCTTCTCGGGGTCCAGACCGTCGATCCCGCACTCGCCCCTGCTCGCCATCAGGTAGACGACTTCCTTGCCCTCGTCGATCCAGGTCGCGACCGCCGCTGCGGCGGAGTACTCGACGTCGTCGGGGTGCGCGACGATGGCCAGGGCACGCGTCCAGTCGGTGGGAAACTCCTGGAGCTGTTCAGTCATGGGTCAGTTCCTCGTCGGTCGGTCGGGATGGGTCGAAGGGGGCGGAAGCCTGGCGTGCGGCGGGGAAGAGCAGGACGGGCAGCAGGGCGCCCGCGGCCAGGGCGACCATGCCCCCTGACAGGAACACCGCGCCGGTGCCGAACCGCTGCGCCACGAGGCCGCCGAGCAGGGCTCCGACAGGGGAGACGCCGAGGATGATCCACCGGTAGACGGAATTGACCCGTGCGAACAGCGCGGTCGGGATGGTCGACTGCCGGTGGGTCATGCTCATCACGTTCAGCTGCACCATCAGTCCTCCGCATACGGCCAGGGCGGCGAACGCGGCCGACGGGGTCGGCAGGGCGATCGCGGCCAGGCACAGCCCCACGGCGGGGGCGCAGAAGCCGAGCACCGCCCGCCCGCCGAAGCGATTCAGCAGGCGTGCGGCCACCAGGCCTGCGAGCACGCCGCCCACGGCGGGAGCGGCGGCGATGACGCCCATGGCCGAACTCGGCAGTCCGAGCCGCCCGGGGGAGACCACCCACACCGGCAGCATCGTCATGGTGGCGGCGAACGCGATGTTGCCGGTGGCGGCGACGGCGGCGAGGCCGATCAGGTCGTGGCGTCGTCTGAAGTAGGCGGCGCCCTCGCGCAGGTCCCGGCCCATCGACGCGAGCCCGCGGCCGGCGGGCCCCGGCTCCCGCGGCGTGGCCGGCTGGACGTGCGCACCGTACGGGCCCGGTCGGCGGTTCAGCAGAGAGAGGCCGACCAGCGTTCCCGCGTAGAGCACGGCCGCGACAGTGAAGCCCACGCCCTGCATCGTGGCGAGGACGCCGCCCAGGGCCGGTCCCGCGAACTGCGCTGCGAGGGTCTGGCCGGACTGCAGATTGGCGTTGGCCCTGGGCAGCAGCTCCGGGGCGACCAGACGCGGCAGGAGTGACTGGGCGGCCAGGTCCACGAACGTCCCCGTCGCCGCGATCAGGAATGCGCCGGCCACCAGCGCCCACACCGGCAGCAGCCCCGCCCAGGCGAGCAGGCCGAGCGCGGTCACCAGCGGGAAGCGGCACTTCGACGCCCAGTTCATGACGGCCATCGGCGCGCAGCGGTCGACGACCACTCCCGCGGGCAGGATCAGCAGCAGCCACGGCGCCCGCATGGCGACGCCCACTGCGCTGACCATGAGTGCCGAGCCGCTCAGGGAGAGGGCCAGCAGCGGCAGCGTGACGAGGTAGACGCCGTCTGCCAGATTGGAGCCCAGGACGGACGCCTGGAAGATTCGGAACGGAGCGCCCAGTTGCCGGTCCGCCGGTGCGGACGGGGCGGGCTGCTTCGGGCAGGCACGCATGGGCCGTCTCACGCCCCCACCAGCAGGACGCTGTTCATGACGACGCCCGCGCCGGCGTTGAGCACGAGCCCGGCCGAGGGAGTGCCGTGCCGCACCAGCACCCCGGAAGCGCGCAGTCCGTACAGGAAGGGGCCGAGGACGTAGGGGACCTCGGCGTGGGTGACTTCGCCGCTGGCGGTGTGGACGAAGCCGAGGCGGACCAGGTCCGGTTCGACGCGCTCCTGGAGGACGTGGCCGCCCTGGCGCGCCGCCCGCTGGACTTCGGCATGCCAGGTCTCGTCGGACACTGCGGCCCCGATGACGACGCCGCGGCCTCCGAAGCCGTCCGCGGGCTTGAGGACGAGCCGGGAGCGGCCCGCCAAGGCCTCGTGCGGAGCGGCTCCGCACCCGGTCGCCTCCAGTGGGAGAGTCCTCGGGATATGCGCGGTGACCAACTCGCGATCCCGCGACGGCAGTAGGTCCAGGTCATCCCAGAGCCAGGCCAGCGTCTTCTTGTTGGTGAGAAGCATGGTGGCCTCCGGCGTGAACATCCCCACCGTCCTCGTGGACAGGGAGCGGGCCAGCGCCGCGAGGCCGGGGCTCGCGCCCTGGCCGTGGCTGACGAACGACCGGAGGACACCTGTCACTTGGCGGCTACCGGCCCGAAGACGGCCCTCCCGGTCGGTGGTGAGGTCCTCCAGCGGATGGCTGAACAGCTCGATGCCGTGGCGCCGGGCGCTGCGGAAAACGGGCGCGAGCCACGTGGCGAACCGAGCGGGGTCCTCGGCCAGCCCCGGCAGGTTGCCCACCCTGTAGTGCGGGAGGAGGACGGCGGCCCCCTCGGGCAGGTCGAGGAAGGACCGCAGGGCCTCGGCCCGGGCCTCGACTGCCGACGGCGGAGCTGTGAGCGTGAGCCCGCCGGGCAGCGGCGCGTGTCGGTAGCGCCGCTGGAAGCGGGTGGCGACGAGATCGGCTTGGAGCACGCCGCCCAGGGCACTGTCGACGTTTTGTTCGACGAACCGGGGCGTGCCGCGCTCCATCAGGATGTCAGGGCGGATCGCGGTCAGCAGGTGCCTGCCGAGTGGGGCGTCGTGGTCGAGCAGGGGAAACGCCTCGGGCCGGGAGCCGAGGGCGGCCAGCAGCTCGCCGGCGGTCCGAGCCCGGCGCCGGACGGCGTCCAGCACCAGTCGGGCGGCGCGGGCGGACAGCTCCGCCGTCCTGCGGTAGTCGCGTGAGGTGAGCAGCAGGGGGCGTACCGGCCGCCATGGACCGTCGGCGCCGTGGATGCCGTCGAACAGCGTGGCGGCCGCGCGGGCGTCCTCGGCGTCGCCGGTCAGTCTCGGCACCAGGGCCGCGGTGCCGTCCGGGTCGGCCGCGTCCGCCTGGGAGACCCTTCCCCCGGCGCTCATCAGCCGCTCCGGTCGTCGAGCAGCGCACCGAGGCGGCCCAGGCCCTCGCGCAGCACGGACTCCTCGCGCGCGAAGGTGATCCTCAGGCCGTGTCCGCTGTCGAAGACCTCGGCGGGCATGAGCAGGACACGGCCCTGGTCGAGGACGCGCCGGCACAGCGAGAGTGACGTCTCGCCGGTATGCAGCGACAGCCAGGCGAACGGCGTCCCCTCGGGTTCCATGACGCGCACCGCGCTCTCGTACCCGGCCGCCCATGCGCGCAGGGTCCGGTACCCGTCCGAGGTCAACCTCTGGTACCGGTCGAGGTATTGCTCACGGCGCTCCAGGACCTCGGCGGCCAGCCACTCGGTGAGCACGGAGTTGGAGATGGTGGTGAGGTGCTTGAGGTCCATCGCGGCACGTACCAGGTCCGGGGGACCGCACATCCAGCCCGTCCGCAGCCCGGGGAGCCCGTAGACCTTGGAGAGGCTGGAGACGGACACCGCGAGTTCGAAGCGGCCGAGCAGAGAGCCGGCGGCGAGGTCGGCCACGTACTCCTCGTCCAGCAGGAGGTGCCCGCCGTGCCGGCGCAGCGCGGTCAACAGCGGTTCCGCCTCGTCGTCCGCGAGGCGCCGTCCGCTCGGATTGCAGGGCGAGTTGAGCACGACCGCCTTGGTCCGGGGTCCGATGAGTTCTACCGCGGCGGCTACGTCCGGGCGCCCGTCGGCCGTCAGGCCCACGGACGAAACCTCGCACCCGAGAGCCTCCGGCACCAAACGGGACTGCTGCCAGCCCGGGGTGAAGACCACGATGTGGTCACCGGGCCGCAGCAGCGCGCGGTAGAGGAGGTACAGCGACTCTTGGGCCCCGTGGGTGATGCCCACGTCGTCGACGCTCCGGCCGTAGCAGTCCGCGACGAGCGAGCGGAGCCGGGCGCTGCCGGCGTCGTTGCCGTAATCCAGGACCAGGTCGGCCGGCCACGGCAGGTCGCCAACGGTGGAGCAGTCCACGTGGCTGTCGCCGAGGTCGATGTCGTAACGGTCCTTGGCGTCCTCGAAGACCCAGCGGCGCATCGGGTACCCGGAGCCCAGGCCGGTCCGGATCACGCGAGCACCCCCTCGGACAGCCGTTGACCGATGCCCGGCGCCCAGTGGCCCCGCAGCACCGGGTGGACCACACCGGTGAGGGTGACTCCGCCGTCCTCGCCGATGCTGACCTCGACCTTTCCCCCGGGCATGCGGACCGTGGCCCGCGGGCCGGTGAGGTTCAGGGCGTGAGCGGCGACGGCGGCCGCGCAGGCGCTGCTGCCGGAGGCAAGGGTGTACCCGGCGCCCCGCTCGAAGATCTCGATCCGAATGGTCTCCCGGTCGAGCACGTCGAGCAGTTCGACGTTGATCCGGCCCGGGAACATCGCGTGGTCGCGCACGGCCGCGCCGACCGTACGGGCCAGGGCCTCGTCGGCGGGCCGGTCCGGCACGGGGATCACGCAGTGGGGGCTGCCCAGTTGGACGGCGGTGACCTCCCACCTTTCCCCGGCGGCGAACAGGGGTTCGCCCAGCATGAGGCGAGCGGGGCCGACCGCCCCGATGGCGCGGCTGTCCAGTGAGGGCGTGCCCAGGTCGGCGCTCACCGTGCCCGAGTCGATGTCGAGGACATGGACCGTGGCGGGACCGGCGGGCGAGTGCAGCGTGAAGGTGTCCGCGTCGGTATGGCCGAACTCGCGCAGGTACCTGGCGAAGATCCGCAGGCCGTTGCCGCTCTGCGGGCACTCGGAGCCGTCCGCGTTGAAGGTGAGCAGCCGGAAGCCCTCCTCGGCCGGCAGCGGGCCGTACAGCAGACCGTCCCCGCCAAGGCCGTGGTGGCGGTCGCACGCCAGCCGAATGTGCTCGGGCCGTGGTACGAAGCTCGAACCGCTCGGGTCGATGACGATGTAGTCGTTGCCCAGAGCCTCGTACTTGGCGAACTCCATGGCCGGAAAGGCTCCCCTGTTCACCGGCGCCCTCTCAAACCCCGGCCGGGGCCGGGGCGTCGGCACGCATGCGTTCCAGCAGCGTGTCGAGGTAGTCACGGGAGGTGTTGAGTCGGATCATCGCGCCGAGGGCGATGTCCCGGCCCGCTGCCGGATCGGCACTCACCAGCGGGCCGATCACGTTCTTGAACCAGCCGGCGGCGTGACCGGCGTCCACCCCGATGTGCAGGTCGTGGTAGACGATGCCGACCTCGTCCAGGTCATGGCGTCGCCAGGCGTCGACCACGCAACGGAACCGGCGAGGGGCCAGGTACTCGGTGACTCCGAAGTAGCCGACGGCCTTGTGGTAGTGGCGACGGGAGAGGGCGAGGCAGGCGGAGATGTTGCCGGAGATCCCCGCTTCCAGCAGGAAGACGCGGCGTATGTACGCCGGGTCGGCGCCGATCGCCTCCAGCGCCTGCCCGAAGAGGGTGGTGTGTACCCCTGCGGACTCGCCGTTGCCCATCTCGTCCCAGTAGTTGGCGGCGATCTCCATCTTCTCGACGCCGTGCCGACCGATCTGGAGGAGAGCAAGGATGTCGTCGAAGCGCGGGTCCAGGCTGGTCTCCTGGGCGAGCAGCAGGCGGAGGTCCTCCGCGCTGCCGTGTTCGGCGAGATGCTGGTGGTAGAGAGGGTGCCAGCCGGCCGGGTGGTCGCTGATCACCGCCTTCAGCCAGCGGACGTACTCCGGGCCCGATTCGGGGTAGCCGGTGACGCACGCCTCGGGGATCCGCTCCAGCTCGTGTCCGAGCACAGCACGCTCCAGGACGGCCGCCACGTCCCGCAGGATCGGTTCGCGTTCGTGTTCCGACTCCTCGACGGAGCGGGCGGAGAACTCGCGGTCGTAGATCAGGGACAGGGTGCTGTGGACCTCCTCCAGGGCCGTCCGGTCGCCGTCGTCGTAGGCGCGGCTCGTCAGCGCGCGGCACGTGGTGGCGAGGTCACCGCGGAACCCGTAGTCGTCGGACATCTGGAGCAACTCGTCGGCGGATCGGTGTTCCAGATCTCGCAGGAGCGCCGATACGCCCTTGGCGAGCATGTTCTTGTCGTCGGCACAGCTGGGGTGGGATGCCGTGTACATGTGGAGTGCAGTCCCGTCCTGTCAGTTCTCGTCCGGTCGGTTCTCGTCCGGTCTGTTCTCGTCGTTCTCGCCCGGACGCTTCTTGTCGTCCGAGAGCGCTGCGGCGTCATGCTCGTCGCCGTACCACTTCTCGCTCCAGCGCGAGAAGGCGACGATGAAGATGTCGCGGTGGCCGGCTTGCTCCCCTGCGGACACGATGTCCGTCACGTCGTGGGCGAGCCGCCGGTCGTCGAGGAGCACCGCCTGGCCGGGCTCCAACGTGCCGGTCCAGAAGGGCTTCTCGGCCCCGGGATGCCACAGCCGCGTCTCGCCGCCCGTGACCCCTTCCCGGCGCAGGACACCGATCATCACGAACTCGTGCCCGTCGTGGTGCACACCCTCCGGCGTGAGCGGACCCGGACGTCCCCGCTCCGCGCGGCTCCGGTTCTGGTGCACGTTGATCTGCCAATCCTCATCCCGGTCCAGCGCCATGGCTCGGGCACCCACGGCGATGAGGGGCGTGAAGTCCGCGTCGAGCGGCGGATATGTGCGGCGCATGCCGCCACCGACGGGGTTGAACTTCTTGAACGCGGTGTAGTCCCGGTGCGGCAGCAGACGGAAACTCCACCCGCTGCCGGCCGACGCCGTCATCCGGTACTGCGAGAACTTCTTGTACCGGGTTCCGTGCCCCATGTAGGGGTCGAGCGGCAGCTCGTCGTACGTCGCCAACAACTCCGCGGAGGGCGGCGGCAGTTCGATCAGTGAGAAACCTTCGGAGTCGAGCGGCATGACAGTCCTTTTGTCGTCGGGGCGGTGCATTACTTCTGCCACCGCTCGGTCTCCGCGAAGAAGCCGTCGATGCCCGTTGCGCGGCCCGACTCCACCGCGCTGCGGTAGACGAAGGAACCCACGGCCAGATCGAGGACTCCGAGGCCGAAGGGGGAGAAGATGCGCGGTTTGCCGTCGCTCAACCGGATCTTTCCCTCGATCACCTGGGCCAGGGTTCCGTCGACGAACCCGCGGTGTCCGCAGCTTTGTTCCGCCAGATGCACGGAGGTGTTGGCGGTCAGGCAGTGGTCGACGTCGTCGACCACGTTGTGCGCGCCCAGGATGATCTCGGGCGCGATGTCGCGCAGGGAGATGTTCAGCACCACTTGGCCCGGCGTGAAGAGGTGGGGGTCGGTGATGTAGGGAGCTCCGGCCGTCGTTGCCAGTACCACCAAGTCCGCGCCCTGCACAGCGGATTCGAGCCTGTCCGTGCGCTCCGCCTCGGTGTTCAGTGTCTCGCGGGCGTACGACACCAGTGCGTCGGCGTAACCCGGCACCTGGTCGTACAGGGCGAACCGCCCGACGTCCCAGCCGTCCGCGACGAAGAAGTCGAGGATGTTGCGGGCGATGATGCCGGCCCCGACGACGGCGATTCTCGCCGCGCGCCGGGAGCCGTGCAGTTGCGCGGCTCCGAGCACGCAGGACGCCGCGGTGCGCGCTGCGCTGATCTGGGACGCCTCCAGGCAGGCGAAGGGGTATCCCGTGGCGTAGTCGTTCAACAGCAGGACGGCGGACGCTCTGGGGACGTTGTGCTCGACATTTTCGGGGAAGCTCGCGATCCATTTGATGCCGGCCACGTCGTAGCCGCCGCCGAGGTAGGCGGGGAGCGCGATGATCCGCGCCGAGGGCTTCTCAGGGAAGCGCAGGAAGTAGCTGTTCGGGTTCACCGAGCCCCCGGCCTCATGGGCCAGATAGGCGTCCCTGACGATACCGATCAGTTGCTTCCGTGATTCTGAGATCACCTCGCGGGCGACCGTACCGCTGATTACATCGAATCCGAACATGAGGTTCCCCACGGGTTTCATCGGCCCAGCACGGCCGGGAGTTGGGAGACAGGATCGACGCCGAGTCTCGCGGCGACCCAGTCGTCGTCGTACACGGTGCCGAGGTAGCGCTCGCCCATGTCGGGCGCTATGGCCACCACCCGGGACCCGGCGGGGATGTCGAGGGCCCGGCTCTGGGCCGCCGAGAAGACCGATCCGCTGGAGCCGCCCACCAGCAGGCCGTGCCGCCGGGCGAGCAACCGGCAGGTCTTCACCGCCTCCGCCTCCTCCACCAGCATGACCTCGTCGACGAGGTCGGCGCGGCTGATCTCCGGTACGCGGCTGGTGCCGAGGCCGGGCAGATGGCGCGGGCCCGGTCGGCGGCCGAAGGTGACCGAGCCGACGCTGTCCACGGCGATGATCCGGGTGTGAGGGGAGACCTCACGGAAGTGGGAGGCGCACCCGGTCAGCGTGCCCGTCGTGCCGGCGCCGACGAACAGATAGTCGACCCTGCCGAGTTCGGCGAGGATGGACACGGCGGTGCGCGTCGCGTGGGCACGGGGATTGGCTGGGTTGGCGTACTGGTTGAGCCACACCAGGGCCGGGTCCTCGGCAAGCATTCTCTGGATCAGCGCGATGCGGGTCCCGAGGAAGCCGCCGTTGGCGTCCCGCCCGTCGACCAGCACGACGTTCGCGCGCAGGGCCCGCATCAGCGCGACACTGTGCGGCGAGGCGTTGACATCGGTCACGCAGGTGAAGTCGTGGCCCTTCGCCGCGCAGACCACCGCCAGGGCGACACCGAGGTTGCCCGACGATGACTCGATGACGTGTCCGCCGGCGCTCAGGAGCCCACGCCGCTCGGCATCCTCGATCAGCGCGACCGCGGTCTTGAGCTTCACCGAACCCGCCGGGTTCAGCCCCTCCAGCTTCAGGAACAGCTCGCTGCCCGGCAGGACATCGGTGAACCGCAGGAACACGTCGTCGGTGACGACGTCGTACACGCAGTCCTTGATCATGCGCTGTCCCGACGCGCGTTCGCCAGCGATTCGAGGACGGCCATGGCGCTGGTGAGCTTCATCTCCGCCTGCGTCCAAGCGAGGGTGCGCCCGCCCTCCAGCACCCCCGAGGAGATCTCGTCGCCGCGGTGCGCCGGCAGGTCGTGCATGAGGACGGCCCCGGACCATCGGCCCATGAACGCCTCGTCGATGTACAGATGACGGAACCGCTCCCGCCAGTCGGCGTCCGGCTTCGAGGTTCCCGTCGTCTGCCAGCGCGTTGTGTACACCACGTCGACGGCATCCGGGGCCTCGTCGAGGGAATGCACCTGGCGCAGTACGGATCCATTTGCCGCGGCCCTGCTCCGTGCCACTGCCAGCTCGCTCTCGGGCACGCCGTAGCCGCGAGGGGTGAGCAGGGTCAGCTCTGTCGCCGAGTAGTGCGTCAGGCCGTGCGCCAGGGCCACGGCGCTGTTGTTGCCCTCCCCGACGTAGAGCACCTTGACGCCCTCGACTGCGCCGAAGTGCAGGTTGATGGAGGCGAGATCGCAGATGCCCTGGGTGGGGTGCTCCTCCCTCCCCATGGCGTTGACCACGGGGATCCCGCCGTGCCGGGACAGGGCGCGCAGCTGTTCGACGGGGCCCGCGGTTCGCGCGACCAGCATGTCGAGCATCCGCCCGAAGACGCGGCCGGTGTCCTCCAGGGATTCACCTGTCTCCAGCTGGAGGTCGTTCGGGCCGTAGCTGATGACCTGGCCACCAAGCCGGAGCGCGGCGGTCGTAAAGGCCGTACGGGTCCGGGTGGAGGTCTTGGTGAACAGGATCCCCGCGATCGTGTCCCGCAACGGGCGGTCGTGGTCGCCTCGGTCGGCGAAGAAGTCGCAGGACCGGCGTACCAGGGCGTCCAGGTGTTTGTCGTCCAGCTCGGACAGCGAGAAGATGCCCGTCTCAGGGACGCTTTCCGGCGTTCCCAGGAGGGAACGGCTCTCTCCAGTCATTTCATTCTCCCTGGCCGTCGTCACAACAACCCGGCGGACATGAAGGAGTCCCGTGCGCCCGGCACGTCCAACACGCCTACGGATTCGAATAGTTGAAAGGTGTGCCGAGCGCTGGCCCGGATGCCGTCCCGGGTCTTGTCCGGGGAATAGACGTCGGCGAGGACCTCACTGGCCGCCGCCTCATCCAGGCCCGCCAGCCGTAGGGAGCCGCGCACCGGAGCCAAGTCGGGGGTGAGGCTGCTGGTGACCAGTTCCGGCAGGCAGCGCGATGCCTGCTCCCTCAGCGTGGGACTCAGGTCGTGCCAGAGTTCCTTGAAGAACGCCGCGAAGTAGGCGTGGTGGCGGCCCTCGTCCTGAGCGTGGTCCCGTACAACCTCTCGTACGGTGCCAACCACCGACTGGTCCTTCGGTATGTCCTTGAGGATCGAGGTGACCAGCGTCTCGAAGACGACTACTTGCAGCAGTTGAACGAGAGTCCTCTCACCGGGTATGACCGACGCCCCCAGGCCGTCGAGGCGGTTGAGGAAGGGGGCGAAGTCGTAATCGGGCACCTCGATGCCCGTCGCACCGCTCACCTGCTCCACTACGTCCAGGCTGTACAGGGCGTGGTAGGCCTCGTCGCAGTAGATCTTGTACGCGTCCAGCCTCGTCGCCGCCGGCAACGGCAGCCCCGACGTGCCGTTCGCGATGCGCTCGGCGGCCCGGTTCACCACACTCGTCTCGAAGTGCATCGTGAACTGCATGTACTGGTAGAGATGCCGTGCGGTGATCCGGTACTGCTCCTCGGGCTCCAGGGCCACTACGAGGGGATGGTCCAAGTACGGGATGAGCGTGTGCGGGAAGAGGGTCTTGCCCTCCTCCAGTTCCCGTGCCATGACCCGCCGTGGATCGGTCCGCACCCCGGCCTTGTCGTACCAGCCGTCCAGCGGCGACTTCATTCAGCTCTCCTGATGTCTAGATTCCCGTGACCGCAGAGGCCATCAGCCACAGCCCGACGGCGACCAGAGCCGCGCCCGCGACCGTCTCCAGGACGCGGCGCCATCCGTCCTTGCGGAACACGTCTCCCATACGGGCGACGATCGCCCCGTACGCGAGCAGGGAGAGGAAACTCAGGACGACATGAATGGCCGCCAGCAGCAGCGAGGAGTAAAAGGAAGCCCCGTCCGCCGGAATGAATTGCGGCAGCAGGGAGGTGTAGAAGACGCCGACCTTCGGGTTTCCCAGACTGGTCAGGGCGCCTTGGCGCCAGTTCCTCCCGTAGCTCGGCAGCGCCGCTTCCGGTGCCGCGATCCGGCGTGCCGCCACGAGCGCCTGCACGCCGAGATACACCAGATACGCGGCGCCCGCGGCTCTGAGCAGGTTGAACAGTGTCGGCGACGCGGCCAGGGCGGTCGAGAGCCCGATGGACGACATCAGGGCCCAGGCGACCAGCCCCACGCACACGCCGACGGTGGTCCGGACCGCGTTCCTGAAGTCACCGCTCAGCGTGTTGCGCACCACGACCAGCGTGTCGGCTCCAGGAATGATCACCAAGAGACCTGCGACTGCCACGTACCCTGATATGTCTATCAATGCGATCCACTGCTAGGTAGCCGAATTCAGCAGGCAGGCCGGGGAGAATCAGTCCCAACGAATGTCAGGCGTCTGCCCGCAACGCTCGAGAGGGAACATGTTGCAAATGAGCGAGGCCATTTTCGGTCTCCTGCTTTCTGGGATTGCCAGTTAGAACGGGATTTCCGGGTAGTACAGGCTCGGTGGCCCGGTTTCGAGCATCACCTATTACCGTTCAACAACTCCAGCCCCGTGGCCTTCATCTCCCTGCAGTGCAGGGAGATGAACCGCGCGTGCCGTGGACGGGCCGCCCGACGGGCTTCCAGAGTGGACCGAGTCACGTCGCAAGCGCCGCGAAGGTCTTCGGGGCCCGAGAGAACAGAGATGGAGTGCTCTTGTCCGCACCCACTCCGACCACCGGCAACCCGATGCCCCTGGGCCGCCGCTCAGCGGCCGGGCCGCTGCGCATCGGCGTCCTGGTCTCCGCCACCGGCGCCAACCTCACCACACTGCTGGACATGCAACGGGTGCAGCCCCAGGAGTTCAAGGTCTGCCTCGTCGTCTCACACGCGGAGCGGGTCAAGGCCCTGGACGTGGCCCGGCAGGCCGGGGTCGAGGCATGGCCGGGCGACTTCGACCGCGTCTGCGGAACAGCATCGGCTGCCGCCGGCCAAGCGGGCCGTGAGGCCTATCGGGACCGGGCCCGGCAGTGGCACGACGCGCTGGACGGACGAATATCCGACTGGGAGCGGGACAACGGCGAGTTGGACCTGGTCGTCCTCGCCTACCACCGCTGGATCGACGGCCGGTTGCTCGACCGCTACCAGGGACGCATGATCAACCAGCACCCGGCCGATCTGTCGGTCCTCGACGACGAGGGCCGCAGGAAGTTCACGGGCAAAGATCCCGTCAGGCTCGCGATGGCGGCGGGCCGCGACACGACCCGCACCTCCTGCTTCCTCGTCGACGGCTCCCGGGACGGCGGTGCGATTCTCGCGATGGGGCCCGAGGTGCCCGTCGAGGGTCGGCAGCCGACCGTCGAGGACGCGGGGGAGCAGGAATTGAAGCAGAAGAGCCTCAGTGACCGGCCGTGTCTACGGTGGTCGGTGCGGGCCTTCGCGGCGGGGCGGCTCGCCCTGTCGGACCAGGAACACCGCGACGGCAGCCGGGTCGTGGTGGTGGACGGAGAGCCGACTCCGCTCGGCGGACGGCGACTGACCGGGGAGCCCCTGACATGACCGACCTCGCCAACGACCAGCGCATCCCCTCCTTCGCCGGGGCGGGCAATCTGGTCTACCGCGAACCCGACGTTCCCCGCTTCGTCTCCGGCTCGGGCAGCTGGCTGGTCGCGCACGACGGGCGCAGATACCTCGACGCGGAGGCCGCCAACGGCACCGTCGCCTTCGGCTACGACAGCACACTGCTGAGGGAGGCGATGCGACGCTGCGAGCAGCTGCCCGCCCTGCCCTCCTTCGCCGAGTCCGAGCTGCGGCTCAAGGTGCTCTCCAGGCTGGAAAAGCTCGTCTCCGGTGTGCTGGGCACCCCCGGCCGGGTGGAGCTGGACCTCGGCGGAGCCCAAGCCATGGAGACGGCTCTGCGCATCGCCTTCGCGGCGAACGGTCCGGGCACGATCGTCGTCTTCGAGGGAGCCTTCCACGGCCGCTCCGGAGTGACGAGCATGCTCAGTTCCAGTCCGCGCTACCGCGAGTTGCTCGCCGCGTGGGGACTGGAGGTGGTACGGCTCCCGAGCCCGGACCCCGAGCGGTGCCCGCACGCCGTCGCGGGCAACGGCTGCGGGGCGGGATGCCGTGAGGCCGTCACCCGATGGGGCTCCGAGCTGAGCGGCGTCGGGGGGCGGGACTTCGGCCGGAAGGTGTCGGCGTTCGTCTTCGAGTCCGTCCAAAACGTCGGCGGCATGGTGGAACCCGACCACGAACTGCTGCGCGCCGCAGTGCGGCACGCCCGGGAACAGGGCGCAGTGGTCATCGCGGACGAGATCTTCACCGGCATGCACCGGGTGGGACCGCGCTGGGGGTTCCAGCGCTCCGGAGTGACCCCGGACATCGTCGTCACCAGCAAGGGCCTGGCCAACGGCGGTGCGGCGCTGAGCATGGTGTGGTCTCGCGAACCCCTGGGCAACCCGGAGAGGTACCGGCCCGGAAGCCACTCCTCCACGTACATCGGCATCCCGAGCGCCCTCGCCGTCGTGGACACGGTGCTGGACCGCTGGGAGCGGTGGACGACGGTGGACAAGGACATCCTCCGGCTGGAGGAGGCCATGCGCTCCCGGCTCACCGACGTCGCCGCGAGGCATCCAGAACTCGTGCGCGGTGTCGACGCGATGGGCGGTACCGCGCGCATCGCCCTCACCGGACCGTACGCCAGTCGAATGCGGCACCTGTTCCGGTCCGGGCACCCGGACACCGGCGTTCTCGTCGCGACGACCGGCATGGCGCCGGACGTCATCAACGTGCACCCTCCACTCGTCATCGAGGAAAGCGAATTGGACGTGCTCGCGGAAGTCTTCGAGACGGCGTTGAACGGGATCGCCTGATGGGAATCGAGACGGAGCGGAAGTTCCTCGTCGGCTGTGGCTGGCGCGAGACGGTGGTGCGGACCCGTGAGGTCCTGCAGGGCTATCTGTCCGCCGAACCAGAGCGCGCGGTGCGGGTCCGGATCACCGACGGCACCGAGGCGGTCATCACCGTCAAAGGCCCCCGCCAGGGCGCGCGCAGAGCCGAGTTCGAGTACCCCGTGCCGCTCGCGGACGCCGAGGACATCCTCGCGCAGCTCTGCCCACAGCCGTTGGTGCAGAAGAAGCGGCATTATCTGGGCGGGCGCTTCGAAGGCTGGACCGTGGACGAGTTCTTCGGCTCCAATGCCGGTCTCGTGCTGGCGGAGCTGGATGCCGAAGACGCGGCGGATGTGGTCGACCTGCCCATGTGGGTCACCGAGGAGGTCACCACCGACCTGCGGTTCGACAACGCCTACCTGCACGGCCGTCCGTACCCCCACTGGGCGGCGGAGACGGCACCCGCGCCACGACCGCTGCGAGACCTCGCCGACGCGGATCTGGTGATCTTCGACAATGACGGTGTTCTCGTCGATTCTGAGCCGATCGCCAACCGCGTCCTGGCCGCGCTGCTCACGGAGGCCGGGTTTCCCACCTCGTACGAGAAGAGCGTGTGCCGTTACATGGGCGGCACCCTGGACCGCGTCCGGGCCATGCTCAGGGCCGATACCGGGCGCGATCTGCCGAGAGGGTTCGCCGAGAACTACCGGGCCCGGCTGATCGAGGCATTCGAGCGGGACTTGCGTCCAGTTGCCGGCATCGCGGAAGTTCTGCAGGCTCTGGCCCGGCGCGGCACTCCCTTCTGTGTCGCGTCGAGTTCGCCCCGGGACCGGCTCGACCTCGCCCTGCGGGTCACGGGGCTGGCCTCTTACTTCGAGCACCGGGTGTACTGCACGGACGACGTCACCCGGGGCAAGCCGGCGCCGGATCTCTTCCTGCACGCCGCCGTCCGTATGGGGGCCGACCCCGCCCATGCGGTGGTGATCGAGGACAGCGTGCCCGGAGTCGACGCTGCGACAGCCGCGGGCATGACCAGCATCGGCTACGCGGCGCTGACCCCGGCCGAGCGGCTGTCCGGCGCGACCCGCGTGGTGCGCGACTCCGCCGCGCTGGCCGCGGAGTTGGGGCTCACGATCCCCGGCTCAGGCCCGGCCGGGCTCGCCCGGGCGGGAGCCAGGTCCTGAGGCGGTCGAGGAGGGCAGTGCCTCCTGAGCGGGCTGCTCTGTCAGTCATACGCTGCGAAATAGAGGCCGAGTCACCTGCCTTGGCCCGGTGAGGCACTCGGTGGCCCTGCCGCCAGCACACCGCCCGGCACGGCAGGAAGGCGGCGGGCAAGCATCGAGTGATTCGGGGCAGGAGGAGGCCCCGGGGACGACACAGGGCGCAGTGAGCGAGCTGGAGGAGGAGGCTGTCCAGGCGCACATGGAGACGATGCTGGGCGTCACCTTCCTGGCGAGTGAGTACGTCATCGAATGCGTCGACGGCGGGCGGACCGATTCGAACCACAAGGACGCCTCCGGAACCTGGCCCGCGACCGGCTCGGGGTGACGGCCGCGTCCCGGATCCTGTGGAGCGCACCTCGGCCTCATGGCCGACCCGAAGGAGGTCGACCTCGTTCCCGGCTTCACCCGGGACGTGACGGGACTCGGCACCGCGGCACGAGTGACTTGGAGCTGCGGCCGCGTACGGAGCGGGATCTGGAGCGCGCCGGTGACCTTCTACGCCTCAGCTACGCCGCGGCATAGAGATCTCCCGCTACGGCACCGGTCCGGCGGTGGACCACAAATGGTGCGCAGGATCCCCGGTTTCGCTGACCGGGGATCCTGCGCTAGGTGCCGAGGGGGCTCCGCTCCCTCGGCTGCAGTGTCCGAATGCGGCGTCAGCGCAGCGGGTCGTCCCGCAGGTGCGCCGGCAGCTGTCGATACAGCCGCCGTTGGGCCGCATGGTCATCCTGGTCCTCTGCGAACTCCCGGGCCTTGCTCCCGATGCGGCGGGACATGCGCACCTGTAGTCCGTCGGAGCGGCCAGTGGTGCTGTGTGCGTAGACACGGCATCCGTAAGAGCCCCGGTCGTCAAGGCGCTTCCCCCCCCTGACGACCGAGGTGTCGTCATGCCGCTGCATCGATGCGACCACGGACCGCTGCTTTGATCTGAGCGAGACGGAACCCAACCGCCTCGGCAGGGCCAGTGGTCACCGGGACGGCAAGCAGTGCCTTCTCCACCGATTCCTCAAGTTCTTCGATCGCTGCCGTCGGCAACACGGACACCCCCGGCACGCTGAAGCCGGTATCCACCCGAGTCACGAGGTTTTCTGCCAGGGCATCCCACGACCTGCGGGCCGCTTGCTGGAGCTTCTTGACCTCGTCATCTGTCGCTTCATGGAGCTCTTCCAGGGAGCGAACCAGGCCCTGAGCGTGCCGATTGACCCCCGTGCAGACCTTCCGGAAACGGGCGTAGGTCTTCAACGACGCAGCCACTCCACCTACAAGGAGGGTGACCGTGGTCCCGTTGACAAACACTCGGTACGTATCAGCGTCGAACGTCGCACGGACCAGGAGGACCAACCCGACGATGCCGAACCACAACATCAATACGCGCAGGTGGATGGCTCTCCCCAGACGCCAGCGCAAGCGATCCCAAGGAAACTCCTCAGGCTCGAAGCTCGCGGCGTACACCGAGTGCGTGCCCCACAGGATGAGGAGTACCAAGCTGCCCGAAGCGCGATCCGTGTGAGTGGATGCCACGGCATAGACGCTCATCGCACTCACCCACAGCGCGTACAGGAGGAGTGGGATCGCAGTGCCTCTCTTTTGCCAGAGCGGGGAGAGCGATCGAAACCAGCCGTTCATCAGCCAGCCGCCCCACAGGATTGGCACGACGACCAGAGCGAGGACGAGCGGCGGCCAGAGGCCGCCGTGAACCATTGCCGAGAACAAGGCCACCGTGCTGGCCAGGAAGACGGCTACGCCCACAACGGCTCGCTTAGGAGTCGGCAAGCTCTCGGCAGCGCGTATGTAGCGGATCATCGATGCGGGCCCCTTCGTTGCATTACTGGGCCCTACCGTAGGCACCCCCTCTGACAACGGAGTTCGGCAAGCAAGGTGATGTCCTAGTGAAGAGTCTCCGGAACGAAGACGCCCGTCCTCGCCGCTGTTTGGTGCAGCTGGAGGTCGCGTCTGTCACCCAGGCGCCAGCGGGTCCCGAGCTGGGTCTGTCTACCTCAGCAGTGCGCGTCATAGCGAATGCACCCAGGTGGTGATGTGTGGGCGGTGTCCCACTGGTACTGCGCGACTACGAGCACCCCACCTGCCAGAAATGCCACCAGCAGGTGTGCGACCACTGTCCGCCAGGCACGGAACATGCCTGCGAGAACCGCCAGGGTGAGTACGGCTATCAGCAGCACCTGCACCCGCCCGATGTGCGCGAGGCCGGCCGCGTCGATCTGGCCCTGATGGCCTTGCGCAGCCCATACGTCCAGGCCGAGGCCGAAAATCCAGTCCTGCACGAGCCACGCGGTCTCCAGAAGGAACAGCAAGATCGCGAAGGTGAGGTCCGCGCCCCGGGGTGTCTGGCGCGACCAGGGACGCCGGCGCTCCGGCGTCGCGAGGGTGTTCGTCATGGTCGCAGGGTGCCGGGTTCAGCGGCGGTGTGCATGAGCACGCGTACTCACCTGTGCAGACCGGGCGGGCCCCACGACAAGCTGGGTGACAGAGGAATGCTGTAGCCCGGCTTCGGATGCCCGGGCCACTTACCCAGCGCCGGCTCGTTGGACCGGTCCTTAAGCCAGGAGCAGCCTGGTGGCCGCCGCGAGCACGTCGGCGCGGCTGCGGGTGCCGTGGTCGGCGGCCAGGACGTGTTTGCCGACCGCGAGCGAGAAGGCCAGCATGCTGCGGGCCTCGACGTCGTCCGGGTCACTGCAGAAGGCGCTGAACAGCAGGCGTGCGTAGTCCATTCGGCGGTTGTCGACGCGCCGGAGGCGTTCGGCGACTGCCGGATCGCGCCGGGCCCAGTCGCGAACGGCGAGGTCGACCGGTAGGAGGTCGTCGGAGAAGGTGAGTGCGCCCGCGCGCCGGACCTTGTCCCTGGCGTCGCCCCCCTCGGTCTCGACGCGCTCGATCACCTCATCGATACTTCTCCGCTCCCAGGTGTCGAGCATCTCCTCCAGTAGTGCGCCCCGGTCCTTGAAGTGCCAGTAGAAGCCGCCTCGCGTCACGCCCAGTGCCTTGGCCAGCGGCTCGACCCGCACGGCGTCCGGACCGCCCGCGGCAAGGGCCCGCAGTCCGGCTTCGATCCACGTGCTGCGGGGGGTGCGTGTCGGTGCCGCCATCGATTTCTCCTCGTCTCTGTCTGGTCCGTCACAGAGTCTTCCCCCTGCCGCCGAAAGGCGGCTAACTTCCATCCATACACTACTGTATGGATGGGATCACTCATGAGACTCCCGAGCACCGCGCACACCTCCCGGCCGTGGCGGATCCATGAACTCACCGGTGATTTCGAGCTGGAGGACGTCTGGGCGCTCCCGACGCCAGGGGGTCCTGACGACCTCTCCCGGCTGGTGGCGCTGATGGCCTCGGGTGATCCGTCGTCGACCTGGTCGTCTGCCGCTCGTACGCTCTGGGCGCTCCGGTGGAGGATCGGGACGCTGTTGGGCTGGGACACCCCAAATTCCGGTCTCGGCACGCGGGTTCGGTCGCTCGGGGAGCGGATACCACGGGACCTGCGCGACACACCCGGTCCCGAGTTCCATGCTCAGCGGTTCACCTCCCTGTACCTGCTGGCGGACGAGTGGGCCGCCGAGATCGCCAACCGGACCATGCACGGCGTGATGCACATTGGCTGGGTCCCGGACGGAAACGGCGGCTATCACGGCCAGATGGCCGTGCTGGTGCGGCCGAACGGACTGGCCGGCAAGGCCTATATGGCCGCGATCAAACCGTTTCGGCACCTGGTCGTGTACCCGGCGCTGATCCCGTCGATCGGGCGGCGCTGGCGAGCCCTGAGCGACAGTTCTACGTCACACACGAGGAGCAACAATGGTTGATGCCACGCCCTATGCCCACGCCCACGTAGCGGGAGGGGTGCGCCCCGTCCCGGTGCCACCTGCCGCGCATGCCCTCAGCGCCCTCGCCCGGATCGACTACGAGAACGCCCTGCTCGCCGACCTAGCTCCAGCCGACGACCGCACCGCCGAGCAATGGGCGCGAGCGGTCCTGGAAGACGCACCCACCGACACCCAGCAGGCTCTCACCCAGGGCTGGACATCACTCGGCCTGAATCTCGCACCAGCCCAGGCCGACGGACACGTGCTCGGCTGGCCGGTACGCCACAGCACCCCAGACATCACGATCCTCGCCGCTGACCCCACTCTCGGGCTGCGCGCCGAGCTGCTCTTCCAACGGCAGCGGCACACACTGCTGTTGGCCTGCTTCGTCCAGCTTGACGACGACACCGCACGTGCCCTGTGGGCCCCGGCCGAGGGACGACACCCCCAGGTCATGCACGGGCTCCTCGAAAGGGCCGTATCCCGGACGACGCCGGCCTGACTGATTGTGGGGTCTGGGCGGGAGTCGTTTCGCGGTGTGTCGGGGAGACGACGAGCGTGCCTCGGCATAAGCAATGGGTGTAGCTCTCCCTGAGGGACGCCTGCAGTTCAGACCGTGAGGTCGTAGTCGTGCTGGTCAGAGGTGGAATAGAGCCATTCGTGCTCGCGGGCGAGATGGAAGGCGAAGTAGGCGTCGAGGTCACCGTTGTCCTTCACCGCCCGAAGTTCGAGGACGGCCTCGGCGCCGCTCAGCCCCCACCCCCCACCTTGCCCCGGTGATCTCCAGACGGTCGCCGATGAGGATGTCTGCATGCGCCCTCGATCGGGCCGGTGGCGACCGGCCAGCCCTCGGGCAATGGGGTGTCGTAGCAGAGTTGGTCAAGGTGGCCGGCCAGGTAGCGGACGCAGGTGTCTGCGGCTTCGCGTTTCGCTCCGCGCAGGCCGACCCGCTCCGCCTGCGCGGTGTTCCCCGCGGCGGCGCGGCTGGCCCGGCCGTGGAGGATCGTGGTCAGATGCCCGGCGACCCAGGCTTCGGCTGCCGGGGTGCCGGGCCGGTGGAAGCTGTGCGCGGCAGCCCAGACGTACTCGCTGACGTGCACGATGTCGAGCAGGACCTGCACGGTGATCCCGCGCCGGTCGGCTTCGGCGCGGGATCAGGTCGAGTTGGTCGCGGGCGCCGTCGACCAGGACGACCCAGGTCCGCACGTGGTCGCGATCGCGGGCCTGGGCCTGATCGAAGGCCGCGGCGATGGTGTGCTCGCGCGGGTGGATGACCGAGCCGGCCAACCACTCCGCCCGCGATTTCGGTCCCGGGCGCGGAGACCGGAGGCCGCTGCGGCCCTCCGGCGGGGCGATGATGTCGTGCGGGCGCCGCGGGGCGGGGTCGGCGTCGAACACGCAGGCCAGCGTGGCCATCCGTTTGCGGTGCGGCTTCTCACCCGGCGCCAGGCGGGTGCGCATCGCCCGCGGGGTCTTCAGGTGCGCCTTGAGCGTGGCCGGCCGCAGACCGGACGGCCGCATCGCGCTGCCCTTGCTGTAGAGGTGGGCCACCGTGAACCGTCCGGGCTCGTCCTCGGTCAGCCAGCCCCGCTCCACCAGCCGTTTCAGCTTCCCCCGCGTCCCCTCGATCTTTCCTGTCACCGCGCGCAGCCCGATCCGCGGCACGATCTGCTAGGCCTGCATCGGCTTCGCGGCGTCGGTAAGGACCTCGATGATGTCCCGGTAGACATCCGGCAGCACCGGAGCCGACAGCCCATGGCGCCAGCGCGGCACTGTATCGCCCCGACCACCCGCACCTCAGGGTGCACCGGGCTCTCCGGCTCCGCGCCGCCGGCCACCGGTGCGGTCGCTCCGGACCCGCCCAGATCCGTGATCACCTCTGCCACCGTCTCCCGGACGATCCGTAGCCGCGACCATGCCTCCCGCTCGTCCTCCAGACGGGCCGTCAGCCGGGCGAGCTCCGCTTCGAGCGCCTCCACCCGGGGCCGGGCCGCCGCCTCCCGCGCCTCCAACTCCCCGATCAACGACCCCATCAGCGTCGCCTCCTCCACCCACACGGCAGAGACCCAACCAGGCCGCCGCCCCTCATGCGCAGTCGTACGTCAGCCCGCCCGCTCATAGGTAAGGACGGTCTTCGGGTGGTTGCCGATCTTGCGTAGACGCAGCGGGCCGTCCGAGGACTTCACGTCGAAGTCGTACTTGAGCTCGTCCGGCGGGCAGTTGACGGTCCTGGTGCCCTGCTCGAGCTTGAAGTTGCTCATGGACAGGTCGTACTGGGAGATGCCAGTGACAGTGGCGCTGCCCTTGCATCGCGGGCCGGTGCGGGTCTCGATGACCACGCGTGCGGGCCTGCCCGACTCGACCTGGTGGATGGTCAGCTGCTGGCTGCCGTCCCTGGCTCGCCACCGGCCCACGAACCAGGGGTGGAGGGGCTTGTACTCCGTGGCCGCCTTGGCGAATCCGGAGCCTTTGCGCCAGGTCAGCGTGGTGGTTTCCAGCATGCTGGGATCGACGAAGTCCACTCGGGCGCCACCGTCGCGGATGCGGACCTTCGGCCAGACGAGGGTGTTTTTGGTCGGGTCGGTGGTCCAGGAGGAGAGGTCCCCGGTGGCGACGGCCGCGATCACCTCTTGCGGTTCTTCGCCGTCCGTGCAGTACTGGCCGAAGCCGGCCGCGAGCCACACGGTGTCCCGGTACGCCTTCGCCCTGATGCCCTCGCACGGTTTGGTGCCGGTCTCATAGACCGTCTTCCGGGCGGACCAGGCGTCGTCAGAGGCGTGGCGATGCTGTGCCTCCAGGCCGCGGCGAGTGAAGCGGAGGGACACCTGCCGACCGTCGGAGAGTTCGAGGACGGTGTGGTCGTCGTCGTCCTCGACGACCCGTGAATCAGGCTTGTCCTCCGGTTCGCGGTGGGACTTTGTGTGCTTCGCGCCGCTGCCGGACGGTCCCCTGTCCGATTGCTCGGCGCAGCCGCCGACGGCTGCGCCGATCATCAGCACCGCTACCGCCCACGCCGCTGCGCTCTTCGTTCTCATGCCGTGCCGACTCCCTTGTACGCCGTCCCGCGGTGCCCGGGCCGGTGGGTGGCACGAACTCGGCGATGCTAGCCGGTGGGCGGCCCGCCCCGCTCGGCCCCCGGCACGGTGCGGCCCCGGCGGCTCCGTCACTCGTCGAGGACGGCGGCGACCGCACCCGGGCCCGGGCCGCCGCCTCCCGCGCCTCCAACTCGCCGATCACCGACCCCATCAGCGTCGCCTCCTCCACCCCCACGGCAGGGACCCGACCACGCCGCCATTACCACAACCACGATCTCCCAGCTCAAACCATCGGGGCCGTCCCCGGAAGAGAGCTACACCCAAGTAAGACGTTCCGGCCACGTCGAGTTCCTCCCTCGCAGCCGGGGCGCGTTGAGACGGGCATGAAGAGGGGTTGGTGGCCGGGGCGGAACCGGTGTGGTGCTCGCCTGAGCTGCCTGGCGCGTACTGGCTGGAGAGCCCGGTGCACGGGTCGTCAGAAGGCTGCTGGTGCGGTCCACAGTTGGCAGGGAAGCAGACTGCGGACAGGCTTCGTCGGGTGCGAGCGGCGATGATGGACGTCGCCATCGGAACAGTCGTGGCAGCGGTGCCCTCGATCTCGTGGAAGTGAGAAGCCGCTGATGAAGCCGACGTGCCAAGAGGGCGAAGGCCGGGCGGTGTATCCGTGGAGTAGAGAAACTGCGCTGTCCCAGCCCGTTTTGCCTCCTGGCGAAGCAGGAGAGTGGGATCAAGACGTCCGGCCGCGTCGAGCTCCCCCCTCGTAGTCGGGCAGGCTGGCCGTGGGGCCGTAGTTCGAATACCTGCCCGGTGCAACAGGACGAATCCGTAACCCGGATACGGCATCGCGCGGACAGGGGAAGGCGGCGGTGAGGCGCTTGTGGTGTGCGGCCGCCGCACAGGCACGGCGGCGGCCGGAGCGCGGGGGACCGGGCTCCCCTCGATTCGGCATCACGCGAGGGTGCCCTCCGGCGCCGGCAGAGGCTGCGGTAGTAGCCCTGTTGGCCGTCACGCCCGGGAGAGCGGAGGCTGGAGCCATGTGGTCGGCGATGTGGCTCCAGCCGGGCCCCAACGTCACCTGGTCTGAGGGTGGAGGGCGAACCAGGTTGATTGGAAGCGCCGTGCGGGCAAGAGCTGTTGGACTGGCCCGCAGTGGTTGCGCGCGCGGGGCGTGCGTGGTTGGGCCGACGATCTGGCGAGGAACTCGCTGACGAGCTGTGCAGAACCTTCGCTGCCGGTCGGGACTTGCCGGGGCAGCGAGTCATGTGGGCGTTGAGGTAGGCGGCCTCGGGGTGTGAGTGCTTCGGGTGGCGGGACGCGCGACCTGAACACTCAATGGATGCCGTGGACGGACGCTCACGCCGATACCGGCGAGACGGCCGTGCGGCGACGGTAGTAGTGCACCGTGACCGCGCCCAGCAGAGGACCCCACAGGAGGAGCGGCGCGTAAACGATGTAGAGCAGCCAGAGCCCCCAGGAGGAGGCATCCATGTCCGCGTTGATCGACGTATAGACGAACATCGCTCCGAAGACCGTCGTGGCAACGGCGCCAAGCCCCGCCACGATGGTGGCCAGCAGCACCGGGACTCGATGCCCGCGCAGATACGGGATCCAGCGCGGCCAGGTCTCGCCCCAACCCTGCACGAGCCCGAGGGCGAGCAACGCTAAGAACTCGGCGACCAGGCTGAGGACGACAAGGTAGAACGATCCCCAGCCAGGGGCGTGCATCTGGTCGTACTCGGACTGGGCCAGCCCGACCGGAAGGCCCACCGCGATGGCCAGGCGCCACAGCCCCGAGGGCACATTGGTCAGCGCGGCGCCCAGGGCCGCACTTTGCGCCCAGCGTGGCACGTTCGGCAGCGTATTCACTCTCAACATGTGATCCACACTCGCGCGCGAGGGCACCACCACGCGTCGGCCCGCAGTCGTGTCCTCATCCACCGAGCGGCGTACCCACAAGTACAACCGCCGCGGCTTGACAGGGGTCGGTGCGGGGCCGGGGGTGTCGTGGAAACCGCTGACGACGTGTAGGTGGTTCTCGCCGTGGAGGTGGACGTTGTTGGCATGCCGGTAGTGCCCACCGCGACGGTGTTATGTCCGCCGTGGGCGTGCTGGTGGATGGTGAGGAGTCCGGAGGCGATGCCATCGTGGATCTTCTGAGCTTCGGCAGACACGAGGCGGATCCCACACCGCCGGAGCCTCGGCCGTGTGGTTCATCGGCAGCTTGCCTCGGAAGACTTCCAGCCGGTCAGCGGGCTGACGGGATCATCGCGGGCGGCGCCACTCCCAGCAGCCCCTTGAGCCTGGACGCACGTGCCGGGCGCCGCCGGTACCTGCCCGGGCTCGATGTCACGGCTCGACATACCGTGCAGGAGGACGTCAGCTGCGCCCCAGCCGCACCCGGTGATGCTGGAGATCGACCTCAGTGACCTTCACCGTGATCAGCTCACCTTCATCGACAAGTTGATCCGGTGTCTCGACCGGCTCGTCAGTCAGATCTGAGAGGTGAAGGAACCCCGCAACGTCAGGAGCCAGCCGCACGACTACACCAAAGGGAACGATCTTGATGATCGGCCCGGTGAGGACCCGGCCGACCTGATCCGCAAACCGAAGGAGTGGGTCTTCCTGCAGAGCCTTCAACGAGAGCGTGACCTGTCCGGAGCGCGTCTCGGAAATGATCACCTCGGCGGTGATCCGCTGGCCGGCTTCGACTACCTCGGAGGGGTGGTCGAACCAGCCCCACGTCAGGTCCGGCACACGGATGAATCCGGTGCACAGGCCCTCCGGTTCGCCATCGACGTGGACGAAGACCCCGAAGTTGTGAACCCCGGACACCGTCCCAGAGACGACCTGTCCTGGTTCAAACGCGAGGAGAAAGGACCGCAGGGCCGGGAGCTCACACGCCTTGGCGGAGAGGTGAAGCTGACCTTCGCACCAACGCCCGATCTCTTCGGCATGGATCTCCTGGCCGACCTCGAACAGCTCGGATGGATGCTCCCTCCGATGCATCGACGCCTCATGCCGAGGTAACCGACCGATCTCGGCTCCCTCGCCTTCGGCATCCACAAGCCGCACCAGGACGTCCGCTCCGTCGAACCCAGTGACCTTCACCGTTCTCACGGCCCCCGGCCGGAGTTGGTCGATCAAGGACTGCATGCGAGGGTCACGGGCTGGCTCGGACATGGAAATGAGCCTAGCCGGTGCCGACCGCACTGCTTTCCAGCACTCGTGAGAAGTAAGTCTCTGAAGGCGCAGTCACTCAGAGTGGGGCGAGAATCATAAGGACCTCGTCTATGTGATCAAGGGCGGGCCTAACTGTGGCTGCGTCGACAGGCGGGAACGGAAAACCGGCGGCGCCGCCTGCGTTGGTGACCTCGATCCAGCACTCGGTGAGAACATCTCGGAGCTCGAGGGTGACGTCGTCAGGTGAGGTGCACTGCTGTTTGGGCAAGACCATGGCCGACTGCGGCTCCAGGAGCGTAGGTCACCGGTCTCAGCTGCGTTCGAGGTCAGTAGTGCGGACATCGATACCGCCCGGGAGCTGAGCAGGGACTTCTTGAATCACCGATGCGCCGGGAGCCAATGCCAAGCCAGAGGCGGCGAGGAAGCCTTCAAGGCTGATGACTCCGCTGCCGGTGCCGTCGTCCCATTCGACCAGGCTTTTCGAGAGGCCCTCGTTCCAGGTGTCTGGTGTGTCGACGTCAGGGCCAGGGTGCCGCTCGACGCAGCCTTCGCCGTGCCGGTACCGGAGGTACAGGTACTGGCCCTCCGCCGTCCAGGCATCCCACTGGGACGGGTGAGCGGAAGACGTCTGCACAACCCGCACCAGCATCAGACCCTCAACTTCATCCATCCGGTGATGATCCCGCGGCAAACGGGACTTGGGTAATCGGCTTCGGAGACTCAACAGCGCGACCATGAACGCCCCAACAGCCCCTAGGCCGTGTCCGATGGGTCGTGTGAGCTGATCAGGGACGTGACTTACTGTTCGCTGGACGAAGGGGGCCGCATGGTGCGAGGTGAAGCGGATGCGTGAGCGGGCAGAGATCGTAGAGACGCGCGGACGCCGCAGTGGGCGATGCCCGAATTGCGGCCAGTGATCATGGGTTTCCGATCCTTGCAACACGAGACAGAGGCCCAGCTGCGGTAGGGCACCTCAACCACTCGGCCGCCGGCGAGCCATCCGGCACCACCCGCGCACACCTTCGGACTCTGCTCACCTGAGCCGAGCACGCTCCGAGCGACAGGCCCTAATCCCCAACGTCGGCCCAGACCAGTGTGCCCGGGAAGTCGGTGTCCATATCGATGGCCCGCCACTCGTCACCGTCCCCCATGACTGCGATCCACGGGGGCGGGGATGCCAGGGCGTTTCCGATGACTTCGAGCACGGTCGAAAGGGATGCCCACTCCGGGCCCTCGAACCAGCGGTAGCCGGTCTCCTTGATGTCCCATGACCCGGGGTGCCCCGTCTGGGTGTCGACGACGAGCTGCATCTCGCCCAGCGCGCCGATCGGCACGATCAAGCGGCTGTCGCCCCAGCCGTAGTGATCGTTTTTCAGCTTGTACTTGAGCGTTCCGAGATGCTCCTCAGCAATCTGATCGGCGCTGTAGAGCGCGTACTTGGACGGGATGACGTCGGTGAGCCCTGACCCGTTGTGCCGTACCAGCGATTGCTCAACATCCTCGGGCAGCCGCACGCCGAGCGCGCTATAGAGGTCGTCCAGCTCGGAGCGGGTGCACGGCCCCGGCAGAGGCTGTTCTTGCGGAGCGTACTGGTCCAGCCAGCGTTCGATCTTCTCCCACGACTCATCCACCGACACTCGTGTCCTCCACTCGCCAACAGACCGGCACCACTTAGTACTCCAGCCAACGCGCATGGCGTGAACCTGTCTGCCGAACGGCGCCTCTCGACCGAGCCTCCTCCCGCCGGTTCGCGTCCTTTTCCAACCGGGATTCTGCGAACCACGCACTTTTAACCGGTCGGAGTCCGATCAGGAACCGTTCGCCGCCGGTTGATCACCCCAGGAAGCCCGCGGGCGCCGGCGCCGGGCGGGGGGGAGAGGGCAGGGCCGCAACTACCCAGTCATATCGTGGAGTTGTTGCGTGCGCGTAGTGCAACGGCGGCGCGAAGTGAAAAGGGCCCCCTAACGACGCGAGCACACCGATGAGCGGGCAGTCCCTTTTGCAATGGGACTGCCCGCTCATCACGGCGGAGCCGTCTGAAGCGGATTGCTCGGTCTCATGCCGCAGACACGGGGCAACGACGAGGTGGTCCGCGCTACCGGGACTCGTTTTTCGCGTCTGTCCAGTCATGAGTGATGACCGTGCCACCGGTGCAGCGCAGGCTGGTCGGGGTGGTGGTCCGCTTCCAGGAGGACCACTTGTAGTCACCGTCTGAACACCTGATGCCGAGCCGCCAGATGCCGCCGTCCGACATGTCCGAGCACGCGCCCCTGGCAAAGGTGGGGCTGGTCAGCTCGCTCCAGCAGCCGCGGGGTGTGGCGCTTGCGGGTGTTGCTGTGACTCCCACCCCGGCGATGAGCGCGGCTCCGATTCCGGCGCTGGTGAGTGCATGACGCAGTCGCATCGGTTCTTCCCTTCGGGTAGTGGTGCACGGGTCCGTACTGAACACGAGAGCGGTGGCTGTCTGGCTTGACGAGCCCGGGTGTGTCGCAGGTGCTACCGGGAGTCGGTCCAGTCGTGGGTGATGACGGTTCCACCGGTGCAGCGCAGGCTGGTGGGCGTGGTCGTGTTCTTCCAGAGGGACCACTTGTAGTCGCCGTCGGAGCACCGGATGCCCAGCCGCCACCAGCCGCCTCCTGACATGTCCGAGCAGCCGCCTCGGCCGAAGGACGTGCCCGTGCCGTTGCTCCAACAGCCGGCAGGCTTGGCGCTTGCGGGTGTTGCTGTGACTCCGACCCCGATGATGAGCGCGGCTCCGATTCCGGCGCTCGTGAGTGCATGACGCAGTCGCATCAGATTTCCCTTCGAGTAGCGGCGAATGAATCCCTGCCTGTGCGCGCAGGGCTTCTCTTTCGGCGCACGGTGTGTGGTCACCTGGCGCGCTTGACACGGTGCATCACCAGCAGTGTGGAAACCTTGGATGAATCTTGAATCTCCAATTGGGTTCTGTCCGGCCGATGTTGGACTGTGGGAGGATGTCATCCATGACTTGCAGCCGAAGGGGCCGTGCCGCGTAGAACACCAGCTTCACTTCGACAGCGGGAACGCGGCTGGGGAAGACCCTGGGTGCGGTATCGCGATGTCCCAGGCCTGTCGGGAGCGGCAAATGCCGCCGTCCGTGTGCTCGAACGGGGGCGATTGTCTCCGGGCATCGTGGCGGTGGCGCTGAGCGTGTGGTCCGTGCGCGTCCACGGCACCAAGCGCCGGTGGAGGCGATGGGAGGCTGAGTTCACCTGCCCGTGCTGCGGTGCGGGGTGGGCCCGGGACAAGCTGCGAGACGCTCTGTACATGCTTCCGCCAAGGGCCGCCGGCGAACTACGGGTACAGGTAGAGCGCCTGGACATGGTGCTCCTCGGGCGAACGCATCACGAGCCTATGGCAGGCCCGGAGTTGGCATGGTGGCATCGCAGGTGCTGACCGCGCCCATGTCTCTCACTGATTCGTTGGCTCTCGACGCCCAGAACTGGCCCGATCGCTACGCCCACGACACGGCGGGCAACCAGACCGACGCCGCATGGCCCTCCACCCACCTCGGCCAAGAGGCAACCGGGGAGCGCGTCCCACCGGTACGCGCCTCACCCGCGCCGGCGTGTCCGCTACGAACACGACGCTCTGGGCCGCATCACACTGCGGCAGCGCACCAGGCTGCCCCACAAGCCGGACACCTGGCACTACACGTGGGACGCCGAGGACCGTCTCTCCTGTGTCGTCACACCGGACGGGCAACGGTGGCGCTACCGGTACGACGCCCTGGGCCGCCGCATCGCCAAGCAGCGGATGGGCCCGGACGGCACGACTCCCGTCGAGGAGACCCGCTTCATTTGGGACGGCTCGACTCTCTGCGAACAGAGCACCGACGCACCCCAGGACGACGTCGACGCACGGTTCTTCGCCATCGTCACCGACCTGGTCGGCGCCCCGGCGGAGCTCGTCGACGAAACGGGATCGGTCGCCTGGCGTGCCCGCTCCACACTGTGGGGCAACACCGTCTGGACAACGGATGCCACGGCATACACGCCGCTGCGGTTTCCCGGCCAGTACTTCGACCCGGAGACCGGCCTCCACTACAACACGGTCGACGGCTACCGTGAGCAGACCGATCACCCGCTGAGTAGGCGCATCCACATCGGCGAGGACGGAAAGGTGACCATCACCGGCAAGGGATCGCTCTACGTGAACCTGAGCGGGGACATCCACCGTCGAATTAATTCCGCAGAAACAGCCGGAGGACCTCGGTTTCGCGGATGCGGAATGGAAACAGCTCAAGAAGTTCTACCCCGAGATCTCGGACGCGACCAAGGGGCGGGACCTCTACGGCATCCCCAGCGGCATGCTCGACGAGTTCAGGAGAGAAGTGGCCAAGTATCCTGGACGGGTCGTTCAGGAAGGCTGGCGAGGAGGCCGGCGACATGATGCATGAGATCGAGGACATCGAGCAGGAGAGGCTCCGCGTCGCCCGGCGTCCCTCCGCCCAGGACGCGCCGCCCGTGCTGTGCTGGTTCGACGTCGCTCCCACAGTGCCCTTCGACGCGTACGCAGACCGCCTGCGGTCCGTGCTCGACGCGGCGCTGGGGCTGGCCCTCACCGAGAAGTTCGACGACACGCTGCCCGAGGACTCGGTCCCCGAATGGTTCGCCGCCGTATGCGAACCCCTTTCCGCGGATTCGCCGGATTTCGCGCGGAGGGGCAGGGAACTGTACGCTTCGGCAATTCAGGGAGGGCCCTGGAGACTTCAGGAATGGCTCTACGAATTCGACCCCGAGTTGGAGACCCGGGGCTGGGCGTGGTGGGACCTGACTCACTCATCGGACGGCACCGCCCGAATCTGGGTCGACACGTGGGGCGAGTCCTTCTTCGCCTGCGACGAACTGCGCTGGCTCGCCTACGTCGCGGGCTCCACCGAAGTGAGCGGCCCGCATCTCGCCAAGGCCGAGAGGTGGCACGAGGCGCTCCTCGGCGACGGCCGCTCCTGAGGGCAGGGCTTGCTTCCGGGGCGACGGAGCGGGTGCGTCGAGGGACATGGGGTTCGAAGTCGGCCTCATCGAGCTCGGGTTGGGCTTCACCCTGTCCCGCAATGGCACCATCAACCACCCTGCGCATGGAGACCGACGACGCGGGCGTCGAGGTGACACTGCCCACGACCGCCGACGCCGCGAAGCTGGCGAGCGTGGCGCCGCCCGCCGAGGACAGCATCGAGGAGGTCACCGAGGGCGAGCAGGAGCCCCCGCCGATCGAGCTGGACTCCGACGGCATGCTGCCCGAAGAGGCCGCCCCGCCGGCCGATTCACCGATGCTGCGCACCGCCGCCCCCAAGGGCAGCGGCACATCGAGCTGGGCCAAGCGCCACGTCGGCATCGGCTGGCAGTACAAGCAGGACTGCACGAACTTCGTGTCAAAGGCCCTGCACCACGGCGGCAAGATGAAGCAGCGTAAGGGCGGCCGAAGGAACCCCTCACGCTGGTTCCGCAACAACATCGGCTGGAAGCGGGTCGACAGCTACACCTGGGCCGGCGCCGCCAATCTGCGCCAGCACCTCAAGAACCACCGGGGTGGCCGGGAGATCTCCCGCTACGACGTCCGTCCGGGTGACGTGATCTTCGCGTACTACAAGAAGGACCGGCAGTGGAACCATGCTGGTGTCGTCACCGGCGGCAGCCGCGGAAACATCTCCATCACCCAGCACGGCAGCAAGAACCACACCACGCTCAACCAGTGGCTCAAGCCGAAGAAGATCACGGCGGTGAGCATCATCAGGCCCGGGAGACGCAGTTGACACACGGACGCACAGGCGAGCGCGGGCTCCTGGCCGCGGCGGTGACAGCGGCTTTGCTGCTGCTCGCGGCGTGCACGACCGACCACACGCCGCCGCCCGTCAAGGACGGCAGGGCCGACCTCGACCTGTCCGTGACCGGGCAGCCGTCCTCAGAATCCCTGGCCCTCGTGGAGAAGGCACTCGTCCGCATCCAGCGGCACGACGCGGAGGGACTGGCGAAGCTGTCGTCCGACGGCAAGGACGCCGAGAAGAGCGCGGAGAAGTGGGTGGCGAGATGGGGTGAGGCGGCGCGGAAGCCGATGGTCGCCGACTTCGCCGTCGACCCGCAGACGTACGTGCGCGTGGAGATCCGTTTCCGCGGCGTCAAGGGCTATCTGCCCCTCACACTCGAAGCGGACACGGACGAGGACTGGACCTACGGAATCGTGACCGCCGAGAAGTCCGACAAGGAGTAACCGGACGGTCAAGCAGGGCGTAAGGACCCCGGAACGGTGAACTCCGGGGTCCTTCACGGTTCCGCGGCCCTGGCCGGTGGCCCCCGGGCCCGGTGGGCGGAGCCGGACCCGGGGACGCCGGGGGGGGGCGGCGGTGGAGAGCCCTTCGAGGAGGCGAGTTCGGCGACCTGAGGGGGTGGTCCAGCGAGGGAGCGGGCGACGTCGGCCTGGGCGACCACGCCGACCAGGTCGGGGCCGTCGATCACCGGAGCGGCATCGCCGCCGCCCACCGACAAGGGCGTCGGCATCGAGGGCGGTGTGCCCAGCGCGAAGAGCATGCCCGTACGAGTCCTCGGCGCGAACGGCAGTGGCACCACGCAGACGTCACCCAGGACGCCATCTGGGCCACCCGGCATGGCCCGGACGTCTCAACCTCTCACCGGGAGGACATCCTGTGCCCAGCAGATCGCTCCCTGGCGGATGGCTTGGGCTTTGTCGGCATCGGGCGGTGCAGAGAAGGTGACAGCCTGATCCGCGCGGTAGACAGGCGCCGGAGGATATACGGTTTCTTCCCAATCCGGCGTCGTGCGCCCGGTGCTCGGGGCCTCGGGGGCGGCAACGGCAATCAAACGCGGAGGCCCGAGCACGTAGGCGTCGGGACGGAACAAGTTCGACGGGCGCAGCCCTGCGGCCTTGAGCTGGCTGACGGACTTCAACCCTTTCGGCAGCCGCGGGTAGTCCCGAAGCAGGCTTCTCAAGACGTCGTTCGGCTGTGCGTCCGGGTTCTGGACGTAGATCGGCGCGCCGAACCCGGCGGGGGTGGCGCCGCACACTACATGTTGCTCACCCACGGGGCTGAACGAGATGGCATCGAACTTTTCGGACATGTGCGGATGTTGACTCCACGGGGACGGACGAGGCTTGGAGTGAATCTATCCCGGCAGACTCGTAGCCTCAGCTGTTGCGGACTGGTCAAGGCCCCCTTCAAATGTGGATTGATCCGCGCGCGCAGTGACCGACAGCCGGACCCACGGACCGCGCCCTCCGAGAGCAGTCCGACGGGGGAGCGTCGCCTCCACCAGCGACCGGCAGTCCAAGTCGAACTACACGGCCACCGCCGCGTACACCAACTGGATACAGTCCGCCGCCTCCAACAGCTGACGACAGACAGCGGGTAAGCATGCGCCGCCGCCTTGGCTCGGCACTGCGTCGTCGTCACGGGCCATCAACCCAACCAGTTGACACGGTTGGCATGTTCGCGACACTCGTCTTGGTCCCCTCTTTCGGTCCCCAAGGGTCCGAGAGCCCCCACGTGTGAGAGGACAGTGATGGTGCACTTTCTACGGTTGGGTATAGCCGGTGCCGCGGCAGGGATGCTCTTGACCGCGGTCCCGACGGCACACGCCGTGTCCGCGGCCGAGCCCACCATGCCGAAGAGCGTGGCCGCGCAGGTCACGCTCCGCTACGACGCCAGCCGAGCGGCAGGCTGGGAGCAGGCGATCTCTGCCGGGGTCGCCTCGTGGAACGGCAACGTCGGCAACGTCAAGCTGGTCAAAGCCGCCCCTGGTAGCCGAGCGGAGATCCAGATCGTGGCCACCACCGGCTGGCCGCAGGCCACACTCGGACCGGTCCGGCCGGGCGGCCGGGCACGGGTCGAACTCGGCAGCCAGGCGGTCTCCCAGGGCTACGACAAGACCCGCATCGTCGCCCACGAACTCGGCCACAACCTGGGCCTGCCGGACACCAAGCCCGGCCCCTGCTCGCAGCTGATGTCGGGCTCCAGCGCCGGTACGAGCTGCCGTAACGCGGTGCCCGACGCGGCCGAGCGCTCGCGAGTCGAGAACGCGTACGCGAGCGGCGCCGCGGCACACACCCGGACCGGCGGCCGCGTGCTGGTGGACGCGCCCTAGTCGGCAAGGGCCACCCCGACGTGACGATGCCCGACGCCAGCTGTATCGCGGTCAGGCATCGTCACCCGCGCGTGTGCGGCGGTAAGCGATCATGCCTCCGTCGGCAGCTTGAAGCGACGGCAAGGCGGCCGGACCGACCTGCCGCGATGGCCCTTACCTCTGAGCGGCACGGCGCGCCACCGTCGAGCAGCGGGACACTGCGGGTGCCGATACATCATCTGTGCTGGTCAGGCGGCATGTCGGTACTTGTGAAGGATGCCACAGAGTCGGTTGTGTCGGCGAACACTGAGAGAGGTTGTCCGCGCCGGGCCTTTGACCGGTTCGGGTAGAGCTCGAAGCGGCGCGGCTTGGCCGAGCGTCCGGTGAGGGCGGTGCCCGTTGTAGAACTGCTGGAACTCACGTAGCGCGTGCAGCAGATGGCGCTGGTTCCAGCTCAAGGTGTCCATGACGAGGTTGCGCCCCAACTGCACCACCCAGGACACCGTCGGATGCGCGGTGGCCCCGAGGCCGGCCTCCGACAGGCCCACGGCTTCTCACTCAACGTCTCCAACTACCTGACCACGGCCGAGAACACTGCGTACGGCAACGCCATCAAGCGCGAACTCAGCGCTCCGTACGGCTGCACCAAGCCGTTCGTGGTGGACACCAGCCGCAACGGCAACGGCAACGGTAACGGCTCCAACGGTCAGTGGTGCAACCCCTCGGGCCGCCGCATCGGCACCCCCACCCAACTGGGCGGAGGCGCCGAGATGCTCCTGTGGACCAAGGCCCCGGCCGAGGAGCCGGTTCCGACGGCAACTGCAGCGTCGGAACCGGCTCCTCGGCCGGGCAGTTCCTCCCCGTAGTCGCCTACAAGATGATCTGCGGCTACTGATCCGGGGGCCCTTGTCCGAGGATGAGCATCGCCTCGGCGCTCTCACCGGCCGCCGCCCCGGGGATCGCGGTGGCGGCCTCCTCGAGGACGAGCAGCCGCGCCCCGGGGATCTCGCGCGCGATCGCCTCGCCGTTGCCGACGGGGAAGAACGGGTCGCGGCGGCCGTGGACGACGGGCGTCGGGATGCCGATCCCGGGCAGGCGCTCGCGCCAGCGGGGGGCGCAGTCGAGCCGGGAGAACACCACGCCCAGCTGGTTGGCCGTCTGGACCGGGGGCGTGGTGTCGGGCGTGCGCTCCCAGACGCGCGCGGCGATCTCGCGCGCGGCAACGGGGTCGTCGCCCCGGATCTCCGCGCCGGCGGCGGCGAACTCCGTGACCGCCTCGCGGTCGGTCCAGTCGGGCTGCGGGCGGGCGAACAGCCGGCTCATCGTCGCCCGGTCATGGTCGGGCAGGTCGGCGTCGGGCGGGTCGGGGGCCACCGCGCGGGTGCCGACCATCGTGAGCGCCGAGAACACGGCCGGATGGTCGAGCACGGCCACCTGCGCGACCATCCCCCCGACGCCGATCCCCGCGAGGTGCGCGGGCCGCCCGCCGAGCGCGCCGGCGAGGGCCGCCGCGTCGGCGGCGAGGTCGCGCAGGGTGTAGGCGGGTGCCTGCGGGTCCGCGCCGGTCGACTCCGCGCTGTCGCGCAGGTCGTAGCGCACCACGCGGCGCCCGTCGGCGGCGAGGCGCTCGCACAGCGCGTCGGGCCAGGAAAGCATCGTCGTCCCGCCCGCGAGCAGGACGAGGGGTGCGTCGTCGTCACCGAACGACTCGATGCCGATGGCGACCCCATTGGCGTGGTCCGTGGTCCGTGGTCCGTGGTCACAGTGGTCAGCGGATCTCCGGGAGTACGTCGTCGTACGACGGCCGCGTCGCGCAGCCGAGGTCGGGCGCGGCAGCCACCTCAAGGATTTGCGTCATGCCTGGGCAGACCCGATCCACTGCCGAACTCATCGCCCATGCGCTGACCGCCCTCGTGCTCACCGGCCCGGTGGAGGCCAGTGGAGGCCGGTGGCGGTGTCCTCAGGCGGAGATTCGGGCGAATGGGTAGAATTCTGGGCATGGGGAATCGGCCCGTGGCGCCGACTGCGCCCGAACTCTTGCTGGAGACCGACACCGGCTCCACGGTGATGAGTCCGAGCCGGGACTATCACGTGGGCCGCGACCCGCTGAGCGACATCGTCATCGACGACGCCCGCGTCTCGTGGCATCACGCCGTCCTCCACGCCGAGCTCGATCACTGGACCATCGAGGACGAGCACAGCACCAACGGAACGTACGCCGACGGGCGGCGCGTCGAAGAGGGGGAAATCGGGCCGGGCAGCGTCATCCGCTTCGGCAGCGTCACCGACGGCCCGCGCGCGGTGGTCGTCGGCCGCACCCAGCCCGAACCCCGCGCTCCCGAACGCCCCTCCTCCGTCAGCACGCCCTCGGCCACCGGCACCTTCCGGCAGCCGACGACCGTGCGCCCGCTGCCCACCCGCACCGTCCGCATCGGCCGCGCCGACGACAACGACGTGGTCATCGACGACCTGGTCGTCTCCCGTCGGCATGCCGAACTGAGGGTCCGCCCGGACGGTACGTACGAGATCGTCGACCTCGGCAGCCACAACGGCACCTACCTCAACGGCCAGCCGGTGGACCGCGCCCCTCTGGCGCCGGGGGACATCGTCGGCGTCGGCCACCGCGCGTACTGCCTCGTCGGCGACCAGCTGCAGGAATATGTCGACACGGGCGAGGTGTCTCTCGACGTCCAGGGCCTGACGGTCACCGTCGACCGGGGCCGCAAGACACTCCTCGACCAGGTCTCGTTCCCCGTCGGCGAGAAGTGCCTGCTGGCCGTCGTCGGACCCAGCGGCGCGGGGAAGTCCACCCTGCTCAACGCCCTCACCGGGCTGCGCCCCGCGGACGGCGGCACCGTCCTCTACGACGGCCGCGACCTCTACCGCGACTACGCGGAGCTGCGCCAGCGCATCGGCCTCGTACCGCAGGACGACATCCTGCACGCCCAGCTGACCGTGCGCCGCGCCCTCGGCTACGCCGCCGAACTCCGCTTCCCCCAGGACACCGAGCGGGCGGAACGCCGGGCCAGAGTCGACGAGGTCATCCGCGAACTCGGCCTTGAACAACGCGCCGACCAGCCCATCCACAGCCTCTCCGGCGGCCAGCGCAAACGCGTGAGCGTCGCACTCGAACTGCTCACCAAGCCCTCGCTGCTCTTCCTCGACGAGCCCACGTCCGGGCTCGACCCCGGCATGGACCGCTCGGTGATGCACATGCTGCGCGGCCTCGCCGACGACGGCCGCACGGTCATCGTCGTCACGCACAGCGTGCTCAGCCTCGACGTGTGCGACCGGCTCCTCGTCCTCGCCGCGGGCGGGAGGATCGCCTATTACGGGCCGCCGCGGGACGCGCTGCCGTTCTTCGGCTTCCCGCAGTGGCCGGAGGCGTTCGAGGCCTTCGAGAGCGACCGCGACCGGGACTGGGCACGGGACTACCACCTCTCTCCGCTGCACCAGCGCTACATCGTCAACTCCTCCGCGCAGCCGTATCTGATGTCGCTCCCGCAGGACGGCGCGGGCACGCCCGGCTCCTTCGCGCCGCCGCCGAAGCCGCAGAGCTGGGGATCCCAACTGCGCACGCTGGTGCGGCGGTACGCGGCCGCGCTCGGCGCGGACCGCACGTTCCTCGCCATCATGATCGCCCTGCCGTTCGTGATGGGCGCCATGGCCCGCGCGCTGGCCGGAAGCCGGCTCACGCAGGAGACGGCGATGAACGCGCTGCTCATCCTCTGCGTCGGCGGAGTCCTGACCGGTGCCGCCAACGCGGTGCGCGAACTGGTCAAGGAACGCGTCATCTACCGGCGCGAACGGGCGGTGGGGCTCTCCAGATCGGCGTATCTGATGTCCAAGGTCGTCGTCCTCGGCACGGTCACGGTGCTCCAGGCCGTCGTGCTGACCCTCGTCGCTCTCCTCGGCGTCGACCTCAACGCGCCCGGCGGCAAAGGGGTGTTGCTGCCACCGCTGGTGGAAGTCACCCTCGCGGTGGCCCTGCTGGCGTTCACCGCCATGATGCTGGGCCTCCTCGTATCGGCGCTGGTGCGCAAGGAAGAGGTGACGATGCCGCTGCTCGTGTTCCTCGCCATCGTCCAGGTGGTCTTCTGCGGTGCGCTCCTCAAGCTGAACGGCGTGCCCGGCGTCGAACAACTGGCGTGGCTGGTGCCCTCGCGCTGGGCGCTGGGCGCCATGGCGGGCACCATCGGCCTCGGCAGGATCGTCCCGGGCGAACTGACCACCGACCCGCTGTTCCGGCACTCCGCGGGTGTCTGGCTGCTCGACATGGGGATGCTGGTGGTCCTGTCGGCCGTCTTCGGATACGTGGTCGCCAGGCTGCTGCGCCGCCATGAACCCGCCGTGATGCGGAAGTAGGAGCGCCGGCGATGACTCCCGCGGACTTCCGCCCCACCCATGTGGTTCCCCAGGACGGACTGCCCGCCTGGGAGGCACCCGACGTGGAGCGTCCGACGACCCCCCTCGACGCGCTGCTGCCCGTGCAGCTGGTCGACCGGCTCGGCGACTGGGGCCGGATCGTGTGCGCCAACGGCTGGTCGGCATGGGTCGACGGCCGGCTCCTGCTCGCCGTGCCGCGCGATCCGCCGGGCGCGAGCGGCCCCCTGACCCGCACGGCGGACCCGCGTCCGCTCTTGACCAGGACCGAGGACGCCCTCGGCCGCTACCGGAGTGCGGTGGAGGACCTGGCGGGCGGCGGCGACGGGGAGTCCTTCCGGCGCGGGACGCACGGGCTGCGGGTGGGCGTGGTCGTGGAGGGCGAATCGTTGTGGCTCTACGACGCCGACCACGAGCGGTGGGTGTACTGCGACGGAACGCGGCTCAGTACGTACGCGGCGACGGAAGGGCCCGCCACCGAGGGGCACGGCGATGACCACGAGGCCGCCGAACCCCCACGGGCAGCCGCCGCCGACCCCGGCGCTTCCCCTCCGCCTGACGAGGAACCGACCCGCCTCGTCCCCGCCGCGCAGGAACCGACCGACGGAACCGACGGTTCGACCGCCGGGGTGGGGCCGGGGGAGACGCAGGTGGTTAATGGGGTGGCAGGGCCTGAGCCGACGCGGGTGGTTAATGGGGTGGCAGGGCCTGAGCCGACGCGGGTGGTGGGCGAGGCGGTAGGGCCTGAGCTGACGCGGGTGGTGGGCGAGGCGGTAGGGCCGGGGGAGACCCAGGTGGTCGATGAACCGCACACCCCGCACGGTGGACACCCCGCCCCGTTTCTCCCGCCCGAGGGGGACGAACCCGATCAGCCGCTCCGGCCCGGTGACGCCTGATGGCGGCCGCGCCGGGCGAGGGCGGCCCGAGCCCGCACTCCGGGCGGCCCTCCGAGCTGATCGGGCAGCGGATCGCGGACTACCGGGTCGAGGGCGAGATCGGCCGCGGCGGCATGGCCGTGGTCTACCGCGCCAGGGACCTGCGCCTCGACCGGACCGTCGCCCTCAAGCTGCTCGCCCCCGAGCTCGCCCGCAACGACACCTTCCGGCGGCGCTTCACGCACGAGTCACGCGTCGCCGCCGCGATCGAACACCCGCACATCGTGCCCGTCTTCGAGGCCGGCGAGACGGACGGGGTGCTCTACATCGCCATGCGGTACGTCCCCGGGAGCGATCTGCGCCACCTGCTCGACCGCGACGGCCCCCTCTCCGTCACGGCCGCGCTCCGCATCGCCACCCAGATCGCCTCCGCGCTCGACGCGGCGCACGACCACGGCCTGGTCCACCGGGACGTCAAGCCCGGCAACATCCTCATCGCCAAGGGCACGGACAGCGATCACCCCGAGCACGCCTACCTCACGGACTTCGGCCTTACGAAGAAGTCCTTGTCGCTGACCGGATTCACGACCGTGGGCCAGTTCGTCGGGACCCTCGACTACGTGGCGCCCGAGCAGATAACGGGCCGCCCGGTGGACGGCCGATGCGATGTCTACAGCCTCGCCTGCGTCGTGTACGAGACCATGGCGGGCGGGCCGCCGTTCCAGCGCGACGACGACATCGCCCTCCTCTGGGCCCATCAGTACGACCAGCCGCCCCGCCTGACGGAGAAGCGGCCGGGTGTTGCCCCCGGCCTCGACGGGGTCCTCGCGAAGGCGCTGGCCAAGAGCCCGGAGGACCGGTACGGGTCGTGCCTGGAATTCGCCGCCACGATGCGGGCCGCGGCCATGGGCAGCAGTACGGACGGCCACCCCCCGACGCGGGTGGACCGCCGCGTCGAGCAAGCCCCGGCCCACCCGGACGCGCCCCCCGACCCACCCCGCTGGGCCCAGCCGGTCTTCCGGCGGCTGACCGAATAGACCGGCCGGTCTAGAGCGGCCGGTCTCCCGACGGCCGACCGCGCAGCCCGCGCCAGGTCAGGCCCCGGGCCGCACCTCGCCCCGCCGATGGACCCGCCGCGCCAGCACCCCGCCGAGGAACCCCGAGACCAGACCCCAGGCAACGGCCAGGAGCAGCGCCTTCCAGAGGTGCGGCCGCAGCTCCACGAGGCCGGACAGGCCCCCGCCGAGATCCCCGATGCCGAGGAGCGAGAGCCCGTAGTGGGCCGACACGCCCCCCAGGAGACAGACGGCGAGCACGGTGAGGGCCAGCGCCACCGCCATGTGCACGGCGTGCTGCCAGGCCCGCATCCGTGCCGGGGAGCGGGCCGCCATCAGGAACGCCGCCGTCGTCACCAGGACCGCCGCGACGACCAGCAGCCACCACACCCGCCCGTCGTGCTCGGCGAGAGTGCGCAAACTGAGCGTGGAATCGGTCGCCGTACGCAGCACCTCGTCAAGGACCCGCGGCATGGGCAGCCCGAACGGCCCGTCGACCCGGCCCTCCCAGGACGCGCCGAGTCCCAGGGTGAAGGCGAGCCAGACGAGGTTGGGCAACCCGAGCAGCAGCACCGCGAACGTCTCGGCGGCATGGCCGCGGGTCGCCGCCACGACGAGGCCTGCGGCGAGCCCCAGGGCGGCGTACGACAGCAGCAGGAACACCATGGCGTACGCCGCGGGACGCACCGATTCCTGGAAGCGCAGCAGGCGGGCGGGGAGCGGGGCGCCGCGCGAGACGGACAGTGCCACGACGAGGACGCCCGCGAGCCACAGCAGTCCGAAGACGAGGGTCAGCGGCACGTCCGTCTTGAATCCGACCTCGGGCGACGAGTCCAGCAGATCGCCGATCTCCCCGGCGGGCCCGTCGCCGAGCTCGATCGCGAAGCGGTGCCGGGCCAGCAGGCCGAGGCCGGTGAGCAGCAGCAGCCACAGCACCGCGATCCGGGCGGCCCAGCCGGCGAGTTCCCGCACGTCGGCCACGGCCCGGTGCCGCAGCGGCCGGAGGAACCCGGCGGCGACCACCAGAGCGCCGACGAGGCTGACGGAGAGCGGGAGCACGGAAAGCCCCGCGTCCGTCTCGGCGATCATCCCGGCGTCGCCGGAGAGCCCGACGGAGCCGCCGACCGCCATCACGACGACGGCCGCGACGACACTCGGGAACGCCCCGCCGGGCAGGTCGGCGGCGCCCGCGGCCCACAGGCCGAGCCCGGCGACGACCGCCATGGCCGCCAAGGAGGCGAGCACGGCCGCAAGGGCATGGGGCCAGCCATGACGAGCCCGTCGGCCCTGCTCCGCGCGTTGCGCCCCGGCCCGCCGCGGCGGTGTCTGCTCGCTCACGGTGCCACGCTAAGCAGCGCGGGACCGGCCCGCCTTTCGAGAGGGCCTTCGGGAGGGCTTTCGGGAGGGCTTGCGGGAAGGCCTTCGGGAGGGCTTTCGGGAAGGCCGACCGGCGTCGGCTTGCGGGTCCCCGGACGTCGGGGCACACAATAGGCGCGTACCGGGATAAAAGGTACGTCGCCGATCCCCCTACACAGGGAAGTGTTCGTGAGCGTCGAACCGCCGTCGTCAGGACGCCCCACAGGACCCCCTTCGGGCCCGCTCTCGGGTCCTTCGCAGCCGGGCCCCTCGGGGCCGGGTGAGACCCAGGCGGGCGCGAGCCCCGCCGGCTCGACGCCACCTCCGGGTGGCGCGCGGCCCTCGGGCCCGCCGAGCGGCGGCCCGCCGAGCGGTCCGGCCGGTGGTGGGGGCCGCGGCGGCGGGTCCGACGGCCCGGGCGGGGGCGGCGCCGGTGGCGGTCGCGGAGGAGGTCGCCCGTGGTGGAAGTCGGCGCCCCGCGTCGCGGCGATCTCCGGCGCGGTGGTGGCCGCGGTGATCCTGGCCGTCGTCCTCACCCGCCCCGAGGGCTCGTCGGAGTCGGGCGGCGAGGTCCTCCTCCAGCCCGCGGGCAAGTCGGGGCCCGACCCCTTCACCCAGTCGACGGCCCGCGAGGGCTCCACGTCACCCTCCCCGAGCGGGCTGCCCAGCTCGTCCGCCTCGGCCAACGTGACGCGCGGCGTCGACGGCGCGGCGCCCGGTCTCTACGGCGGGACGCGGAAGGTCGGCAGCTGCGACGTGGAGAAGCAGGTCGGCGCGCTCCAGAAGGACCCGGCGAAGAACAAGGCGTTCGCCTCCGTCCTCGACATCGAAGCGTCCGCCGTCCCCCGCTACCTGCGCTCGCTCACGCCCGTGAACCTGCGGCTGGACACCCGCGTGACCAACCACGGCTACCGCGACGGCCGTGCCACCGGCTACCAGGCCGTGCTGCAGACCGGCACCGCGGTACTGGTCGACGACCACGGCGTACCGCGGGTGCGCTGCGCCTGCGGCAACCCGCTGCTGCCGCCCGTCGCGCAGAAGAGCACACCGCGGCAGACGGGCGACGCGTGGCCCGGGTACCGGTCCTCGAACGTCGTGGTCGTGGCGCCCGCCACCCAGGTCGTGAACCAGTTCGTCGTGTACGACCCGGACAGCGGTGACTGGTTCACCCGGGGCAAGGGCGACACAGGCACCGGCGACAAGAAGACGAAGCCTCCGGCGACCAGGCCTCCCTCACAGCACCCGGACACCCCGTCCCCCGACGAGTCGACCTCGACGGCCAGTACGCCGCCGTGCGACGCGCGGTCCCCCGGGGCGCCCCCGGCAAGCTCGTGCCCGCCCTCGTCGGCCCTGCCCCCCTCCTCGCCCGTCACGCAGCCGCCCTCCTCGGCCGAGGAAGAATCGCCCGCGTCCGAGCCCGTACCACCGCCGTCGTCCCCCGAGGCGGACGGGAGCCCGTGAGCGAGCGGATGTCGCCGGGCCGGCGACGGCCGGACAGTACTCTCCTCGCATGACTGACAATGCGCTGCGTTCCGTCACCGTCGAGCGGGCAGGCCCCGGCCGGTTCACCGCGACCAACGCCCGGGGGAGCACGCTGACCTTCGGCACCGGCGGGGGTGCCGACTTCACGCCGGTCGAGTTGTTCCTCGCGGCGATCGGCGGTTGCAGCGCGGCCGACGTGGAGGTCGCCACGAGCCGTCACGAGGAACCGGCCGCGTTCACCGTCACCGTGACCGGCACCAAGGTCGAGGACGAGGGCGGCAACCGGATGTCGGACCTCGGGGTCGCCTTCCACGTCACGTTCCCGGACGGTCCGTCGGGGGAGCGCGCCCGCACCATCCTGCCCCGGGCCGTGAAGACGTCGCACGACCGCTTGTGCACGGTCAGCCGCACGGTCGAGGCGGGCACCCCGGTCACCGTGACCGTCTCCGACGACACCGGCGACGCCTGACACACCGTCAGGCGCCCAGCGCCTTCGCCATGTGCTCGACGAAGACCGCCAGGGACGGCGCGGTGCACGAGGCGCACTCACTCAAGCGCCGTGCGGCTACCGCGACCCGGCCGGTGCCCATCCCGCCGCAGTTCGCGCGCATCCTGCGCGCGCACATCAAACGGTTCGGCGTGGCGCCGGACGGTCGGGTGTTCCGGAACCAGGCCGGCAACTACGTGGACGCGTCTGCGCATGGCATTACCTGGGCGCGTGCACGGAAGCATGTACTGACCCGCACGGGACTCGCCTCCGGTCTGGCCAAGCGGCCCTATGATCTCCGGCACGCCGGGATCTCGTTCTGGTTGTACTCCGGGGTGGACCCGGCCGAATGCGCTCGCCGCGCGGGCCAGAGCATCGAGGTTCTCTTCCGGCACTACGCCAAGCTCCTGGATGGCGTCCGGGAGCAGACCAACCGGCTGATTGAGCAGTCCATGCAGGAGTCGGGATGTGGACCGGAAATGGACCGGAAGAGCTGGTCAGGTGCCTCTTTTCGTGCCCCTAGAAGAAGCCGAGCTTCTTCGGCGAGTACGACACCAGGAGGTTTTTTGTCTGCTGGCGGTACAGCAGCTGCACCCATGTTGACCAGGCGAAATGGTAGTTGGCGCAGCTTTCGCTCGGGGGCTGGTCCGGAAATGGTCCGGATCTTGGTCTGGCGACGCCGGTACGGGGCATGCTGCGGCTGACGTGCGGGGGAGGAGGGAGCGAGTAGGACCGGATGCGGTAGATGGTCGGCTCCCGGACGCTGGCTTCCCGGGATTGAGGGCGAAGATGGCATCGGAGGTCCGCTGCCAGGCCCCACGACAGCCCAGCTGGTGTCTGCGCAAGCTGTCTGTCAGTGGGGCTCGAGAGGATTCGGTCATGGCAGATGACCTTTTCAGCTTCCGCGTACTCCGGGTGTGCCGCGTGCATGGGGGAGTGCCACTGCGGCAAACGTGATGCGTGGGCCACCGAGGTGTTCCGCACGGGTGACGAGGAGGTGGTCACGGAGGCGGTAGTACTTCGCGAGGGAGTCAGTGGCAGTGCCTTCCGCGGTCGTGGCGGCCGGAGAACTCCAGCCTGCTCAAGGACCATGTGGGGGGAGATCCTTGCCTGAGCGGCGCTGATGGTGCGCGCCCAGTGGCGAGGAGACTGGACGCTCGGCGGCGGCCCGGTCACTCGTCCTGCGCTGCCGCATCGTCCGAGTTGTCGATCCATTCGGCCGGCACCAAGGCTTCGTTGACGTCGTGGCGCCACCGTTGCTGGACATAGGGAGCGAAGGCATTGTCGGCCAAGTCGGCGTGTTCCATCACGATGATCTGGAACTGGCCGTCCAACAGGCGCAGTGTGTCGTGGAAGGCATGGAACACGTTCAGCAGCCTGTTGCGGTCGTCCTCTCCCAGGACCGCGTCGTCGGTGTGGTCCCGGGGGAAATACACCTGCGAGGGCTGGTCGAGAACGAGCAGGCGCGGCACCGGGGCGTGGTGCTCGGTGAACCACTCGTGCAGGCTCAGCAGCGCGGCCACGTGGTAGCCGAGGTGGTTCTCGCCACTGCCCATTTCGGGCAGGGGCAGCGGCCCGTTGGGCTTGTCGGCGATGACGGTGAGCCGGTTGGCGTCGAGACGGATCGGGCTTTCGGAGTGCTCGAGCCCGAGGCCCTGCGCTTTGGCGGTGATCCTCTGACTGATGAGGGAGAGGTAGCTGGCCAGACGCTCGCCCTGGGTGTCGTCGCTGAGGAGTTCCTCAAGGTGGGCGATCTGCTCGCGTAGTTCCTCGCGCCGGTCCTCTATCTGGGGGATCACCGTGCGCTGCGCGGCGGTGTCCAGGTAGAGGCTGATGCGCCCCTGGACCAGAGCGGCCCGGCGGATGGCGTCGGGTTCGCGGTGCAGGGCCCGCAGGCCGGCGGTGACCTCGTTGATCTCGTCCTGGTTACGTGCGAGTGCGGAGCGCAACTGCTGCAGGCGCTCTTCCTCCTCACCGATCAGACGCTGGATGGCGGGGGTGCCACTGCCGATGACCTCAAGGTCGCCTTCCAGGTGGGCCAGATCGCCGGTGAGCGCGGTGACAGTGTCGTTGGCCGAGGCCAGGGCGCTGTCGCACACCGGGCATTGCGCTGCATGGGCGGTCTCGGGGTCCAGGCGCAGCAGACCGAGAGAGATCAGGCGGGCGCGCTGCTCGGTGGCCTGCGTGGTGAAGTCGGTGTTCTCCGCGACCGCCCGCTTGAGATCTGCGATCTTCACGCGGGTCTGGCCGTGCAGGCGGCGCAGTTCGCCGCGGCGGGTGGTCAGGACCCCCAGAGGATCCTCCGCTTCGCCCTCGGCGGCCGGGGGGTTGTTGTTGTGATTGAGGGCCTGGTGCAGCATAGCGAGGACCTCGTCCGCCTGGGGTTCCTGCTGCCCCTCGGGCAGCGGCGTGAGCAGACCAGCCTGGACGGCTTCCGTTACCAGGGCCCGCGCCTGCCCGGTCGCAGGATCGAGTTGGCGGGCCGGGGCCAGGGAGGCCTCCAGGTCGGCGAGGTCGCGACGCACAAGACGCAGCCGGTTGCGCCGCAGGGCCTGCTCCGCGTCGACGGCGCCCAGGAAGTAGGGCAGGACACCGCGGATGGTGTTGGGGCGCCACTCCTCGCCCTGGGAATGGAAGAGGAGGTCCTGATTGGCGACCTCGTTCTGCGCCTGGAAGCAGAAAAACAGGGCGTGGCGGATGGACGGGGCGATGGTTCTGGCGTTGCCCACGGCGGGTACCCGCACGGTGCGGTCGATGTCGCAGAAGTCGCTGATCCGGTCCTTCGCCGCGTCCAGCGGTGTCGCGAAGGTGAGGGACTCCAGCGGCGGGGGTGGCGTGCCGTCGGCCTGTGCGAGAACACACAGGACGGTGCTGGATGCGGCCTTCCCCGCGGGGGCCCGGCGGGCGACGAACAGCTGCTGGCCGCCCCTGACCAGGGTGACGGCGTAGGCGCTGACGTAGTCGCGGACCCGGCCGGCCTTGACCGGGTACCCGCCGCTAGCCAGGCAGTAGTCGATGATGGTGAGCAGGGCGCTCTTGCCGCGTCGAGAGTCACCGGTGACGATGTTCAACTCGCCGGGACGGAAGGGCACGGTGCGGATCTGGCCGGGCTGCTTCCCGTAGATCGTCACGGCCTGGATCTGAAAGGTCACGGCTTGACTCCAAGGAGCGTCAGGACAGTGCTGATGCTGCCGGTGCTGGGTAGCCAGCGGCCGAGCTGGACGGCCGCCTTCTGGATGGCGACGCTCTGCTCGGTCTCTCCGCGCGGAGTCTTGCCGAGCGCCCCCGCCACCAGCGTCAGACCGCCCTCGCCCAGCTTCAGGACCCGGCCCTGCAGCGCGAACAGCAGGCCGGGCCGCACCACCGACGCCACCGTGGCCGCGTTGCGCGCCATGGCAACCGGCACCTCGTCGTGGTCGTCGAGCCACCCCATCAGGCCGGTTCCCGTGGTGGCCGGCAGTACGGCCCGGATGGACGGCTGCAGGGCCATGACGGCGGCGGTGACCGCGACCGGCAGCGGACACGGGCCCGCGTACTGCTTGTCGTAGCCCTGCACCGCGCGGGTGCACAGCACGGCCGTGAACGCCGGGTTGTACAACGCGCGCTCCTCACGGCTGAGTTCGAGTGATGACATCACTGTGCTCCGCTCGGCTCCAGCAGGGCCATCAGCCGCGCGGTGAAATCGGGATGCCAGCCGACCTTCAGCTCGTCGGCAAGCATGTGGTACGAGCCCTTGGGAATGAACACCTCTTCGAGGCCGGTGCGGATCTGCGCGCGGGCGTCCCGGTCGACCCAGCGGTAGATCTGCCGGGCCTCACGCTTCATCTCTGCCTCGGTCGCCTCGTCGCCGAGTTCCTCGCGCATGTCCGCGAAGCGTGCCTGCCACTCCTCGACCAGGCGGCGTTCGTAGGCGCCGAGTTCACCCACCCGTAGGAGCTTCTCCTCCGACCATCGCGATCGCTGGTCGAAGGCCCGCACGTAGTCCCGTATGGCGAGATGGATGCGTTCGTTGCCCACACCGATCAGGTCGAGCTGGCGCACGAAGGTCTTGTCGGCGGACTCGGCCGGCTCGGGCTCCCGCTGCGCGATGTCGGGGTCGATGGGGAGGTTGTCGGGGCCGAACTGGTGGCGCAGCTCGCTGAATTCTTGGTCGAACTCCTCACCCGTGACGGGCGCCCCGCCCTTGGTCTGCAACTGCTCGATCACCCGGTCGTAGAACCAGCCCTCCAGCCGGGTCAGAAAGGGTTTGGCGAGGTTGTCGCCCACCACGAGCCGCGCATGCCCGAGCATCTTCTCGCGGACCTCGTTGATCCTGGGGGCACCGCCGATGACGTCGATCCGTGCGAGCAGGGCGCCCTGACCCGGCCCGCCCGCACTGTTCAGGGCGTCGAACGCCTCGAATGCCTTCGCTAGATCGTCATTCTTGGACGCCGCGCGGGCCTTCTGCAGCAGCGCGAGCGCCGCCTCCTCGTCGCGGTGACCGCTGGCCCGGGGCTGGAGGTGATAGCCCGCGGTGCCTTCGGGGAGCTCGGCGGTGGTCATGAGGAAGAGGTTGGTCTCGGGCAGGCTTACCTGCCCGGTCGAGGCCGCCAGGCACCAGATGCGCAGCGTCTTCCACAAGTCCGGTGCCGAGTCGGTTAGACGGACTCCCTCGGCCCGCTGCTTGAGCTGGAGCAACTCGGTGAGCGACCCGGCGTGATTCTCGATGTCGTCGGCGCCCTCGACGGCGACACTCCACCCCGGCCCGCCCATCGACTGTTCAATGCACAAGTGCAGCGCCTTGGCGAACTGGTACAGGTAGCCGAGCGCCGACGCAGACGCCTCGAACTGATCATTCCTGACCGCCATGACCCCCGCCTCCCCAGCCGAACTGGGAAGAATCTTCGCATAGGCGGAACACTGTGCATATGCCCGGAACCTGATCGTGATCGAAGGCGAAGGCGAAGGCGAAGGCGACGGCGCGCGGCAGGCGGCGCACCGCACCCGCAACGGTCCCCGCGCGTGCGCACCGTTGGGCGGCCGGGGCTGTTGAAATGGCAGCTGGGCGGGGCACCGACCTGGACATCTTCCGTTTGTCGCTTGGCGACTGGCACGGACAACCCCCCACCGTGCAGACCCACTCGAAGGCCGTGTGGCACGAGGCGGACCGGGTGGAGTCTCGCGGCGTGTCACCGGGCGCGGCCGTATCTGGGTGACGGTGGTCGTCCCAAGCAGGCTCTGTCGCCCCAAAAGCTACGGAGAGTCTTTGGCAGAGGCGGCAGCAGTCGGCACTACCCGCTACTTGGGCGGCATGCAGCCGGTGTGCTTCTTCCAGGCGAGGCGGGCCTGTTCCAGTTCGTCCTCTGCGGTCTTGAGGTCCGGGTCTTGGCGGTTGCGTTGTCGTACCTGAGCGAGTCGTTGGCGTGCCGCCTCCTGTGCGCGAGTGTCGGCGCGGGCGTCCTCCAGTTCCCTCTCAGCTTCTTTGAGCTGGTGGGGGATGTGGACACAGGTGTTGTTCTCGTCTGCGACGGCGTTCTGGATGGCAATGACGAAGTCGCTCACAGCCTCGTGGTCGAAGAGGGGTTGGTCATCGAGGGGAGCACGGAAATGGGGATACTTGACCCGGTGCCTATGCCCGGTGACCTGGGTAATGTAGATCGAGTAGATCCTCTCCTCCTTGTCGAAGGAGACGTCCAGGCCGGCCAGCGCGATGGAACGGGTGTCCGTTGAAGACGTCACCACGAGGGCGTGCTTGAACAAGACGAGCTCTCCCAGGCTGCCCAGCCGCTCACCGGTGCCTGGATTGCGCAGAGCTGCGATCTTCTGTGCCAGCTGGTTCAGCCTGCGGTCGTAATTAGCTTTGGCGGCCGTGAGTTGGGCGTGCGCGGTGGACTCGGCCTGAGCTGCTGTGCGGGCTGCATGGCGTGCCTTGCTGCGGGCGTTGGCCAGCTCTTCGCGGCGATGCTCGTACTGGAAGCTGAAGGCGAAGGCCCAACCGCCGGGGTATCTGTGCCGTCTCCACAGCACCCAGATCCCTAAGGCCGCCGTAACGGCGCCAACCAGCCTTACCGTGTTCATGCCCGTCCCCCTCTGGTCGTCGACACTGTTGTCCTACTGCGCTTGCGCCGGCTGCGGTATCGATTCGGGGTAGACGTCAGCAACGCCACACACCACCAGGCGCCCCCACCCTCTTACGCCTCGGAAGGCGTCCCTAATGCAGGTGTGCGCAGGGGCGCCGCGCCGGACGTGGTCGGGCCTTCAGCGAGCAAGCCCGTCAGGTATTCGCGAAACCCCCGCCGCTGGGCCAGGCTGAAGAAGAGGTCGTCGAACCGGGCCGCGTACTCTTCCAACGGCCCGGGAACGGGCGGGCACGGACGGCGAGTGGTCATCTTTCGCCCCCAACAACGAAGTTGGCTCTCACCAGCGGCTTACGGCCAACCGACCTGGCGTCAACCCGCACCGGCCCGAATTCAACGAACTACCGGTAGGCGCTCCTCCGTGGCCAGGACGGCCTCGGTCATCTCCCCTCGCGCTTCTTTGATCAGTTCCTTGAGTTCCTCGCGCTCTGCGTCCTCCTCGATGCCGGCAAGCCGTTCCTCAAGATCGATGCACCGGGCCCCAGCGTCGTTTCGGTCACGCTAACGCCCGTCGTGTGAGCTGCCTGCAGGAGCGCACAGCCCCAGCCTCAGCCGAAAATCGACGTCCTCGAACGCCCCCTGAGCGAACCCGATCGTGGTGATCCGATGGGGTCGGGCCGCATCGAGTGCTTCCCGCTGCCGTGGACTACGAGGACAACGGCGATGCCCGCCGGCCGGTGTGCGGTCCGCAGAGAAAACCCTGGCGAGTAACCGTGGAGTTCAGGGGCTGGTTGACGGCGATCTGGGGGAAGGGCCCCAGGCGATGTGGGCTGCGGCCTGGACGCGAGCGTCGGCCATCCGGACATCGCAGTTGGAATTGTGCATCGAGCGTCTGAAGTCGACCGTGCCGCCGGAGAAGGTCGAGCTGCGGAAGTGGACCTCGCCGCCCTCGAAGGTCGAGCGGGTGAAGTCGACCGTGTCGCCTAAGTTGCACAGCACCAGTTCGAACGGGCACGCCGCGACGATCCGCACGCGATACGCCCTCCGGCAATCGAGAATCTCAACAGATGTGATACTGCGTCAGAAAAAGACTGTTGAAGGGTAGATGGGACAGTTCTCACGTATCTGGCGAACCGTCAGATGTGACCGAATTTGCCGGTGCCGCGCCGTCCCTGCTGAGCCGGGGAAGCCACCAGGAAACGTCCCCTCCGGCTGACGGGCCGCAGCTCCCGCCGGGGAGTAACGCATGCACCGCCGGGGCACTACCGCGATACCTGTGGCTATAGGGCTCATACGGGTCTACTTGAGCGTTCTTCTCACATTAAGGAGAGTGCGGCGGTATGTTCCGCCGGGGAATATGCCACCCCAGGCCACGGCGGCAGCCAGCCGGGCCGGCCGGGGGAGAGGTGCAGCAGCCGCAGCCGGCGGCGACAAATTAAGGGGTGGCGGGGGATGATGGGGCTGGACGGTGGCGGACTGCTCTTCGGGGAAGCGCAGGGGCGTGTTCCTGTACATGTGGAAGGGCTGCCGGAAGGCCTGAGGGCTGTAACGATCCCCGCGAGACGTGAGGGACAGGACAGGCTGCCACGAAACCAGCGGCGCAGACTGAAATTCCATGAAGCAGACCTGGTATCGGCCGGTGACGTGCAGCTCTTCGCTCCGCCGGAGGAACTGTCCGCAGAAGACCTGATCTGGGTTCTGGCCTTCAAGCGCCGTGAGTGGCCCTCGGTTCTCAAGCGCTTCGACGCTCGGGCCGAGGAGGTGGCAGCCGCTCTCGTGCGCTGCGGTGCCGTGACCCTGCGTTGCGAGGTCGACGAACTGGTCCGACTGCGCCGTCCGCTGCGCTGGCATCTGACTCAAGCCTGGCAGGAACAGTCCGCCGACCGCACGGCCCAGCTGCGCGGCGCCCGCGATCCCCGCCGAGCCCGCCGCGAGCTTCGACAGGTCATGGAGCCGGTGGTCCAGCTAGCCCACGAACGACAGCTGCTTTCGGCCATCAGTGAGAAAGCCGGACTCGTCGTCCCCGAGGACAGCCGCGTACAGACCGCCGCCTGGTCCGTCTACGAGGCAGCCGTCAGAGCAGCCGCTCACTGGTGGCAGCTGCGCGCCCAGGGCGAGAAGGAAGTGACCCTCAAACAGCTGGCCGCACACGCCCTGGGCGGTTCCAAGACCTGGACGGCGCAACAGCAGAGCGGGTTCGCCAACCTCATCGGCATGGACTTCGAAGCCGCGGTCCGGGAGGAAGACACCGACCTGCGGGTCAAGGGACCCCTGTCCTGGCGTATCGGCGAGGTCGCCGCGAACGCAGCGATCGCCCAGCCCTGGGTCGGCCTGCCCTCCCAGGGCATCCGACTCGTCGGAGACGCCCGCTGCACCGCCCAGGGAGTCTTCCTCATCGAGAACTCCGACACCTTCGGAGCGGTCTGCCGCCGACTGCCCGAACTGACAACACAGTGGTTGTGCGTCTGGGGCGCCGGCTACGCCCAAGAGCAGCTCGTGACCCTGCTCAAATGGCTGCAGCCCCGGCCGATCGCTGCATGGTGCGACCTCGATGCCGACGGCATCGGGATCATCCACGACCTGTCCCGCCGCCTCGACGCTCCCGTGCATGCCGTCGGAATGGACGCCGATCTGTGGCGTCAAGGGCCCTACCGCGTCCGTAAGAAGAACCCCGAGCGGGAGAAGGCCCGCGATGCGAAGATCGCCGCAGACCTGGCGCAGAAGGTCACCGGACCGCTGCACAAGCTGGCCCTCGCCATCGCCGAGAACGGCGAATCCCGCGAGCAGGAAACCCTGTACACATCCGTCCTTCCGCACTTGCCCGAACTCCTCCAGCCGCTTCTGCACACACCGCAGCCACCCCGCCCGGGTTCTTCCACCACGGACCAGACCCGGTGAGCACCGACCAGCTGCCCCTAAACGAAACCGACCAGGCGATGCTGGCCCCGGCCCAGCGGCTGACGAACTGGCGCGCCTTCTTCGCCCCGCTGGCCGCCCACCGCGAGGCCCTGGTGAAGGACCCCGAACTCGTCCATCTGGCGACCGACATCGTGACCGTCTTCGCCGAGCACGCCGCGGCCAGCGGCCTGACCAAGGCGCAGCTGCGCGAGTACCTGGGCCCCCAGGGCTTGGGCTGGCCCCTGCCCGTGCTGGACAGTCGCCTGTCCCTGATGATCGACATGTCTTTCCTGGAGCCCTACGTCCTCAAAGCACACCAGGACCGCTACGTTATGCGACCCGCCGGCCTCGCCGGCGCGTTCGCCGCCGACCGCCTGTCCCTGCACGGGGGCGTCGACGAACTGGTCGGCCTGCTGGACCGCACCCGCGAGCTCCTCGAGCGAACCGACCCCGACCCCGACCTCGTCCTGCAAGAACTGCGCACCTGCCGGCACGGGCTCACCGTCTTCGCACTGGACCTGCAAAGACAGGTCATCATGGCCACCCCTGCAGAACTGATCACCGCCCAGCGCCAGCACGACCACACCGACTTCACCCGACAGGTCAAAGCCCTCAACGAACTGGTCACCCGGGCCTTCTCCGGACACCTCGTTCTGGAAGACGCAGCCACGGCCCTCATCGAAGCCGCGCAGTTCTACCGTCAGCAGCTGTTCGCCGCCATCGAGAAAATCCTCGAACATGGCGGTGGAAGCCTCAACCTGGATGTCCTGACCCCAGCCGAGTACGACGACCTGGCCAAGACCGCAGGCGTCGAGCGCCTCGGACACTTCGGCACCTTCCTGATCGCCGACGCACCACCGTTGTGGATCGACGGCCAAGACGTGGTGGACACCGCGGCCTCCTACGTCCGCCAACGCCCGCCGCGCCCCCGCCCCACGCCTCCGCAGGCCGCTCCCGGAGACGACGCCGACCCGTTCGCCGAGCTGGACGACGCCGCCGAACACGAGAGCCTGCGCCGGCAGATCCTCCTGGAAGACCTGCTCGAAGACCGCCACAACACCACCCTGGGCGAAATCCTCAACGCCCGCGGCTGGCCAGGCGCCGCCCGCCTCCTGGTCGACCTGCTCGCCGCCGACGCGGACCCGCGCACTGACTGCAGCATCGACATCGCCGTGCCGGTGCGCGTCGATCCCGCGGCCGCGGTCACCTACCTCCACGACGTCACCCTGCGCACATCAGCCGATGCACAGGATGACAACCCATGACCGCAGAGGATCCACCCCCGTCGGCCTCCTCCCTCCTGCTGGCCGCCATCCGGGCCGCAGGAGGAGTTGCCGCACCCCGCAGCGCCGACCTGCTGCAGGAGGTCGCCCAGGCCGCACAACGGGTCGGCCGCAGCGCGCTGCAACTGCGCGCAGCGGGTGAGGAGAAGACGACGCTGAGGCTGGCCTGGCCCACCGGCAGCGCACCCAGCATCGAGCAACTCCGGGACCAGGCCCCGCCCACCCTGGCGCCCATCCCCACCCTCGTGTGGGCGCTGTGCCTGAAAGCGGCCTGGCCCGACCCGACACTGCCCCACTACCCGGGCCAGCCGTTTCCCGCCGAGCTGATCGAGACAGCCGCCCGGCACCTGGGCGCCTCGGCCCGCGCCGTCGCCACCGCGCTGACCCGCACCCTCCCCGGACGCGACCTCATCACCCCGGTCGGCCCGCTCATTCATCTGGGACCGGCCGTCGCCACTCTGCCCGGCCCCACTGTCACCGCACTACGACGAGGCCACCACCGGCTGCCCGACCCGCAAGAACACCAGGAACCACCCCCCTCGGGCGGCACCGCTGCGGCCATCGGTGGCCAGACGCCCCACGCCACCGCGCCGCACGACCTCACCCACCCCGACCCACCGCCCCCGCACAGCAGCGACCACATCGTCTGCAACACCATCACTGCACTCGAAACAGCCCGCGGCCCGCTGCCCCCGCGCGATCTGCCCGCGCTGCAGGACCCCGACATCCGCGCCGACGTCCAGTCCGCCCTCGCCGGCATCGGCCGCACCCTCATCCGCACCCCCCAGGGAACGTGGACCACCGGATACCCGGACACCGTCGCCGAAGCGCTCAACGCCGCCGACATCGGCACGCTCACCCCCGCCCAGCGCACCGTCCTAGCCGTCATCCTCCTGCACACTGTCGCTCTGCCACGTGCCCAGGGACGCCACACACACGCCCAATGGGACACCACCCAGCACGGTGTCACCCAGCGTCAACTCGCCCGGAACCGCGCCCTGTCCAAACTCACGATCAGCTCTGCCCTGCGCGCCCTCACCGCAGCAGGACTCGTCGACACCACCGGCCAGGGCACCTACGTTCCCGGCCCCTGCCTGCAGCGCCTGAGCGAGACCCGCATCACCGCCCTGTGGGAAGACCTCATCATCGCCGGCCGCCCACAGGGCCACCTCGCCCGTGCCATCCAGCAGCGGCGCCAGGCGGCCCGCCCCACCGCATCACCCCAGGAGCATCCATGAGTCCTCTCACGGGCGCCGCCCCCCAGCTGTCCACCGGTCTCATCGGCGACCGGCAACTCATCGCCGTGCAGACCTTCGCCATCGCCCGGCTCACCAGCGACCCGGTCGCCCTGATCCCCGGCACCTTCATCGCCGTAACCGGACGCGGCCCGGTGGACTCCAACGAGTCCGGCAAGACCAGCTTCCTTGCCGCGGTCTCCCTGCTCCTGGGCGACCCGGAGTGGCAGATCACCGGCAACGGCACCCCCAACACCACCAGCCTGCTCTTCGAACCCGTCATCGCCGGTGCCTCGACCCAACTCGTCGACCCTGCCGAACGCGGCTACATCGCCGGTGTCTTCGCAGCGCACGACGGAACCCACCCGCACACGGTCTGGCTCCAGATCAGCAGCGACTCACCCTATGTCCAAGTCCGCCACCAGGCAGGCGCCCACCTGCTGACCGGTGGCGACGACAACGAGCGTCACCGCGCCGCACCCGACTTCTACAAACAGCTCGGCACCGAGACCCTCGGAGCCGTCGAGTACGCCCATCGCCTCTACGGCCGCTCTCCGAAAGTGCTGGCCTACGTCGCCTCCCGCGGGCAGGTCCGCTCCCGGCCCTCCCTGCTGAAACTGGAAGCCGGCACCTACTCGCCCGACCGGATCGGCGACGCACTGATCACGCTGTCCGGTCGTTCGAGCGTCCTCGAACTCGACAGGGCCCAGCGCACCGATCTCGCGGACAAACGCGCCGAGTACGCCGCGGCGCTCGAACGGCACGAGAAGAGACTGGCCCGGGAAGAAAGCCTGCTGCGCGAGGTGGAGGACCGTGCAGATCTGCGAGACAAGATCCGAAGCGCTGAAGCCGACCGGCGCGCCGCGCTGGCCCGCACGCTCCTGGACGAAACGGCCCGCCTCTTCAGTGCCCACCAGCTTCTGCCCCAGACCCGGAGAACGCTGCAGGAAACAGCCGACCTGCTCCGGGAACTGACCGCACAACGACAGACCGCTGCCAACGTCGCCGATCTGGAACGCGACTGCCGGACCAGCGCAGAAGCCAAGGAGCAGCGCCGTACCGGATGGAGCGAGGCACAGGGCGACGAGCGTCTCCTGGCCGGCCGGCTCACCCAGGACCGCAAGGAGCTCGAGGAGGTCCGTACCCTCAGCGCGGACCACACCGGGGCGAACAGCCGCGAACTGCGGGACCATCTGACCCGACTCGCCCACCGGACCAGGCAGGCCGAGATCAACCGGGGCATCGCCGAACGCGACGCCGAACACTACGCAGAGCAACTCCGCGCGGCCGAACTCGGACATGCCGGAGCGGCAGGCGCCGTCCTCAAAGAGCTCGCCAGCCAGAAGATCCCCAGCTGGGGACTGTACGACCAGGTCGAACTCGACGACCGCAGGAGGGACTTCTGGGAGGCAGCCCTTCACCCGTGGCGCGACGCAGTCTGCGTCGACTCCGCCGACCTTCCCCGAGCTCTGGAGGCGCTTGAAGCGCTTCCCGGCTCCGTCCTCATCAGCCCCGGCCCACTGGCCGGCACGATGGCCTGCCCCGAAGGAATCATGGCGGCCCCCGCCCCGGCGCGGCCCTTCCTCAACACTCTGGCCGGCCAGTCCCACTGGACCAGGCAACCTGCCCACGCCCGCGTCGACGGACTCGGCGCCCACATCATCGGCTCGTTTCCCAGCCCTGTCGTCGGACGTGCCGCTCTGCTCGGCCATCTGCGGTCGCGTCAGAAAGATGCCCTTGCGGCCCAGGCCGAGACAGATCGACTCCTCGACCGGCTGGCACGGCGCACCCTCCTGGCCGAGGCCGACCTCCAGCGGGCCGAGGCAGCCGAGGCACTCCCACGACTGCAAAAGAAGCACGATGACACCAGCACCGAACTCACCCGGCTGCGGCAGGCCCTTCCGCAGCTGAAGATCCTCCTGGACCAGGCCGAGGAGGACTGGGCCACCGCAAAGAACGCCTTGAACAGCCGCAAGAGCCGCATCGAGGACCTCGGACGGCAGATCGACGAGGCAACCGCCACCCTCAAGCGCTGCGAAGCCGAACAGAGCAGCCAGCAGACAGTGATCGACCAAGGCGCCGCGCACCTGGCACAAGAAGCCTTCGGGCAGGACCCGGAGGCCGCCCGCGTCCTGCTGAACTGGCCCGCAGACTGGCTGCCCACGGACGTCACCGCCCTGGTCACCGAAGCGCCGTCGCCGCCCACCGCGGCGCCGGGCGACCCGGTCCGGGAACGGCGCTCCGCCACCCAACTGCACACGGCGGCCACCGCCACCGTCAACGGATGCATGATCGTCGTGGACCACCAGGCGCGCACCGCCGGCTATCCCACCGTTGCTCTGGACCAGGCGAGCCGCATTACCGATAGCACCCACAAGGCCGAGGTCGCTCTGCAGGCACTGGGGGACTGGCTCACCGACACTGAAGTCGGCGACGCCGATGTCCACACAGAGGTCGAGAGGGTCCGCAAGGAACGAATCCGTGAGAACACGTTCATCGCCGACTCCGTCGACACTCTCGCCGACGAACTCCGTCACACCCAGGACGTCATCATCCAGCGTGTGTCCGGAGCACTCGACAACATCGCCAAAGCGCTCGAGCAACTCAACAGTGAGGCAGGGCTGTTCGGCACCAGCCTGCACTACCAGATCGATCCGCCGACCGAGACCGAACACAGCTGGCAGTGCTTCGTGACCCCCAGGTGGCGACGCAACCCCGGCGGCCACATGCTCGCCTACAACACCGTCACCAACACCGCCCAGGAGAAGCTCTTCTCCATCCATCTCGTGCTCGCCGCGCTGCTGGCCGCCCCCAACGCCCAGGGCCGCACCCTCATCCTCGACGAACTCGGCGACTCGCTGGGAAAGGAACACCGCCGGGAAGTCCTGGCCGCCATCACGAAGGTCGCCACCACCTACGGCATCACGGTCCTGGGCACCTGCCAGGACACCCTGATGCGAGAGGTCACCCCCGTATGCGGGCAGATCCTCTACTTCCATTACCCCTCGAAGTCCGACTACCTCAACCTGCCCACGCGCATGTTCGGACGTGACCCCCACAGGGGCCGGGTGGAACTCACCGCGGAGCAGCTCACCCGGCGACTCCTGACGCACTGACTTGGAACCATGCTGACTCATCCCGACAGCAGGACTCTCGAGCAGGCCCCAGTACTTCGCCGGGGACAGGACGACAGTGCCGCCGCTCGGCGGCATTGCGGTGAGGCCCGTTCCATGCTCGCGAGCGCATCGATGGCGCGGCAGCAGGCTATGATCACCCTCCCCCCACACATTTTCTTTACATTCTGTGCGGGGGTAGCCATGCATCGACGGACCGGTCCACTTCTCCTTCTGGCAGCAGCCGCAGTCGTGGCGACAGCCGGCTGCAGCGCCGGCTCCCAGCCGGCCTCTGGCACGGCGTCCGTGTCCGAAGCGACAGCCGTCACGTCCCAACCCCTCACACGTTCCGTGGACGAGACCTCGGTGTGTGAACTGCTGAGCGCATCGCAGCAGGAGGACATCGGCTCTGCCGAGGCCACGCCCGACGCCGACGACGGCTATGCCAGCTGCTATTACTCTATGACCCTGGACGACGACCCCGATCCCAGCGGCTACGAGGTGACCGTGTTCGACAGTGCCAAGGCGCTGCGCGAGACCGTCGACGGCACCGACGTAATGCCCACCAAATCACTGCCTCTGCAGTTCGAGGGACGCAGCGCCGCCGAACAGATCACCTACGGCGACCAGTGGTCCGGAGCAGTCACCCTCGAACTGGGCCACGGCCGCTACCTGTACGTCGAGAAATACGCCAAGGGCCACTCCGTGCCGGAGAGGGAGCTGTCACAGCAGGCCCGCAGCGTGGCCAAGAAAGTCCTGCACCACCTCATCGCCCGCTGAGGAGACCAACTAACCTCCACGAGTCTGCCTGGGCCGGTGCCATCACGCCCGCCCCCGGCAGGTGACGCACACAAGTACCGGCGCCTGCTGTGGCAGCGCGGCATCCGCCCGGTCATCGCCGAACGAGGCCAACCTCACGGCTCTGGCCTGGGCATTTTCCGCTACGTGGTCGAACGCGCCATCGCCTGGCTGCACGGCTTCCGCCGCCTGCGGATTCGGTGGTAACGACGCGACGACATCCACGAAGCCTTCCTCGACCTCGCCACCTGCCTGATCACCCACCGCCACGACCAACGCCTTTGTTAGGACCTCTAAGTGTCCACGCCTTCGCACCTACCCGCCCGAGTCACAGGCCCAACGTCCTTCATGCGGGTGAACGGGGGTGTCCTCACAGCCGTGCTTGCGTCAGCTGCCCGCAGGACTCCAGCAACCGCCGTCGCTGTCACTGCTCAGGGTCAGGCTGACGGGGCCACCTACCCCCACCGGACCGAGGTCAACGCCGCCAAGACCGTGCCCGCGGTGAACACCGTCATCACGCCCCAGAGCGACGGCCGCGGCCCGGCCGACGGACGGGTGCACCGGCACCTGTCCGGCAACTCGTGCACCGAACTCTCCAGCCAGTAGGCGCCCCTCAACTCCGCAAGCACCCCACCCGCCTCGCCACCCAGCTCCCTCTCGCACTCCACACCTACAGCAACGCACCGCAACCTCATTGGCAACGGCGCGCCATATAGATCAGAAGTGACTTTTAAACCTTGCTGATCTCATGCGAGTGTCTCTGGTCATGCTTCAGCAACGAGGGCCGCAGGCAACGGAAACGTAACGTCGCGCGCCCACCTCTATTCGCTCTTCAGCCCGTCGGGGCATGGCCCGGCTAGCGCTGCCAGATAGGCCTGGCACAGGGCCTGTCTGTCCCCTGGTGCACCGCCCTGGCCCGCAGCGGGTGCAGCTCTTGTGTGCCGCACATACACCTGATAGCTCTCCTCGGCCATGGTGAGCGGCGCAAGGGAGGTCCCGCTCATGTCGTACCTTTCCGCGAATGCAGCCGACGGCCGACGGCTGCGCACTACTGATGCTGGCGCGCGCTGTGGCTGGCAAGGGTGCGACCGGACCAAGGTGCTGCACAACACACGCCGTCCCACGGTACGCGTAGATGAACACCACGGTGTCGCGGCCCCTGCCCATTGCGCTTCGTCCTTCAGCGCTGCCCCGTCTGAAGAATCCGGCTCTGAACCTTCAGAACCTGTCGTTGAGTGCTGGCCGGGCGACCTCGGTGACTGGATCATCTGTTGTGGGCGGGCTGGGCGGCCGTGCTGCTGGGGTCGGGCAGAAACAGGGCGCGGGTGCCCGTCAGGTCGAGGATGCGTTCGACTGCGGGTGGTGCTGAGCTGATGGTGATCCTCTTGCCTTCATCCTGGGCTTGTCGATGCAGGACCAGGAGGAGGTTGACGCCTGAGCAGTCGCAGAAGGTGAGAGCGCTTAGATCCAGGTCCAGGCCGCTCTGTGAGTGGGCCAGGGCGCGCAGGAGGTCCGGGCGGAGCTCGTTGGCCGTTCTTATGTCCAGTTCACCGTGCACCACGATCGGCGTCAGCCGCAGAAGGGGGACACGGGGCAACGCTGGTGCCTGCCAGGGGTGGGGTGCGTCGTCTCCCGGGCCGATGGGCTGGCCGCAGAGTGCGGTGTCCGTCATGGCTTCTCCCTGCCAGCTCCTCTGCCTGCTTCCGGCAAGGGTCCCGCCCCTGCTGCTCACCTGTCAAGGAATGCATGAACTGAAATTCACGGTTTCGTTGTCGCGTCAACAGGACGTTGACGTGCCGAGCGAAGCGTCTGTTCAGAGCGATCCGTGCAGACGCTCACAGTCAAGTGGCCGAGTGCGGGAACGGATTCGGACAGGTCTGCAGGGATCGCTGCACCCTCCCGGGCATATGCGGGAGACTCGCGGGGAGCCGAGGCCGTGGGCTGGCCGCCCCAGCCGGTACCCAGTCGCGCCCCCAGACTCCGGGACGGCGGTCTCGCAAGGGCTCGGCTGTCGTGGCCGGCAACGACAGCCGCACGACAGCGAAGGCCCGGTCAGGAAAGCCTGACCGGGCCTTCCATCAGAACAACGTGGCCAAAGGCCGAGTGCGGCCGCGGCCCGCCGCCGCCGTGGCGCGGGCCTCTGCCCCGTGACTGTGCACCACCCGGCACGACGAAAGCGTCCCCCAGGTCGTCACCCACCCGAAGACGATCGTCGCTGCACAGGGACCAAAGACAGACAGGTTATGAGTGCGCAGCCGCCGTGGAACGTGGTGCGTTACGAGGCGGCCGCGTCCTCAATCGTCTGGCGGATGTCCAGGACGCGGTCGACACCAGTGATCTCACACAGGTGTCGCACCTGCGCCGAGGGTGCGACGAGGCGCAGCGTCCCCCTCAGGTGGGCCAGGAGGAGCAGATTCAAGAAGGTCGAGTCGGCGAAGGTGACATCGGAGGCCTCGAGGATGACCTTCGGGTACTGCTTCACCGTGGCCTGCAGCATCTCTCTCAGTGGCGCGATCGAGCCCATGTCGTACTCGCCGGCAGCGGCGATCACGCAGGCCCCCCGGTACTCGTACTGCCGCACCTGGGGACCGTTCGAGGCGTGCGCAGCGACCCGTCCTGGCGCCAACGTCGCACTGAAGCTGCTCGCGCTCGTCAGCAAGACGGCCTTTTCCAAGGCGCCTCGGGCTCCTTCTGTCTTCCTCCCGCGAGGGAGCATGTCCTCTGTTACCGGAAAACTATGTCATGTAACAAACTTCAGGCAACAACCGTCCCCTAAAATGCCGGGCATGGCCGCAGTACCTGAGTCCCACACCGGATGGACGTTCATCACCAGCCACGCCCGCGTGCTGGCAGCCATCGCCGACAACCCGAACATCCGCGTCCGCGACATCGCCGCCCGCTGCCGGCTCACGGAGCGCGCTGTGTCGAGGATCATCTCCGACCTGGAGCAGGACGGATACCTCTCACACACCCGTGAAGGGCGCACCAATACCTACCGCATCGACCCGGACAAAGTGCTGCGCCACCCCGCCGAAGCCGGCCTGCCCGTGGCCTCGCTGCTCTCTCTGCTCGTGCAGGACGAAACCCGGCGCACCGGCGCACCGACCGCCCCCACGCAGCAGCTGGTCGACGCCACCGCCGCGCGCTAGCGGAGGACCACTTCGGGCTCAGTTCGTCCGGCTGGCCATCACGGTGCTGCCCGGCACCGGGTAGTAGGGGGCGCAACCTAGTAGGACTCCGTTAGGTCTGTCTTGATCTTGGCGTGGTGTAGGTCCTGGCGGGCAGGTAGTGCAGATGCCTGTCCAGCACCTCAGGGTGTTCTGGAGGGTGTCGAGGACCTGGTAGAGAGTGAGTCCGGTCCGGGGGCTCTTGGGGTCAGACGCTGTTCGGTGAGGAAGGCGTGGGCGGCGGTCACGAGGGTGACGTGGTGGCGCCAGCCCTGCCAGGAACGACCCTCGAAGTGGTCAAGGCCCAGGCCATGCTTGAGTTCGCGGTAATCGTGCTCGATGCGCCAGCGGACCTTGGCCAGACGCACCAGGTCGGCGATCGGAGTGTCGGCTGGCAGGTTGGACAGCCAGTAGTCGGTTGGTGCTTCGGCATCGGCGGGCCACTCGACCAGTAGCCAGCAGTCGGGCAGGATCCCGTCCCACCAGCCCTGTTCGGCCGATGCCGCGGCCTTGATCGGGCGCTCGACCGCCTCGCCGGCGGGCCGCACGCGCATCGCGGCAAAGCGGGAACGTAACTCCCCCCCTCGACCCGTGCCGCCAGGTGACAGGAGAATGCCTCCTGTCCGAGGCCGGCGGTCAGGGCTGCCACCGAGGGGGCAGGGTCCCGGTAGCGGGGCTGGGGCCAGCAGCCGACGGGCCCGTTGCGGAGCGGGGCGATGGGCTTCGCGTTGAAGGGGTGGGCGACGACATCGCCACGGACGGCCAGCATGTAGGCGAGGGAGCGCTCGGCCAGTGCGGCCCGCAGGCGGGCATTGGTTCCGTAGGCGGCGTCGACGTCACACCCCAGCCGGCGAGCGTGTCGAGCATGTCCAGGGCGAGCCGCCACTCCTCGCGGTGCATGACGTTGTCCGGGATGCGGGTGAGGGCCCGACGCGTGGTGTCCGACGCCCACTCCCTGGGGCAGGACCAGCCGCCATTGCAGCGGGCAGGAAGCCGTATCCGTCGCGGCGTGGACGCTGACCGCGACCTGGCAGTTGGCCCGCTTGCCCAGCGACCCGCAGTACTGCGGGGCCACTCCGGCCGACATCCGGCCGTCCTTGGGCACCGACACATCATCGATCACCCAGGCCGTCGGGTTGATCAACGGCAGCACGCGTTCGGTGATCCGCCGTTGCACCGGCACCGGGTCCCACGTGGACTGGTTCACGAACTGCTGCAGGTTCTGCTCGTTGCCGTCAGGCAATCGCGCAGCCATGGCCTGAATGGACTTGCGCCGTCCGTCCAGCATCAGCCCGCGCAGATAGCAGTCGCCCTTGGCCCGCTGGTCCTTGCGCGGCACCGAGGCAAACACGTCTGCCACGAACAACGCCAACATCGCCCGCATACGGTTCACTTCATGTGCGTCCACGCACCCAACATGCTTTTGATCAGGCCTAACGGAAATACCTAACGGAGTCCTATTAGCCGGCGGCGAGTCCTTCCGCCACTCGCAGAGCGCCGAGGACCGTGCTGAGGCCGGACGGGCCAGGTTGAGGCCCTGGCCGTGCGTGCCGGGCCCGCCGCCCGCACCGAGCCGAGGGTGGTGAACACCCAGGCGCCGAGGAAGAGCTGCGGCAGCCCGGCCACCATCTCCCAGTGCCGCCGAGAAGGTGGCCTACAGGTTCTCCTCCTTCGGGCAGAGCTGCGTAGTGTGGCTACCGATCTCCGGCGCCCTCCAAGGCCACCGCTCGTGATTCCGGTGAGGGGGAAAGCCCGGTGACCTGCAGGAACTTAACCTCGATCGAGGTGTACTGGGCCCTGGACGCGGGCAAGTCGGAGCATCGCGGCACGGCCCTGCTGCGAGATGGCCGCACCACGTTCGACAAGCCGCTGCCCAACAACGAGCCCCAGCTGCGGCAGCTGTTCACTCGCCTCAAGAGCAAGGGGAAAGTCCTGGTCATGGTCGACCAACCGGCCTCCATCGGCACCCTGGCGGTGACCGTCGCCCGCGCCTACGACGCTAGTGAACGCACCACGCCGACCCGACACGGCGGCGTAGCGGGTGAGCCGCTCGCGTTCTCGGCTGTCGCGCCCCTCCGGCGCGTCCTCCGACGGCCGGCTGGCGGTGAACGGAGCTTCTCCTGCTGGCAGTGAACGCGCCGCGGGCCGCTGGCGCCGGACGTCCGGCGCCAGCGGCCCCCGGCGCTGCGGTTCAGAGCATCAGAGCAGGGTGTACACGTTGTCGCTCACCTGGCTGTGGCGGGGCGGGCGGGTGCCCTTGAACCAGGCGACCCAGGACTGCGGCAGGGCCGACCGGTCCAGGACGAAGTCGTCCAGCACCAGGCAATCGATGTCCGAACGAAGGAAGCACAGCAGCGCGTCGACCGGAGTGTGCACGATCGGCTCACCACGCAGGTTGAACGAAGTGTTCAGCAGCAGCGGGCAGCCGGTCCGCTCGGCGAAGGTCTTTATCAGGCGGTAGAACCGGCCGTTTTGCTCCTCGGCCACGGTCTGCACTCGGGCCGAGTTGTCGACGTGGGTAATGGCCGGCAGGTTCAGCGGAGAGGCGACCTCGCAGGTCTCCAGCATGAACGGCGAGTCATGGTCAAGCTTGAAGTGCTCCTGGGCGCGCTCGGCCAAGACGGCCGGTGCGAAGGGACGGAAGGCCTCGCGCATCTTGACCGAGGCATTGATCCGGTCCCGGGTACCGTCCCCGCGCGGGTCGGCCAGGATAGAGCGTCCGCCGAGAGCGCGCGGACCGAACTCCTCGCGGCCGTAGTACCAGCCGATCACCTTGCCGTCTGCAAGCCGGGACGACACCGCGTCCAGCAGGCCGGGCTCGTCACCCTGGAAGTCCAGGAAGGAGTGGCCGGCATACGCGCCGAGCAGCCCCTCGATCTCCTCCGAGCCTGTGCCCGAGCCGAGCAGCGCGGAACACTGGCGGCCCTGCGAGGGGCGCTCACCGGTCAGCCGCTGGTGGGCTACGGCCGCGCAGCCGAGGCTGCCGCCGGCATCGCCCGCGGCGGGCTGCACGAAGACGTTCTCGAACGGCCCCTCCTCGACGACGCGGCGCACCGCGACGACATTGAGCGCCACGCCGCCGGCCATGCACAGGTTGCGGCTGCCGGACATCCGGTGCGCCTTGTCGACCATGCGCAGCATGGTCTCCTCGGTCACTATCTGGATGGAGCGCGCCAAGTCGTAGTGGACGGACTCGATCTCCGACTCCGGCACCCGGGGCGGCACGCCGAGCAACTTCTCGAAGCGCTCGCCAAACATGCCCTCCGGGGCGGCGAAGTCGAAGTACTCCAGGGCGAGCCGGAAGGCACCGTCCTCACTGACGTGGATCAGATGCTCGAGCTGCTCCTTGAACCGCGGCTTGCCGTACGGGGCGAGGCCCATGACCTTGTACTCGCCCTCGTTCACCTCGAAGCCGAGGTAGCCGGTGACGGCGCTGTAGAGCAGGCCCAGCGAGTGCGGGAACTCGATCTGCTCGCGCAGCTCCAGCTCGGCGCCGCGCCCGACGCCCCAGGCGGTGGTGGCCCACTCGCCGACCGCGTCGACGGTCAGCACGGCGCTGTCCTCGAAGCCCGAGTAGTAGTAGGCGCTGGCGGCGTGCGAGAGATGGTGGTCGACGACCTCGATCCGGCCCTGCCAGCCCAGCAGGTCGCGGATCTCCCGGTAGGGGCGCTCGGCGTCCAGCCGGTAGCGGGCCATCGGGCTGTTGTCCGGGAGGGCCGGCAGGCCAGCCCAGAGCTGGCGGTGCAGCTTCTTGGCCGGGTCCTCGTAGTAGGCCACGCAGTCGACGTCACTGATCTTCAGACCGGCCTGGCGCAGGCAGTCACGGACGGCATTGCGGGGCAGTTCCGGGTCCTGCTTGCGCCGGGTGTAGCGCTCCTCATGGGAGGCGGCCACCAGGCGGCCGCTGACCAGCAGGGCGGCGGCGGAGTCGTGGAAGTGCGCCGAGATGCCCAGGATCACCGGCCCGTCGGTGCTGGCGGTGTTGGTGGTCTGGCCGGTCATCGCTGGTCTCCTTGACCTCGGGAGGGGATTGGCAGGGCGTCGGAGGTCATCTGACCTCCAGGAACGGCGCGTCGGACGGGAAGAGCGGCTTCAGGTCGGTGACCCAGGTCGCCCGCGGGTCGTACTGAGCGAAGAACGGCCGTCCGACGATCTGCGGGTCGCGGGCCTGCAGGTAGCGCAGCGCGAGCGCCCGCTGTCCGGCGACCTCGGTGACGCCGTCCAGCACCACCTTGCCCCGGGTGGCGGACATCGACGGGCCGCGGACCGTTCGGGCCAGCCCGGTGACGGCGGACACCGCGTCGCGGTAGATCTCCCAGGCCCGCACCAGCGGCACCTCGAAGTAGTCCCGCGGACCGGTGTCGCGCTCGACGAAGAGGTAGTACGGGATGGCGTCGAGCGCCAGCTGACGCGTCCACATCTCCCGCCAGACGGCGGGGTCGTCGTTGATGGTGCGGATCATCGGTGCCTGGGTGCGGACCACCGCTCCGGCGGCCCGGACCCGCCGGACCGCCTGGCGGACCGCCTCGGGCTGCAGTTCGCGGGGATGGGTGACGTGGGCCATCAGGGCCACGTGCTTGCCGGCGGCGCGGATCTCCTCGAACAGCCGCATCAGGTCGTCGGCGTCATTGTCCGTGGTGAACCGGTACGGCCAGTAGCTGAGCGCCTTAGTGCCGATCCGAATGGTAGTGATGTGCTCCAACTCCGGGTCCAGGAAGGGCTCCAGTGCCCGGCGCAGCGGCCCGGTGCCCATGATCATCGGGTCGCCACCGGTGACCAGGATGTCGGAGATCTCCGTGTGCTCGCGCAGGTACCCCCGAAGCGCGGCCATCTGGTCGGAGGCCGCCGCGATCTTCAGCTCCGGGTCCCCGACGAACTGCGCCCAGCGGAAGCAGTAGGTGCAGTAGGCGTGGCAGGTCTGGCCCTGCCGGGGGAAGTAGAGCAGCGTCTCGCGGTACTTGTGCTGCACGCCGGACAGCGGCTTGCCCTCGAAGTGCGCGACGTTGAGGTCCGTCTGCCCGGCTGGGTGGGCGTTCATGCCCGACCGGATCTCCCGTGCGGCGCGGTTCAGTTCGGCCGGCCGGGCGCCGTCGCGCAGCAGGTCGGTGACGGTCTTCAGCTCGTCCGGGGCCAGCATGTCCGGCTGCGGGAAGACCAGCCGGAAGATCGGGTCGTCCTCGACGGCGTCCCAGTCGATCAGCTCGTCGACCACGAACTGGTTGGTCTTGAACGGCAGGATCGCCGCCACCGCGCGGGTCTGCAGCCGGGTCTCGGCGTCCGCCCCGCAGCGGTCGAGCAGGGTGTTCAGGTCGCGCGCCGTGAAGGCACGGAATCGCGATGTGCTGATGTCGGTCACGCGTACTCCTGGTTAGGCTGGCCGCTGCTCGCCGCGATCACGCGGGCGATCTCCGCGGCGACGATTCGGGCCGATGGGCCGCGCAGCAGGGTGAAGTGGTCGACGTCCGGCACCGTGGCGGTGCCGACATCCGTGCCGAGTGCCTCGGCCCAGCCGAGGGTGGCGGTGGCGCCGTCTGGGCGCTCCTGGGCCCCGGCCCGCAGCAAGGTGAACCGGGTGTCGCGCAGCCGGGCGCGGCGCAGCCGGTAGGCCACCAGGGCCGTGGCGTTGGCGTCGAACACCTGGTAGCGGCGCTGCAGCGAGCGTGTCTCCTCGTCCGCCGCCGGTGCGCCGCGCAGCAGCTCGGCGTCCACGCGCTCGCCTGTCATCCGCTCCAGGTCGTGGGCGAAGGACGCCACCCGGTCGACGTCCGGGTCGGCGAAGCGGGCGAGGGCCCCCGAGCCGGGCGCGTAGCTGTCCAGCAGGGTCACCGAGGCGGTCCGCTCGCCCTCGAAGGAGAGCTGACGAGCCATCTCGTAGGCGACCGTGCCGCCCATCGACCAGGCCGCGAAGTGGTACGGGCCCTGCGGCTGCGCCTTGCGGACCTCGGGCAGGTAGGCGGCGGCCAGCTCCTGGACGGTGCGCAGTGCGGGGCCGCTCTCGAGACCGGGCGTGCGTACGCCGAGCACGGTGACCTCGGCCGGCAGCGCCTCGGCGAGCTCGCGGTAGCAGAGCACGTCGCCGCCGATCGGGTGGACCAGGAACAGCAGCGGCCCGCCGGGCATGCCCGGGCGCAGCGGCAGCAGCACCTCGCTGGTCTGCTCGGCGGCGTCCCCAGCCGACTCCCGTACGGCTGCGGCCAGGTGCTCGATCCGCGGCCCCTCGATCAGTTGGCGCAGCGACAGGGAGACACCGGTGTGCTTGCGCACTCGGGTGAGCAGAATCGTGGCGAGCAGGGAGTGACCGCCGACTGCGAAGAAGTCGTCGGTGACGCCGAAGTCCTGGTGCTCGAGCAGGTCGGACCAAATCTGCCGGAGCGTCTGCTCGGTCTCGTCGCGCGGCTCGACCCGCTCGACGGTCCGCCGGGGCGCCGCGCCGCGCAGCGAGGAGCGGTCGAGCTTGCCGTTGGGCAGCAGGGCGAACCGGTCGACGAACAGGAAGAGTCCGGGAACCAGGGCAAGTGGCATCCGCTCGCGGGCGTAGGCGCGCAGCGTCTCGGCGGTCAGCGTGGCGCCAGACTCCTTGACGACGTAGGCGACGAGGGTGCCGTCGCCCTCCTTGTCGGCGTCGACGTGCACCTGGCGGACTTCGGAGTGGGTGGCCAATTCGGCCGCCACCTCGCCGGGGTGGATCCGGATGCCGCGCACCTTGAGCAGGTCGTCGCGGCGGCCCTCGATGTGGATCTCGCCGTCGGCGCCGACCACCGCGAGGTCCCCGGTGCGGTAGACGAGGTCATCCGGGCCGGTGGCGCGCGGGTTGGGGCGGAAGGCCGAGTCCGCGCCGGTGTCGCCGAGGTAGCCGAGAGTGCGGTAGGGCGTGCGCAGCACGATCTCGCCGCGCTCGCCGGGGCCGCACGGGCGGTCGCCGGCGCCGAGCACGACGGCCTGGCCGCCGGGCAGCGCCCGGCCGACCGGCACCGGGCGGTCGGGTTCCTGGTCGGGGGCCACCCGGTGGAAGGTCTTGATCATCGTGGTTTCGGTCGGACCGTAGAAGTTGACGATCTCGGTGTCCGGGCCGAGCAGGTGCTCGCGCAGCCGGGCGACCAGCCGGCCGGTCAGCGGCTCGCCGGACAGGCAGAGCAGCCGCAGGTGGGGCAGCCGGGCGGTGGCCGGATCGGCCTCGCGCAGCCAGGCGGTGACCACACTGGGCGTGGTGTGCACGATGGTGATCCGCTCCCGCGCCAGCCACTCCACAGTGCGCGCGGTGTCGTCCAGGTCGGCGGCGGACGGCAGGCAGAGCGTCGCGCCCCGGGTGAGCGGGACGAAGACGTCGCGCAGCATGGCGTCGAAGGAGAGCGTGGTCAGCTGGGCCACCCGGTCGCCGGGGTGGACGCCGAACTCGGCGGTCTCCCAGTCGATGAAGTGGTCAAGTCCGCGGCGGCGGCCGAGCACCGCCTTGGCCTCACCGGTGGTGCCGGAGGTGAAGAAAACGTATGCCGGGTCGTCCGGACCCGCCGGGGCGGGAGCGTCGCTCTCGGCGCCGGCGACCAGGCCGTCGAAGGTGAGCCGGTGCACCTTGACACCGGTCAGGGCGTCGGCGGCGGTGCTGGGCTCGGTGTACAGCACGCGGCCGGCCCCGGCCTTGGCGGCCATGGTCTCCAGCCGGGGGCCGGGCAGCCCCTCGTCCATCGGCACCGGGACGGCGCCGGCGGCCAGCGCGCCCACCAGGGCGGCCACCGTGGCAGGGGTCTTCCCGCCCAGCAGGCCGACCCGCTCGCCGGGCTCCAGCTCGCGGGACACACTCGTTGACGCGTGAGCGAGTTGACGGTAGGTCACCTCGCCCTGCGCCCAGCGGACGGCGACGGCCTCCGGGGTGGCGGCGGCCTGCCGGTGGACCCGCTCGGCGACCGGGGTGAGCGGTGCCGGGGGGAGCTCGGTGTCGAACGGGTGGGCGGGGCCGTGGGCCAGGCTGAGTGGGCGGGTCGGCTGCTCGGCGGCGAAGCGCAGCAGTCGGCCAAGCCGCTCGGCGAGCGCGGCCACATACTCGGGCTGGACGGTGTCCGCGTCGTATTCGAGGTCGAGCACCGTGCCGGTCGGCTCCGGGCGTACCACCACGGTGAGGTCGAACTTGGCGGTGGGCGCGGCGCCGGTGCCGTCCGCCGCCTCGGCCACCACGTCCACAGGGTGCAACACGGCGGCCTCGCCCGGCAGTTCCTCGCGCGGAGGCATCCGCAGCAGCACCGAGAAGAGCGGGTCGTGGTCGCCGCCGCGGGCGGTGGTGACGGCGTCCACGACCTGGGCGTAGGAGACGTCCCGGTGCCCAGCGGCCTCGATCAGGGTGGCGCGCACGCGCTCCAGCGCCTCGGCGAAGCTGGGGTCGCCGGACAGGTCAAAGGCATAGGCGTGGGTGCGGACGAAGAAGCCGACGATCTCATCGAACTCCTCGCGATCGCGGCCCACGCTGTCGCTGCCGAGGACCACCTGGTCCTGCGCCGCTGCACGGGAGAGCGCGTAGGACAGCACGGTCATCATCGCCATGTACTCGGTGGCGTCGGCCCGCGCGCAGAACTCGGCGAGCGGGGCGGCCACTTCGGGGGCCAGCGGCAGCCGGGCCACCCGGGCCTGGTGCGGCCGCTCGCCGGGAACGGGCCGGCCGAGCGGCAGGTCGGGACGGCGTACGTCGGCCAGCAGGTCGCGCCAGTAGGCGAGGTCAGCTTCGGCCCGTGCGCCGGTGGTCCGGCCGGACCGCCAGGCCGCCCAGTCGCCGAACTGCAGCCGGGGCTCAGCGGAGTCCAGGTGGGCGTGCCGGTCGGTGCCAATGAGCAGCTCGTCGACCTGCTCGCAGATCATCCGCCAGGAAACCGCGTCGCAGCACAGGTGGTGGATGGTCAGTCCGACCAGCAGCTCCCGCTCAGCCACCCGTATGGTGCGCACCCGCACCGGGGGGCCGGCGACCAAGTCGAACGGGACGGCGGCGGCCGTCGTCAGCGCGGTCACGCCCGCGGCGCGGTCGGCCGAGGTCGGCAACCGGTCGAAGTCCACCTCGGCGGGCCCGGCCAGCTGCACCGGGCGACCGTCAACCTCGCGGAAGCGCAGCCGCAGCGCCTGGTGGCGGCCGCAGACCGTGCGGACGGCCTCGTGCACCGCTTCCTCGTCCATCCTGGCCGGGAGGGTGAAGACGCCGACCATATTGTATGCGGAGCTGCTCGGGTCGAGCTGCTGGAGGTACCACAGGCCCTCCTGCTCCGGAGAGAGCGGGTGCTGCGCGTCGGCCGCGGCGGGCAGCGGCAGGGGCTCCTCGACTGCGGTGCCCTCGGCGCCCAGCGCTTCGTCGACCGCCGCGGCCAGCGCGGCGACGGTGGCGGACCGGAAGAGCGTGGTCAGGCTCAGCTCGACCGCGAAGGCGCGCCGGATCCGGGCCAGCACCCGGGCCATCACCAGCGAGTGACCGCCGAGGTGGAAGAAGTTGGCGTGCCGGGAGACGACCTGCTGCCGCAGCACCTCGGACCAGATGGCGGCGACCCGCTGCTCGGTGTCGCTCCACTCGCCCTCGTCCGCAGCCTCCTCAGTAGACGGCTGCGCCTGCTCGGGCTCGGGTAGCGCGGCCCGGTCGAGCTTGCCGTGGCCGGTGAGCGGCATGCGCTCCAGTAGGACCACGTGGGCGGGGGCCATGGCGTTGGAGCCGTGCGCGGCCACGTGGGCGCGCACCGACGCGGCGTCGAGGCTCACGCCGGGCGCGGGCACCAGGTAGGCGGCCAGCGTCGGACCGTCCCCGCCCGGGCGGACCACCACGGCGGCGTCCTTGACCTCGGGCAGGCGCCGGATCACCGCGGCGACCTCGGTCGGCTGGACGCGGACGCCGAGGATCTTGACCTGGTCGTCCGCGCGGCCCTGGATCTCCACGTTGCCCTGCGGGTCGATCCGGCCCAGGTCACCGGTGCGCTGCACCAGGTCGGTCGGGTCGTCCGGGTTGAGCGGGTTCACCTCGAACAGCGGCTTGGCGTCCCGCTCGGGCCGCCACAGGCCGCGGGTGAGGTAGCGGCTGCGGATCAGCACCTGGCCGGGCTCGCCGACGCCGCAGCGGCGCCCGCGCCGGTTGACCACCAGCAGCTCGGCACCGTCGGTGGCGGTGCCGACCGGGAGGGTGCCGGCGGGCACCTCGCCCTGCGGGACGGGGTACCAGGCCTTGAGGATGGTGGCCTCAGTGGTGCCGTAGAGGTTGACGAAGCGCAGCTGAGGGGCGTCGGTGGCGGCGCGCCAGCGGTTGACCAGGCTGCCCGCCAGCGGCTCGCCGGAGAGGCAGATCAGGCGCAGCGCCGGGAAGCCGAGGCCTTCGGGCAGCTCGGAGAGCAGGCTGGCGAGCACGCTCGGGACGGTCTGCAGCACCGTCACGGCGTCCGCGCGCAGCCACTCGAGCACCCGCGCCACGTCCACGAACGGGCGGTCGGTGGGCGGCAGGCAGATGGTCGCGCCGCCGATCAGCGTCGGGAACAGGTCCTTGAAGAGCGCGTCGAAGGTCAGCGCGGCCATCTGGGCGACCCGGTCGCCATCGGTGATAGCCAGGGCTTGCTGCTCCCAAGCGCAGAACTGGGTGAGCGCGCCGTGCCAGCCGAGCACCCCGCGCGGGGTGCCAGTGGTGCCGGAGGTGAAGCACAGGTAGGCGGGCGCCTCGATGTCCGGCTCGGGGAGCCCGACCGGCTGATCCGCCAGATCATCGGGGCGGAGCACGGTGTGGTCGGCAAGCTCGGCGGGCGCGGCCTCGCCGGTGGTATCCAGGACGAGCCGTGGCCGGGCGGCGGCGAGCACGTCCCGCACCCGACCGGCCGGCTGGGCGACGTCGATCATGGTGAGGACCGCGCCAGCCCGCAGGACGCCCAGCAGGGACACGACCGTCTCCACCGACCGGCCGCCGCGCACCGCTACCACGTCGCCGTCGCCGACGCCAGCCGCGCGGAGGCCACGGGCGGTGGCCTGGTAGCACTCGACCAGCTCCCGGTAGCTGCACGCCCGGTTGCCGCGCACCATCGCGACGGCGTCGGGGCACAGGGCGGCGGTGGCCTCGATCAGCGCGGGAACGGTGTGTTCGGGCGATTGCCGCGCGGCCGTGGGGGAGGGGCTGCGGTGATCGCTGACGTGCGTCATCTCAGTGTCAGTCCAATCTTCGGGTCGGGGAGTACCTGCGGGCCGGTCAGAGCGGGATCTCGTCGATGTACGCGTCGGGCTTGTCGACCGCCGCTTCGATGAACGCGGCGAGCTGACCGGCCATCACGGTGGCGCGTTCGGCCGAGATCCGCCCCCGAGCGTGGACCAGGCGTGCCTCGTACCCGGTGGTGAACGGGAAGACCTCGAACTTGAGGTCGTAGTGCGTGTGGCGTGGGGGGAACTGGTGGACCTGCACGGTGCGGCCGTCGGCCTCGCGCCGCCAGGCCGGCATGTTCTGGAACACGAAAAGGTTCTGGAAGACCGGCAGTCGGTCGGCGCCGCGGGCGCCGCCGAGGTCGGCGACGATCCGCTCCATGGGCACCACCGAGTGCCGTGCGCCGTCCACCACCGCGGCCCGGGCCAGGTCCAGGACGTCGAGGAAGGTGGCGTCTTCGTCGATGTCCAGGCGCTGCGGGACAGTGGTGATGAAGTTCCCGGCTATCCGGTCGGTCCACTCGGGCGTCCGGTTGGCCATCGGGGTGCCGACGACAACGGTCTCCTGGCCGCTGATCCGGGCCAGCCAGGCGGTGTACCCGGCGAGCAGCGCCATGAACTCGGTCACCTGGTGCTCCCGGCTCAGGGCGCGCAGCCGGTCGTCGAAGCCGGGCGACCAGGCCAGGTCGACGCTGTCGGCAGGCACACCGAGCGCGGCGGGGCGCGGGGCGTCGGTGGGCAGGTCCAGGCCGTCCGGCGCGCCGGCCAGCGTGGTGCGCCAGTGCAGCAGCGACTCCTCGACGGCGGCGAGGTGCTCTAGGTCGGCCTCGTGCCCGCGCTGCCAGGCCGCGTGGTCGACGATCTGGCGGCGCCCGGCCCCGGCCACCGGCTCGTTCCCGGTCAGCAGGGCGAGCAGGTCCTCGGTGAGCAGCGACCAGGTCCAGCCGTCGGTGATGATCTGGTGGGTGACCACCACCAGCAGCTGGTCATCCGGGCCGAGGCTGATGCCACGGGCCCGCAGCGGCGCTCCCGCGCCGAGGTCGAAGGGTAGGTGGGCCAGCTCCTCGATCTGGGTGCGGGTCAGCTCGTCGGGGTCGCTGCCCGCCGGGGCGTCCGCCCAGGGCAGGTCCGGGCCCGCCGGGGCGATGACGGCGTGCGGCTCGCCGTCCACGGCGATGTACCGGGTGCGCAGCACCTCGTGCCGCGCCAGCAGGCGGGCGAAGGCGTCGGTGACCTGCTCCCTGGTCGCGCCAGTGATCCGGAATGCGCTCGGGGCGCTCATCGCGGTGCTGTTCGGCTCCAACTCCTGGAGGAACCAGAGGCGTTCCTGGGCGCGGTTGGGCCGCAGAGCGCCGTCGCGCGGGACGGCGGGCGGCAACTCCTCCGGGCGGTGGCTGGCGCCGGCGACCAGTCCCCGCAGCTCGTCGAGAGTGGGGCGGGCGATGAAATCGGCGATGGGCACCCGCACGCCCAGCTCCTCGGCGAGGTTGCCGAGCAGCCGTACCGCGTGCAGCGAGGTGCCGCCGGCCTCGAAGAAGTGCGGCAGGTCGCTGCCGAGCACCGTGACCCAGGCCCGCTCCACCGGTTCCAGTCCTTCGACGGACGGGGTGTCGGCGGTGGGTGGGGGCTTCACCAGCAGGCGCAGGGCGGCCACGTCGGCCTTGCCGTGCGCGGTCTTCGGGATGGCGTCGACGATGGTGAGCGTGGCCGGGATCGAGCCGACGGGCAGCACCCGGGCGAGGTCGGCGCGCCAGTCGTACGGCCCGGCGTCGGCGGCCGGTACGGCGACGGCGGCGAGCCGGGCCGTGCCAGCGGCGTCGGTCTGGGTGAGGACGACGCACTCGTCGAGGTAGGGCAGGGCCAGCAGAGCCGACTCCACCTCGCCGAGCTCGATCCGGACGCCGCCGATCTTCACCTGGCGGTCGTTGCGGCCGTGGTAGAGGTAGGCGCCGTCGGGCCGCCGGGAGGCCAGGTCACCGGTGCGGTATATCCGCCGGCTCGGGTCGGCCGGGTGCGGGACGAAGCGCTCGGCGGTGAGCTCCGGCCGGTTGAGGTAGCCGCGGGCGACCCCGACACCGGCGATGCAGAGCTCGCCGGTCTCTCCGGCTGGCAGTTCGGTGCCCTGCTCGTCCACGACCAGCAACTCGATGCCCGAGATGGGCCGGCCGACCGGCAGCGGCTCGTCCAGCGGGCGGCCGGGCTCGCAAGGCCAGTGGGTGACGTCCACGGCGGCCTCGGTGGGGCCGTAGAGGTTATGCAGCTCCCCGTGCGGCAGCCGCTCGAAGAAGCGCTGGGCGAGATCCTGGCCGATGGCCTCGCCGCTGACCATCACCGTGCGCAGCTCGGGACAGGCACCGACCGGCAGGCGGCGCAGGAACTCGCGGAGCATGCTGGGGACGAAGTGGGTGACGGTCACCCGGCGCTCCGTCAGAAAGCGGGCCAGGTAGTCGGGGTCGCGGTGGCCGTCCGGTACGGCGAAGGTGAGCTGTGCCCCGGTCATGAGCGGCCAGACGAACTCCCACACTGAGACGTCGAAGGTGTAGGGGGTCTTCTGGGCGACCACGTCGGCGGGCCCGAGCTGGAAGCGGTCCTGCATCCAGCAGAGCCGGTTGACGATCGCCGCGTGCTCGGTCAGCACGCCCTTGGGACGGCCGGTGGAGCCGGAGGTGTAGATGACGTACGCCAGGTCGGTGGGCGCGGCCGCGTCGATCCGGACCGCCTCGGCGGCGCCGTCCTCGGCGTCGCGCGGGCTCAGACAGGGTATGCCGTCCGCCAGCACGGCGAGCCGGGCCGGGTCGCCGGCCAGCACCGCGACGGGCGCGGAGTCCTGCAGCAGGTCCTGGATCCGGCTGTCCGGGTCGGCGGTGGCGAGCGGCAGCCAGGCGGCGCCGGCCCGCAGGACCGCGACGATCGCCACGGCGAGGTCCACCGAGCGCTCCAGATGGAGAGCCACGATGCGGTCCGCCGCGGCGCCTGAACGGACCAGACGGGCGGCCAACGCGGCGGAACGGCGGTCGAGTTCGCGGTAGTCGATCACCTCGCGGTGGTCCGACACCGCGGGGCGGTCGGGTGTCCGCCGGAACTGCTCGACCAGCAGCGCCACCAGGGTGGTGGACGAGTGCGGGTGCTGAATCGGCTCCGATCGGGAACCAGGCACGGTGAATCCCTCTCCCCGTTGATTTGATTACGCATCAACTCTTCGAGCGGCGCGGGCAAGTAGCCGCGGAATCGGCTCGGAAAGCTTCCAATGCTCCCCGAACGATTGCATGTTAAAACTAAGTCCGGAAGATCAAACGGGATGTGAGCTGAGTCACGGCAACATGATCATGCTCGCTGCTATGGTCATCGCTCGCAGTCGGTGGATCGGATTCACCGAAAGGCCGTTGAATGAGGGGGGTTTGCGTGTGTGGACTCGCGGGCTTTGTAGGCTTGCAGCACGACCCCCGATGGGCGCGCGAGCGGCTTGAGGCGATGGGTGCGGTGATCGCGCATCGAGGTCCGGACTCCCGCGGCTATCACGTCGACGAGACCGTGGCCTTCGCCTTCACCCGACTCGCCATCAGGGACTTGGCGTCCGGCGACCAGCCGATGTACAACGAGACTCGCGAGATCGTCGCTATGACGACGGGCGAGATCTACAACTATCCACAATTGCGTGAACTTCTTGTGGCGCGCGGCCACACTTTGCATACCAAATGCGATACCGAGGTAATCCCGCACCTCTACGAGGAGTTCGGTCGGGAGCTCTTCAGTAAGCTGGACGGGCAGTTCGCGATTGTCCTCTTCGACTATCGTGAGAGAGTCTTTCTGGCGGCCCGCGATCATTTCGGTGTGACACCCCTCTTCTACACTCACCGGGGCGACGCACTCGTCTTTGGCTCCGAAGTCAAAGCCATGCTGGAGCACCCGACGGTCGAGCGCCGGGTCGATCTGACCGGGCTCGACCAGGTCCTCACTCTGCCTGGGCTGGTCAGTCCGCGGACCATGTTCGAGGGCATCCACAGTGTGCCGCCCGGCACCGCCGTGGAGTACCGGCCGGGCGACCAGCCCAAGACCTGGACGTACTGGGACCTGGCCTACCCTCGCGCCGACGCCGAGCTCGATCACCACGACGAGACCTACTACGTCGACCGGGTCGAGGAGCTGCTGATCAAGTCGGTCGAGAAGCGGCTGCAGTCCGACGTCGAGGTGGGCTTCTATCTCAGCGGCGGACTGGACTCCTCGCTGATCGGCGGTATCATGCGGCACCTGCTGCCGGACGCCGAACTCCGCTCCTTCGCGGCCGCGTTCCCGGAGCGCGAACTCTCCGAGAGCGACTACCAGCGGCTGATGAGCAACGTGCTGGACAGCACGCACCGCGAACGCCTGGTACACGACGAGGAGATCAGCGCGCGGCTGCGCGACGTGGTCTGGCACGCCGAGTGCCCGCTCAAGGAGTCCTACGACTCCGCCGCGCACACCCTCTCCGAGGCCGTCCGGGAATCCGACGTCAAGGTGGTGCTCACCGGCCAGGGCGCCGACGAGTTCTTCGGCGGCTACATCGGCTACCGTTTCGACCACCTGCGCCGCGCCCAGCCCGGAGCGGTGGTCTCCACCGACCTCGCCGAAGCCCGCCTCCGGGCCCGGCTATGGGGCGACGAAAGCTTCTTCTACGAACGTAACGACGTCGAGTTCCGCGCCACCAAAGCCGCCCTGTACTCGGCCGCGGTGCGCGAGCGGCAGCTGGAGATCGACTGCCTCGAGCACCCGCTGGTCGACCCGGAACGCCTGGCCGGCCTGCACGATCTGCACCGCCGCTCCTACCTGGACCTCAAGCTCCGGCTCGGGGACCACCTGCTCGGTGACCACGGAGACCGGATGACCTTCGCCCACTCGGTGGAGGGCCGCCACCCCTTCCTCGACCGCGAGCTGGTCGAGTTTCTGGCGACCGTGCCGCCTGAGCTGAAGCTGAAGGGCCTGGAGGAGAAGTACCTGCTCAAGCAGGTCGCCCGGAACTGGATCCCGGGCCGGATCGTGGACCGCGAGAAGTTCGGCTTCACCGCGCCGGGCAGCCCGCACCTGCTCCGCCAGGACGACCCCGCCATCAAGGCGCTGCTCTCACGCGAACGCATCGAGGCGGACGGCTACTTCGACCCGGACCGGGTGGAACAGCTCGTCCGGCAGTACTCGACTCCCGGGTTCCGGATCAACGTCCCGTTCGAGACGGACCTCCTGATGACGGTCATCACCTTCAACATGCTTCTCGACCTGTACCACCTGCCGGCGCATACCGCCTGACGAGAGCGCCGTCCCGTCCATCCGGATCACACCGCCGAGGGAACCGATGCAGCACAGCGATCCGACTCAGAGGATCACCGAAGGACTCAGCGACTTCCTGTCCGGCCCGGGCGGCACCCTCGCCCTCGCCCGGATGCAGACCCTGGGGCAGCCCACTACCCGCTCCACCGAGCTGACCGCCCCCCGGCCCGCCGACGGCGCCGTGGGGGTCTGGCACCACGAGGACGGCCTGCTCCGGCGGGACGCCGGGCGCCGCGAGGAGTGGCGCTACTGGGCCGACCTGCCCGAGATACGCCTGCGCGCCGGGCGCCGCCGAGTGGCCGTGCTCGGGGAGTCCGCCACCCGCGGCTACTTCTTCGACCCGACGTACTCCCTGGCCGGCCTGATCGACACCCGGCTCGCCGACGGCCAGGTCGACGTCCTCGACCTGGCCCGCACCAACTGCTCGTTGCCGGAGCTGTTGCAGACCGCCGCCGACGCCTGCGCGTTGGGCGTGGACTCGCTGGTGGTGCACGCCGGGAACAACTGGAACAACGTCGAGCCGACGCCCACCGAGCGCCACGAGCTGGCCGCCCTGATCGCCGACGGCGGCTTCCCGGCCGCCACCGCGGCCTTCCGCGAGCTGATCGCCGACATCGCCGCCAACGCGCTCGACCTGCTGCGGGAGATCGCCGGGGAGACCCCCGTCGTCCTGGTGGTTCCCGAGTTCAACCTGGCCGACTGGGTGGACGAGCCGATGCTCGACTGCCCGGCGCTCCCCGCGGGTCGCCAGCCGCGCTGGCTGGAGCTCCGACGTGAGGCCGAACAGGCTCTGGATGCGGGCGATTTGGAGCGCGCCCGCACGCTGGTCGCTGACCTGCGGGAGCTGGACGGCGGCAGCTCGCCGGTCACCCACCGGCTGGCGGCCCGCTGCGCCGAGACCCCCGGCGCGGCGCTCGAGGCGCTGCGGGCGGCCCGGGACTCCGTGGTCAGCCCGTTCGCGGTGCACTCCCCGCGCACCCTCACCTCCGTCCAGTACCTGCTGCGTGAGCGCGGCGAGAAACTCGGCTTCCGCGTGGTCGACCAGCAGACCCTCTTCCAGGACGACCAGCAGGGCGTGCCCGGACGCCGCTTCTTCCTCGACTACTGCCACATGAGCTTCGAGGGCCTACTGCTCACCGCTGGCGCGGTGGCGGCGGCCCTGGCCGACGCGCTGGAGCTGACCGTCAAGCCCGCCGCACCCATCGAGCCCGCCGCCGACCGGCTCGCCCTGGCGCACTTCCTGGCCGCCGTGCACAACGCCCACTACGGGCAGGGCGAGGAGGTCCTGCGGTACCACGTGGCCCGGTCCCTGGAAGCGGACACCGCGGTCGCCGAACGGATCGAGGACTACCTCGACTACCAGACCCGGCGCGCCCCGAACTGGATGTGCTCCTCCTACGAGCGCTCTGCCGAAGAGCCCTCGGTGCGCCGCTACCTTGTGGTCGGCGACGGCCGGCTGAACGGCAAGCTGGCCGACCACACGCTGCGCGAGGTCATGCTGGACGAGTTGGAGCGGCACGGCCGCCAGGTGCGCGAGCGCCACCAGGAGCTGCTGGTGGCCGAACAGGCCCCCGGCACTGACCTGCTGGCCGATCCCGCGCTGGCCGCCACCTTCAACGAGCGGCGGGAGACCGCCTTCGCCCGGCGGGTCGCCTACCTGCGCGCGCACGCGTCGCTGACCCGTTCGACCCTGGTGCTGGCCGAGCCCACCGCGCTGACCGTCGAGCTCACCTGGCGGCTGCCGGGCCAGAGCCCGTCCACCGGCGTCCGACTCACCGTCAACGGTCAGGAGGTGGGCGCGGCCGAGCTCGGCACCGACTGGCAGTCCGACACCTTCGAGGTCCACCCGGAGCTGCTGCGGCGCGGCCGCAACACCGTCGAGATCCACTGGCCTGCCGACGGCGACGGCCACGACGGTGTCCTGCTGGACGCAGGGCCGCGACTGGAGTGCGGGGAGACCGTCCCGTGCCACCCGGTGCACGGCCACGTCCACGACTGGTCGGTCCGTCCGGTCGAGTCTGTCGGCGCCCGATGAGCGCTGGCCCCGCCCTGTGGGCACGGCTGAGCTCCACGCTGATGCTGGAGCGGCGGGAGACCAGGCTGCTGCTGGCCAGCGCCACCGCCGACTCGTTCGGAACCGGCATCTTCACGGCCACCTCGGTGCTGTTCTTCACCCAGATACGAGGGTTCGACGTCACCTCCGTCGGTCTCGCCATCTCGCTCGGCAGCCTGTGCGCCTTCGTGTTCAGCCCCCGGATCGGCAGACTGGCGGACCGGGTCGGGGTCAAGAAGAGCCTCATCACGCTCTTCCTCATCCGGGCCGTCGGGTACGCGCTGTACGTGCTGGCCACTCAGTACTGGCTGTTCGCGGTGCTCGCCTGCCTGGTCACCACGGCCGACCGGTCGAGCCCGCCGATCAACATGACCGTGATGGGCCGGCTGTTCGAGGCCAAGGAGCGGGCGACCATCCTGGGCACGATGTACACGGCGCGCAACGGCGCGATCGTGCTCGGCTCACTGGCCGCCACACTCCCCGTGGTCACCGGCTCTACCGTGCTCTACATGATGGGCGTCGTCATCAACGCGGCTACCTTCATCGCCGCGGCATTGCTGGTGGCCAGGCTCCAGGTGCCCGAGCCCGCCACCACCGAGACCGGCGGCAAGCGGGAGCGCAGCGGCCGCTCGTCGCCGCTGCGCGATCCGCGCTACCTGGCGATCACCGTGGTCAACGGTGTCTCCATGTCGCACAACACGATCCTGTCACTGGTGCTGCCGCTTTGGGTCACTCAGGCGACCAGCGCGCCCAGTTGGGGTCTGACCACGCTGCTTGCGCTGAACGGCGTGCTGGCGATGAGCGCCCAGGTGCCCGTGAACCGCCGGTTCGCTAACTTCTCGGCCGCGCTGCGCGCCCCGGTGTTCGGCGGGATGGCGGTGTTCGTCGCCTGTCTGGCCTACGCCGTCTCCGGGGAGGTGTCCCAGGGCTGGGTGGCGCTGGCGGTCCTGATGGTTGCGATGGTGGCACACACCGCGGGGGAATGCCTCTTCACCGCCAGTACGCCGCTGTCCTACGACCTCGCCCCGAAGGAGTCGCTGGCCCAGTACCAGTCCTTCTACAACCTGGGTCGGGTGGGCCAGGACCTGGTCGGGCCGGTGCTGATCGTGGCCCCGTTGGTCAAGCACGGCACCCCGCTCTGGGTGCTGATCGGCGCGGCGGTTCTGGCCGCCGGCCTGGTGCCGAAGGCGGTGCTGAGCCGACACCACCTCGCCACAGCCGGGGAAGTGGGCCGATGAGCGCCGTCGCGTACGAGCAGGCGGACTCCGTTCGCACCCGGCGGCCCGCCGGGTCCGACATCGTCGGCGTGCTCGGCGGGATGGGGCCGGCCGCCACCGCGGATTTCTTCGCCAAGCTGGTGCGGGAGACGCCCGCAGCCCAGGACCAGGAGCACCTGCGCACCCTGGTGTGGTCGGACTCCACCGTCCCCGACCGCACCGCCGCGATCCTTTCCGACGGGCCCAGCCCGCTGCCCCATCTGCGGGAGGGGGCACGGCTGTTGGTGACCACGGGGGCTACCGTGATCGCCATGCCCTGCAACACTGCACACGCCTACCTGCCGGAGCTGCGGCGCGACGTCACCGTGCCCTTCCTCAGCATGATTGACGCCACGGTGGGGCGGCTACGTCGGTGGGACCAGCCCATCACCAGGGTCGGGCTGCTGGCCACCACCGGGACCCTGGTCGCAGGGTTGTACCAGGAGGCCCTGCGCGAGCAAGGCATGGAGGCGGTCGTCCCCGCACCGCTGCTGCAGCAGCGGTGCGTCATGCGAGCGGTCCGACTGGTCAAGGCGGGCCGCCCCGACACGGCCGGGCAGAGTCTGGAGCCGGCCGTCCGCAACGTCGCCGAAGCCGGCGCGCAGATCATCATCGCCGCGTGCACCGAACTGCCGCTGGTCCTCGGCCACCGCGCCGGGGACCTCCCGGTGTTCGACCCCACTACGGCGTTGGCCCAGGACGTCGTCGCCCTCGTACGGCGGCGTTCGCAGAACAACCGAACGAAGGAAGCACTATGACACAGCGCGTCTGCCTGGTCTCTCCCAAGCCGCCGATCCTCCAGCGGGCCAGGCAGCTGAAGCTCGATGTGGTCTGCGTCTACACCCCGGAGGAGTTCCGCGCGCTGCCGCTGGACGCCGTCAAGGGTGAGACCTGCCTGGTGCTGCGGCACCGGGAGGACCCGCGGTCGATGGTGGAGGCGGTGCGGGCGCTGCAGGCTCAAGCCCCGTTCGCCGCCGTCTTCACCGTTCAGGAGGAGGCCGTCATCCCGGCCGCCCTGCTCAACGACGCACTCGGGCTGAACGGCGTCCACTCGGACACCGTGGCGCTACTGACCGACAAGTGGCGGATGCGCCAGCACACCGCCGAACAGGGCGTCAGCACCGTGCGGGCCGCCATCGGCACCACCCTCGCCGACATCACCGAGTTCGGCACCACGGTGGGCTACCCGTTGATTGCCAAGCCGGTGGGCGGCTCGGCGAGCCTCGGCATCCACAAGATCGAGGACGCGGCGCAGGCCAAGGGGGTGCACGCCGCGCTGGTCGAACTCGGCCTGGACTGCTTCCTGCTGGAGGAGTACCTGGAGGGCCCGGAGATCAGTGTCGACGCGCTCTCCGCCAACGGCCGACACGTGGTGATCGCCATCGCGGACAAGATCACCGGTGCCGGGTTCATGGAGTACGGGCACTCTATCCCGGCCGCCCTGGACGCCAGTCTGGAGGCGGAGGTCGCCCGGACGGTCGGCGGGTTCCTGGACTCCATGGGCCTGCGCGACGGCCTGTCGCACACCGAGATAAAGCTCACCCCCACCGGGCCGAAGGTGGTCGAGGGCCACAACCGGCGCGGCGGCGACCGGATCAACACCATGACCGAGCTCGTCTACGGGATCGACCTCGAAGGCACCGGCCTGGCCCAGGCGGTCGGCAAGTTCGAGCCGCTCACCGAGCGTCCCACCGCGAAGTGCGGGGCGGCGGTCGCCTTCTTCGAGGCCGAACCGGGCCGACTGGTGGCCATCGAGGGCGCCGAGGAGGTCCGTAACCACCCCGCCATCCGCGAATTCCACCTGCAGTTCGAGGTGGGCAAGGTGCTCCCGCCGGTGCGCTGGTCCCCGGACCGGGCCGGGTTCCTGGTGGTGACCGCCGAGACCGGCGAGGCAGCGAGCGCGCTCGCCCGCTCGCTGGCCGCCCGGGTGCGGTTCGTCACCGAGCCGGTTGAGGCCAGGGGCGAGGAGCTGCAGCGCCAGCGCGATCTGCTGACGGAGCTGGACCAAGCGGGGTACGTCGGCGCACTGGACGCGAACCGCTGAACCTTGCCTTCGTGACGGGTTGTTGAACCCTCTGTCGGCCATGCACCGCCCTGCCGTCCGGGACTTCCGGAGCCCCGGAGGCGGGATCGGCGTGCGCCAGGGCGTCGGCGCGGGCCGTCAAAGGTCGTTTTCTCCTGGTGTTTCATCCCTGATTGCGGCTTTGGTGTGCTGGTGTCGGGTCGCGCCAGGAGATGGTGTTCTCGCCGGTGAGGCGGCGGGCCACGAGGTCGGTCATGGCGAGGTGGATCATGGCTTCGGAGCGGGCCGGGAGGGTCTCGTAGTCACGGGCCAGGCGCCGGTGGAGCATCAGCCAGCCGTAGGTCCGCTCGACTGCCCACCGTTTCGGAATCGGGCTGAATCCGCAGGCCCCGGGGCGGCGTTCGACGATTTCCATGTCGATGCCGAGGGTGGCGGCGTGCTCGACCAGATGCTTGCGATAGCCGCCGTCGACCCATGCTTTGCGCAGGCTGGGGTGGGTGGCGGTGATCTGGTCGAGCAGGTGGGTGCCGGCCGTGGAGTCCTGAACGCTCGCGGCGGTGACCAGGACCGCCAGCAGCAGGCCGAGGGTGTGGGTGATTCTGCTGGTAGTAGAGCAGCTGCACCCATGCTGAACAGGTAGAACGGTAGTTGGTGCAGCCTTCGGTCGGGGGCTGGTCCGCAAATGGTCCGGATCTTGGTCTGGCGGCGCTAGTTCGGGTCGTGTTGCGGCGGCAGTGAGAGGGATTGAGAGCAGACGGGTCAAGTCGGGCGGAGCCCAGTCCGCCATGACCGAACGGCTCCTGCCCAAGCAGCCGACGCCGCAGGAGCCTGCTGGGGGCGACATCACTTTGCGCGAGGTCCTGGAGCAGAAGCACCCGGACATCGAGCTGAGCCCTGAGGCCGAGGCCGAGCTCATCTCCTTCTTCGATGCCCTTGTTAGGCTCATAGCGGGCGAGTTGCCCGAGGGCCGGGGCGAAGGCATCACGAAGGACGAGGTCCATGCCGCCGTCAAGAAGGCCCTGCCAGCGGGCCTCGCCCAGCAGGCCATCACCGCAGCGGAACAGCAACCCACCGAGAAATAAAGGGCTTGAGCACAGGGTGTGCACCTGCCGAGCACTGCCTCCTGCCCCGCCTGAAGTGCTTGCGGTAGCCGCCGTCGACCCAGACCTTGCGCAGGTTGGGGTGGTTGGCGGTGGCCTGCTCGAGGAGGGTGCGGCCGGCGGTGGAGTCCTGGACGCCGGCCGCGGTGACCAGGACGGCCAGCAGCAGGCCGAGGGGTGACGTTGCTTGCCCTCCTGCTGGCGCACCAGCTCCCGCAGCAGGCCGTTGAGCTGGGCGAAGATGCCATCGCTCTGCCATCTGGCGAAGTAGCCGTAGACCGACTGCCAGGGCGGGAAGTCGTGTGGGAGGTAGGCCCACTGGCAGCCGGTGCGGTCCACGTAGAGGATCGCGTTCATGATCTCGCGCAGGTCGTGCCGGGGCGGGCGGCCGAAGTCCAGGGCGCGGCCGCGGCGCTCGAAGCGCCAGGCGGCCAGCACCGGTTCCATCAACTCCCAGCGGGCATCGGACAGATCACTCGGATAGGCACGACGTTCCGTCATGACGTCGGCGTACCGCCGAACCGGGGCGTGCGCCCAGGCGTGCACCCGACCTTGCGGAAGCACGGAACAGACCTGGGCGTCTTGGAATGAGACAGGCGTAAAACGGCTCCCGTCACGGGGGCCACATCATCCGACTCGACAACCACAGTCGGCCTGCCAGTCCCGCCCGCACCAGACTATCGACCTGCATAAACATGGAGCTATCCCCCCATTGCAGGGGAAAATGACCTCTGAGAACCCATCTTTGAACCTTGATCTCGTTCCTCCGCTTGCGGTAATTCGGCAAGGGAATTGCGGAGTGATTCCGCCCGCGTCACACACATTTTGCGTTGGCAGGCCGTTCGGGCGCGGGCCGGCGTGAGGATGCTGCCGCTACCGGGTGGGGCGGGCGTTGTGGCACATGGCGTCGCGCACACAGAGACAGCAGCTAGACCCACTGCAGTCCTCGCCACGGTTGTATCGGTGGTGGTCATCGCCTGATCGGGTTCTTGAACGTCCAGACATAGGGAGGCTTGCCGTCCTTGGGAGCCCAATACACGGCGAGCTCCTTGGCTCCCTTGGGAACCATGTACGTCTGGCATATGACGTGACTTCGTCCCGGCTTCCAGTTCACGATGTCCAAGTCCTTCTCGCAGCCGGGGGCGTCGTCATCGGCGTAGGCGAGGTTGGAGCCGGGGGTGCCGTCCGCATAGATCTCGACGATGTCGCCGACGTTCGGATAGGTATTGAAGTCAACTCCGCCCCTGCTCGTGTACTTCACATGCGCGACGACAGGCACATAGCCCGTGACCTTCTTCGGGTCGGGCATGGCTTCGGCGTCCGCCTTCGTACCGACGGTCACCTTCTGCGCCACGGCGGTGTATGTGATCTCCCCTTCGTCCTCTTCGAAGGCCGTGGTGACGCTCTCACCCGCACTCAATTGGCGCACGGCGGCTTTACTGGCGCCGCCCTTGGACCTGCTGCCACTGTCCTCGTCAGGTCCTGCGCAGGCGGTCAGGGTTAGGGCCAGGATGGACATGGGGGCGGCCGCGCGCAGCCACAGCAGCTTCCGGTTTTGCATGGTCTCGTCTCCTCGAAACGTAGTCCGTGGCCTGCGACTTCGATCGAGCAGTCCGTCCGGAGCGGGCGACCAGCCTATCCAGGCGACTCAGGCTGCTTGGGCGGCAGCCACTGGCCGGGGTGCTGCCGCGTTGGGGTGGGCGGTGGGACGGGTAATCCGGCGGGTCATGAGCATGATCGCGGCGAGGGTGAGCATCGCTTCGCTGTGCTCGGGCCGGGTTTCGTAGTCGCGCACGTTGCGGCGTGCGTGTACCAACCACGCCAGCGACCTCTCCACCACCCACCGACGCGGCAAGATCACGAACCCCTGAGCACCCTTGGGCCTGCTCACGGTCTTGATCGTCAAGCGGAGGAACGACTTCGCCCAGTCCACGAGCTTGCCTGCGTAGGCCAGGTCTGCCCAAGGGCCCAGCATATCGGTCTTGACCGTGGAACTTGGCGCCTACCCGACCCGACAGTCGGGCCGTCAGCATTCCCAGACATCGAAATTCCGCCACCAGCAAGCAGAAAACCCTCGACGGAGGCACCGTCGAGGGCTCATGCGGGATCGAGGCTAGGCTGTGGTCATCTCGTAGCCAAATTGTCGGGCTACGTCGGCGATCTTTCCGGCGCCGAATTTTCGGCGCAGGCTGGGCGTCATCCAGCTGTGCCATTCGTTGGGTGTGCCGCTGCGCATGATGCGGGTGTTCGTGGCGCCGGTGCCGTCTCCGGTGCCCGATCGCTGCTCTTCGTGCGCGCGCATGTTGTCGAAACTGCTCCGCTCGACCGCTCGTACGAGGTCGGAGTGTTTGACGTCCACTTCGAGGTCCTCCAGGCTCTTGCGCAGGGCCGGTACCGGGTCGGTTTTGAGGTCCTCGAAGGTCGTTACCGTGCTTCGCTGAAAACCGCCGCGCGCCTGATCCCACGCGTCGTAGAACGACGACCAGTCCTCAAGTCGGCTGACTCCGGCGGGGCCCGGCTGCTCCAGCCATTGCTCGAAGGTGCCGGGCAGGAGATCTACAGGGTCTTTTGCGAAGTTGGTGCGGAACTTGTGCCAGGAGTAGAGGGAGTCACGCGGGTCCCTGATGAGGATCCAGGCCCCGAGCAGCGGGCGTGGTGCCAGGAAATCAGGGGTGAGGTGTGTCTTCACGAAACGGGGCCACCGTGGCCTGCCCAGCTCCTGGCCGTCCCAGGTGCGGTGGTCGGTGGCTGCCAGCCTGCTGCGGTATTCGGCGTAGGCAGGCACGGGATGGCTGGTGCCGTCGGCGTTCAGGGAGTCGATGTAGGGGTCGGCGTAGTTGAGGCCGAGTTCGAGAAGAATATTACCCAAAAGCGATTGGCCGGAGCCGCCGATGCTGGCGACGGCGATGTCCTGGTGGCCGAGCTTTTCGATGTTGTCCTGGTAGAGGGCGTTGTACCGGTCCTGTATGCCGTGCAGGAGGTAGTAGATCTTGTCGCTCATCGCTTTCCTCTGTTCACGTGTACGGGAGGATGGGGCGAGGACGGTGCGTCGCTTGTGCCGGTGACCGCCGATGCCTGGCCGGAGCGGCCCGTCCCGGCTCCTGGGGAATCGCCCAGTAGCGCGACCAGAACTCCGCCGATGGCGGCAATGACCGCTGCGACGGCGAAGGCCAGTTGGTAGCCGGATGCCAGCGCCGCGGTATGACCGGTCGCTGTTGCGGAAGCGGTGCGGGCCGCGGCGGTACTGCCCAGCCCCGCGATGGCGAGGACGCCCGCGACGTACTTGGCGGTCTCGAAGACGCCGTAGCCCACACCTTTGTCGTCGGGGGAGATGTCCTTGCCCGCGGCGACATTGAAAGAGACAGCGCCGACTACGGTTCCAAGACCCAGGATGAGGAGGCTCGGGAGGATGTGCGGCAGGTAGGCGCTGTCCGGACCGGCCAGGGCGAGCAACGCCAGGGCGACTGCGCTGACGAACTGTGCGCTTGCTGCCACTAGCGTCCAGCGGTAGCGGCGAAGAAGCCGGTTGGACACGGACGAGCCGATCAGAACGACCAGCCCCAGGGGGCTGAAGGCCAGTCCCGCGGCGAGGGGGCTGTAGCCGAGTGCTTGTTGGAAGAAGAGCAGCCCGATGAAGACACTGCCCTGGTAGGCGAATTCGTTGGCCGGCATGGCGAGTACCGCAGTGCGGAATGAGGGCACACGCAGGATGCCCAGACGCAGGAGGGGGTCTGCTGCTCTGCGTTCTCGGATGACGAAGCCGGTGAACGCGAGGGCGGACAGCACCAGGGGACCGAGGGTGCTTGGGGAGAGCGCGCCCGCGCTCTCGGTGTTCGTGATGGCCAGGACGAGCAGCATGAGAGCGGCCATGGACAGGGCGACGCCAGGCAGGTCCAGGCCGCTGGTCTTGAAGGCCGGCGCCTCGTGGTCGAGGATTTTGGGTGCCAGCAAGGCGGCGAGGAGTGCGACCGGCACGGAGAGCAGGAAAACGTAGCGCCAGCCGAGCCCTTGCGTGACGACGCCACCGATGATGGCACCGCCTGCGGCCCCCAGTCCGCCGGCCACCGCGACCGCGGCGAACAAGCGGTTGCGCTGGGCCGGGGAGGCTTTCGCGCTGATGATCGCGAAAGAGGTGGGGACCGCGAGTGCGGCGCCCGCGCCCTGCAGCATGCGCCCTGGCAGGAGCAGCCACAGTGCCGGGGCCAGCCCTGCCAGCAACAGGCCGGCGATGAAGAGGGCGAAGCCGGTGATGAGGACCGGACGGCGTCCGTAGCGGTCGCTCAGTCGGCCGCCCAGCAGCAGCATGCCACCAAGGGGCAGGGTGTAAGCCGTCATGACCCACTGCGTGCCGGCTTGGCTGAGGCCGAGACTGTGCTGCAGGGCGGGAAGGGCCACGGTGACCACCAGGCCGTCGAAGACGACGAGGAAGTTGGTGGTGGTGAGCAGCGCAGTGAGCAGAAGCGCCCGATGACGGCGAATCCATTCAGCAACGAGAGAGCCAGTCATGATCTACAACCTGCCCGGGCGCGAGGGGTCTGTCACGCCACCAGTTGGCGCGGTGAGACAACAGCGGATTCACGCGGTCGCGCGACGGGCTGCCCACGCGCGGGTGAGGTAGGTGGTCTCCACCGTCTCGGCGTCACCGATGCGACGCCGCGCGTAGTCGAGGAATTGTTCGAACTTCTCCTCGCCGAGCTGTACACGGACATCGTTCACCGAACGCCAGACGCCGATGTAGTGATCGACACTCTGCTGCACGTGGTGACGTCCCTCCAGGAGCATCACGTCGTCAAAGTGCGGGCTGGCCGCCAGTCGGTCGGAGAGTTCGTCCATGAGCCCCTGCCGGGCGGAGGAAACCCGCTTCATGTCCGGCTTCAGCCTCTCCAGTTCCGCTTCGATGTCGGTGAGCAGGGCGCTGGCCTGGATGTAGCGGGGATTCCACAGGGCGACGAACCACCCGCCGGGGCGCAGCAGGCGGCTGAACTCCTGTGTGCCCTTGTCGAAGTCCACCCAGTGGAAGGACGACGCCATCGTCACGAGATCCGCCGACGCGCTGGGCAGGCCGGTGTCCTCGCCGCTGCCGGTGCGCCAGGTGATGTCGAGGTGTGCGGAATCCCTCTCCCCGGTTGCCCGCATGGTGTCGTTCGGGTCGACGGACGTCACGGACCGAAAGCCGGCTTCTGCGAGCATGCGGCTCCAGATGCCGGTTCCCGCTCCCACGTCGACGGCATCGCAGGCCCCGGCGGATCCGCCGAGCAGCCCGACCAGGGCAGAAACGACTGAGGGCGCATACCCTTCGCGGTATTTGGAGTAGTCCTCGGCCAGGCTGGTGAAGTCACCGTGCTTGAGGGTCACAGTCACGTTTATTCCTCTTCCGTCACGCAGGGCTTGAGATGCGGCTGATTGCGGGTGAAACGGTTCCGGTCAGCGGGCTGCTCCCGTCAGGCATTCATCCAGAATGCGCGAGGCCGCCGCATCCGGGTCGACGTCAGAAAAGTTTGCTATCTCCAGGTCGGGGCTCTCCGGGAATTCTGGTTCGACTCCGATGCCGACAATATCTTTGTCATCCGATTCGCTGTACACTCCCTTGCTGTCTCGCTTCTTCAACTCTTCCAGCGGTACGTCGAGGAACACCTCGTAGTAGCGCTCGATGTTCTCCCTGTTCCACTTGTGTACGTCATGGAAAAGGGAGATGGTCGCGCAGATCACGACTTGTCCCTGGCTGGCCAGCATGCGGCTGAAGCGGGCGTACGTGTAGGCCATCCTGCGTCGGCTTTCACGGTCGAACGACCTGGTTTCCCCGACGACCTCCCGCACGATATTGCCATCCAGCAGGACTGGCCGTATGCCGTGAGAGCGGATCTGCCGAGCCAGAATTTTGGATACCGTCGTCTTGCCCGACTCCGCGAGTCCGGTAATCCAAAACACGCCGCCCTCGCGCAGGATGGCCGCCGGTGTGGAAACCTGATCAGTTGAAGCCATGATGCCGTCCTCCGGATGTAATAACCGCGTGGGCAGGTGGGCGGATGTCACCGTTCGCGCTTTTGACTGGCGCGGCGACCCGCTGCAACGCCTGTTCAGGAACTCCCCAATTCGCCTTTTGCGAACTCCGGTTGAACTTTAGAAATGCCCCACCCTTCGCGTCAAGAATGGCAGCGAAAGAGACAGAGGTGGCCATGCCCGGTTACCCGACTTCACGCAGGCCATGTTCCCGTTTTCCGCAAAGTCCACTTCGCGTCGCTGCGGGTTAGCTCTTAAGGTAACCAACTTCGCAAGACGCGCTTTTTATGTAAAGGGTAGAATTTCGGCATTTTATGGCTAGGTAAGTGCATGGGCCAAGAAGAAGGGGTGGCGTGCGTCACACCTGGCAGGGCCAAGATCACGCCACGCCGGCCCGGCGGTCGACACGTGTCATGGTGACGCTCCATGCGCGGTCACAGCTTGGTTGGGTGCCGAACTCACCCGTGCCACCCTGCTCCACGCCTCGGCCCGACTCCGAGCCGTATCGCGCCCCGCGGCCCGCCCGTGACGAGCTCAAACGCTTCGCGCCCCCGGTCGTCGGCGGCCTCGTCCTGCGCAGGCAGGCGTTCACCGTCGGCGGCGCCGAGCAACAGGTGATCATCGTGTACCAGGCGACGGCCGGGAGCCCGTCGGAGGCGGCCCTGGCGCGGCTCGCGTGACGCGCCAGCCCCGGCCGCCGTTGGCCGGATCAACCGCGACGACTGCCTCGGTGGACGTTGGCCGGCCACTCGCCCGCGGCCCGAGCCGCACCGGCCCCGCGCCGGGCGGCATGCTGATCCGGCACACTGGGCCCCACAGCGGAGGGCACCTCCCTGGCCAGTGAAGATCGAAGATCGAAGTCATGGATATCCGGCAGTTGGAGTACTTCCTGGCCGTCGTCGACCGCGGCGGTTTCAACCGGGCCGCTTCGGCGCTGTATGTGTCGCAGCCGTCGTTGTCACAGGCTGTCCGTGGGCTGGAGCGTGATCTGGGTACGGAGCTGTTCCACCGGATCGGACGCCGCGCGGTGCTGACGGAGGCGGGCCGGGCGCTGATCGAACCGGCCCGTGCGGCGGTACGGAGCCTGGAGGTCGCCCGGGCGAGCGTGGCGTCCGTCCACGAACTGCGGGAAGGGCGCCTCGATGTGGCCTCGATGCCGTCCCAGGCCGTCGAGCCGCTGACGTCGTTGATCCGTTCCTTCGCCCGCCGCCATCCGGGCGTGACGGTGGCCGTCCGGGCCGTCTTCACGGCTCGGGACGTCGTCGGCGCGGTGCGGACAGGGGCTGCGGAGCTCGGCCTGCTGGCGTCAGCCGGGAGGGTGCCGGACACGGAGGTCCGCGCGCATGTGCTGGGGAAGCAGCGGTTCGTGCTGGTGGTCCCGCCGGACGGGCCCTTCGCCGGCCGGGAAGCGGTGGCGTGCGAGGAACTGGCGGGTCAGCGGCTGATCGTGGGACAGCCCGGGACGGGGATGCGGGCATACGTCGACTCTCTGCGTGACCAGGGCATCGACTTCAGCGTGGCGGCGGAGACGGAGCACCGGGTCGCGTTGCTGCCTCTGGTGCTGGCCGGGGTCGGGCTCGCGGTCGTGACGGATTCCTGGCGGGAGATCGCCCGGCGGTCAGGGGCCGACGTGCTGGCCATCGAACCCGCGACCGCGCTGAATGTTGCCCTGATCAGCCGCCGGGGTGTCCTGTCCCCGGCAGCCGCCGCTTTCTGGGGAATGGCCGTCCCCACCGGCACCGGCTGACAGACGGCGGCCACCGACTGATAGGCGGCCGCTATAAGGGAGATCCGGTTTCTGTCTTGGACGTCTGCCTGGGCGCGTTGCTGGAATCGAAGGCATGACGAACCACCGCATCGCCCTCATCCCCGGTGACGGCATCGGCACCGAAGTGCTGCCCCCCGCGCAGCAGGTACTCGACATCCTCGGCCGCCGGCACGGCTTCACCCTCTCCTACACCTCCTACGACGACTGGTCGTGCGAGCGGTACCTGCGCGAGGGCGCCATGATGCCCGCCGACGGCCTCGCCCGGCTCCGCGACAAGGACGCCGTCCTGCTGGGCGCGGTGGGCCACCCCGCGGTGCCCGACCACATCTCGCTGTGGGGACTGCTGATCCCGATCCGTCGCGGCTTCCGCCAGTACGTCAACCTGCGGCCCATCCGAGTCTTCGAGGGCATCGACAGCCCGGTGCGAGGGGCGCGGGCCGGCGAGGTCGACTTCGTCGTCGTCCGGGAGAACATGGAAGGCGAGTACAGCGAGGCCGGCGGGCGGCTCAACCGGGGGTTCCCGGACGAGATGGCCGTACAGGAGGCCGTGTTCACCCGGGCCGGCGTCACACGTCTGCTGGACTACGCCTTCCACCTCGCCGAGCAGCGCAAGGGCCGGCTGACCTCGGCCACCAAGTCGAACGGCATCGTGCACACCATGCCGTTCTGGGACGAACTCGTCGCCGAGCGGGCCGCCTCGTTCTCGCAGGTCGGCTGGGACCAAGAGCACATCGACGCGCTCGCGGCCAAGTTCGTCCTCGAACCGGCCCGCTTCGACGTCGTGGTCGCCTCCAACCTCTTCGGCGACATCCTCAGTGACCTCGCCGCCGCGGTGGCCGGGTCCATCGGTGTCGCCCCGGCGGCCAACCTCAACCCCGAGCGGGAGTTCCCCTCGATGTTCGAACCGGTCCACGGCTCCGCCCCCGACATCGCGGGCCAGGGCATCGCCAACCCGCTGGGCGCGATCTGGTCGGCCGCCATGATGCTCGACCACCTCGGCCACCCGGAAGCGGCCAGGGACATCACCGATGCGATGGCCGCGGTTCTGGCCAAGACCGACGTACGCACCCCGGATCTGGGCGGCACCGCCTCCACGGCCGAGTTCACCGACAAGCTCCTCGAACTCCTCTGATCCTGCGCCCTCTTGGCCCTGCGCCCTCTCTACGGCGGCCCGGACGAAGCCGCCCCACACTCCGCCAGCGCCCGCGCCCCTTACGCGCCCGCGTCCCCTACGCGCCCGCGCCGCGCCCGCCCACCGGCCTCCCGACCCCTGAGGACCCTTCCGCGTCCCGGTTGTGCCCCCGTTCCTCAACGAGGAGAAACGCCATGGCAGCATCCGCCCCGCCGCCCGCAGCTCCCGCACCCTCCCCGGCCGAAGCGCCCAGGAAGCCGTGGTACCGGCAGCTGTACTTCTGGGTCCTGACCGCCATCGTCGCCGGTGTCCTCACCGGCTGGCTGTGGCCCTCGGCCGGTACCGCGATGGAACCCGTCGGCACCACCTTCGTCACTGCGATCAAGATGCTGATCACGCCGATCGTGTTCGTGACCATCGTGGCCGGCATCGGCGGTGTCGACAGCCTCGGCCGGGTGGGCCGGGTCGGTCTGAAGTCCCTGCTGTACTTCCAGGCCGGCACCCTCACCGCTCTGCTCATCGGCCTTGTCGCGGTCAACGTCTTCCAGCCCGGAGCCGGCGTCCACGCCCACCCCGGCGACCTCCAGCTGACAGCAGACGCCGGTCAGTACGTCAAAGACGGGGAAGACCAGTCCTGGTGGCACTTCCTGACCGGCCTCGTGCCCACCAGCGCCGTCGGCGCCTTCGCCGAGGGCAACATCCTTCAGGTCCTCTTCTTCTCGGTCCTCTTCGGCATCGCCCTCAAGGCCGTCGGTCCCGTCGGCGAGCCTCTCGTCGACGGCATCCAGCGCCTGAGCGCCGTCGTCTTCAAGATCCTGCACTACGTCATGCTGGCCGCGCCCGTGGGCGCCTTCGGCGCGATGGCCTTCACCATCGGCACATACGGCTTCTCCACCCTGACCAGCCTCGGCCGGCTCATCGGGCTCTTCTACGGCACCTCGGCGTTCTTCGTGATCGTCGTCCTCGGCGCGGTGACCGCCGCGCTCAGGATCAACATCTTCCGGCTGCTGCGCCACCTGCGCGAGGAGTTCGTCCTCGTCCTGGGCACCTCGTCCTCCGAGAGCGCCCTGCCCCGGCTGATGCAGAAACTCGAAGGGCTCGGCATCCGTCGCGACATCGTAGGCCTGACCGTCCCCACCGGCTACTCCTTCAACCTCGACGGCAGCTCCATCTACCTGTCCCTGGCCGCCGTCTACATCGCCCAGGCCACCGACACCCCCCTGAGCATCGGCCAGCAGCTCGGCCTGCTGGCCGTCATGCTCCTCACCTCCAAGGGATCCGGCGGCATCACCGGCGCCGGCTTCATCGCCCTCGCCGCCACGCTCACCACCGTCGGCACCATTCCCACCGCCGGCATCATGCTCATCTTCGGCATCGACAAGTTCATGTCCGAATGCCGCGCCCTGACCAACCTCGCCGGCAACGCGGTCGCCACCCTCGTCGTCGCCCGCTGGGAAAACGGCCTCGACACCGCCCACGTCAACAAGGTGCTGCGCACCGGGAAACCCCAGCCCTCGCCCGCGCAGGAACAGCCAGCAGCCGCCCTGCCGGCACAACTGCCGACAAAAGCCTGACCATCAGCCCCGACATCCCGGGCTCCTCTCGTGCCACGGCCCGGCAGCAGACCGCCCCCAGCGGCGGCCATGTCGGTGAAGGGGCGAAGCCGCCGCCTCTGGTCAGTGCGCGCAGCCTCCACGGAGGTGGTCAGTGCCTGGACTTGGCACGCCGCCCATCGAGTGCACCGTGGCTGTAGCCACTGCCACGCCGCAGGGAAGCGCCGGCACTCGATCCCGCGCGACGAACAGCGTCGCACGCCTGCCCCAAGGACGCTCGCAGGGGTCCGTCCGGCGTGATCTCGACGTGGCCCGGGTGTTCGGCACAGGGCAACAGGGCGGATGGTCGATGGAGATCCCCGAACCGGGGCTCTACTACAAGGTGCTCCGCAAGCACCATGTGAAGATCCATCCGCGTCGCGGGGTGAAGATCCTGGGGCTTCGGTACTTCGACGAGGTCCTCAACGAGCCGCGGTTCCAACAGTCCCCTGACCGGGGCGGGAAGCACGCGGGGAAGTGGGTGATCCGCAGCGATCGCCGCGACCGGCGCCAGGTCTTCTTCCAGGACCCCGTCGACCATGCCACCTGGCACTCCTTGTGCTGGACCGGTCTGCCGCCGGAGGGCGAGGTCCCGGCCTTCTCCGACAAGAACGCCTCCGAGCTGCTGGCACAGGCACGCGAGCGCGGGCTGAAGCCCCGCAGCGATGCCGAGCTGCTGCCGCCCCTGCTGGAAATCCTCGGCTGGGCATCCCCTGTCGACCAATGGCCCACGCAGAAAGCGAAGAAGGCTGGCCGCAAGGACCGGATCTCCCGTTCCCGGGAGGCATCGCGCGCCCAGATGGCCCAGGCCGACCGGGCACCGAGGCGCCCGCGCGAGGCGTCCGAGCCGGCATCCCTGGACGAGCTGGCTGGCTCGGTTGTCCAGGCCGTCGATGACTCCCGTCGCCGCCGCCGCGAAGCATCGGTCGGCGAGCCTGTCGCGCCTCCCCTGCTGGACGACTCGCTGCGGCAGCGTCACCTGTTCCTGCTGCCGGCCGAGTCCCGCGGCCGTGCTTCGAAGAAGGAGGATGAGTGATCCAGGATTGCGACGATCCGCTGGCCGACCTGCCCGATCGCGCTGAGATCGCGGGCATGATCTTGAACAAGCGGCCGCTGCGGCACACCTTCGACGGCTGGCAGCAGTACAGGGCCCGCCGCGGGCGGCTCGCCCCGGCTCCGAAGGTGACGGCCCGGCAGCTGGCGGCCATTCCGGTCGACCGGCGTTCGGACTACGACCTCTACCGTCGTCTCACCAACGTCAACCTGCCGATCCAGCAGACACCCATGCTGGCGAAGGTCACCAGGGTGATCAACCGGCGGCTGCAGGGCAACGCCCTTGACCAGGAGGACCCCACGGTGCCCGGGGTCATGGTCAGCGGCTGGGGCAACCACGGCAAGACCGCGACCGTGTGCTCGATCGCCGCCGCGTTCGAGGACATGTGGCTCAACCTGCACAGTCATCTCAACCCCGCGGCGGTTCCCGGCGCCTGGGACCTGCACGCGCCGGTCGCCTACATCGCGACCCCGGTCACGGCGAAGCCGAAGAGCCTCTGCGAAGCGATCTTGAACTTCTTCGGTCCGGACCGCTGGAAGATGACCCTCCCGCAGCTGGTCCAGCAGGTCGCCGACTCGCTTCGCGATCACGGCGTCAAGGTGCTGATCATCGACGACGTCAACCGGCTCCGCATGCACCGGGCCGATGACCAGGACGTCCTCGACCTCGTGAGGGCTCTCATGGGGTTCGACGTCACCCTGATCCTGACCGGCGTGAACATCCCGGGAACCGGCCTGCTGCGGGAAGCGACCTGGAACCGCACCAAGCGTCAATGGGTGCTGCCGCCACTGGAGCATGCGCGTGTTCACGGCCTGGAGGTCACCCAGACCGAGCGCCGCTTCGAGCTCGTGGAACTCGACCGGTTCCACTACGACACCGCCGCCGGGATGGAGGCGTTCCTCAACCATCTGGGAGGCATCGAAGTACACCTGCGGCTGGCCAAGGCCAAGAAGGGCATGCTCACCGCCAACGGCATGCCGAGTACCTGATGCGCCGCACGGATGGTGTCGTCGGCACTCTCGGCCGGCTCATCGCCGACGGCGCCCAGGAGGCCATGGACTCCGGACGGGAAGTCCTCAATGAGGCACTCCTCGACGAGATCGTCATCGGTCGGGACATCCCGGACGGCGAGATCGGCCCTTTTCCCAGCGCTGGCGCCCCGGCCAGGCCAAGTGCTGCGAAGGGAAACAGTAAGAAGGCCAGACGTTGCGGCAGGAACACCGTCTTCGACGATGCCGGACCCCAAGCCGCGGGCCTTCGTGGTTGACCCGTGCTCCCGCCCGCCCCGCTGCCCAGGTCCTGATCCCGCTGGCCGGCGAGAGCCCTGCCCGGTCTCCTGCTCCGGCTCGGCCACCGCTTACGCCAGGCGCTCGGCGACATCGCGCGCCGCCTTGGTCTGGCACAGACGTCCTTCCACATTCCGAGCCGGTACCTGCTGATGCTCGAACCACATCAGCTGGCCTCGCTTTGCGCCGCCACGCGCCTGCCCCAGGAGATGCTCGACCACCTCACCCTGCGTCTGCTCGCACACCGGTATCCGCCGGTCCGCGACGCACTCACCCGGCCGTCCACCTCCGCCCAGCGTCCGCGCGGATACTTCCCGCCCTGGATCCTGGGCGAGAGCACCCGCTACTGCCCCAACTGCCTGCGCGGCGACGGCTCCGAGATCCAGAACCGGTACGGCGGACCCTGGCGGCTCCACTGGCGCCTGGCCATGGTCTTCACCTGCACCGAGCACAACACCTTCCTCTGCCACCACTGCCCCAGTTGCCGGCAGCCAGTCCGTCGAGGGTCCCAGTCCAAGCAGCGGCGACTGCTTCCCGCCTCCTCCGCCGCCGGGCTGCACCCAGCTCAGTGCCGCAACCCGGTCCGCGCCCCCGACGGGGGCATCTGCGGCGCCTGGCTCAATGACCCAGGCTCAGCCAACCGCCACGAGCTGTCCGCAGATATCCTCGTCCTCCAGGAACGGCTCCTCCGTCTCCTCGAGCCCGTCGGCGTCGGTTCCGGCAAGCCTCCTACCAGGTTCTTCAGCGACCTACAGGTCGTCGCAGCGCTGGTCACGGCCTCATGGCCGGCGGCCTCGACGGTCACACCCGAGAAGCACCTTGCAACGGCCTTCACCACGTTCGCGGCTCACCAGCACGAGCGCGGTCCGGGCTCCCCCGAGGCCGGCCATCAGTGGACGACGATGCCTGCCTCGCCCCCGGCGGCCGCTGGCCTCCTCGACATCTCGTCGCGTCTGCTCGAGTTGCCCGGCCCGGCTCTCGCCCAGGCCCTGGCCGTCCTCTTCGACCACACCCCACCGTCATCGTCCGGATGGGGCAAGACTTGGACGACGCTCCGCTACGACTGCTCGCCCGAGCTTCAAGCGCGTGTGAACGAGACGATGCCCTCCCAGCTCGTCGGCAGAATGGCAAGGCCAGTCCGGCGACAGGGCAGGAAACCGTTGCTCCGCGTCGTCGCGGGTGACGGTTACCTGCCCGAGCACGTTCCTCAGCGGATCCCCGAGAGGTGGTTCACCGCACTGCTCAGCGGCACCACACAGCTGAAGGCGTCCTGCGCACTCCGCCGCTTCGCCTCCGTCCAGCTTGTCCAGATCGCAGGCAACATGGACATGGAACAGGCAGCACGCTTCCTCGGAATCCCCGACGCATGGCACCGCACTGGGCTGGAGATCAAGAAGCGTCGGCTTCACCCCCTGAGCGTCTACCAGGAGGAACAGTCGGAAGCCTTGGCCACCGCCATCACCCGGCTCGTCGACCACGTCTCCGCAGTCCAGCAGCACAGCGACTACCAGGCCCGCCGACGCATCGCCCGTTGGACGCTCACGTCGACCGACTGGATGCCCATCTTCAGTCCTCTCGCCCAGGACAACATGCCCGGCTTCCTCGGGGTCGTCGAGCCGCTCCGCGACAGCGCGTCAGCATTCATCTGGGCCTGCCTCACCGGAAGCGAGTGGCACCTCGCCCCGAATTCATGGACCCAGCTCACAGAGCGGACGCCGGAGTGGAAGACGCACCGCGCGCTCCTCAGGAAAATCACGCACCGCGCCTCACGACGCTACGGGTCATTGCACGAGGCGCTGACCGAGCACGCGCAGACCCTCCTCGGCGACACCCGCCCCATCAACCCGCCATCCACGTGAACAGAACCCGCCAAGCAAGATGAACAAGATTCGCGACGACCTGCAGAGACAGTGCGGCCTGCCCGCCATCTAACGTGAACGGTCACATGTGGGCGGTTTTGCGCCTTGTGTGTGGCGGGGTGCGCAGATCTATCCACAGGCGATCGGGATGAGACTGCTGGAGGCAGCGAACAGCGCCTGACGGCACTGGAGTTCGTGCCATCCCCTGATGTCTTTGGAGAGGTGACTTTCGCTTTCACTGCCGAAGACTGGATTCGACATGACCCAGCGACCAGGACCGAAGCCGAGCGTGATGACCGTGCTGGGGCCGGTCGATCCGGTCGAGCTCGGGGTGACGTTGATGCATGAGCACATCTTCCTCGACATGGCTCGTATCACCCGTGACCGGTCGCAGCGTCTGTATGAAGTGCCTTTGGCGGTCAAGGAGCTGGCAGAGTTCGCCGCGGCTGGCGGAGGCACGATGGTGGAGGTCACCAGCCATACCCTCGGACGCCGTCCCGACGCCTTGGTCGAGGTGGCGAAGGCGACAGGCTTGAACATCGTCATGGGCTGCGGCTGGTACCGCGAGCCGTACTACGCCGACGACGTATGGACGCTCCCCACCAGCCGCCTCGCCGACGACATCGTCACAGAGATCACACAAGGCGTCCGCGCCGGGGCGCATCTTGTGCGGCCGGGAATTATCGGGGAGATTGGCTCTGACCGCGACTACGTCTCGCCTGTCGAGGAGAAATCCTTCCGCGCTGCTGCCAGGGCGCACCGACGAACAGGGCTGATGGTTACCACCCACGCCTCTCAGGGCCGAGTAGGCCTGGCCCAGCTCGACCTTCTCATGGAAGAAGGTGTCGCCCCGGAGCGGATCATCATCGGTCACTGCGATGCCACCGCCGATTCCGAGTACCACGACCTCCTCGCCCGTCAAGGCGCGTGGGTGGAGTTCGACCTGATCCACGACCGCAATCCGTGGGAGCGCGACAAGGCCGTCCGCCTCGTCTGCGAGTTCCTCGCCCGCGGTCACCTGCACCGCCTTCTGCTCTCCCACGACGTGTGCAAGCGTGGTCATCTCACCACGTATGGCGGCACTGGCTACGCCTATCTCCTCACCGACTTCGCCGGCCATTTGAAAGCCGCCGGCATCAGCAACGACGAACTGGATACGCTGCTGGTCGCCAACCCGCGCGCGGCACTGACCGGGCACGCCGGAACCGAGTCTTCGGCACCTCTCCGGGAACAGCCGATGGCCCTTCCGGGGGCCTGAGGCGTCGCCCCCTCAGTCCCGGCTGGCCGCCACCACTGCGCGCTGACCCACCGTCTTGAACGGCGTCAACGCCGCCTGCCACCATCTTTGTTGCTTATGCGGCGTAGAGCAGGGAGCGCATGTAGACCGTGGACGGAGCGACGCAGCGGTCAGCCAGTGACTGAGTGATGTGGGAGCGTGTCATACGGGCGCGGGAAGGCGCGCTGCGGCGTATCACGGGTGTAGTACGCCTCGGCTTCTCGCAGGATCTCGTCCGGGGTGATCAGGCCCTCTGTATCGCCCTGATGAGCCTGAGCGGTGGCACGAGCGGCCTGTGCACCTGCTCCAAGGGCGAGGAGCACCGTCTCGACCGTCTGGCGGTCGACGCGACCGTGGCCCTCTGGGTCCACCGCGGCGAAAACCGCGCGATGCCAGGGCAGCGAGATCCGAGCGAAAGCGTCGGAGTCCTGGTGAAGTCCTTTTGCCGCTGCAGCTACGAATTCCTCCCGGCTGATATGCCCGCTGCCATCCACATCGGCAAGGACCGCCGTCCCTTCCCGGAAGCAGCCGGCTGCCGCCTTGAACTCGTCCTTCGACGTGAGAAGGCAGCAGCCACCCGTGCTGCCATCAGCCGGAAGTCGTCCCTGCTGACGATTCCGTCGTCGTTCTGATCGAAGGTATGGAAGCGGGTAGTTGCTCGACCACGGTGCCGAGAAGCGGGGCCAAGCCAGACGCTGCCTGCGGTGTGCTCGGCACTGATTCGCCCACGGCAGACGGGAAAGGGCTCCAAAGGACTGGAACCTCCTCCGAGACCATGTCAACGTACAACGTCCCGGAAAAAACCAGGTCAGCGACGTGATGCGGCTACGGGGCGACCGGTACGCAGGCCGGGCGCCGTGGGAGCCCGTACTTCCGCTCTGCTCGGTCTTGCCGCCGAGATCCGTTCTAAGGAGGCCCCATCTGCCGAATCCTGCTCTGCGATCTGCTCGCTTCACTGCCCCTCCTGTTGGGGCTCGGCGCCAGAACGCGTGGACCGCAGGAGACAGAAGACCATGGTGCGCTCTCCACGGCCCTCTGTCTCTGCCTCTGCGCGGCCGCGCTCGTCGGGGAGGACCGACCTGTTGCAACGGGGCTGCCGTCGTGATCGAGCGGTGGCCGCATATGTCGCGGTGCACCAGACGACTCACCGGAAACGGGCTTCTGACCCTTGTCATGGACGGAGCGGCCCCGGCTCTCCGGTCCGACCGGCTGTCGTCCTGACGGAGACGACAGAGGTGCCCATGGGCGATGCCCTTTTCGTGCTGTGCGATACATAGCAGGCGATCCCCGGTTAGCGAAACCGGGGATCGTGCAGAGCATTGATGGTGTTCGCACACGGCTGTGCTTGGCGGTGGAGCCGTGGCGGACGCAGTTGGCAGTGCCGCACATTCGCGAGGAGGTGTAGGGCGCTGCTGTCGCCTGCTGCCCTATCAACGACCGCGTCTTCATGCCTAAGGCTTTGGTCGGCTGGTTGCTCGGCCAGGTCCACCCTGGCCGCTCGCCTGTGCGCCGTGAGGGATATTCCACGCTGTGTCAATTCGTGATGCCGCGCTGCATTTTGTAGCCCAGTCCACGATAGATGGATCTCTCAGGACGGGTGGTCCGTGCCGTATCAATGCACGTCTGTACTTCCGGCATGAAGCTTTTCTCAACACGAAGGTGAAATTGCATGGCTCGTCCTCCTGCGCTGAAGCTGGCCGAGGTGCTTGCGGAGATCCGCATGAGTCCGTCGGCGTTTTACCGCATGCGCGCCCGCGGGCAGGCCCCCCGCATGGTCAAGCTGCCCAACGGCGAACTGCGGTGCCGTCGCACAGATCTGGATGCCTGGTGGGAAGCGTGCGAGAGGGATTCTGACACTTGGCGATGAGTTACAATGTCCGTTTCTGGGACATACGTGAGCGTCCTGGTCGGCGTAGCCGTTTTCAGGTGCGATGGACGGTCAACGGGCGGGAGAATTCGGAAGCGTTCAGCACTGTCAGGCTCGCCGAGAGCCGGCATGCGAAGCTGATGACGGCGGCGCGCGAAGGCGAGCCTTTCGATGAGCACACGGGGCTGCCGGCGTCCGAGCTGCGGGCCATCAAGCAGCGGACGATGTGGTACGACCTTGCTCACGAATACATCGATCAACGGTGGGACCGTACACCGGGAAACACCCGCCGTACCCTGGCCGACGCATTCGCCACCATCACGCCTGCCCTGGTGCGCCCTGGCGCAACGTATCCGGAGCCGCGAGTACTGCGGCGCGCCTTGTACTCGTGGGCGTTCAACAAGAACGCATGGGCCCAAGAGCCGACCCAGGGGTGGCGGAAGGCCCTGGACTGGCTGAAGCGAAACTCCTTGCCCGTCGGTGCTCTCGCGGAAGCAGATGTGCTGCGGCGGGCGCTGGACGCCCTGTGTCGCAAGCTGGACGGCAAAGCGGCTGCGGCCAAGACGGTGCGGCACAAGCGGGCTGCATTGAGTGAAGTCCTCAGCACCGCGGTGGAGAAAGGTTACTTCGCGGAGAACCCCCTCAACGGGCTCAGGTGGAACGCTCCGGCGGTCAGCGAAGAGGTGGACCCGGCTGCCGTCCCCAATCCGGCCCAAGTCGCACGGCTGCTTGCGGCGGTTGCCCAGCAGCGCGGGCGCGGTCCCCACCTTGAGGCGTTCTTCGGCTGTATGTACTACGCGGCCATGCGGCCGGGGGAGGTCATTCACCTCCGGCTCGAACAGTGCCATCTGCCCGAGACCGGATGGGGGATGCTCAACCTGTCGGGCGGCGTCATCACCTCGGGCAAGGAATGGACGGACGACGGTGCGGTGCACGAGGTGCACTCGCTCAGGCGCCGTGCGGCTATCGCGACCCGGCCGGTGCACATCCCGCCGCAGTTCGTGCGCATCCTGCGCGCGCACATCAAACGGTTCGGCGTGGGGCCGGACGGTCGGGTGTTCCGGAACCAGGCCGGCAACTACGTGGACGCGTCTGCGTATGGCATTACGTGGGCGCGGGCACGGAAGCATGTCCTGACCCGCACGGAACTCGCCTCCGGTCTGGCCAAGCGGCCCTATGATCTCCGGCATGCCGGGATCTCGTTCTGGTTGTACTCCGGTGTGGACCCGGCCGAATGCGCTCGCCGCGCGGGCCAGAGCATCGAGGTTCTCTTCCGGCACTACGCCAAGCTCCTGGATGGCGTCCGGGAGCAGGCCAACCGGCTGATCGAGCAGTCCATGCAGGAGTGGGACCGCGTCAGCCAGGGCGCGGCGCCTGAGGGGTGAGACGGGATGTGGACCGGAAATAGACCGGAAGAGCTGGTCAGGAGCGGGATGACGGTGGCAGGAACTGGGAGTTATGACGTAAATCGGGCCCAGCTCTGAGCGGGCCGAGCGGTAGGCGCCTGACCGGCAAATCCCCAGGTCAGGCGCCTTTTTCGTGCCCCTAGAAGAAGCCGAGCTTCTTCGGCGAGTACGACACCAGGAGGTTCTTCGTCTGCTGATAGTGCTCCAACATCATCTTGTGGGTCTCACGACCGATGCCGGACTGCTTATAGCCGCCGAACGCCGCGTGCGCCGGGTACGCGTGGAAACAGTTCGTCCAGACGCGACCCGCCTGGATGGCACGGCCTGCCCGGTACGCCGTGTTGATGTCACGCGTCCACACACCCGCCCCCAAGCCGTACAGCGTGTCGTTTGCGATCTTGATGGCGTCGTCGAAGTCGTTGAACGAAGCGACCGAGACGACCGGTCCGAAGATCTCCTCCTGGAAGATCCGCATGCGGTTGTTGCCCTCGAAGATCGTCGGCTGGACGTAGTAGCCCCCGGCCAACTCTCCGTCGTACTGGATGCGCTGGCCGCCCGTCAGGACCTTGGCGCCTTCCTGCTGGCCGATGTCCAGGTAGGAGAGGATCTTCTCCAGCTGGTCATTGGAAGCCTGCGCTCCGATCATGGTGTCGGTGTCGAGGGGGTGACCGGCCTTGATCTGCTCGGTGCGCGCGATCGCCGCCTCCAGGAACTCGCTGTAGTGACCGCGCTGCACCAACGCCCGCGACGGGCAGGTGCACACCTCACCCTGATTGAGGGCGAACATCGTGAAGCCTTCGAGCGCCTTGTCCCTGAAGTCGTCGTTGGCCGCCCACACGTCGTCGAAGAAGATGTTCGGCGACTTGCCGCCCAGCTCCAACGTCACCGGTTTGATGTTCTCGGAGGCGTACTGCATGATCAGCCGCCCCGTGGTGGTCTCACCGGTGAACGCGACCTTGGCCACGCGCGGACTGGACGCCAGCGGCTTGCCCGCCTCGGCCCCGAATCCGTTGACGATGTTGATGACCCCCGGCGGCAGCAGGTCGGCGACCAGGCTCATCCAGTAGTGAATGGAGGCCGGGGTCTGTTCGGCTGGTTTGAGGACGACGGCGTTCCCGGCGGCGAGTGCCGGCGCCAGTTTCCACGTGGCCATGAGGATCGGGAAGTTCCACGGAATGATCTGCGCGACGACACCGAGCGGCTCGTGGAAGTGGTACGCGATGGTGTCCTCGTCGATCTCGCTCAGCGACCCCTCCTGCGCCCGGATGACCCCCGCGAAGTACCGGAAGTGGTCAATGGCGAGTGGAATGTCGGCGGCCAGCGTCTCGCGGATCGGTTTGCCGTTCTCCCAGCTCTCGGCCACCGCGAGCTGTTCGAGGTTGGCCTCCATCCGGTCGGCGATCTTCAACAGCACGTCCGCGCGCGCGGCGACCGACGTACGCCCCCACGCGGGCGCCGCCGCATGCGCCGCGTCCAGCGCTCGCTCGACATCCTCCGCGGTGCCCCGGGCGATCTCGGTGAACGTCCGACCGTTGACCGGACTCGGGTTCTCGAAGTACTGGCCACGGGCCGGCGCCACGTACTCGCCGCCGATGAAGTGGTCGTAGCGCGACTGGTAGGAGACGGTCGCGCCGTCGGTGCCGGGCGCTGCGTAACGGGTCATCTTGGCTGGCCTCCCGTGGCAGGCTGCCCGCCGCTGGGCAGCTCTCGCCCGGAGGCTAGAGGCACGGACGTTGCATCGACGTTGCGAACTCGGCGTCGAGTTCCTTCAAGCGCGCCAGAACCGGCGCCGTCGGACGCAGCGCGGCCAGCGCCCGCCACACCGTCAGATCATCCTCCCCCCATGGAGCGTGCGCCCAGTCCGCGAGCAGATCGGGGTCGTTGCGGTCGACCAGCGCCGCCCGCAGCTGGTCGGCAAGCCTGCGACGGAGCCGGACGAGACCGGGGGCCTGCGACTGCGGCAGCAACGGACCGGCATACGCGGCCGCGGCCGCCGTCACCGCCCCCGCGCCCAGACGACGCTCGACCATGTCGACATCGCACTCGACGGGCACCGCCAGCCGGTACGGCCGCGACCGCAGCAACTCACCCCCGAGCACCCGTCGCAGCCGAGCCATCTCGGCCCGCAACGTCACCTGCGGCACCGACTCGTCCTCGTACAACGCACACAACAACTCGTCCCCCGTCAGCCCCTCCGGATGGCGGGCCAGCAGCACGACGATCTCGCTGTGCCGCCGACTCAGCCGCACCTTGCGCCCAGCCGTGAGGAGCAGCGCCTCATCACGGCCCAGAGCCGCCAGTTCCACTCCTTCGCCTGCTCGCGTCGGTGGAGCCAGCAACGCCAGGTGGGACTCAGCGGCCCGCGCGACCGCCTGCACGAAGGCGAGACTGTGCGGGTGCGCGAGCCCGTCACCGCCGGTGATGTCGACCGCGCCGATCAGCCGCCCCGTCCGCGGATCGTGCACGGGAGCCGCCGCACACGTCCACGGCTGCACGCGCCGCATGAAGTGCTCGGTGGCGAAGACCTGCACCGGCCGGTCCACGGCGACCGCCGTCCCCGGCGCGTTCGTCCCCATGGCGGACTCCGCCCACCGCGCGCCCGGCACGAAGTTCATCCGCCCCGCCCGCTGCCGCGTCACCGCGTGGCCCTCGACCCACAACAACCTGCCCTGTGCGTCGCACACGGCGAGAAGATGCTCCCCGTCCGCCGCGAAGCCGCCCATCAATTCGCGGAACAGCGGCATCACCCTCGCCAACGGATGCTCCGCCCGGTACGCCCCGAGGTCGCCGTCGGTCAGTTCCACCGCGGCGCCGGTGGCCTCCGGACTCACCAGCGCCCTGGCCGACCTCCGCCACGACTCGGCCACCACCGAACGCACCGGACGGGAGATCGCCCCCGCGTCGGTGAACCTTTCATGGGCCCGCCGCACCACCCGCACCCGCTCGACGGGGTCCGTGCCCGGTTCCAGGGCCACCCATGGATCGGTCAACTCGGCCTCCCGGGACGGCGATGCGGTGCTGCCATCGTCGCCCCGGAGCGTGAAGCCGACAAGGACGCGCAGCTTCAGGCGAAGTTGACGAGGCGGAGGTAGCGAGTCCAGTCCCAATGCGGCCCGGGATCCGTATGGTCCGAACCAGGCACCTCATGGTGAGCGATGATGTGCTCACGGTCCTTCGGGATGCCGTACTTCGTACAGATGGCAGCGGTCAGTGCCGCGGACCGCTCGTACATCGCGTGGGTGAAGTACTCGGGGTTGTCGACCCACCCTTCGTGCTCGATACCGATGCTGCGGGTGTTGTAGGTCCAGTTCCCCGCGTGCCAGCCGATGTTGCGCTCGCGGACGCACTGGGCGATGTGGCCGTCCTTGGACCGCACCACGTAATGGGCCGAGACCTTCCTCGCGGGGTTCTGGAAGATGGCGAGTGTGTCCGCGTACGTCTCCTGCGTGACGTGGATGACCACATAGTCGATGGGGTAGCTGCTGGGGCGGTTGGACGCCGTGTAGTTGGAGGTGCTGGCCGGCACCCACTCGGCCGGGGGGTAATCGACCGCGAGGGCTCCGGCCGTCGCGCGGGTGGTGGGCAGGAGCGCGGCGGGTACGGCTGCGGCGAATGCGCCCTGCAGCATTCGACGCCGGCTCGGGGAGCGTCTCAATCGATCCATGACTGACCTGCCTCTCGGTGGGGAGAACGGCTTGACTGGCGCTGTACGTGAGGAGCTCGCCACGGTGGAAAGCTCGACTGCGGCGAGAAGCGCAGCGCCGGTCTCCGGGCGGGAGCGGCCGCCCTGTCGAAAGGCGCTGGTTCTCAGGAGGGGCGGTGGTCCGACCCGCGTGATCGTGAGGCGGACAGCGGGAGTGCGGTGGACCGCGGTAGCGCGACGGACCGTGGTAGCGAGGCGGATATCTGGCGCAGGTGCGCATGCAGACCGCGATGCGTCTCGCGTGCGGGCAGCCACTCCTTGCGGATCTTGGCCACACACGTGTAGTTCGTGTCGCAGACGTTGGCCAGCGGGGATTCGACGGTCTGCGTCGCGAACTGGTAGGCGTCCAGTTCGCTGAATCCGTAATCACGGACCAGCCACTGCACCAGGTCGAGCTGGGATATTCGGAACGCGTCCTCCAGCGGTCGCGCCGACCCGGTCGAGATGATGTGCGTGTCCGACTCAAGCCGCGGCCAGGGCGTACTCACCCCCTTGAGGAGATCCACGATCACCACGGTGTTCATGGCACACTCGACGGCCACGCCGCAGGTCTCTCCCTCTCCCTGCCGTGCGTGTCCGTCACCGAGACTCAACAGCGCGCCGTCGACGTTCACGCCCAGATAGCAGGTGACCCCGGCGCGCATCTCGGGCGTGTCCATGTTGCCGCCGTGCGCGTCGGGCACGAGCGCCGAGCGCACTTCCAGATTCGCCGGCGCGACACCGACCGTGCCGTGCATGGGATCCATGGGCAGCTCGATCTGGAAGTCACTGTCCCGCGCGCTGAACTGCGCGGTCCGTCGGGCCCGGTCGAGTTGCCAGATCCACACTGCTTCAGGCAGGGGCGCTTGGAGCGAAGCGGTGGAGTGGGTGGACGTGAGGGCGCCGAACAGGGGGACCGTCGTGGAGGCCGCCCAGTCTCGGGCCGGCTCGATCGACACGAAGTGGACGGCGACGGTGTCACCGGGCTCCGCGCCCTCCACGTGGAAGGGGCCGGTCTGGGGGTTGAGGAACGGGAACTCGCAGACTTCGGAGACGAGGTCCTTCTCCGAGCGCACGTTCCCGGCGAAGCAGTCCTCGGTGAACAGGTCGAGGACGGTGCCCGGAGCGATGCGCGCAAGGGGCGGGGCGCCGCCGAACGTCCAGGCGTACTGGTCCGGTTCGGGTCGGACGGTCAGGATCTTGGGGTCATTCATCGCTGTGCCGCTCCACTCCGGCCGTGGGCCGTCGGTCCGGCCGGGTGGGCCGTTTCTGCTCGCTCGGGTCGCTCGGGTCGCTCAGGTTGCTCGGGACCCTCAGATCCCGTAGGTCGCTCGGGTCGCTCTGTGGGCGTCATGGGCCGCCGCAAGTGCTGCAGCCATGGCATCGACGCCCCGCGTGAATTACGTTACGGCGCTCGGCGGTTGGGGCGGAAGGGCGTTGCTTGGATCTGTGCATAGCAGCGTGATTGTGGATATCTCGGCCACCCGATCGGGGGAATCGGGGGAGCGGTGCTGGGTCGGAAGTGCTGCAAACCCCACGGCTGCGCGCCTTTCACGGCTGCGCACCCTCCACAGCCCTGCGCCCCCACCGCATCACGCCTACGTCTACGCCTGCCCGCCCCCACCAGCACCGACGCTGCCGCTGACGCCCGCTGGATCGTCCAGCACCGCCCGCGCCACCGAGTGCGCTGCTCCCAGCAACGGGCCGTCCGGTCCGAGCCTGGATATGGCGACTCCGCAGGCCCGGCCGGCAGTGCGTTCCACCAGCTCCTGCTCGAGGGCGGGCAGCAGCCACGGCGCCAGGCGCGACAGAGCGCCGCCCAGCACCACAGCCTGCGGATCCAGCAGGTTGACCGCGCCGGTGAGGGCGATGCCCAGGGCTGTTCCGGCGCCGTGGAGTGCTCGCCGCACTGTTTCGTCGCCCGCGGCGGCACGGTCGGCCAGAAGTTCACCGCGTTCCTCACCGGGGCCCAGGCCTGCCGCGCGCAGGACCGCCTCCTGACCTGCGTACTGCTCCAGACAGCCGCGGCCTCCGCAGGGGCAGGCCGGCCCGTCGGGGTGCACGGGCACGTGGCCCAACTCACCTGCGTATCCCCGTGTTCCGAGAAGCAGCCGTCCGTCGACGACGAGTGCGGCACCGATGCCGATCTCGGCGGACACATGTAGGAAGTCCTGGGGCGATGCTTCGCCGAGCCACAACTCGGCGAGGGCGCCGAAGTTGGCCTCGTTGCCCACTGCCAGTGGTAGCTCTGTGGGGAGGAGACGGCTCAGGTCGATGTCGTGCCAGCCGAGGTTGGGGGCGCGTACGACCGTCCGGGTGTCGCGGGCGACGAGCCCGGGCACGGCGACCGCGAGGCCGGCGGGGGACAGCCCTGCCCGGCGGGCCTCCGCGCTCACCCGCTCCACCAGGATGGCGAGCTCCTCCAGCACCGGAACAGGCGAGCGTCCGCGGTTTGCGGCCCGCCGCACAGCCCGTGCACGGACCTCCCCACGCAGATCCACCGCGCATGCCGCGAGGTGGTCGACTCCCACCTCGGCACCGATGCCGACGGGCCCCTGAGCACTGACCGCCAGGGCGGACCCTGGACGGCCCACCCGACCTGGTCGCTCGGGACCCAGCTCGTCCAGAAGCCCGGAGCGGATCAACTCGTCCACCAGCGTGGAGACAGCGGCCCGCGTCAGCCCGATGCGGGAGGCGACGGCGGCACGGGACAGAGGGCCGTGCGCCGCCACGGCGTGCATCACCCGGGACAGATTGCGACGGCGTATCGCCTGCTGGGTGTCGGGCAGCCGCGCGCCGGACGTACCCCGGCGCTCGTCGTGCAGCGGTGCGGTCATGCCTCGGTCAGTCCTCACTCCCCATGGGGCGCCCTGTCCAGGAGCGGCGCCGCGTCGGAGAGTACCCCGGAGATCCGGGCGAGCGTCGCTTCGTCCCGCTCCACGGGGTCGAGCACGGGCCCTTGGGCCGTGCCCCAGCGTCGGGCGATCGCGCTGGGGTCCTCACCGGTCAGCAGGCCCGCCGCCTGTGCCGCGGCGCCGAGCGCGACGAGTTCCTGGGCCTGCGGGACCTGAACGGGACGTCCGGAGAGGCGCCGTACGGTTTCCTGCCAGGCTGTGCCGCGTGCCCCGCCGCCGATCAGCAGGAGCGGCGACGACCGGTCGGCGTCGGGGTCCAGGACCAGGTCGAGCGCGCCGAGCAGTGAGTGCACGGCCCCGTCGTACGCCGCCTGGAGCAACTGCCCGGGTGACGTGTCGTGGCGCAGGCCGTGCAGTACTCCGGAGGAGTGGGGCAGGTTCGGCGTACGCTCGCCGTCCAGGTAGGGCAGAAGCGTGACCGAGCCGCCCGGTTCCACGGCCTCGCGCTCCAGGCTGAGCAACGCGGCCACCCGGTCGACGGCCTGCGTGCAGTTGAGGGTGCAGGCCAGCGGCAGCCACGCGCCGCGTGCGTCGGCGAAGCCCGCGACGGTGCCCGTCGGATCCGCGGGACGGCGTTGTGAGACGGCGTACACCGTGCCGGAGGTGCCGAGGCTCAGCACCGGCGTGCCGGGGCGCAGGCCGAGCCCCAGGGCGGCCGCCGCGTTGTCGCCGGTGCCGGGCGCGACCAGTGTGCCCCTGGAGAAGGGCAGTTCGTCACCGTCCCGCACTGTTCCGACGACCTCACCAGGGCGTGCGACACGGGGCAGCAGAGCCGGATCGAGGCCCACCATGTCGAGGATGCCCTCGTCGTACTGCTCCGCTCCCGACGCCCACCACCCTGTTCCGGAGACGTCGCCGCGGTCGGTGGTGCCGAGACCTGTGAGGCGTTCCGTGAGGTAGTCGTGGGGGAGACGCACCGCGGCCGTGGCGCGGGCCGCGGCGGGCTCGTGCTCGGCGAGCCAGGCCCACTTGGTCACGGTGAAGGAAGGTCCAGGGACGCTGCCGGCCCGGTCGGCCCACACCGTGGGGCCGCCGAGACGCTCGACGAGGCTCCGGGCCTGCGGTGCCGACCGCACGTCGTTCCAGAGCAGAGCGGGCCGCACCGGCCTGCCGTCCTTGTCGAGCGTGACGAGCCCGTGCTGCTGGCCGCCGATGGACACCGCGGTGGCTTCCCGGGCGGCTCGGCCGCACTGCTCGAGAGCCGCGCACAGAGCGTCCCACCACTCCTGGGGATCGCTTTCGCGATGCTCGCCCGTGCTCACGCGGTGCGGAGCCTGGCCACTCGCGACGACCCGGCCGGTGGCCGCGTCGACGACCAGGACCTTGGTGGACTGCGTGGAACTGTCCACGCCGACCACGAGGGGCCCCTGGGCTGCGGGCGCTGATGACATGACGGTCTCCGTTCCTGCGGCTGTCTCCGGGTGCGAACCGGAGTTTCTTCCACGACCTTCCCAGCGGCGCCCTCGGATACTAATTTGTAAAGGGCCATGACGAAATAGGTGAGGGAGCCGCACATGAACTACCAGCCCACTCCCGAGGACAAGTTCAGCTTCGGCCTGTGGACCGTCGGCTGGCAGGGCAGGGACCCGTTCGGGGACGCCACCAGGGCCGCACTCGACCCGGCCGACTCGGTGCGGCACCTTGCTGAGCTGGGTGCCTACGGAGTGACGTTCCACGACGACGACCTGATCCCCTTCGGATCATCCGCATCGGAACGGGAGAGCCACATCAAGCGCTTCCGACAGGCGCTCGATGCCACGGGTCTCGTCGTGCCGATGGCCACCACGAACCTCTTCACACACCCCGTCTTCAAGGACGGCGCCTTCACCGCCAATGATCGCGACGTACGCCGCTACGCGCTGCGGAAGACGATCCGCAACATCGACCTCGCGGTCGAACTGGGCGCGCGCACCTACGTCGCCTGGGGAGGCAGGGAGGGCGCCGAGTCCGGCGCGGCGAAGGACGTCGGCAATGCGCTGGACCGCATGAAGGAGGCCTTCGACCTGCTCGCCGAGTATGTGACCGCGCAGGGCTACGACCTGCGGTTCGCGATCGAACCGAAGCCGAACGAGCCCCGCGGCGACATCCTGCTGCCCACCGTCGGCCACGCCCTCGCATTCATCGAGCGCCTGGAACGACCCGAACTGTTCGGCGTCAACCCCGAAGTGGGCCACGAGCAGATGGCGGGCCTGAACTTCCCACACTCCATCGCCCAGGCGCTGTGGGCGGACAAGCTCTTCCACATCGACCTCAACGGTCAGACGGGCATCAAGTACGACCAGGATCTGCGGTTCGGCGCGGGGGACCTGCGCAGCGCGTTCTGGCTGGTCGACCTCCTGGAGAGGGGCGGTTACGACGGCCCGCGGCACTTCGACTTCAAGCCGCCGCGCACGGAAGACTACGAAGGAGTGTGGGCGTCGGCCGCGGGGTGCATGCGCAACTACCTGATCCTGCGGGAGCGGGCGGCCGCGTTCCGGGCCGACCCCGAGGTGCGCGAAGCGCTGCGCGCCGCACGCCTGGACGAACTGGCGGTCCCCACCGCTGAGGACGGACTGTCCGGTCTGCTCGCCGACAGGGATGTTTTCGAGGCGTTCGACGTGGAGGCAGCCGCAGCGCGCGGAATGGCGTTCGAACGGCTCGACCAACTGGCCATGGATCACCTTCTGGCGGCTCGGAGCTGAGCGCGCTCCGCAGCCGACGCTCCGTCAGCTGGTGCACGGGGGTCGCCTTGTAACCGGTTCGAGGCGACTCTTGTTGGTATGGCCGTGCCGCCCGTACCTCCGCAGCCCCCTCCGCCTCCGCCCAGTGGTCCACCACCGGGCGGAGGCGGGTTCGGACCACCACCAGGCGGCGGGTACGGGCCGCCACCCGGCAGCGGGGGCTGGTCGTCGGCCCCGCCTCCTGGCGGGCCCTCAGGACGGCGTAACGGGCTGTTCGTCCTGCTGGCGATCATCGTGGCGGTGGGAGCCGTCATCGCGGTGGTCCTCGTGGCCACCGGCGACGACAGCGACGGCAAGAAGGAACCCGCCGAGACCGGCAAGGACACCAGACCGGAACCCACGCCATCGCTCAGCATCCCGTCGCAGATTCCGACCGAGCTGCCCACTGGTCTGCCCAGCGAGGTCCCGTCACTGCCCACCGACATGCCGTCGCTTCCTACGGACTTCCCTTCGCTGCCCACCGACTTCCCGAGCGACCTGAACTCCCTCCTGCCGCCCTCGCCCGCAGATGGCCAAGTCCCGTACACCAAGCCCCAGTCCTGACAGGGCTTCGCTTCGAAGAGTCAGTACTTCTCCGGTAGCCGGACGTACGTCACCGAGGTCTCCACACCGCTGTCGACGAGTCGCCCGTGCTTGTCGAAGGCCTCGGGCCCGTCGCTCATCCCGAAGTCGTTGTCGTTGATCAGTGCCAGGGTGCGGCTGTCCACCTTGGCAACGCCTTCGATCTTGTCGGGCACGCCGTCGACGGCCCCGAGGTCGACCACCAGACGCTTGCGGAGGACGGGCACTCCGGAGGCGACGGGATCGTCGAGCTGCTCCAAGGAGGGGCTGGTCGTGGCCTTGTCCCACTTGTCGCCGAGGATGTCCGACCTGCGGTCCAGAGTGACCGCCTGGAGCCGTGCGGCCTTGTCGGTCCGCTCCTGGACGAGGAGCCGGTCGCGCCCGATGGCTACTACGGAGGAGATCTTCAGTTCGGAGGTGTCGTCCTCACCGGGGTCCACGATGCCCACGGCGTCGAACCGATAGGCGTACTCGGCGGTGACCTTCCCCTTCTTCGGAGAGAAGCGCAGCAGCCGCGTCGTGCGCGAATCGTCACCCGCGTCCTCGTCCGGAAGGGCCAGCGGGCTCTGCACGGCCATCACGAGGTCACCGCCGGGAAGCCGGGTGAGGCCCTCGAAGCCGCGGTTCGTCTTCCGGTGGAGCAGAACACCCGGCAGCGCCTCGACGACCGGATAGTCGGCGCCACGCAGCTTCAGCCCTCGGGGGACATAGCGCTTGATGACCTTCCCGCGCGCGGAGACATGGATCAGTGAAGGACCGTACTCGTCGACCAACCAGAAACTGCCGTCCGGGGCCCGCACGATTCCTTCCGTGTCCAGACCGTTCGGGTCGTACGAGACGGGAACCTTCGCGTCATACGTGTACGGGGCCTCGTCACGCCCTTCCTGGTTGGGCAGGCCTGTGACGGGCTTTCCGGAGGCAGTCGTGATGGGGAGCGCGGAGACGACCTTGACCTTGCCGTCCCGCACTCGGATCTTCACGATCGCCGGGTCGAAGCCGGGGACCGGGAAAGTGCGGCGCTTCTTTCCGTCCACCTTGATCTGACCGTTGGGCCCACGGTCGGTCACGGTCCAGAACTCGCCCTTGCGGCCCGCCGGATAGAGATCGCTGCCTATGCCGCCGAGATCGACACCGCGATCGTTCTTCACCGTCCCGGGGAGCAGCGCGTTGCTGAAGGCGCCGAGAGAGATGTCCCCGAGCGTCGCAGCTTTGGTGATCCTCGCCTCACCGTGTCCGCCGCTCGCCTGCCGGCCTGTCGCGGTGCCGGCCGCCGTGAGAGCGGCGATCACGGCGAGCGGTATACCGGCGGCTATGGAGCGGCGGACACGCCCCTTACGGACTGCGTGCGGGGACATCGGGGCCTCCTGGGGCACGGGTTCGGTGACAGCGGTCAGACTTCGCCGCCGTCACGAACTCGAAGGGGCCACTGGGTGAACTGCGGGAGACGCGCCGACGGCGCCTCCCGCGAGGGGCGGAATCCGCGTCCGTGCTACTCCCCGGCGTCGGCCATGGCCAACGCAGTCGCGGGGTCATGGGCCGCCGGCCCCGCGGGGGCCCAACGGCCTCCCTCCTTCCGGTAGGGCCACCAGCGACCGTCACGCCCTTGGCGCAGCTGCGCGTTCGTGCCGACCACGGTCCAGCGGTTGTGGGCCGCGCGGAGCCGAGGCCGTTCGTCCTCGTCCCAGGCCGCGTCCAGTGCGGCACGCGCGCGTGCCAGTGCCTCGTCCTGAGGCGTCCACTCCTCTTCGAGTACGTGGAGCGCGGCGCGGCCGCCGTACGTCCAGGCCCGCACGGCGAGTGCCATGCCGTCCCGGCCACGCTCGGACGCCTCCGCGAGCCGCGCTTCGATCACAGCACCGGGCTGAGCGGCTGCCAGACGAACGGCGTCCTCCGCAGCAGTCAACTCAGCCTCCAAGGGCGAGCTTTCGTGCCCTGGAGTGAGCGCGTCGGCCAGCAGCCGGTACGCCTCGGCGGCCGCCTGCGCGGCCAGGAACTCGACTGCCGGCACATCGAGTCCCGGCGCGGGCTCCGCCTCGGTGTCGAGCGTCGGCGGCAGGCCCGGCTCCGCGGGCAGCGGAGGCAGGGCGGGCAGCGGCGGAAGGATGGCACCGTCCGAGTACGCCTCCGCGGCACTGACGCCCTCTGGGGCAGCTTCCTGAGGCCCTTCCTGAGGCTCCTCGGGACCCGCCCCGGCAACACTGCGCACCTGTAGCTCGTCGAGAAGTCTCCGCTCTCCGCGCCCCCGCATCAGCAGCAGCACGAAAGGGTCCTCGTCGAGCAGACGCGCCATCTGGTAGCAGAGCGCGGCCGTGTGCCCGCAGTGATCCCACGCGTCGCAGTCGCACTCGGGCTCGAGATCGCCGATCCCCGGCAGCAGCTCCACACCCGCCGCCGCGGAGTCCTCCACCAGGTGCGGTGGCATCTCACGGTCCAGGAGCGCTGCGATGTGCCCGGCCCGCTCGATGGTCATGCCGAGGAAGCGGTCCCACTCCTCCGAGCTCAGTTCCTGCAGGAGGACATCGGAGCGGTGCGGTGTGCCGTCGCGGTCCATGACGACCGCCGTGATCCGGCCGGGTCGCACCGACACCGCGCCCACCGCGCCGGCGCGAGCGAGCCTGCGCCCCGTCTTGAGCTGCTGGGAGTCGAGCGCCGTGTCCTCGAGAGCCTTCAGCCAGGCCTGACCCCACCAGCTCTGCGCGAAGCCGCGCCCATGGGCGGGCGGCAGCGCCGCGAACGTACGCTCGTCCGCCTGCGCACCCGCACGCGCGTCGTCGTCCACGGCACCGTACGTCTCATCATGGATGTCACTCATCGCGCGCCCCCTCGCAGCTCCACCAGATCTGACAGTTCGGCGTCGGTCAGCTCGGTGAGAGCCGCCTCGCCCGACCCGAGGACGGCATCGGCCAACTCCCGCTTGCGCAGCAGCATGTCGGCGATGCGGTCCTCGATCGTTCCCTCCGCGATCAGCCGGTGCACCTGCACCGGCTGCGTCTGCCCGATGCGGTACGCGCGGTCGGTGGCCTGCGCCTCGACTGCGGGGTTCCACCAGCGGTCGTAGTGCACCACGTGTTCGGCACGCGTCAGGTTCAAGCCGGTGCCCGCCGCCTTCAGAGACAGCAGGAACACCGGGACGTCGCCGTCCTGGAAGCGCTGAACCATGGCCTCCCGCGCCGCTACAGGTGTGCCGCCGTGCAGGAACTGGGAGGGGACCCCGCGGGCCGACAGGTGCTGCTCGATGAGTCGCGCCATCTGGACGTACTGCGTGAAGATGAGCACGCTCGCGTCCTCGGCGAGGATCGTGTCGAGCAACTCGTCCAGCAGTTCCAGCTTTCCGGAGCGGCCGGGGATCCGGGGCTTGTCCTCCTTGAGGTACTGCGCGGGATGGTTGCAGATCTGCTTGAGCCCGGTGAGGAGCTTGACGACCAACCCCCTGCGCGCCATTCCGTCGGCGCCGGAGATCTCCGCGAGCGTCTCCCGCACCACGGCTTCGTAGAGGCCTGTTTGTTCCGCGCTGAGCGAGACGGCACGATCGGTCTCCGTCTTCGGCGGCAGCTCGGGCGCGATCCCCGGATCCGACTTGCGCCGGCGCAACAGGAAGGGACGCACGAGCTGCCCGAGCCGCTCTGCGGCACCGGGATCCGCGCCGCCCTCCACGGCCTGTGCGTACCGCGTCCGGAAGGTGCCGAGTCCGCCGAGCAGGCCGGGAGTGGTCCAGTCGAGAATGGCCCACAGTTCGGAGAGGTTGTTCTCCACGGGAGTGCCGGTGAGTGCTACACGCGCGCGTGCCCCGATGGTGCGCAGCTGCTTGGCCGTGGCCGAGTACGGGTTCTTGACGTGCTGCGCTTCGTCGGCGACGACCATGCCCCAGGAGGTCTGCCCGAGGTTCTCCGTGTCGAGTCGCATCGTGCCGTAGGTGGTGAGGACGAACTCGCCGTCCGTCAGGCCCTCCAGGCTGCGCTGGGAGCCGTGGAAGCGGCGTACCCGCGTGCCAGGCGCGAACTTCTCGATCTCGCGTCGCCAGTTGCCCATCAGCGACGTCGGGCAGACCACCAGCGTGGGGCCCGCGGTCTCCTCCTGTGTCTGGCGGTGCAGATGCAGCGAGATCAACGTGATCGTCTTGCCGAGGCCCATGTCGTCGGCGAGACAGCCGCCGAGGCCCAGCGAGGTCATCCGTGCCAGCCAGTTCAGGCCACGCAGCTGGTAGTCGCGCAACTCGGCGGCAAGCGCCTCGGGTTGCCCGACGGGCTCCATGCCCTCGGGGTCCGCGAGTCGCTCGCGCAGGGTGGCGAGCCATCCTGTCGGCTGTACGTCGACGCGCCGACCCTCGACTTCGGTCGTGCCGGTCAGTGCGGCACTGAGGGCATCGATCGGGGTGACCTTGTGATCCTGGCGGTCACGGGCGCGGCGGGCCTCCTCGGGATTGACCAGCACCCATTGATCGCGCAGGCGCACCACCGGACGGTTGGCCTCCGCGAGGTGGTCCAGTTCCGCCCGCGTCAGCTGCTGGTCGCCCAGCGCAAAGCGCCAGTTGAAGGCGAGCAGAGCATCGGCGGAGAGGAAGGACGGCGTACCCGACGCGAGCTTGTGCGGCCCCTTCTGGTCGTCGTTCTGCCCGTCGTCGTCCGGGGGGCCGATGACCACGCGCGCGGTGAGGCTGCGCGCCAGTTCCTTCGGCCAGTGCACGTCGACGCCCGCGACAGCCAGTGCTCGGGCGCCTTCGCCCAGGAGCGCGGTGACCTCCTCGTCGGCCAGCTCGATCGCGTCCGGCACGGTGGCCGAGAGCAGCGGGGCGAGAGGCGGCCACGCGCGCGTGGCGCGACGCAACGCGAGCAGGGCGTCCATGCGCGCACGCGGCCCGAAGGCCTGTCCCGAAGCCCCGGACCCGGCCCACACCTCGGCGGCGTCCGCGACAAGCGAGGGGTCGCTGACACTGTGCAGTTGCAGCACGGCGCGGAACGGCAGCCGAGTGCCGTCCTCCGCCACGGAGGCGAGGCCCGGGATTTCCACGCGCAGTGAGATCCGTACGCCGGCGTCGTGCCCGGCCGCCACATCAAGGGCCCACGCGCGCTGCTCCGGTACGTGCTGGGGCTCCGGCGTGGCGAAGACGGTTCCACCGGACGCCAGGGGCGCGGCGGGGGAGCGCGGAAGTGTGTCGGCCACGGCGTCGAGGAACTGGCGCAGCAACCTCTCGGGCTCGGGCAGTCGCAGCGGCAGGCTGTCGTCCAACGGGCGTGCGTGGGCGGCCGGTGGCATCGCCGCGGACAGCTCACGCAGCCGCTGCAGGTCTTCTGCGCTCAGTGGGCCGGTGCGCCATGCGTCGTGGTCGGTGGCGGTCAGCCCGGGCAGCAGGAGTCCGCGCGCCGCCAGTTGCAGGGCCAGCACTCCGGCCGTTCCCCAGAACGCGGCCGTCGGGTGTGTTCCCGTCGCGGCACGCGCGCGCGTGAGGACCGGCAGCGCGGCGCGGACAGGGAGGAGCACCGCGGGCACGGTGGCAAGATCGATCCCGTCGTCCCCCGGTACTGCGAGGGCCAGCTCTTCGTAGGCACCAGCAGCTGTGTTCGGTGGCTGGGTGCCATCGCTGTGCCAGAAGGCGACGCGTCCGTCGCGTGGTGGGTCGGCGGGTACGAAAAGGGCGGAACAGCGTGACAGTTCGGAGAGTTCGGCAGGGGACACGACGGGGAGCCTGTGCACAGCGATAACGCATTCCTCAAATTTGACTACTGCGGCCGGAGCGGCCGAGAGTACAGCAAAGGGAGAGCTTCGCGGGCGACCTCGGGCAGTGATCCCAGTCACATGGTGTAGCCAGCCCCCCTGCCATTCGGGGCTGGCCCCCGCTGCAAGACGGGTGGTGCCGTCATGGTTCCCGAAGGTCACTGATCCGTACGTTTTATGAGGTCAGCCCTTCATCAGCAGACGGAGACCCACCATGCCCCAGGCCGCCGCAGTCGCGGAACGCTCCCCAGCCGCCACTGGCAGACAGTCCGCCGGTAGTGATTTCGCGCCCCTCCTGCGTACGGTCAAGGAGCAGGGGCTCTTGGATCGGCGTACAGGCTGGTACGCGCGGACCATCGGAATCAACACCCTCGCACTGGCGGCCGTGGGGGCCGGGATGTTCCTGCTCGGCGCCTCGTGGTGGGTATTGCTGCTTGCCCCCGTGCTCTCCGTCCTGTGCGCACGGACGGCGTTCATCGGCCACGACGCGGGCCATTCGCAGATAACCGGAAACCGGTCCGTCAGCCGTGCCATCGGCCTCGTACACGGCAACCTCCTGCTGGGGATGAGCTCCGCCTGGTGGAACGACAAGCACAACAGGCACCACGCCAACCCCAACCATGTCGACAAGGATCCCGACGTCGCCGCGAACGTCCTCGTGTGGACCAGCAGGCAGGCCAAGGTCCGTCTGGGTTTCCGGCGTTGGCTCACCCGCAACCAGGCCTGGCTCTTCTTCCCGCTGACGCTCCTCCAAGGAGTCGCCATGAAGATCTATGGCTTCCAGGACCTGCGGCGGCAGGATCGGCGCGAGCGCGTGGTGGAAGGCCTTCTGCTGGTCGCTCATCTCGTCGGCTACGTGACGCTGTTGCTCGCGGCCATGCCCCTCGGCCACGCGCTCGCCTTCGCGGCGCTTCACCAGGCGTTGTTCGGCCTGCACCTCGGACTCGCCTTCGCACCAAACCACAAGGGCATGGAAATGCCCGACCCGGACGGCGAGCGATGGGGTCATCTGCGGCGCCAGGTACTCACCTCGCGCAACGTTCGCGGCGGCCTCGTGACGGACTGGTTCCTCGGCGGACTCAACTACCAGATCGAGCACCATCTGTTCCCGAGCATGCCGCGCCCTCATCTGCGACTCGCCCAACCCGTCGTACGCGCCCACTGTGCCGCCATGGGGATGCCCTACGCGGAGGCCGGATTTGTCGACTCCTATCGCCAGGTGCTGCGCCACATGTACGAAGTCGGTGAGCCCCTGCGGGTCGAGTAGGCCGGGAGATCGCGTAACCCTGGAGGCGGCCGGCGAGTCAGGGACCAGTAGGGGACGAGGCTCAGGGATGTCTCAGGGTCACGGCCAGGAACCGTAGGACGCCCGATCCCGTTTTCCAAGGCAGAGAGCGGCACAAGCCGCGAAGGAGGCGACGCACATGTCGAAGAAGGCGAAGATCGCCGCAGGAGGTGTGGCAGCCGGGATCATTCTGCTGTTCTGGTTGCCATGGTGGGCCGCGCTCCTGATCGTGCTCGGAGTACCTGCGGCGGCCTATCTGACGCTCGACTCCGGTCAGCGGGGCAGGCTGCGTCGTGTCACACGCAAGGAGATCGGTCGCTGAGGCGTCTGCATGATGCGGCAGTGATTCCTGTCGCTCGTGCTCAGGAAGGGCGAACCGCCATCTTGTCGAGGGCCTCCAGCAGTGCGGGAAGCTCTGCTCCACGGCCCACCGGCATCACCTCTCCCGGTTCCTCGTCCAGCAGCACGAACGCGATGTCGTCGGTCCTGGCGACCATGGACCAGCCAGGGCCGTCGGCCCGCAGGGTGCGCGCGTCCCCCGAGGCGAAGGACGACCGCACCCGCCCCAACGGCGGCGGAGTGTCCACGTACGCACGCGCTTCCGCCAGTACGCGCCGGACGCTGGTCAAAGGAGCGTCCGCGTCTTCCGGAGACTCCACGGCGGTCCCGTCCGTCGCGAATTCCTCGTCGTCGATCTGCGCCCGCCAGGCCGCCCACTGCAGTGCTATCTCGTCGGCACCAAGCCGTCGTTGTGCCGGGCCCCAGGTGTCGGGCGGGGGCGGCGCGAGTGGTGGGCGGCCGGCGTCGTCCGGGCCAGGTTCCGGATCGTGCGGAGCGGGCACGCCGGGAGCGGCCACGGCGACCGCCAGCGGCCATCCGGGCAGCGCGGCGACCACCGTGCGCTCTTCGGGAGACAGGTCGTACTCCATACCGCAGTCCCAGGAGGCGATTGCCACGGCCACCAGCGACACATCGTCGACGACGACCGTCCAGCGCGCGCCTTCACCGTCCTGGCCGAGCACCAGCCCGTATCCGGCGGCGAGCGGCGCGAGGCCGAGCGCCGCACATGCCTCCGGATAGTCGTCGCCCAGTACGCTGGGGAACTTCGCGGGCGTCAAGAGCACCGCCGTCAGCACGTACAGCGCGTCGTCGGCCGCGTCGGCAGCGTCGTCCGTCCCGGCCATGCCAGCCTCCCCGATCGCTTCATCCGTCGGCGCACCCTAACCACTCGCCCCAGAGATCGTCGAGAGGTCGATGAGCAGGAAAGTCGCCGGCGGACCACCTCGTGCGACCGGGCCGGTGCGCCTGCGGGCTCAGGCGGCGGGCAGCCCCAGAAGAGACCTGGCCACGTCCCGTGGTGACTCGTCCCGTTCGCGTGCGAGGGCGATGACAGCGCGGCACGCGAGCTCGTTGACACCGAATGACAGTGCCTCCGGAGAGACCCAGCCGGTGGCTTCGTCCATCTCGGCCTGATCGTCCTCGGCGCACGCCGCCACATAGACGGCGGCTGCCTCGAAGATGTTGTGCGGGCGCTTGTGCTTGTCCCGGTCGCGAGTGGGCTCGCTCTCGTCCCGCGCGGGCTTGTTGGATTGCCAGAACTTGCGAAGTCCGTCGAACATGTGGTCCACCTTCCCCCGGGTGCGGCTACCACCATTGAAGCCTCATCCGCCTTTGGCCAACGTAGAGTTGTTGTTCCGGTGCGAGAAGGGGGATCACGCGGTGAAGCGTTTCGAGCGGCTCGAGCAGATCCGGCGACTGGACCCGGAGCGGGACTTCCTCGAGATCTATCGGCTCAGCACGACATTCGAATTCCCGTGGGACCACACGCGCGCACTGGAACTCGCGCTCTACCGCACCTACGCAGTCCCCAGTATCGGCCGTCTGCTGGCACAGACAGCGGAACTGACAGACCGTACGCAGAAGAGGTACGACGACACGGCTCTGCTTCTCGACGCCGTCGTGGAGCACGGTTTCGACGGCGACAAGGGCCGTACCGCCATCCGGCGCATCAACCAGATGCACCGCAGCTACGACATCAGCAACGACGACATGCGCTACGTCCTGTGTACGTTCGTGGTGGTGCCGAAGCGGTGGATCGACGCCTATGGCTGGCGCAGGCTTTCGCGTCACGAGACGGCCGCGGCCGCCGCGTACTACCGCACCCTTGGCCGGCACATGGGCATCAAGGAGATCCCAGGCTCCTTCGAAGAGTTCGAAGACTGCCTCGTTGCCTACGAAGAGGCCAATTTCGGCTGGGATGCAGGGGCGCGTGAGGTCTCCGACGCGACCCTAAACTTGATGGCCTCCTGGTATCCGCGGCCCATGGCACCCCTGTTGCGCAACGCGACCCTCGCACTGCTGGACGAGCCCCTGCTGCGGGCGTTTCGGTACGAACAACCGGGTGTGGTCACCCGCTCGGTGGTCCGGGGCGCGGTGCGGCTTCGCGGGCGTGCGGTGCGCCTCATGCCGCCACGCAGGGCACCGCATTATGCGCGGCAGAACCGGGAGATCAAGGGATACCCCGACGGCTACGAGGTCGCCGAGCTCGGCTCGTTCCCCGTGCCGGGCGTTCGTGGGTGCCCGGTCCCGCACAAGGACGGATCAGCGACCACTCCCGTCGAGTGAGGCCAAGGTGGCGCGGAGCCAGGTGAGTTCGGCCCGGCTGGTGGCGCGGGCGATCGTGAGGATGCCGCGTCGGAAGGGGTCGTCGAGCTCCTCCGCGCGCAGAGGGCGTTCGCCGTCGTAGAAGAAGCTAGCGGGTTCCTCGAGGAAAGCGAGCCGTCGCCGGAGCACCGCCGCTTGTGCCGTTTCGTCGTCCAGGTGGCGGAGGAACGCGAGAAGAGTGAACCAGCGGTTCTCGTCGGTGATGTCTCCCCGTGCCGGCTCCGCGAGCCGCTTGCGCAGCTCCTGTCGGCCGGCCGGCGTGAGACTCAGGACGTGGCGGGGCGCCGCCCCGGTGCCGGGCTGGGTCTCCCTGGCGAGCAGCCCTGTCTTCTCCAGGCGTTTGATGGCTGGGTACAGCGTGCTCTCCGCGACGGGGCGCACATGCCCGGTCAGAGCCGAGATGCGCTTGCGCAGCTCGTAGCCGTGCAGGGCGGCGTCGTAGAGAAATCCGAGGATGGCCAGTTCGAGCATGGCTGCATTCTGCCGCACACATTCCATGACAGGTGTACATCCGGTGCGAGATACCTCGGCATCGATGTATGGTCTCCGGAGTCCGCAGATGATGATTGGGAGCGGGCGACAGGACGAGGGATACGGGGTGCGGGGATGAGGGAAGCGCGGTTCGATGCTCGGGGCAGCCGTGTGCGGTGGACCGAGGTGGACGGGGCCGGGCCGACGCGGGTGTACGTGCACGGACTCGGTGCCGCTTCCGCGGTCTACCACGCACACATAGCCGCCAGGCCCGAGCTGGTCGGCCGCCGCTCGTTGTTCGTGGATCTCCCAGGGCACGGCCTCAGCGACCGTCCCGCAGACTTCGGGTACAGCCTGGAGGACCATGCCGACGCGCTGGCCGCGGCTCTGGAAGCGGCCCATGTGGTCGGCGCGGAGATCGTCGCGCACAGCATGGGCGGGTCCGTCGCCATCGTCCTCGCGTGCCGACGCCCCGACCTGGTGACGAGGCTGGTCCTCACGGAGGCCAATCTCGACCCGGACCCTCCCGCCACCGCGGGCAGCAGCGGCATCGCCGCGTACTCGGAGGAGGACTTCGTCGGCGGCGGTGGCTACGCGCGCGTGCTCGGGGAAATCAGCGCCACATGGGCAGCCACGATGCGCCTTGCGGACCCGCTTGCGCTGCACCGGAGCGCCACCGGCCTGGTCGCGGGCACCCGGCCCACGATGCGTCGGATGCTCATGGAACTGACCGTCGACCGCGTCTACTTGCAGGGTGCTATGAGTGGCGAGCTCCTCGGGCACGGCGAACTGACAGCCTCCGGAGTGCGTGTGGTGACGGTTCCCGAAGCGGGCCACAACATCATGTTCGACAACGCGGACGCGTTCGCGGCGGCGATCGCCGGTCGCCTCTGACCGCTCGTCGAGACCGGGTGGCCCACCCTCAGTCCTGGCGTACCGCCAGGGCGAGGAAGCGCGCGTCCTCGTCGACGTACGAGGTCATGAGCCACCCGGAACGGGCCAGCAGCGGGCGGAGGTTGACCTCTGCCCGCAGGTCGTCCGGAGTGATCTGTCGTCCCTGCCGTGCCGCGAGCGCCGCCCTGCCGATGGGGTGGAAGAGCGCGAGCAATCCACCCGGGCGCACCACCCGCCACAACTCCTTCAGGTTCTCTGCGGGATCCGGGAGGTGTGCGATCAGTCCGGCGCCGAACACGGCGTCGAGTGACCGCGCACGCAGCGGCAGACGTGCCACGTCGGCGAGCAGAAGCCGGCCGTCACGGCCCCTGCCCGCGCGTGTCGCGGCCTCCAGCATGGCCGGAGTCAGATCGGCGCCGAGCACCACACCCGATGGCCCTACGGCGTCCCTGAGCGCGGGCAGCGCCCGCCCCGTCCCGCACCCGGCGTCGAGCACGGAGGCGCCCGGAGCAAGTGACAGCTCGGCGACGGCGGCGCGATAGGCGGGCCCATCATCGGGGAAGCGGGCGTCCCAGTCGGCGGCGCGGGCGGTGAAGAATTCCTGGACCTGCGTGTGGTCGTCGCTCATGCGACCCATGATCCCGCAACAAGGTCGCACGCGCGTTGGGCGCACTCGTTCGAGCGTGACGCGATCGTTCAGCGTCGCCTCTCTGTCATCTTCCGTCAGCTTTCGAACTGCGCCCCCGTTGTGCGCCCCTTGTCGGACTAGCGTCCCGGGGCCATGGGACACCTGGACCACGCCACCTTCGGCTGGCTGACCCCCGTGCTGTCGTACGCGATGGCCTGCATCGGTGCCGCCCTCGGGCTGCGCTGCACCGTCCGCGCGCTGGGCGCCTCGGGCCGGTCACGCCGGAACTGGCTCATCACCGCTGCCTCCGCTCTCGGTACCGGCATCTGGACGATGCATTTCGTCGCCATGCTCGGCTTCGGAGTCACCGGCACCGAGATCCACTACAACGTGCCACTGACCTTCCTGAGCCTTCTCGTCGCGATGGCCGTCGTGGGGGCCGGCGTCTTCGTCGTGGGGTACGGCCGTGATCGTGGGCGTGCACTGGCGCTGGGCGGACTCACCACAGGACTCGGTGTCGCGAGCATGCACTACCTGGGCATGGCGGCGCTGCGCCTGCACGGCGACGTCGAGTACGACCTCGTGCTGGTCGGGCTCTCCGTAGTCATCGCAGTCGTCGCGGCGACCGCCGCTCTGTGGGCCGGCCTCAACATCAAGTCCCCGATCGCCGTCGCGGTGGCGTCGCTGGTCATGGGAGGGGCGGTGACCAGCATGCATTACACCGGGATGCTGGCTGTCAGCGTCCGGGTGGTCCCGTCCGAAGCCGCGCTGCCCGGCGCCACGACGATGCAGTTCATCTTCCCCCTGGCCGTCGGCCTCGGCTCCTATCTCTTCCTGACCTCGGCATTCGTTGCGCTCTCCCCGACCACCGGGGAGCGTGCGGCGTCTGTGTCGGCCCAGCGACCGGTGGACGGTGTCGCCCCCTAGAGGCGCCTCCCGCGCCGACCGGACGACACACACCGACCATCCGAGCGAGGAGGCCATGGACACCCCGCGAAGCACCCCCGATCCGGCCGCGAGCACGACACCGCCGTCTCCGGAGCACCAGCCGGCGCGCGGACGTCGCGCCCACGCAGGTCAGCCCGCCGTCGAACCGCCGGGCGGAGACGACGCGTTCACCGATCCATCGACATACAGGGCGCCCGCGGGCGCGGCATGGTGGCGAGTAAGGCCGCGCACCGTGCGCGCCAAGATCGTGTGCCTTCTGATGGTGCCCGTGGTCTCGCTGCTCGCCCTGTGGGGCTACGCGACCGTCAGCACCGCGCAAGATGTGGCCCGCCTGCGACAGGTTCAGCGTGCCGATGCCGACGTACGGTCCCCGGTCGAGGCCGCTATCGCCGCGCTCCAGGCCGAACGCGTGGCCGCCGTTCGCCACGCGGTCGAGCCCGGTGCCGACCGCGGCGGCGCACTCGAAAGGCAGGTGACACGGACCGACCGCGCCGTGGCCGAGCTGCGCCTCGGCGACCGCCGGACCGTCGCCGACGGCGCCGGGCTCCCTGACGGCGTGGCCGACCGGCTCGAAACGTTCGTCTCCAGCGCCGAAGAACTGCGCTCCCTGCGCACCGAGGTGCTGGACCGACGCACGGGCTGGGACGCGACGTACGGCCAGTACACAAAGACGATCTCCCAGGCGTTCGCGGTCGAGGCCGCCCTCACTGGGATGCAGGACACCGAACACGGCTCCCACGCGCGCGTGCTGCTCGAGTTCTCGAGGGCGGGCGAAATGCTGGCCCGCGAGAACACCATGCTCGCCGCGGCCCGGTTGGACGGCACCCTGGACGGTGCACGCCTGCGGCTGTTCACCGGGGCCGTCGACACCCGCCGCACCCTGACCGAAACAGCGGCAGCGGACCTGCGCGGTCCTGAGCAGGCCGCATGGCGTGAACTCGAGCAAGGCAAGGCGTACGGAGACGTACGCGCCGCCGAGGACAAGGTGCTCCTGGCCGAACCAGGCCGCAAGGCGCTCGCCGCGGCACCGGCAGGAGCCTGGGACAACGCCTATGCGGTCGTGCGGGACGAGCTCCACGCGATCAAGGAGCGAGCGGATCGCAGCGCCGCCGACCGCACCGACCCGCTCGCTCACGGGGTGCTCACCCCGGCAGGCGCCGCCGTCCTCCTGGGGCTGGTTGCCGTCTGCACCTCACTCGTCATCTCTGTGCGCATCGGGCGGGGTCTCGTCGTCGAGCTCGTGAGCCTCCGTAACGGAGCCCTGGAGATCGCGCGCCATAAACTGCCGCAGGCCATGCGACGGCTGCGCGCCGGTGAGGAGATCGACATCCGTGCCGAGGCGCCCCCCGGGCCACCGGCGGAGGACGAGACCGGGCAGGTCTCCGAAGCGCTCGATACCGTCCATCGAGCGGCCCTGCGCGCGGCGATCGAGCGCGCGGAGCTGGCCAGCGGCATCTCCGGGGTGTTCGTCAATCTGGCCCGCAGGACCCAGGTCCTCGTCCATCGTCAGCTCAGCCTCCTCGACAGCATGGAGCGCAGGTCCGACGATCCCAACGAGCTCAGCGACCTCTTCCGGCTCGACCATCTGACGACCAGGATGAGGCGCCACGCGGAGAGCCTCATCATTCTCTCCGGAGCCGCACCCGGCCGGGCCTGGCGCAGGCCCGTCTCCCTGACCAACGTGGTGCGCGCGGCAGTCTCCGAAGTCGAGGACTACGCGCGCGTGGAGGTACGACAACTCCCTGCCGCGTCGGTCCTCGGGACGGCGGTGGCCGACCTCACCCACCTCCTCGCCGAACTGGTCGAGAACGCCGCTCAGTTCTCGCCACCCCACACCAAGGTGCGCGTCAGCGGCGAACCAGTCGGCAACGGCTACGCCCTGGAGATCGAGGACCGAGGGCTCGGCATGGGCAAGGAGACGCTCGCGGAGGCCAACCGTCGTATCGAGCAGTCGGAAGCACTCGATCTCTTCGACAGCGACCAACTCGGTCTCTTCGTGGTCAGCAGGCTTGCCGCCCACCACGCCATCAAAGTGCATCTGCGCACGTCCCCCTACGGGGGGACCACGGCCGTCGTACTGCTTCCGACCGCACTTCTGCACAGCGGCACGGTGGGAAGCCCGGAGCCGCACGCCGCTGAGGCCGCCCCGGTGGCGCGCAGAGCCGCGTGGGACAAGGAGCACGCAGGCGTGCAGGGAGCACCACGGCACCACAGGAACAACAACTCCGTTCCGGCCTCGGCCACACGTCCCGCGCTGGCCGCAGCGGCCGAGGCGCTGCCCCCGCCCGGTGTCTCCACGCTCCGGCTGCACCAGGGACGAGACGCTCGCGACACCCCGGAGACGCGTCCGGAGAGCATCGACGCTCTTGATGTCGCCGACGCGGATGCACAGGACTCCTCGGAGGATCTGCCTCGCCGCGTACGTCAAGCGAGCCTCGCTCCTCAGCTGCGGGAACGCCCCACTGACCGTGGCGCCACGGCAGAGGACGCCGGAGCTGAGGACGAGCGCAGCCCGGAGCAGGTACGCGACCGTATGACCGCCTACCGCGACGGCTGGGCACGCGGGGGCGGTCGGCTCCCGGGCATCGGCACGCCGGGAGCCGTAACGGGCAGGGACAGCAGTGAAGGAGATCGCGCATGATCCAGGGCCAGAGCATCCCCACCGGTCGGACCGGCGAACTCGGCTGGCTGTTGGACGACTTGGTGCTGCGTGTCGGGGAGGTGCGGCACGCGGTGGTGCTGTCCACCGACGGACTCCCGGTCGGCGCGTCGACCGCCCTCACTCGCGAGGACGCCGAACACCTCGCTGCGGTGGCCTCGGGGTTCCACAGCCTCGCCAAAGGGGCGGGCCGGCACTTCGGAGCCGGTGGAGTACGCCAGACGATGGTGGAGATGGACGACGCCTTCCTGTTCGTTGCCGCTGCGGGCGACGGATCCTGCCTCGCTGTTCTCACTACAGTGACGGCCGACATCGGCCTCGTGGCGTACGAGATGGCGCGCATGGTCAAACGGGTGGGAGAGCACCTCTACACCCCGGCGCGCTTCGCCGAGCAGCCACCGAACCTCGGATGATGAGGGCGGCCGGTACCCATGACCGAGGACACGAGCGGCAGCCCGGGCCAGCCGGGCAGCCAGTGGTACGACAACGAAGCCGGGCCTCTCGTACGGCCCTATGCGATGACGGGCGGACGCACCAGGCCGGGACCGCGGGGCGTCCGCTTCGACCTGATCGCCCTCGTGACGCTCGACGACACCGCTCCGGAGCATGACGACACCATCGGGCTCGGGCCCGAACACCGGGCGCTCATCGAACTGTGCCGCGCCGAGACGCAGTCCGTCGCCGAGCTCGCCGCCGGCGCGGACCTGCCCGTGGGTGTGGTCCGCGTGCTCCTGGGCGACCTGTTGGAGGCGGGCCGCGTGAAGATCAGTCGGCCCGTTCCGCCCGCACAGCTTCCCGACGAAAAGATCCTCCGAGAGGTGATCGATGGGCTCCGAGCACTCTGACGCCACGGGCGCCGAGACCTCTGCCATGGCGTTGAAGATTCTGGTCGCGGGCGGCTTCGGGGTGGGCAAGACCACCTTGGTGGGCGCTGTCAGCGAGATCCGTCCGCTACGCACCGAAGAGCTGTTGAGTGAGGCGGGTCAGTCGGTGGACGACACCGAGGGGGTCGACCGGAAGACCACGACGACTGTGGCCATGGACTTCGGGCGCATCACCATCCGGTCGGGCCTTTCGCTGTACCTGTTCGGTACCCCGGGACAGGACAGGTTCTGGTTCCTGTGGGACGAGTTGTCACAAGGTGCCCTCGGTGCCGTAGTCCTTGCGGACACCCGTCGGCTCGAGGACTGTTTCCCCGCCGTGGACTACTTCGAGCACCGTCGTATCCCGTTTGTCGTGGCAGTCAACTGCTTCACGAACGCGCGTACCTACGGGGCGCTCGAAGTGTCACGGGCCTTGGACCTCGACCGCGGGACGCCTGTGGTGCTGTGCGACGCCCGGGATCGTGATTCGGGGAAGGAGGTGCTGATACGCCTGGTCGAGTACGCCGGGCGGGTTCATACCGCCCGGTTGCTCGACTCCGTGGGCTGAGGCGTCGCGTCCACTGCCGGCCCGCTTCGGGTCCTCCGCGTGCCGTCGGTCGGAAACTCCGTGCGGGCCGTCAGTCGGCGACGCCGGAGTGCGCGAGCACCTTGTCGATTCGCACGCGCACCAGGAGTTCCCCGGGGACACCATTGCGCTTGCCGAACTCCTCTGCGCGGTCCTCGCCCATGTAGCGCGCGCCGATCCGGGCTGCCCAGTGCTGGAGTTGATCGATGTCTTCGCTGAGCTCCGCGCGCCCCTGCAGCACGACGAAGGCGAACGGCGGGTGATCGTCGTCGACGCACAGGGCCACACGCCCGTCCCGCGCGAGGTTCCGTCCCTTCACGGTTTCCTTGCCCGTGTTGAACACGAGGTCGTCGCCGTCGAGCAGGAACCAGATCGGCGCGATGTGCGGACTGCCGTCCGCCCTGACGGTCGAGAGCTTGCCGGTTCGGGTGCCGTGCGAGACGAAGGCCCGCCACTGGTCGTCGGTCATCTTCTGTGCCATGTCCCCATCATGCTTGCCGGGGGGCCGGTCGTGGTGAAGGCTGGCAGGTCAGATCCTCCGGCCAGGGGGAGCAGACACGGGGAGACGGGAACATGGGGCAGAGCACGGGGCTCGGCTGGCTGCTGGACGACCTGACGCAGCGGATGGAACACGTACGACACGCGCTGGTGCTGTCCAACGACGGCCTGGTGACCGGCGCGAGCACGGACCTCAAGCGGGAGGACGCGGAACATCTCGCCGCGGTCTCGTCCGGACTGCACAGCCTCGCCAAGGGATCAGGGCGCCACTTCCACGCCGGCAAGGTGCGCCAGACGATGATCGAGTTCGACGACGCGGTCCTCTTCGTCACGGCGGCGGGCGACGGCAGCTGCCTGTGTGTTCTGAGCTCCGCGGAGGCCGACATCGGGCAGGTCGCCTACGAGATGACGCTGCTCGTGAACCGCGTCGGGGAGCACCTGGCCGTGGATGCACGGAAACCCGAACGCACGCCAGTCGTGGACCTCTGACCTGCACTGACGCTGCCACATCAAGAGTTATCCACAGGGCCAGCGAGGATCGTCGTGATCGGGCTACGGTTTTTCCCGAGAGCCAGCAAGCACATCTCACGGGGGATCCACCATGACCGGCGACACCATCACGCAATCCACCAGCGCGACGACCACTCGACCGACGGTCACGCCGAGCTGGGCAGCTAAAGAACTGGGGCTGAAGCGGGGCGAATTCGATCTGGCCGTGCTGCTGGGGCGCATCCGCACCGTCGCGGACGTACCGGGCGGTCGGCGCCGTGTCACCCACGAGGAGATCGAGCGCGTGCGCGGGTGCGAGGGATTCCCCGAGGCGCTACGGGAGAGCGTCAGAGCTGTGGGCACCACCGAGGGCGCGGAGCTCATGCAGATCACCACGGCCCGCTTCACCCGCCTCGCACGCGCGGGTGTCCTGACGCCCGTAAAGTTTTACCTGAACCGTTATAGGGCAGTTGTCTGGCTCTATCTCGCCGAAGAGCTGCGCCATTTCGCCGAGTCCGAGATCAATGCCGTACTTCTCAAGGGACGCATGCCGGAGACGATCCGAGGCCGCCTCGAAGACGGGCAGGATCTGCGGGCACGCAACTGGCGAGGGCGGTACGCGGAATCCCTGTTGCGCCATGCCGAAGACGCGTGGGAGCGCGCCGCCGCGATGGCCTCGCTGCTCGATCCGGTACAGATCGCGGAGATCGTCAGGGACCCCTACGAACGCGCCTACCTCAGTCGGCTCAAGCCCGTGCCTCGCACCCAGGGCGGACCGGAGTCGCCCGCGGTGCGGATCGTGGAGACCATCACGACCGCGGACGACCCCGACGAGATCCGGTGGCTGCGCTCCAGCCTGCTGATCGGCCTCGTCCAGGCCCGCGCGGAGCGCCCGGCCCCTCGGCCGACCCCGCGGTCCGCCCCAGACCCCGCTCCTCAGACAAGCACCTCTGGACCGGAATTGGAGCCGTCGACCGAGGTCTCGGCCGAACCCTCGGTGCAGGAAGCGCGAGGCTTGATGAAGTGGTTGCGCCGCAGGAGGGCGTAGACCGTCGCAGCCGTGACGTCGGGTTCGGGGGCGGGGTGTCCGTCGGCGTCACTGCATCGTCGCGTCCAAGTCCTTGGCGTACTCCTCGATGGCGGGGCGATAGCCCGCGATGCCAGGGTCCTTGCTCGTGGCGACGAGCAGCGTCAGAAGCATCTGCATCGCGTCGTGGGTCCGGCCGGTGTTGTACAGGGCCATGGCGAGGAACGTCTTGAGACCCCCGTCGTCCGGGAACTCGGCCGCCCCTTGACTGAGTGTGGCCACAGCTTCCTCGTAGCGCCCCAGAACCCGATAGGTACTGCCCAGCCCCAGCAGAGCTCCGCGGCGATCGTCGCTCGACAGGCCCGTTCCCTTCAGAGCGCGCTCGTAGTACGGCACCGCTTCGGCCTCAAGACCGAGCGTGTCATGGACCCAAGCCGTCTGGTACGCGACCTCCGCATCGTGCGGGAAATCTGCCGCAAGGGCGACGAGTCGCTCCCTGGCCTCCTCGCGGCGGCCGCCCTCGCGGAGCCGTACGGCCTCCGACAGCAGCCGATCCCTGTCCTCACTCCGATTTCCGCTCAACGCCCCGTCCCCTTCGTGCTCGTGTCCGAAACCGGAATCTATCCCGAACGGAGGCAGAGATGTCTTTCGGATCCCGTCCCGTGACCGCCCCGCGGCCGTCAAGCGGCCAGTTCCTCCTCCAGCCACGTACGCCCACGGGTGCGAGCAGTGAGACGCACGCCGCCCAGCCGCGCGGCAAGGCGCTCCGCCTCAGCTCGGACCGAGCTCTGCGCGTCTGCGCCGACATCTTCGAGGAATCGGCACACGATCTCGCCACTGCTGTCCTGGGCCCAGCCACCGACGATGCGGCCGTCCCACCACACAGACGGGCCGATGTTGCCGTTCCTGTCGAAGAGACGTGGGCCGTGCTCCCCGAGGAACCAACCGCGGTGCTGCCAGCCCATCGGAGTGGAGTCGAGCGCCGGCAGCAGAGCCGCCCAGGGCTCGGGCTGGGCGGTCTCCTCCAGATCATCGGGGAGCAACAGGCCGTGCAGCCCGTCCAAGTCGACCTCGACGGGGCGCAATTCGGACAAGGCCCGCTTGGTTTGGGTCTTGGTCCACCCGGCCCACCACCGCAGATCATCCGCAGTGGCCGGACCGAACGTGCGGAGCCAGCGCCGGGCCAGTTCCGTCTCGGCCTCCTGGGTGTCCCAGTCCGCGAGGCCACCGGGGAACCAGTCCGTCAGCGACGCCCAGCGGTACTGATGGGAGGTCCATGTGCCACGCGGTCGGCCACGCACCACCAGTCCCTCGGCGGCGAGCAGCAGAAGGAGTCGGCTCGCCAGCTTCTGCCGCCCCTCGTAGCTCTTGCCGCGCGCCATGACCAGCTCGGTGGCCAGCCGTGGGTCATCGCCCGCGAGCTCGGCGGCGGTTGCCTCACCTCGCTGCTTGAGCGCGCGCAGCGCCACCTCTTCTGTCTGCGCCAGCCACGCCTGTACCCCGGCCGCGTCGTCGGCGACGCCGGATTCGGCCAGCATCCCCAGGAGGAGGCGCCGCTCCCGCGCGGCGACCGCCCGGGAGCAGGCGGCCTGCAGGACCGGCGCCACATCGAGGGACGTCACGAAAACCGTGCGCCGCATGCCCATCAGGCGGATCAGCGAGCGGTCCTCGTACAGCGCGCGCTCCACGTCCGCCACCTGACCGTCCCGCATGCGGGCCCAGGCGCCGACGTAGACCGACGAGGGGTCGGTGCCGTGCAGGGCCAGCAGAGACCGCGCTACCTCGACCGGATCGTCCGTCCTGGTGTCCACCGTCAGCCGATGCCGCAGCGCCAGCCTCGCCCGCCGCTCCACCGCGTCAATTCGTCGCACCGTGCCTCCCCTCCAGGCCCTTCATCAGTTACGCGCCGACTGCCGGACCGTCCATGTGGCGCTCCCCGTACGGACGGAACAGCCCTTCCTGCACCACGGATACCAGGAGGCGGCCCTCCCGGTCGTAGATACGGCCCCGGGCGAGACCGCGGCCCCCCGTCGCGATGGGGGACTCCTGGTCGTAGAGGAACCACTCGTCGGCGCGGAACGGGCGGTGGAACCACATGGCGTGGTCCAGCGACGCCATGTCGAAGCCGCGGGGCCCCCACAGGGGTTCCACCGGGATGCGGACGGCGTCGAGGAGCGTCATGTCGCTCGCGTAGGTGAGCGCGCAGGTGTGCACGAGCGGGTCGTCGCCCAGCGGGCCGACAGCGCGCATCCACACCGCGCTGCGCGGCTCGGCGCCCTTGGTCTCCTCGGCGGTCCAGCGCAGCCGGTCGACGTAGCGGATGTCGAAGGGCTGGCGCCGGGCCATGCGTTCCAACTGCTCCGGGAGTGCGCCGAGGTGCTCCCTGATCTCTTCGGCGACCGTCGGCAGCGACTCCGGATCCGGGGCGTCCAGGCGCGGCGGCAGCTGGTGTTCGAAGGCGCCCTGTTCGGGCTGATGGAAGGAGGCGGTGAGGTTGAAGATGGTGCGGCCCTGCTGGACGGCGGTGACGCGGCGCGTGGTGAAGGAGCGTCCGTCCCTGACCCGTTCGACCTGGTACACGATGGGCACGCCCGGGCGCCCCGGGCGCAGGAAATACGCGTGCAGCGAGTGCACCGGGCGGTCGCCCTCGGTGGTCCGGCCCGCCGCCACCAGGGCCTGCCCGGCGACCTGCCCGCCGAACACCCGCTGCAAGGACTCGTTCGGGCTGCGGCCCCGGAAGATGTTCACCTCGATCTGCTCGAGGTCCAGCAGGTCGACCAGCCGGTCGGCGGGATTGTTCATGACAGTTCCTCGACTCCTGTCCGGGACACACGGATCCTCGGGGCGCTCAGAGTTGGCCGACGTCCGTGACCCGGACGACGGCGCGGCCCTCCTCGTCGGAAGCCGCGAGATCGACCTCCGCGCTGATGCCCCAGTCATGGTCGCCGTTCGGGTCGGCGAACGTCTGCCGGACGCGCCACAGACCGTGCTCAGGATCCTCCTCGATGAGCAACAGCTTGGGCCCACGGGCATCGGGGCCGGTGCCGAGATCTTCGTACTCGTCCCAGTACTTGTCCATGGCCTCACCCCACGCATCCGCGTCCCAACCGGAGTCGGCGTCCAGCTCGCCCAGCTCCTCGACGTGGTCGAGGGCGGCCAGCTCGACCCTGCGGAACAGCGCGTTGCGGACCAGGACGCGGAAGGCGCGGGCGTTGGCCGTGACCGGCTTGACCTCGTCGGCCTTCTCCTGTGCCTCCTCCGCCGTCATGACCTCGGGGTTGGCCAGTTGCTCCCACTCGTCGAGGAGGCTGGAGTCGACCTGGCGCACCATCTCGCCGAGCCAGGCGATCAGGTCCTCCAGGTCCTCGGACTTCAAGTCGTCCGGGATGGTGTGTTCCAGCGCCTTGTACGCGCTCGCGAGGTAGCGCAGGACGATGCCCTCGGTGCGAGCGAGTTCGTAGAAGGACGTGAATTCCGTGAAGGACAGCGCCCGCTCGTACATGTCGCGGACGACGGACTTCGGGGACAGCGGGTGATCGCCGACCCACGGGTGGCTCGTGCGGTACGTGTTGTACGCGTGGAAGAGCAGCTCCTCCAAAGGCTTCGGGTACGTGATGTCCTGGAGCCGCTCCATCCGGTCCTCGTACTCGACGCCGTCGGCCTTCATCAGCGCCACGGCCTCGCCCCGCGCCTTGTTCTGCTGGGCCGCGAGGATCTGACGCGGGTCGTCGAGAGTGGACTCGACGACGGACACCATGTCCAGGGCGTACGAAGGGGACTCGGGGTCGAGGACTTCGAAGGCGGCGAGGGCGAACGTCGACAGGGGCTGGTTGAGCGCGAAGTCCTGCTGCAGGTCGACGGTCAGACGCACGATGCGGCCCGTCGAGTCCGGCTCGTCGAGCTTCTCCACGACGCCGCCGGCGAGGAGGGAGCGGTAGATCGCGATCGTCCGGCGAATGTGCCGCAGCTGCTGCTTGCGCGGCTCGTGGTTGTCCTCGAGGAGGTGCCGCATCGCCTCGAAGGCATTGCCGGGCCGCGCGATCACGGACAGCAACATGGTGTGCGTGACCCGGAACCGGGAGGTCAGCGGCTCGGGCTCCGAGGCGATGAGCTTCTCGAAGGTGCTCTCGGACCAGGCGACAAAGCCCTCGGGTGCCTTCTTGCGGACCACCTTGCGGCGCTTCTTCGCGTCGTCGCCGGCCTTGGCGAGCGCTTTCTCGTTCTCGATGACGTGCTCGGGCGCCTGGGCGACCACGAGGCCCGCCGTGTCGAAGCCCGCACGCCCGGCGCGCCCGGCGATCTGGTGGAACTCCCGCGCGCGCAGAGTGCGGACACGAGTGCCGTCGTACTTGGTGAGGGCGGTGAACAGCACGGTGCGGATCGGGACATTGACGCCGACACCCAGGGTGTCGGTGCCGCAGATGACCTTGAGGAGGCCCGCCTGCGCGAGCTTCTCCACCAGGCGGCGGTACTTGGGCAGCATGCCGGCGTGGTGCACGCCGATCCCATGGCGCACGTAACGCGAGAGGTTGCGGCCGAACTTGGTGGTGAAGCGGAAGTTGCCGATCAGGTCGGCGATCTTGTCCTTCTCCTCGCGCGTGCACATGTTGATGCTCATCAGCGACTGCGCGCGCTCGACCGCTTGGGCCTGGGTGAAATGGACGATGTAGACGGGCGCCTGCTTGGTCTCCAGGAGCTCGGTGAGCGTCTCGGTGATCGGCGTCAGACGGTACTCGTACGACAGCGGCACCGGCCGCGTCGCGGACCGGACGACCGAGGTGGGGCGGCCCGTGCGGCGCGTCAGGTCCTTCTCGAACATGGAGACGTCGCCGAGCGTCGCCGACATGAGGATGAACTGCGCCTGCGGAAGTTCGAGCAGCGGGATCTGCCAGGCCCAGCCGCGGTCCGGCTCGGCGTAGAAGTGGAACTCGTCCATCACGACCTGGCCGATATCGGCGTGCTTTCCGTCACGCAGCGCGATCGAGGCGAGGACCTCGGCCGTGCAGCAGATGACGGGAGCGTCGGCGTTGACCGACGCGTCACCGGTCAGCATGCCGACGTTCTCAGTGCCGAAGAGCTTGCACAGGTCGAAGAACTTCTCCGATACCAGAGCCTTGATCGGCGCCGTGTAGAAGGTGACCTTGTCCTGGGCCAGCGCCGTGAAGTGGGCGCCCGCCGCGACCAGACTCTTGCCGGAGCCGGTCGGCGTGGACAAGATCACGTTCGCCCCGGAGACCACCTCGATCAGTGCCTCCTCCTGGGCCGGGTAGAGGGTGATGCCCTGGTCCTCGGCCCACGACGAGAAGGCTTCGAAGAGGGCATCTGGGTCGGCGTCCGGCGGCAGCTGATCGATAAGGGTCACACCCCCATCTTGCCTTCCTTCCTGCCCGATCACGGAACCGGAGGTATCCACGAAGATCACGACCGCTACGCTGTGTCGCCAACGGGGCGTCAGAACAATGGAAATGGGGCGGGCAACACCAATGATGGGACCGGCACACTCACTGTCGGGGGCGGCGGCCTGGCTCGGGGTCGGTGCCGCGGCAGCGGCCGCGGGGCACACGATGCCCTGGCCGGTTCTCCTCGTAGGAGCGCTGATCTGCGCCGGAGCGGCACTCGCGCCCGACCTCGACCACAAGTCGGCGACCATCTCGCGGGCCTTCGGGCCGCTGTCCCGGGGGCTGTGCGAGATCGTCGACAAACTCTCGTACGCCGTCTACAAGGCGACCCGCAAGCAGGGGGACCCGCGTCGCTCGGGCGGGCACCGCACACTCACGCACACCTGGCTGTGGGCGGTGCTGATAGGGGCGGGCGCGTCGGCTCTGGCGATCTTCGGGGGTCGCTGGGCGGTGCTCGGGATCCTCTTCGTCCATATGGTGCTCGCCATCGAAGGCCTGCTGTGGCGGGCCGCCCGCGGGTCGAGCAGCGATGTCCTGGTGTGGCTGCTCGCCGCGACGAGCGCCTGGATCCTCGCCGGTGTCCTGGACAAGCCGGGCAACGGCTCCGACTGGATGTTCACCGCGCCCGACCAGGAGTACCTGTGGCTGGGGCTGCCGATCGTGCTCGGCGCGCTGGTGCACGACATCGGGGACGCGCTGACCGTCTCCGGGTGCCCGATTCTGTGGCCCATCCCGATCGGCCGCAAGCGCTGGTACCCGATCGGGCCCCCGAAGGCTATGCGGTTCCGGGCCGGGAGCTGGATCGAGCTCAAGGTGCTGATGCCGGTGTTCATGCTGCTCGGGGGAGTGGGCGGCGCCGCGGCGCTCAACTTCATCTGAGGCGTGACTCTCGTCCTAAGCATGGCCACGCGGACGCCGACGCCGACGCCGGCTCAGGTCGTGGGCGGGTGCTCGCCGTGCCAGGAGTGCCAGAGCGCGGCGTAGGCGCCGCCGGCCGTCACGAGGTCGTCGTGGGTGCCGAGCTCGGTCACCCGGCCGTCCTCCATGACCGCCACCCGGTCCGCGTCGTGGGCCGTCTGCAGCCGGTGGGCGATGGCGATGACGGTGCGTCCGTGGAGGACGGCGGCCAGGGCCCGTTCCGTGTGGCGCGCTGTCGTCGGGTCCAGAAGCGCGGTGGCCTCGTCCAGGATCAGCGTGTGCGGATCGGCGAGCACGACGCGGGCCAGGGCCAGCTGCTGGGCCTGCGCCCCGTGCAGGCGATGGCCTCCGAGGCCCAGCTCGGTGTCCAGACCGTCCGGCAGTCCGTCGGACCAGTCGGCGCCCACGGCGGTGAGGGCGGTCTTCAGCTCGACGTCCGTGGCGGACTCCGCCGCGATGATCAGGTTGTCCCGGAGAGTGCCGAGGAAGACGTGGTGCTCCTGGGTGACGAGGACGACCTGACGGCGCAGCCGGTCGGGCGGAAGGTCGGCGATCGGTACGCCGCCGACGGTCACCGTGCCCTCGACCGGTGCGTCGATCCCCGCCAGAAGTCGGCTCAGAGTGCTCTTGCCCGCCCCCGAGGGCCCGACGATCGCGAGACGCTCGCCAGGATGTACGGAGAGGTCGACGCCGTGCAGGACGTCGGCGGTGCCGCTGTAGGCGAAGCGGACGCCGTTGACCTCGATGCGGTCGTCCTCGGGGGTGCCGCCGTGGGGGAGGAGGGGAGTGATGGCGCCGGTGGGACCCGTCGGGGCGGCGGCCAGGCCTTCGACCCGGGCGAAGGAGGCGCCACTGCTCTGCAACTGTTCCACCTGCTGGAGGATCGTGTCCAGCGGTTGGGAGAGCTGCTGAAGGTAGAGGGCCGCAGCGACCACCGTGCCAAGGCTCACGGAGCCCTGCTCGTGTAGGATCCCGCCGAGGAGCAGCACGGCGACGACCGGGACGGCATACGAAATGTCGATGGAGGGGAAGAGGACGCTGCGCAGGAACAGCGTCCGGTCGTGGGCGGCGACGCACCGTCCGATCTCCGCCTCACTGTCCGCGACACGACGCTCGCGCAGTCGCAGGGCCTCGACGGTGCGGGCCCCGGAGGCCGTGGCCGCGAGTACCTCGGCCAGTGCGGAGTGGGCCGTTCCCTGCTCGAGGTAGGCGGAGTGCGCACGGCGCAGGTACCAGCGGGTGGCGAACCAGATGCCGGTGAGCCCGACCACACCGCAGACACCCAGCAGCGGTTCCAGCAGAAAGACCGCGCCGAGGATGAAAAGCGCTTGCACGGCCGCCACGAAGACATCCGGCCCGGTGTCGCGCAGCATTTGCCCGGCGGTCGCGACGTCGGTGGTGCCGCGGGCCGTCAGATCGCCCGCTCCGGCCCGCTCCACGACGGAGGCCGGCAGGGCGAGGGCCCGGTCGACGAACTGCTCACGGATACGGCCGAGGGTCCGCTCGCCGAAGCGATGGGCGAGGTAGCGGGCGTGGCGCGCCAGAAGGAGCTGGGCGAAAGCGCCGACAAGGATGCCGAGGGCGAGATGGTCGACGGTGTCGACGCCCCCGCCGTCCCTGACCGTGTTGATGATGCGCCCGAGGAGCCAGGGGCCGACGAGCCCCGCTGCCGCGGCGAGCGCATTGAAGACGATCATGGTGATGAAGGCGCCGGTGTCCCGCCGGATGAGCCGGATGGCGGCACGTCGGACCTGGCGGCGGTCGGCCACGGGCAGGTGCCCCGGCGCGGGCTCTGCCGCGTTCTCGCGGCGGGGCGGCGTCATCGGAGGGCCTCATGAGTCGGCTCGGCGGGAGGTTGGGGGCGTTGCTGTCCGTGTGGCGTGTGCTGCTCCTCCGCCTCGTCGCCCTCTTCAGCCCCGCGCGACACCAGGCGTCGATAGCCCGGATGACCTGCCAGCAGGTCGGCGTGGTGGCCGACGGCGGCCACGCAGCCGTCCACCAGGTAGTACACGACATCGGCTTGGTCAAGGACGAGGGGAGACGTGCTGGTGACAAGAGTGGTGCGGCCGTCGCGGGCGGCGCGGAGACGGGACGCCATGTTCGCCTCGGTGTGGGCGTCGACCGCCGATGTGGGCTCGACCGCCAGGAGCACCTCGGGGTCGGCGAGGAGGGCCCGCGCCAGGCGGACGCGCTGACGCTGGCCGCCGGACAGGTTGCGACCCTGTGCGTCGAGGAGGGCATCGAGTCCGTCCGGGAGGCCGAGGACGATGTCGCGAGCCATGGCCGCCTCGACCGCGTGGGCGATGGCGTCCTCGTCCGGAGCCCAGCGGCCGGAGATCGCGGCACGCAAGGTACCGGCGAAGAGGTCCGCTTCGTTGTCCGCCACCAGGATCCGGGCCCGCACCTCGTCCAGCGCGACGGCGTCGAGGCGGACCGAACCCCGTGTGACGGAGGAGGGAGCGAACCGGCCGAGCCGATCGACGATCTCCGTGCCGTCGGACGCACGAGCGCTGACGAGCGCGGTGAGGAGGCCGGGGGCGACCTCGACGCCGGATGCGGGGTCGCGCAGCACGGATGGTTTCTCGGGTGCGGGTGCGGGTGCGGGTGCGGGTGCGGAAGCGGAAGCAGGAACCGGAGCCTCCGAGTTCACCGGATGTCCGTTCTCCCAGCCCTGCGGCTCCAGCACCTCCAGCGGCTCCAGCGGCTCCAGGTTCAGAAAGTCGACGACCCGGCGCGCGGCGACGAGGCCCCGGCCGATGTCGTAGCTGCCTTCGATGAAGAAAGTCACCGGTACCACGAGCACGGCGACGTAGCCGTAGATGGCCACCAACTCGCCAACAGTGATGGTGCCCTGCGCCGCCATGCGTGCGGCGAGCCACGTCACGGCGGCCAGGAAAAGGGTCGGCAGGCCGAGACCGAAGGCCTGGATCCAGCTCATGCTCGACCCGACCCGGTAGCCCTCGTCCCGCAGTTGGCGGGAGCCCTCGCGGTAGCGGGCCGCGAACACCCTCTTGCCCCCGAGGCCGTTGAGGACACGGAGCCCGCCCGCGAGGTCCCCGAGTGTCGCGGCGAGTGCGCCCTGGCGCTCCCGGTAGGCCGTCTCGGCCCCTTGCAACCGGCTGAGGAACGGCCCGATCAGCACGGCGAGCAGAGGCACGCCGACCAGCACCACCACAGCGAGCAACGTGGAGACGGACAACAACAGCGCGGCCACCACGAAGTAGGCGATCACCGAGCCCACGCCTGGCCCGGTCACGGTGAGGGTCTGGCTGATCACACCCACGTCGGAATGGCCGATCGTGACGACCTCACCGGCCGAGATGCGGCGGGGCAGCGCGGCGCCGAGCCGGGTCGCGTGGTCGACCACGACCCGCACGGTGCGGAAGTAGGCGTCGAGTCGGATCCGGGTCATCGTGCGATGCCGCATGATCGCCAGCCAGGCGTTCAGGACTCCGATGCCGAACAGGGCCGCGCACCAGCCCACCAGAGCGGACCGGTCACCCGCCCGCAGGCCCTCGTCGATGGCGCGCGACAGGACGTACGGGGGGAGCGTCAGGCAGACCATCCACGCGCTGCCCAACATGGCACCGGCAGCCACACGGCGAGGCTGGCTGACGGTCACCCACCAGAGGTAGCGGGCGGGCCCGCGCCGATCGGGGACGCCGGGTTCCGTGGACGATGCAGCCATCCACGAACCCTAACTACCCTCGCCCGGAGGCCAATAGGGCCCCCTGCGCTCAGCGCGCCCACCTCCCCGTACGCCCAGTCCTTCCTATCCGTGCCAGGACCGCCACAGCGCCGCGTACGCGCCGTCGGCCGCCACCAGCTGGTCGTGGCTGCCCAGTTCGCTGATCCGGCCGCTCTCGACCACCGCGATGACATCGGCGTCATGTGCGGTGTGCAGTCGGTGGGCGATCGCCACGACCGTGCGGCCGTCCAGGACGCGGGCGAGGGAGCGCTCCAAGTGCCGTGCCGCGCGCGGGTCGAGGAGCGAGGTCGCCTCGTCCAGGACCAGCGTGTGCGGGTCGGCGAGGACCAGTCGAGCCAGGGCGATCTGCTGGGCTTGGGCGGGCGTCAGGGCGAACCCGCCGGAGCCGACCTCGGTGTCCAGTCCCTCGTCGAGGCCACGCGCCCAGTCGGCGGCGTCGACCGCGCCGAGTGCGGCCCAGAGTTCGGCGTCCCGCGCTCCGGTTCTGGCGAGGAGGAGGTTGTCGCGCAGAGAGCCCACGAAGACGTGGTGTTCCTGGTTGACCAGCGCCACATGGGCGCGGACCGCCTCCGCGGGCATGTCCGACAGTGCGGCGCCGCCCAGGGTGATATGACCGGTGCGAGGTCCGTAGATCCCGGCGAGAAGCCTGCCCAAGGTCGACTTGCCCGCGCCCGACGGGCCGACCAACGCGACGCGCGAACCGGGTTCGATGGCGAGAGACACCTCGCGGAGCACGTCGACGCCCGCGCGGTAGCCGAAGTGGACGTCGTCGGCGAGGACATGTCGTCCTTCCGGAGTCACGGAGGGGTCACCCGCTTCCGGCTCGATGTCGCGCACGCCGACGAGCCGGGCCAGCGACACCTGGGCGACCTGAAGTTCGTCGTACCACCTGAGGATGATCCCCAGCGGGTCGACGAGCATCTGCGCGATCAGAACCCCGGTGGTCAGCTGGCCGACGCCGATCCAGCCCTGGAGGACGAAGACTCCGCCGATCATCAGGGTCGAGCAGAGGACGGTCGTGTGGGTGAGGTTGAGTACCGGGAAGAGGACCGACCGCAGGTAGAGGGTGTATCGCTCCCAAGCGGTCCATTCCGCGATGCGGCGCTCCGAGAGCTCGACGCGGCGGCGGCCGAGGCGGTGGGCCTCCACCGTGCGTCCCGCGTCGACGGTCTCGGTGAGGGCGGCGGCCACGGCGGCGTATCCGGCGGCCTCCGAACGGTAGGCGGAGGGAGCCCGCTTGAAGTACCAGCGGCAGCCCACGACGAGGAGGGGCACGGCGACGAGCACGGCGGGTGCCAGCGGCGGCGCGGTCACGACGAGTCCGCCGAGCAGCAGCACAACCCACACCACGCCGATGGCGAGCTGCGGCACGGCCTCACGCATGGCGTTGGCCAGCCGGTCGATGTCCGTGGTGATGCGCGACAACAGGTCGCCGGTACCGGCCCGCTCCAGGACGCCGGGCGGCAGCCCGACGGATCGTACGAGGAAGTCCTCCCGCAGATCTGCCAGCATCCTTTCGCCGAGCATCGCACCGCGCAGCCGCACTTCGCGCACGAAGAAGGCCTGCACGAGGAGGGCCACCGTGAACAGGCCGATGGTGAGTTCGAGGTGGAGGTCCCGTGTGTCGTCCGAGACCTTCTCGACCAAGCCGCCGAGGAGATAGGGGCCGACCATCGAGGCGATGACGGCGAGTGTGTTCACCAGGATGAGCAGGAGGAAGGCCCGGCGGTGGCGCCGGAACAGTTCGCGAACGTAGTCGCGCACGGTCGTGGCCGAGCCGACGGGCAGGGTCTCCGCCGTCGTGGGGGCCGCCGGATCGTACGCCGGAGGCGCCAGGCCGATCATGCCGTCTCCTCGATGTCGAAATTCGCCAGGGCGTCCGAGGGGCCGGTCAGGGCCTCCGCGGCGACACGTTCCGTGTGTTCGGTGTGTTCGGTGTCCGTCTCGCGGGTCACGACCGCGCGGTACCGCGGTTCGCTGTGCACCAGTTCCCGGTGTGCGCCTACGGCCGCGACCTCGCCGTCGGCCAGGAAGACGACACGCTCGGCACGGTCGAGGAGCAGCGGTGACGAGGTGAGCACCACGGTGGTGCGTCCCCGGCGCAGTTGCCGGATGCCGTCGGCGACCCGGGCTTCGGTGTGCGAGTCCACGGCGGACGTCGGCTCGTCGAGCACGAGCGCCTCGGGGTCGGTGACCAGTGAACGGGCCAGAGCGAGGCGTTGGCGCTGGCCTCCGGAGAGGGAGCGGCCACGTTCCGTGAGGTGGGCGGCCATCGGGTCGTCGTCCACCGACGCCTGTGCGAGCGCGTCCAGGACGTCGGAGCACTGGGCGGCGGTCAGCGCCTCCTTGGGGCTGACCGCGCCCGATGCCGGTACGTCGAGGAGGGCGCGAAGGGTTCCGGAGAGCAGGACGGGGTCCTTGTCCTGGACCAGTACGGCGGTGCGGGCGGTGTCCAGCGGCAGGTCGTCGAGCGGTACGTCTCCGAGGCGTACGGACGGCAGGTCCGCGGCGTCGTCGAACGCGGGGTGTCCGCCGAGCCGTTCGGCGAGCCGCCCCGCCTCGTCCGGGTCGCCGCACACCACGGCGGTGAGGCGGCCCGCCGGGGCGAGCAGGCCCGTCGCCGGGTCGTACAGGTCACCGGAAGGAACAGGCGGGTCACCCGCCGAAGACTTTGTATCTGCGGCGTCCGTACCCTTCGGCGCCGTCCGCTGCAGGGCGAGGACCCGGGCCGCTCGTTTCGCGGAGGGCCGGGAGAAGGAGTACGCCATGGCGATCTCCTCGAAGTGCCGCAGCGGGTAGTTGAGCATCATGATGGCGCTGTAGACGGTGACGAGCTCGCCCACCGTGACGCGGCCCTCGCGAGCGAGGTGCACGCCGTGCCAGACGACCACGATCAGCAGCAGCCCCGGCATCAGGATCTGGATCGCCGAGATGACGGCCCACATCCGGGCACTGCGCACCGCGGCGGTGCGGACCTCCTGCGAGGCACGGCGGTAGCGGTCGAGGAAGAGTTCCTCGCCGCCGATGCCGCGCAGCACCCGCAGCCCGGCGACGGTGTCCGACGCCAGTTCGGTGGCCCGCCCCGCCTTCTCGCGCTGGAAGTCCGCCCGGCGCGTGGCGCGGGGCAGCAGCGGCAGCACCGCTATCGCAAGCACCGGGATGCCGACGGCGACGACGACACCGAGGGCGGGCTGGTAGACGACGAGACCGACGCAGACCAGGACGACGGTGAGCGCGGCCGCCGCGAACCGCGACAGCGCCTCGACGAACCATCCGATCTTCTCGACGTCACCGGTGGAGACGGCCACGACCTCTCCGGCGGCGACGCGCCGGGTCAGTGCGGAGCCGAGCGCGGCGGTCTTGCGGGCGAGCAGCTGCTGCACGCGCGCCGCGGCCATGATCCAGTTGGTGACCGCGGTGCGATGCAGCATGGTGTCGCCCACCGCGATGCCGATGCCGAGCAGGCCGATCAGCGCGCCCGCCAGGGCGAGCCGGCCGCCGGAGCGGTCGAGCACGGCCTCGACGGCGACGCCGACCATGTAGGGCAGGCCCGCGATGGAGCTGAAGTGCAGCAGGCCCCAGGCGAGTGACTTGAGCTGCCCACCGAGCTGGTTGCGGCCCAGCCACAGCAGGAAGCGCGGCCCCGACCGGACATCGGGGACACCGGGGTCGGTATACGGAAGGTCGCGAATCTGCATGACGTCCCAGGACTAGGTGCGGCGGCGTCGCTCCGACGAGGAGTTCGAAGGAGCGGACGGCGGTTACAAACCGTGAAAGGTTCGCCTCGCGCGGTGGTCGGAGGCAAACGGTTTTCCGCCCTGGGGTAAAGAATCGGCCCGGTCCCGGCGTGCGCCGTGGCGGTGGGCGGGGGGAGTGCGGAGCGGGTGCGACCATGGGCGGATGCGAATAGCCGGTGGGGTGCGAGTGGTGGTCGCGGCAGCGGCCTGCGGTGTTCTTCTGACGTCCTGCGCGAGTGGGAACGACGACGGTTCGCGGAAGGGTGACGCCGGCGCGGAGCACGGCAAGAGTGAAGGACAGAGTCAGGGTGGTCAGGACGGGGCCGACGACCCCCGGCGCATTCCGGACGTCGGTGACCGCCTGCAGTCCGAGATTCCTCGGAACTCCCGTCAGGTCGTAGCTGTCTACGGCGACGGTGAGGACTCGGCGAAGTCGACCGTCGTGCTCTACACGAAGTCGGGGAGCAAGGACACCACCTGGGAGAAGGCCCGCAGCTGGCCCGCGCACAACGGCAAGAAGGGCTGGACCACCGACCACCGCGAGAACGACAAGCGCAGTCCGGTGGGCGTGTTCACGCTGACCGACGCGGGCGGAGTCCTCGCGGATCCGGGGGCCAAGTTCCCCTACACGGAGTCGGTGTCCATGCAGGCCCCGCACTACTGGCCCAAGACGCACTGGCACGACTTCGACTACGTCATCGCCATCGACTACAACCGCGCCAAGGGCACCCCGCCGAACGACCCGACGCGGCCGCAAGGGCAGGCCAAGGGCGGCAGCATCTGGCTGCACATGGACCACGGCAGCGGCACGTCGGGCTGCGTGAGCCTGTCCAAGGCGGCCATGAAGCACCTGCTGCGCACGCTCGATCCGAAGCAGCACCCGGTCGTGGTGATGGGTGACAGGGCGAACCTCCGGGCCTGAGCAGGGTGCGGAGGCCGAGGAACCGGGAGGCCAGGGCACCGGGAGGTCGGAGCAGCGGCGGCACCATTGCGGTGATCGGCGCCTGCCCATAGAAAGCCCCCATGAGAAGACGCGTCATGTCCATGCTCGCCGGAGCGGCCCTCGCGGCGAGCACCCTCCTCGGTGCCGGCACCGGCCCGGCCGCTGCCGCCACACCCCCACCGGAGTTCGGGAACGACTGGCACGACCCGGTCACCGCCGCGCCGCCCGTGCCGAAACCGCATACCAAGTCCTGTGAAGTGACGGTCGCCGAAGCGCAGTTCAAGGACTTCACGCCGTACAAGGGCGACTACGCCCCTCCGGAGAAGTGCGGCAAGGGCGACTGGGGCAAGGTGGTCCTGCGGCTCGACGGAAAGGTCAAGGGGCGGCAGTACGACCGTCTCGGCTATCTCCGCATCGGGGGCGTCGAAGTCTTCCGTACGTCGACTCCGCAACCGTCGGTCGACGGCATCACCTGGTCCGTCGAGAAGGACGTCACGCGGTACAGCGAAACCCTGGCCCGCGCCCAACAGGTCGAGATGCTCATCGGGAATGTCGTCAACGACACCTACACCGGGATCATCGACGTCAAGGTGAAGCTGACGTTCTACCAGCAGCGAAAGGCGGGTGCCGCCGAGCAGCGGAAGGCGGACGCCGCCGCCCGCGAGACGCCCGACCGGATCATCCCCCTCGGCGAGGGAACCACCGGCCCCACCGGTACCACCCTCACCACCCCCCGCAACAGCGAACGCATCGTCGCCGAGGTCTACGCCACAGGATCCGGCGGAGGCTGCGAGGAGTACTGGTACCTGACGGTGCCCGACGCCGCGCCCTACTCCTGCAAGGCCGACAAGGGCCCCTACCGCGAGGTCCAGGTCAAGGTCGACGGCCGACTGGCGGGCATCGCGGCGCCGTTCCCGACCGTGTGGACCGGCGGCTGGTCCAACCCCTTTCTCTGGTACGTGATCCCAGGGCCGCGCGCTTTCGACATCAAGCCCATCGAGTACGACTTGACGCCCTTCGCGGGCATCCTCAACGACGGCCGCCCGCACCGGGTGGAGGTCTCCGTCGCCGGCGTACCCGAGGCACAGACCGGCTGGAGCACGCCGGTCAACGTTCTGGTCTGGCAGGACGAGAAGAGCGACCACGTGACGGGCAGCCTGACCCGCCACAAGGAGGGCGACCTTGTCAATAAGTCGACCTACGCGCCGGGTTCGGGCGGCAAGGCGCACCGGCTCGACACGGAGGGCGGCCACCGGCTGAGCGTCTCCGGGTACGTGAACACTTCGCACGGCCGCGTCGCGACGACCGTGACGCGCACCCTCGCGAACACGTCCGTCCACCGCTGGACCGACGGCGAGTCGACGGACGCGCTCAAGGCCACCTGGACCGACCGCGAGACGGTCACGACAGGCCAACGCGCGGAGCGCACCGACCGGACGTACACCATGGACGGCACCACAACGCTCAGGGCCGGCGACCGGCTGCGGACCGAGATCTCCCTCGGGGACCGCGCCGAGAGAGTCACGGAGCGGGGTGACCGGCGCACCGGCTGGTCGGTGCTGGACGACCGCTACGACGGCGACGCGACGTACACCGCCAACGTCCCGCGCGACCAGCGGCACGCCGTCGGCACCTCGCGTGAGCGCTACCGGCTGGTCGGCGACACCGGCTGCTACGACCGGACTCTCGCCACCGTCCAGGGAACCCTGGCGGAGGACCGCCGGCGCTGCTGACCGGCGAGGACGCCGAGGCCCGAGGGCGGGCTCGGTGGCTGGTCCCCGCCACCGAGCCCGCCCGAGCCCCTACGCCTTCGGCTTCTCCGAGTCCATTCCCGGCCGCGCCTTCTTCCACAGCCCACGGGTGAAGTCCGGGATCGCCTGCGGCGCGCCCTTCGCCTTGATCGACAGATGGCTCAGCGGCACCGGCGCCGTCCACGTCGCGGCGTCGTACACATCGAAGTCCGGCACCAGACCGAGCTGCATGGTCTGCATCAGCCGGAAGATCATGATGTAGTCCATGCCGCCGTGCCCGCCGGGCGGGTTGGAGTGCTCCTTCCACAGCCAGTGGTCGAAGTCGGCGTACTTGGAGAAGTCGGCCCACCGGTCGTCCGTGTGGTCCGGCTCGATGTAGATGCGGGCGGGGTAGTCCTCGAAGACGCCCTTCGTGCCGCCGAGGCTGTTGATGCGGCTGTACGGGTGGGGCGTGGAAACGTCATGCTCAAGACGGATGACCCGTCCCTTCGCCGTCTGGACGAGACTGATCGTGCGGTCGCTCTCGATGTACGTCTCCTTCCAGCTCGGGTCCCCTGCGGGCATGTGTGCCTTGCGGTACTCGGCGAGGCCGAGCGCGGGCGTGCCGAAGCTGGAGATGTGTGTGACGCGGTCGCCGCGGTTGACGTCCATGTAGTTGGCGACCGGGCCGAAGCCGTGGTTGGGGTAGAGGTCGCCGCGCAGCCTGGTGTGCCACAGGCGTCGCCATGGCCCCTCGTAGTAGTCGGGGTCGAACATCAGACCGCGCAGGTCGTGGTTGTAGGCGCCCGCTCCGTGCAGCAGCTCGCCGAACTTGCCCGCGTGCGCCATGCGCAGGACGCGCATCTCGTTCTTGCCGTAGCAGCAGTTCTCCAGCTGCATACAGTGTCTGCGGGTGCGCTCGGACAGGTCGACGAGCTGCCACAGCTCGTCCAGGCGCATGGCGATCGGACACTCCACACCGACGTGCTTGCCGTTGACCATCGCCGACTTGGCCATGGCGAAGTGGAGTTCCCAGGGCGTGGCCACGTACACGAAGTCGATGTCGCCGCGTTTGCACAGGTTCTCGTAGTCGTGCTCGCCCTTGGTGTACGTCGCGGGGGCGGGCTGGCCCGCGGCCGTGACCTTCTTCGCGGCGGCCGCAGTCTTGTCCTTGACCGGGTCGCAGAGTGCGACCACGCGCACGCCCGGTATCGCGAGGAACAGGTCGATCATGCTGCCGCCGCGGTTGCCGAGCCCGATGATCCCGACCCGCACCGTGGAGCGCCGCTCGAACGGCACGCCGATCATGGTGTCGCCCTTGCGGGCGGGAGCCTCGGCCGTCCCAGCATCCGACGCCGGGGCTGCCGCGGCCGCCGCGGCAGGGGTGTCGGCGTGTGCCGTGCCGCCGGTGAAGGCGCCGACTCCGAGTCCCGCACCGGCGAGGCCCGCCGTGCGGAGCACCGTGCGGCGGGAGTGGCCGTCTCCCGCCGTGCTTCCGGTGCCGTCGTCGGGGGTGGTGGCGTCAGGGGTCGGGGTGGCGTTCTCGTCGTGCATCGGACCTCCGTAGCTGAATGTCGGCTGGTCTCTACCACTGGGGCGGAAGCCACCCTGGTGGCGGGCCCGGCCGGGGCGCAAGAGACAGGAGGGACCGAAGAGTTGGATTTATCGAAGGAGGAGCAGGAGCAGGGGGAATGCCGGTCACGGACGTGTCGCGCGCTCCAACTCCAGGAGTACGGAGTAGTAGCCGCGGCCCGTCGCGTGGTCCATGCCCACCTCGCACATGCGGTTCGCCGAGAGGTGTGCGTCGAAGGCGCGGGACGTGACCTCCGCCGCCTCCTTGCGCGTGGCCGACTCCGTGAGCTCCTTGTGGAGCATGCCGCGATCGCCCGCGAAGGCACAGCACCCGGCGTCGTCCGGGACGACCACCTCGTCCGCGCAGGCCTCGGCGACGGCCCGGAGCTGTGGCTCGTCTCCGAGGTGCTGCATGGAGCAGGTGGGGTGCAGCACGGCGGAGCCCACCGTGCGGTGCACCGTCAGATGGGGGAGGAGCTCGTCGGCGGCCCAGACGATCGAGTCGACGACCGTCAGCTCCCGGTGCAGCTCGCGGTTGTCGGCGGTCAGGTAGGGCACGACCTCGTGCGCGATGCCGAGCGTGCAGGACGAGGCGTCGACGATCAGCGGCAGGCGGCCGCCCGCCGTCCAGCCCCAGGCCGCTTCGACGATGCGATTGGCCATGATCCTGTTGCCGGCGTCGTACCCCTTGGAGTGCCAGATCGTCGCGCAGCACGTCCCCGCGACATCGTCCGGAATCCAAACCGGCTTCCCCGCGCGCGTGGAGACGGCGACGACGGCCTCCGCCAGGGAGCGGTCGCCCGGCCCGCCGAAGATGCGGTTGACGCACGCCGGGTAGTAGACGGCCGAGGCGCCGACGCGTCGGGTGCGCGGCAGTCTGCGTGCGGCCGCACCGGGGATCTGCGGCAGCCACTCGGGGACCAGATCCGGACGCACGGCCTTGCGGGCGGTGCGGGTCACCGCGGTCAACAGCCGGTCGCCGATTCTGTCGGCGGCGGCCACCGCCAGCCGCGCGGATGCCTCGACAGCCTTGAAGTTCCTCGCGGCGAGAGCGGCCGCCTTCTCCTCGCGGGGCGAGTGCCGCGCATGACGGAAGTCCTTCATCAGGGCGCCCGTGTCGATACCGACGGGGCAGGCGATCCGGCAGGTCGAGTCGCCCGCGCAGGTGTCCACGGCGTCGTAGCCGTACGCCTCGACGAGGCCGTCCTCGACGGGGGAGCCCGCGGGCTGGCGCATCATCTCGCGGCGGAGCACGATGCGCTGGCGCGGTGTCGTGGTCAAGTCCTCGCTGGGGCAGGTCGGTTCACAGAAGCCGCACTCGATGCACGGGTCGGCGATCGGCTCCACCTTGGGGATGGTCTTCAGGCCGCGCAGATGGGCCTTCGGATCGCGGTCGAGGACGATGCGGGGCGCGAGCACGCCGTCCGGGTCGATGACCTGCTTGGTGCGCCACATCAACTCGGTCGCCTTGGCGCCCCATTCGAGCTCCAGGAAGGGCGCGATATTGCGTCCTGTGGCGTGCTCGGCCTTCAGGGAGCCGTCGAAACGCTCGACCGTCAGGCGGCAGAACTCGTCCATGAACGTGGCGTAGCGCTCCACGTCGGCGGGGACCGCCGCGTCGAAGGCGAGCAGGAAGTGGAGGTTGCCGTGCGCCGCGTGGCCCGCGACGGCGGTGTCGAAGCCGTGCCGCGTCTGGAGGCCGAGCAGCGCTTCGCAGGCCTCGGCGAGCCGACCCGGCGGAACGGCGAAGTCCTCGGTGATCAGTGTCGTCCCCGAAGGGCGGGAGCCGCCGACAGCGGTGACGAAGGCCTTGCGCGCCTTCCAATAGCCCCCGATCGTCTTCGCGTCGCGGGTGAACGTGTTGGTCACCGACGGGACGGGCGCGACCAGTTCGAGCCCTTCGAGGGCTTGGGCGGCCGCTGCCTCGTACGCCTCCTGGGCGGCCTCGTCCGGGGCGCGGAACTCCACCAGGAGGGCGGCCGTGGACTTCGGGAGGTCCGCCCAGTCGGCGGGCACGCCCTGCACGCTGACCGACGCGCGCAAGGTGTTGCCGTCCATCAGCTCGACGGCGAGCGCGCCCGCGGAGGTGAACAACGGCACCGCCGCGGCGGCCGCGGGCAGCGAGGGGAAGAACAGCAGAGCGGTTGTCGTGTGCCGCTCCAGAGGCAGCGTGTCGAAGACGACCTCGGAGATGAAGCCGAAGGTGCCCTCGGAGCCGACCATCAGGCCGCGCAGGATCTCCACGGGCGTCGCGCCGTCGAGGAAGGCGTCCAGGCGGTACCCATTGGTGTTCTTGATTTCGTACTTGGCGCGGATGCGGGCCACCAGCTCGGCGTCCGCCTCGATCTCCCGCTTGATGGCCAGCAGGCCCTCGCACAGCTCCGGCTCCGCGTGCGCCAGTTGCTCGTCGGCGTCCGGCTCGGCCGTGTCCACGACAGTCCCGGAGGGGAGGACGAAGGTCAGGGAGGCGACTGTGCGGTACGCATTGCGGGTGGTGCCCGCGGTCATGCCCGACGCGTTGTTCGCCACGACGCCGCCGACCGTGCAGGCGATCGCGCTCGCCGGGTCGGGGCCGAGCACCCGGCCGTACCGGGACAGCGTGGTGTTGGCGCGCACGACCGTCGTGCCGGGGCCGATGCGGGCGCGCTCGCCCTCGCCGAGTACCTCGACGCCCGACCAGTGCTTGCGCACGTCGACGAGGATGTCCTCGCCCTGCGCCTGGCCGTTCAGCGAGGTGCCCGCCGCGCGGAAGACGACTTCGCGGCCCTTGCCGTGTGCGTACGACAGGACGGCCGACACGTCGTCGATGTCCTCGGGGACGACCACGACCTGCGGCACGAAGCGATAGGGGCTGGCGTCCGACGCGTACCGCACGAGGTCGGAGATCTTCGTCAGGACCTTGTCCGCGCCGAGCAGCGCGGTCAGGTCGGAGCGCAGCGGCTCGGGGGTGCCGCCGCCCCGCCCGTCCGGCACGCGGTCGTGCGACGGGCCGTCCGTGCGCGACGCGGGACCGGGGCGCAGGGCGTCCGGCTCGGGCTCCAGCAGTGGCATGAGCTCTCCTCGACGGTTGCGGCGGCGGACGGTGTCAGCAGCGGCGGACGTCCGGCACGTCGAACAGCGCGTTCAGCAGGATGCCCAGCTGGGCGCGCTGCTCGGTGTCCAGTGGAGCCAGGATGTCCTCCGCGGCGGCGCGCCGCGCGCCGCGCAGCTCACCGAGGGCCTTCAGCCCGGCGTCGGTGAGCTCGATCCGGATCACCCGGCGATTGGTCGGGTCGGGCGCGCGTCGGACGAGATCGGCGGATTCCAGCGCGTCGACCAGGGTGGTCACGGCGCGCGGGACGACTTCGAGGCGCTCGGCGAGGTCGGCCATGCGCGGCGGGGTCTCGTAGTGCGCGAGGGTGCGCAGCAGGCGGGACTGGGCCGGCGTGATGCCGATCGGCACCAGATGGCGCTTCTGGATCCGCTGCAGCCTGCGGGTCAGCCGCAGCAACTGTTCGGCGAGCAGGCCGTCTGGGTCCGGGGTGTTCATACGGGAACTTTACCAGGACCTTGTGCATTGTGAGTATAGGTAACAGTGAGCTATGCTCCCTGAGTCATCGTCGTCCGAAATCCCGAAGGAGCCCATGCGTCACGACGAACCCACCTGGACGCCGCAGCCCCCCGCCCCCGGCGAGGAGCCGCAGCCGCGCCAGATGCGCCGCATCCTCCGCCTCTTCCGGCCCTATCGAGGCCGCCTCGCGATCGTGGGCCTGCTGGTCTGCGCCGCGTCGCTCGTCTCGGTGGCGACCCCCTTCCTGCTCAAGGAGATCCTCGACACCGCTCTGCCGCAGGGGCGCACGGGCCTGCTGAGCCTGCTCGCGCTCGGCATGTTCCTCAGCGCGGTCGTCACCAGCGTCTTCGGCGTCCTGCAGACCCTGATCAGCACATCCGTCGGCCAGCGCGTCATGCACGACCTGCGCACCGCGGTCTACGGCCGGCTGCAGAGCATGTCCCTTGCCTTCTTCACCCGCACCCGCACGGGCGAGGTCCAGTCCCGCATCGCCAACGACATCGGCGGCATGCAGGCGACGGTCACCTCCACCGCCACCTCCCTGGTCTCGAACCTCACGAGTGTCATCGCGACCGTCGTCGCCATGCTCGCCCTGGACTGGCGGCTCACGGTCGTCTCGCTCCTCCTGCTCCCGGTCTTCGTGTGGATCAGCCGCCGCGTCGGCCGTGAGCGCAAGAAGATCGCCACGCAGCGCCAGAAGCAGATGGCCGCGATGGCCGCGACGGTCACCGAGTCGCTCTCGGTGAGCGGCATCGTCCTCGGCCGCACCATGGGGCGGGCCGACTCCCTCACCAAGTCCTTCGCTGAGGAGTCCGAGCGCCTGGTCGACCTGGAGATCCGGTCGAACATGGCGGGCCGCTGGCGCATGGCCGTCATCTCGATCGTCATGGCCGCCATGCCCGCCGTCATCTACTGGACCGCGGGCATCGCCTTCCAGACGGGCGGCCCGACCGTCTCGATCGGCACGCTCGTCGCCTTCGTCTCGCTGCAGCAGGGTCTGTTCCGCCCGACCGTGAGCCTGCTCTCGACCGGCGTGCAGATCCAGACGTCGCTCGCCCTCTTCCAGCGCATCTTCGAGTACCTCGACCTGCCCATCGACATCACCGAGCCGGAGAAGCCGGTGCACCTCGACAAGATCAAGGGCGAGGTCCGCTTCGAGAAGGTCGAGTTCCGTTACGACGAGAAGTCGGACCCCACGCTCCAGGACATCGACATCGCCATACCCGCGGGCGGCAGCCTCGCCGTGGTCGGCGCCACCGGCTCCGGCAAGTCGACCCTGAGCCATCTGGTGCCCAGGCTCTACGACGTCACGGCCGGCCGCGTCACCCTCGACGGGGTCGACGTGCGCGAACTCGACTTCGACACCCTCGCGCGTGCCGTCGGCGTCGTCTCCCAGGAGACGTATCTCTTCCACGCCTCGGTCGCGGACAACCTCCGCTTCGCCAAGCCCGACGCCACCGACGAGGAGCTGGAGACCGCCGCCCGAGCCGCCCAGATCCACGACCACATCGCCTCACTCCCCGACGGGTACGACACGGTCGTCGGCGAGCGCGGCCACCGTTTCTCCGGCGGTGAGAAGCAGCGCCTGGCCATCGCCCGCACCATCCTGCGGGACCCGCCGGTCCTCATCCTCGACGAAGCGACCAGCGCCCTGGACACGCGCACGGAGCGAGCCGTGCAGGAGGCCATCGACGCGCTGTCCGCGGGTCGGACCACCCTGACCATCGCCCACCGCCTCTCCACCGTCCGAGGCGCCGACCAGATCGTGGTCCTGGACGCAGGCCGCACCGCGGAGCGCGGCACCCACGAGGAGCTCATGGAGCGCGACGGCCGTTACGCCGCTCTCGTCCGCAGAGACGCCCAACTGGAGCCGGTTACGTGAAGATATGCCAGGAATATGACCATTTGCGGGTTACCGTGCCCGCATGCAGACCAAGACTCCGAGACGTGGCACGACTCAACTGACGCGCCGGGGCCGGATCGCCCTGATCGCGACCGGAGCCGCCGTCGCGGCAGCCGCTGTGGCGGTGCCGCTGCTGCTTCCTGAGGACGACACTCAGCCCAAGACCCTGACCATCCCGGAAGGGTGGCGCTCGGGTCAGGTGTACGCGGCCGTGGACAAGGCTCTAGGGGTGCCCGCCGGCACCACGAAGAAGGCTCTCCCGAAGGCCGGCCTCAAACTCCCCCGCGACGCCGGCGGCAACCCCGAGGGGTACCTCTTCCCGGCGACGTACCCGATCGACTCCCAGTCGACTCCGGCATCCGTCCTGTCGTACATGGTGAACACCGCGAACAAGAAGTTCGGCGGCGGTCAGGTCACGGCGGGCGCGGACCGGAATGCCGTCAACCTCTACCAAACCATCACCATCGCGAGCATGATCGAGGCCGAGGCGGGCTCCAAGGAGGAGATGGGCAAGGTCGCCCGGGTCATCTACAACCGCCTTGACCAGGGCATGCCGCTACAGATGGACTCCACCATCAACTACGCGCTCAACCGCTCCACACTGGCCACCAGTGAACGTGACACCAAGATCAGCAGCCCGTACAACACCTACGCACGCATGGGTCTGCCGCCCACGCCGATCGGCAACCCCGGAGAAGAGGCGATGCGGGCGGCCATCAACCCGACTCCGGGGAACTGGCTGTACTTCGTGACGGTAAAGCCGGGGGACACGCGTTTTACGGCGAGCTTTGAGGAACACCAGAAGAACGTGGGGGAGTTCAACAAGGAGAAGTAGCAGGAGGCCAGGGCGAGATAGGGGGACTCGCCGAGGTTCGGCTTCTCCTTGACCTCAACCGTGGTTCAGGTACAACGCTTTTCTCAACCGTACCGCTCAGTATGCAGGAGGAGCCGACCATGGCCGCACCGATAGCACGTGCCTTTCCCGACGTCCGGCGCGCGGACGCAGGGACGATCCTCGTCAGTTCCTGGACCCTGCCGGCCCCGGGGGTCCAGAAGCAGGCCGCGGACCTGGTGATCGAGGAGTGGGAACACCAGGAACGCCCGGCGGGGATGCTGTCGTTCACCACATTCCTCAGCGAGAACGGCCGTGAGGTGCTCAATTACGCGCAGTGGACGGATGACGACTCCCATCGCGCGTGGGCACGTGCGGCGCAGGCCTCCGAGGACATGAGCAGGGTCGACCGAATGGTCCTGGGCATCGAGCGGCCCGGGGAGGTCCGTTATTCGCTCTATCGCAGCTACGCCACCGAGGAAAGGGCGGAAAGCACCCCCGGCGCACTGGTCACCCCCATCTTCCAGACCGACGGGCCCGACCGGCAGCGCGCCTTCATCGACGGCGTCGTGGCGATCCTGGAGCGGACCCGCCCGCCGGGGCTCCTCGCGGCCCATTTCCACACGAGCAAGGACGGGCGGCTGGTGCTCAACCACGGGGAGTGGCGGGACATGTCGGCCTGGCGGCGTTTCACCGAGGGGGGCGGCACCGTCGAGCTGGGCGTGATGATCGACGGCCTGGAGGGCGTCACTCCGGCCCCCACCCAGCCCAGTGTGCCGCGCTACCTCCCGTACAAGAGCCTGGTGAACGTCGCCGCACCCTGAACGGCGGCACCCGAAGGTGAACGTCGCCGCACCTTGAACTGGGCGCCCGGAGTGGCCGTCCGGCCTCTTGTGCCGCGCTGAGCGGCGCGAGAGGCTGGCATGCGCTCCATGCAGAAGCAGTAGAACCACGGGCTATAACCGCACCGCGCACCGCACCGCACCGCACATGATCCGACCCCTTCCGGTCAACGAAAGGTTCAGGTGCACCGGGAATGAGAATGCCCTCCCGCTGGCGGCAGGCAGCGGTGCTGCTCTCCGCCACCACGCTGACCGCCAGCGGCCTGCTCGGTGCCGCTCCCGCCGCTCCCGACACTTCCGCCACGGACGCGGCTTCCGGGAACTCCGTCGGCTCCACCCTCCCCGACAAGAAACTGCGCCTCGCGAGCGGCTCGGAGCATCCCGTGCCGAACGGCTGGATCGCCGTGTTGAAGGAGCCCGGTCCGGGGAACCGAAGCGCAGCCGTCGGCTCCTCCGCCGTGCCCGGCGTGGCGCGCGAGCTCGTCGGCCGGGCCGAAGGGGCACGGCTCGGGCACATCTACCGGGCGGCGCTGCACGGCTTCTCCGCCCGGATGAGCCGCACACAGGCCGCCGAGCTGGCCGCCGACCCCCGCGTCGCGTACGTCCGCCAGGACACCCGGGTCCGCATCGACACCCCGCGGGCCGCCCCGCCCCGGGCCGAGGCCGACGGGGTCTCCACCCGCGAGCAGACCCAGCCCGACGCGCCCTGGGGACTGGACCGCATCGACCAGCGGCGGCTCCCGCTGTCCACCACGTACACCTACCGCACCACCGCACCCGGCGTGAGCGTGTACGTCATCGACACCGGACTGCGGACCACACACACGGAGTTCGGCGGCCGCGCCACGGTCGGTACCGACACCGTGGGCGACGGCCGGAACGGCGACGACTGCAACGGTCACGGAACCCATGTGGGAGGCATAGCCGCAGGCGCGACGTACGGCGTGGCGAAGCAGGCCCGCCTGGTCGCGGTGCGGGTCCTCAACTGTCAGGGCTCGGGCACCACATCGGGCGTCGTCGCGGGCGTCGACTGGGTGACGGCGAAGGGCGCCAGGCCCGCCGTCGCGAACATGAGCCTCGGCGGCGGAGCCAGCGACGTCCTCGACAGCGCGGTGCGGCGCTCCATACGCTCCGGGGTCACCTACACCGTCGCGGCGGGCAGCTCCGGACAGGCGGGCGGCGCCTGCAACACCTCGCCCTCGCGGGTGGCCGAGACGATCAGTGTCGGCGCCAGCGACCGGGGCGACCGCCGGGCTTCCTCCTCCAACCACGGCAACTGCGTGTCCCTCTTCGCGCCGGGCGTGCAGATTCCCTCGGCGTGGAAGGACGGCGACACCGCGACAGCCACGCTCAACGGCACGTCGATGGCCAGCGGGCACGCGGCCGGCGCCGCCGCGCTGCACCTCGGTTTCCGGCCCACGGACACGCCGGCGCAGGTCAAGCGGGGCCTCGTCGACAACGCGACCACGGGTGTGCTGCAGGGCACCCCACCCGTCACACCCGACAGGCTCCTCTACACCCTGTACCTGCGCTAGGCCCGCCGGGGGGGGGGCAGGCCGCGTCATACCGCGACGGGTGCGCCCGCCAGCAGCCGCTGGATGTCGCGCACCGCCGCACGCCCCGCGCGGTTGGCGCCGATCGTGCTGGCCGAAGGCCCGTACCCCACGAGGTGGACGCGCGGGTCGGCGGCGGCCCGGGTGCCTTCCAACCGGATGCCGCCGCCCGGCTCGCGCAGCCGCAGCGGCGCCAGGTGGTCGACCGCCGGGCGGAAGCCCGTCGCCCAGAGGATCACATCGGCGTCGACACGGCGGCCGTCGTCCCACTCGACGCCGGTCGGCGTGATCCGGTCGAACATCGGCAGCCGGTCGAGGACGCCGTCGGCCCGTGCCTGCCGGATCGCGTCGTTCACCGGCAGTCCCGTCACCGACACCACGCTCCGCGGCGGCAGGCCCTGGCGCACGCGCTCCTCGACCATGGCGACGGCCGCACGCCCCCAGTTCTCGTCGAACGGCCCCTCGCGGAACACCGGCTCGCTCCGGGTGACCCAGGTCGTCGCGGCCGCGTACGGGGCGATCTCCATGAGGTGCTGAGTGCCGGACGCGCCACCGCCCACGACGATCACCCGTTGACCCTCGAACGCCTCGGGTCCGGGGTAGATCGCCGTGTGCAGCTGTCGCCCGCGGAAGGTGTCCTGGCCCGGGTAGCGCGGCCAGAACGGCCGGTCCCAGGTGCCCGTCGCGCTGATCAGCGCCCGCGTCGACCAGGTGCCCGCCGACGTCTCGACGAGCAGCCTGCCGCCGTCGCCCTCGCGGACCCGGTGCACGTCGACGGGGCGCCGGACCCCCAGGTCGAAGCGGCGCTCGTACTCCTCGAAGTACTCGCCGATGACCTCCGACGACGGGCGCGCGGGGTCCGCGCCCGTCAGCTCCATGCCGGGGAGCGCGTGCATGCCGTGCACCTTCCCGTACGTCAAGGAAGGCCACCGGAACTGCCAGGCGCCGCCGGGCCGGGGAGCGTGGTCGAGGACCACGAAGTCCCGGCCCGGCGTGAAACCGACCCGCCGCAGGTGGTAGGCGCTGGACAGGCCCGCCTGCCCGGCGCCGATGACGACGACGTCCACGTCGTGCACCGCCTCCCGCGCCGCTTCCCCTACCGCCGCCGGCGCTGCCGCTTCCCGTACCCCGATGTCGTTCACGTTTCTACTAACCTCACCGGGGTCCGGGATCTTCCCGACGGGGCGGATTTCTCAGCGTCCTCCTGCCACCAGCAGCGGCGCGCCGCCGGGGGCGGAGGCGGGGCGGCCGTTCGCCGCGGGCACGCCCGCGAGCGGCGACGCCGGAATGCGGGGCAGCAGCCCGCGCGCGGCGAGGTCCGGGATGACGCCCTCACCGAACCAGTACGCCTCCTCCAGGTGCGGATAACCGGACAGCACGAAGTGCTCGACGCCGAGCGCGTGGTACTCCTCGATCCGGTCGGCGACGTCGGCGTGGCTGCCGACCAGGGCCGTGCCCGCGCCGCCGCGCACCAGGCCGACACCGGCCCACAGGTTCGGCGAGATCTCCAGCTTGTCCCGCGAGCCGCCGTGCAGCGCGAGCATGCGCTGCTGGCCCACCGACTCGCTGCGGCCGAGGGCTTCCTGAGCGGCGGCGACGGTGTCCGGATCCAGGTCGTCGAGCAGCCGGTTCGCGGTCGCCCACGCCTCCGTGGCCGAGTCCCGGGAGATGGTGTGCAGACGGATGCCGAAACGGACCGTGCGGCCCTCCTTCTCGGCGAGTCCGCGAATCCAGTCGATCTTCTGCTTGACCTGCTCCGGCGGCTCGCCCCACGTCAGATACACATCCGTGTGCCGCGCGGCCACGGGCCCGGCGGCCGCCGACGACCCGCCGAAGAAGATCTCCGGCAGCGGGTCCGGCGGCAGCGCGGTCAGACCGCCCTCGACCTGGAAGTGCTCGCCGTCGAAGTCGTACGGCTTGCCGCTCCACACCCCTCGTACGACCGAGAGGAACTCGTCGGTGCGGGCGTAGCGGCGGTCGTGGTCCAAGTGGTCGCCGAACCGCCGCTGTTCGGTCGAGTCGCCGCCCGTCACCACGTTGAGCAGCAGTCGGCCGCGGGTGATGCGCTGATACGTCGCCGCCATCTGCGCCGCGAGCACGGGGGAGAGCACGCCAGGGCGGAAGGCGACGAGGAACTTGAGGCGCTCGGTGTGCTGGGCGAGCGCGACCGTCGTCAGCCAGGCGTCCTCGCACCACGTGCCGGTCGGGGTGAGCACCGCCTCGAAGCCCAACTGCTCGGCGGCCTTGGCGATCTGGGCCAGGTATTCGATGTCGGGCGCGCGGACGCCGCTCACCGGGGTGACGCGGGAGCGCGTGATGCCGCCGTCGGTGTAGGCGTGCCGGTCGACGAGAGTGCGGCCGTCGCCGCCCGTCGGCAGGAACCAGTGCAGGTGGACGGTCATGGTCAGGACTCCTTGCGGTACGTGCGCGGCTTGCTGGTGGAGGGCGGCAGATCGCCGTTGAAGCGGGTGTCGACGTAGTCGCCGAAGTCGATGCGGCGCGGGATCAGCTTCAGCTCGGCGAAGGTGTCCGCGATCTTCTGTTCGGACCTGACCACGTTCTTGTCCACGGCCACCGTGACGCGGGTGCCGTTGGTGCGCTTGACCGCGTCGAGCGCGACTTCGTAGGGCAGGCCGGTGTCCTTCGCCCAGACCTTCGCCCAGGCCTCCGGGTGTTTGTGGACCCAGTCCTGCGCCCTGCGGAGCCGCTCCAGGTAGTCGGAGATCGCCGCGCTCTTCTTCTTGTCGTCGAGCGCGCCGGGCGCCGCGGCCTGGAAGGCGAGGCCGTTCACCACCCCGTCGCCGTCGGTCAGGACGCGGCCCTTCTTGCCGCGCAAAACCTGCGAGGTGTACGGGTCCCAGACGGCCCAGGCGTCGACCTTCCCGCTGGTGAACGCGGCGAGCGCGTCGGCGGGCTGGAGGTACTTGACGTCGACGTCCTTGAAGGCGAGCCCGGCCTTCTTCAGGGACGCGATCAGCTGGTAGTGCGCCGACGAACCCTGCGCCACGGCAACGGACTTGCCCTTCAGCTCCCTGGTCTTCTTCAGCGGCGAGCCGTTGGGCACGAGGATCGTGTCCCCGGCCGCCGTGCCGTGGCTCGCGGCCACCACGGAAATCTTCGAGCCCGCGCCCGCCGCGAAGACCGGCGGGGTGTTGCCGATGCCGCCGATGTCGACGGCCTTGGCGTTGATGGCCTCCAGCAGGGGAGGGCCGGACGTGAAGGTGGACCAGCGGATCTTGTAGTCGAGGTCGTCGAGCTCCCCGGCCGCGCGCAGCACGGCTTCCGAACCGCCTTTCTGGTCACCGACGTTCAAGGTCAGCGACCCCTTGCCGTCGGTGCCGCCGCCGGCGCCGCCGATCGATGTGCCGGCGGACGAGGTGCCGGAGCAGGCGGCGAGCAGCAGGGCCAGGGGGAGCAGGAGGAGGGCGGGGGTCGGGCGTGGTCGTCGCATGACGGTTCCGTTCGCTTCGATACGTGGGGACGGGGGTGGGGGATCGGGGTTTGTTCAGGCGGCGGGGGCTTCGGCGGGTGCCTCGACGCCGAGCCGCTGGAGCAACTCCGCGCGGAGCTCGCCGAAGCGGGGGTCGGAGATGCCGCGCGGCCGCTCCAGGCCGATCTCCTTCTCGTACGCGATGACACCGCCGTCCATGACGAGCACCCGGTCGGCGAGGAGCACGGCCTCCTCCACGTCGTGCGTGACGAGCAGCACCGCGCAGCCCCGCCGCTGCCACAGTTCGTCGACGAGCCGCTGCGCCTTGAGGCGGGTGAGCGCGTCGAGCGCGCCGAACGGCTCGTCGAGCAACAGCAGGTCGGGCTCGCGGACCAGGGCCCGGGCCAGCGAGGCGCGCTGGGCCTCGCCGCCGGAGAGCGTCTTGGGCCAGGCCGTGGTGCGGTGCTTCAGGCCCACCTCGTCCAGTGCCCGCTCCGCGACGCCCCGGTCGGGCCGGCCCGGCAGCCCGAGCAGCACATTGCGCCACACCCGTTTCCACGGCATCAGCCGCGGCGCCTGGAACGCGACGGCCTTGCGGCGCGGGACGAGCACGGTGCCCTCGATGTCGCGGTCGAGCCCGGCGAGGATGCGCAGCAACGTCGACTTCCCGCAGCCGCTCCGGCCCAGCAGCGCCACGAACTCGCCCTGCCGCACGTCGAGGTGCAGGTCGTCGATGACGGCGCGCCCGTCGAAGGTGCGGGTGAGCCCGTCGACGCGCACGGCGGACGGGGCCGCGGTGGTGGTCACCGGCCGGTGAACGTCGGTCGCCATTGCAGCAGCAGCCTTTCGAGGGTTCGGACGACGAAGTCGGCGGTCAGGCCGAGGAAGGCGTAGACGACCAGGCAGACGACGATCACGTCGGTACGGAGGAAGTCGCGGGCCTGGACCATGAGGAAGCCGATGCCTGCGTCGGCGTTGACCTGCTCGGCGAAGACGAGGGCGAGCCAGGAGATGCCCAGCGAGTAGCGGAGTCCCGTCATGGCTCCGGGCAGGGCCCCCGGCAGGATGACGTGCCGCACGAGCCCCCACCGCGACAGGCCCAGCGACTCCCCGGCCTCGATCAACTGGGCGTCGACGCCCCGGATGCCGGCGTACACGTTCAGATAGAGCGGGAACGAGACACCGAGGGTGATGATGGCGATCTTCGGCGCCTCTCCGATGCCGAACCAGATGATGAACAGCGGGATGAGCCCGACGAACGGCACGGTGCGGAGCATCTGCACGCTGGCGTCCACGAGGTCCTCGCCGATGCGGAAGAGCCCGGACACGAGGGCGAGCGCCGTGCCGACGACAGTGCCGAACAGCAGCCCCAGCGCGACGCGCTGCAGCGATACACCCATGGCGTTGGGCAGGGACCCGTCTCCGATGAGGTCACCGGCGACCCGGGCGACGGTCCCGGGCGAGGCGAGCACGTCGCCGGTCAGCACGCCGGTGGCGCTGAGGACCTGCCAGAGCGCGAGCAGCGCGAGCGGGCCCGAGGTGCGACGCACCCAGCGGGGGACGCGGGCGCGGCGACTGGAGGAGGGGACGAGGGCTACGAGTTCAGGTCCGGGTACAGGGTCGAACACGGATTTAGGGGATATGTCGGGTTCTGATGAGGCATGCGGAGGGGCATGACTGACGCGCACAGGCGCTCCAGGGGAGGAGAGGGAAAGGGGAGGGGTGTAGAGGGGGAAGGGTTACGGACGCCCAATGCGGAGGCGAATCGGCCCGTGACTCGGCCCGTGACTCGGCCCGTGGCTCGGCTCGCGGTCCGGCCCGTGACTAGGCCCGTGGCTCGGCCCGCGGATCGGTCCGTGTCTCAGACCGCGCATGCAGGCATACGCGGACAGCACGGGCGCCTACCGGCCGGAAGAACCGGCGGCGGAGGGAAAACGCGAAAGCGGGTGAAAGGGCGTCAGCAGCCGCGGCGACACGCGGAGGAGGCCACCCGCAGCAGGTCGATGTGACCGCGCGTGGTGAGCAGGGCTGAACGCAACATGCCGCAGAACGTAGCCAGATCGTGCACGCACGGTCAATGGCGTCTCGAAAGGCGGACTCGCGGTATCAGGGAATGGGAGGTGGCGTGGGGGAAGATGGGTGTATGTCCGATGCATTCACCACCCGAGTCCTGCAGGTCACCACCGGTTCGAGCGAGGTGGTCGTCGACCTCACCACCGACTGCGAGGCCTTCCTGCGCGAGGCGGCAGGCGGCCGCGACGGCCTCCTCAACATCTTCGTCCCGCACGCCACGGCGGGCATCGCCGTCCTGGAGACGGGCGCGGGCAGCGACGACGACCTGCTCGCGGCGCTGCACACCCTGCTCCCCGCCGACGACCGCTGGCAGCACCGCCACGGCAGCCCGGGCCATGGCCGCGACCACGTCCTGCCGGCCCTGGTCCCCCCGCACGCGACGCTGCCGGTCGTCAACGGCGGCCTGGAGCTGGGCACCTGGCAGTCGGTGTGCCTGGTCGACACGAACGTCGACAATCCGGAGCGGAAGGTGCGGCTGAGCTTCCTCGGCTGACCGCGTCGGCCCGACGCGGTCGGCCGAGGGGCGAGCGGGCGCCTGAACCGAAGGTCAGCGAGCGAGGGTTTCGAGGGACGACCGAAGGGTTTCCCGCAGCTGGCCCATCTGCTCGGTGCCGTAGGTCCAGCTGTCGTACTCGTTCTGTACGAGCAGATGGCCGCCGAAGCTCGCGGTGCCGATCTTCGGCGGCATGCCGGCAGCGTTGGCGGTGCCTCCGAAGCGCAGCAGCCGCGTCCCCTCCGGGACCGGGTGGGCGGGGATGCGACCGACGTTGGATATGCCGTAGCTGACGACCGGGGCCGGCAGCGCGACGCCGCGGGCACCGGCGCGGAGGGCGGCGAGCAGGAAGCGCTCCGGGTCGCGTCGGCGCAGGGCCTCGGCGAACTGCGTGGCCACCTGCTGACCGATGCCCTCCACCCGGTCCTCGGGCGAGACGGACAGCGGTGTCTGCAGACCGGTGATGCAGTTGAGCACGGTGCTCAGCGGCAGCTGGGGCGTCAGCCTGGTGCGCAGATCGACGCCGTGGCCGCACACCATCGGCAGCGGGCCGTGCTCGGGCGCGAGCTGCGCGCGCACGGCGGCGAGCACCAGGCCGGTGACCAGGCTGTTGACGGTGACCCCACGGGTGCGCGCCGCGGCGGTCACGGCGTCGGTGGTGGCGGTGTCGAACTCCAGCCGGTCGACGACGAAGCGCCGGTCCGCAGCCGTACGGTCGGCGCGGCCCACGGCCTCCGTCGGCAGCGTGGCGGGCTTGAAGCCGTCCGCTCCTTGGACGAGGGCGTCGACCAGCTCGTCGAGTTCACCGGCCGGGAAGGCGCCGGCCAGCCGGCTGTCGATGGCCTCGGGCAGTTCCTCACGTCGCTCGGCCGCGGGGTCCGCCCCGGCGGCGAGGGCGGTGTAGAGCCGCCAGAATTCGTCCAGCAGGGCGAAGGCGGAGCGGCCGTCGGCCAGACCGTGGTGGACGCCGAGCACGACTTGGCTGCGTTCGTCGTCGGTGAGCAGCCAGGCGTGCAGCATGCTCTCGGTCCAGTCGGGGCGGAAGTTGATGAGTTCCGCGAAGGGGCCCTCGATGCCGTTCAGCACGGTAAGCGGCGGTTGGACTCGGTCCCGGACGCGGAGGAGGGGCCCCGCGTCGCCGGCCACGACCTCGGTGCGCAGCATCGGGTGTCGGTCGGCCAGGAGACCGAGGGCCCGGGATATCAGGGCGGGGCGCAGCCGGCCGTCCACCAGGGACTCGACGTAGGCCGGCATGTCGCACAGCGGCAGTCCGGCGGCCTCGACGAAATAGACGCTCTCGAACGGTGAGACAGGGCGTTGGCTGGTCATGTGATGGGGTTCTCCGATGTGCGGGGTCGACCGGGCGGGGCAGGAAGCGGGCGGGCGGCGAGAGGCCTCAGCCCGTCCAGGAGGATGGCCAGGGGGCGGCGCCAGGACGTGGGCGCGGCCGGTACGGCGCGGCCGAGCGCGGCCAGCAGGAAGAGCAGATCGTCGACGGCGAGGTCGCCGCGGACGACACCTTGGTCCTGGCCCCGGCGCAGCAGGGTGTCGAGGGTCCGGCGATGGGCTTCCCGGCAGGCGTCGAGCGTGTGGCTGCCCCGGACACCGGTGGTGATGACGTCGTTGGCGCCGCGGTCGGTGGCGAGCAGTGTGAAGACGACATCGAGGTAGGCGGTGAGGGCCCTCCAGGCGTCCGGTTCGGCTCTCGTCTTCTCCGCCGTGCGCAGCATCGCGGTGAGGGGGTCACGGAAGACGGCTTCCAGCAGGTCGGCCCGGTGGGCGAAGTGGCGGTAGAGGGTGGCGTTCCCGACCCCGGCCCGGCGGGCGACGCAGTCCAGCGGAGCGTCGACGCCACGCAGGGCGAAGATCTCCCGGGCGGCCCGTATCAGCAGGTCGCGGCTGTGCCGTGCGTCCCTGCGCAGAGGGGCCCGACCGTCGTCGCTGCTCGGCATGGCGGCACCCTAACAGCAACCGTGGACTGCTCCCCGCTTCGTTGTTAGGGTCATGATCAAGGTGACCGGGGATCTTCCCGGCCTCGTTGCCGCTCCCGGCACCGGGCCGTACGACCGCGAGGAACTGCCATGGCAACAAGGCCTTTTGAGGATCTGTCAGCACTTGGCCAGGAGTTCGTGGATGATCCGCATCCGGTCTACGCGGGTCTGCGCGCCCAGGGCGCCGTGCACCGCGTGCGCACAGCCGCTTCCGGTGAGTTCTGGCTGGTCGTCGGGTATCAGGAGGCACGCTCGGCGCTCACCGACCCGCGCCTGTCCAACGACATACGACACTCGGCCGGTTGGTCGGACGACGGTGGCAACTCCATCGGCCTGAACATGGTGCAGACCGATCCGCCGCAGCACACCCGGCTGCGCAAGCTGGTCGCCCGGGAGTTCACCGCCCGGCGGATCGAGGCGCTCCGCCCGCGGATCCAGCAGATCGCCGACGAACTCGTGGACGCCATGCTGCCGGTGGGCCGAGCGGACCTCGTTGAGGCGTTCGCGTTGCCGCTGCCCCTGGCCGTGATCTGTGAACTGCTGGGCGTGCCCGGCACGGACCGCAAGGCCTTCCACGACTGGTACTTGGAGAGCACCGACTTCTCCCGGCCGGAGGCGGCGGCCGCCGCGGCGCAGGCGATGACCGGGTACCTCGCCGACCTCGTCGCCGCCAAGCAGCGCGCGCCCGAGGACGACCTGCTGAGCGCTCTGGCCCGGAACATGGCCGACGACGAGGACCGCCTGTCCTTCGAGGAAATGCTGGGCATGGCCTTCCTGTTGCTGGTGGCCGGGTACGAGACGGCGGCCAACCTGATCTCCAGCGGCACCCTCGCCCTGCTGCGCCACCCCGACCAGTTGGCGGCATTGCGCGCCGACTGGTCGCTGCTGCCGAACGCGGTGGAGGAGATGCTGCGTTACGAAGGACCGGTGGAGACCACGGCCTTCCGCTACGCCAGGGAGACCTTGGACATCGGCGGCCGGACGATCGCACAGGGCGAGTCCGTGGCCGTGGTCCTGGGAGCCGCCTCCCGGGCCCCCGAGAAGTTCACCGAGCCCGACCGGTTCGACATCCACCGGGAAGCCCGCGGACACTTGGCGTTCGGTTACGGCATCCATCACTGCCTGGGCGCCCCACTGGCCCGGATGCAGGGCGCCATCGCCTTCCGCACGCTCCTGGAACGATGCCCTCGCCTGGCGCTCGACACCGACCCGGGCGACCTCGCCTGGCGCCCCAGCATGATGCTGCGCGGTCTTCATCAGCTGCCGGTCACCTTCGGCTGACGGCCCGCTGCCCCGGGCCCTGCGCGGGCCCGGGGCAGCGGCGGGACATCAGCGCGGCTCGGGAACCATCGGCAGCGGCCCCGTCGTCAGGCTCATCCCGGCGTGGGCGCGGACCTCGCTGCCGGAGACGGGAAGCAGCCGCCAGCGGGAAGCCAGCGCGGCCAGCGCCAGAGTCGCCTCCGTCATCCCGAAGACGTCCCCGATGCACTTGCGGCTGCCGGCGCCGAACGGCAGATACGCGCCGCGGGCCATGTCCCGGGCCCGCTCGGGCAGCCACCGGTCGGGGTCGAACTTCTCGGGATCGGCGAAGAACTCCGGGATGCGGTGGACGACGTACGGACTGATCAGTACGTCGGTCCCGGCCGGCAGCGGGTGCCCGCCCAGGGTGGTGTCCTCCGTGACCGCCCGCGTGAACATCCACGCGGGCGGATACAGTCGCAGCGTTTCGGTGAAGACCCGCTGGGTGTACGCAAGGCGCGGTACGTCGGCGTACGTGGGCGTCCGGCCGCCCAGCACCTCGTCGACCTCCGTGTGCAGCCGCACGGCCACTTCGGGGTGGCCGGCCAGGAGGTGCCACGCCCACGTCAGGGCGGACGCCGTGGTCTCCACCCCGGCGAGCAGCAGGGTCATCACCTGATCGTGGACCTCTTGGTCCGACAACCGGCTGCCGTCCTCGTCGTCGCGGGCGTCTAGCAGCGCCGACAGCAGGTCACCGCGGTCCTCACCGGCACGCCGGTAGCCGCTGATGATGCCGTCGATGAGTGTGTGCAGCCGGCCCAGGGCCTGGTCGAACTCACGGTTGGCGGCCAGCGGCAGTTTGGCGAGCAGCCCGGTGGGATCCACCGCTCTGCGGTAGGCGCCCCGCACCATCACGGGCAGGCTGCGCTGGATCTCGGCGACCGCGTCCGGGGCCATCTCCGTGGAGAACAGGGCGCGAGCCGTGACGCGGGCGGTCAGTCCCTGCATCGCGTCGCTGATGTCGACCGGCTTTCCGGCCTCCCAGGAGTCCGCGTGCGCCGCGCACTCCTCCTGCATGACCTCGGCGTAGGCGGCGATGCGCGCCTTGTGGAAGGCCGGCTGCACCAGGCGCCGCTGGCGGCGGTGGTCGGACCAATCGGAGGTGATCAGGCCGTTGCCCAGGATCGGGCGGGCCTTCTCCTTCACCGGGCCTCCGGTGTCGTAGACCCGTGCATTGAGGAGGACCTGCTGCACCAGGTCGGGGTGGCAGGGCAGGAACGCCGGCTTGCTGCCGATCCGCAGTTCGACCAGGTCCCCGAGCTCGGGCAGGGAGTTCAGGAACTCCAGCGGGCGGCGGCCCATGCTCAGCGCGTGGCCCACCAGCGGCAGTCGGTGGGGTGCCGTGGCCACTCGCCAGGCGCGCTCGGCGGTGTCGGCAGTGGTACTCATGCGTCGGATGTCCTTCGGTGGCGGGGCGGGTGGAGTGGGGCGGCTACCGGAAGAGGCCACGGTCAGCGGCGCTCGCAGACCATCGGCAGCGGGCCGGCCTCCAAGGTGGCCTTGGGCTCGGGCCGCAGCCCCGTCCCTGGCACCGGGCGCAGTCGCCAGCGCGCGGCGATGGTCGCGACGATCAGCGCGGTCTCGGTCAGCGCCAGCACGTCACCGATGCACTTGTGACTCCCCGCGCCGAACGGCAGCAGGGCGCCGCGGGGGATCTCCCGCGCCCGGTCCGCCTCCCAGCGTCCCGGATCGAAGGTCTCGGGGTCCGGGAACAGGTCCGCGTTGTGGTGGAGGGCGTACGCGCTGTAGAGGATCATCGTGCCGGACGGCAGGGTGCGGCCGCCCAGCTCGACGTCCTGGGCCGTCACTCGCATCGCCATCCAGGAGGGCGGATACAGGCGCAGTGCCTCGGTGATGACGGTGCGCGTGTACGGCAGGGCGGGCAGGTCCTCGTAGACGGGGGTGCGGCCGCCGAGCGCCTCGTCGACCTCGGCGTGCACCCGGGCCTCCACCTCCGGCAGCGTGCCCATCAGATGGAAGACGAAGGCCAGCGTGGACGCGGTGGTCTCGCTGCCCGCGACCAGGAAGGTGACGACCTGGTCCAACACCTCGTGGTCCTGGAGCCGTTCGCCGGTCTCCGGGTGTTCCGCGCGCAGCAGGACGGACAGCAGGTCGCCGCCGTCCGTGTCGGAGCCGCGCCGCACGCTGATCATCTCCGCCACGATCTCGCGCAGCCGTGCGTTGGCGCGGTCGTAGGCGCGGTTGCCGGGCGTCGGCAGCTTCTCCTTGATGCCCAGCGGTGCCGTGGTCCGCTTGTAGATGCCGTGCGAGACGGTACGCAGGCACTGCCGCGCCTCCTCGATCACCGCGTCGTCGAGACCGGTGGAGAACAGCGTCCGGGCGGCGACCCGCATCAGCAGCGCGTGCATGGCGTCGCTGATGTCGCGGGTCTCTCCGGGCCGCCAGGCGTCGGTCACCGTGCGGGTGTCGTCCGCGACGGCCGTGGTGTATTCGGCGATCTTCGTCGAATGGAAGGCCGGCTGGATGAGGCGCCGCTGGAAGCGGTGCTCCTCGCCGCGGGAGACCGAGAGGCTGTTGCCCAGCAGCTGCCGCGCTTTGTCGAACACGCCGCCCTTGTCGAAGACGCGGGTCTGCAGCAAGACGTGCCGGACCAGTTCGGGGTGGGCGGCGAGGTAGGCGCGCTTGGGTCCGAGCCGCACCTCGACCAGATCTCCGTGGGCGGGCAGCGAGGCGAGGAAGTCCAGCGGGCGGCGCCACAGGGACAGCACGTGTCCCAGCAGGGGCAGACCGCCCGGTGCGGTGCCGAACCGCCAGGGGCGGTCCTCCGGGGCGGATCTTGCCGGGGGAGAGGCAGGGGGTGACGGATGGGCGGAAGAGGTCATGACCGTCCCCTTACTGGATGCGCGCGTTGACGTCGTTCACGGCTGCCTGGTAGCGCCGGTCGCGGGTGGTCCAGACGAAGTTGCCCTGCACAAGGTCGAACAGGATGTCGCGGGTGGTCTCGTCGAACGCCGCGATGCAGGTCAGATCCTCGGTCATGTCGTCCAGCCGGGCGCGGAAGAAGTCCCGGAAGGCGGCCTCGTCCGTCACGTCGCACAGCCGGAAGCAGTTGGTGATCTGCCCGAGCGCCGCTTCCCGCTCGTAGGAGTAGAAGTCGTTCACGATGGCCAGGCCGCGTGTCGTCATCCGCGCGGCGAGGCCGGTCTTGGCGTGCTCGGTGAACTCCGGCCGCCCGTAGATCGGGTAGGACATCTTCATCCAGAAGTCCACGCCGACATCGGTGACCCGAAAGCGGAAGTACTGTTCGGGCGAGGTGGTGCACAGCGCCGTCTTTATCGGCGAGTCACGGAACATATGATCACTGGTGACGAAGGCGCGGGCCCCCTCATACGCGAACGCGGCGTCCTCCGGCGTGTAGTACCGCTCGCACACGGCGCGCAGCTGCGGCAGGAAGACATCGAAGTCGTGCAGCCGGGGGTCCATGTCGTCCCACACGAACGTCACGCAGTTGAGTATGCAGACGGCCTTGAACGCCTCCATGTCCTTGATGTTGCGCGCACTCTGGGACCACCGCACGACGTCCATGTACGAGACCCAGCGCTTGTCGGACACCACCGCGCCCAGCGGAGTCACCGCCCGATTGCAGGCGTCGATGACTTCTCGCAGTTCCGCCTCCGACATCGGCACTTTCTGCGCTTCGTACCCCACATGCCGATCGAACAGTTCAGCGAACCGGTCGGTGCATTCCTGCCAGTAACGCGTCATCCCCGGCGGGTTCGAGGGGGAGGCCGCGTCGGGGGAGACGGGTGCGGTGAGGTCCGTGGTCATGAGTTCCTCCTGGTGGCTGTGAGAGCGAGACGTTTCAGAGCGGCGGCGGCTCCGGGCGCGAACGGGGCGGCGTCCAGTGCCCGCAGGGCCTGTAGGTAGCGGTCGTCGATCATGCGCTCGACGGCCTCCCTGGCGCCGGTGGCCGCGAAGACGGCACGCACCTCCGCCGCGCCCGCCTCCGTCAGCTCGGGATCGCCGATGAGCGTGCGCAGGCGGGCGGCCCGCGCCGTGTCGCAGGCGCGCAGGGCGAGCGCGACGAGGGTGGTGTTCTTGCCGGCGCGCAGGTCGTCGAGGCGGGACTTGCCGGTCTCCCCGGTGTCCCCGTACACACCGAGCAGGTCGTCGCGGAGCTGGAACGCCTCGCCGAGCGGAATGGCGTAGGCGCTGTACGCGGCCATCACCTCCGGGCCCGCGCCCGCGAGCGCCGCGCCGATGTGCAGCGGACGCTCGACGGTGTACTTGGCTGTCTTGTAGCGATTCACCGTCATTGTGGCGTCGACGTCGTCCGTGAGTTCACCGGTGGCCCTGAGGTCCAGGTATTGACCGACCATCACTTCGCTGCGCATTTCGGTGATCAACGGCAGGACGTCCCGGAATTGCCGCGAGGTGAGATCCGCGGTGTGCAGAAGCTCGTCCGACCATGTGAAGGCGAGGTCGCCCAAGAGGAGTGCGGCGCTGACACCGAAATGTTCGGACCTGTCGACGCCCTCCTCTTCGGCCAGCGCTCGATGGAGAGTGGGGCGACCGCGTCGGATGTCGCTCTCGTCCATGATGTCGTCGTGAATAAGGGCGAATGCATGGAACATTTCCAGGGCTGCGGCGACGCGCACGACACTGTCGCTTCCCTGGTAACCACCGGCCGCCTGCCAGCCCAACACAGTCAGCACCGGGCGGATGCGTTTCCCCTCTGCCATGAATTCGGCGAAGAGTGTGAGCAGGTGGCTCATCTGCGATTGCTCGGCGACGTTCTGCTTGCTCGCCAGGAAACTTTCCAAGGCGATGTCGACGGCCTTTATCACCACCTCGGCCTCGAAATCCTCGGGAGCCGCGGTCTGCATCGTCATGTTCGTCTTTCATCCCCTCGTACGGCCCTGCCGGCTCCGCGCGCACGCCGCGGCACCCCGGGAGACGGCATGCCGGAACGACCGGCGCGCCACGGGATGGTGGGTGCGGCTGCGAGGCCCCAGGGCCTGAAAATGGACGTGCGGTGAGCAGTCGGCGTCAGGACATGAGGTCCACGCGGAGTTCGCTGAGACCGCGGATGTTGACCTGAGGCCGCCATACGACGTCCTCGTGCGCCAGGGTGATGTCACGGTATCTGCGGACCAGCTCCGAGAAGACCAGGCGGGCCTCGGACTTCGCCAGCAGGGCCCCGATGCAGTAATGGGGCCCACCGCCGAAGGACAGGGGGCGGATGTCCGGACGGCGCAGGTCCAGACGGTCGGGGTCGGGGTAGCGCCGCGGGTCGCGGTTCGCGGCCCCCAGCAGGATCATCACCTTCGCGCCGGCCGGAATGGTCCTGTCGCCGACCTGGATGTCCGCGGTGGCGATGCGGGCCACGAGCTGGATGGGTGCGTCGTACCGCAGGAGCTCGTCGATCCCGTTGTCGATGAGGGTGGGATCCTCGCGCAGTGCGCGCAGTTGATCCGGGTGGCGCAGCAGGCCGAGCATGCCGTTGCCGATCAGGTTGACCGTGGTCTCGTGGCCGCCCATGAAGAACATCATCACGTTCGCGATGATCTCGTCGTCGCTCAGCCTCGCACCGTCGAACTCGGCGAGGAGAAGCCGGGAGAGCAGGTCGTCCCCGGGGTTCGCCCGCCGCCTGGCCAGGTGTTCGGCGATATAGGCACCGAACTCCGCGGCCGCGTCGTTCATCGCGCGGCGCGTCGTCTCGTCCACGGCGGGGTCGATGACGTGACCGAGCGCGTCGGTCCACTTGCGGCAGAGGTCGCGGTCCTCCACGGGCAGTCCGCCGAGCCCGCAGAAGACCGTCACGGGAACCTGGGCGGCCAGCCGGCCGATGAGGTCGATGTCGCGGCCGCTGCCCATGTCGTCCATGATCCGGTGCACGATCCCGGCGACGCGTGGAGCCATCTCCCGGATCGCCTTGGCCGTGAAGACCGGATTGGCGAGGCCGCGCAGCCGGCGATGCGCGTCCCCGTCCCTCATGAGCATCCAGCTCCGAGTGGCCTCGACGATCGGGCTGTCCTGGCCGCCGCGCTGCTCGGACCATCTGGGGTCCTTCGGATACTCACTGCTGAGCCGATTCACGCGGATGACGGACGAGGCTTCGCCATATCCGGAAATGACCCAATGTCCGTAGGGCGTAAGGTGTATCGGCTCCGCTTCGCGCACCCGCTTGTACAGCGGATAGGGGTCGCTCTGCAGACGCGGATCCCGTGCATTGAACAGCACGTCGGGCGGTAAGGAATCCATCTCTATCTCCCCCTGATAGCGGCAGTGCTGCGTCGGGGCGGCCGCCGTACCGGCACCGACCCCGACGATCAGATACTAAGCACACAACAACCTGCAGCCACAAGGACTTTAAGAACCCGTCAGGCGAGGCCGACTGCGGTGTTGTGCGTGAGCCGTTCCGCACCATCCCGCGCTGGACAGAGCCCCCGATCCCGTCTTAGGTTCGGGACGTTCGACGGAAAATCTGTCTTGTGCCACTGGGGGTCTTCACGATGCGACGCACTGTTTTTGACGAGGACCACGAGGCGTTCCGCTCGGTCCTGCGTGACTTCATTGCAATGGAAGTCGTCCCGGTCTATGGAGAGTGGGAAAGCGCGGGGTGCGTGCCCCGTGAATTTTACCGAAAATTGGGCAAGATCGGCATCCTGGGGCTCGGGATTCCGGAGGAGTACGGCGGCGCGGGGGAGCGGGGCTTCAGGTTCAACGCGGTCATCGCCGAGGAGTGTGCCCAAGCGGGCGTGACCTTCGGCGGTGCCAGCGCCCATCTCGCGCTTCCCGCCACCTTCGTGAAGTACACGACGGAGGAGCAGAAGCGGCGGTGGCTGCCCGGATTCGTGTCGGGCGAGCTGATGACGGCCATCGCGATCACCGAGCCGGGCGCCGGCTCCGACGTCGCCGGCATACAGACCACCGCCGAGCTCTCCGAAGACGGCACGCATTTCGTGCTCAACGGCGTCAAGGCGTTCGTCTCGGGCGGCGCCCAGGCCGATCTGGTCCTCGTCACCTGTCGTACGCCCGGTTCGGGGCAGGAAGACCGGCGTGGCGGCCTCTCGCTGATCGCCGTGGACGCGCACGCCCCGGGCGTCACAGTCAGCGCCGAGCAGGCCACGCTCGGCCTGCGCTCCTCGGACATCGTCGAGATGACCTTCACCGATGTGCGTGTCCCGGTCGCCGACGTGGTCGGTGAGCAGGGCAACGCCTTCGCCTGCCTGGCGGACATCTTCCCGCAGGAGCGGCTGGGGATCGCCGTCGGCTCCTATGCGCACGCCGCCGCGGCGGTGCGGTTCGCCACCGAGTACGTCCAGCAGCGCACCGCGTTCGGCAAGCCGGTGGCGGCCTTCCAGAACACCAAGTTCACTCTCGCCGACTGCAAGGCCCGCGTCGACGCGCTGCAGGCGGTCGTGGACCGGGCCCTGGAGGCCTTCGACGCCGGGCAGTTGACAGCGGAGGAGGCCGCCTCCGCCAAGCTGTACTGCGCGCCCGCGGCCGCACAGGTCGTCGACGCCTGCCTCCAACTGCACGGCGGCTACGGCTACACGACGGAGTACCCCATCGCCCGCCTGTACGCCGACATCCGCGCCAGCCAGATCTTCGGCGGCACCAACGAGATCATGCGCACCATCGTCGCCAAATCGATGGGCCTGTGAAATCCGGCCGCGTGCGGCGGTTCCGGCTGACCCGAGGGTGCTGGGGGCGGCCGGTCAGGCGGTGGCGCAGTCCGGGCAGCGGCCCCGGAAGGTCACCTCGGCCGTCGCGACCGTGAATCCGTACCGCTCGGACGGCGGCAGGTCGGCCAGTGGGTCGCCGTCCGGATGGACGTCCCGGATCGTGCCGCAGGCCGAGCACACCAGGTGCTGGTGGGGGCGGTGGGCGTTCGGGTCGTAGCGCTGGGCTCGGCCGTCCGTGGCGAACTCGATCACCTCGCCGAGCGAGACGAGTTCGCCGAGCGTGTTGTAGACCGTGGCGCGGGAGATCTCCGGCAGGCGGGCCGTCGCCCGGGCCAGTATCTCGTCGGCGGTCAGGTGGACGTGGTCCCCGTCGAGCACCTCGGCGATCACTCGGCGCTGGGCGGTCATCCGCCAGCCGCGCCCCCGAAGCCGTTGGAGCAGGTCACTCATGACCACCACCAGTCCTCACTGTGCCTACCGATGAATGAGTCCGCGTGCGCCTGTCCGTCGTATTGACTTGGATTTCGTCCATCGTAGGATCGGATCCGGCTGACAGCCAAGGGACAGGGCAACAGCAGGTGCTGACACGGGACTTCACTGGATCGCCTTCCGGCCCGCGTGGGCGCCCGCTCCACCACCCTCCGCTCTTGAGCACCGCGATCCGCCCTCTCCGGAAGGATTCCCATGACCGAGAACCACGACGCGATCGTCACCGACCCCAAACCGGAGGAGACGGGCGGCTGCCCGGTCGCGCACCGCGCGCCGCACCCGACGCAGGGCGGCGGGAACCGGCAGTGGTGGCCGGAGCGCCTCAACCTGAAGATCCTCGCCAAGAACCCCGCCGTGGCCAACCCGCTCGGCGAGGAGTTCGACTACGCCGAGGCGTTCAAGTCCCTCGACCTGCCCGCGGTGAAGCGGGACATCGCCGAGGTCCTGACGACCTCGCAGGACTGGTGGCCCGCCGACTTCGGCAACTACGGCCCGTTCATGATCCGCATGGCGTGGCACAGCGCGGGCACCTACCGGATCAGTGACGGCCGCGGTGGCGCCGGCGCCGGCCAGCAGCGTTTCGCCCCGCTCAACAGCTGGCCGGACAACGCCAGCCTCGACAAGGCCCGCCGTCTGCTGTGGCCGGTCAAGAAGAAGTACGGCAAGGCCCTTTCGTGGGCCGACCTCCTGATCCTCACCGGCAACGTCGCCCTGGAGCAGATGGGCTTCGAGACCTTCGGCTTCGGCGGCGGCCGTGCCGACGTGTGGGAGCCCGACGAGGACGTCTACTGGGGACCCGAGACCACCTGGCTCGGCGACGAGCGCTACACCGGAGACCGCGAGCTGGAGAACCCGCTCGGCGCGGTCCAGATGGGCCTCATCTACGTCAACCCCGAGGGTCCCAACGGCAATCCGGACCCGATCGCGGCGGCCCGCGACATCCGTGAGACGTTCCGCCGGATGGCGATGAACGACGAGGAGACGGTCGCCCTGATCGCGGGCGGTCACACCTTCGGCAAGACCCACGGCGCAGGACCGGCCGACGCGGTCGGCGACGACCCCGAGGCCGCCCCGATGGAGCAGATGGGCCTGGGCTGGAAGAGCACGCACGGCACCGGCGTGGGCGCCGACGCGATCACCAGCGGTCTTGAGGGCATCTGGACCGACACCCCCACGACGTGGGACAACAGCTTCTTCGAGATCCTCTTCGGCTACGAGTGGGAGCTCTTCAAGAGCCCCGCGGGCGCCCACCAGTGGCGGCCGAAGGGCGGCGCCGGCGAGGGCACCGTCCCCGACCCCTTCGACGCGTCGAAGACCCACGCTCCGACGATGCTGACGACCGACCTGTCGCTCCGCTTCGACCCGGTCTACGAGCCGATCTCCCGCCGCTTCAAGGACGACCCCGCCGCGTTCGCGGACGCCTTCGCGCGGGCCTGGTACAAGCTGACCCACCGCGACATGGGCCCCATCGTCCGCTACCTCGGCCCCGAGGTCCCGAGCGAGACGCTGCTGTGGCAGGACCCGCTGCCCGAGGCGACGTACGAGACCATCGACGCGCAGGACGTCACCGCGCTGAAGGCGCAGGTCCTGGAGTCGGACCTGTCGGTGTCCCAGCTCGTGTCGACCGCGTGGGCGGCGGCCTCCTCGTTCCGGGGCAGCGACATGCGCGGCGGCGCCAACGGCGCGCGCATCCGCCTGGAGCCGCAGCGCGGCTGGGAGGTCAACAACCCGGACGGGCTCGCGGCGGTCCTCCGCACCCTGGAGGGCATCCAGGAGTCCTTCAACTCGGGCCGCACCGACGGCAAGCAGGTCTCGCTCGCCGACCTGATCGTGCTGGCCGGCAGCGCGGCGGTCGAGCAGGCCGCCAAGGATGCCGGCTTCGCCGTCGAGGTGCCCTTCACGCCGGGCCGCGTCGACGCGACGCAGGAGCAGACCGACGTGGAGTCGTTCGCCGCGATCGAGCCGCCCGCCGACGGGTTCCGCAACTACGTCGGCAAGGGCAACCGCCTGCCGGCCGAGTTCCTGCTCGTCGACAAGGCGAACCTGCTCACGCTGAGCGCCCCGGAGATGACGGTCCTCGTGGGCGGCCTGCGCGTCCTGGGCGCGAACCACCAGGGGTCCCAGCACGGCGTCCTCACCACGCGGCCCGGGACCCTGACCAACGACTTCTTCGTCAACCTGCTCGACCTGGGTACGCAGTGGAAGTCGACGTCGGAGGCCCAGGACACGTTCGAGGGGCGCGACGCCTCGGGCGCGGTCAAGTGGACCGGCACCCGTGCCGACCTGGTCTTCGGGTCCAACTCCGAACTGCGCGCGCTCGCCGAGGTGTACGCGAGCGACGACGCGCAGGAGAAGTTCGTGAACGACTTCGTCGCGGCGTGGGTGAAGGTCATGAACCTCGACCGGTTCGACATCGCGTGACATGTGCCGGTCGCCCGGGTGACACCGGGCGACCGGTCGCCGGGCCGAGTGCCGCGCGCCGATATTCGGTGCCGTCCCGGGCGCCCGGCGTGCAGACTCGTCGCATGGCGGACATGTGGGCGTTCAGGGACGCGGTCAGCAGCTGGGCGGCGGGGGCTCCCGGCGGACCCGCGAGGGAGCTCGCGGTGCGGCTGGGGCTGCGGACCGCGGTGCTTCTGGAGGGGCCCAGCGACCTGGCGGCCGTCGAAACGCTCGCCGCGCGGCGGGGCCGGGACCTCGCCGCCGAGGGCGTGTGCGTCGTACCCATGGGCGGGGCCATGAGCGTCGCCCGTTATGCCGGGCTCCTCGGGCCGACCGCTCTGGGCCTGCGCCTGACGGGGCTGTGCGACGTGGGGGAGCGGCGCTTCTACGACCGTGGTCTCGAGCGGGCCGGGGCCTCCCCGCAGGACGTCCACGTCTGCGCCGCCGACCTGGAGGACGAACTCATCCGCGCGCTCGGCACGGCACGGGTCGAGGAGATCGTCGAGGACGAGGGTGACCTGCGCGCCTGGCAGACCCTGCAGCGGCAGCCCGCCCATCAGGGAAGCCCCCGGCACCAGCAGCTGCGACGCTTCCTCGGCACGAAGAAGGGGCGCAAGATCCGTTACGGCCACCTCCTGGTGGCGGCCCTCGACCCGGACGGGACACCGGCCCCCCTCGACGACCTTCTCGCGAGCGTGTGACCGGCATGAGCTTCCGCCTTGCGGCGTACGCCGTGTGTGTCGAGGACGGCCGGGTGCTGCTCGCCCGTCACGTACCGCCCGCGGGCGAGAGCAACTGGACGCTTCCCGGCGGCAGGGTCGAGCACACGGAGGACCCGTTCGACGCGGTGATCCGGGAGGTCGCCGAGGAAACCGGCTGCGACGCGGTGGTCGAACGGCTGCTGGGTGTGGACTCCCGGGTGATCCCCGCCGCCGAGCGCCGCCCGCCCGACCCGCCCGGTCTGCCCGACCCGCCCGGCCCGTCTGGTTCCCCCGGTCCGCCCGGCTCTCCCCGCTTGTCCGATCATCAGAACGTCGGCATCTTCTATCAGGTCCGCATCACCGGCGGCCTGCTTCGGCCCGAACCGGGGGATGAGATCGCCGAGTGCGTGTGGACTCCGCTCGCCGACGTCGCCCGCCTGCGTCGGTCGTCACTGGTCGACATCGGTCTCGCCCTGGCCCGGACCCGACCCGAAACCGGCCACGTTGCTCCCGTGCAGGTCGGCGGTCTGATTCAGCATTGAGCGAGGGCCGAGTCGGCGGTGGCGCGCCCCGGATATCGGCCATCCGTGGCGCGCAGATCACGGCGACAGGACCCATAAGGCAGCCTTATGGGGTCATAAAGCCGACCCGCCTACTTACTTAGGCTTGCCTTAGTTTAGGCTTTCCCTCGAGTCACTCCATCACCGCTCGAAGGGAACCTCAACATGCCTCGCCCTCTGCGGGTAGCCATTGTCGGAGCCGGCCCCGCCGGAATCTATGCCGCCGACGCGCTGCTCAAGTCCGCAGTGGCGGTCGAGCCGGGTGTGTCGATCGACCTCTTCGAGCGGATGCCGGCCCCCTTCGGCCTGATCCGCTACGGCGTCGCCCCCGACCACCCGCGCATCAAGGGCATCATCACGGCCCTGCACCAGGTGCTCGACAAGCCCCAGATCCGCCTCTTCGGCAACGTCGACTACCCGCGCGACATCAGCCTGGACGACCTGCGCACGTTCTACGACGCGGTGATCTTCTCCACGGGCGCGACGGCCGACCGCGCCCTCGACATACCCGGCATCGACCTCGAAGGGTCGCACGGCGCCGCCGACTTCGTCTCCTGGTACGACGGGCACCCCGACGTGCCGCGCACATGGCCGCTGGACGCCGAGAAGGTCGCCGTCCTCGGCGTCGGCAACGTCGCGCTCGACGTGGCCCGCGTCCTCGCCAAGACCGCCGACGAGCTGCTGCCCACCGAGATCCCGGCGAACGTGTACGAAGGCCTGAAGGCCAACAAGGCGCTGGAGGTCCACGTCTTCGGCCGCCGCGGCCCCGCCCAGGCGAAGTTCAGCCCGATGGAGCTGCGGGAGCTGGACCACTCGCCGAACATCGAGGTCATCGTCGACCCCGAGGACATCGACTACGACGACGGGTCGATCGCGACCCGGCGCGGCAACAAGCAGGCCGACATGGTCGCCAAGACCCTGGAGAACTGGGCCATCCGCGACGTCGGCGACCGCCCGCACAAGCTGTTCCTGCACTTCTTCGAGTCGCCGGTCGAGATCCTCGGCGAGGACGGCAAGGTCGTCGGCCTGCGCACCGAGCGCACCGCCCTCGACGGCACCGGCAACGTCAAGGGCACCGGCGAGTTCAAGGACTGGGACCTCGGCGCGGTCTACCGTGCCGTCGGCTACCTCTCCGACGAACTGCCCAAGCTGCCCTGGGACATCGCCTCCGGCACCGTCCCGGACCAGGCGGGACGCGTCATCGAGGAGAGCGGCGAGCACCTGCGGTCGACGTACGTCACCGGGTGGATCCGGCGCGGTCCCGTGGGTCTCATCGGCCACACCAAGGGCGACGCCAACGAAACCGTCGCCAGCCTCCTCGACGACCGCGAGAACGGCCGGCTGCACACCCCCGCCTCGCCCGAGCCCGAGGCCGTCGACGCCTTCCTCGGCGAGCGGAACGTCCGCTTCACGACGTGGGACGGCTGGTACCGCCTCGACGCCGCCGAGAAGGCGCTGGGCGAGCCGCACGGCCGCGAGCGCGTGAAGATCGTCGAGCGTGAGGACATGCTCAAGGCGAGCGGCGCGTAAGGCTCCCGGCAGGAAGACTGATTCCGGTCGTCAGTCGAGGTGCCCCGTGGCGCCGAGGCTGACGACCTGCCGGTTGTGGAAGAAGTCGTCCTCGCGCAGCTCGGTGATGCTGCCCGAGGGCGCCCGGAAACTGACCGAGCCCAGTGACTCGTACGGCATCTTGATCCAGGCCGTCACGACGAACGTCAGGGCGAAACCGTGGGTCACGACGATCTGGTGGGTGCGGGAGCGCCCCAGAATGTCGTCCATGGCGGCGTGGACGCGCCGCGCGCACTCCCCTCTGCTCTCGGCGCCCCGCACGCCCTCGTGATGGCCCATCCGGTCACCGTCGGCCGGTGGCGGGACGAAGCGCCGGTCCAGCCACTCCTGCGGGCGGCCCTCCGCCTCTCCGTAGGACTTCTCCCGCAGTCTGCGGTCGAGGATCGGCGTCACGCCGAACACTCCGGCGATCTCGTCCGCCGTCTCCCGGGCCCGCCACAGGTCCGATGAGACCACCTCGACCTCCGTGCCCTCCGGGATCTGCGCCCGCAGCGTCCGCGCGATGGCGGCCGCCGCGCGCCGGCCCGCCGCCGTGAGGTGTGAGTCGTGCCAGCCGCCGACGACCTTTTCGACGTGGTGGGTCGCCTCCGGGTGGGCGACGACGTACATGCTCCGCATCAGTTCCTGCCTTTCCGCCGAGTGGCTCCGCAAGAGATGATGCCGTGTCGCGGAGCTGGCCTGATCCGCCGCGTGCGCAGGCGAGTTGGTGGCGCGCCGTCGTAGCATGACCTGTCGATCGGTGAGCCGGTTTCGGGGCGGGGGCGGGGCGGCCGGACCAAGGGTGGAGATCGTGGAGCGGGGGCGGTGCGGGGCAAGGACCCATGGAGCTGGGCGTGAACAGGGACATGCACTACCGCTTGCTGGGGCCGGTCGAAGCGTGGCGCGCGGGCCGTCGCCTCGCCCTCGGCGGCCCCAAGCCCCGCGCGCTGCTCGCGGCACTGCTCCTGGAACCGGGGCGCGTGGTCTCCGCCGAGGCGCTGATCGACGTGATCTGGGGTGACCGGCCGCCGGACACCGCGCGGTCCCTGATCCAGTCGTACGTCTCCGCGCTGCGCCGCGCCCTGTCCGCCGACGTCATCGAGACACAACCGCCGGGCTATCTCATCCACGCGGACGCCGACGTCGTCGACCGCGTCGCGTTCGAACAGCTCGCGGCGCGAGGCCGGCAGGCGGCGGCCGCGGGCGACCACGCCCAGGCGGCGCGGCTGCTCAGCGACGCCCTCGCGCTGTGGCGCGGCCCCGCGCTCGGCGGGATCGGCGAGACGTTGCGCGCCATGGCCGACCAGCTGGAGGAGGCCCGGCAGGCCGCCCTGGAGGAGCGGATCGCCGCCGACCTCGCGCAGGCGGGCCGCGAGACGGAGCTGGTCGGCGAGCTCACCGCGCTCGTCGCCACCCACCCCACCCGCGAACGGCTGCGCGCCCAGCTGATGCTCGCCCTCTACCGGCTGGGCCGGCAGGCCGACGCCCTCGCGGTGTACGCCGACGGGCGCGACGTACTCGCCGAGGAGCTGGGCCTCGACCCCGGACCCGGACTCCGCTCGATGCACGAGGCGATCCTGCGGGCGGACGCCTCACTGCTGCCGACCCCAGGGCGGACGACAGCAGTCACGACCACCGCCACGCCCGGGACGAAGGGCGCCCGTACCTCCGAAGGCGCCGCCCCCGACCAGGCCCCTGACACCGCCCCCGCCCCCGACACCGGCCCGACGGCGACCCGCCCGCCCCCCGCCCTCCTGCCGCCCGCCATCGGCGACTTCACCGGACGCGAGACCCAGCTCGACGAGGTGCGGGCCGCGCTGACGCCCCCCGGGCCGCGGCAGGCTGTGCCCGTCGTCGTCATCTCCGGGCCCGGCGGCATCGGCAAGTCCGTCCTCGGCGTCACGGCCGCCCACCGGGCCGCCGACGCCTACCCCGACGGCCAGCTCTACGCCGAACTGCGGGGCGCCACCGACCCCGTCGCCCCCGGCGAAGTCCTCGGCCGTCTGCTGCGCGCCCTGGGCGCCGACCCCCCGGAGGGCGACGCCGAACGCAGGGACCTCTTCCGGAGCCTCGTCGCGGGCCGCCGCGTCCTGCTCGTCCTCGACGACGCGGGCAGCGAGTCCCAGGTGCGCCCGCTGCTCCCGGGCAGCGCCACCTGCGGCGTGCTGATCACCGCGCGCGCCCGCCTCGGCGCGCTGCCCTGCACCCACCGCACCGACCTCGACGTGCTCGACACGGCACCCGGCACCGACCTGCTGGCCAAGGTCGCGGGCGAACGGCGGGTGCGCGAGGACCCCGCGGCCGCCCGCCGCATCGTGGAGCTGTGCGGCGGGCTCCCGCTGGCCCTCCGCATCGCCGGGGCCCGCCTCGCGACCCGCAGCCACTGGTCCGCGCGCGCCCTCGCCGACCGGCTCGCCGACGAGCACCACCGCCTCGACGAGCTCACCGTCGGCGACCTGGAGGTCCGGGCCGGCCTGGGCCTGAGCTACCGCGCCCTCGACATCCCGGCAAGGACCGCCCTGCGCCGCCTCGGCCTGCTCGCCGCGCCCGACGTCGCGTCCTGGGTGGTCGCCGCGCTGCTCGACGTGCCGGAGGCCGACGCGGAACGCGTCGTGGAGCAGCTCATCGACGCCCAGCTGCTGCACTGCACCCTCGTGGACCGCGCGGGCCAGCCCCGCTACCGGCCGCACGACCTCGTCCGGGTGTACGCCGCCGAACGCGCCGAGGCCGAGGACACCCCCGCCGAACGCTCCGCCGCCGTCGGCCGGGCCCTCGGCGCCGGGCTCTGGCTGACCGGCCGCGTCGCGTCCGCCACACCCTCCGGAGCGGTCGAACTGCACCGCGGCTTCCTGGACTCGAGCGGGCCCGCGGGCTCGGCGTCCGGCGCCCTGCGGGAGCTCGTACGGCCCGTAGGACCGGCGGCCACCCGACGGGCGCTCGCCGACCCGGCGGCCTGGTTCGAGGCCGAGGCCGACGCGTTCGCCGCCGCCGTGGAACGCGCCGCCGCCCTCGACCTGCACACCCTGGCCTGCGAGGCCGCGGCGGCCCTGTGCTCGTCCGCGTACGCCGTCGGCAACCGCTTCGAGGCCTGGTGGCGCAGCCACGACGCCGCCCTGGCCGCCGCCCGACGCGCGGAGGACCGCTCGGGAGAGGCGCTGCTCCTCATCGGTCTGGGCCAACTCCGCTACGAACAGGACAGATTCCCCGAGTCGCAGGAGTACTTCAGGCAGGCGGCCGGGCTCTGCGCCGACCTCGGGGACGTCCGCGGCCGGGCCGCCGCCCTCGCCGGACTCGGCAGCGCCCTGCGCGAGGCGGGACGGCTGCGGGCCGCGCTGGACGTCCTCGGCCGGGCCGTCGACGGCTTCCGCGAACTCCACGACGACCCGGGCCTCGGCCTCTCCTGCCGCTTCGCCGGCACCGTGCACCTCGAACTGGGCGAGCACGAGGCGGCGTTCGCGCTCCTCGACGACTCCCTCCAGGCCTATCGGAGGCTCGGCAGCCGCCGCGGCGAGGCGCTCACGCTGCGGTCGCTGAGCCTCGTGCACCGGGCACTCGGGGAGTACGCGGAGGCCGAGCGGCTCGCCGACCGGGCGGTGACGCTCCTCTCCTCCATCGGGGACTCGCTGATGTCGGCGTACGCCGTGCAGGCCAGGGCCAAGTGCCGGATGCGGCTCGGCCGTTCGGCCGAGGCGGCCGCCGAGCTGCGCGGCGTCCTCGACACCTGCCGGACACATCACGACCGCTTCGGTGAGGCGCTGGCCCTGCGCACCATCGGCGAGTGCGAACTCGCCTCAGGGCGCGTCGCCGCCGCCGAACAGTTCCTCACCGAGGCGGCCGACCTCTGGGCGGCCCTCGGCCTCCCGCTGGCCCGCGCCCGCACGCTGCGCGACCTCGCGGCGGCGCGGGAGGCCGCGGGCGCGCGGGCGGAGGCGCGCGCGCTGCGCGCGGAGGCACAGGAGGTCTTCACGGCGTACGAGGCGCGCGAACGGCACGAGAACTGACCGGTCACCCGAACCAACCGCACCACAAGCCCACTTGGCGCGGAATTGCAGAGAACTTGCAGCGGTGTGCGTCAGGCTCTACGTGTCGGCGGAGCAGTGAGGCCGACGGCAACGGGGGAAACAACGGGGGACTATCGGGGGAAAGGCCACTGTTGCGCTCACGGCCCATACGACCGAGGCAGTCGGCCGTATGGGCCTGCGGCGCGTGGAGCCACTGCAACGGCGCGTGGAGCCACGGCAAGACCGGGGGACTCCGGGGGCGGGCAGCAGCCCGTCCCCGGAGCTGTGCCCGCCGCGAAGACTTCCGTGACAAAGGGAGCCGAGCATGCCGCCGATCATCCTCATGAGCGACCCCCGGGTCGTCGACATGCCCGTCCACGACTGCGGCGAAGCCCTCGTCGACCTGCGCCACCTGCCCTTCGTGGACGTCGACGACCGCCTCGCCGACCCCGTCGGCGCCTACGCCCAGCTCCGCGAGGGCGTCACCTGGCGGCTCGCCCGCGCCGCCCGGCTGCTGCCCGAAGGCCTCCGCCTGCTGATCACCGAGGGCTACCGGCCGATCGACCTGCAGATCAAGTACTTCGAGGAGTACGCCGCCGAGCTCCGACGGGCCCACCCCGACTGGTCGGACGATCACCTCCACCACCAGGCGAGCCGGTCCCTGTCACCGCCCGAGGTGGCCCCGCACGTGGCGGGCGCCGCCGTCGACATCACCCTGTGCACCGCGAGCGGCACCGAACTCGACCTGGGCACACCGGTGAACGCGAGCCCCGAGGAGAGCGACGGCGCCTGCTACACGGACACCGACCGCATCTCCGCCGCGGCCCGCCGCAACCGCCGCACTCTCGTCGCGGCCCTGGCCACGGCGGGCCTGGTGAACTACCCCACCGAGTGGTGGCACTGGTCCTACGGCGACCGCTACTGGGCCCTTGCCACCAGCGCCCCCAGGGCCCACTACGGAGCGGTCGCCTTCCGGTCCGGTTAAGGGTGAGACGCAGGCTCTAGCCCAGCGGCACGTCGAGGCGGGCGCGGCGGTGGCTGAACGTGGCGATGGAGTGCGGGCCGTGGTAGCTGCCCATGCCGCTCTCGCCGACACCGCCGAACGGCAGCTCGGCCACGCGCAGATGGGCCATCGGCAGTCCGAAGCCGAGTCCGCCGGACGAGGTCTCGGCGGCGAGGCGGCGCCGGGTCGTCTCGTTCTCCGTGAAGCCGTACAGGGCGAGCGGCTTGTCGCGGTCGTTGATGAAGGCGATGGCCTCGTCCAGGTCCTCGACCTCCACGACGGGCAGCACCGGGCCGAAGATCTCTTCCCGCATCACGGGGTCGTCCGCCGTCACTCCGGTCAGGACGGTCGGCGCGATGTACACGTCGTCCCGGTCGGTCCGCCCGCCGAAGGCCGTCGTACCGGAACCGAGCAGCGCGGACACGCGGTCGAAGTGCCGCTCGTTCACCATCCGCCCGTACGCAGGGGAGGACTGCGGGTCGGCGCCGAAGAGCCGCTCCACGGCCTCGGCGAGCGCGACCTCGAGGGCGCGGGCGGTGGCCGGGTCGGTCAGGACGTAGTCCGGGGCCACGCAGGTCTGCCCGGCGTTGCGGAACTTGGCGTCGGCGAGACGCGCGGCGACCACGGCGACGTCCGCGTCGCGGTCGACGAACACCGGGGACTTGCCGCCGAGTTCGAGGGTGACCGGGGTGAGGTGCTCGGCGGCGGCGCGCATCACGATACGGCCGACCGTGCCGTTGCCGGTGTAGAAGATGTGGTCGAAGCGCTGGGCGAGCAGCGCCGTGGTCTCCGGCACGCCGCCCTCGACGACGGCGACCGCCTCCGGGTCCAGGTAGCGGGGCACGAGGTCGGCCATCAGCGCCGACGTGGCGGGGGCGAGTTCGCTCGGCTTGAGGAGCACGGTGTTGCCCGCGGCGAGGGCGCCCGCGACCGGCACGAGGGACAGCTGCACCGGGTAGTTCCAGGGCGCGATGACCAGCACGGTGCCCAGCGGCTCGTACTGCGTCCCCGCCGTGGACCCTTCGGGCAGTCCGGCGAGGGACGCCTGGTCGAGAGGGTGCGGGGCGAGCCACTCGGCCAGGTGCGCCAGCGTGTGGTCGATCTCGTGGACGGGCAGGTCGACCTCCGCGCCGTACGCCTCGGGGCGGGGCTTGCGCAGATCGCTGTGCAGCGCGTCGGCGATGGCCTCGCGGTTCTCGGTGAACAGCGCGCGCAGCCGGGTCAGCTGCTCCTGGCGCCAGGCGAGGGGCCGGGTGCGGCCGGTGGCGAAGGTGGCGCGCAGGCGGGCGACGAGGGTCGCGGTCTGGTCGGTGAGGGTCACATCGGTGGTCATGGGGGGAGTCCTCAGGGGTTGTGGTGCAGGTGGTGCGGTGCAGATGGTGCGGTACGGGAGGTCGTCACTCCGGGGCCTTGGCCTGGCCGGCGAGCAGGCCGGCCGCGAGGGCGTCCGTGGCCGGCGGCAGCAGCCCTCGGGCATCGGGCGCCGACTCCAGGCCGACGACCAGGGCGATACAGATGTCGGCGGCCTGCTCGGGGCCGACCCCGGCGACCGTGCCCGCCTCGGCGAAAAGGTCTCTCACCAGGGAGCGCAGGTCACCGGTGAACGACGTGCAGATGTCGCCGAAGAGGCGCGTCTTCTCGTCGGTCAGCTCGGCGGTGTGCGGGGAGTCCCCGGCGAGCTGGAGCACCAGGTCGAGCTTGGCGGCCAGCACGCCGTGCAGCCGGTCCGCGTACGGCGTGTCGGCGGCGGCGGCCTCCCGGGCCCGCCGGAGCGCCTGCTCGTGGAGGCGTCCGGCGAGCCTGCGGAAGGCGTCGTCCTTGCCGCGGACGTACTGGTAGACAGCGGACCGGGACACGCCCATGGCGGTGGCGATGTCGTCCATCGTGGTGCGTCGCACGCCGTACCGCCTGAGGCAGTCGTAGGCGGCGTCGAGGACCTCGTCGAGCCGGTCGGTGCCCATGGGATCAGGCCAGCTTCTTGAGCAGCTCGTCGGCGAGCGGGGCGGAGGAGGCCGGGTTCTGGCCGGTGACGAGATTGCGGTCGACGACCACGTGCGGGGCCCACGGCTCGGCCTCCTGGAAGTCCGCGCCGCCCTGGACCAGGCGGTCCTGGAGCAGCCACACGGCCCGGTCGGCGAGTCCGGCCTGGGTCTCCTCGGCGTTGGTGAAGCCGGTGAGGCGGCGGCCCGCGAAGGCGGGGGTGCCGTCGGCGGAGACGGCGGCCAGGAGCGCGGCCGGGGCGTGGCAGACGATGCCGAGCGGTTTGTCGCTCTCCAGGGCGCGGACGAGCAGGCGGCCGGAGTCGGTGTCGACGGCGAGGTCCTCCATGGGGCCGTGGCCGCCCGGGTAGAAGACGGCGGCGTACTCGTCGAGGTCCACCCCGGCCAGCTCGACCGGGTGCAGGAGCTCGGTGAACGCGGCGAGGGAGGCGGCGACCCTGTCGGCGCCTTCCTGTCCGCCGTTGGCGTCCGGGGCGAGGGAGCCCCGGTCGACGGTGGGCACGACGCCGCCCGGGGTGGCGACGACGATCTCGTGCCCCGCGGCCTTGAACGCCTCGTACGGGGCGACGGCCTCCTCGGCCCAGAAGCCGGTCGGGTGCCGGGTGCCGTCGGCCAGCGTCCAGTGATCGACTGCGGTGACTACGAACAGGATCTTCGACATGCGGTGCTCTCCCGTGGCGGGGTGACATTCCGGTCGCACTGACGTTCTGGATGCAGACCGTCAGCACGGTGATGTTCCCGACGGTAAATCTTTCGGACATAGGTATCCAATGAGGAAACCGATGGCAGGTATCGGAAAACCGATGCCAGGTGGCGCGGCGGCGCTCAGCGGCCCGGCGCGCCCGCCCGCAGTCCGTCCATGACGAGATCCATGAGGCGGCCGGCCCGCGACTCCCAGTCGCTGTGCGGGTCGATGTGCCAGAGCCCGGCGATGGCGAGCAGGAAGTCGTCGGGGGTGACCCCCGGCCGGATGGTGCCCGCTTCCTCGTTCGCCCTCAGGAGGTGTGCGACGGCCTCGGTCAGTGGGCCGGGACCCACCCCGGCCAGGCTGCCGAGCGTGCTCGTGGCCTTGCGGATCGCGTCGGCGAGGCCCGCCTTCGCCATCGCGTACTGGACGAGGCGGTCCATCCACTCCCGCAGGGCCCGGTCCGGGGCGCGGGTCTCCAGCAACTGGCAGGCGGCGTCCGACACTTGCTGGACCTCGTAGCGGTACACCTCTAGGACCAGCGACTCGCGGTTGGGGAAGTTGCGGTAGAACGTGCCCTGTCCGACGCCCGCCTTCTTCGCGATCGCGCTGAGCGGCGCGTCGCTCGCCCGGGTCAGCTCCGCCAGGGCCACTTCGAGGATGCGCTCGCGGTTGCGCTGCGCGTCCGAGCGCAAGGGCGCGTCCTTGTGCCGGCCCATTTCGCTCTCCTTCGACCCATCACGCGCCGCATCACGGCCAGTTGTGCCTTGCTGAGCGGACAACTGTCCGCTAAGTTCGACGGTTAACGGACGGCTGTCCGCTTAGGGTCACCATAGCGGCAGTCACGGCCGCTGGGGACCCCCGCTGTCGGAGCGGCAGGGTCTTCCTCCCTGTTCAGCGCCATCCCTTCCCGTACCTCCCGCCGGGACCGCCTCGTTCGACGCGATTCGCGAAAGAAGGCTGCTCATGGCTCCATCGACGTCCAGTGCCCTCACCCTGAACATCAACGGTGAGAAGCACACACTGACCGTCGACCACCGCACCACCCTGCTCGACGCGCTGCGCGAGCGACTCGATCTGACCGGCACCAAGAAGGGCTGTGACCAGGGCCAGTGCGGGGCCTGCACAGTGCTGATCGACGGCCGCAGGGCCGTCTCCTGTCTACAGCTCGCGGTCGCCGCCGAGGGGCGCGAGATCACCACCATCGAGGGCGTCGCGGACGGCGACCGGCTGCACCCCGTCCAGCAGGCCTTCCTCGACCTCGACGGCTACCAGTGCGGCTACTGCACGCCGGGGCAGATCTGTTCCGCCCTCGGCGTCCTCGAGGAGCACGCGGCGGGCTGGCCGAGCGCCGCCACCACCGACGTGCGGCCCGAGGCCGGCGTGCCCGAGCTCACCGCCGAGGAGATCCGCGAGCGGATGAGCGGCAACCTCTGCCGCTGCGGCGCGTACGTATCGATCGTGCAGGCCGTCGCGAAGGCCGCGAGCGCCGAGGAAGGTGCCACCGCATGAGGGACTTCGGTTATCAGCGCGCCCATGACGTGCCCGGCGCGGTCGCCGTGCTCGGCGCCGACCCCGACGCCCGCTATCTCGGCGGCGGCACCAACCTCGTCGACCTGATGAAGACAGGCGTGGAGCGGCCCGCGCTCCTCGTCGACATACGCGAACTGCCCCTGGACCGGATAGAGACCACCGAGGACGGCGGCCTGCGCATCGGCGCGACCGTCACCAACAGCGATCTCGCCGCCCACCCCGACGTGCGCCGCCGCTACCCGGCGCTGGCGCAGGCGGTCCTCGCGGGCGCCTCCGGCCAGCTGCGCAACATGGCGACGGTCGGCGGGAACCTCCTGCAGCGCACCCGCTGCGGCTACTTCACGGACCTGAGCAAGCCCTGCAACAAGCGCGAGCCCGGCACCGGCTGCTCCGCCGTCGAGGGCGTGCACCACAACCACGCGATCCTCGGCGCCACCGAGCACTGCGTGGCCGTCCACCCCTCCGACATGGGCGTGGCCCTCACCGCCTTCGACGCCGTCGTCCACTACGAAACGGCGGAAGGACCCGGCGCGCTGCCGATCACCGACTTCTACCTGCCCGTGGGCGACACCCCGCATCTGGAGACCGCGCTGCCGCCCGGCGCGCTCATCACGGCCGTCACCCTGCCGCCCGCCCCGGTCGCGGCCGTCTCCCGCTACCGCAAGGTGCGCGAGCGCGCCTCCTACGCCTTCGCCATCGGCTCGATCGCCGCCGCCCTCGACGTACGGGACGGTGTCGTACGGGACGTGCGCATAGGGATCGGCGCGGTCGCGTCCCGGCCGTGGCGGGCCCGGGAGGCCGAGCGCGTGCTGACCGGCGGCCCGGCGAGCGCCGAGGCCTTCGCCGCAGCGGCCGACGCCGAACTGGCCGCCGCCCGCGCCCTGCCCGACAACGGCTACAAGGTGACGCTCACGCGCAACCTCGTCGTGGCCCTGCTGACCGAACTCACCGAGGAGGCGCCCCGATGACCACCACCACGACAACGACCACGGCGACCACTGGTGCCGTCGGCACCGCGCACACCCGCGTCGAGGGCCGCGACAAGGTCACCGGCGCGGCCCGCTACGCCGGGGAGCTCCCCTTCGCGGACCTCGCCCACGGCTGGCTCGCGCTCTCCACGATCGCCCGCGGCCGCGTCCGTTCCCTCGACACCGCGGCCGTCCTCTCGATGCCCGGCGTCCTCGCCGTGCTGCACCACGGGAACGCGCCGCGGGTCGACGCCGACTACGTGGGCATGCTCGGGCGGCCCGACCCGATCGTCGAGGCCTTCCAGCACGACCGGGTGCCCTTCGTGGGCTGGCCGGTGGCGCTGGTCGTCGCCGAGACGCCGGAACAGGCGAGGGAGGCCGCCGAGGCGCTCGTGGTCCACTACGACCAAGAGCCGCACGACGTCGAGTTCTCCGCCGGACGCCCGGGCACATACACGCCGGACGGCGACGGCATGCGCAAGGAGAAGGGCGACCTGGAGTCCCAACTCGCCGCCTCCGCGCACATCGTGGACGCCGAATACAGCACCCCCGAAGAACACCACAGCTCCATGGAGCCGCACGCCGCGACCGCGCGCTGGGACAACGGCCGCCTCGACATCGTCGACTCCAATCAGGGCAGCACCTGGGTCGCGGACGAGCTGGCGAAGCTTTTCTCCCTCGACCCGACCTCGGTGCGGGTGCGATCCGAGCACGTCGGCGGCGCCTTCGGGTCCAAGGGGCTGCGGATCCACCAGGTCTTCGCCGTGATGGCGGCGACCACCCTCGACCGGCCCGTCCGCGTCGTCATGACGCGCCGCCAGATGTTCTCCCTCGTCGGCTACCGCAGCCCCACCACGCAACGCGTCCGGCTCGGCGCCGAGCCCGACGGGCGGCTGCTCGCCTTCGACCACCAGGCACAGAGCCTGTCGTCGACCGTCCACGAGTTCGTCGAGGAGAGCGCCGGGTTCGGACGCTCGATGTACGCCGCCGACGCGCACCACACCGTCAACCGTGTCGTACGCCTCGACGTGCCCACACCGACCTGGGTGCGCGCCCCCGGTGAGGCGCCAGGATCCTTCGCGGTGGAGTCGGCCCTCGACGAACTCGCCGAGAAGTGCGGCATGGACCCCATCGCGCTGCGGGCCCGCAACGAACCGGACGTCGGCCCCGTCTCCGGCCTGCCGTTCAGCAGCCGCAATCTACTGGCGTGCTTCGACGAGGGCGCCCGCAGGTTCGGCTGGGCGGACCGCGATCCGCGCCCCGGCGTGCGCCGCGAGGGACGCTGGCTGCTCGGCACCGGCACGGCCGCGGCCACCTTCCCGGTGCTCGTAGCCCCGAGCACCGCGGCCGTGACGGCGGAGGCCGACGGCACCTACACCGTGCGCATCACCGCGGCGGACATCGGCACCGGAGCGCGAACCACGCTCACCCTGATCGCCGCCGACGCCCTGGAAGTCGCCCCGGACCGGGTCCGTGTCCACATCGGCGACAGCGACTTCGGGCCCGCGATGATCGCGGGCGGCTCCATGGGCACCCGGTCCTGGGGCTGGGCGGTCACGCTCGCGGCGCGCGAGCTGCGGGAGAAGCTGGTACCCGGCGGGGACATCCCTCCGGAGGGGATCACCGCACGGGCGAACACCAGCGAGGCCATCGGCGCGCTCAGCCAGAAGGAACGGCACGCCTTCGGCGCCCAGTTCGCCGAGGTCGCCGTGGACGTCACCACCGGCGAGGTGCGGGTGCGGCGCATGCTCGGCATCTTCGCCGCGGGACGCATCGTCAACCCGCTGACCGCACGCAGCCAGTTGATCGGCGGCATGACCTGGGGCCTGTCCATGGCACTGCACGAAGAGGCGGTCAGGGACGCGGCGTCGGGCGGTCTCGTGGGCCCCGACCTCGCGGGCTACCACATCGCCACGCACGCCGACGTGCCGGACATCGAGGCGGACTGGGTGCCCGACCCGGACGCGGACGACCCGGTGGGCATCAAGGGCATCGGAGAGATCGGGATCGTCGGCGCCGCCGCGGCGGTCGCCAACGCGGTCTGGCACGCGACGGGCGTCCGCCACCGGTCTCTGCCGATCCGCCCCGACCGCGTCCTGCTGGCGGGAACAGCGCCCCGTGCTTGACATCGCCGACGACCTGAACCGCTGGGTCGAGGAGGGCCGGGACTTCGCCGTCGCCACCGTCGTGAGCGTCGGCGGCAGCGCACCGCGGGGTCCCGGCGCCGCGCTGGCCGTCGACGCCGGAGGCACCGTCATCGGCTCGGTCTCCGGCGGCTGCGTCGAGGCCGCGGTCTACGACCTGTGCCTCCAGGCCCTCCAGGACGGCGAAGCCACCGTCGAGCGGTTCGGCTACAGCGACGAGGACGCCTTCGCCGTCGGGCTGACCTGCGGCGGGGTCATCGAGGTCCTGGTCGCCCCGGTGACCGCGGCCGCGCCGGACAGGGCGGTGTACGCCGCCGCCCTGTCCGCCGCGGGACGCGGCGAGGCCGTGGCCCTGGCCCGTGTGTTCGAGGGCCCGGCCGAACTCCTCGGCAGACCCCTCCTCGTGGCCCCGGAGGGCGAGGAGGGGACGAAGGGGACGTACGAAGGAACACTCGGCGGGCATCCGGAGCTGGACCGCACGGCGGCGGGGGAGAGCCGCGCCCTGCTGGCGGCCGGCCGCACCGGCGAGTTCGTCGTCTCCGAGAGCGGTACGCGCTGCGGGAGCGCCGTGACGGTCCTCGTCGAGTCGAGCGTGCCACCGCCCCGCATGATCGTCTTCGGTGCCGTCGACTTCGCGGCGGCCCTGGTCCGCGCGGGCAAGTTCCTCGGCTACCACGTGACGGTCTGCGACGCCCGCCCCGTCTTCGCCACCCCGGCCCGCTTCCCCGAGGCCGACGACATCGTGGTCGAGTGGCCGCACCGCTATCTCCGGAGCACCGCCACGGACAGCCGCACCGTCCTGTGCGTGCTCACCCACGACGCCAAGTTCGACGTGCCGCTCCTCGCGGCGGCGCTGCGGCTGCCCGTCGCGTTCGTCGGCGCGATGGGCTCCCGCCGCACCCACGAGGACCGTGACCGCCGCCTGCGCGAGGAGGGCCTCACCGAGGACGAACTGGCCGCGCTCCACTCGCCGATCGGCCTCGACCTCGGGGCCCGCACGCCCGAGGAGACCGCCCTGTCCATCGCGGCGGAGATCGTCGCGGCGCGACAGGGCGGCACCGGCCTGCCACTGACCGGCTCGCGGACTCCGATCCACCACGACGTGCCCGGTGACGCCCGGCAGGGTGGGGAACACCGGGGGCCCGTTACGGAGGGCGCCTCACATGCGTAACGTGTAGTCGTCCAGCCACACCGGGTAGCGGCGCGGCGGACGCTGTGCGGAGGGGATGCGTGAGATGGACACCACGCCGGCCCTGCGAGCCGTCGGGCAGATGCGGCCGGGGGACCATCTCCTCCTCGGCCACCGGACGGACGAGGAGCGCGAGGCGGTGCTCGCTGCGTACCTCCTCGACGCCCTGGCCTGCGGTCAACGCGGCCTCCTGCTGACCTCGGCCGACGAGCCGCCCGCCGCCCTGCTCGGCTTTCTGCGGCGCCAGGGGTGCGACGTGCCGGGCGCGCTCGCCGAGGGCCGGCTGCGGACGAGCTCCCGGCTGAGCGAGCCCGGGCGGCTGCGGGACCTCCCTGGACTGGTGCGCCACGAAGCGGCGGCCGCCGAGGCCGACGGCTTCCTCGGACTGCGGATCGCCTTCGAGGTGGCGCCGCGCCGGGCCACCGAGACGGCCGAGGGACTCTGCGACGCCGAGCGACGCCTCGACCCCCTCTTCGCGACGCTGCCCGTGCTCGGCCTGTGCCAGTACGACCGCCGCCTCTTCGGCCCGGACGAACTGGCCGCCCTCGACGCGCTGCACCAGGGCAGGGTGATCGCCGACGACGTGTGGCAGGACGAACTGCTGCGCATCACCCGGACGTTCACGCCGCCCGGTCTCGCCCTGTGCGGCGAGGTCGACGACAGCAACTTCACCGCGGTGGCCCGCGCGCTGCGCGCCGAGACCGAGCGGGCCGCCGACCGGCCGGACGACCAGTACCGCGCCCGCCTCGACCTGCGCGACCTCACCTTCATCGACGTGTGCGCGCTGCGCCTGTTCGTCTTCACGGGCCTCGGTCTGTACGCGCTGGGCGGCGGCCTGGTCCTCGACGGCGTCGCCCCGCACGTGCGCCGGGTCATGCACGCCACCGGCTGGGACCGCATCCCCGGCCTGGACCTGGGAAGGGGGCGCGAGGGGCGATGAGGCGGACCGGCTTCGTCCACCAGGCACTCCGCTACTCCTCGGACGAGGAATTCCTGTCCGGCACGGTCGGATTCGTCCGGGACGGGCTCACGGCAGGGGACGCGGTGCTCGCCGTCGTCCGCGGCGGCAACCTCGCCCTGCTGCGGGACGCGCTCGGCGGCGCCGCGCGGGAGGTCGACTTCGTCGACGCCCTGGACTGGTACCACTTCCCGTCCCGCACACTGGGCCGGTACCACGCCTACTGCACGGAGCGCGAGGAGGGCGGCGACCGGCGCGTCCGCGTCATCGGCGAGCCGGTGTGGACGGGGCGGACCACCTTCGAGACCCGCGAATGGACGCGCTACGAATCCCTGATCAACGTGGCGTTCGCCGACTCGGGCCACTGGGTCTTATGCCCCTACGACGCCCGTGTCCTGCCCGAAGCGATCCTCGCCGACGCCCGGCGCACCCACCCGGAGATGGTCCCGGGTAACGGCTCGGCCGACGGCGGCCGGTACGCGGACCCGCCCGCCTTCTACGCCGAGTGCGACGAACTCGTGCGCACCTCACCCGAGACGCCCGCGCCGCCGCACGCGCCCCGGAGGGTCTCCTTCGCCCGTGGCGAGTCGGTGGCCGTCCGGATCGCCGTCGCCGAGTACGCCCGCCGCTGCCGGCTCACCGACGACCGCGCACGCGACATGGCGGCGGCCGTGCACGAAGCCGTGGTCAACGCCGTCCGGTTCGGCGGCGGCCGGGGCGTGCTGCGGCTGTGGAGCGACGCCGACTGGGTGGTCTGCGAGATCGCCGACTCCGGCGGCGGGCGCCCCACCGCCGAGGCGCGGGATGCGGGCTATCTGGGCCACGTCCCGCCCGACCCGCGCGCCGAGAAGGGCCACGGCCTGTGGGCCGTGCGGCAGTTGAGTGATCTGGTCACCGCACACCTCGGCGCCGACGGCTCGACCGTACGCGTCCACTTCCGCCGCTGACCGCACGCCCGGGTCGAACTGGTGGCGCATTGCCGCCCGGTGGCGGAGACTTCGCCGTGTTGAGTGTAGTCACCACGGAAGGTGCGGAAGCATGAGCGACAGCACGCCGTCCCGTACGGAAGTGATCGGTACAGAAGTGATCGGTACAGAAGTGATCCGTACGGGACCGATCCGCTTCGCCACCGCCGAACGCTTCGCCCGGCCCCGGCCGGTAGCCGCCCGGGACCCCCGCCCCTCCACCGGCGAGATCTGCCCACAACCCCCCTCCCGGCTCGACTTCGTGATGGGCCCGCCCTCCGACACCCTCCCGCAGGGCGAGGACTGCCTCAACCTGTCGATCGCCACACCGGCCAGGGACGCGGCGGCCAGACCGGTGCTCGTCTGGCTGCACGGCGGCGGGTTCGCCACCGGCGCGGGCCTCATGGACTGGTACGACGGGGGAGTCCTCGCGGCCGAGGGCGATGTGGTCGTCGTCAGTGTCAACTACCGCCTGGGGGCTCTCGGTTACCTCTGCCTCGACGGGGTGAGCGAGGGCAACCTCGGCCTCTACGACCAGGTGGAGGCGTTGCGCTGGGTGCGCTCACACATCGCCGACTACGGCGGCGACCCCGCGAACGTCACCGTGATCGGACAGTCCGCCGGCGGCATCTCCGTCCGCCTCCTGATGGAACTCCCCGAGGCGCGCGGCCTGTTCCGCCGGGCCGTCCTGCAGAGCGCCCCGCTGGAGATCACCGCCCGCCCCCACAAGGAGTCCCTCGCGCTCGGGCAGGTCTTCGCCGACGCCCTCGGCACGGATCCGCGCACGGCCGACGTGACCGCGATCCTGGCGGCCCAGCGCGAGACGGCGGCCGTCCACCTGCGCACGGCGGGACGGCGGATGGAGCCCGCCTTCATCCCCGTGGAAGGAGTCGCACCCCTCCCGCCCCCGGACACCCCGCCCGACGGGAACGCACGCGGCCTCGACGTCCTGTACGGCTGGAACGCCGACGACATGACCGTGTTCCTCGGCGACGGCGAGGACCCGGCGGCGCGCACCCGCGAGGTGTACGAGGAGCCGCTGTCCCGCTACGGGGAGCGCCTGGCGCGGGCCGGCGACCGGGTGCACGCGTACCGCATCGACTGGCGCCCCGCCGGATCCCCGTTCGGCGCCACCCACTGCCTCGAACTGCCCCTGCTCTTCGGGACGCGCGACGCGTGGCGGTCGGCACCCATGCTGGGCGGGACGCCGTGGGAGGAGACCGACCGGCTCGGCAGGGCGCTGCGCTCCGCGTGGCTCACCTTCGCCCGCACGGGCACGCCCGGCGCCCTGCCCGCGCCCCTGACCGGTGGACCGGCTCCCAAGGACAGGGTCAGGGCCGAGGCCTCATGAGCCGGGCAGTTCCCGCGGCTCCAGCGGGCGGGTCGCAGGACCCTGGAGGACCGAACCGTCGGTGGCGAACCGGGAACCGTGGCAGGGACACTCCCACGTCGTCTCGGCGTCGTTGAAGGAGACCAGGCAGCCGAGGTGGGTGCAGGTGGCGGAGACCGCGTGCAGCGCGCCCGACGCGTCCCTGTGCACCGCGCAGCGCCGCCCCTCGACCCGGACCACCGCCCCGGACCCCGCGGGGATCTCGTCCACGGAGTCGAGGTGGGTCGGGCGGAGCCGGTCCCCGATGAAGTGCCGTGCGACCTCCGCCTGCGTGCTCAGCAGGGACGGCATCTCCCGCACGGTGCTCCACAGCCGGCGGGGATCGTACAGCTCGGCCCACGGCGACTTCTCGCCCGAGATCAGCTTGGTGAGCAGCTGTCCCGCCATGACGCCGCCGCTCATGCCCCAGCCGCCGAACCCGGTCGCCACGTAGGTGTGCCGGGCGCCGGGGTGGAAGGGGCCGACCATCGGGACGGTGTCGGACACGTCGTTGTCCTGGGCCGCCCACCGGTAGGCCGTCTCACCGACGTCGAAGCGTTCCCGCATCCAGGTGTCCAGGCTGCGGAAGCCCGCGGCGGGGTCGCCGGTGCCCGGCGTGAAGCTGTCGCCCGTGACGATGAGGAGCCGCCCGCCGTCACCGCCGTACGGCGCGGTGCGCACCGAGCGCTTGCCGTCGTCCTGCGTGATGTACGTGCCGCCCGGGTCCTGGCCGGCCGCCAGGGGAGCGGCGACGACGAGCTCGCGCCTGGGGGAGAGCCGGGCGAACAGCAGGGCGCGGTCGAAGACCGGGTAGTGCGTGGCGATGACGACCGCCCTGGCGGTGACCGTGTGCCCGGACTCGGAGGTCACGGTGCACGGCGAACCCTCGCGCAGCCCGGTGATCCGGGTCCGCTCGTGGATGACACCGCCGCGCGCCAGCAGGTCGTCGGCGAGCGCGAGCAGATAGGAGCGGGGGTGGAACTGCGCCTGGTCCTCGACGCGCACCGCGCCCGCCACGGGGAACGGCAGGCCGGTCTCCTCCGTGTACGAGGCGGCGAGGCCGGCCTCCCGGGCCGCGGCGGCCTCGGCACGCAGCTCGTCGGTGCGGTCGGCGCGGGTCGTGTAGGTGAAGGCCGGTGCGCGTTCCAGGTCGCAGTCGATGCCGAGCTCGGCGGAGACCGCCGCCACGTGCTCCACCGCCCGCTGCTGCGACTCCGCGTAGAGGCGGGCGCCCTCCGGGCCGCGCGTGCGGCGCAGCCGCTCGTAGACGAGGGAGTGCAGGGCGGTGAGCTTGGCGGTGGTGTAGCCGGTGACGCCGGCGGCGATGCGGTCGGCCTCCAGGACGGCGACCGACCGCCCGGCGCGGGCGAGTTCCCACGCGGTGCTGAGCCCCGCGACGCCGCCGCCGACCACGGCGACGTCCACCTCGATGTCCTCGGCCAGGGGCGGGTGGGACGTCGACGCGCTGGTCTCCATCCAGTACGACTCGGGGCGGCCCGGCAGCGCACCGGGTGTCTTCATGTCGTTCATGCGGCATCCGTGACGGTGTACATGGCGGCCTCCAGGGTCTCGGCGTGCGTGAGGGCGAGTCTCCCCCGGCCCGTGCGCCAAACCCGGCCGCCGCGCCGCCGGTCACGGCCGGTCGGAGGACCGGCCGGCGGCTTCCCGGAGGTGCGGCCGGGTCGGGCGGGCACGGGTCAGAGGCAGTCGCGCGGCAGGGTCTCGTTCCAGGTGCGGGAGAACACGCGACGCTCTCCCTCGTAGCCGTCCAGGGTCGCGTCGACGAAGAAGTTTTCCTCGTCGCACCTCAGCACCGTGCGGGTCCGCACGCTGACGTCCCAGTCGTCCCGCCGGAACCGCATCGTCCAGTCGGACTCGCCGCCCACCGAGGTGAAGTCGTCCCCGGTAGCGGTGTACCGCTCGTACGCCCGGCAGCCGACATCGAGGCCGATCTCGTCGTAGCGCACGGTGCCGCGGTCCTTGACGATCTCCAGCGAGGAGTCGTATCCGACCAGGTCGCGCTTGACCTCCCAGCGCTGCTCCGGCGGCGACAGCTGGGTGGTGGAGAGCGGCGGGGTGCCCTCGGGCTCGCCGAAGGGCCGCTGGGGCGCGTTGTCCGGTTCCGCCGTCGGGCGCACCGGAAGCCGCAGCGCGCTGGACCCCTCGTACACGGTGAGCACCACCGGTCGCGGCGGCGGCCAGGCCAGCGGCCAGTACGACGTCGACAGGGAGAGCCGGATCCGGTGGCCGGGCGGGAAGGACTGGGCGACGCCGTTGAGCTGGAGGGTCGCGCGGTAGCGGCGGCCCGGTTCGAGCGGTTCGGGCTCGCCGGTGCCGTTCCTGTGGGTCAGGTTGAGCACGCCGTAGGTGACCCGGGTGGCGCGCCCGTCGGGGGCGACGTCGGAGATGCGGGCGGCGACGGTGGCCACCGGTTCGCTGACCGACAGGTCGAGTTCGACGGAGGGCGAGCCGAGGATCTCCACGGTCTCGGTGAGCTCGGGCGAGTCGAAGACGAGCGACCCGCCGTCCTCCTCGCGCTGGTCGTAGGGCAGGTCCGGCGGCGCGTTGTAGGACGCCCACTTTCCGGCGAACTGGCCGACGGAGAGCGGGGACTGCACGGTCATCGCCTCGCCCGTGGGCACCTCGTCGCCGGGCGCCTCACCGTCCATGAGGATGCGGTGCCGCGCCAGTGGGCGGCTGACCTGCTCGATGTGCGGCGAGGGCCAGTCGGGCTCGCCGACCCAGCGCCCGGGACGCTCCTCGTACGAGGTGGAGGGCGGCACGCTCTCCTGCATCCAGGCCCGCAGCATCGGGCCCTCCATCACGCCGTTGTCCTCACCCTTGAGCCAGTGGTCCCACCAGCGCACCACCTCCTGCAGGTAGCCGATGGCGGGGCCGGGCTCACCCAGGTGCGGATACTTGTGCGACCAGGGGCCGACGAGGCCCTTGCGCGGCACGTCGAGATGGCCGAGCAGCCGGGTCACGGCGTTGGAGTAGCCGTCCGCCCAGCCGCTGGAGGCGAGGACGGGACAGCGCACGGCCTGGTAGTCCTCGCAGACGGAGGCGTGCTCCCAGTACGCGTCGCGGCGCTGGTGGCGCAGCCACTCCAGGACCCAGGGCCGGGCGTGGTCGAGCCGCTCCTGCCACATCTCGCGCCAGCGGTCGCCGACCACCGCGGGGTCCGGGGGACAGGTGGCGTAGGCGAACATGGTGCCCGCCTCGGCGAGGTTGTCCGACAGCATCGCGCCGCCCATGTAGTGCATGTCGTCGGCGTACCTGTCGTCCGTGAACGACGAGATGACGATCGCCTTGAGGCTCTCCGGCTGTCGGGCGGCGACCTGGAGGGCGGCGAACGCGCCCCAGGAAATGCCCATCATGCCGGTGGAGCCGTCGCACCACGGCTGCTCCGCCAGCCAGGCGAGGACTTCCTCGGCGTCGGTCTGCTCCTGCTCCAGGTACTCGTCCGTGAGCACGCCCTCGGACTCGCCGGTGCCGCGCAGGTCGACCCGCACGCACGCGTACCCGTGCCCCGCGATGTAGGGGTGGTGGATCGAGTCGCGCTGCGAGCTCAGATCGCGCTTGCGGTACGGGATGTACTCCAGGATGGCGGGCACCGGGTCGTCGTCCGACGCGGTGGGCCGCCAGACGCGGGCCGACAGCCGGACGCCGTCGGACATGGGGATGACGACGTGCTCTTCCTCTTTCGTCGCGTACGGGAGATTGCCCACGTAACGCATGGTGCGGGGCCGTCCTCTCAGTTGCTTTCCCGCCGGGGCCGACGGGTGGTGCGGGGTGGTTCGGTGGTGCGGCTAGTCGTTGGTGAGGTCGCGGCCGCCGGGCTCGGTGCCGTCGAAGGCGAGCCCCAGCGCGGCCACGCACCGGTCGTACTTGCGCCGCAGGTCCTCTTCGCTGTCGCCGCCGGTGCTGATGTGGGCCAGCTCGTAGCTGTAGCTGTCCTGGTCGGTCACCTCGGACAGCTTCCTGCCCTCCTCGGCGAGGACATCGACGCGTACGCCCGGGTTGTCGTGCTCGATCCGCTCGATCTCCTCGGGCGTCGGCACCTGGTGCGACACGCCGTCGGCGAACCAGCGGTAGTACCACTTGGCCGCCGTCGCGTACGGGCCTCCGCGGTGGGGGAGCGCCGGGTCCTCGTCGAAGGCGAGGCTGACCATGCAGTGGTGGTTGGGGACGCCGTCGACGTACGCGAAGAGCTCCGCGTGCGACTGGGAGTGCCGGGGGTTGATCTCCAGGAGGTTGATGGCGTCCGTGCTCGGGTCGTAGAAGTACTCGATGCTGAACGTCGCCGAGTCCATGCCGACCTGTCGGATCACCCGCTTCGACACGTCGTGCAGCCGCCGTATCACTGGCTCCGGCAGGCCGGAGGGGTACTGGTGGCGCAGGAAGCAGGAGGAGTCGGGATAGTTGATGGAGTCGAGGACGCCGTAGACGGTGACCTCGCCCCGGTGCACGTATCCCTCGACGGCCACCTGGACGCCCGATATCGCCTCCTCCGCGAGACAGACCTGGGCACCGACCCCTTCCATCTCAGGGGGCAGGTCGAGCTGCTGGAGTATGTACTCGAAGGGGCGCCCGACCCGGCTGATGCCCTCCTTGATCCGGGCACAGGCCTCCCGGAACTCGTCCTGGTCCTTGACGCTGTACGCCAGCTCGGAGGAATAGGAGAGCGCGGGCTTGAGCCACATCGGGAACCGCACCCCCTCCGGCGGCCGCGGATCGTCGGCGTCGAGATCGACCCGGCCGAAGCGCGGGTGCTCGTCGATCACCTTCTGCTGCTCCAGCCTGCTCCAGTACTTGTGCTCGCACTTGACGACCGACTCCAGGCTGGTGCTGCGGGTGCCGTAGCGGTCGCCGAGTATCGCGACCAGCGTGCTGACGGGGAAGTCCCAGTAGCCCACGATCGCGTCGATGCTTCCGTCGAACGAGTCGAGGATGCCCTGGGCCTTGTCGAGCAGATCCGGCACGGAGACCTCACCGCCCTGCAGCTCCTCGACGGTGAGCAGCGGGTGGAAGCGGTAGTGCGCCGCGTCGGGAACGCTGTTCAGGATGGGCAGATTGGCTTCGTCCAGACCGAGCACAAAGACGTTCTTGCGGGGTGCAGCCACGGATTCTCCTCCAGTCGTCGTCGGAGCGGCCGGGTACCCGCACGTCGAAAAGGCACACGTCAGGTGGGGCGCGGGAAGATCCCGACCGGCTCCGCCCGACCGGCGGACCCGGGCCCGGTCGCCGATCCTGGAGCCATGACGCCCAGCCCGCCGACGACCCGCCGGGCCCGGTTCACCGCCTGGTGGACGGGGCTGCCGCCCGCGGCGGGATCCGCGGTGATGGCCACCGGGATCATCTCCGTGGGCCTGCACCTCCTCGGCCACGAGACGCTCTCCCGCGCGGCCCTGGCGATGGCCGCGGCCGCCTGGATCGCGCTCGCCGCGGACTTCACGTTCCGCCTGACGCGCCGACGCTCGCGCTGGGCGGCGGAGGCGGACACGCCGCCCGCGCTCACCGCCGTCGCCGCCACCTGTGTGCTGGGCACCCGCCTCTCGCTGCTCGGCCGGCAGCCGCTCGCCGTGACCCTGCTGGTGATCGCCGCCGTCCTCTGGCCGGTCCTGCTGCCCGCTGTCGTACGCCATTGGGGACACCGCATGCCGGGCGCGGTCTTCCTCGTCTGCGTCGCCACCCAGGGGATCGCGGTGCTGTGCGGCACCCTGGCCCTCGCCCTGCCCGCGCGCCCGCTCTCCGGCGTCGCGCTCGGCTTCTTCTGCCTGGGCCTGGTGCTGTACGGGGCGGCCTTCGCCCGCTTCGACCTCTCCGGCCTGCGGACGGGCGCGGGCGACCAGTGGGTGGCGGGCGGCGCCCTTGCGATCTCCGCCCTCGCCGGGACGAAGCTCGTGGCCGCGCCCCTGTTCACGGGTGCCTGGCACGACGTCCTGCGCATGGTGACCCTGCTCGTCCTCGCGCTGGACCTCGCCTGGTACCTCGTCCTGCTGGTCGCCGAGGTGCGCTGGCCGCGCCCGCGCTACGACGTGCGGCGCTGGGCCACGGTCTTCCCGATGGGAATGACGGCCGTCGCCACGCTCTCGGTGAGCGCGGCGGCGGACATCCCCTGGCTGCGGGAGCCGGGCAGGGTGCTGCTGTGGATCGCGGTGGCGGCCTGGCTGTGCGCGTTCGCGGGAATGGTCAGACGGGCAGCAGACGTGCGACCAGACCGCTGAGCTGCCGCGCGTTGCGGCACTCGTGCATCTCGACGAGATCGGCGTACGCGTACGCCGCCGAGTCCCCGGTCGACCACTGCGAGCGCCCCTCCGGATTGAGCCAGTAGACCCGGCGGGCCCGCTCGGCGATGTGCCGCAGCGCGGGGAGGTTCGGATCGCTCATGTTCGTCCGGGCGTCGCCGAGGACGAAGACCGTCGAGCGCGGGCCGACCGCGTCGAGGTACCGCTCGGCGAACTCGCCCAGGGAGGTCCCGTAGTCACTGCTCCCGTGCCAGCCCGTCACGGTGGCCTGCCCGAGGATCCGGGCGCTGAGGCCACCCGGGTCGGCGGCGCCGCGCGCGACCAGCCCCGTCACCTCGTCCACGCGGTTGACGAAGGCGAACACGCGCACCTTGCTGAACTGGTCGTGCAACGCCTGGACCAGCAGCATCGTGAAGTTCGCGAAGCCCGCCACCGAGCCGGACACATCACACAGCAGGACCAGTTCGGGGCGCGCCGGACGGCGACGACGCAGCACAGGGCGCATCGGCACCCCACCCGTCGACAGCGAACCGCGCAGGGTGCGGCGCAGGTCGATGCTGCCGCGCGCGGCCCGCCTGCGACGGGCCGCAAGCCGGGTCGCGAGCCTGCGCGCCAAGGGATGCACCGCCCGGCGGAGTTCGTCCAGGTGCGCACGGCCCGCCAGGAGGAAATCGACGCGGTCGGCGGTGGTCGCCACGGCACGGCGGGCGATCTCCTCCGTGCCGCGCCGCTCGGCGACCCGGCGGCGCGCCTCGGTACGGACCCGCTCACGGAACCCCTCGATGCGGCGCCGCACCTCGTCCGCCAGGAGGCGGTCCGTGAACGCCGCCTCGCCGGTGTCCTGCCCGGTGGAGCCCGCGCGGAGGGCGGCGAGGACCCGGGTGAGCAGCGTCTCCGGACGCAGCCGGCTCAGTGTCTGGTACGACGACCAGCCGTCCGCGCCCGACGAGGAGGAGCCGTAACCGCCGAAGCCGTCCACCGCCTCACCCGCCAACTGGCCGAGGAGTGCTTGGTCGTTCGCGGCGAGCGCGGCGACGAGCCGTTCTCGCAGCGCGTCCCGTTCGGCGTCACCGCCGCCCTCGTGCACGCGGCCGCTCCCGTCGTCCGGCGCACCCACGCCCAGCGGGAAGTACAGGTCGAAAACCGGGTCGAAGACCGCGCGCTGGTCCTCCCGGTGGAGCAGCGCGGCGGCGAGCCCTTCCCTCACCCGCTCCCGGTCGGTGAGACCGAGCGCTTCCAGGGCGGCCGCGGCGTCGACGGTCTCACCGGGACCGATGCGCAGGCCATGCGAGCGGAGGGTGCCGACCAGGCCGGTGAGGCGGCCGGTGATACCGGGGACGGGCAGACGGGGCCCGCCTTCGGAGGGCGGGGCCGTCACACGGCGTCCAGGTCCAGCTTGGCGACGGCCTTCAGCACGTCGTCCTGATGCTTGAGGACCACGCCGAGGCTGTCGCGTACGACGGTCTCGTCCAGCGTGTCGGCGCCGAGCGCGAGGAGCGTACGCGCCCAGTCGATGGTCTCCGCGACCGACGGCACCTTCCGCAGGTCCATCGCGCGCAGCGCGCCGACCACCCGCACCACCGACGCGGCGAGCGCCTCGTCGAGCCCGGGCACCTTCATCCGGACGATGCGCCGCTCCAGATCCTCCTCGGGGAAGCCGATGTGGAGGAACAGACAGCGGCGGCGCAGGGCCTCGGACAGCTCGCGGCTCGCGTTGGAGGTGAGGACGACGAACGGGCGGCGCCCGGCGCGGATCGTGCCCAGCTCCGGCACCGTGACCTGGAAGTCGCTGAGGACCTCCAGGAGCAGTCCCTCGACCTCGACGTCGGCCTTGTCCGTCTCGTCGATCAGCAGGACCTTCGGCCCGTCGCCGCGGATCGCGGTGAGCAGCGGGCGCGAGAGCAGGAACTCCTCGCTGAAGATGTCGGTGCGCGTCTCGTCCCACGACTCGTCGCGGCCCGCGGTGATGCGCAGGAGCTGCTTGGCGTGGTTCCACTCGTACAGCGCGCGCGACTCGTCGACACCCTCGTAGCACTGCAGCCGTACGAGCCGGGCGTCCGCGACCTCGGCGACGGCTTTCGCCAGCTCCGTCTTGCCCACGCCGGCCGGACCCTCGACGAGCAGCGGCTTGCCGAGCCGGTCCGCGAGGAAGACGGTCGTGGCGACGGCGGGGGAGGCCAGATAGCCGGTCGTGGCCAGGCGTGCCGAGACGTCGTCGACGGATGTGAAGTACCCGGTCGTCATGGGGAGTTCTCCTGACTGCTCGGCTCGGCCGGTTCCCGCGGGGCCCGGTCCCCGTACCTGATCAGCCGCGGGCGCCCGCTCACAACAGGCGGGCGTCGTTTGCGTCGAACGTCACGTCCCCGGGAGCCGTTCCTCTCTGCTGGGTCTCATGCTGAGACCGACCTTCGTATGCTGGCGTCATGAGGCGGACTTCCTTTGCGAACTGGCCGTGCTCCATCGCCCGCACGATGGACCTGCTCGGCGACTGGTGGACACCGCTCGTCCTGCGCGAGGCGTTCTACGGCATCAAGCGCTTCGACGCCTTCCAGCGAGAGCTCGGCATCGCCCGCAACACCCTCACCGACCGGCTGCGCCGCCTCGTCGACGAGGGCCTCCTGGAGAAGCGGGCCTACCAGAGCGAGCCGATGCGTTACGACTACGTGCTCACCGAGAAGGGCCGCGACTTCTTCGGTGTCCTCGCCGCCATGAACAGCTGGGGCGACCGCTGGCTGAGCGGCGAGGAAGGCGCGCCGGTCGTGTTCCACCACGACCGCTGCGGCCATGACAGTCGCGCCGAGGTCGTCTGCGCCGACTGTGGGGAGCCGATGACGGCCGCGAACACGAGCCCGCGGCTCGGCCCCGGCTACCCGCCGCGCCTCGCCGAACGCCCGGACGTGCAGGCGCGGTTCAACCGCTGAAGACGGCGCGCGCCGCCGCGTCCGTACGACGCTGCTCGACCCTTGACGAGTGAGTCTATCTACGCAACTCTCAAGGTCAGAAGGCGCATGACTCAGAGGCGTAAGCCTCGTAGGCGACGTGGAGGGCGGTCTTCGATGGAGTGGACAGGCGCACGGTACGCGGACGGGCCGACGGTCGAGGTGAGCGGGCGGATCGCCGCGTCACCGGAACGGGTCTGGGAGCTCGTCTCCGACATCGGCCTGCTGCCGACGCTGAGTGCGGAGTTGCAGTCGGTCGCATGGCTGGACGGAGCGAGCGGCCCCGCTCTCGGCGCGCGGTTCACCGGGCGCAGCAGGCACGACTCGCTGGGGGAGTGGGAGACCACGTCGTACGTCGTGGCGTGCGAGGCGCCGCGCGAGTTCGCGTGGGCGGTGAGCGACCCCGAACACCCCAGCGCCCTGTGGAGGTTCGGCCTCGCGGCGCAGGACGACGGAGGCACGCTCCTGACGCAGTGGATGCGGCTCGGCCCCGGCCGCTCGGGACTCAGCCACGCGATCGAACGGATGCCGGAGAAGGAACAGAAGATCGTGTTCGTACGGCTGCGGGAGTTCGAGCGGAGCATGACCGCCACGGTCGACGCGATCAAGGCGCTGGCCGAGGGCACGGCCGGCGCGCCCACCGCGGAAGGGGCACGGTCCTGATGCGTACGTCGACGACGATCGAGGCGTCCGGGGCGGACTGGCGGGAGACGGTCGACTTCGTCACCGAGGCCGAGAAGCTGGGCATGGACATCTGCTGGGTGGCAGAGGCATGGGGCTCCGAAGCGCCCTCCCCGCTCGGCTACCTGGCGGCCCGCACCGAACGGCTGCTGCTCGGCTCGGCCATCATCCAGCTCGGCACCCGCAGCCCCGTCGCCATCGCCCGGGCCGCCCTCACGCTCTCGCACATCTCCGAAGGGCGGTTCCTGCTGGGTCTCGGTCCGTCGGGGCCGCAGGTGATCGAGGGGCTGCACGGCGTGCCGTTCGCGCGGCCGCTCTCCCGGATGCGGGAGACCGTGGACATCATCCGGCGGGCGGCCTCCGGCGAGAAGATCGTCCACGAGGGGCGCGAGTTCACCGTCCCGCTGCCCGGCGGCGAGGCCAGGCCCATGCGTCTGTCGCTGCGCACCGAGCACGACTTGCCGATCTACCTCGCCACCCTCTCCCCGAAGATGCTCCGCCTCACGGGAGAGGTCGCGAACGGCTGGCTCGGCACCAGTTTCGTGCCGGAGGGCGCCAAGGAGGCGTACTTCGACCATCTGGACGCGGGCCTCGCCGCGGCCGGCCGCACCCGCGCCGACCTCGACATCTGCCAGGGCGCCGAAGTGGCGTTCGCGGACGACGAGGACGCCTTGCGCGCGATGGTCGCGGGCCGCAAGAAGGAACTCGCCTTCAGCCTCGGCGGGATGGGCTCCGCCACCACCAACTTCTACAACGCCGCCTACAGCAGGCAGGGCTGGGCCGAGGTCGCCGCGGCGGTCCGCGAACGCTGGCAGGCGGGCGACCGGGACGGCGCGGCCGGCCTCGTGAGCGACGAGATGGTCCTCGCGACCACCCTGATCGGCACCGAGGACATGGTGCGCGAACGCCTGCGGGTCTGGCGCGCCGCGGGCGTCGACACGGTCCGGCTCTATCCGGAGGGCGACACGCTCGACGCGCGGCTGAGCACGCTGGGCCGGGCGATCGAGCTCGTACGGGAGGGGGAGCCTGGCTGAGCGACATAGGCAAAGTGGCTACGCTTCTGTCATAGTGCTCGTACTCAAGAGCACTAGAGAACAGAGGAACCCGCCATGGAGACCGTGGACAGTGGCGTATCGAACGAGTACGCGTCGCGCGCCGCACGTCTGTTGGGCCGCCCCTTCACCCTCGGCGACCTGACGCTGCGCAACCGCATCGCGATGGCCGCGGTGACCCGGCGCTTCTCGCCGGACGGCGTGCCCGGCGAGGACGTCGCCGCGTACTACGCGCGGCGCGCGGCCGGTGGCGCGGGTCTGATCGTCACGGAGGGCACCTATGTGCGGCGGGAGGCGGCCGCCGCGTACGACGGCGTGCCGCACTTCCACGGTGAGCGGGCCCTGGCCGGCTGGGCGGCGGTGGTCGAGCGGGTCCACGCGGCGGGCGGCCGGATCATGCCTCAGTTGTGGCACACGGGTGTGCTGCGGGTGGCCGGTGCCGGGCAGCCGCACGGCGGCCCTGCGGAAAGTCCGTCCAGCGTCCCCGCGGAGGGGCCGTCCGGCGTCGACCTCGACGGGCGTGCACACGGCAGGGCCATGACGCTCGACGACATCGACGCGGTCGTCCGCGCCTTCGCCGAGGCCGCGGCCGCCGCCGAACGCATCGGCTTCGACGGCGTCGAACTGCACGGAGCCCACGGCTACTTGATCGACAACTTCCTGTGGAGCGGCACCAACACCCGCACCGACGCCTACGGCGGTGACCCCGCGTCCCGGGCCCGGTTCGCCGCCGAGGTCGTCGCCGCCGTGCGGGCGGCGGTCTCGCCCGGCTTCCCTGTCCTGTTCCGCCTCTCGCAGTGGAAGACCGACCATTACGACGCGCGGATCGCCGAGGGGCCGCGGGAACTGGAGGCGCTCCTCGTCCCGCTGGCCGAGGCGGGAGCGGACGCCTTCCACGCCTCGACGCGGCGCTACTGGCTCCCCGAGTTCGAGGGCAGCGACCTGAACCTCGCCGGCTGGACGAAGAAGCTCACCGGCAAGCCGTCGGTCACCGTCGGCTCCGTCGGTCTCGCTCAGCAGTTCGCGGGCGCGCCGGGACGCACCCAGCGGTCCGGCGTGACCGGCATCGCCCCGCTCCTCGACCGCATGGAGCGCGACGAGTTCGATCTGGTCGCCGTCGCCCGCGCGCTCGTCGCCGATCCCGAGTGGCCGACGAAGGCTCTCACCGGGCACCTCGACGAGGCGGTGCCGTACGACGCCGCGCTGTTGAGCGCGCTGGTGTGACGCCTGACGGCAGGGGGACGGTGGTGCCGGTCCGGCGTGAAAGAGTGGGGCGCCCCGAAGATCGGGGCGTTCCCGCGCACCCCGGAAGGTGATCCACGATGAGCTGGTCGGCGACCGAGCGGTACCGGCTGGAGCCCGCGCCCGGTGGGCTCGGCCTCGTCCAGGACCTGCTCAACACCGTGTCGGCGGGGGCGCCGGGGGACGCGGGTTCGGCGGGAGCGGCGGGTTCAGCAGGATCGGCGGGATCGGCGGGATCCGGAAGGGCTGACTTCCTCGCGGACGTGGCCGACGCGCAGGCGTGGGCGGGCGAGGCGTGTGCCGAGTGGGCGGCCGTCACCGGGCGACCGGCGCCGCGCGTGATCCTGGACGTCGGCGCGCTGCCCGAGCTCCGGGCCTTCCGCGACAGCCTTCAGGAGATCGCCGCGCGGGGAACGCGGGGCGAGGCCGGGGACCCGCCACCGGTGCCGGAGCACACCGCCGCGGCGGCACTGCGGCTCGGCGAGGACGGTGTCGTACGACTCGAACCCCACGGCGACGACGGGTGGCGCCGGCTCACCGCACTTGTCCTCGCGGCGGTGTACGAGGCACAGCAGGCGGACACCGCCCGGCGGCTGAAGTCCTGCCGCAACCCCGTCTGCCGCGTGGCCTTCTACGACCGCTCCCGCAACAACAGCGGCGTCTGGCACGACGTCAAGACGTGCGGCAACGCGGCGAACCTGCGGGCCTACCGCGCCCGACAGCGAGAGCGGTAGGCCTCCCGAACAGGTTCGGAACCCGACCCGAAGAGGGTCAGGACTCGAACGGGGTCAGGATGAAGAGCGGGATCTCCCGGTCCGTCTTCTTCTGGTACTCGTCGTACGCCGGCCAGACCGCGACCGCCCGCTCCCACCACAGCCGCCGCTCCTCACCGGAGGCGACCCGCGCGCGGTAGTCCTTCTTCACCGGGCCGTCCTGCAGCTCCACATGCGGATGCGCGATCAGGTTGTGGTACCAGGACGGGTGCGCCGGGTCGCCGCCCTTCGACGCGACCACCGCGTACTCCCCGTCGAACTCGACGCGCATCAGGGGGTTCTTGCGGAGCTTGCCGCTCTTGGCGCCGACCGAGGTCAGCAGGATGACCGGCTTTCCCTGCATGGTCGTCCCGTCGGTGCCGCCGGAGCTCTCGTACAGCTGGGCCTGCTTGCTCGCCCAGTCCCATGTGCCGGGTTCGTATTCACCAGTCAGAGGCATACCGGCTTCAACGGCGCGGGACCGCCGATTGTTCCGACCCGGTCGGCGGCTACCGACTCCGTATGCGTTAAAAAGGTATCAAATCATTCAGTACGGTGGCAGCGGTTCACCACGGCATCGGGGCGGGCATGGCGGACGGATCAGGTGTGGAGGGGTACGGCGTACCCGGGGAGTACCTCGACGGCTATGCCCGCATCCTGGCCGCCGCGGCCGCGACCGGGCGCAGGCTGAACCGCGACGAGCTGGACTCGCGGCGGGTGTTGGGGGAGCGGGCGGCCGAGGCGGGGCTCGGACTGCGGACTCTGGTGGGCGCACACCTGGCTGCGGCCCGCGAGCACTGGCCCGCCGCACGGACGGTCTCCACGGACAGCGCGCTGGCCGCCGTCGAGCAGGCCGTGGACGCCTTCGCCGAGGGGTACGAACGCGCACAGCGCCTCGCGGTCCGTCAGGAGGAGGCCGCCCGGCGCGAGTTCATCGACGACCTCCTCCACGGACGCAGCGACCTGGGCCTGCTCGCCGAACGAGCCGAACGCTTCGGCCTTCGCCTCTCCTACGAACACGCGGTCGCCGTCGCCCAGGGAGCGAGCGGATACGAGGAGGGGGACGCCGTGCCCCGCGAGGTCGAGCGCGCCCTGCTCGGCCGGTTCGGCGACCGCAGCATCCTGCTCACCACCAAGGACGGCCGGCTGGTGTGCATCGCCCCCGGCGACCAGGGTGAGGTTCTCGCCTTCTTCGCCAAGCACGCGTACGCCGCCGTCGAGGGCGGCCGGGTCGTCATCGGCCGCTCGCAACCGGGCCCGGGCGGTGTCGTCCAGTCGTACGAGGAGGCACTCAACGCCCTCGACCTTGCCGAACGCCTGGAACTCGACGAGCCCGTGCTGCGCGCCGCCGATCTGCTCGTCTACCCCGTGCTGACCCGCGACCGGCAGGCCATGGCCGACCTGGTGGTCCATACGCTCGGCCCGCTGCGGCAGGCCCGCGGCGGGGCGCAGCCGCTCATCGACACGCTCGCCGCGTTCTTCGACGTGGGCTGCGTCGCGGCGGAGGCGGCCCGTCGCCTCTCCTTGAGCGTGCGCGCCCTGACGTACCGTCTGGAGCGCATACACAAGCTCACCGGCGCCAACCCGGCCGATCCCGTGCACCGCTACACCCTGCAGACCGCGGTGATCGGCGCCCGCCTGCTGGACTGGCCCGACCAGCCGTTCTGAGGCCGGTCGGGCCTTCTGGAGGGTGGCTTCGGGCTAGCCCAGCTTCGGGATCTCGATGGCGGGGCAGCGGTCCATGACCATGTCCAGGCCCGCCGCACGCGTCCTGTCGTACGCCGCCTCGTCGACCACACCGAGCTGGAACCAGACCGCCCGCGCGCCGGCGGCCACCGCGTCGTCGGCCACCTGGCCCGCCAGCGCGCTGTTGACGAACGCGTCCACCACGTCGATCCGGAACGGCACGGCGGACAGGGACGCGTATCCCTGCTCGCCGTGGACCGTCTCCGCCTTGGGATGGATCGGCACGACGCGCTTGCCGAAGCGCTGCAGGACGGCCGCGACGCCGTACGCCGCCCGGTCGCGGTTGTTGGACAGGCCCACGACGGCCCAGGTGTCGCCGAGCTCCGTCAGGATCCTGCGCACCGTCTCCTGGTCGCCGTACATATGACCTGCCTCCTCGAAACTGTCAGACGTTCACACCGAAGTCTGTCGCGATGCCGCGCAGCCCACTGGCATAACCCTGGCCGACCGCACGGAATTTCCACTCGGCGCCGTGTCGGTAGAGCTCGCCGAAGACCATGGCGGTCTCGGTGGAGGCGTCCTCCGACAGGTCGTAGCGGGCGATCTCCACGCCGTCCGCCTGGTTCACCACGCGGATGAAGGCGTTGCGGACCTGGCCGAAGCTCTGGCCGCGGTTCTCGGCGTCGTGGATCGACACCGGGAAGACGATCTTCGAGATGTCGGCGGGCACCTGCGCGAGGTTCACCTTCACGGCCTCGTCGTCGCCCTCGCCCTCACCGGTGAGGTTGTCGCCGGTGTGCTCGACCGAGCCGTCCGGGCTCGTCAGGTTGTTGTAGAAGACGAAGTGCTGGTCGGAGACGACCTTGCCGGAGTCGTCGCAGAGCAGCGCGCTGGCGTCGAGGTCGTAGTCCGTGCCGGTCGTGGTGCGCACATCCCAGCCCAGGCCGACCAGTACGGCGGTGAGGCCCGGCGCCTCCTTGCTGAGCGAGACGTTGCCGCCCTTGGCCAGGGAAACTCCCACGATGTCCTCCTACGGTCAGAGTTCTGCGATGCGGATACCGCGCGATCTGAATTTGGCGCGATATGGATTCTGGCTCCCAAAAATCTACAGGAGTGTAGAAGTGGGTGGTGCGGCGGTGCCCCGTTACGATAGGGCGCTCCCCGTCCGCCGTGGAGCGCACAGAGACTGGTGAGCACACTGAGGCTGGAGGGATTGCGGGCATGACGCATGCCGACGGGTACGGCGAGCACCCCGAGAACCCCGAGCGCGCCGAGCGGCAGCCGCGACTGCGCCGCCGTGCGCAGGGCGAACTGGAGTCGCAGGTCCTCGCCGCGCTGCACGCCGCGCGCGGACCCGTCAGCGCCGCCTGGGTGCAGGAGCGGATCGGCGGCGACCTCGCGTACACCACCGTCATGACGATCCTGACCCGCCTCCTCGCGAAGAACGCGGTCACCCGCGAGCGCGCGGGCCGGTCGTTCGCATGGCTGCCCGCGTCGGACGAGGCCGGGCTCGCCGCCTTCCGCATGCGCAAGGTGCTCGACGGCGAGAGCGACCGCGAGGCCGTGCTCGCCAGCTTCGTCACGACGCTCACGCCCGACGACGAGGAGCTGCTGCGCGGCCTGCTCGGGCAGGCGGGCGCCGAGGCCGACGACTGACGCCCGAGGGAGGTTCACTGATGGGCGTCTTCGTCTTCCTGCCTCTCGTGCTGCCGCTGACCGCGTGGCCGATCGCCCGCCTCGCCGAGCAGCACCTCCACCCGCGCACCGCGACCCGCCTGCTCACCGCCGTCGCCGGCGTGATGGCCGTGTGCAGCACGCTCTGTCTGGCGCTCCTGATGGTCGTCGGCACCGCCCAACTGCCGGGCAACCCCCTGCCGGACGGCTGGTCCGACCCCGAGGTGCGGGCGGCCGTCCCCTATGACGAGGTCGCGGGGAAGGCCGCGATCCCCGCGCTGCTCGCCGTGTGCGCGGCGTGCGCGCGCACGCTGTGGCGGCACGCGCGCGTACGACGCAGGGGGCGCCGCGCCCTCGAAGGGCTGCGCGGCGGCTCGGTCGCCGTACTCACCGACGAGGCGTCGTACGCCTACGCCCTGCCGACCCGGGCCGGCGGCCGTGTGGTGGTCACCACCGGCATGCTGTCCCGGCTCGCGTCCGCCGAGCGCCGCGCGCTGTTCGCCCACGAGCGGGCCCACCTCTCCGCACGGCACCACCGGCACCTGCTCGTCACGCAGTTGGCGGCCCGCGCGAACCCCTTCCTGCGGCCGCTGCGCACCTCCGTGGCCTACGCCGCCGAGCGCTGGGCCGACGAGGCGGCGGCCGGCGCGGTGCGCGACCGGCGGGCCGTCGCCCGTGCCATCGGCAAGGCGGCCATGGTCTCCCGGGGCGTGCCCGCGCCGACCCTCGCGGGCCTCGCGGCGCCGGGGCCGGTGCCGCGCCGCGTCGCCGCGCTCCTCGCCCCGGCGCCGTCCGCCCGCACCCGGCCTTCCGTGTTCACGGCGGTCGGGCTCGCGCTGTGGTCCGCGGCCGTCGGCACCGCCGTGTCCGCGATGTCCTCGGCGAACTCCGCCGTGACGATGGTCCTCATCCTGCGGGCGGCCACACCGCTCTGAGCTCCCGGCTCCGCGCCCCGGCGCTGCCCCTTGGCGTCGAGCGTCGACGCCGGGGGCGGACCGGCCGCAGGGGGCCGGTCCGGCAGGAGTGACTACAGGAGTGACTAGAGGTCGAACTCGTGCGGCGGCAGGTCGAGCGCGAAGCACGCCTCGCGCACCACGCCCTGCTCGTCCTTGTCGAAGTCGCCGTCGGCGCCGCCGATCACGATGCCTATCTGGATCACCGCGCGGGCCTCCGCGGGCTTCTTCTTCGCCTTGGCGACCTCCTGGAGCACGCTCACCTTGCCGAACGCGAAGTCCGCGGTGAGCTTGTCCACGTACTCGTCGAAGCGGCGGCGCAGGTCGTCCGCGGGGAAGTTCTGCAACACCTCGTTCGTACCGATGAGCTGGGCGACGCGGTGGCGCTCGGACGGGTCCACGGTGCCGTCGGCGGCCGCCACCAGGGCGCACATCGCCATGCTGGCGTCGCGGAAGGCGCCGCTCTTGAGGTCGTTCTTCTTCGCCATCAACTGGGTCTGCATCGTCGATGCGGATTCCTTGACGCGGTCCCACAGAGCCATGGGGAACTCCATAAACGTATTGATGAATCAGGGGTGTCCGGCGCGGCCCCGGTACGCTGCGCGCAAGTCCGGGCCCCCGCCAATTTCTACAGCAGAGTAGAAACTAGCAGCCGGGCCGAGAAGTTCCCGCCCAGCGGAAGGTGCGCGTGATGACTCCGACGGCACATGAGCTCCTGCGGACCACAGCCGCCCGCCTCGCCCCCGACCCGGCCGCCAACCCCCTCGTGCCGCGCATCGCCGGCGGCCGGGCGCGGGCGCGGACGGTCGCCGTCCTCGCACTGGAGCAGCGGCACGTCATCCCCGCCGACCGGCGCTCCTTCCAGCACCTGACCAGGCGGGCCGCCGAGGCCAAGGACCCCGAGTCCGCCGCCTTCTTCGACACCCTCGCCGACGGCGAGAGCCTCGCCCGGGAACGGCTCGCGCCGCTGCTCGACGCCTGCGGGGTGAGCAGGACCGAGGCGGCGGCGTACGAACCGCGGGCGGGCTGCCAGACCTACCCCGCGTACGTGGCGTGGCTCGCCCTGAACGGCGAACCGGCCGACGTCGTCCTCGCGCTCACCGTCAACTTCGCCGCCTGGGGCGCCTGTTGCGCCACCGTCGCCCGCGCGCTGCGCGACCACTACGGCTTCGGCGACGAGGCCTGCGGGTTCTTCGACTTCTTCGCGGAGCCCGCGCCGGACCTCGACCGGCAGGCACTCGCCGCGGTGCAGGCCGGTCTCGACCGGGGCCGGATCACGACGGCACACCTGCGCTACGGGCGCCTGCTGGGGCAGTACGAGGAGATGTTCTGGAGGACGCTTGCCGAGGGGGATGGGGGCGGGGACGGGGACGCGACGGCGGGCGGGCGCTGACTCGCCGCAGCCGCTGACTCACCCCGCCGTGCCGCGCGCGGGCGACCCGGCGGACATGCGCCACGCGCGCGTGCCGGGCACCGGCCCGGCCGGCCGTCGGGCGCCAGGGCCTCAGCGCAGCACGATGGCCGTGGCGGCGATCCCGTCCCGCACCACCCACTGACCTGCGAACACCTTCAGTTCGACGCCCGCCACCACGGGCCCCTCGACCAGCAGCCGCGCGGTGAACGTGCCGTCCGGCTTCAGCTCCACCCGTGCCTCCTCGAAACCGAGCCACCGCCCGGTGAGCGGGAACCACGTCTTGTAGACGGACTCCTTCGCGCTGAAGAGCAGCCGGTCCCAGGGCGTGGCCGGATAGCGGGAGCCGAGCGCGGCCAGCGCGGCACGCTCCGTCTCGTCGGCCACCAGGTTCAGGACGTCCGGATCGCGCAGCGGCTCGCCGGGCTCCGCGTCGATGCCGAGCGATATCACCTCGCCCGCGCGGGCCACGACCGCCGCGCGGTACCCGGCGCAGTGCGTCATGCTGCCGACGACGCCGGCCGGCCAGCCGGGCGCGCCCCGGTGTCCCGGCAGGATCGGCGCGGGCGGCACACCGATCCGGGCCAGCGCGGTGCGGGCGCAGTGCCGCACGGTGGTGAACTCGTTGCGCCGCTTGGCCACCGCGTTCGCGACCACCGCCTCCTCCTCCGGGAAGAGGACGGCGTCCGCCGGGTCGTCGTGGGTCTCGACGACGGTGACGGGCACGCCGGCGAGCAGGGCTGCCAAAGGGCCCGTCGGGTCCGGGACTTGGGGCACGGTTGTCGAAGGTGACGTCACAAGAGATCACGGTACCGGGGCGGCCCGCACGGGAACGCGTGCTGTGGCCTACGCCACCCGGCGCCCCTCCCGGTCGCGGCCGGCCCCCGAGGAGCGCCTACGCTGGCGTGATGCAGGACGAATACCGCACAGTGGCCCGCGAGGGCGTGCACGAGACTGAGATCAACCGCTCGCGCTTCCTGTGCGCCCTGGCACCCGCGGCCACCGAGCGGGAGGCCCAGGACTTCGTCGCCCGCGTCCGCAAGGAACACCCGACCGCCAGCCACAACTGCTTCGCGTACGTCATCGGGGCCGACGCCGCCGTGCAGAAGGCGAGCGACGACGGCGAGCCCGGCGGCACCGCGGGCGTCCCGATGCTGCAGATGCTGATGCGCCGCGACATGCGGTACGTCGCCGCGGTCGTGACACGCTACTACGGAGGGGTCAAACTCGGCGCGGGCGGACTCATCCGCGCCTACGGAGGAGCGGTCGGCGAGGCACTGGACACCCTCGGCACCGTCACCCGCCGCCGCTTCCGCCTCGCCACCGTCACCGTCGACCACCAGCGCGCGGGCAAGGTCCAGAACGATCTGCGGGCGGCGGGCCGCGAGGTGCGCGACGTCCGCTACGGCGATGCCGTCACGATCGAGATCGGCCTGCCCGACGCCGACGTGGACGCCTTCCGCGGCTGGCTGGCCGACGCCACCGCGGGCAGCGCCGTCCTGGAGCTCGGGGGAGAGGCGTACGGGGACGCCTGACAAGCCCGGCCGGCAGGAGTTACGGGAGTGGCCACCCGTGATGTCCGACCCGCCCGATAGTCTCGGGAATCATGAGGCTTCTGCACACGTCCGACTGGCATCTGGGGCGATCGTTCCACCGTGTGAACATGCTCGACGCCCAGGCCGCGTTCATCGGTCACCTGCTGGCGACCGTGCGCGAGCGTGACGTGGACGCCGTCGTGGTGGCCGGGGACGTGTACGACAGGGCGGTGCCGCCGCTCGCCGCCGTCGAGCTCTTCGACGACGCCCTGCACCGGCTCGCGGACCTCGGCGTGCCGACGGTCATGATCTCCGGGAACCACGACTCGGCGCGCCGCCTCGGCGTCGGCGCGGGCCTCATCGACCGCGCAGGCATCCACCTGCGCACCGACCCGGCCGCCTGCGCGGAGCCCGTGATCCTCACCGACCGCCACGGGGACGTGGCGTTCTACGGCCTGCCCTACCTCGAACCCGCCCTCGTCAAGGACACCTTCGGAGTGGCCAAGGCGGGGCACGAGGCGGTCCTCGGAGCCGCCATGGACCGGGTGCGCGCCGACCTCGCCGCCCGCGCGCCGGGCACCCGCTCCGTCGTCCTCGCCCACGCCTTCGTCAGCGGCGGCCAGGTCAGCGAGAGCGAGCGGGACATCACGGTCGGCGGGGTCGCCGCCGTGCCCGCCGGAGTCTTCGAAGGCGTGGACTACGCGGCCCTCGGCCACCTGCACGGCAGCCAGACCCTCTCCACGCGCGTGCGCTACTCGGGCTCCCCCCTGCCGTACTCCTTCTCCGAGGCCGACCACCGCAAGAGCATGTGGCTCGTCGACCTCGGCCCGGAAGGGGACATCGACGCCGAGCGCGTCGACTGCCCCGTGCCGCGCCTGCTGGCCCGCATCAGGGGCACCCTCGACGACCTGCTCGACGACCCCGGTCTCGCCCGCCACGAAGAGGCGTGGGTCGAGGCCACCCTCACCGACGCGGTCCGCCCCGACGACCCGATGGCCCGCCTCTGCGAGCGGTTCCCGCACACCCTCAGCCTCGTCTTCGCCCCGGACCGGGCCCCTGACGACCCGGACGTCTCGTACGCCCAGCGCCTCAAGGGCCGCAGCGACCAGCAGGTCGCCGAGGACTTCGTGACCCATGTGCGCGGTGCGGGGCCCGACGAGGAGGAACAGGAAGTACTGCGGTCGGCGTTCGACGCGGTCCGCACCGACGCCACGCTCAGCGAGGTCGCCCGATGAGGCTCCACCGGCTCCGCATCACCGCCTTCGGGCCCTTCGGCACCACCCAGGACATCGACTTCGACGACCTCAGCGCCGCCGGACTGTTCCTGCTGCACGGCCCGACCGGCGCCGGCAAGACCTCCGTCCTGGACGCCGTGTGCTTCGCCCTCTACGGCTCGGTGCCGGGCGCCCGGCAGGGCAGCGGACAGGGCATGACGCTGCGCAGCGACCACGCGGAGCAGGGCACGCGCACAGAAGTGTGCCTCGAACTCACCGTTGCCGGGCGGCGCCTGGAGATCACCCGCCAGCCGCCGTGGGCGCGCCCCAAGAAGCGCGGCACGGGCACCACCACGGAGAAGGCCCAGAGCTGGCTGCGCGAGTACGACGCCGCGGCGACCCCGGGCGCCTGGAAGGACCTGAGCCGGTCCCACCAGGAGATCGGCGAGGAGATCACCCAGCTCCTCGGCATGAGCAAGGAGCAGTTCTGCCAGGTCGTGCTCCTGCCCCAGGGTGACTTCGCGCGGTTCCTGCGCGCGGACGCGGAGGCGCGCGGCAAGCTGCTCGGGCGGCTCTTCGACACGCGCAGGTTCGCCGCCGTGGAACAGCGGCTCGCCGAGCAGCGGCGCACCACCGAGGCCGAGGTCAAGGACGGGGACGCCGCGCTCCTCGCCGACGCGCACCGCATGCAGCAGGCCGCGGACGACGGCGGCCGGGACGCCGAAGTGCCCCTGCCGGACCTCGCGCCCGGCGACCCGGGCCTGGCGGACGCCGTCCTCACCTGGGCGGCCGTCGCCCGCACGAGCGCGCGGGAGCGCCTCACTGTCGCGGACTGCGCGCTCACAGCCGCCGAATCCGCCCAGGCGGCAGCGGAGCGCAGGCTCGGTGACGTACGCGAACTCGACCGGTTGCAGGGCCGTTTCGCCGAGGCGCAGTCACGCGCCGCGCGGCTCCACGCGCGCGTGGACGAACAGCGCGACCTCGAAGAGCGTCTGCAACGGGCCCGCAAGGCCGAGACGGTCGCGCCCGCGCTCGGTCTGCGCGACACCGCCGACACCGAACACCGGCGTGCCACGGAAGCGGAGGCACACGCGCGTGGCCTGTTGCCCGCGACGTTCGCCTCCGCCGGCGCCGCGGGCCTCGCCGCCGCCGCGCGCACGGCGGCCGAGGAGCTGGGCGGTCTCACATCGGCTCGGCGCGCCGAGCGGCGGACCGCCGAGATCACCGCGGAACGCGCGACGCTGGACCGCCAGGAGCGGGCCGACGATGAACTGCTCCAGGACGCGTCCGGCTGGCTCGACGGCTGGGAGGCCACCCGGGCCGCGCTCCAGGAGCGCATCGAGTCCGCCCAGGAAGCCGCCACCCGCGCCGAGCGCCTCGCGGGCCGGCTCGAACCGGCCCAGGCCCGCCTCGACGCGGCCCGCCGCCGCGACCGCCTCGCCGAGGACGCGGCGGCGGCGAAGGAACGTGCCCTCGCCGCCCGCGAGTCCGCCACCGCCGCGCACGAACACTGGCTCGCCCTCAAGGAGCAGCGCCTCACCGGCATCGCCGCCGAACTGGCCGCGCACCTGACCGACGGTGAACCCTGCGCGGTATGCGGCGCCACGGAGCACCCCGCGCCCGCGCGGAAGATCGCCGGACACGTGGACCGCCACACCGAGGAGGCCGCCCTCGCCGAGCACCGCCGCGCGGACGAGGCCCGCGCCGCCGCCGAGCGCGCTCTCGGGGACGTACGGGGATCACTGGCCGCAGCGACGGCCGCGGCCGGCAGCGGCCCGGTGACGGAACCGAACGAGACGAGCACCGCCGACGAGACCGACTCCAAGGAAGCGCCCTCCGACACCCAGCCCACGGCCGACGAACTCGCCACGGCCGTCACAGAGTTGCGACAGGCATACGCGGAAGCCCGAGACCGTGCCTCCGGATTGCACGCCGCCCGGGAGGCGCTGGCGCAGGCGGAGCGCGAGTACGACCGCAGGCTCGCAGAGCAGCAGGAGGCCGCCCGGCGCGCCGCGTCCCGTGCGACGCTCCGCGACGCCCTGGAACGCGAACAGCTCTCACTGGAAGCGGAGTTGACGCGCGCGCGGGGCGCCGCGGACAGTGTCGCCGCACGCGCCGCCCAGCTGGAGCGGCAGGCCGCACTCCTCACCGAGGCCGCCGACGCCGCCCGCGCCGCCGACGACACCGCCGAGCGCCTGAAAACCGCCGACGCGCGACTCGCCGACGCGGCCTTCCGCGCCGGGTTCGACACGCCGACGGCCGCGGCGGACGCCCTGCTCGACGACGCCCGGTACCGCGAGATCCAGCACCGCATCGACGCCTGGCGGAACGAAGAGGCCGCGGTGCGCTCCGTCCTCGCCGAGCCGGACACGGCCGCCGCCGCCCAGCAGCCGCCCGCCGACCTCCCGACCGCACAGGCCGCGGCCGAGGCGGCGGGGCGACGCCTGCGGGACGCCGCCTCCGCGCGGGACGCCGCCGCGCGACGCTGTGCCGAACTGGACCGGCTCTCCGTCCGCTCGCTCGCCACGATGCGCAAGCTGGGCCCTCTGCGGGCCGCGTACGACAGGGTGGCCCGGCTCGCAGGACTCACCGCGGGCACCTCGGCGGACAATGAACGCCGCATGCGCCTGGAGTCGTACGTGCTCGCCGCCCGCCTGGAACAGGTGGCTGCGGCCGCGACTGTACGGCTACGACGCATGTCGTCCGGGCGCTACACCCTCGTCCACTCCGACGACCGCACGGGCCGCGGCCGTTCGGGCCTGGGCCTGCACGTCGTCGACGCCTGGACGGGCCGCGAACGCGACACGGCGACCCTGTCGGGCGGAGAGACTTTCTTTGCCTCCCTCGCACTGGCACTGGGCCTGGCCGACGTCGTCACGGACGAGGCGGGCGGTGTCCGCCTGGACACCCTCTTCATCGACGAGGGCTTCGGCAGCCTCGACGACCAGACCCTCGACGAGGTCCTGGACGTCCTGGACTCCCTACGCGAACGCGACCGCAGCGTAGGCATCGTCAGCCACGTCGCAGACCTCCGACGACGCGTCCACGCACAACTGGAGGTCGTGAAGGGCCGGGCGGGGTCGGCGGTGCGGCAGCGGGGCGGTGGGTGAGGGCCCAGATCCACGGCCCGAGCTGGAGCGGATCACGGCGCGCCGGAGCGAGCCGGACGCGCTCGCCGAGGAACTGCAGCGCGGTGGGCCCAGGTTCAGGGCCCCACCCGGCCGGTGTCGTAGGCCCACATCGCGATCTCGACCCTGTTGCGGGCGCCGATTTTGGCCAGCAGGCTGGCGACGTGGGTCTTGGCGGTCGTCAAGCCGATGAACAGCTCGGCGGCGATCTCGGCGTTCGTGCGGCCACGGGCGACCAGCGTCAGCACCTCCTCCTCGCGTTCGGTGAGCGGCTCGATCGGTCGGGTCCGTCGGCTCGACGGTTCCTTGGCGGCCAGGGTGGCCAGCAGCCGCCGGGTGATGTTCGGCGCGATCAGGGCATCGCCGACGGCGGCGGCATGGACGGCCTGGACGAGCAGCGCCGGTCCGGCGTCCTTGAGCAGGAAGCCTCGGGCGCCGGCCCGGAGGGCGCCCTGGACGTACTCGTCGAGGTCGAATGTCGTGATCACCACTACCGCGATCGGGTCCGGGACGTCCCGCCCCGCGAGGAGCTTGGTCACCTCGATGCCGTCGAGCCCGGGCATCTGGATGTCGACCAGGCACACGTCGGGGCGGAGCCGCTGCGCCAGCTCGACGGCGGCGTGGCCGTCGGCGGCCTGACCGACGACCTCGATGTCGGGCTGCGCGTCAAGGATCATCGAAAGGCCGGTGCGCACCAGATCCTGGTCGTCGGCCACCAGCACGCGTACCGTCATCGGCCCACCCTCGTCGGCATTTCGGCGTCGACCGTCCACCCGCCCTCGGGCGCAGGGCCGGCACGCAGCGTGCCGCCGAGCAGCTGCACGCGCTCGGTCATCCCCAGCAGCCCGAAGCCGTGGTGCACCGACCGAGCCGGGTCGATCTGTCCGTCGTCGGTGACGCGCAGTCGCAGCGTTCCCGCGCCCTCTATGACCCGGATCTCCACACGCGAGGCGTTGCGGGCGTGCCGCAGGGCGTTGGTCAGCGCCTCTTGCGCCAGCCGGTAGACCGCCGCGTCGACCTGGGGCGGAAGTTCGCCCCTGTCGTCCGGCAGCTCTACGTCGACGACCGGGACCGGGGCGCGTCGGGCGAGGGACACCAGGTCGGCAACGCCGGGCTGAGGGGCGCACTCCGCCGGCGCTCCGTCGCGCAGCACCCGGACCATCGCCCGCATGTCCGCGAGCGTCCGCGACGCTTCCCCTTCGATGACCACCAGCGCCTCGAGCGCCGCTTCAGGTCGCTGCCCGGCCATCGCCCGGCCCGCCTGCGCCTGCACAGCGATCGCCGAGACGTGGTGGGCGACGATGTCGTGCAGCTCGCGCGCGAGGCCGACCCGCTCCTGGCTGCGGCTCTGGTCCAACGCCCGGCGCCAGCTCTCGGCGCGGTAGCGGAACGCCGCTCCGCCCGCCGCCGCCGTCAGGACGGCGAACCCGCCGATGACGTCGGCCGGCCCGGTGTAGTCGGCGACCGTACCGATCCCCGCAGCGACCGCCACCACCGCCAGCCCGATCACGATCTCGCGCCCCGAACCCCAGCGGACCAGCGCGTAGACGAGCACCAGGACGTAGAACATCGTGTCGAGGCCCACGCTCGGGGCCCCGCCCAGCAGGCTCGCCAGTCCCAACGCCATCGCGGTGCCGAAGGCCACCACGACACAGGCCAACGGGTGGGTACGCCGCCACAGCAGCACCGGCGCAAGTCCGACCGCCACGATGGTCGCAAACGGCCGCCAGGCGACGTCGTCCCGAAGGACCCCTTCGAGCAGCGCCGTCACCATCGACACCCCGACCAGCACCCAGTCGCGCGACACCCGTTCGGGAGCGTCCGTGGCGCGGGGCTCGGCCCACAGCGAGCCCAGGGCGTTGGTGGTCACGCTCCCAGCTTAGGGACCGCCGAGGCGTCGGGGACCGACCGAAAGAACGAGACGCCGCTTCTCCCATCGGCCGAGGCGGATCCGGCCTCGACGCCGATGTGCGCGCCGCCGGGCTCACCGATCGTGGGCCCACCAGCCCTCACCACAACAACGGAGCCTGTGATGAGAACGCGTCAACCCACCACGACCGCACTGGAAAACGAGCAGATCCCGGTGAGAGCCAAGCTCGCCGCAGCGTGGACAAGCTTCCTGTTCCTGTACGTCTACGTGGACATCCTCGCCTTCTTCAAGCCCGGCGTCATCGATGACATCGAGGCCGGCATCGTCTGGGAGTTCAACATCAGCCAGACGTTGTTGACCGCCTTCCTCGTGCTCATGGCGATCCCGATCCTCATGGTCGTGCTGTCGATGACGCTGCCCGCCCGGGCAAACCGCATCACGAACCTCATCGTGGCCTCGGTACAGGTCCCCTTCGCGGCATTCAACGCGGTGGGCGAGTCCTGGACGTACTTCTACGGTCTTGGCGTCGCACTGGAAGTAATCGTTCTCGCCCTCATCCTGCGGTACGCCTGGACCTGGCCCCAGGTAGGTGGTGCGGCAGCGGGTGGGATCTGAGGGCTCAGGTCTTCACGGGAACTGCTGGACCCGGCCGTCTCCTGAAGAGATCCTTTGGCATGGAGTTTCTCTGCTATCACCGTGACCGGCCCGGATCCCTGCCGCTGCGTGACGAGCTGTTGGAAGAGCACTGGTCCTATATGGACGGGTGTGCGAAGGAGATGATCGCCCGGGGGCCGACCTTCTCCGACGACGGCGACACACCCACCGGAAGCCTGCACATCGTCGACCTGCCCGATCCCGCCGCTGCCCGCGCGTTTGCCTTCGATGAACCGAACTACCAGGCCGGCGTCTACCGGGACGTGCTGCTGCGACGGTGGCGCAACGTGTTGGGGCGCACCATGTGGGACTTCCCCGGCGGCCGGACCGGCGGCAACCGGTATCTGGTGCTCGGCCTGGGTGCGGGACGGGCCGCCGATGTCGCCGTGCCGCTCGTTCAGGACGAGTTGATCGCCTACGGGCCGCTGCTGTCCGACAGCGGAGCTGAGTGGCTGGGTACGGCGGCGTTGGTCAGGGCGCCGGACCCGGACACGGCACGGACCGTCCTGACCTCGGACCGGTACGCCGACATCGAGGTCCACAACTGGCAGTTCGGCGGGCGGTCGTGATGAACCGGAGGTGTTGAGGTCGGCCGCACCGCCGCCGCGCCGGAGAACGGGGCTTGATGTGAAGCGTCCTCTCAGCCGCACACGATGCGCTCTATCTCCCTGAGCTGGGCGGTGTTGATGCGTCCCCTTTCCAGGGAGCAGAGCCAGCGGAGCAGTTGAGGTGCGGCGTACAGCTCGTCGTAGAAGCCGAGTTGCAGGTCGGCGATGTCGTCCTCGATGAGCCAGATGTCGAGGGCGTCCTTGAGGTGACGGGCGGATGCCTCCGTGCGGGTTGCCGCCCATTCGGTCAGCCAGGGGGTGAGGGTGCCTGTGGTGACTGCGAGTGTTTCGAGAAGGTCGTGGATTGGTGTGGTGCTGGGGTGAGTGTGCAGGGTCGAGCGCCACCACGCGTGCCAGACCTCCTCCAGCGCCGCTTGTTCGGGCGCGGGCCAGTCCCGCCAACCCGCGGCGAGGAAGCGGGAGGCGACCATGGCGTTGTGGAGCCGGCCCTCGGTGAGCGCACGCACGATGCGGGGGGTCAGTCTGCGGTACAGGCCGGGGAAGTCGTCCCAGTGGTTCGTCGCTTCATGGGCGACGTACGGGATCAGGTCTTCCGGCACCAGGTGCACGGGCCCGGCGACGGCTTCGAGGTCGGACTCGGCGTAGCAGTAGGTGCAGCCGCTCACGGGGAACGGCAGGTCGGCGAGCGGGGCGAAGGCGATGTCCAGGGCGTCGAGGGCGTTCTGGAGGCGCTGGTGCGGGTCGGTCATGGGGTGCCTGACTGGACTCCGTCCGGCCGGGCCGGAGAAGAGAGCGACGTTACCACTCTCTCCCCCGGAGGGGACAGCCGCCCAGTGGTCGTCAGCGGCCCAGTGGTCTGCGGGGCAGAGGAGAGGAGTAGACGACGCTGGTCGTCACCGAGCCGAGTGAGCCGATCCTGCCCGACACCTCTTCCAGGTGCTGCATCGAGCGGGCGGCGACCTTGATGACGAAGCAGTCGTCGCCCGTGACGTGGTGCGCCTCCAGGATCTCCGGAGTCACCTCGACCAGGTCGTGGAAGGGCTTGTAGTTTCCGGTCGGGTAGCGGAGGCGTACGAACGCGAGGATCGGCAGGCCGAGGCGGTCCGGGTCCACCACCGCCGCGTACCCCTGGATCACACCCGCCTCCTCCAGGCGCCGCACGCGTTCGGTGACGGCGCTCGCGGACATCGAGACGGCGCGCGCCAACTCGGCGTAGCTGGCGCGGCCCTCCCGCTGGAGGACGTCGAGTATGCGCCAGTCGGTGGCGTCCGTGGAATATCCGGTCATCCCCGAGAGGTAACAGGGAAATCCCCGGCCGTTCAAGAGGCGGCCGGGGATTGTTCGTACCCGAGTCGTAACCGAGGACCCGAGTGCGGGTACCAGTGCGGGTGTCAGTGCGGGTTGCGGCGTGGCTTGCAGCGTGGGTGTCAGACGCCCGCGATGCTCTGGATCCAGGAGCGGTACGCCGTCACGTTCGTGTACGCCGTCGTGGTCTGGCGGTCACTCGTGGAGGCCACGCCCACCTGTACGCCGTTGGCCATCATCGGGCCGCCCGAGTCGCCGCCCGCGGTGATGCCGTCGCCGCGCCGGGCACAGATGGCCTGGCCCTGGTACGCGTCACGGCAGCCGCCGGTCACCACGACGTTGGCGACCTTCAGGAGCCGGGACTGACAGTTGATCTCCGAGCCGCACTGGGAGGTCGCCCCCCAGCCGTACACCTGCACGGTCTGGCCCACCGACACGGAGCCCGGGCTGCCGAGGCGCGCGTAGGTGCCCGCCACGGAGCGGTCCAGCTGGACCAGGGACAGGTCCGAGGACGGGTGGTTCCTGATGCTGATGCCGTTGGCCGTGGTGCCGCCGGACGTCTGGTCGAGGCTGCCGATGCGGAAGGAGAGGCCGCCGCCGCTGACGCAGTGCTTCGCGGTGAGGATCCAGGTCGGGGCGATGATCGTGGCGCTGCAGGTCTGCCGGCCGTTGGAGAAGAGCCTGGCGGCCCAGGGCGCGTTGCTGGCGTAACCGCCGCCGATGATCGGCTGGGGGCCGTTGCTGCTCGCCGCCACGGTGGGGGCGTCCGCGCGGGCCGCGGCCTGGGCCGCTGCCGTGGGGGCGAGCCCCAGAACGGCGAGGGCGGTGGCCGCGAGCGCGGGGACGAGTCTGGATATACGCATGTTCGTCTCCATTGTGTGGGGGTGAAGCGTCCTGGATGAGGACAAGGCCGCATAGGTATGCAGCCCGAGGGCACGCTCGGAAGGCGGGTTCTTCTGTCGCGTGCATGCCATGTGCGGCAGAGGTGAATCTGGCAGAGGAGTTGTGCGCGGCGCAAGAGGCGGGCGGGGCTTCCTGTGCGGCGTCATCGTTCGGGCGGCTCGGTGACGACCGGGGTGCTGTGGGTGGGCTTGCGACCCACTGCATGATCAAACCGATTCCTGGTACGGACCATTCTCGGCGGAAGGGGTGTGGCCTTGCCAACGCCCTTTCGCGACAACCCTGTTGGACCCGCCTGTACGGCTGACGCGGGAAAGTCGTGCCGTACGCGCGATGTGCCGGGGATTCGTCGGCGTCATCGGCGGAACGCCGGGATTCGGCGCTTCAGCCTTCCGGCCGCCGGCCGTAGATTTTTCGCCATGAACAAGACGGACAACATGAACAACACGAACGCCACGGAAGCCGGGAGCCCGGGTGCGAACCGGGTCCTGAGCGTGCCTCCCGCCTCACCGGCGGCAGCCGCCGCGTTCTTCGGCGCCAGCCTCGCCTTCCACGCCGACGTATCCGACGTGGCCGCCACCCTCGCCGCCGGCGGCGACCCGGGTTTCGTCGTGATCGACACCCGCTCCACCGCCTCCTGGGACCAAGGGCACATCCCCGGCGCCGTCCACCTGCCGACCGCCCTCATCCCCGAGCAGGCGGAAGCGCTCCTCGACAAGTCGGTGCCGGTCGTCACCTACTGCTGGGGGCCCGGCTGCAACGGCGCCACCCGCGCGGCCCTCGCCCTCGCCCAACTGGGCTTTCAGGTCAAGGAGATGCTGGGCGGCTTCGAGTACTGGGCGCGCGAGGGCTTCGCGTACGAGACGTGGCAGGGCCGCGAGCGGCACGCTCCCGACGCGCTCACCGCGCCGGTGGACGCCGACGACTGCGGCTGCTGACGGCCACGTCCGCCCGCCTGCCCCGGCGCAGCGCCCAACGCGCCCGGGACAGCGCCCACGCGCCCGGGAGGCGCGAAAAATCCGGGTGCGCGTGCGGGCCCGGGAGTCCAGCATGGTCTGTCATGCCTCACCTGCCGCAGCCCTCACCCGCCCAACTCCGCCGTGACCCGCTCCCGTTGCGCGGACGCACCGCGCTCGTCACCGGGGCCAGCCGACGCGGCGGCATCGGATACGCCGTCGCCCGGCGGCTCGCCGCGTACGGCGCCGGGGTCTATCTGCACCACCACGTCCCGCAAGACGCGGCGATGCCTTGGGGCGCCGACCGCCCGGAGGCCGTCCTCGCCGGGGTGCGCGAAGCACTCGGCGACCCGGACGCGCCGGTCCACGCGGGGCCGGGCGACCTGACGGAGACCGACGCCCCGGCCCGCCTGATCGACACGGCCGCCGACGCGCTCGGCGGCCGGATCGACATCCTCGTCGCCAACCACGCGCTGAGCGGCAGCGACGGAACGCTCGACGCGATCGACGCGGCGATGCTCGACGCGCACTGGGCGGTCGACACCCGCTCCGTGATCCTGCTCGTCCAGGCGTACGCCCGGCTGCGTGCGCGGTTGCCGGACCGTACTCCTGGCGGGCGCGTCATGATGATGACGTCCGGGCAGGACATCGCGGGCGGCATGCCGGACGAGATCGCGTACAGCCTGCAGAAGGGCGCGCTGGCGTCCGCGACCCGCACGCTCGCCACCGCGCTTGCCGACCTCGCCATCACCGTGAACTGCGTCAACCCCGGCCCCGTGGACACGGGTTACCTCACCGGTGAGGCGTACGAGGCGGTCGCCGCGTGCTTCCCGGCGGGCCGGTGGGGGATGCCGGACGACCCGGCCCGGCTCATCGCGTGGCTCGCCACGGACGAGGCCGAGTGGATCACCGGCCAGGTCATCGACTCGGAGGGTGGCTGTCGCCACTGACGTCGCCGTCCCGACCCGCGGGGGCGCCTGCCAGGCCGGTGTACAGCGCGGTGGTGGCCGTGGTGTCCCGGGCCCCCCGCGGCAGCCCGCTGACCTGTCCGTCACCCACCTCCACGACCCGCCACCGCCCGTCCGAGTGCAGCGCGAGATCCGTCGTCACGAACCGGCAGCCGAGCTCCGCCACCGCCCCTCGCACAGCGTCGAGTTCGGGCTCGGGGGACCGGTCCGGGGTGTCCGGATGTGCGGTCACGAGCAGCGCTTCTCCGTCCAGCCACCACACGCGGGCCTCGCCTCCCGCGACGAACGGCTCATAGGCGCGTACCACCAACCCGCCCGCGAGAGTCTCCTCCTGGAGCGCGAAGAACCGGTCGACGACCTCGGACAGCCGCGCGCTGTCGGCCAGTTCGGGTACGAAGCACGCCTCGTCCCACTCGTGCTTGCGGGACTTCACGTAATCCTTGACGATCCCCGGGCCGGGGCCGAGCGGCGCCACGAGGTCCGTGAGCCGCTCGGCCGAGGGCGGCTCACCCGGAGCCGCCGCGCACCAGACGCTGCGCGGCGTGAGCGAGGCCCGCTCGAACGTGTCGTACCAGCCGGGCAGTTCGTGAGCGCGACCGTACGCGCCGGACCCGGTGAGCAGGGCGCAGCCGCGCGCCGCGAGAGCCCGCTCCAGCTCTCCGTGGCGCGCGACCGGCACCATCCACCCCCGGTACCAGTACGGCCCCGACCCGCGCGGCACCCGTCCGACGGCGCGAGCCGCGTCACCGGCCAGCAGCGCGTCGTGGTCGACGAGGGCGACCTCGGCACCCGTCGCGCGCGCGGCCGTGACCTCCGGCGCGAACTCGGGGTCGGGCCGCGTGGCGCGCAGGGGATCGGACGGGAAGAGGAACGCGGAGCTCACAGCTCGGACAATTCGGTCACCAGGTCGTCGAGGCCCAGCGAGCCCTGCGACAGCGCGGCCATGTGCCACGCCTTGGCGTCGAACGCGTCGCCGTGCCGACGCCGCGCGTTCTCCCGGCCGAGCAGCCAGGCACGCTCACCCAGCTTGTAGCCGATGGCCTGGCCCGGAATGGTGAGGTAGCGCGTCATCTCGCTCGCCACATAGTCCGTGGGGCGGCTGCAGTGCGCGTCGTAGAACTCCTGGGCGAGGTCGGGCGTCCAGCGCTCACCCGGACGGAAAGGCGAATCCGCCGGAATCTCCAGCTCCAGGTGCATGCCGATGTCGACGATGACCCGCAGCGCCCGCATCATCTGGGCGTCCAGATAGCCGAGCCTGCGCTCGGGGTCGGTGAGGAAGCCCAGCTCGTCCATGAGCCGCTCCGCGTACAGCGCCCAGCCCTCGGCGTTGGCGCTGACGATGCCGACGGTCGCCTGGTAGCGGGAGAGGTCCTCCGCGACGTGCGCCCACTGGGCGAGCTGGAGGTGATGGCCGGGCACGCCCTCGTGGTACCAGGTGGAGACGAGGTCGTAGACAGGGAAGCGGGTCTCGCCCATCGTCGGCAGCCAGGTGCGGCCCGGGCGGGAGAAATCTTCCGTCGGGGCCGTGTAGTACGGCGCGGCGGCGCCACCGGGCGGCGCGATGTGGGACTCCACCTTCCGTACCCGCTCGGCCAGTTCGAAGTGCGTGCCGTCCAAGGCGTCGATGGCTTCGTCCATGAGCTCCTGCAGCCAGACCCGCACCTCCTCCACGCCCTCGATGTGCGCCCCGTGCTCGTCGAGGTGGGCGAGCGCCACCCACGGTGTGGCCGCGCCGGGCAGGATCTTCTCGGCCTCGGTCCGCATTTCGGCGAGCAGCCGGTGGAACTCCGACCAGCCGTACGCGTATGCCTCGTCGAGGTCCAGATCGGTGCCGTTGCACTCGCGGGACAGGCGGGCGTATCGCTCGCGGCCCACGATGTCGGGGGAGCCCTGGATCGCGGGCGCGTAGACGTCCCGCATCCAGTCGCGCAGCGCCACGACGGACTCGGTGGCGCCAAGCGCCGCGGCGTCCAGGTCGGCGCGCAGCTTTTCGGGGCCCGCGGACGCGAATTCCTCGAACCAGCCGCGCCCGCTCGCGCCGCCGCCGGCCGCCCCCGCCCACTCGGTGAGCTGCCCGATGAACGTGTCGGTGGGGCGCGGAGCTCCGTACAGCTTGCGTTCCAGGCCGAGTTCGAGCGACGCGCGGTAACCCTCCAGAGCGGCCGGTACGGCACGCAGCCGCTCGGCGAGCGCCGCCCAGTCGTCCTCCGTGTCCACGGGGGACACGGTGAAGATCTCCCGCACCTGATGCGGCATCGTGTGCAAATTGCCGACGGCGCGCAGCCCTTCCTCGGCCTCGTGCACGGCCAGCTGCGCGGTGAGCCGCTCGCGCAGGAGCCGACCGCAGCGGCGCTCGACATCGCTGTCCGCGCCGGGCCGCGCCTCGGCCTCGGCCAGCCGTGCCAGGGTCGTGCGTGCCAGCCGCGCCAGCGCCTCCTGGCCCTCGGGGGAGGTGTCGGGGAGCTTGCTGTTGCTCTCCTTCACGCCGAGGTAGGTGCCCGTGATGGGGTCGAGGGCGATGAGCTCGTCGACGTACGCGTCGGCGACGGCGCGGGGCAGGGGTCCGGTGTTCGGATGCGGGTTCTTCGAGGCTGACATGCGGACATCCTCGTACGAGGGACGGGTGCGCGTCACCATGATTCGCCCGGCGGATCCTGCGGGGCGTCGGGTGGCAGGAGCGGACCGCACGACCACTGCTGGAAGATCAACCGGGTCTCCACGCGCGCGACTTCGGGCCGTGCGGTGAACTCGTCGAGGACGAGCCGCTGCAGATCGGCGGGACCGGCCACCGCCACGTGCACCAGAAAGTCCTCGGGGCCCGTGAGGTGGAACAGCGACAGGGACTCGGGCAGCGCCCGCACACGCTCCACGAAGGGGCCCACGAGATCCCGGCGGTGCGGCCGCACCTGCACGGAGAGGAGCGCCTCGACCCCACGGCCGAGCTTCGCCGGGTCGAGCCGCAGCTGATGTCCGAGAATCACCCCCGACCGCCGCAGCCGCGTCACCCGGTCGAGACACGTGGACGGCGCGACACCGACCTGCGCGGCGAGGTCACGGTAGGTGGTCCGGGCGTCGTTCTGCAGCAGACGCAGGATGTGGAGGTCCACCGGGTCCAGTGCGACGGAATCGGCCATCGGCCGAACGTAGCACGGGACATGGGCCGCGAGGCCCGGTCGTTGTTCAGCCTGTGCCGCATGGAAGCGAACACCGGGACAGCAGCGAACACCAGAACAGCAGCGAACACCAGAACAGCGGCGAACACCGGGACAGCGCGGAACAAGCCGTCCGCCGACCGGACGTCACCGCCGCGTGCGCTGGCCACCGAGGCCGTGCACGCGGGGCGCGACGATCTGGCCGACATGGGATTGCACGCCCCGCCGATCGACCTCTCCACGACCTACCCCTCCCGCGACAGCCGGGCGGAGGCCGCCCGCATCGACGCCTTCGCCGCCGAAGGTGCCGTCGACGAAGGACCGCCGGTCTACGCCCGGCTCGGCAACCCCACCGTCGCCCGCTTCGAGACCGCCCTCGCCCGGCTCGAAGGCACCGAGAGCGCGGTCGCGTTCGCGAGCGGCATGGCGGCCCTGACCGCGGTGCTCCTCGTACGAGGATCCGCGCGGCTGCGCCACGTCGTGGCCGTCCGGCCCCTGTACGGGTGCAGCGATCACCTGCTGACCGCGGGCCTGGTCGGCACCGAGGTGACCTGGGTGGACCCGGAGGGCATCGCCGACGCCATCCGGCCCGACACCGGCCTGGTGATGGTCGAGTCGCCCGCCAACCCCACCCTCGCCGAACTCGACCTGGCCGAGGTCGCCCGCGCGTGCGGCACGGTGCCGCTGCTCGCCGACAACACCTTCGCCACGCCGGTGCTCCAGCGGCCCGCCGAGAGCGGCGCCCGGCTCGTGCTGCACAGCGCCACGAAGTATTTGGGCGGGCACGGCGACGTCCTCGGGGGCGTGGTCGCCTGCGACGAGGAGCTCGCGCGCGGGCTGCGCCAGGTGCGGTTCGCCACGGGCGGGGTGCTGCATCCCCTCGCCGGTTACCTGCTGTTGCGCGGCCTGTCCACGCTCCCGGTCCGGGTGCGGGCCGCCTCCGCGAACGCGGCGGAACTGGCGCGCCGCCTCGCCGCCGACCCGCGCGTGGACCGCGTCCACTATCCGCGCCTCGGCGGTGCCATGGTCGCCTTCGAAGTACGCGGCGACCCGCACGCGGTGATCGCCGGCGTACGGCTGATCACCCCTGCGGTCAGCCTCGGCAGCGTCGACTCGCTCATCCAGCACCCGGCGTCCATCAGCCACCGCGTGGTGGACGCCGCCGACCGGCGCTCGGCCGGCGTGAGCGACCGGCTGCTGCGGATGTCGTGCGGCCTGGAGGACGCCGAGGACCTGTGGCGCGACCTCGACCGGGCCCTCGGCCCCGTCCCCGTCACCATCCCCGCGCCGGTGGCCACCGGCACGGGTTCCGATGGCCTCAGGGGCGCCGCGCGTGGTCGTACGGCAGCCGCGAGCTGACCGGCGTGGTGTCGAGACGGGCCGTGATCACCAGCGTGCCCTCCTCGATCTGGTAGTCGAGCGGCAGGCCGAGCCCCCGCATCGCCGCCACCATGCCCGTGTTGGACGCCCGCGTCACCGCGTACACGCTCTCGCAGCCCGCCTCGACCGCCATCGTCACCAGGCGGCCGAGCAGCTGGCTGCCGATGCCCCGGCGCTGCCAGTCGTCCTCGACGAGCAGCGCCACCTCGGTCTCGTCGCCGTCCCAGAGGAGGTGGCCGATGCCGACGATCCGCCCGGACGCGGTCCGCACCGCGAGCGTGCGGCCGAAGCGGGGGCTGAGGAGGTGGTTCAGATAGCGGTCGGCGTCGTGCACCGGGCCGTGGTAGCGCATGTCGAGGGTGCGCCGCGAGCAGCGCTCGTGCATGGCCTTGGCGGCCTCGACGTCCGACGTGTCGGCCCGCTGGACGGTGATGGAGTTGCCCTCCGGTAGGGTCAGGACGTCCTGGCTCCGGGGGATGCGCGGGCCGAGCCGCGTGTCGAGCTCCACGAGGGCCCGGGCGCGGGCGAACTCCGTGGGCGTGAACGGCAGATAGGGGCGCTCGACGGTGATGACCTCGCCGTCGGGACCGTTCAGACGCAGGACGGTCCCTTCGAGTACGCCGTCGACCGGGGTTCCGTCCGGCGGCGTGACCTCGTCCTGACGGGGCTTCGGCCGCGACGCGGCGGGCAGCGAGCGGATGGTGCAGCGGCCCAGGAGATGGCGCAGCGCCAGGGGGAGTTCGGCCGCGTCGAGCGCGGTGCGGGTGGCGAGACCGAGGATGCGGGTGGGCGCGTCCACCAGATCGTGGGCGTCGGCGCGCTCGATCCAGGTGCCCGCGCCGCCCGCCCCGGCGATCGACCGCGTGATGTCGGCGCCGGACAGCTCGGCGGGCGCACGCAGCAGGAACTCGTCGACGGTGCCCTCGGCCAGCGGGTGGGCCTGCAGGCTGAGGATGTCGATGCGGCGCTCGGCGAGGGTCACGCACAGCGCGGCCAGCGAGCCCGGCTCGTCCCGCACCGTCGTACGCATGCGCCACAGGGTGGTGTCGCCCGGCTGGGCCGGCTCCACGGGTGCGCCCGAGGTGGCGTTCATGGTGTGCCCGGCCTGCTCCGCGTCCGCGGGCGGCCGGGCGACGGTATCGTGCGCCGGCGGCGGCGCGTGGTTGTGGCGTCGCGCCCACCAGACGTGGAAGCCGGCCGTGGCGAGCAGCACCACGGCCGACACGAGCAGCAGGGCGGGCCCGTCGGGGCTGTGCCCCACCATGTTCGCCACGGCGTCGGCCACCGCGACGGCGGTGAACAGGGCCGCCAGCTCCACCACGTCGCGCCGCCAGTGATGGACGGGGCGGCCATGCTTGGTCCGTGTCACGTCAGACATGTCAGCTCTCATACGTTTACTGTGCTGGACCGGTGTTTCGTGATCACGAACGCTCTGTGACTGATGGGTAAAGAGGTCATCTGCCCCTTTTGGCGGCGATTCGGCCGACGTCAGTCCGGCACGGAGGCTACTGCCCCACCCGCCCGGGCCGCAGGACCTGGCTGAACAGCACGCCGCCGCCCTCCTGCCGCAGCCGCACGGTCAACTCGCCGCTTCCGCCGTCGATGTCGACCTCGCCGAAGTACTGCGGGGTCTCGGCCGGCGAGGTGTTGGCCCGGCTCGGAGCCTTGAGGAACTTCTGCTCGGGACCGAAGGTCGCGTCGAGCTGAGTCGCGGGGAAACCGCCCGCGGCGAGCGGCCCGGACACGAACTCCCAGAACGGCGCGAAGTCCTTGAACGCCGCACGCGACGGGTCGTAGTGCTGCGCGGAGGTGTAGTGCACGTCGGCGGTCAGCCACAGCGTGCCCGTGATCCTCCGGTGCTTGATGTGCCGCAGCAGGTCGGCGATCTGGAGCTCGCGGCCCAGCGGCGCGCCGGGGTCGCCCTGCGCCACGGCCTCGAAGTTCGTCCTGCCGTCGGGCACGACGATGCCCAGCGGCATGTCGGAGGCGATGACCTTCCACACGGCACGGGAGCGGGACAGCTCACGCTTGAGCCAGGCCAGCTGGCGGGCGCCGAGGATTCCGGTGGCCTCGTCGGGCTGTCTGCCCGGCGAGTTGGCGTTGCGGTAGGTGCGCATGTCCAGCACGAACACATCCAGGAGCGGGCCGTGCCGCTGCACCCGGTACACCCGGCCGTCCTCGTCGCCCGGCGGCAGGGTGGACAGGGGGAAGTACTCGCTGAAGGCCCGCAGGGAGCGGCCCGCGAGGACGTCGACGCTCTTCTCCGTGTACCGGGGGTCGTCGAGGATCTGCCCCGGGTACCAGTTGTTGCGCACTTCGTGGTCGTCCCACTGGATGATGGACGGCACCTGGGCGTTGAACCGTCTGACGTTCTCGTCGAGCAGGTTGTAGCGGAAGGCGCCGCGGAACTCCGCCAGGGACTCGGCGACCTTGGACTTCTCCTCCGTCGTGATGTTCCGCCACACGGTGCCGTCGGGCAGTGTGAGGCTCGGCGGGATGGGGTTGTCGGCGTAGATGTTGTCGCCGCTGCACAGGAAGAAGTCCGGGTTCCGCCCGCGCATCTCCTCGAAGACGCGGAAGCCGCCCCGGTCGGGGTTGATGCCCCAGCCCTGGCCCGCGATGTCGCCCGACCACAGGAAGCGCACGTCCTCCTTGCGGCTCCTGGGCGCCGTGCGGAACGTGCCTTCGACGGGCTTGCCCGCACGCCGGGGGTCGTCGGGGTCGGTGAGGAGCACCCGGTAGTGGATCTGTTCGCCCGCGGGCAGGCCGCGCAGCTGCGTCGTCCCCGTGAAGTCCGTGTCCGGGCCGAGCAGCGGGCCGTGCCACCGGCGCGGGTTGCGGAACGACTCGGTGGCCGACGTCTCCACGATCATCCGCGCCGGACGGTCGGAGCGGACCCACACGAGTCCCGAGTGCGCGCTCACGTCTCCGGCCTGCACGCCCCACGCGGCCTTCGGGCGTCCCGAGAGCGCGAGCGAGGGGGCCGCCCCGGCCAGCGCGGGCACGGCGAGCGCCGCCGGTACGGCGAGCGAACCGCGCAGCACGCTGCGGCGGCGGGGGGACGGGCTCGGCTGACGTTGCGACATGAATGCGCCTCCAGTTGACGGGTGCGACCAGTGTGCGGGAGCCCGGCCGGTACCGCGCCACAGCGTCCACGCGAAGCACAAGTGAACAACTCCCCACGGGCGGAGGGGAACCGCCGCGCGGAGCCGGCACGAACCGGAGCCGGCCCGAACCGGGGCCGTGCGGGCGTCGGCCTAGGGCTCCGGTCGTACGCGGTGGGGACGCACGGCCGGGGACGTACGACCGATGGCCGCAAGATCCACAACTGCCTACGCTCGGCACGAGAGCACGTCACCGGGCGTGCCGTAGCGAAGGGGGAGTCCCGTGCCGGTCAACGGTCAGAGCCACATCCGCGTCGCCCGCCCGACCCGCGACCTCGCGGCCGCCGAACACTTCTGGGTCGACGGGCTCGGGCTGAGCGTGCTGTACCGGGCGGAGGGCGGCGACGCCCCCGGCGAGCACGACCTGCTCATGGTGGGGTGGCCCGACGCTTCCTGGCACCTCGAACTCGTCCACGAGGCGGCCGCTCCCGTCCGGCCGAGCCCCACCGAGGAGGACCTGCTCGTCGTGTACGTCGACGGGGAGGTGCCCGACGAGCTGGTGGCGAGCCTCGAGGAGCAGGGCGGAAAGCGGGTCCTGTCCCCCAACCCCTACTGGAACGAGTGGGGCGTCACCGTCGAGGACCCGGACGGCTACCGCTTGGTGCTCTGCACGCGCGCGTGGTCCAACTCCTGAGCTCCCTCGGCGTTCTGCACCGCCTCCGCCAGCAGGCGGACGCCGTCGGCGATCCGGGCCGGGGAGAGGTGCGCGTAGCCGAGGACCAGGTGAACCCCGTCGGCGGCGGTGTCTCCGGGGGCGCCATCGATGGCGGTGCCTTCGCGGGGACCGTCGGCGGGGGCGGTCGGCATGGTGTAGTCGCTCAGTGGCCGGACCGCGATGCCGGCTGCCGCCGCCCGCGCCAGGAACGCGTCCTGCGGCCCCCAGTGGCCCGGCAGCCGGGCGATGACATGCAGACCGGCGGAGATGCCGGTGACCCGCGCGCCGGGGAAGTGCTCGTGCAGGGCGGCCACCAGGGTGTCCCGGCGCTCCCGGTAGGCGCGCTGGCAACGACGCAACTGCCGGTCGTAGTCGCCCCGTTCGACGAACCGGGCGAGCAGCTCCTGGTCGAGCGCCGGATTGCCCAGGTCCATCACCCGCTTGCGCTCGACGACATCGGCGGCGAGCCCGTCCGGCACCAGCAGCCAGCCGAGCCGCAGCCCCGGAGCGAGCGATTTGCTGACCGACCCGGTGTAGGCGACATGCTCGGGGTCGAGTCCCTGCAGGGCGCCCACCGGGGCGCGGTCGTAACGGAAGTCCCCGTCGTAGTCGTCCTCGACGATCAGCCCGTCGACGGACCGGGCCCACTCCAGGAGTTCGGTGCGGCGCCGGGCCGAGTAGCCGATGCCCGAGGGGAACTGGTGGGCGGGTGTGGTGACGACCGCGCGTACGCCTCGCTCCCGCAGCGCCCCGGGATCCGCGCCCTCGTCGTCCACAGGTATGCCCACCGGCGTGATGCCCGCCGCGGCGAGCAGCGTGGCGTGCTCGGGGCTGCCCGGGTCCTCGACCCCGATCGCCGTGTGCCCCCGCGCGCGGAGCGCCAGCGCCAGCAGCGTCATGGCCTGGGCCACTCCGGAGCAGACGATGACGCGCTCCGGGTCCGCGACCGCGCCACGGCGCCGCACCAGGAGGTCCGCGAGGACCCTGCGCAGTCTCGGCAGGCCGCGCGGATCCGGGTAGCCCAGCATCTGGTGCGGCAGTTCGGCGAGCACCTGGCGGTGGGCGGCGGACCAGGCGGAGCGGGGGAACAGGGACAGGTCCGGGACACCGGGCAGGAAGTCCACGCGCGCGTGGCCGTCCCGGGGCGCAAGGTCACGGACTGCGGGCACGGCGGCCCGCGCCGCGTCGCCCACCCATGTCCCCGCCCCGCGCCCGCTGCGCAGATAGCCCTCCGCCGTCAACTGCTCGTACGTCTCCGTGATCAGGCCGCGGGAGACGCCCAGGTCGGCGGCGAGCTCGCGGCTGGACGGCAGCCGGGTCCCCGCCGTGAGCCGCCCCGACCTGACGGCCTCGCGCAGGGCCGACGCCAGGCTGCGGCCACGGCTGCGCGCGGGGGCGGACGCGGCGGGCAGCAGCAGCTCCCAGGCGGCGCTCCACCCTGCGCGGTCGTCGTCGGCACTCTGTGCTGTCTCGGGGGTCTTCGGCGTCAGAGCGATGCACCTCTCCGGAAGAGCTGTCTATGAAGGTGGTCCACAGGGGAAGGTGGTCCACGGGGGCGGTCGCGAAAGTGGTCCTCTGATGAGAGGTCCGCTGAGAAGTGGACCCCTAAGCGGCCACAGAAGTGGACCTTAAAGGGGACCGCCCCACTTCCTAGCGTCGGGGCATGAACGCGAACTCCTCACGCGGGGCGCTCCTCGCGGCCCTCGCCTGTCTCCTCGTCGGCGGCTCCTTCACCGCCAACAGCCTGCTGGGCGACTACCCGTACACGGGCGGCCAGTTCCTGCGTTACGGCCTGGCCTGTCTGCTCCTGCTGCCGTGGCTCGGCAGGGGCGGCACCGCGGCGCTGCGCCGGCTGCCGCGTCCCCAGTGGGGGCGTCTCGCGCTGCTCGCGGCCGTGGGAATGGTCGGCTTCAACCTGGCGATCCTCGCTGCGGAACGGTCGGCGGAACCTGCCGTACCGGGTGTCTTCGTAGGATGCGCCCCCGTGGTCGTCGCCCTCCTGGTGCCGCTCATGGAAGGGCGCACGCCCCAGCGGGTGGTCCTGCACGGTGCGCTGCTCGTGGCCGCCGGGGCGCTCACCGTGCAGGGCTGGGGCCGCACGGATGCGGCAGGTCTCCTGTTCTCGGTGGGGGCGCTCCTGGGAGAGGTCGGTTTCGCGGTGCTCGCCGTCCCCGTGCTGCGGCCGCTCGGGCCCCGGCTCCTTGCGGCGACGGTGTGTGCCGTCGCCGCCGTCGAATCGGCTGTGCTGGGGCTCGTCGTCGACGGCGGCGGCTTCGTGCGGTGGCCGGACCGCACCGAAGGCGCGGCCCTGTTGTGGCAGGCGGTCGTCGTGACCGTCGTCGGATTCGTGCTCTGGTACTCGGGGGTTCAGCGCATCGGCGCCGAGCGGGCCACGCTCTTCTCCGGCCTCATCCCCGTCGCGGCGGCCTGCACCGCCCCGCTGGTCGGCACCGGCGCGTACGGGGCGCCCCAGGCCGTCGGCAGCGTGCTCGTCGGCGCCGGGGTGGCCCTGGGCTCCGGAGTGGTCGGTCGGCGTCGGTCAGCGGCGGCAGGTGTCGAGGATGACGCGGGCGACCAGGGCCGGGTCGTCGTGCATCGGGACGTGTCCGCAGCCGGGGAGCCGGACCAGCCGCGCGGCGGGGATGGCGCGCTTGGCGCGGACCCCTTGCCGACGCAGGAGCAGCCGGTCCCGCGTGCCCCAGGCGATGGTGATCGGCAGGCCCGTCACATCGTTCTGGAGGAGGACGTCGCGCCCGGCCTTCAGTGTCGCCGCGAACCCCGCGGCCTCGCGCAGCGCGAGCGTCTCGGCGAGGACCGCCTCCGGTGAACGGCTCCAGGGGCGGGCGTAGATGGTGCTCGTGAGCGCCGTGCGCCCGGCCGCGCTGCGCGAAAGACGCTCTATCGCGGGCACCGGCAGCAGGCGCGCGCCCCGCCGCATGGCGAGGAGCGTGGCGAACGCGTACCGGCGCTCGGCGGGCGACCAGAAGCCGCCGGGGGAGAGGGCGGTGACGGAGCGGACCAGCTTCTCGCGGGCCATTTCGAGGGCGAGCAGCCCGCCCAGGGAGTTGCCCGCCACGTGCGGACGCTCCACCTCCAGCGCTTCGCACAGCGCACCGAGCGCGGGGACCATCGTGGCGAGCCCGTACGCAAGACCGTCCGGGAGGACGGGCGACCGCCCGAACCCCGGCAGGTCCACCGCGATCACGTCGTACTCGGCGGCCAGGATCTCGAACACCGGGTCCCACGCCTGCCGGTGGTGGCCGATGCCGTGGAGCAGCAGCAACGGCTCACCCGCGCCCGCGCGTTCGTAGGAGATCGTCGCCGTGTGCGGGCCGTCGGGCGACGCGACGCCGAAGGAGACCTCTGTGGCCATGACTGCTCCTGTTCCCGCCGCCGGGCGACGGCCCCTGAGTGCGTTAGACACGTTGTCAGCAACAATTACCGCTCGGTAGGCGCCGGTTACAAGAGGCCGGAGGCTCCGATTCGTTCCCGTGGCGAGAGGCTCCGGCTCGAGAAGGCCGTGCCTGGACAGGCGCGCTCCCGTGAGCTGGGATGGGAGGGTGGCTACCGACAGCATGACCGACGTCTTCGAAGAGCACCGACCAGTCCTGATGGGCGTCGCCTACCGCATGCTCGGCCGGGTGGTCGACGCGGAGGACGTCGTCCAGGAGGCGTGGCTGCGCTGGTCGGCGACCGACCACGGCCAAGTGCGCGAACCACGCGCCTTCTTGGTGCGCGTCACCACCCGGCTCGCCATCGACCGCCTGCGCCACCTGCAGTCCCGGCGCGAAGCGTACGTGGGGCCCTGGCTCCCCGAGCCCTGCGTCACCGAGTTCGGGCCGACGGTCCCCGACACCGCGGAGCGGGCCGTCCTCGCCGAGTCGGTCTCCCTTGCCGTCCTCGTGGTCCTGGAGTCCCTGTCGCCGCTGGAGCGGGCCGTGTTCGTGCTCCGCGAGGCCTTCGGATTCCCGTACGCCGAGATCGCGGCGACACTCGACCGCAGCGAGGCCTCCGTGCGCCAACTCGCCGGGCGGGCCCGCAAGCACGTCGACGCGGGCCGCCCCCGCTACAAGGTGGACCCCGCCGAGCGCCGCGACCTGACCGAACGGTTCCTCGCCGCGGCGTCCGAGGGCGACCTGGACGGGCTGATGTCCCTCCTCGCGCCGGACGTCCGGCTGGTCGGCGACAGCGGCGGCAAGACGAAGGCTCCGCTGCGGGTCCTGGAGACCGCCGGCAAGGTGGGCAGGTTCCTGCACCACACCGCGGCCAGGGTGCGCAGGGAGGCGACCGAGCTGGAATTCCGCTTCATCGAGGTGAACGGCGCCGAGTCCCTGTTCGTCCTCATCGACGGCAAGCCCGACAGCGTCTTCCAGTTGGATGTCGTCGACGGTCGCATCCAGGACGTCTACATCGTCCGTAATCCGGACAAGCTCACGGCGCTCGTTCCGTAGATCTCGGGACCCGGATCGCCCTCAGGGGCGCGTTCGCGCAGTACAGAGCCCCCGTCCGGGATGGGCGGGGGCTTTACCGCGCGCTCTTTGCCCGCCGTTCACGCGCGCGTGGCCGATTACGCCTGCTTGGCCCCGTGCGAACTCCGCATGAATGCTCTGTGGCATCACCCCTGTGCAGGCTGTAACGGATCGAGGATTGGTCTTGACCAAGGGTGGGTGCAGGCCTATGGTCGCAGAGATAGTGCAGGAACCTTTAATAAACAAGGGCGCTAAAACGCCGCCGGACGACGGCGATTGCGGAGGACAGGGTGGGGACCACGCAGCTCGAAACGGCGCCGGAGCCGAAGTACTGGCACCTGAAGACGGTGCTCAGTGAGGCGCTCGACTCCGAATTCGCCGTGGGGGAGATCCTGCCGAACGAGCGCGATCTCGCGGCCCGGTTCGGTGTCGCCCGCGCCACGCTCCGGCAGGCACTGGAACAGCTGGAACTGGAAGGCAGGCTGCAGCGCCGCCGCGGAGTGGGCACGACGGTCGCCCCGCCGCGGATGGGCGTGGCCGTCGGATCCGCGCAGGGCGCCTGGCCGGGCGCGGTCGGCGACGCCTGGCAGCCCGCCGACTGCGCCCCGGCGGCCCCGCCCGCGGAGGTGGCCCGCATGCTGGGGCTCCCCGCGGACGAGCAGGTGCACGTGGTGCGCCGCACCCGCGTATCGAACGGCCAGCCGGTGGCCGCCGAGCTGCTGTACGTGCCCACGTCATCGGTCGCCGAACTGACCGGCATGGACGCCCCGTCCGGCGCGGCACGCGCGCGTGTGGTCCTGCGCGACCTGGCCAGGCTCGGCCTCGAAGGCCAGGACCGGGCCGTCGAGCTCGGCTCCGCCCGCGCCGACGACGCCAAGGCGCTCGACCGGCTTCCCGGGGCGCCGGTGCTCGTCGTGACGACCCGCTTCTTCGCCGAAGGACGTACGGCGGCGGTGTCCGTGGCCACGTACCGCGCCGACACCTGCAGGCTCACCTTCGGAGACACCGGCGGCGTGGAGATACACCACGAGTCGGAGCGCGACGCTTCCTGACGTCCGGCCGCGGGCCGTCGGCCGCCGTCGAGGGGATCCTCACCGCCGCGCGGTGACGGTCCCCTCGACGGCGAAGAGCTGCTCCTCGACGTGGTCGAGCGCCAGCCGCAGCGCGCCGGTCGACACCGCCGCCTCGCCGAGCAGGGACAGCGCGACCCGCGGCGGCCGCAGGCAGTAGCGCGCAAGCTCCCGGTGCAGCGGCTCCAGAACACCGTCCAGGCCCGCCGCCCAGCCGCCCACCACGACCAACTCGGGATCGAGGGCGAGCACCAGCGCCGCCACGTCGTGCACGAGCCGCTGGATGAAGCGCTCGACGGCCGCCTGCGCCCGCTCGTCCCCCTCGCGCGCGTGGGCGAAGACCTCGGCGACGGCCTGCTCGTCCAAGGGGTGCAGCGGCTCGCCCGTGGTGGAGAGCAGAGTCTCCGGAGTGACCTCCCGGCCCAGCAGGTGCAGCGCGCCGATCTCACCCGCCGCACCGCCGTACCCCCGGTGGAGCCGCCCGCCGATCAGCGACCCCGCACCCGGACTGAGCCCGGCCAGGACGAACACCACGTCGTCGGTGTCGGTCGCCGCGCCCTTCCAGTGCTCGGCCACGGCCGCGGCGTTGGCGTCGTTCTCCACCAGGACCGGGCACTTGAACGACCGGCGCAGCCGCTCGCCCAGCTGGAGCCCCGTCCACTCGGGCAGCGCCGTGCTCAGCCGCACCGTGCCGTCCGCGTCCAGGATCCCGGGGCTGCCCACCCCGACGGCGCGCAGCGAACTGCGGGCGATCCCGGCCCGGCGCAGCAGATCGGCGACCGCGGTCCGCAGCCGTTCCAGCCGGTCGTCCGCGGAGGCCTCTTCGGAGACGCCCTTCGACGCCGTGCCGAGAATCTTGCCGTCCAGATCGGAGAGGGCCGCGGCCACCCGGTGCGGGCCGATCTCCAGACCGAGCAGATGACCCGCCTCCGCACGGAACCGGAACTTCCGCGCGGGCCGTCCCTGGCGCCGGGCACCGACCTCCTCGGCCGCGGACTCCACCACGAGCCCGGCCTCTATGAGCCCCTCGACGACCCCCTCGACGGTGGGCCGGGAGAGCCCGGTCACGCGGGTGATCTCCGTGAGCGTCGCCAAGTCCGCGGCGCGCAGCGCGTGCAGCACCACCGCGGAGTTGATCCGCCGCAACAGAGAGGGGTCCCCGCCGGTCAGCCGCCCCAACGTCCGTCCTCCCAGCTCGTGCGCATGATGGCCGGATCGTACTCGCACGACGGTTCGACGGCGAGTGCCGGGCCCGTCCGTGGACCGTGCGGCTTCCTCATCCCGTCACCCCGGGGAGACGAAACCGGATTCGTACGCGGCGATGACCGCCTGCGTCCGGTCCCGCGCGCCCAGCTTCGCGAGCACGGCGCTGACGTGCGACTTGACCGTCTCCGTGCCGACGACCAGACGGGCGGCCATCTCCGCGTTCGACAGACCGCGCGCCATCAGCCGCAGCACCTCCGCCTCGCGCTCCGTCAGCGCCGCCTTCTCCAGCGCGGCCCGCGCCTGCGGATTGCCGCGCTCCCCGCCGTACGCGCCGGCCAGCTGCCGGACGGCCTGCGGGAACAGCAGCGACTCGCCCTCCGCGACCAGCCGCACCGCGTGCACGATCTCCGCCGGCCTGGCCCGCTTCAGCAGGAACCCGTCGGCGCCCGCGCGCAGCGCCTCGTACACGTACTCGTCGTTCTCGAAGGTCGTCACCACCAGGATCTTCGGCGGGTCCTGCACCGTGCGCAGCACCGCGCGCGTGGCCTCGATGCCGTCGAGCAGCGGCATGCGGACGTCCATGGCGACCACGTCGGGGCGCAGTTCACGGACGAGGGGGATGACCGCCGCGCCGTCCGCCGCCTCGCCGACCACCCGGATGTCGGGCTGCGCCTCGAGGACGGCCCGCAGGCCCGCGCGTACGAGAGGTTCGTCGTCGACGAGGAGCACTGTGACCGGCATCCGGCCAGCGTAGATCATTTCAGGGGCAGCTCGACGTGCACCTGCCATTCATGCTCGTGCGGTCCTGTCGTGGCACGCCCGCCCAGCAGGGTGGCCCGCTCCCTGATGCCGCGAAGTCCGCTGCCGCCGCGTCCGGTGACAGCGGACGACTCCGGCGGGAGCGCGTTGCGTACGTTCATGACGAGGCGGGCGTCGTCGACGGCTATGCGCAGGCGCACCGGCACCGGACCCGAGTGGCGCAGGACGTTCGTCAACGCCTCCTGGAGCATGCGGTAACCCTCGCGCGACACCGGCCCCGGCACCCGCTCCACCGGGCCCGTCACCTCGACGTCGACTTTCGCCCCCGAGGCGCGGGCGGAGTCCAGCAGGCGCTCGGCGTCGGCGAGCGTCGGCCGGGCGCTCGCGGGCCGCTCGTCCTCCCGCAGCACGCGCAGCACCCGCTCCAGGTCCTCCAGGGCGGCCCGGCCTGTCTCCTCCACGGCCTCCAGGGCGCGGTCGGTGAACTCCGGGTCGCCCGCGGCCCTGGCGGCGCCCGCCTGGACGACGGCGACGGTCAGCGCGTGACCGATGGAGTCGTGCAGTTCCCGCGCGATGCGGTTGCGTTCGAGGAGTTGCTCGGTCCGCTCCTCCAGGACGGCGAGGCGCTCGGCGGGGGAGGGGCCGAGGAGGCGGCGGGCGGCCCGGGCCATCAGGCGGCCCATCGCGACGATCATCGCGAACTCGGCCAGGACCAGGAGAACGCCCAGCGGCAGCGCCGCCCACCCGCGCACGACCGGCAGGAGCAGCCCGTCGGTGTCCGGCGGCTCGTCGTTCGCGCCGAGCGACGCGAAGACCATCCCGAGGAGCTGTCCCGTCATCAGGACCATGGCGCAGCCGGCCTCCAGCCGGAGCACGAGCCAGGCCGCGGTCCTGCCCCGGTCGCGCCACGAGGCCGAAGGAGCCACCGAGACGCCCGGATCCTCCCTGTCGCCCCGCGTCGCGTGCGGGCCGGGGAACAGCATCATCCAGGCCTGCAGGCCCTCCGCACGCCGCATGGCGGGCACCATGGCCGCGATGAGCAGCAGGGGGATGGGATCGAGCACCACGAGCAGCCAGGCGGTGCGTGACGGGCTGGAGAGCCCCGGGTAGATCGCGCCGCAGACCCAGGCGACCCCCGAACCGATGAGGAGGTGCAGCCACCGCGTATAGGTGACCGCACGCGTCAGAGGTCTCAGCAAGCCGGGCATTGCGCCATCGTGCCAGGTGACACGGGCCGCCCGGCTCCCCCGTGCGGGGGAGACGACCTCCCCGGGCGGGGGAAGACCCCTAGGGGCCCCGGCCGCCAGGCTGAGTCCATGACCAGCATCGACGTCCAAGACCTCACCAAGGAGTACGGCACGACCCGCGCCGTGGACACCCTCACGTTCAGCGTCCGCCCCGGCCGTGTCACCGGATTCCTCGGCCCCAACGGCGCGGGCAAGTCCACCACCATGCGCCTCGTCCTCGGCCTGGACCGCCCCACCTCGGGCACGGCCACGGTGGGCGGCCGCCCCTACACCGCGCTCACCGACCCGCTGCGCCACGTCGGGGCGCTCCTCGACGCCCAGGCGCCCCACGGGTCGCGCACCGCCCGCAACCACCTCCGCGCCCTCGCGGTGAGCAACCGCCTCCCTGCGCGCCGCGTCGACGAGGCGCTCGACGAGGCGGGGCTCGGGTCCGTCGCGGACAAGAGGATCAAGACGTTCTCGCTGGGCATGCGGCAGCGCCTCGGCATCGCGGCCGCGCTCCTGGGCGATCCCGAGGTCGTGCTGCTGGACGAGCCCTCCAACGGCCTCGACCCCGAAGGCATCATCTGGATCCGCGAGTTGCTGCGGCGCCTGGCCCGGGAGGGCCGCACCGTCCTCGTCTCCAGCCACCTCATGAATGAGACCGCGACCTTTGCCGACCACCTCGTGGTCCTCGGCCGCGGCAGGCTCCTCGCGGACGACCCCATGGCCGAGTTCATCGCGGCGCACAGCCGGCCGCGGGTCCGCGTGCGCACGACGGACCCCGACCGGCTCCGCGGCATCCTGTCGGAGAAGAACGGCTACACCCTCGGCGAGGCCGTGGACGGCCGGTGGACCGTCGACGGGGCCAGGGCCGAGGAGATCGGCGCCATCGCCGCGGGCGCCGGGGTCCAGATCCTCGAACTCGCCGACGAACAAGCCTCCTTGGAGCAGGCGTACCTCGCCCTGACAGCCGACGAGACCGAGTTCAAGACGGCCACCGCCGCCACGTCCCGCCAGGAGGCCTGACCATGTCGAACACCGCCGTGCTGCCCGTGGCCCACGCCGAGTGGATCAAGATCAGGACCCTGCGGTCCAACTGGGGTTCACTGATCGCCGTGTTCGCGGTCACCGTCGCCATCACCGCCCTGGCCTTCGCGTCGGTCGGCCAGGCCGAGGCGGACAACGCGGACGCCGAACCGCTCTTCGACGCCTTCTACGCCCTCAACTTCGGCCAGATCGCCGCCATCAGCTTCGGCGCCACCGCCGTGTCAGCCGAGTACACGAGCGGCGCCCTGCGGATCTCGCTCGCCGCCGTGCCGCGCCGCGGACTCTTCTACGGGGCCAAGATGGCGGTCGTCGGCGGCCTCGCCCTGGTCGCCGGAGTCGCCACCGCCTTCGGTGCCTTCCTGACCAGCCAGGCCTTCATGGGGGACCACGCGATCGGGCTCGGCCACCCGGGCGCCGTGCGGGCCTGCGTCGGAGGCGGTGTCTATCTGGCGCTGATGGCACTCCTCGCGGCCGGCCTGACAGCCGTGCTGCGCAGCGGAGTCGCCGTCCTGAGCATCCTCATCCCCTTCACCCTGATCGTCTCCTTCGTGGTCGGCGACGTGGCGAGCGGCGCCGCGGGATACCTGCCCGACAAGGCGGGGCAGCAGGTGCTGCACGAGAATCCGACAGACGGCCTCGGTCCGGCGGCCGGGCTCGCGGTGTGCGCCGCCTGGGCGGCCGTCGCGCTCCTCGCCGGCTGGTGGGCGGTACGGCGCCGCGACGCGTGACTGATTGTCAGTGGCGCCCGCTTTACTGGGTGGCATGAGTCTGGATGCCATGAGTACCGCACAGCATCTCGCCACGCTCGACCTGCTGCGCTCCCGGGACTTCCCCGCCGAACCCGGCAGGTCGCCGAGCGGTTCCGGGGGACCGGGGTTCCATATCGCGGAGTTACTGACGAGCGAGACCTTCTGGGAGGACGACGGCACCCTCCGAGAGGCCACCGAGGAGCAGTACGAGGCCGAGCGTGACGCGCTGACCGTCCTCCTCGCCGACCGCTGGGGACCGCCGCAGAAGTTCAGCCTGGCGAGCCTCTTCGAGCGCACCGTGGCGGTGGACTTCGGCGACGCGGACGAGGAGACGGAGGAGATACCGGAGCCGTGGGCCCACTTGAGCTCCTGCGTGCCGGATCTGCACCTGTGGCAGGTGGACGGCCGCTGGATAGCCCTCGGCATCGCGCAGTGGGACAAGGAGCTGCCCTTCCAGCTCCTCGCCGTGGTCACGGAGACGGACCCGCCGTGACGGCGAAAGCGCCGAGCTCTCGTCAGAGGAGGCCCAGCGCGTCCCTGCCCGTCCGCTCGAAGTACCGGGCGACGTCCGCCTCCGTCACCTGCCCCAGCTCCGCCGGCGACCAGCGCGGCCTGCGGTCCTTGTCGACGACCTGCGCCCGGATGCCCTCGGGCAGGTCGGGCGAGCCCAGCGCGGCACAGGAGACGCGGTACTCCTGCTCGAGGACGGCCTCCAGGGACGGCAGTTCACGAGCCCGGCGCAGCGCGGCCAGGGTGACCTTCAAGGAGGTCGGCGACTTGGCCAGGATCGTCTCGGCCGCCTCCTTCGCGTGCCGGTCACCGCAGGCGTGCAACCGGTCGATGATCTCCTCCACGGAGTCCGCCGCGTAGCAGTGGTCGATCCACTCGCGGTGCCCGGCCAGTTCACCGGCGGCGGGCTCGGCCGCGTGCTGCCGTACGACATCGGCCGCCTCCGCCCCGGCGAGCGCCGCGGTGAACTCCGGCAGCCGTTCCGACGGTACGAAGTGGTCGGCGAGCCCGCACAGCAGCGCGTCGCCCGCGCCCACCGCCGTGCCGGTGAGGGCCAGGTGGGTGCCGAGCTCACCGGGCGTGCGCGTGAGGAGGTACGTACCACCCACGTCGGGCACGAAGCCGATGCCGGTCTCCGGCATCGCGACCCGCGACCGCTCGGTGACCACCCGCACGCTCCCGTGCGCCGACACGCCGACGCCGCCGCCCATCACGATGCCGTCCATGACGGCCACGTACGGCTTCGGGAAGCGGGCGATCCGGGCGTTGAGCAGATACTCGTCGCGCCAGAACGCCGCGGACGCGGTCGCACGGCCCGCGCGGACGTCGTCGTGGATGGAGCGGATGTCGCCGCCCGCGCACAGCCCGCGCTCCCCGGCGCCGGTGAGGACCACCGTCGCCACCGACGCGTCCCGCTCCCAGGCGTCGAGGGCGTCCGCCATGATCCGCACCATGGCGTGGTTCAGGGCGTTGATGGCCCGGGGCCGGTTCAGGACGAGGTGTCCGGCGCGTCCCTCGCGGCGGAGCAGCACGGGGGAGTCGGCGGGTGCGTCGGGCGTGGCGTGCATGGGGCGGGTGGCTCCGTTCGGGTGGGGCGGGGTCAGGGGCGGTCGGCCCGGAACGCGTCGAGGATCCGCTCGGCGGCCGACGTGGCCGTCAACGTACCCTCGCGGACGCGCTGTTCCAGCTCCGGGGCCACCCGCTGCACCTCCGCGTCGCCGCGCAGCCTGCCGAGCAACTCGTCCCGCACCATCGACCACGTCCAGTCGACCTGCTGGTCGCGGCGCTTGGCGGCGAGGCGGCCGGTCGAGTCGAGGAGTCCGCGGTGCTGCTCGATGCGTTCCCAGAGCGTGTCCAGACCGCTCGCCTCACGGGCACTGCACGTCAGGACCGGCGGGGTCCAGGCCGCGTCGGCGGGGTGCATGAGACGGAGGGCGCCGGCGAGTTCCCGCGCGGCCGAGCGCGCGTCGCGCTCGTGCGGCCCGTCCGCCTTGTTCACCGCGATGACGTCCGCGAGCTCCAGCACACCCTTCTTGATGCCCTGCAGCTGGTCGCCCGTGCGGGCGAGGGTCAGCAGCAGGAACGTGTCGACCATGTTCGCGACCGCCGTCTCCGACTGGCCGACGCCCACGGTCTCCACGAGCACCACGTCGTACCCCGCCGCCTCCATCACCACGATCGACTCCCGCGTCGCCTTGGCGACCCCGCCGAGCGTCCCGGCGGAGGGAGAGGGACGTACGAAAGCGGCGGGATCCAGCGAGAGCCGCTCCATCCTGGTCTTGTCACCCAGGATGGAGCCGCCCGTGCGGGTGGACGACGGGTCCACGGCGAGCACCGCGACCCGGTGGCCGAGCGACGTGAGCAGCACGCCGAGCGCGTCGATGAACGTGGACTTGCCCACGCCCGGCACCCCGCTGATGCCGACCCGCCGCGCCCGCCCGCTGTGCGGAAGCAGCTCCGTCAGCAACTCCTGCGCCAAGGCGCGGTGCTGGGGCCGGGTCGACTCGACGAGGGTGATGGCACGCGCCACATACGCGCGCTTCCCGTCGAGGACGCCCTTCACATACGCATCGATGTCGATCGTCACAGGCATGGAGTGGCTCTCACCGGCTCACAGTTCGTGGCCGAGATCGGCCGCCAGACGCTTCACCAGGTCGTGCGCCGCGTCAGGGATCACCGTGCCGGGCGGGAACACCGCTGTCGCGCCCGCCTCGTGCAGGGCCTCGACGTCCTGCGGCGGGATGACGCCGCCCACGACGATCATGATGTCGTCGCGGCCCTCGGCGGCCAGCTCCTCGCGCAGCGCCGGTACGAGAGTGAGGTGACCCGCGGCCAGCGAGGAGACGCCGACGATGTGCACGTCCGCCTCGACGGCCTGCCGCGCGACCTCCGCCGGCGTCTGGAACAGCGGGCCGACGTCGACGTCGAAGCCCAGGTCGGCGAAGGCGCTCGCGATGACCTTCTGGCCGCGGTCGTGGCCGTCCTGGCCCATCTTCGCGACGAGGATGCGGGGCCTGCGCCCCTCGGACTCGTCGAACGCGTCCACCAGGGCACGCGTCCGCTCGACGGACGGGGAGTGGCCTGCTTCGGTGCGGTACACACCGGAGATCGTACGGATCTGGCCCGCGTGCCGCCCGTACACGCTCTCCAGTGCGTCGGAGATCTCACCGACCGTGGCCTTCGCCCGGGCCGCGTCGACCGCGAGCGCGAGCAGATTGCCCTCGAGACCCTGGCCGGGACCGCGCTCGGCCGCCGCGGTGAGCGTGCGCAGCGCGTCCTGGCAGGCCGCCTCGTCGCGCTCCTCGCGCAGCCGCTTCAGCTTCGCGATCTGCTGGCTGCGCACCGAGGAGTTGTCGACCTTCAGGACGTCGATCTGCTCGTCGGTCTCCACCCGGTACTTGTTGACGCCGATGACCGGCTGACGCCCCGAGTCGATGCGCGCCTGGGTGCGCGCGGCGGCCTCCTCGACGCGCAGCTTCGGGATGCCCGCGTCGATGGCCTGCGCCATGCCGCCCGCCGCCTCGACCTCCTCGATGTGCTGCCAGGCACGGCGCGCCAGGTCGTACGTCAGCTTCTCCACGTACGCGCTGCCGCCCCACGGGTCGATCGTCCGCGTCGTCCCCGACTCCTGCTGGATCAGGAGCTGGGTGTTGCGGGCGATCCGCGCGGAGAAGTCGGTCGGCAGGGCGAGCGCCTCGTCCAGGGCGTTCGTGTGCAGGGACTGCGTGTGGCCCTGCGTCGCCGCCATCGCCTCGACGCACGTGCGCGTGACGTTGTTGAACACGTCCTGCGCGGTGAGCGACCAACCCGACGTCTGCGAATGGGTGCGCAGCGAAAGAGACTTGGCGTTCTTCGGGTCGAACTGCTTCACGAGCTTCGCCCAGAGCAGGCGCGCCGCGCGGAGCTTGGCGACCTCCATGAAGAAGTTCATGCCGATCGCCCAGAAGAAGGAGAGCCGCGGCGCGAACGCGTCCACGTCCAGGCCCGCCTCCTGCCCGGCCCGCAGATACTCCACACCGTCGGCGAGCGTGTACGCCAGCTCCAGATCGGCCGTCGCACCCGCCTCCTGGATGTGATAGCCGGAGATCGAGATGGAGTTGTAGCGCGGCATCTTCTGCGACGTGTACGCGAAGATGTCGGAGATGATCCGCATCGAGGGCTTCGGCGGATAGATGTAGGTGTTGCGGACCATGAACTCCTTGAGGATGTCGTTCTGGATGGTCCCCGCCAGCTTCTCCGGCGGTACGCCCTGCTCCTCGGCCGCCACGATGTACAGCGCGAGAACGGGCAGCACGGCACCGTTCATCGTCATCGACACCGTCATCTTGTCCAGCGGAATGCCGTCGAAGAGCTGACGCATGTCGTAGATGGAGTCGATGGCCACACCCGCCATGCCGACGTCACCGGTGACGCGCGGATGGTCGCTGTCGTACCCGCGGTGCGTGGGCAGGTCGAAGGCGACCGAGAGCCCCTTCTGTCCTGCCGCGAGGTTGCGGCGGTAGAAGGCGTTGGACTCCTCGGCGGTGGAGAATCCCGCGTACTGCCGGATCGTCCACGGCTGGTTCACGTACATCGTCGGGTAGGGGCCGCGCAGATACGGCGCCACGCCCGGGTACGTCGCCAGGAAGTCGAGGCCCTCCACGTCGGCGCCCGTGTACAGCGGCTTGACCGCGATGCCCTCGGGCGTCTCCCACAGGAGGTCGGACTCGGACTTGCCGACGGACTCCTTCACGGCGGCGCGCCACTGCTCCGCCGAGCCGGACGGACCGACGCCCGAGCCCAGTTCGATGTCGTCGAATTCGGGGATCCGCATTACGCCACTCCCATGCGGTCGAGGGTGGAGGTGAGCACCGCGACCGCGTCGCAGCCCGCGAAGACATGCTCGTCGACGTCGGCGAACTCCCCGCGCCCCGCGAGGAACACCCGCAGCGCGCCCGCCGACTTCAGGGCCCGCGCGACCGCTTCCGCCTGCTCGGCGTAGAGCGAGTCGCTGGAGCAGAGGCACGCGACCGTGGCGCCGCTCGCCGCGAACGCCTCGGCGGCCGTCTCCGCGTCCACCGACACCGGGTCGTGCACCGGCTCGACGCCGCCCGCCATGAACAGGTTGGCGGCGAACGTCGCGCGCGCCGTGTGCGCGGCGGCCGGCCCCAGCGCGGCGATGAACACCTTCGGGCGGGCGCCGGTCGCTTCGAGATGCGCGTCCGAGCGGCCCCGCAGCTCCTCGTACGCCTCGTCGCGGCGCACCCGGGGCAGACCGCCGGACGGGGCGGCGGGCGCGGGCTCACGCTCGACCGGTCGCTCCGTGAGCAGCGGGAACTCGCTGACGCCCGTGATCGGTTCGCGGCGCCGGGCCAGCTTCTTGCTGCGCTCGGCCCAGGTCGCGGCGATCCGCTCGCCGACCAGGCCGGAGCGGAGCGCCGCGATCTGACCGTCCGCGCGCTCGATCTCCTTGAAGAAGTCCCAGGCCGCGTGGGCGAGTTCGTCGGTGAGCCGCTCCACGTACCAGGAGCCGCCCGCCGGGTCGATGACACGCGCGAGGTGCGACTCCTCGAGGAGGATCGTCGACGTGTTGCGGGCGATGCGGCGCGCGAACGCGTCCGGCAGCCCGAGCTCGTGGTCGAACGGCAGGACCGTGACGGCGTCGGCACCGCCCACACCCGCGCCCAGGCAGGCCACGGTGGTCCGCAGCATGTTCACCCACGGGTCGCGGCGGGTCATCATCACCGGCGAGGTCACCGCGTGCTGCCGCTGCGCCCCGGCGGCCGGCACCCCGGACACCTCGGCGACACGCGCCCAGAGGCGGCGCGCGGCGCGCAGCTTGGCGATGGTGAGGAACTGGTCGGCGGTGGCCGCGAACCTGAACTCCAGCTGTGCGAAGGCCTTCTCGACGCCGATGCCCCTGTCGTACAGGGCCCGCAGATACTCGACACCGGTGGCGAGCGAGGCGCCGAGCTCCTGCGCGGCGGAGGCGCCCGCCTCGTGGTACGGCAGCGCGTCCACGGTCAGCGCGCGCAGGCCGGGGTGGCGCTCCCCGCACTGCCGGGCCAGTTCGACGACCGCCCCGAACGAGGTGGACTTCTCCCCGGTGCGGGCCTCGTGCCCGAGCGGGTCGGCGCCGAGCGTGCCGCGCACCGCGTCGTCCGCGACCCCCGCGGCCTCGTACAGGCGCAGCAACTCGCGCGCGGCGGTCACGGACTCGCTGCCCGCGTCGAGCGCGACGGGCACCAGGTCGAGGTAGACGCCGTCGAGCGCACGCTCCAGGCCGGTGACCGGAAGACCGGCGGAGCCCAGCGTCAGCCAGAGCGAGGTGACGCCGTTCTCCAGGTCGGTGAGGACGGCTTCATTGGTGCGCGCGGGATCGGCGCTCGCGTACCGCTGCCGGACGTCCCAGCCGCCCGGGGTGCTGCCCTCGGGAACGGAACCCCTGACGAAAGGGGCGAAGCCGGGGAAACCGGCATCGGGCGCGGCGTCGCGCGCGGTGTACAGGGGGCGGGTGGTGAGCCCGTCCTCGAGGGTGGTGGACAGCGCTTCCTCTGCGGCCGTCCCCGATACGTCCTTACCCGACTTGCGCAGCACGCCTTCCACAAGGCGGTGCCACTGCTCATGGGTCGCATCAGGGAACTCGGCGGCCAGGGAAAGCCCGTCGTCAGGCAGGACCGTCATGCCCCGATGCTAGGGCGCAACCCATGGCACGCGGTGCCACTGAACCCTGTGACCTTGCCCTCTCCTGATCGCTCTTGATCTCGAACGAGCGGGCGGCTATTGCTTGGCGCGTCAGGCGCTCACGTCAGGCGCTCACATCGGGCGGGCAGCTCAGGCGGGCACGTCCGTGGCGTGCCGGGGTGGTGCCACGTGCTTTCCGGTGACGTACTGCACGTACTCGCGCTCCAGCCGGAAGCCCGCCGTCCAGGCCAGCAGGCGGCTCGGGCGGTTCTCGCGCCCGCAGGACCAGCTCGCGGTGCGGCCGCGCGCGGTGATGTCCGCGCACAGGGCCGTGACACAGGCGAGGGCGAGGCGCTCACGGCGGCGCTCGGGCGTGGTGAGCACGGCGACGTCCTCGTACGCCTTTCCGGTGAAGTAGCCGCAGGCCACGGCGGCGACCCGGCCGTCGCGGTCGACCGCGGCCCAGGCGTGCCCGGAGGCCGCGAGTCCCTCGGGCCCGCCCCAACTGTCGTGTATCCAGGACGAGTCGGTCGACAGGGCGGCGAGCGCGGGCGCGTCCGCGGGTGTCAGACGGCGGACGGTCACACCCCGCGGCGGACGGGGCGGCTCCACCGGCTCGCGGTGGATGTACACCATGCGTTCGTCCGGTACGACGCGGTCGAAGGCGCTGCCGAGGACCGGCAGGAAACGGACCGGAGCCTCGACATGGCTGTGCGCGAACGGCGCCAGCAGGTCGGGCGCGACACTGCCGGGATCACCGCTCAGCAGCACATGCCCGGCGCACGAGACCGCCACGGCCCGCGGGTCCAGGGCGCGGTCGGCCCACCAGCTGCCGACGCCGGTGGCCGCGACGTGCTCGGGCAGGGCGGCGGCCCCGGGCGCCCCGGGAGCGAACCAGCGGGGCACGGCGGGCAGGTGGTGCGGCGGAAGCTGGATCATCGGGGCTCCTCCGGAGTGAAACCTTCGAGTGAAACGGTGCGCCGGGCGGCGGCCGGGCCACGGCCGGGGGCCGGGCGTCCCGGCGCCCGGTTCCCGCTCCGTGGGTCATCCAACTGGTCCGCGCCTACGGACCGCAAGAGCGTCCCGCCGCTTTGATGCTGCCCTGATCAACGGCACGGGCCGGACGCCAGCATCGCGTCAGGGGTGGACGCGGATACGTCAACGTCGCGTCATGACCGCTCGGTTGCCACCCGCTAACGGGCATAACGTCGTCGTGTGCCGCAGAGCACCGAACGGGCCTGCGGCGCTTCTCAGCTTTCCTGCTGTCTCTGTCTCCACTGGAGGTACCCATGGCCGAGCTTCCGTGCGGCGAGGACCCCGAGCCCTGTGAACCGGGCCCGGCCGGGCCGCTGTTCGTCCCCGTCCGGCCGGGACCCGCGGGCTGCGTGGCCCGCCTGTTCCGCACATCCGTCGGCGGGCGCACCGCCGTCGCCTTCACGACTCCGCACCGCCTGAGCACCGCACTCGGACACCGGCAGGCCTGGATCAGGCTCTCGGAACCGGCGCTGCGGGCCCTCGCCGAGCCGCTCGGCGTCAGCGAAGTCACCGTCGATCCGCGCCTCGCCGCGCACCCCGTCGGTCTGCCGCAGTCGATCGTCGTCGGCCGGGGTCCGGCCCCGCGGAGGGGCGGTGAGGCACCACGGGACACGGGTGCGGGCGCCGCCCTCGTGGGCGCTCTGACCGCGGCACGGAACGACTGACGACGAGACGACGACACGCGAGCCGACGACACGCGAGACGACGAGAGAAGCTGTCATGACCACACTCCGCGAATCCCCGCTCCCGGCAACACCGGCCCCGGCACCGGAAAGCACACCAGTACCGGCCCCGGCCTCCGCAGAACTGTCCGTCTGGCCCACCTCCACCACACGGCTCGCCCACGGCGACCTCGCCGTCGGCGGCGTGCCCCTCACCGACATAGCCGAGCGTTTCGGCACCCCCACGTACCTCATCGACGAGGACGACGTGCGCACCCGCTGCCGTACGTACCGGCAGGCCTTCCCCGACGCCGAAGTCCTCTACGCCGCGAAGGCGTTCCTGTGCCGCGCCATGGCGCACTGGATGGACGAGGAGGGCCTGGGCCTCGACGTCTGCTCGGCCGGCGAGCTGGAGCTCGCCGTCACCACGGGCTTCCCCGCGGACCGCATCGTCCTGCACGGCAACGCGAAGAGCCCGCACGACCTGCGGGCCGCCCTCCGGCTCGGCGTGGGAAGAATCGTCATCGACAGCGCGTCGGAGATCGCCCGCCTGGCCGCGGCCGTCCCGCCGGGCAGCCGGCAGAAGGTGTTGGTGCGGGTGGTGCCGGGCATCGCGGCCGGCGGCCACGCCAAGATCCGTACGGGCACCGACGACCAGAAGTTCGGCCTGTCCCTCGCGGACGGCTCCGCCCAGCACGCGGTGGCCCGCATCCTCGGCCAGCCGACGCTGGAGCTCGTGGGCCTGCACTGCCACCTGGGCTCCCAGATCACCACGGAGAAGCCCTTCATCGCCGCGGTGCGCCGCATGGTCGGGCTGCTGGCCCGGATCGAGGACCAGCACGGTGTCACCCTCCCCGAGCTGGACCTCGGCGGCGGGCACGGCATCGCGTACCGCCCCGGCGAGGAGGCGCTCGACATCACCGCGCTCGCCCGCAAGGTGCGGGCCGAGCTGACCGCGAGCTGCGCGGCGGCGGGCCTGCCGGTGCCGCGCCTGATCGTGGAACCGGGGCGCGCCATCGCCGGCCCCGCCGGCGTCGCGCTGTACCGGGTCCTCGCCGTGAAGCGCACCGGCGGGAAGACCTTCGTCGCCGTGGACGGCGGGATGAGCGACAACCCGAGACCCGCGCTCTACGGAGTGCGCTATGTGCCCCGGCTGGTCGGGCGGCGCTCTTCGGCGGAGGCCGCCCCGGCGACGGTCGTCGGACGGCACTGCGAGGCGGGTGACATCCTCGCCTCGGACGTCCCGCTGCCCGGCGACGTGCGCCCGGGCGACCTGCTCGCCGTGCCCGTCGCCGGGGCGTACCACCTGTCGATGGCCTCCGGCTACAACATGGTGGGCCGCCCGCCCGTGGTCGCGGTGACCGACGGCCACGCGCGGCTGCTGGTCCGCCGCGAATCCCTGGAGGACTTCCGCAGCCGCGACGTGGGCCTGTAGCCCTGCCGCCGCCCGTGCCCTCGGCGGTCGGCCCACGCCCCCCACGGTCGACGCGGCGCCCGCTCCCCCCGGCGGGCGCCGCACAGCCCACTTTTTCCGGCCGAGTATGGCCAAACCTTGGACAGACCTTGAACCACCAGGTCAGGCTGGGCCGCGAAGCGGCCGAACGCTGAGTCGTAACGCTGAGCCGTGGGGATGGCGGGGACGGTGGGAACGGGGAGGTCCGGGCAGTGACGGCGCGGTTCACGGTGCTCGGTGACGTCGAGGTCCAGGTGGACGGTCGGCACATCGACGTGGGTCATCTGCGGCAGCGCTCTGTGCTCGCGGTGCTGCTGGCCGAGGCCAACCGCACCGTCTCGGTGGACCAACTGGCCGACCGCGTCTGGGCGGACCGGCTGCCGCGGCGGTTCCGCACCACCCTCTACAGCTACCTGTCCCGCCTGCGGCAGGCCCTGCTGGGGGCCGGGGGCGCCGAGGAAGCAGACGGCGCCGGTGCGCGGATCGTGAAGGAGCCCGGCGGCTACCGGCTCACAGTGGACCCCTCAGCGGTGGACATGCACCACTTCCGGAGTTTGGTGGCGCGGGCCAGGGCCGCCGAGGACGGCGAGCGCGCCCTGGCCCTGTACGAGGAAGCCCTCGCCCTGTGGCGGGGCGAGCCGTTCGCCACTCTGGACACGCCCTGGTTCGGCGGGCTGCGCGAGAATCTCGTACGCGAACGGTTCGCGGCCGAGCTGGACCGCACCGACCTCGCACTGGGCCGGGGCCGTCATGGTGAACTGCTGGCCGAGCTGACCGCGCGGGCGCAGGCGCACCCGCTGGACGAACGGCTGGCCGGCCAGCTGATGCTCGCCCTGCACAGATCCGGGCGGGCGGCCGACGCCCTGGGCCACTACCGGCACACCCGGGAACGGCTCGCGGAGGAGCTCGGCGTGGACCCCGGAGCGGCCTTGCGGGACCTGCACCAGCGGATCCTCACGGCCGACGCCTCGCTGGAGCCGGACGCCCCGCCCGCGGTCGCCGCCCCGCTGCCCGTGCCCCGTCAATTACCGGCGCCGCCCGGGGTGTTCACCGGCCGCGGCAAGGAACTGGACCAGCTCTCGCAGGCCCTGGACGCCTCGGAGGGCGAGGGCCCCGGCGGGACCGTGGTGATCTCGGCGATCGGCGGCATCGGCGGCCTGGGCAAGACCTGGCTGGCCCTGCGCTGGGCGCACGAGAACGCCCACCGGTTCCCGGACGGCCAGCTGTACGTGAACCTGCGCGGGTTCGACCCGGCCGAGCAGCCGATGCCCACCGCCCTCGCGGTACGCGCGTGGCTCGACGCGCTGCACGCCGACCCGGACAGCATCCCGGCGGACCCGGAGGCGCAGGCCGCGCGGTACCGGAGCCTCGTGGCCGGGCGGCGCATGCTGATCCTCATGGACGACGCCCGCGACGCCGACCAGGTCCGCCCGCTGCTGCCCGGCAGCCCGTCGTGCACCGTCCTGATCACCAGCCGCAACCGCCTGACCGCCCTGGCGGCGACGCACGGCGCCCAATTGGTGCCGCTCGACGTCCTCGGCCGGGACGAGTCGCACCACCTGCTGGTCAGCCACCTCGGCGCGTCCCGGGTCGCGGCCGAACCGGATTCCGTGGCCGCGCTGATCGACCACTGCGCCGGACTGCCGCTGGCCCTCGGGGTCGTGGCCGCCCGCGCCGCCACCCACCCGGACTTCCCGCTGACCGTCCTCGCCGCGGAGCTGAGCCGGTCCGCCGACCGCCTCGACGCACTCGACATCGGCGACCTCACGGCCAGCCTCCGTGCCGCCTTCGCCGCCTCCCACCGGGCCCTCACCCCGGCGGCCGGCGCCCTGTTCGTCCTGCTCGGCCTGGCTCCCGGCCCCGACATCGGCCTGGCCGCCGCGGCGAGCCTCGCCGCGCTGCCCCGGGCCAGGGCGCGGGCTCTGCTGATGGAGCTGGACTCCGCCCACCTGGTGCGGCAGGAGCGCCCGGGCCGCTACCGGATGCACGACCTGGTGCGTTTGTACGCGGCCGAACTCGCCCAGCAGCGGCCCGACCAGGACCGGGCAGCCGCCCTCACCCGGCTCGTCGACTTCTACGTCCACTCCGCCCATGCGGCCAACCGGCGCCTGGACGGCCCGAACACCCCCTTCGCCTTCCGGCTCGAGCCGCCGGCGGCCGGGTGCGAACCGCTGGACCCGGCGGACACCACGGCCGCGCTCCGGTGGTTCGAGGAGGAACACGCGTGCCTCCTCGCCGTCCAGTCCCTCGCCCTGGCAACCGGCCGCGAGCCCCAGGTGTGGCGACTGGCCTGGTCCCTCATCTCGTACCACCAGGGCGGCTACCACCTCACGGAGTACGTCACCGTCTGGCAGGCCGCCCTGACCGCGGCCGAACGCCACGGCGACAACCCCGCCGCCAGAGCCCTGGCACATTGGCGCTACGGCCACGCCCGCTCCCTGACCGACGACTACGACGAAGCCCTGGAACACCTCGGCCTGGCCCTCACCCTGGCCGAACACGCCGACGACGTCGCGGGCCAGGCACACATCTCCCGCACCCTCGGCCGGGTCTGGGAACAGCACGGCGACGACGCCCGCGCCCTGGACCACGCGCGGCGCGCCCTCGCCCTCTACCAGCGGCTGGACAACCCCGTCTGGCAGGCCAACCAGCTCAACGCCGTCGGCTGGATGTACGCGCAGCTCGGCCGCTATCCGCAGGCCCGCACCCACTGCGAGCAGGCGCTGCGTCTCTACGAGGAGCACGCGCGCCCCATCGACGCCTCCACCACGCTCGACAGCCTCGGCTACATCGCCCACCACACCGGCCGACACGAGCAGGCCCTCGCGTACTACCGGCGCGCTCTGGCCCTCTTCCGCGGGCACGAGGACGCGTCGAACGAGGCGGACACCCTGGCCAACCTCGCCGAGACCCACGACGCCATGGGCAGCACCGACCTCGCCCGTGAGGCCTGGCAGCAGGCGCTGACGCTGTACCGGTCCCAGAACCGCACGGGACCGGCCGAGCGGGTGGAAGCCCGTCTCGTCGGCCAGCGGGGTCGCGTCGCCCAGCCGGAGGCGGACGCCCCAAATAGCTCCCTTTCGTCCTGATTCGCGAAGGCGGCACCGGGGAACCCGTGTGCAGTGATCAACAGGCCACGGAGGCCGAGCCGACCGAGTCGTCGGCCGACCGCCTGGGCCTGAGCCTTTCCCTTCAGGAGGACTCCATGCTGGACAACACGCTGCCGCTGCTCAGTCAGGGTTACGCGTGGCTCCCCGACCTGACCCGCCGCCGGGGCCCGGGCGCCGTCCGTACCCGCTTGCTGGGCAAGCAGGCCATCGCGTTGCGCGGCCCCGCGGCCGTCGGGTTCTTCTACGACGAGGACCACGTGCGCCGCCGGACGGCCCTGCCCGAACCCATCCTGGCCACGCTCTTCGGCAAGGGCGCGGTGCACACCCTCGACGGGGCGGAGCACCGGCGGCGCAAGGAGCTCTTCGTGACGGTCCTCAAGGACACCGCGGGCGTCACCGGACTGGCCCGGCATGTCGCCGACGAGTGGGATCGGTCCTGCAAGGAGTGGGCCGACCACCCCCAGGTGACGCTGTTCGACGAAGTGAGCGTCCTGATCACACGGGCCGTGTGCGCGTGGGCGGGCGTCCCTCTTCCGGAGCACCCCGACGACGAATCGCGGCGGACCGCGCAGGACCTGGTGGCGATGGTCGACGGCTTCGCCACGGCGGGGCCGAGGCACTGGAAGGCCCGCCTCGCCCGGCGGCGCCAGGAGGCACGCCTTGCCCGGCTGATCGAGGACGTCCGGTCGGCGGGGGAGCAGGGGGCGGGGGAACCGCCCTCCGTGGTGGCGGCCGTGGCGTTCCACCGCGACGCCGACGGTGAGCTGCTCGAACCGCGTACGGCCGCCGTCGAGCTCCTCAACATCCTCCGGCCGACCGTCGCCGTCACCTGGTTCACGGTGTTCGGGGCGCACGCCCTGCACCGGCACCCGGCGCTCCGGAAGCGACTGGCCGCGCAGGACGAGGGCTACGCGCGGGCGTTCGCCCACGAGGTGCGGCGCTTCTACCCGTTCGCGCCGTTCGTCGCAGGCCTCGCCCCCGACGACATCGAATGGCACGGCGAACCCATCGCCGAGGGCACCATGGTCCTCCTCGACCTCTACGGACAGAACCACGACCCCGAACTGTGGGACGCGCCCTACACATTCGACCCCGAGCGGTTCACCGGCCGCGAACCCGGACGCGACGAACTGGTCCCGCAGGGCGGTGGGGATGCCTCCCAGGGCCACCGCTGCCCGGGCGAGGACGTCACCCTTGCGGTCCTCAGCACCCTGCTCCCGCGCCTCGCGCGGCTCGACCACGACGTCCCCGAGCAGGACCTGCGCATCCCCCTGAACCGCGTGCCGACCATGCCCCGCAGCGGCTTCGTCATCAGCGGAGTGACCAAGCGGGAGAAGTGACCGGGGCAGAGAAGTGACCGAGCGAGAGAAAGGTACGCAGTGATGAGACGTGCGGCGCTGTTCGACGTCGACGGAACGCTCACCGACACCAACCACCTGCACGTGACCACCTGGTGGGAGGCGTTCCGCCAAGCGGGACACCAGGTCGCGATGCACGACATCCACCGGGCCGTCGGCCTCGGCTCGACCGACCTCATCGCCCACCTGCTCGGCGAGGACCGGGACACCGGCCAGGAGGAGGCGATCAGCGACGCGCACAGCACCCTGTACGGGACGTACTTCGACCGGCTGCCCGCTCTGGAAGGCGCGAGCGACCTGCTGCACGCGCTGCACGACCGCGGGTGGCGCATCGTCCTCGCGACCTCGGCGGGCGGCTCGGAGCTTGAAGCGCTCCGCCGGGCCATCGACGCCGACGACGTCATCCTCGGCATCGCGAGCGCGGACGACGTGTCCTCGGGCAAACCGGCTCCCGACCCCGTCCACCACGCCCTGGAGATCGCCGAATGCGCCCCGGAGGACGCGCTGTTCGTGGGTGACACGGTGTGGGACATGCGGGCGGCGTCCCGGGCGGGCGTACGCAGCGTCGCGGTGCTCTCCGGAGGCATTCCCCGGAGCGATCTGGAGGAGGCCGGTGCCGCGGCCGTGTACGCGCACCCCGCCGAGATGCTGAGCCGCCTGGACAGCGAGGTCCTCGCCGGCACTTAGGGCCTGTAAGAAGACCGACCGGCCGCACCCCAATGCGGCCGGTCGGCGACACGGGCGCCCGACGGCCGTTCCGGCGCTGCGCACCCCGCGTCCCGTATGCCCCACCCATTCGAAGGTATTCACCCCCGATCTCCTTGCTCACACGGCTGTTTGACCCCCCAAACGCAGGGCAGGCGAACGTCGTGCTTCGGACCGGAGGCGCGTTCGCGGGAGCGGTGTGTTCACTCCTGGTGGATGCCTGTCACTGGGGCGCCCCGTTTCTCGCGGTCACTTATTGGCGGCACCGTTGAGGAGCGATTCTGATGCCTACGGACCTCACTGCATACTCCGCCCGTCGCCGTACGACGGGCCGGCACTCCCACCACGACGCACCGGACACCACCGCGGAATTCGCCCGGCTCGCGTCGCTCGACGACGGCCCCGAGCGGGAAGTCCTGTGCGAGCAGATCGTCGAGGCATGGCTGCCCATGGCCCACCGGCTGGCCGCCCGCTACCGCAACAAGGGCGAGAACCTGGAAGACCTGCGGCAGGTCGCCGCGATGGGCCTGGTCAAGGCCGTCAACCGGTACGAGCCCGGCCGCGGCGCTTTCGAGAGCTACGCCGTGCCCACCATCACCGGCGAACTGCGCAGGCACTTCCGCGACCGGATGTGGGACGTGCGGGTGCCGCGCCGCGTCCAGGATCTGCGCAACAAGGTCCGTGCCACGCGCCGTGAACTCATCGACCAGCCGGGCAGCGGCCCCGAGCCCTCCATCGCCGACATCGCCGCGCACGCGGGGCTGACCGAGGACGAGGTGCGGGACGGCATGCAGGCGATGGAGGGCTACAGCGCCCTCTCGCTGGACGCCGAGATCTCCTCCGCCGACCCCGACGGGTTCAGCCTCGCCGACACGCTCGGGGCGCCGGACACCGCGTACGACGTCATCACCGACCGGGAGGCGGCCAAGAACGGGCTGCGGAAGCTCCCGGAGCGCGAGCGCACCATCCTGTACCTGCGCTTCTTCGAGGACATGACGCAGAGCCGGATAGCCGAGAAGCTCGGCATCTCCCAGATGCACGTCTCGCGCCTGATCAGCCGCAGCTGCGACCGCGTGCGCGCCGAGGCCGGCTACGCGGACGCGGGCACCGCCGCCCGCGCCGCCTGACCCCGCGCGGGCCGTGACACGGCTCGGCCCGTCCACCGAGCCAGGTGGACGGGCCGCTGTGCCGAGTCGGGGCTACAGAATGGCGCCCGGCGTGTAGGCCGCGGCCTCGGGGTGCTTCTTCAGCAGGTCCTCGATCCGCGCCACGACCGCGGCGATCTGGTCGCTCGCGGCGCCGGTGAAGGACAGCTTGTCGGCCATCAGCTCGTCCAACTGCGCGCGGTCCAGCGGGATCCGGGCGTCGGCGGCAAGCTTGTCGAGCAGTTCGTTGCGCTCGGCGCCCTGCTCACGCATGGCGAGCGCGGAGGCGACGGCGTTCTCCTTGATGGCCTCGTGGGCCTCCTCGCGGCCGACGCCCGCGCGCACCGAGGCCATGAGGACCTTGGTGGTGGCGAGGAAGGGGAGGTAGCGGTCCAGCTCGCGCGCCACGACCGCCGGGAAGGCGCCGAACTCGTCGAGCACGGTGAGGAAGGTCTCCAGGAGACCGTCGAGCGCGAAGAACGCGTCGGGCAGGGCGACCCGTCGTACGACGGAACAGGAGACGTCGCCCTCGTTCCACTGGTCGCCCGCCAGCTCGCCGGTCATCGAGGCGTAGCCGCGCAGGATGACGGTGAGGCCGTTGACGCGCTCGCAGGAGCGGGTGTTCATCTTGTGCGGCATCGCGGACGAGCCGACCTGGCCCGGCTTGAAGCCCTCGGTCACCAGCTCGTGGCCCGCCATCAGGCGGATCGTCTTGGCCAGCGAGGACGGCGCGGCGGCCACCTGCACCAGAGCGGTGACGACGTCGTAGTCGAGCGAGCGCGGGTAGACCTGGCCGACCGAGGTGAAGGCCGTCTCGAACCCGAGGTGCGAGGCGATGCGCTGCTCCAGGTCGGCCAGCTTCCCGGCGTCGCCGCCGAGCAGGTCGAGCATGTCCTGGGCGGTGCCGACCGGGCCCTTGATGCCGCGCAGCGGGTAGCGCTCGACGAGCTCGTCCAGGCGGCGGTAGGCGACGAGGAGTTCGTCGGCGCCGGTCGCGAAGCGCTTGCCCAGCGTCGTCGCCTGCGCGGCGACGTTGTGGGAGCGGCCGGCCATCACCAGCTCGGCGTACTCGCCGGCGAGCTTGCCGAGCCGGGCGAGGACCGCGACCGTACGGGAGCGGATCAGCTCCAGGGAGAGCCGGATCTGCAGCTGCTCCACGTTCTCGGTGAGGTCGCGCGAGGTCATGCCCTTGTGGACGTGCTCGTGCCCGGCGAGGGCGTTGAACTCCTCGATGCGGGCCTTCACGTCGTGGCGCGTGACCTTCTCGCGCTCGGCGATCGAGGCCAGGTCGACGTGGTCGAGCACGCGCTCGTAGTCGGCGATGGCGGCGTCCGGAACCTCGATCCCGAGGTCCTTCTGCGCGCGCAGCACGGCGAGCCAGAGCTGACGCTCCAGCTTCACCTTCTGCTCGGGCGACCAGAGGGTGGCGAGCTCGGCGGAGGCATAACGTCCGGCGAGGACGTTCGGGATACGGGGCTTTGCAGGCGCAGCAGTCACGTGTACGGATTCTACTGGGCATTCATGCAGGCCAGCGCCACGCCCCCGTTCGTCGGAAGCTACGAGAGCGTGAGTCGGCGGACAGGGCCTAGGGGAGCGGGCCGTCGTAGGGGAGCAGGTCGGGGCGCTTGGGCGCGCGTCCGTCGCCGGAGGAGCGGCCGGTGAGGCGGCGCCCTATCCACGGCCCGAGGTGCTGCCTGGCGAACCGGGCGTCGGCGATGCGGCGCACCGCCCAGCCCGGCGGCACGGCGGCCGGCAGCGGGGTCTGCCAGTCGTCCTCGGGGGAGTGGCCGAGCGCCTGCCACACGGCCTCGGCGACCCTGCGGTGCCCCTCGGCCGTGAGGTGCAGCCGGTCCACGTCCCACATGCGCTGGTCGCCGAGGGCGGCGGAGCCGTAGAGGTCCACGACCAGCGCGCCATGCCGGTCGGCCAGGTCGTCGATGTGCGTGAACAGCTCCTCCATGCGCGGGCGGAACCGCTCCATCACCGGGCCGTTGCGACCCGGGCTGCGCATCAGGACGAGCTGCTTGCAGGCGGGCGCGAGGCGCTCCACGGCCTCTTCGAGCAGATCGCGGACGCGGCGCATGTCGCACTTGGGGCGCAGGGTGTCGTTGAGCCCGCCCACCAGGGTGACCACGTCGGCCTGCATCGCGGCCGCGACGTCGACCTGTTCGTCGACGATCTGGCCGATGAGCTTGCCGCGCACCGCGAGGTTCGCGTACCGGAAGCCGGGGCTGTGCGCCGCCATCCGGCCGGCCAGGAGGTCGGCCCAGCCGCGGTAGCTGCCGTCGGGCAGCAGGTCCGACATGCCCTCGGTGAAGGAGTCGCCGACCGCGACGAGACTGGTGTAGTTGGCATTCATCTGCATGGCGGAAGCGATGGTATCCCGCCGGGGCGCACCGTCGCAGGTGTCACCCGGGGCCGGGCTCGGTGAGCCGGGCCACCACCGTTTCCCCGACGTCGGTGAACGCCTCGATCTGTTCGGGGGTCAGCAGATCCATGAAGTGCCTGCGCACGGACTCCACGTGCAGTGGGGCGGCCGCTTCGATCGTGCGCAGCCCCTCCTCCGTGAGCACGACCACCGCGCCCCTGCCGTCCGTCGCGCACTCTTCGCGCACCACGAGGCCGCGCTGTTGCATACGGGCGAGGTGATGGGAGAGGCGGCTGCGGGACCAGAGCATGCGGTCCGCGAGCTCGCTGACGCGGCGGCGGTGGTCGGGGCTCGCGCCCAGGTTGGACAGGACGTCGTAGTCGGGGTCGGAGAGTCCGCTCTGCCGGTTGAGATCGCGGGAAAGCTCCGCGTTGAGCAGCAGGAACATGCGGCGGTACGCCTGCCATGCGCGCTGTTCGCGGTCGGTCAGCCAGCGGGGTTCCTGGGGCATGGACCCACCGTATCGGAGATTTGGTTGACATGTCATTCAGCTCGCTCCTACCGTAATAGGTGACACGTCAACCACTAACGGTGCGGGTACCGCTGCTGTTCGAAGGGTGACGGCACCACCATGTGAAGGAGCGGCACGATGCCTCGTCTGTATGTCGTCTCGGCGAGTACCCGGCCCACCTCCGCGGGCCGCCCGCTGGCCGTCTGGGTAGCGGAAATCGCCGCCGCCCGCGAGGAGTTCGAGACCACCCTGATCGACCTCGGCGAGGTCGGCCTGCCGTTCTTCGACGAGCCCGAGCACCCGTCGGAAGGCCGCTACATCCACCGGCACACCAAGGACTGGAGCGCGACCGTCGCGGCCGCCGACTGCTTCGTCTTCGTCATGCCGATGTACAACGGCGGCTTCACCGCGCCCCTGAAGAACGCCATCGACTACTTGCAGAAGGAGTGGCAGGGCAAGCCGGTGGGCCTGATCAGCTACAGCGCGGACAGCTCCGGAGGAGCCCCCGCCGTCGAGATGATCCAGCCGGTGCTGCGCAGGGTGGGGCTGCGGCCCGCAGGGCGGAGCCTGTCGGTCTCCGGCATCGAGGACCGCCTGGCCGGCCGGGACGGAGGCTTCGTGGCCACGGCGGAGCTCACCGCGCAGGCGGCCGCCGTGCTCGACGAGGTGGCGCTGCTGGCCGCCGCGGAGCCGACCGCTGTCTGAGGGTCCCCACAGGCACCACACCCTCCGCTTCCCGGGTCTCCCGGCCCCTGGGCAGTGTGGCGTCACGGCGGTATGCCATAGGCGAGCCGTCGTCACGAGAGAGCGAGCCAGCCATGTGGACCGGAGCCTTCTGGAAGGCCACCGCGGAACGCGCGATCCGCACGTTCGCGCAGGCGCTGGCCGCCGTACTGGTCGCCGGGGCGACCAGCCTGCTGGACGTCGAGTGGGGCGCGGCCTTCGCGACGGCGGGCCTCGCCGCGGTCCTCGCGGTCCTGACGGCGCTCGGGGCCGCGGAGGCCGGTGCGGCGGGGCCCGGCATCACCGAGCAGCCGACGCCGTCGGCGGGGGCGGGCGAACGGGTCCTCTGAGCGGTGCGGCGGAGGGCGGGAAGGCCTCTCCGCCGCCCCGCTCAGGACCAGCAGGTCAGGACCAGCAGGTCAGGACCAGCAGGTCAGGACCAGCAGGTCAGGACCAGCAGGTCAGGACCAGCAGGTCAGGCTGCGGGCCCGGGTCACGGGTCACACCGGCTGGCCGAACAGCTCCTGCAGCACGTCCTCCATCGTGACCATCCCGGCGAGCCTGCCGTCCGAACCGAGCACCGCCGCCACATGCGTGCGGCTGCCACGCATGGCGGTCAGCACGTCGTCCAGCGGCGTCGTCTCGCGCACCTGGGCGATCTTGCGCATGTCCGGAACCCGGAACGGCAGATCGCGCGGCGCCCGGTCCAGGGCGTCCTTGACGTGCAGATAGCCGACGATGCGGCGGCCGTCGTCGACCACGGGGAAGCGGGAGAACCCGGACTCGGCCGAGAGCTGCTCCAACTGTTCCGGGGTGACGCCCACGCGCGCGTAGACCACGTCCTCCAGCGGCAGGACCACGTCCCTGACCGGGCGGCGGCCCAGTTCGAGCGCGTCGTGCAGCCGCTCCTGCGCACGGTTGTCGATCAGACCCGCGTCTCCGGAGTCCTTGACCATGCGGGCGAGGTCGTCGTCGGAGAAGCTCGCCGACACCTCGTCCTTGGCCTCGACGTGCAGCAGCTTCAGCAGACCGTTGGCGAACGCGTTGATCGCGAAGATCACCGGGCGCAGCGCCCGCGCAAGCGCCACCAGCGGCGGCCCGAGGAGCAGCGCCGAGCGCACGGGCTCGGCGAGCGCGATGTTCTTCGGGATCATCTCGCCGAGCAGCATGTGCAGATAGGTCGCAAGGGCCAGCGCGATGACGAACGAGATCGGGTGGACCAGGCCGTGCGGCACGCCCACCGCGTCGAACGCGGGCTCCAGCAGATGCGCGATGGCCGGCTCCGCGACGATGCCGAGGACGAGGGTGCACAGCGTGATGCCGAGCTGCGCTGCGGCGAGCAGCGCCGACACGTGCTGGAGACCCCACATGACGCTCTTGGCGCGCTTGTTCCCGTCCTCCGCGTGCGGCTCGATCTGGCTGCGGCGTACGGAGATGAGCGCGAACTCGGCGCCCACGAAGAAGGCGTTGACGACGAGCGTCGCCAGACCGATCAGCAGCTGGATGGCGGTCATCGGGCGTCCTCCTCGTGGTCGGCGCGGGCCGTGCGGGCGTCGTGGACGTCGTGATCGCCGGGCAGTGGCGGCGCGTGCAGCAGCACGCGGGCGGCGCGCCGCCCCGTGGCGTCGACGACGTCCAGCCGCCAGCCGCCCACCTCGACGTCGTCACCGACGGCGGGGATGCGGCCGAGCCGCGTGGCGACGAGGCCGGCGAGGGTCTCGTACGGCCCGTCGGGCACCCGCAGACCGACCCGCGCGAGCTGGTCGGTGCGGGCGGCGCCGTCGGCGGAGTACAGCGTCCTGCCGTCGTCGTCGGTGCCCTCGACGGTGATGTCGGACGTCTCGTGCGGGTCGTGCTCGTCCCGCACCTCGCCGACGACCTCCTCGACGATGTCCTCCAGGGTGGCCACCCCGGCGGTCCCGCCGTACTCGTCGATGACCACGGCCATCGTGCGCTTGCCCGAGAGCCGGTCGAGGAGCCGGTCGACGGTCAGCGTCTCCGGGACGAGCAGCGGCTCGCGCAGCAGTTCGGAGACGGGGACGCGCTGCCTGCGCTCGGCCGGTATGGCGAGCACGTCCTTGATGTGGGCGACGCCGACGACCGTGTCGAGGTTCCCGCGGTACACGGGGAAGCGGGAGAGTCCTGTGGCGCGCGTGGCGTTGGCGACGTCCTCGCAGGTGGCGTGCACGTCGAGGGCCATGACCTGGACGCGGGGCGTCATCACGTTCTCCGCGGTGAGGTCGGCGAGGTTCAGCGTGCGCACGAACAGCTCGGCGGTGTCCGCCTCCAGGGCGCCCTCCCTGGCGGAGTGGCGGGCCAGGGCCACCAGCTCCTTGGGGCCGCGCGCGGAGGCGAGCTCCTCGGTGGGCTCCATGCCGAAGCGGCGTACGGAACGGTTGGCGGTGTTGTTCAGATGCGCGATGAACGGCCGGAACGCGGCGCTGAACAGTCGCTGGGGCGTGGCCACCCGCTTGGCGACCGCGAGCGGCGAGGAGATCGCCCAGTTCTTCGGGACCAGCTCGCCGACGACCATCAGGAAGACCGTCGACAGGGCCGTGCCGATGACCAGGGCGATGGAGGAGGCCGCCGACCCGGGGACGCCGAGGTCACGCAGCGGACCCGCGATCAGTTTGGCGATGGACGGCTCCGAGAGCATGCCGACCACGAGGTTGGTGACGGTGATGCCGAGCTGGGCGCCCGAGAGCTGGAAGGTGAGGTTCTTGACGGCTTTGAGGGCGCCGGCCGCGCCGCGCTCGCCGCGCTCGACGGCCCGCTCGAGCTCGCTGCGCTCGACCGTCGTGAGGGAGAACTCCGCCGCGACGAAGACACCGCACGCCAGGCTGAGCAGCACCGCCACGAGGAGCAGGAGCACTTCGGTCATCGGGTCACCTCCGTCCCATGATCGGACAGGAGCGGGAGGAGTGCGCGATGTCGGGTACTGGGAGGCTCGCCCATGGGCGGACGCTCACACCTTTCAGTCGGATACGAGTGGTACGTACAGGGTAAAGGACCGGCAAAGCCGCTCCGACCCCAGGCGGGGTCTACTCCTCGTACCCGGCAGGGAGCGGCTTCACCCAGCGGCTCCACTGCGGCTCGGGAGCGTAGCCCGCCGCGCGCCAGGCGTGGTGGGCGAGATCGTTGCGGTCCAGGACCATCGCGTCGCCGCGCCGCCCGCCGAGCCGCACGAACCGCTCCTCCGCGGCGGCGAGCAGCGCCGAGCCCACGCCGCGGCGGCGGTGCTCCGGGTGCACGGCGAGGCGGTACAGATGGCAGCGCCAGCCGTCGAAGCCCGCGATGACCGTGCCCGCGAGCTCGCCGCCACGCTCCGCGAGGATCAGCGCCTCGGGGTCCCTGGCGACGAGCCGCTCCACCCCTGAGCGGTCGTCGCTGATGCTCGTGCCCTCGGCGGCCGTCTTCCAGAAGGCGAGCACCGCGTCGAGGTCCTCGGCCGTCGCGGTCCGCACGTGCAGGTCGTTGTCCCGTACATGGAGAGCGTTCATGCCAGCATCCCACCATCGGCCGGCGCCCCGGCGCACGGATTTTTCAGGATGCGGACGCCGGGGCATCACTCGTGCGCGATGGCCGCCAGCACGTTCATGCGCGACGCGCGCAGCGCCGGCAGGAGCGCCGCCGCGAGGCCGACGACCACCGAACCGATCACCACCGCGACGATCGTCGTCCAGGGGAACGCCAGCTCCTTCATGCCTTGAAGCGCGAGCACCTGCTGCACGGCGACGCCCCACACCAGGCCGAGCGCGAGGCCGAGCAGCGCCCCGAACACGGCGATCACCACCGACTCCAGGCGGATCATGCGGCGCAGCTGACGCCGTCCGAGGCCGATGGCGCGCAGCAGACCGATCTCCCTGGTGCGCTCCACGACCGACAGGGCGAGGGTGTTGACCACGCCGAGGACCGCGATGACGATCGCCAGGCCGAGGAGGGCGTAGACGAGGTACAGCATCACGGCGATCTGCTGCCGGATCAGCTCTTTGTAGTCGGCCTGGTCGCGCACCTGCACCTGCGGATACGGGTCGAGGGTCTTCTCCAGGCGCTCGCGCAGGGTGTCCGCGTCCGTGCCCGATGCCGCGTTGACGAACAACGCGGAGTCCTGGCCGCCCGGCACGTACTTCTCGACCGTGCCGAACCCGAGGAAGAGCCCGCCCTCGATGCCGAAGCCCTCGGCGGAGTCCTGGTCGGTGAGCGCGCCGACCGTCAGCTTCGTCTCGCGTCCGCCGGGGAACGTCGCGGGCAGCGCGTCCCCGAGCCGCACCTCGTGCTTCTCCGCGAAGTCCTTGTCCATGCCGATCCGCCCGGCCGCCAGTGCCTCCCGTGAACTGCCCTGCGCGTACGTGACCTTGGCGACGTCGTCGAGTCGCGGGTCGTATCCGGCGGCGGTCGACTCGACGTTCTTGCCGTCGGGCAGCGCCAGTTCGATGGGCGTGAAGCGCTGGCGTACGACGAGACCGGCGCCCTCGGTGTCCTCGACCTTCCCGGTGATCTCCGGCGAGAACGGCATGAAGTTGCTGTTCTGTACGACGAAGTCCGCGCCGAGCGTCTTGTCGATCTGCCGGTCGAACGACTTCGTCATCGACGCACTGGCCACCGAGAGACCGCCGACCAGCGCGAGCCCCACCATCAGCGCGGCCGCCGTGGCGCCCGTGCGCCGCGGGTTGCGCAGCGCGTTGCGCTGGCTCATCCGGCCGACCGGGCCGAAGACCGCGGGGAACGCACCGCCGAGCACCCGGATCACCGGGCGTACCAGGAGCGGCCCCGCGACGACCGTGGCGATCAGGGTCAGGACGATGCCGAGCCCCAGCAGCGACGCCGCGGACGAGGTCTTCTCCGCCGTCGCGCAACCGATCAGCGCGGCGGCACCGGCCGCCCCGACGACGGCACCCACGACGGCCCGCACCTTCAACGGCCGCCCCACACCGGCGATCTCCGCGTCGGCGAGCGCCGCCATCGGCGACACCTGCGCGGCCCGCCGGGCCGGGAGGTACGCCGCGACGAAGGTGACGCCGACCCCGACGACGTACGAGGCGACGGGCGTCGCCCACCCGAGGACCATCTCCGTGGACTTCAGGTTCATCCCGAGCAGGCCCATCAGCTCGATCAGGCCGAGGGCCAGCCCTATGCCCGCGGCGAGCCCGAGCGTCGAGCCGACCAGGCCGAGCAGCAGCGCCTCGAAGAGCACGGAGCGGCGCACCTGCCTGCGGTCGGCGCCGAGGGCGCGCAGCAGGCCCAGTTCGCGGGTGCGCTGCGCGATGAGCATCGAGAAGGTGTTGACGATCAGGAAGATGCCCACGAGCACGGCGACCCCGGCGAAGCCGAGCATCACGTACTTGATGACGTCGAGGAACCCGCCGAGTTCGGAGGCCGCCGACTCGGCCTGCTCGTCGGCGGTCTCCAGCTTGTAGCCGGAGCCCAGCTCGGCGGCGATGCGGCGCTTCAGTGTCGGGTCCCCGACGCCGTCCGCGGCCGTCACGGAGATGCTCGTCGCCACGTCCTCCGAGCCGAGGAGCTCGCGCTGGGCGGTCGACGTGTCGAGGAAGACGAGCGCGGCACCGGGGTTCGTGGTGGTGAACGTGGCGATGCCGACGATCTTCACCTTGAACGAGCCGGGCCGTGCCAGGACGGTGAGGGTGTCCCCGATCTCCACGTCCTTTTTTTCGGCCGTGTCCGCGTCGATCATCGCCTGACCGTCGCCGCGCGGGGCATGGCCCGAGGTGAGCTCCACGGGGCTGCGGTCGGTGGGATACCAGTTGGTGGCGATGGTGGGGGCGCCGGTCGTCGAGCTCACGGATTCGTTGTCGCGGTCGACGATGGTGATGTTCTCGACGGACACGTCGACGTGCGTGTCCTCGACCCCGTCGACCCCGGCCACCCGCTCCTTGAGGTTCGCGGGAACCGTCGGCGTCTGCCCGGACGGCATGGCCTCGTCCAGGTCCTCCTTCGGGGCGACCGTCACATCGGCCGATGTGGAGGCGAAGAGACGGTCGAAGGTGCGCGTGACCGTGTCCGAGAAGATCAGACTGCCCGCCACGAACGCGACGGAGAGGATGACGGCCAGCGCGGAGAGCGCGAGCCGCCCCTTGTGCGCCAGGAAGCTTCTGAGTGTCGCCTTCAGCACCGCGGCCCCCGGCTCAGCTCTGGTCGGACGGTTTGTCGACGGACACGGACGTGCCCGGCGCTGCCGTGGTCGGGCCCGGCGCCGCCCCGGGAGCGCCCGATGCCACCGCGTGCAGGGCGTCGAACCGCTTCATGCGTTCGAGCACCGCCTCCGCCGTCGGCCGCTCCATGTCGTCCACGATCCGGCCGTCGCCGAGGAAGAGCACCAGGTCGGAGTGGGCGGCGGCGCCGGGATCGTGGGTCACCATGACGACGGTCTGGCCGAGCTGGTCCACCGCCTCGCGCAGGAAGCCGAGGACTTCGAGCCCGGCCCGCGAGTCGAGGTTGCCCGTCGGCTCGTCGGCGAAGATCAGCTCGGGTTTGGCGGCCAGCGCCCGCGCGCACGCCACCCGCTGCTGCTGCCCGCCGGACAGCTGCGCGGGACGGTGCTTGAGCCGGTCCCGCAGCCCCAGCGTGTCGATGACGTGCTCCAACCAGTCGCGGTTGGGCCGCTGCCCGGCGATGTCCATCGGCAGCGTCATGTTCTCCAGGGCGTTGAGCGTGGGGATGAGGTTGAAGGACTGGAACATGAAGCCGACGCGGTCGCGCCGCAGCCGGGTCAGTTCGCGCTCCTTGAGACCGGTGATCTCGGTGTCGCCGAGCCACACCTGGCCCGCCGATACGCTGTCGAGGCCGGCGAGGCAGTGCATCAAAGTGGACTTCCCCGAACCGGAGGGGCCCATGACGGCGGTGAAGCGCTCGCGCGTGATGTCCACGTCGACCGAGTCGAGGGCGAGCACGGTCGTCTCGCCCGAGCCGTACGCCTTGGTGAGGCCGCGGGCGCGCGCGGCGATCCCGGCGGGCTCCGGGCGGCCCGCGGCCGGTGTCGAAGCAGGTGTGGACAAGGCGGCCTCCTGGGTTGTGGCCGTTCCAACTCCCGTAACCCCGACGAGAGTAGTGGGGCCGCCCGGGTGTCCGGTATCCCTCCGAGGTCGGGCCCCGAAACGTATGTAAGGGGCAAGGTCATGGCGGTCTTGTGGTGCTAGCACCCCGGCGCTAGCTTGACGGTATGGCGAAGACACAGCTGAACGTGCGGGTGGACGAGGACACCGCCAGGGCCGCGCGGGAGCGCGCCTTGGCCCGCGGCATGAGCGTCAACCGCTATATCGAAGAGCTCGTCAAACAGGACGCCGGCGAAATCGGACATACCTTCGTCGAGGCCGCCGCCGACTTCATGAAGCAGTACGAGTCGGTGTTCGCCGAGGAGTTCGGCGTCGAGCGCGAGGGCAGCCGCCCGGTGCGTGAAGGTCGCTGCTGAGCCGTTGGACCTCAGAATCGACCTCGCCTGGCTCCTGATGGTCGCCGAACACAAGACGCCCGGGGACCCGCAGGTCACCGACTGGGGCGCGCTCGTCGCCGCCGTCAGCAGACACGAGGCGGAGATATTCGGCGTGCCCGTCTACGAAACCCCGCACGACCGCGCGGCGGCGCTCCTCCAAGTCCTGCTCCACATCCCCGCCCTCGAGCGCTCGAACGCCCTCTTCGCCTCCTCCGTCGCCTACGCCTACCTCGTCTCCAGCGGCCTGAAGGTCGTCACCTCGCCCGAGCAGGTGCGCGAACTGGCCCGTCTTGTGAAGGAGGACGGCGCGAGCGTGCACGCCATAGCGGACCAGCTGCGCCAGTGGAGCCTGTGAGCCGGCGTCAGGCCAGGTCGGGCCGGTGAGCCGTGCCCAGTACGCAGTACGACGTCGGCAGGCGTGGCCCCTTCGCCGGGACCAGGAACCGCCGGTGCGCGCCGAGCTCGAACCCGGCGTCGCGCAGGGCCGCCAGTGGCTCCCGCGCGACGTGACAGCCGCCGAACAGCGGCGGCCACACCGTCCGGTCCAGGACGCGCTGGGTGACCGACATCAGCGTCCCCGGCGCCCGGCCGTGCTCGAAGAACCGCAGCTCACCGCCGGGCCGCAGCACTCGCCGCAGCTCGCCGAGCGCCCGCCGCACGTCGCGCACGCTGCACAGTACGAGCGAGACGACCGCCGCGTCGAACGCCTCGCTCTTGACGGGCAGCGCCTCCGCGGCGCCTGGCACGACGTCCACCGGCACGTCTGCGCGCAGGGCCGCGGAGACCGCGAGCCGCCGCAGAACGCGCTCCGGCTCGATTGCCACGACCTCGGAGACCGCGCCCGGGTAGTACGGGAAGTTGAGCCCGTTCCCCGCACCGACCTCGATCACCCGCCCGGCGAGCCCGGCGAGCAGCTCCCGCCGGTGACCACCGATGAGAGGCTCGGCGGCCACGCTCTGCCGAGCGTAGAAACGCGCGAAAACGGGATGATGCACAGCGTCCCGGGACACGGACTTGGCGGAGCGCGGCGACATGGACCCTCCTCGACGGAGCGAGCGGACAGGGCCATGGTCCCCCGCCACCGGGCCGAGCGACCCCACCGCGACGTCGTGTCCCGCTGTACGCGGGCGTCACGCGCGCACGTAGCGGCAGAAGAGCTGTTCATCGCCACCGCCCCTGGAACGGTGAAAGCCGCACTGCTCCAGAAGCCGGTCCGCCTCGGCCCGAGGGTAGAGACGGAAGGTCGAACGCTGATGGGCGACGACGGCGTCCCCGCGCAGGATGAAGTAGTCCTTGGTGACCCGTCCGTCGCCGTGATCGTGCAGGTCCTGCGCGTATACGAGCCCGCCGGGCAGGGGCCGCCGGTAAGGCCGGTGGGCCTTCTGCACGGACAGCAGCAGGGTGGCGCCCGGCCGGAGCGCGGCGGCGAGATTACGCAGGCCCGTGACGTTCTCCTCGTCCTCCAGGAGGTGACTGCCCAGCTGTGTGCCGGCTTCGTCGCGCAGCCACAGCCAGACCCCGCCGACGGAGTAGGCGACGTCGAACTCGCCCGGGAGGCCCGGCTGCAGGATGTCCTGACCGAGGAGCCGCACCCGCGGGCCGAGCCGCGCGCGGGCCCGGTCCAGCATGCTCGGGGTGTGATCGATACCGGTGAGCCGCAACGCCGAGGACGCCGACTCCACCAGCCGCTCGCAGACCAGGCCGGTGCCCACGCCCAGCTCCAGTACCTGCCCGCGCGCGGGCATATGGGACAAGAGCTCGCGTGCGTAGGCGTCGTAGTCGTAGTACCCCGACGTCATGATCAGGTCGTAGTGCTCCGCAAGCGCGGCATAGGAATCACTCACGCTGCACTTCTACCCGTCGAGGAGGGGGAAGGCGCGGCGCTCCCTCCCCCTCCGTCACAGGGACCGCTGAATCACGGCCTCCACGCCCCCGGCGCCTCCCGCTCCGCGAACGCCGCTCCGTCCCACGTGCCTCCCAGCTCCGGGCCCAGCCAGCCGGCCGCCGCCACGCGGAAGTCGGGGGCCGCGAGCGATGCGGCTCCGGAGGGGATTGCGCCGAGGAGGGGTGTGCCCGCGTCCTTCGGGAGGTCCGCGAGGTTGCAGCGGGACGCCAGGTCGGGGGCGGACGGCCAGCTGCCGACCAGGGGGCCCAGCTGGCGTACACCGCGCGCCCGCAGCGCTTCCGCCGCCAGCGCCGTCGAGTTGAGCGTGCCGAGGCCCGCCGTGACGACCAGCAGGACCGGCGCGTCCAGGAGACGCGCCGCGTCCGCGAGGGTGCCGCCCTCGTCGTCGAGGCGCACCAGCAGCCCGCCGGCTCCCTCGACGAGCACCAGGTCGTGCTCGGTCGCGAGCTTCGCCGCCGCGTCTGCCACGTCCTGCGGGTGGATCTGTGCGAGACCGGCCCGCCGCGCCGCGACGTCGGGCGCCAACGGCTCGGGGTAGCGGGCCAGTTCGAGCGTGGTGACGCCGTCCCCCGCGAGCCGCGTCACCTCCTGCGCGTCGCCGGGGCCGCCGGGCGCGACCCCGGTCTGCGCCGGCTTGAGCACGGCGACGCTGCGCCCGGCCGCCAGGGCGACCGCGGCCACCGCGGCGGTCGTCACCGTCTTGCCGATCTCCGTGCCCGTACCGGACACCACGATCACCGTCACGTCACCCCTCCTTCGCCGCCGCGCACACCGCGCGCGCGATCTGTGCCACGTCGTCGTCGCCCGTGACGAACGGCGGCATCGTGTAGATCAGGTCGCGGAACGGCCGCACCCACACACCCTCACGCACCGCCGCACGCGTCGCCGCGGCCATGTCCACCGGGTGGTCCAGCTGTACGACACCGATCGCCCCGAGGACACGGACCTCCCGTACCGAAGGGAGAGCGGCCGCCTCGGCCAGGCCGTTCCGCAGGCCCGACTCGATGCGCTTCACCTCGGTCGGCCAGTCCTGCCCGAGCAGCAGGTCGATCGAGGCACCGGCCACCGCCGCGGCCAGCGGATTGCCCATGAACGTCGGCCCGTGCGCCAGGACCGGCACCTCGCCCCGAGAGATGCCGTCGGCGACCCGCGCCGTGCAGAGCGTCGCCGCCATCGACAGATAGCCGCCGGTCAGCGCCTTGCCGACGCACATCACATCGGGGGAGACACCGGCGTGGTCGGCCGCGAACAGCGCACCCGTACGGCCGAAGCCCGTCGCGATCTCGTCGAACACCAGAAGCACGTCGTGGGCGTCGCACGCCTCCCGAAGAGCGCGGAGATAGCCGGGGGAGTGGAACCGCATCCCGCCGGCCCCCTGCACCACGGGCTCGACGATCACCGCGGCGAGCTCGTGGGCGTGCCGCCCGATGAGCTCATGGAGGTGCTCGGCGTACGACTCCTCGTACGCGTCGAACCCGCTCGGCGGCGCGTCCGCGAACACCTGCTGCGGCAGCACCCCCTGCCACAGCTCGTGCATACCGCCCTTGGGGTCGCACACGGCCATCGGCTGCCACGTGTCGCCGTGGTAGCCGCCGCGCCACGTCAGCATCCGCCGCTTCTCGGGCCGACCGAGCGAGCGCCAGTGCTGCAGGCACATCTTCACCGCGACCTCGACCGCGACGGAACCCGAGTCGGAGAGGAAGACGTGCTCCAGACCGTCGGGCGTCATGTCGACGAGGCGTTTGGCGAGCGCGACGGCGGGCTCGTGCGTCAGTCCGCCGAACATGACGTGGCTCATGCGGTCCAGCTGGCCGCGCACCGCGTCGTTGAGCACGGGGTGGTTGTATCCGTGGATCGCCGACCACCAGGACGACATGCCGTCGATCAGTTCGGTGCCGCCCGCCAGGCGCATCCGGACGCCGCTCGCGGACTCGACGACCAGGGGTTCCTGGCGGCCGGGCATCGGCCCGTAGGGGTGCCAGACGTGCTGCCGGTCGAGGGCGAGCAGGTCCGCCGTGGACAGGTCAGGCATTGGGGGCCAGGTCCGTTCCCGCGCCCCGGCGGCGTACCGCCACCAGGTCCGTGCGTGCCTCGTTGGCACCGGCCGCGGGCGCCGCCGCGGGTTCCGCCGCGGCCTCGGCGGCCGGCTCGGAGCTCCCGCAGGGACCACAGCCACCCCCCTCGTGCGAGCCGCAGGCGCCCCCGTCGTGCGAGCCGCAGCCCCCCGCGACCGCGGCCGTCGCGTCGGCGCGGTGCTGCGGCAGCGTCACCTGGTCCGTGCCCTCGACCTCGAAGCCGGCGTCCGCGATCATCTCCAGGTCGGCCTTGCCGGCCTGGCCCTCACTGGTCAGGTAGTCGCCCAGGAAGATGGAGTTGGCGATGTTCAGGGCGAGCGGCTGCAGCGAGCGCAGATGGACTTCCCGGCCGCCCGCGATGCGCACCTCGATGTCCGGGCAGACGAAGCGGACCATCGCGAGGATGCGCAGACAGCGCTGCGGCGTGAGGTTCCACTCCTTGGCCAGCGGTGTGCCCTCGAAGGGGATCAGGAAGTTCACCGGCACCGAGTCCGGGTCGAGCTCGCGCAGCGAGAAGACGACGTCGACCAGGTCCTCGTCCTGCTCGCCCATGCCCGCGATCAGCCCCGAGCAGGCGGAGAGCCCCGCCGCGTGCGCCTTCTGCACGGTGTCGACGCGGTCGGCGTACGTGTGGGTCTTGGTGATGTCCGCGTACGTCGCCTCGGACGTGTTCAGGTTGTGGTTGTACGCGTCGGCGCCCGCGCCCCGCAGCCGCTCCGCCTGGCCGTCCGAGAGCAGACCGAGGCAGGCACACACCTCGACGCCCTCGTTCTGCTCCTTGACGGCCGCGATGGTCTGCGCGACCCGGTCGACGTCACGGTCCGTCGGGCCGCGGCCGCTGGCGACCAGACAGACCCGCTTCGCGCCGCCCGCGACCCCGGCCGCCGCGGCCTGCGAGGCCTCGTCGGGCTTCAGCCAGGTGTACTTCAGGATCTCGGCCTTGGAGCCGAGGCGCTGCGAACAGTACGAGCAGTCCTCGGGGCACAGGCCCGACTTGAGGTTGACCAGATAGTTGAGTTTCACCCGGCGCCCGAACCACTGCCGCCGTACCTTCCCGGCGGCGGCCACTACGTCCAGGAGTTCGTCGTCGGAGGTGGCCAGGACGGCCAGCGCCTCTTCACGGGTCGGCAGTTCGCGCCGAAGCCCCTTGTCCACCAGCGTGTTCAGCAGGTCCATGGCGCTGATCCTTACGCACGGCAGCCTGCCGGGCCAAGGAGAGTTCGCACAACAGAAACGGTTTGAGGTGTGGGTATTGCCACACCCTGGCCAGGTGGCACGACGACTAAGGTCTGTGCAATGTCTACAAACAGGCACCCCGTGACGGCCGCGTCCACCGCCCCCGGCGACGCCCCGGGCGACGCCCTCGACCGGGCACCGCGCACCGCGTTCGGCTGGCTCGACGAGCAGGCGCGGCTGCGCGCGGACGCCGGACTCGTCCGCACCCTGCGCCCGCGCCCCGCCGAGGCGGACGGCCTCCTCGATCTGGCGGGAAACGACTACCTGGGCCTGACCCGGCACCCCGAGGTCACCGAGGGCGCGGCCGCCGCGGCCCGGCGCTGGGGCGGCGGTGCCACCGGGTCCCGGCTCGTCACGGGATCCACGGAGCTGCACGCCGAACTGGAGCGTGAGCTCGCCGCTTTCTGCGGCGTCGAGGCGGCCCTCGTCTTCTCCTCCGGTTACGCGGCGAACCTCGCCGCCGTCACCGCGCTCGCCCCGCACGGCTCGCTGATCGTCTCCGACGCGGGCAACCACGCGTCCCTGATCGACGGGTGCCGGCTCGCGCGCGGGACGACGCAGGTGGTGCCGCACGCCGACCCCGAGGCGGTCCGCAAGACGCTGGACGCGCACGACGGTCCCGCCGTCATGGTGTCCGACTCGGTGTTCTCGGTCGACGGCGACATGGCGCCGCTCGCGGAACTCGCCGCGGTCTGCCGCGGCTTCGGCGCGGGGCTGATCGTCGACGACGCCCATGGACTCGGGGTGCTCGGCGAGGGCGGCCGGGGCGCCCCGTACGCGGCGGGTCTCGCCGGCGCGGACGACACCGTGGTCACCCTCACCCTCTCGAAGTCCCTCGGCAGCCAGGGCGGCGCCGTACTGGGCCCCGCCAAGGTCATCGAGCACCTGGTGAACGCCGCCCGCACCTTCATCTTCGACACGGGCCTCGCGCCCGCCGCGGCCGGCGCCGCCCTCGCGGCCCTGCGCCTGCTGCGCCGCGAGCCCGGCCGGGCCGCACGCGCCCGCGAGGTCGCGGCCGAGCTGCATCGCCGTCTCACGGCCGAAGGTCTGTCGGCGGTACGACCCGACGCCGCCGTCGTCTCCGTACGCGCCCCGTCACCGGAGCAGGCCGTGCGGTGGGCCGCCGACTGCCGGGCGGAGGGTCTCGCCGTGGGCTGCTTCCGGCCGCCGTCGGTGCCGGACGGCATCTCACGGCTGCGGCTGACCGCCCGCGCCGATCTCACCGACGCACAGCTCGTCGGTGCGGTACGGGTGATCAGCCGCAACGCACCCCGATGAAGCGTGCCGGGCCCGCGCAGGGCCGGGTGCTGCTTATCGGAGGCAGTTGGTGAACGACTCCCAGGGGCCGGGGGAGAAGAGCAGGGCGGGCCCTGCGATGTTCTTCGAGTCACGCACGGCACGCAGGCCGGTCAGCGGACCTGAGTCGAGGGTGGCTGTCTCGACACAGTTGTTCATTCCGTTGCTGTAGCTGCTGCGCTGCCACCGCGCACCTTGAATTGTCGTGCTGGAAGGTACGTACCGAGGCATTGCGGTCATTGTGCCTCCTTACGCGCCGTCGCATAGCCCGGCGATGAAATCCGTTGAGTCCTCGGGTGAGAGCGCTTGTACCTGAAGGGAGTTGAAGGCCTCCGTGTACGCCTGGAGGTCTTCTTTCCGTTCGAGGTAGAGGCTACTCGTCAAATGGTCGAGAACAACCACATCCAGATCAGCAATGTCCGGAAATGAAAAAATAACGAAAGGACCGATCAGGCCCACATGCTCACCTGCGGCGAACGGCAACACCTGAAGCCGAACGTGAGGCATGTGAGATGCCTCCTTCAATCGGATCAACTGCCCCGCGAAGACCTGCGCCCCGCCCACCGGCCGCCGCAGCACCGCCTCGTCCATGACCACGCTCAGCCGCAGCGGCGGATCCGCGCGCAGCACGTCCTGCCGGGCAAGCCGGACCTCCACCAACGCCTCGACCTGCTCTTCCGGCAGCTCGCCGAGCGCGGCCCGGGTCACCGCGCGTGCGTACTCGGAGGTCTGCAGCAGGCCGGGAACCACCGAGGTCTCCAGCGTGCGCACCCAACTCGCCTGCGACTCCAGGCTGATGAAATCGCGGTAGGTGGCGGGCAGCAGATCGCGATAGGCCTTCCACCAGTGATGACGCCCCGCGCCGGGATCGTCGGCGCCGGCGAACGCGATGAGCAGCTCGCTGCGCTGCGGATCCTTGACCTGATATGCCTCCATCAGCAGCCGCACGTCGGCGGCTTTCACGCCACTGCGGCCCGTCTCGATCCGGCTCACCTTGGACTGGTGCCAGCCGACCTTGGCGGCGGCTTCGCTGCTGGTGAGCCCCGCGTGGCCGCGCAGGGCGCGCAGGGCGGCGCCGAGCTGTCGACGGCGCACCGCGGGGCCGTACTGCATGCCCGTCTCCTTTCGGACGGAGCCGTCGGATCTCCCGGCGGCAGGGCAGGGCAGTAGGCGAGATTAGAGGAAGTACCGCTCTCCCGCCCAAATACGGTCTGCCGTAGCAGAGTTCACCGCTTCGAGCGACAGATATATGCACATCTCGGTGGATCGCCACCCGTGACCGGCCAAGGAGTGGCAGGCTGGCGCGAAGCACCAGTCCGGGACTGTCCTCGAGTCATCCGCCGCGAGCCGGAGACCGGTCCCGGTGGGAAAGGGACAACGTCGCCATGGCAGACCATCAGGAAGCCTCCGTCACCCTGCCGAGCGATCCTGTCTCGGTCCCCGCCGCCCGGAAATTCGTATCCCGCGTGCTCGCGGAATGGGGCCTGCCCGGTGACGCCGAAGTGGCCGACACGATCAGGCTGATCGTTTCCGAACTCGCCACGAACGCCGTACAGCACACCCTGGGCCAGTCGCCCACCTTCACCGTGGACCTGGAGCTCGACCGTGACGAGCAATTGCGCATCGGTGTCACCGACAGCCACCCCCGCTACCCCAAGCGGCTCCCCGCGGCCGTCCAGCAGGACAACGGCCGCGGCATGGTCATCATCCGCTGGCTGGCGGCCGAGTGCGGCGGCAGGCTCTCGGTCAGCCCCACCGACGAGGGCGGCAAGACCGTGTGGATCGCGCTGCCCTGGCAGGCACCTGTCCAGCGCGGCTCGTGTGACGACGCCCGCTGACCGGCTCGGCCGCGGGCCACGAGTGCCGCGCTGGACGGTGCGGTCAGCGCACCCTGCCGTACCAGACGCTGTTGGACCAGATCTTCTCCAGGCGCACCACGGTCCCCCTCTTGGGCGCGTGCCAGATGCGGTTGTTACCCGCGTAGATCCCGACGTGGTAGACGTTCCTGCCGGAGTGGAAGAACACCAGATCGCCACGGGTCCGCTGGGACCTGGAGATGTGCTTGGTCTTGTTGTACTGCGCGGCGGCCGTGCGAGGCAGCTTCTTGCCCGTCTTCTTGAACGAGTAGAGCGTCAGGCCCGAGCAGTCGAACCGGTTGGGTCCCACCGCCCCGTAGCCGTACGGGGAGCCCTTCTTGGACGCCGCGATCTTGAGCGCCTTCGTCCCGTGTGTCGCTGCCTCGGCCTCCGCCGTGAGCCCGGGGGCCACGACGGTGCCGCCTACGACGGCGAGCGTGAGTGCCGATGCGGCACCGGTCCTGCTCAGCAGCGACGGAACATGATTCAGCGCGGTCATGCGCAACCCTTCGTCAGCCGCCTGTGAAGGATGACCTGTCGGGTTCGGGCAGGCGAAGATGCCCGGCCGCGTCATGCTCTGCGGCTTAACCCCAAGGGCGTCGTCCGGACTTCCCGGACGGGCCCGTCGTACCTGGGTCCTCCACTCCTGCCGTTGCACCGATGTCGACCGGTCATCCGGGTGGCGGCAGGACTCGGCGTCCGCCCGGACCGCCCCGCCGCTGTGGCGGGGGCTTGTCGTCGGAAGGGATCTTGACCCGAAACAGGTCCGAAAACCGAGCCGAAACGGCGTTTTGTGAGGCTCCTCACGACTGACCTGTTCAGGTGGACACTGCCGAATTCGACGTTCCGCCGCCTTCTCCGACGACCGCTCGACCAGCAGCGGAATGCGTAATTCCGGCCATGCTGTACTCGCTGGACGCAACTTCGGACCGTGCGGATAAGGACGTCCTGGTACGCCGTCCGGGGTAGCCCGACTGGTCCGTTTCGAAGTGGAGCCGGACGTTCCAGTGTTGGGAGCGGGGCGGCCGACGAGGTTTCAGGCGCCTTGCGGAGACGGAATTTGAGGAGCCTTGCGAAGAGGGGATTTCAGGGGCCTTGCGGAGGCGGCACGGTGAGTAGCCCCGCCCGTCGTTCACCGTCGAGGACGCGCAGCGCCCGGGCCAGCGTGGGCGCGTGCACCTCAGTCTCGCCCCGCTGGTGCATGAGGGCGAGCGCGTCCCGCAGCGCGGTCGCCCGCCCGACCAGGGCCTGGGCGGCGCGCAGCCCGCGGTACGTGTGCTCGACGCGGGCCGGGTTGATGCGGCCGAGCAGGTCGACGACTTCGAGATAGCGGTCGATCAACTCCGCCTCGGCGTGCGTGAGGGCGGGCAGCGGAGGCAGTTCGGGCGGCAGCATCGGTGACTCACCTCGGGTCGCGGGCGGCGAGCGAGGTCTTGCGGCTCGGGATGATCCGGTCCACGAGCCCGTACTCCAGGGCCGCCGGGGCGTCGAAGATCTTGTCCCGTTCGATGTCCGCGGCGATCCGCTCCGGGCTCTGCCCCGTGTGCCGTACGAGCAGCTCCTCTAACTGCCGCCTGGTGCGCAGGAGTTCGTCGGCCTGGATCGCCAGGTCCGTGGCCTGACCCCGGATCGGTTCGGAGATGGCCGGCTGGTGGATGAGGACGCGTGCGCCGGGCAGCGCGAACCGCTTGCCGGGGGTGCCGGCGGCGAGCAGGACGGCGGCACCCGACGCGGCCTGGCCCAGGCAGATCGTCTCCACGTCACAGCTGACGAACCGCATCGTGTCGTAGATCGCGGTCATCGCACTGAACGAGCCGCCGGGGGAGTTGATGTACAGCGAGATGTCGCGGTCCGGCGCCTGGTACTCGAGGTGCATGAACTGCGCCATCACGTCGTTCGCGGAGGTGGCGTCGACGGGCGTGCCGAGGAAGACGATCCGCTCTTCGAGGAGCTTGGAGTACGGGTCCATGGTCCGCGCCCCCGAACTCGTGCGTTCGGTGAACTCGGGCAGGACGTGGCGGGCAGACGGACGGGCGGAGGGATGGTTCATGGCTCGCCTCTCTTCTTCCGGACGCCGCGGCGCGATCCGGTTCTGTAAAAAATGTACAGGACGTACGTTACGTAGGGGAGAGTAGGGCGGCGTCTAAGCTGGACGCATGGCCTACGAGATTCCGGTGACGCAAGCCCGCGCAGAGCTCGCCGAGCTGATCAACCGCGTCGTCTACGGCGGCGAGCGCGTCGTCGTCACCCGGCACGGCAAGCCGCTCGTGGCGCTGGTCTCCGCCGCCGATCTGGAACGCCTCGAAGGGCTCGCGGAAGCCCCCGACGAGCGGACGGTCAGCACCGTCACCTCGATCGAGTCCACGTCGACCGCCCCGTCGGAGCGGCAGCGGTTCGGCATCGCGGCCGAACACCGCGGCCCGGACGCGACGTAGCGGAGCGCGCGTCAGCCCGTCGACACCGACACCGACGCCGACGCTGGCATGACGAGCGAACCGGCCGCGGGCCCCGATGGGTATGGCGGAGCCCAGCTGACGGTCATGGGTCGGTCAACGGCTGGTTAACCTCGTTGAAACTCCCCCCAACTACCCTCCCGTGCCACGCCACCAGCGGATTCTCTAAGCAGGGTGCGCAAGATCGCGCGCACTCGCTGTGTGTTACATCTATATCCGTCGCGGTGGCCGCGGCAGCCGGACCCCGCACGGTTCGGAGCGAGGACTGTGAGGTGGGACGCGTGCAACTGACCCCGCACGAGCAGGAGAGACTGCTCATCCATGTGGCCGCGGACGTGGCCGAGAGGCGAAGGGCGCGGGGACTGCGGCTCAACCACCCCGAGGCGATCGCCCTCATCACCTCCCACATCCTCGAAGGCGCCCGCGACGGCCGCACCGTCGCCGAGCTCATGTCCTCGGGGCGGCGGGTCCTCACCCGGGACGACGTCATGGACGGCATCCCGGAGATGATCCACGACGTCCAGGTCGAGGCCACCTTCCCGGACGGCACGAAGCTCGTCACCGTCCACGAGCCGATCGTCTGACGGGAGTTCGCGCCTCATGCATGCCGCATCGCACGGCACCGGCCACGGCCCGGTCCCCGGAGAGATCCTCTTCGCGGACGAGCCCGTCCCCTTCAACGAGAACCGCGAGGTCACCCGCCTCACCGTCCTCAACGCCGCCGACCGCCCCGTCCAGGTCGGCTCCCACTACCACTTCGCCGAGGCCAACCCGGGTCTGGACTTCGACCGCGGCGCCGCGCACGGAAAGCGGCTGAACGTCGCCGCCGGAACCGCCGTGCGCTTCGAGCCCGGAATACCCGTCGACGTCGAACTCGTCCCGCTGGCCGGCAAGCGCGTCGTGCCCGGTCTGCGCGGCGAGACCGGAGGTGCTCTCGATGCCTGAGCTGTCCCGTGCCGCGTACGCGGATCTCTTCGGCCCCACGACCGGCGACCGCATCCGGCTCGCCGACACCGACCTCCTCGTCGAGATCGAGGAGGACCGCTCGGGCGGCCCCGGCCGCTCCGGCGACGAGTCGGTCTTCGGCGGCGGCAAGGTCATTCGCGAGTCGATGGGCCAGTCCCGCACCACCCGCGCCGAAGGCGCCCCGGACACCGTCATCACCGGCGCGGTGATCATCGACCACTGGGGGATCGTCAAGGCCGACATCGGCATCCGTGACGGCCGCGTCACCGGCATCGGCAAGTCCGGCAACCCGGACACGATGGACGGCGTCCACCCCGATCTCGTCATCGGCCCGGAGACCGAGGTCATCGCGGGCAACGGCAAGATCCTCACCGCGGGCGGCATCGACACCCACATCCACTTCATCTCGCCGACCATCGTCGACGAGGCGCTCGCCTCCGGTGTCACCACGCTGTTCGGCGGCGGCACGGGCCCTGCTGAGGGCAGCAAGGCGACCACCATCACGCCCGGCGCCTGGCACCTGTCCCGGATGTTCGCGGCGATGGAGTCCAGCCCCGTCAACATCGGCTTCCTCGGCAAGGGCAACACCGTCAACGCCGAGTCGATGCACGCCCAGCTCCGCGCCGGCGCCGTCAGCTTCAAGATCCACGAGGACTGGGGCGCCACGCCCGCCGTGATCGACGCCTGCCTGAACGTCTGCGAGGAGACCGGCGCACAACTCGCCGTCCACACCGACACGTTGAACGAGGCGGGGTTCATCGACGCCACCTTCGACGCCGTCGCGGGCCGCACCCTGCACGCCTTCCACGTCGAGGGCGCGGGCGGCGGCCACGCCCCCGACATGATCACGGCCGTCTCGCTGCCCAACATGCTGCCGAGCTCCACCAATCCGACCCGGCCGCACACCGTCAACACCGTCGAGGAGCACCTCGACATGCTGATGGTCTGCCACCACCTCAACCCGGCCGTGCCCGAGGACCTCGCCTTCGCCGAGTCCCGCATCCGGCCCACCACGATCGGCGCGGAGGACATCCTCCACGACCTCGGCGCCATCTCGATCATGTCCTCGGACTCCCAGGCCATGGGGCGCATCGGCGAGGTCATCATGCGGACCTGGCAGACCGCGCACGTCATGAAGCGGCGCCGCGGTTTCCTGCCGGGGGACACCCGCGCCGACAACCACCGCGCACGTCGCTATGTCGCCAAGTACACGATCAACGCGGCCGTCGCCCAGGGCATCGACCACGAGCTCGGCTCGGTCGAGCCCGGCAAACTCGCCGACCTGGTCCTGTGGGAACCTGCCTTCTTCGGCGTCAAGCCGCAGCTCGTCCTCAAGGGCGGCCAGATCGCGTACGCGCAGATGGGCGACGCCAACGCCTCCATCCCCACCCCGCAGCCGGTCCTGCCACGCCGCATGTTCGGGGCGCACGGCAGGGCCCCGGCACTCAACTCGCTCAACTTCGTGACCCAGTCGGCGCTGGACGACGGTCTTCCGGAGCGCCTCGGCCTGGCCAAGCCGTTCGCCGCGATCCGCTCCACGCGTGGCCGCAGCAAGGCCGACATGCGCGAGAACGACGCGCTGCCCCGGGTCGAAGTCGCCGCCGACAGCTTCGCCGTCACCATCGACGGCGAACTCGTCGAACCGTCTCCGGCGTCCGAACTCCCGCTCGCGCAGCGGTACTTCCTCTTCTGACGGCCCGACGACACCAGGCGACCCCACCCATGTCCAGAGCAGCACTTCTCGTCCTGGCCGACGGCCGTTTCCCCGCCGGCGGGCACGCCCACTCCGGCGGCGCGGAGGCGGCCGTCAAGGCGGGCTGCATCACCGGTGCCGCGAGCCTGGAGGCCTTCTGCCGGGGCCGGCTGCACACCTCCGGTCTCGTGTCGGCCGCACTGGCGGCGGCCGCCGCCCTCGGCGTCGACCCGGGCGCCCTGGACGCGGCGGCAGACGCCCGCACGCCCTCACCCGCACTGCGTGCCGCCGCGCGGCGCCTCGGCCGGCAGATGACGCGGGCCGCCCGCGCCACCTGGCCGCACCCCGAACTCGACGCACTGGCCCGGCGGTTCCCCAAGGGCGCCCACCAGCCCGTCGTCCTCGGACTTGCCGCCCGCGCCGCCGGGCTCGGGCCCGAGGACGCGGCGTACTGCTCGGCGTACGAGGGGATCAGCGGCCCGGCCACCGCCACGGTGCGCCTCCTCAGCCTCGACCCCTTCGACGCCACGGCGGTCCTGGCCAGGCTCGCGCCCGACGTCGACGAGGTGGCGCTCCGGGCCGCCGACGCGGCGAGACGCGCCGTCGACGAGGGAGTCGACGCGCTGCCCGCGGCGTCGGCGCCGCTCCTGGAAATCAGCGCGGAGGTACACGCGGCGTGGCCGGTACGCCTCTTCGCCTCATAACGCTCCCCGCCCTAGGGCCCCGACCCGCCTCCTCCGGTGACAGGCCTTCGACCTACTACCGCGGTCCGTCCCTTCTGGAGAGGAGCCTTCCGACCTACTGTCCTGGCCCGTCTCCTTCGGTGACGGGCCCTCGACCCACTGACCTGGTCCGTCCCTCCCGGTGACAGACCCCCGACCCGCTGCCCCCGGCCCGCCCCTCTCGCGACGCACCCCCGCCCCACTGCCCCGACCCGCCCCCTCCGTCGACCACGCCCCCCAGCCCACCCCAACCCGAACCCCTGTCCGCCCCCCGGCGAACACCCCACCCCCGCCCCATGGAGGCCACTCATGCTGCTGCACCTCGATCACTCCCACGACGGGCCCGCCGCCGTCTCCGCTGATGCTCACCGTCCCGACGGGCGTCGGCGTGCGCTGCGTATCGGGCTCGGGGGGCCGGTCGGCTCCGGGAAGACGGCGACCGTTGCCGCGCTCTGCCGCGAGCTGCGCGACGAGCTCTCCCTCGCCGTCGTCACCAACGACATCTACACCCGCGAGGACGCCGAGTTCCTGCTCCGCGAGGCCGTCCTGCCGCCCGAGCGCATCACCGCCGTGGAGACCGGCGCCTGCCCGCACACCGCGATCCGCGACGACATCTCCGCCAACTTGGAGGCCGTCGAGGACCTGGAGGACGAGGTCGGCCCGCTCGACCTGATCCTCGTCGAGTCCGGCGGCGACAACCTCACGGCCACCTTCTCCAAGGGCCTCGTCGACGCACAGATCTTCGTCATCGACGTCGCGGGCGGCGACGACATCCCGCGCAAGGGTGGCCCCGGCGTCTCCACGGCCGACCTGCTCGTCGTCAACAAGACCGACCTCGCCCCGCACGTCGGCTCCGACCTCGCCCGGATGGCCGCCGACGCGAAGGCGCAGCGCGCCGAACTCCCCGTCGCCTTCCAGTCCTTGAGGTCCGGCGAGGGCGTCGGCCCGGTCGCCGCATGGGTGCGCGAGCAGTACGCGACGTGGACCGCGTCGGCGTGACGGTGGAACTGGCCCCTCGGAGGGTTACGGACTCGGCGGGTGAGGCAGGCGGTGCGGGCGGGGCGGGAATTCGCGCGACCGCCCGCCTCGAAGCGCGTGCCGACGGCCGCGGCGGCACATCTCTCCCTGTCCTCGACGGCGAGGGCCCGCTCGCGCTGCGCCGCACCCGCTCCACCGGCCACGCGGCGCGCGTCACGCTCGTCGGCGCGATGAGCGGCCCCCTCGGCGGCGACCACCTCACCGTCGAGGCCACCGCCCACCGGGGCTCGGCACTGCACGTCGCCTCGGCGGCGGCCACCCTCGCGCTGCCGGGCCAGACCCGGGCGACCGCGCGCTACGACGTGCGCCTCACCGTCGCCGACGGCGCCGAACTGCGCTGGCTGCCCGAGCAGTTGATCTCCGTGCGCGACAGTGACCTGCGCGTCACCACGCGCGCCGAGCTCGCCGCCGACGCCCGCCTGGTGCTGCGCGAGGAGCAGGTCCTCGGCCGCACGGGCGAAGCCTCCGGCCGACTGACGAGCCGCCTCACCGTGCGCCGCGCGGGACAGCTCCTCCTCGACCAGGAGCTGTCCTGCGGCCCCGGCGCGCCCGGCGGCTGGGACGGCCCGGCGGTCCTGGCCGGCCACCGTGCGCTCGGGCAACTCATCGTCGTACGACCGGAGTTCGTGCACGAGAAGCCGCCCGCGGGGCTGCTGGGGGAGTGGGCCGCCATCACGCCGCTCGCGGGCCCGGGAGTGCTGGTCACCGCTGTCGCGCCGGACGCGCTCCTGGTGCGCGCGGCGATGGACGAGGCCGTACGCCGCCTGACCTGACCCCTTCGCCCGGGCTAGCCAGGGAAGCTCGCCCGGGCAAGCCCGGAAAAACAGGCTAGGGAAGGCTGTGCACCTTCGGGCCGACGGCGTTCGACCACGCGCTGCCCGCGGTCGCGTCCCAGTTCGTGGACCACGTCATGGCGCCGCGCAGCGCCGGGTACGTCTTGGACGGCTTGAAGGAGCCGCAGCCGGTGCCGCGGGTCAGGCAGTCCAGGGCGTTGTTCACGACCGACGGGGCCACGTAACCGCTGCCCGCGCCACGCGTCGAGGCGGGGACGCCGATCCCGACCTGCGACGGGTCGAGGCCGCCCTCCAGCTGGATGCAGGCGAGCGCGGTCAGGAAGTCCACGCTGCCCTGGCTGTAGACCTTGCCGTCACAGCCCAGCATCGAACCGCTGTTGTAGTACTGCATGTTGACGACCGTGAGGATGTCCTTCACGTTCAGCGCGGTCTGGAAGTAGCCGCCGGAGGTCGACTGCATGTCGATGGTCTGCGGCGCCATCGTGAGCACCATCTTCGGTCCCGCCTTGGCCGACAGCTGGCGCAGCGCCTTCGTCATGTAGGTGGGGTTGATGCCGTTCTCCAGGTCGATGTCGACGCCGTTGAACCCGTACTCCTGCATCAGCGCGTAGGCACTGTTCGCGAACGCCGTCGCGGAGGCGTCACTGTTGACGGAGATGGTGCCCTTCTCGCCGCCGACCGAGAGGATGACGGACTTGCCCGCGGCCTTCTTCGCGGCGATGTCCGCCTTGAAGTCGGCGGTGGAGGCATAGCCGACGGCCGGGTCAAGATTGAAGGTGATCTGGCCGGGGGTGGGGGTGGCGTCGGCGAAGGAGACGGCGATGATGTCGTACTGCGAGGACACGTCCCGCAGCTTCTGCACGGTCGCGCCGTTGTCGAAGTTCTGCCAGTAGCCGGTCAGCGCGTGCCTGGGCACGGTGCTGTCCCCGCCGCCGTCGCCCTTGGCGGTCCGTGCGGACACCGCCGTCGACCTGGCGGACTCACCGGCCGCGTTCGACGCGCTCACCTGGAAGCTGTAGGCGGTGTCGGGAGTGAGTCCGGTGACGGTCGTGGCGGCGCCGCTGGTGGAGGCGACCTTCGTGCCGTCGCGGTAGACGGTGTAACCGGTGGCCTTGGACACCGGGGTCCAGGACAGGTCCACCGACGTGGGCGTCGTGGCGCCCGCCGCGAGGCCGGCCGGTACGGCGGGTATCTCCACCGGGTCGGTGCCGCCGCCCCCGTCGGGCCCGAAGACGCTCACGTCGTCCACGTAGTACGCGCTCTGCCCGTACCAGCCGTGCGTGTACACGGTGACCGACGTGGTGTTCGCGCCGGTGGTGAAGCTGGTGGAGAGCTGCTGCCAGGACGAGGTGCCCGGAGTCCAGGTCGACACGTCGGTGGTGCCGGTGCCGCGGGCCCCGAGGTAGGCGTAGCTGCCCTGCACCCAACTGCTGAGCTTGTACGTAGAGTTGGGCTTTACGGTGACGATCTGGGAACACTCGGCGGTGCCCTGGCCGGACGGGGTGGCCTTGAGCGCCTTCGAACCGCCGTGCACGGGGGTCGTGACGGCGGTGCCGCTGTTGGCGGCGCAGGTCCAGTTGCTCAGGTCCGACTCGAACCCGGCGTTTTTCGCGACGTTGACGTCTGCTTTGACATCCGCAGCGTTTGCGCCGGCTGTCGTGACGCCGGCCGACGTGGCGTCGGCCGACTGCGCGGGTGCGGCGAGCCCGGTGACGGCGAGCGCGGCGGCCGCGCCGACGGCGATCGCCGCACCGAGTCTCCGTCGAACACCGGCTCTGCCCTGACGTACACGGTCCACGGGGTGCCTCCAGGGAGGGGTGGGGGAGGAAGCGAACGACGGTGGCCACCGCTGCTGTGCGCATCGTTGGTCCAGACCAATCAAGTTGTCAAGACCTCGGGCAAGACCTCGGGAGAGCCGGACCCGTGCGGGTGGGGGCGTCAGCGCAGTCCGGCAAAGAGATCGTTCTCGGGGACGGCCGCGCCGGTGGCGTCCTTGACGCGTAGGAAGGTCTCCATGCCCATCAGCTCGCCGAACCTCTCCTTGCCCATCTTGAGGAAGAAGATGTTCTCGCCCTGACTGGCGTGCGCGGCCAGTGCGTCGAACTTCTGGCCGCTGAACGCGGTGGTGTCCACCCACGTGGTGATCTCGTCGTCGGGGAGCCCGATTTCGGACAGTGCGGCGGCCTCGGCGGGATCGGGCTCGGGCATGTCCTCATGGAACTCGCGCATGATCTCGCCGAACCGCTCGATTCCCGAGCGGGGCATCGTCGTCCAGTACACCTTCGGCGTCAGCGAGGTCATCTCCAGCGCCGCCATGGTGATGCGGTGGGCCTGGATGTGGTCGGGGTGGCCGTAGAAGCCGTTCTCGTCGTAGGTGACGACCACATCGGGCCGGTAGTGGAGCATGAGCTCCGCGAGGCGGGCGGCGCCTTCCTCGACGGGGGTCCGCCAGAAGGATCCGGGGGCGTCGTTGCTCGGCCAGCCCATCATTCCGGAGTCGGCGTAGTCCAGCATCTCCAGATCGCTGATCTTCAGGACGTCGCAGCTCGCCTTGAGTTCGTGACGGCGCATCAGGGCGACGGCCGCGGGATCGTGCCCGGGCTCACCCGGCTTCACACCCCCCGGCCCGTCACCACAACCGCCGTCGGTACACGTCACGAGCACCGTGCGCACACCCTCCGCCGCATACCGCGCGAGGACCCCTCCCGTTCCGGTGGCCTCGTCGTCGGGGTGGGCGTGCACTGCCATGAGCGTCAAAGGCCGGTCAGCCATGGGTCGGTCCTCCTGCAGAAGATGTCTGGATCGAATTGCGCGGCGGGCATACCGCACATCAGGGACCCGGTGCTTGGGGTGGGGCGGATGACCTTCCGGTCTCCGTGTTCCCCAACCGCGCGCGACGCGGGCCCTGATCGATGCAACAGTGCAGGACGGACTACCTGTTCCCGGCGCGGGGACGTGGACTGGTCGAGGTCTCCGCGCCGAGTGCTGTCGGGCTCGCCGACCTCAGGCGACGAGGCCCGTGGGTGCTGCGGGTGAGGTCTGAGGGGGCGTTTCGGGCCGCTCGGGGGCCGCCAGGATCTCGTCGGCAGCCGCAATCGCACTGCTGATGGAGTGCGTGCGGGTCACCGCGCACAGCGTGCCGGTCACGTCTGCCAGCTCTCGCTGCCACGCCGGGTCGGACTTCTCCGCGAGCGCGATGCGTGCGTTCGCGTAGCGGGCGAGCAAGGTCCTCACGCGGCGCGGTTCCGGCTTCGACACCACCACGTACTCCTCCCAGGCACTGTTCTTCCAGGACTCTTCGGCGCCGTACGTATGCCCTCGACAACTAGCCCTATGCCAAGCCGTTTGCAAGTTCACAGAAGTACGTGTGGCACGCCCAGGAGAAACGCGTGGTCCCACTGCTCCTGACCGGCGGCCGCTCTACGGCGGACGCGCGCCGCTGGTGCCTACGGGGCTTCGCCGGGCAAGGCCGTTTCGATGCGGAGCGCCTGCAGCGTGTCGAGTTCCCGGTCGATGTCGCGTCGCTTGGCCTCCAGGCGCTCGGCCTCCTGGGCGAACAGCTGCTCCATGACGCCGTTGCGCTCTTCGGGCGGGGCCTCCATGCAGGGAAGCACTTCATCGATGGTGCTGCTGCCCAGGCCGGCGGCGAACAGGTGCTGGATCATGACGACCCGCTCCACCATCGAGCTGTCGAAGTCGCGCCACCCGCCGGGGGTGCGCTCGGAGCGTATGAGCCCGTGCGACTCGTAATACCGCAGGGACCGCGCGCTGACGCCGCTGGCCTCCGCCAGCTCACCGATACGCATGAAGCCACCAACCTTCCGAACTCTTAGCCGACTTCGTTCCTTGAAGTTGACACCGGCGTGAAGTTACACGATCTCGGTGTCGCACCCACCGGGGTGCTTCGGAGGCCGGAGGCGCCCAACGTGACCGTTCAAATCAATCTCTGGTCGGACTACGTCTGCCCGTTCTGCCTGATCGCCGACGAGCTGATCGAGCGCGCGATCACCGATCGGCCCGATGTCGAAGTCGTCCACCACCCCCACGAGTTGCGCGCCCGGCCGACGCCCACCCTGCGGCCGGAGGACCCGTACCTGCCCGACATCTGGGAGCGTGCCGTGTACCCGATGGCACGCCACCATCAGGTGCCGATGCGGCTGCCGACCGTCTCGCCGCAGCCCCACACCGAACTGGCTTTCCGGGGCGCCCAGTACGCCACCGAGCAGGGGCGGGCCCACGCCTATCACCGTCGCGTGATGACGGCGTTCTTCCGCGAGGACCTCGACATCGGGGACCGCGCGGTCCTGGCCCGGCTGGCCGAGGAGTCCGGACTCGACCCGGCCGCCTACGCGGCGGCCCTCGACGAGGAGAAGTACGCGGAGCGGCACCGGCGTGCACTAACCGAGTCGGCGCGGATGAACATCACCGTCGTCCCTACGATCGTCATCGGCACCCGGCGCATCGAAGGCGTCGCCACCGAAGGCGTGATCCGCCGGGCCCTGCGCGAAGCGGCGGCCGCCGCGTGAGCGCGGAGACGCCCCGGCTCACGGCTCTCATGGCCGACGCCGTGGAGGCCTGCGTCCGCCGGGTCGAGTCCGGTGGGGTCCCCTTCGTCGGAGTGCTCGTCACCGACGACGGCTGGGTCTCCGAGCCCGGCGTGAACCTCGTCCACGAGACCGGCGACCCCACCGCCCACGCGGAGATCGTCGCCCTGCGGCAGGCCGTCCGAGCCCGCGGCTGTACCGCTCTGCGGGGAGCCACCCTGCTGGCGACCGGGGAGCCATGTGCCCTGTGCTACCGCGTCGCCGCCGCTCACGGCATCGCCGCCGTCCACTTCGCCGTCGACCGAGACACCGCGGCCGCGTGGGGCTTCGACTACCGGTCCGGCTACGACGCCGACGGAACCGACCGACTGCCCTTGACGGCGGCGGCCCGCCCCCTCCCCGTGGAACGATCCCTGACCCCCTTCATCCGCTACCGAGCCCTGCACGGCGAGACAGCCAAGGCGTCACTGTCCTCTCCTGGTCGCTGACCGCGGCCGCCTTCTTCCTGCTGACGCTCCACCACCAGCGACAGACCGGTACCACTCACCGGGTCGGATCATTCCGTTTATCGGATTGGTAAAGAACCCCCGCCGCGCCTGTCCCCGACGGCCCTCAGGCGCAAAGATCCCCCGTACTGATCGAAAGTGTTCGAATCTATGTGCGGGAGGCCTCACTTGAGAAGGACCCCAGGGCGCAGGCGGCGGACGGCGGTGCTCGGATCCGCGGGCGGGCTCGTCGTGGCGACGCTGATAGCGGGTGGCGTCGTCGCCCCCACGGCGAACGCCGACGTCGACGCAGACGCAGGAGCCGCCGCGACCCCCTCCGGCAAAGCCCCGTCCGGCAAGGACCTTTCCGGCAAGGACCGTGAGGCCCGAGGTGCCGCGCTCGCCGCGCAGCGTGCCGCGAAGGCCGGGATCGACTGGCGGGACTGCCCCGCCGACTGGGGTCTGGAGAAGCCCATCCAGTGCGGCTGGGTCACCGTCCCGCTCGACTACGCCAAGCCCAACGGCAAGCAGATCAAGCTCGCCGTCGACCGGATCGGCAACACCGGCAGCAAGAGCGAGCGTCAGGGCGCCCTCGTCTACAACCCCGGCGGCCCCGGCGCCTCCGGCCTGCGCTTCCCGCGTCGCGTCGTCACCAAGAACAAGCTCTGGGAGAAGACGGCCAAGGCGTACGACTTCGTGGGCTTCGAGCCGCGCGGCGTCGGCCACTCGGCCCCCGTCTCCTGCGTGGACCCGCAGGAGTTCGTCAAGGCGCCCAAGCTGGACCCGATCCCCGACAGCGAGGCCGACAAGCGCGCCCAGCGCAAGCTCGCCGCCGAGTACGCGGACGGCTGCCAGGAGCGCAGCGGCGACCTCCTCCCGCACATGACGACGCCCAACACGGCCCGCGACCTGGACGTCATCCGCGCCGCGCTCGGCGAGAAGAAGCTGAACTTCCTCGGCGTCTCCTACGGCACCTACCTGGGCGCGGTCTACAGCACCCTCTACCCGACGCACGTGCGCCGCATGGTCTTCGACTCCGTGGTGAACCCGCGTACGGACAAGATCTGGTACGAGGTCAACCTCGACCAGGACGTCGCCTTCGAGAAGCGCCTCATCGACTGGATGACGTGGGTCGCGAAGAACGACGCCGCCTTCCACCTCGGCGACACCTACGACAAGGTCCGCGCCCAGTGGGACAAGTTGCGCGCCACCGCGAAGAAGCAGCCCCTGGACGGCGTCGTCGGCCCGGCCGAGCTGCACTCCTACTTCCAGAACGCGCCGTACTACGACTCGTACTGGGTCGAGATCGCCACGAACTGGAGCAAGTACGTCGCCGGCGACCCGAAGCCCCTCGTCGAGGCGGCGAGCCCCGACATGGCCGACACCGCGGGCAACATCGCCCAGGAGAACAGCAACGCGGTCTACACGGCCGTCGAGTGCGCCGACGCCAAGTGGCCCCGCAGCTGGAAGAAGTGGGACCGCGACAACACCCGCATCCACCGGACCAGCCCCTTCTTCACCTGGGGCAACGCCTGGATGAACCTGCCGTGCGCGACCTGGTCGAGCAAGCAGCAGCGCCCGCTGGAGATCCGGACCCACAAGGGCCTGCCGCAGACCCTGATCGTCCAGTCCACCCGTGACGCCGCCACGCCCTACCCCGGCGCCGTCGAACTGCACAAGCGCCTGAAGGGCTCCCGCCTGATCACGGAGAAGGACGCCGGTTCGCACGGCATCACCAACATCGCCAACCCGTGCCTCAACGACCGCGTCGACACCTACCTGCTGACCGGCAAGCTCGACCCCTCCAACGTGACCTGCACCCCGCACGCCACGCCGAAGCCGTAACCCGTAAGGCTCGAGGGGTTTGGCTGCTCGGAAACTTTGCCAGAACCTGAGCATGCATGCATGTGGTGTTTTACGAAGAGTGTGGGCGCGGGCGGTCCCGAAGTGCGTTGACGGCAGCGACATTTAGGGGGCGCCCGTGTCTTCCGCACCACCTCCCTCAGTGCCACCCTCGGGCAACGAGCCGCCGAGAGGCGGTTCCTCCGGGGGCGCCTCGTCCTCGCCCAGCGCCACGCCTTCCGCCGGAGCGGATACGCGGCCCACCGCGCCCGGCGAGGGGGCCGGGGACGGACATACCCGGCCGAACACGGCCTGGCAGTGGGCCGTCAGGGGCTTCGCGGTGATCGGTGCCCTCGGTGTCGTCGTCTCGTCGGCCGTCGCGATCTGGGGCCTCCCTGCGGCGGTGCAGAGCTCGGAGGTCGCGAAGGAGGCCGAGGCCCGGGAACGGAACAAGGACAAACAGGACGACGCGAAGGAGAAGCGCCTCACGGTCGGTCCTGCGATCGACATCGCGGCCGGTGAGCCGAATCTCTTCTACGGCCGTCGGTTCGCGTTGGCTCAGCGCACCACTGACGCCGAGAGCCTCCCGGACGGCGGGTTCCTCTCGGAGAAATACAGTTCCTGGTTCGCGAAGAACAAGGGCCTGCGAGTCAATGAAGTCACGGTGCGGGTCACCATCTTTCCCATCCACAAGGGCACAGTGGTGATCCAGAACATGCGGATCAGCAACCTCTCCTGCAAACCCACCCGCTACACCGGCACTGCGGTGATTCCCCCGGCCTTCGGAGACAGCGGAGGCGAGGAGCTTCCCACGACCGTCGCATTCGACCTCACGGAACCCATTCCGAGGCCGTGGAAGAACGAAGGGTGGGTGCAGACCGAGAATCCCGAGGGAGCGTGGAAGCTCTCGGGAAACGCCTTTGCCAAGGCCATCTACCTCGACGGGGGCGAAGACTTCGACGCCAGGGCGTTCGACCTCTCCTTCTTCACCAAGAACAAGGACTGCGAGTTCGGCGTCGAGGTGAACGTGACGACTGCCGGACGCGGAGACGAGTGGTACCGCGTGGTCTTTCCCGGGCGAAAGTTGACCTACAAAGTGGCTGGCCACCCGGAGCGATACGAGACCTCCGTGGTCAGCGACAGTGTGGAGGAGCCACCTGTTCTGAGAGGCCCGCATACCCCCAGTAGGCCGTCGGCTCTGCTGAAGGGCGTGTTCTTGCCGGCTCATGGCCGGGCCGAATAGTCCTGCCGCCAGTAGTTCTGCCCCCAGCAGGCCCACCGGGGGCAGGGGAGTCGCCGATCAGCTGAGGGGCAGCTTCGGGAACTTGCGGCGTTCCCTGGCGCCCGCCGCGGCGCGCTCGCGTTCGGCTTCCGCCTCCTCCGCCTTCACGACCGCCGCGTACTTGTCGACGTACTCCTGGCCGGAGAGCCCGAGGATCGCGTACATGATCTCGTCGGTGACGGCTCGGAGGACGGCTTTTTCGTTGTCCATCCCCACGTAGCGGGAGAAGTCGAGGGGCTCGCCGAAGCGGATCGTCACCCGCTTCAGGTTCGGCACCTTCTGGCCCGGCGGCTGCGCCTCGAACGTGCCGATCATGGCGCACGGAACGACCGGCACCTGGGCCTTGAGCGCCATCGCCGCGACGCCGACCTTGCCCTTGTACAGCCGGCCGTCGTGCGAGCGGGTGCCCTCCGGATAGATGCCGAGCAGTTCGCCCTTGCGCAGGACGCAGAGGCCCTCACGGATCGCCGCCTGCCCCGCCTCCTTGCCGGACCGGTCCACCGGGATCTGCCCGGCGCTGCGGAAGAACGCGGCCGTCAGCCGTCCCTTGATGCCCGGGCCCGTGAAGTACTCGGCCTTCGCGAGGAACGTGATGCGGCGCTTGATGATCGCCGGCATCAGGAAGTGGTCGGAGAACGACAGGTGGTTGCCCGCGACGATCGCCGCGCCGGAGTCCGGCACATGCTCCAGGCCCTCGATTCTGGGCCGGAACATCAGTCGGAGCAGCGGGCCGAGGATCACATGCTTGAGCAGCAGGTAGAACATGATGGCAGCCTTCCCCCTGGTCCCGGTGCCGACGCACAGTAGCCAATCGGCGGCGCGGATGCGAGAGCCCGTTCGGGCCCTTGCGTGGGGCCGAGCGGGGGAACGGCCGGCGTGGCGGCTCGCCGGGCGGCCCGTGCGACGGGTGCTCTGGGCTCTCCCCGGCGTCGTCGACGCCACGGAATGTCGCCGTCCCCGTCGAAGTCGAAGCCGAAGTCACTCAGACAGTCGCCGTCGCCTGTCGCCGTCGTATCCGACGTGTATCTCGGAGGTTCGCCATGCGTCCGTTCGTCCTCGCCACCGCCGCTCTCCTCTCCCTCGGCTCCCTTGGCGCGCTCGCTCCCGCCCAGGCCGCGGACACGGTCTCGGACCCGAAGCGGGGCCTCTTCCTCACCGTCACGGGCGCCCAGAACACCTGGATCCGCGGTGTGCTGCTGCGCTGCGAGCCCGGGCCGACGGGGCCCCACCCGCGGGCGGCCCAGGCCTGCGAGGCGATCGCTCGGGCGCGGGGGAACTTCGACGCGCTGCCCGACGACCCGCACGCGTGCACGAAGGAGTACGAGCCGGTCAGCGTGAAGGTGACCGGGTCGTACAAGGGCCGGCCGGTCGGCTGGCACAAGACGTACCCGAACGCCTGCTCGCTCGACGCGGACACCGGCCACGTCTTCCGCTTCTGAGCCCTCCGGCTCATGCGGCGCGCGACCCGGGCCCTCCGGCTGATGGGGCACACGACGCGAGCCCTCCGGCTCATGCCGCGCGCGACAGCACCATCGCCAGTGTGATCAGACCGAGCACGACCCAGCCGAACCACAACCAGCCGTTGCTCCCGAGCGCCGCTGTATAGGCCGTCACCATGACCAGGCCTCCGATGGTGAACCCACCCATGGTCTTCGTGGAACCGGGCATCGCTCAGCCTCCTCCCGGCAGTCCGCGGCGCCGGAGCGCCCGGACCGCGGTCCGAAGACCATCGTGACCCGGGAAGACCCTCTGGCGCTAGCGCCCGCGAGCGGCCAGTGAGGCCAGATAGGCGTTGTACGCCTCCAGCTCCTTGTCGCCGTCGCGGTCCGCGGCACGGTCCTTGCGCCGCGCCTCACGGTCCTCGGAGCGCCGCCACTGGAAGAGCAGGGCGACCAGGACCACCACGGACGGGATCTCGCTGAAGGCCCAGGCGATGCCGCCCGCCGCCTCCTGGTCCTCGAGCGCGTCGATGCCGAGCGAGGCCGGCGGGTGCATGTACGTGCCGATCATCGGCTGCGTCGCCATCATCAGCGCGATGCCGAAGAACGCGTGGAACGGCATGCCCGCGAAGAGCTCCAGCATCCGCATGATGTAGCCGGGCCGGTGCGGCCCCGGGTCGACGCCCATGATCGGCCAGAAGAAGACCAGGCCGACGGCGAGGAAGTGGACCATCATCCCGATGTGGCCCGGCTTGGAGCCCATCAGCGTGTCGAAGAGCGGCGTGAAGTAGAGCGCGTACAGGCTCGCGATGAAGAGCGGGATCGTGAACGCGGGATGCGTGATGATCTTGATGTACCGGCTGTGCAGCAGCCAGAGCAGCCACTCGCGCGGGCCCTTGCTGCCGCGGGCGGCGACCGGCAGCGCGCGCAGCGCCAGCGTGATCGGCGCGCCGAGCAGCAGCAGGATCGGCGACAGCATGCTGATCACCATGTGCTGCACCATGTGCACGCTGAACATGACCATGCCGTAGTCATTGAGCTTGGTGCACATCACGAGCAGTACGGTCAGGATGCCGAGCACGAACGAGATCGTGCGGCCCACCGGCCACTTGTCGCCGCGCCGCACGAGCCGCGCCACACCCCACCCGTACAGGGCGAGCGCCACCAGGCAGCCGATGAGGAAGAAGGGGTCGGCCGACAGTTCGAGGCCTCGCCCCAGCGTGAACGGCGGCAGATCCATGTTCATGCCGTGCCCGCTGTGATCCATCCAGTGGCTCCTGATTCGTGCGGATTGTGCGACGTGTGTCCGCACCAGAGTAGAACCGCCCCCGGCCGCTGCTGCGACCGGGGGCGAGTAAAGCGAGTAAAGCGAGGAAGGCGAGTAAGGCGCGTCATACGCGGGGCGAGGAAACTAGAGCACGCACTCCGCTTCGGCGTACCGCTCCTCGGGAACCGTCTTCAGCGTCTCGACGGCCTCCGCGAGCGGCACCATCGTGATGTCCGTGCCGCGCAGCGCGGTCATGTGGCCGAACTCGCCCCGGTGCACGGCCTCCACCGCGTGCCAGCCGAAGCGGGTCGCGAGGACGCGGTCGTACGCCGTGGGGGTGCCGCCGCGCTGGACGTGGCCGAGGATGACCGGGCGGGCCTCCTTGCCGAGGCGCTGCTCCAGTTCGAGGGAGAGCTGCCGGGCGATGCCGGCGAACCGCTCGTGGCCGTAGACGTCCTTGCCGCCCTCGTCGAACTCCATGGAGCCCGCGCGGGGCTTGGCGCCCTCGGCGGCCACGACGATGGCGAACTTCTTGCCGGCGGAGAAGCGCTCACCGACCTTCGCGGCCAGCTCCTCGATGTCGAAGGGGCGCTCCGGTACGACGATGGCGTGCGCGCCCGCCGCCATGCCCGAGTGCAGGGCGATCCAGCCGGTGTGCCGCCCCATCACCTCGACGATGAGCACGCGCTGGTGCGACTCCGCGGTGGTCTTGAGGCGGTCGAGGGCCTCGGTCGCGACGCCGACGGCCGTGTCGAAGCCGAAGGTGACGTCCGTGACCGCGATGTCGTTGTCGATGGTCTTGGGGACGCCGACGATGGGCAGGCCCGCGTCGGAGAGGAGCCGGGCCGCCTTGAGCGTGCCCTCGCCGCCGATGGGGATGATCGCGTCGAGGCCGAGCTCGGCGACGTGCCCCCTGGCGCGCTCCACGCCGTCCCGCAGGTGCGCCGGCTGGACGCGCGAGGAGCCGAGGATCGTGCCGCCGCGGGCGAGGATGCCGCCCACCGCGTCGAGGTCCAGCTTGCGGTAGTCGCACTCCAGGAGGCCTTTCCAGCCGTCGTGGAAGCCGATGACCTCGTCGCCGTGGTCCACCACCGCGCGATGCACGACGGAGCGGATGACGGCGTTCAGACCGGGGCAGTCGCCGCCGGAGGTCAGGACACCAATGCGCATGGCCCGGAATACCTTTGCAACGTGGGTCGGTGACCGGACCACGTCGTCCGGCTGGATCCCCGCCACCCTATAGGCGCCGGGGGGCGGGGCCGCACCTCGCGTCCGAAGGCTGGACGGCCCCGCTCACATGTGCGGGCGGGGCGTCAAGCGGGCTTCGATCCCGGGATATTCCGGGGTGCTACGCGGGCTGCTGCGCGGCGTTGATGCGCTCGGAGCGCAGCGCCTCGTACCACCGGTCGTCCGTCGGCGGCAGCGCGTTCACATCGAGGGCCAGCTTGAGCAGCAGGTCCGCGATGAGCGGGTTGCGGGCGAGGACGGGGCCGTGCATGTACGTCCCGAAGACCGTGCCGTTGTACGCGCCCTCGGTGCCGTCGCCCGTGCCGTTGCCCCGGCCGAGGGTGACGCGGGCGAAGGGGCGCGCGGCCGGGCCGACGTGCGTGATGCCCTGGTGGTTCTCGAAGCCGGTCAGCGGGGGCAGGCCCAGCTGCGGGTCGATGTCGCCGAGCACGTCGCCGACGCACCGGTCGCCCTCGCCGCGGGTGGAGACCACGTCGAGGAGACCGAGACCCGGCTCGCGCTGGCCGAGGTCGTTGATGAACTCATTGCCCAGGATCTGGTAGCCGGCGCAGACCGAGAAGACGATCGCGCCGTTGCCCACCGCGCGCTGCAGGCCGCCGTCGCGGCGCAGCCGCTCGGCCGCGAGGCGCTGCGGGCGGTCCTCGCCGCCACCGATCAGGTAGATGTCGCCGGAGGTGGGCACCGGCTGGTCGCTGCGTACGTCGTAGCGCTCGACCTGGAGGCCGCGCTGGTGGGCGCGGCGCTCCACGACCAGGGCGTTGCCCTGGTCTCCGTACGTGCTCAGCAGGTCGGGGTAGACCCACACCAGCCGCAGGCTGTTGTCGCTCATGCTCATTTGTCCCTACGAAGATCTAGAGGGCCGGGCGGGTCAGTTGCCGACGCGGCGGCGCAGGTCCTGGAACGCGGTGTAGTTCGCGATGGTCTCGATGCGTCCCGGCGGGGCGAACTGCACCGCCTCGTCGACGCTCTCGCAGACGCGGAAGTCCAGATTCGCGACCTCCAGGCGGACGGCGAGGTCCAGCTTGCGGTCACCGAGCACGAAGATCGGGTGACCGGCGAGGCGGGTGTAGTCGACGTCCCAGAGCCAGGAGGTGTCCGTGCCGTCCGCCCCCCGGGCGTTCACGGAGAGGATCACCGGGGTCGGCGGCGGGTCGATCAGCGAAAACGTTTCGAGCCAGCCCGCCGGGTTCTTCGCGAGGAGCAGACGCAGGTCGCGGCCCTGGAACTGCACGACGTCATAGCGTCCGGCGACCGCCTGCACCTGGTACATCCGCTCCAGGGCGACCTGCGGAGGCACGCCGAAGACGGCGGCGACGGCTGCCGAGGTGGCGGCGTTCGCCTTGTTGGCGCGGCCGGGGAGCTGGAGGTGGATCGGCCAGGCCGAGCCGTGCGGGTCCAGGACGTGGTCGCCGGAGAGCACCCAGCTGGGCGCCGGGCGGCGGAAACCGCACTCGCCGCAGAACCAGTCGTCCCCGGGGCGCTGCATGACGCCACCGCAGGACGGGCACGACCAGGCGTCGTCCTTCCACTCCTGGCCTGCGGCCACCCACACCACGTTCGGCGAGGAGGAGGCGGCCCAGACGACCAGCGGGTCGTCCGCGTTGGCGATGACGACGGCCTTGGAGCCCGCCAGGCCCTCGCGCCACTTCTCGGCGAGCATGCGGGTCTCGGCGGCGCGGTCCAGCTGGTCGCGCGAGAGGTTCAGCAGCGCGATCGCCTTGGGGTCGACGTCACGGGCGACGCCCGCGAGGTACTTCTCGTCGACCTCGATCACACCGAACCTGGCGTCGGACCCACCGGCGAGCGCCGAGGTGATTCCGGCGGGCATGTTCGCACCGAGAGCGTTCGATACGACGGGGCCGCTGGCCCGCAGCGCCTCGGCGATCAGGCGCGTGGTGGTCGTCTTGCCGTTGGTGGCCGACACGAGGACGACGTCCAGGTGCGTGGCGAGCCGTCCGAGCAGCTCGGGGTCGAGCCTGAGCGCGACCTTGCCGCCGATCACCGATCCGCTGCCGCGGCCGGCAGCCCGCGACACCGCCGCGGCCGCCTTGCCCGCCGTCACGGCCAGCTTGGCCCGCGGCGACAGCGGGTCCGTGTTGCCTGACATCTGTCGAGATCCTCCTTGCGTACGGCGCCGCGCCTGCCCCCGGCATCGTTTCGCTGCTCAGCCTATCGAGATCCACTGGCAAGCCCGAATCACGGCACCACCTCGGCACCTCGGCGGTGCCGCTCCATGCCGAGGACCGTACTCTTGCCGCCATGCGACACGGCACGATCCCGGGCGCCTCGGGGCGCGTACGACCTCTGACCCTGCTCGGTGACCCCGTGCTGCACACGGCCTGCGAGGAGGTCACCGACTTCGGGCCCGAACTGGCGCGCCTGGTCGAGGACATGTTCGCGACGATGTACGCCGCGCGGGGCGTGGGACTCGCCGCGAACCAGATCGGCGTGGGCCGACGGGTGTTCGTGTACGACTGCCCCGACGACGAGGACGTGCGGCACCTCGGGCACGTGGTCAATCCGACACTCGTCGAGGTGGACGGCGTCACGGTGCGCGGTCCGGAGGGCTGTCTTTCGCTGCCGGGACTCGAAGCGGGCACGCCGCGTTTCGACCACGCCGTGGTCGAGGGCGTCGATGTGCGGGGGGAGCCGGTGCGGGTGCACGGGACGGGCTGGTTCGCGCGCTGTCTCCAGCACGAGTGCGACCACTTGGACGGCGGTGTCTACACCGACCGCGTGACCGGCTGGCGGCGCCGCAGGGTGCTGCGGGCCGCCGCCAGGGCTCCGTGGAACTCCTGAGGGCCTTCTGAAGGGCTCAGAACCCGGGGCCGCCGACGCGGTTGCCCGCCGCGGCGAGCCGGCCCCACAGCAGGTCGGCGAGGCTGCGCACCAACTGGGCGCGTGAGCAAGGCCGTTCGCCGAGCCACCAGTCGCCGGCCGCGTGCATCATGCCGACGATGCCGTGCCCCCACACCCGGGCGAGCTCGGCGCTCTCCGGGCCGAGGTCGACGCGCTCCTCGATGACCTCGGCGAGCTCCTCGCCGAGGCGGCGCAACAGGGGGGCCGAGTGCAGGCCGACGTCGAAGCCCTGCTCGCCGGGTGAGGGTGCCTCCGACGGATGCATGAGGAAGCGGTAGACCTGGGGGCGTGCCTCGATCGCCGAGAGGTAGGTGTCGAGCGTCGCCTCGACCCGCTCCCTGCGCTCGGCGGGTGCGTCGAGGGCGGCGCGCAGGGCTTCGAGGAGTGCGTCGGTGTGCCGCTTGGCGAGCGCGGCGTAGAGGCCGCCCTTGTCGCCGAAGTGGCGGTAGAGGATCGGCTTGGTGATGCCCGCCTCGGCGGCGATGGCGTTCATCGAGGCGCCGGGGCCGTCGCGGAGCACGACCCGGTCCGCGGCCTCGAGCAGTTCCCGCCGACGCCGCTGATGATCCGCGGACCGTGGCTGATCGGTCCGCTGCGTGGTCTCCATCGTCTCTCCCCGCCCGTGCTGAATCGGTGACGCACGCGCAACGTAACACCCGGCGGCCGGGAGGCATCGAACGGGCCGCCGGGAGTTGACATGGACTACTGGCCGGTAACACACTGCGGTTACCGCAAGTAACGCCGTAGCTGATCGCAGCCGCAGTTGATCGCAGGTCCTGGAGGGGTCATGGCCGAGTTCACCATGGAGCTCAACGACGAACAGAAGGAAGTCCGTGACTGGCTCCACGGATTCGCCGCCGAGGTGATCCGCCCCGCGGCCGCCGAATGGGACGAGCGCGAAGAGACCCCGTGGCCCATCATCCAGGAAGCGGCGAAGATAGGGATCTACTCGCTCGATTTCTATGCCCAGCAGTTCTTCGACCCCTCCGGCCTCGGCATTCCGATGGCCACCGAGGAGATCTTCTGGGGTGACGCGGGCATCGGCCTGTCCATCATGGGCACCGGCCTGGCCGCCGTCGGCGTGCTGGCCAACGGCACCGAGGAGCAGATCGGCACCTGGATCCCGCAGATGTACGGCGACGTGAACGACGTCAAGGTCGCCGCCTTCTGCTCCTCCGAGCCCGACGCGGGCTCCGACGTGGCCGCCATGCGCACCCGCGCCGTCTACGACGAGGCCAAGGACGAGTGGGTCCTCAACGGCACGAAGACCTGGGCGACCAACGGCGGCATCGCCAACGTCCACGTCGTCGTCGCGGTCGTCGACCCCGACCTCGGCTCGAAGGGACACGCCTCCTTCATCGTCCCGCCGAACACCCCCGGTCTCGCGCAGGGCCAGAAGTTCAAGAAGCACGGCATCCGCGCCTCGCACACCGCCGAGGTCGTCCTGGAGGACGTACGCGTCCCCGGCCACTGTCTGCTCGGCGGCAAGGAGAAGCTCGACGAGCGCCTCGCCCGCGCCCGCGAGCGCGCCAGGTCCGGCGGCGAGCGCGTGAAGAACGCCGCGATGGCCACGTTCGAGGCGTCCCGCCCGGCGGTCGGCGCCATGGCGGTGGGCACGGCCCGCGCCGCGTACGAGGAGGCCCTGGAGTACGCCAAGACGCGCACCCAGTTCGGCCGCCCGATCATCGACAACCAGGGCGTCGCCTTCCAGCTCGCCGACATGCGCACCCAGATCGACGCGGCCCGCCTCCTGGTGTGGCGCGCCTCCTGGATGGCCACCACCGGCATGAAGTTCGAGTCGGCCGAGGGCTCCATGTCGAAGCTGTACGCGAGCGAGGTCGCCAAGAAGGTCACCGCGCAGGCCGTGCAGATCCTCGGCGGCAACGGCTACACCCGCGAGTACCCGGTGGAGCGCATGCACCGCGACGCCGCGATCTACACGATCTTCGAGGGCACGAGCGAGATCCAGCGCCTCGTCATCGCGCGCACCCTGTCGGGGATGCCGATCCGCTAGACCGGCATGCCGACGCCGCCCGCGCGGGCGTCTTCGCTACGGCTGATAGACGTACGGCGTGGTCGTGCAGAGCGTGGTGAAACCGAGGCGGTCCAGGATCGGGCGGCTGTCGGCGGAGGCGTCGACCTGCAGATAGCGGTAGCCGCGCTCGACGGCTATGCGGGCGCGGTGGGCCACCATCGCGCGGTAGATGCCCTTGCCGCGCCAGCGCGGGTCGGTGCCGCCGCCCCAGAGGCCGGCGAAGTCGGTGCCGGGGCGGAACTCCATGCGGGCTCCGCAGACCGGCCGGTCACCGACCATGGCGACGACCGCGACGATGTCGTCGGGCGCCTCGGTGAGCTGGGCGAGCACGCGCTGGGCGAGGTGCTCGCTCAGCACGGCGTCGTCCTCCCCGAAGGCCGCGAGGTGGGCTTCGGACATGAGCCGTACGCCCTCGGCGTCCGTCACGGGGACCAGCCGTACGCCGTCGGGCAGTTCGGGTCCCGCGGGCAGCGAGGCGGCCTCGGCGACCATCACGGTCTCCACCGGTTCGGCCTCGAAGCCGGCCGTGATGAGGCGTTCGGCGAGGTCGGCGGGTCGGTCGTAGGAGTGCAGCTTCCACTCGAACTCGCGCCCGGCCTCGGTGTAGTGGCGCACCTGCTCCGCGATCACGGCGTCGGCCGTCGACGCGTCGATGTCGGTCCACAGGACGCCGTTCCAGTCGTGCGCCGAGCCGGTCACCCGCACGACACCGCCGGTCCGCTCGACCCGAGTGTCGCCGCCCTCGCCCTGCGTGTCGTGCCGAAGCTGCCGGTCGTACGCGGCCAACACCGCTGCATGATCCATGGGGCCACCTCAGCAGGGCGGTGGGGCGGCGGCAACCGATTTTGGCGGGCGGCGGGTCATGCCTGCCAGCGGCAGCGCGCGGCCGCCGTGGCGAAACCCGGGCCGAAGGCGATGGCCGCGCCGTGCGCGCCGTCGTGCGGGGGATCGGCGTGGGTGCGTTCCAGGACGCGCAGCACGCTCACGCCGCCGAGGTTTCCCTCGTGTCCGAGCGTGTCCGTGGAGTGCCGCGCGGCATGCTCGTTCAGGCGCAGGGCGGCCGCCGTGTCGGCGATGATGCGGGGGCTGCCGGGGTGGATGAGGGCGAAATCGGGCTGCCGCGGCCCGAGCCATTCCAGGAGCGGTGCCAGCACGTCGGTGACGGCGGCCAGGACCTGTTTCGTGGAGTCGAAGTGGATGCCGTCGGTGGAGATCCGGCCGCGCTGCCGTTCGGCACTGTCCGGCAGGACGTACTCGAAGGTGTCGTCGACGGCCAGGCCGGGGCCCAGCGGTGTGCCGGTGACGATCGTGGCGGCGGCCGCGTCGCCGAACAGTGCCTTGTAGATCATCGATTCGATGGTGGTGTCGCTGTGGTGGTAGATGCTGGACAGCACCTCGGCGGCCACCACGAGGACCTTGCTGGCCGGTCGCGCGGCGACGAGGTCGGTGGCGCGGGCGAGCGCCTGGATGCCGCCCGTGCAGGCGACCGTGGCGAGTGCGACGCGCCGCAGGTCGGGGCGGAGACCGAGCCGTGAGACCAGGCCGATGTCGAGGTGGGGGACGGCCCAGCTCGTGGTGTGGGTGGTGACGATCGCGTCGATGTCGTGTGCGGCGAGCCCCGCGTCGTCCAGTGCCGCGGTCGCGGCCCGTTCCGCCATGGCGAGTGCGTCGTCGAAGGCGGTGCGTGCACGCTCCCCGACGTCGGCGGTGCCGGAGACGGTGGGGGAGTGGAGAGGGCGGGTGAAGTGGCGGGTCTGTACACCGCTGTTGCCGATGACGCGGAGGATCGCGCGCAGGCGCGGGTGGTCGGCGTGGTGTGTGCTCACATCGTCGGCTATCTCGGCCGTGGTGACCTTGTGGTCGCCGACGACGGTCCGGGGTCTGAGTACGTGAGCGGTCACGAGGCGGCTCCCCGAGGATCGGCAGAGCGGGTGGGGATGTGGCCAACGTACTGCACTGGGACGAGAGTGCCCTGTTGAGCGGCGTGTGCGCGGGTGGGCCGTTCGGGGGCCGGGCGCGTCGGGGCCGGGCGCGTCAGTCCGAGCGGAGAATGGCCGCGCGCGAGTGGGTGCGCCGCGTGCCGCGGTGGAACACCAGGATCATCAGCCGGGAGCCGGGCGCCGTCAGGGGCTGGGCGGCGCACATGGTGACCCAACCGGGGCCTTCCAGCGCGTGCAGCAGGGGACGCTCGTCGCCGTCGGGGTGCGGGTGGGAGTTGCCCGCGGTGTAGAGGTCGGCGATCTCGGGATCGGCGAGGATCTCCTTCTCGATCTGCCGCAGTATGTCGTCGTCGGGCCTGGTGGCGAGCGCGGCCCGCAGCTGCGGCAGCACCATCGGGGCCCAGGCGGTGTGCCAGTCCGTCAGCGTCTCGCGGCCGTGCGGGTCGAGGAGCATCCAGCGCAGTGTGTTGCCCGGCACCTTGCCGCCCGGGAACATGCCCGCGAAGGCCGTGTTGTAGGCGAGCATCTCCCAGGACGCGTCCGTCACGTAGGCCATGTGACCGATCCCGTCGACGGCCTCCTGCCAGACTCCCGGCACCTCCTTGCCGGAGGAGAGGTGGAGCGGTCCCGGCGGGTCCTGAAGCAGTGCGTAGCGGCAGAGGGAGACCCACTCCTGTTCGTTGAGCCCGAAGAGGCGGGCCACGTCCCGGAGCAACGAGGTCGGCGGATTGGGGTAGTTGCCGGACTCGAGGCGGTGATACGTCCCGAACGTGCGGTGGAGCAGCTGGTCGACCTGGTGCTGGGACAGGCCGGGGGCGCGCCGGCCCTGACCTGTGGGGCGGGCGAAGCCGTGCGATTCGGGGGCTATGAGGGCGCGTCGTTCGCGGAGCAGAGCGCGGAGCGCCGTCTTGTTCATGGTGGGTAATCCCTCTTGGTGCACGCCGAGTTGGAGCGTGATCAGTCTAAATATTCACATCGGCTTTGGTAGTAAACATTGCCCGAAGAAAACGATCAGTCGCTGGGGCATCATGGAGCGTGCGGGGTCACCGACCTGCAGGTTTGATCGTCGGGTGACGCCCGTGCGCAACAGCGGGGCATCTTGTCCGGGGAGCTCGAGAATGGCTGAAATTCCCCGGCATTGGGTACCCCCTAGGCCTACTGGGGCCGATGCGGGAAGCGTGTGGGACAACTGTTCGTATTTCGGCCCGAGTCGTCGGAGTGGTCGGAATCGGAGCAGTGCAGGGCCGCACGGCGCTACTTCCCGCGGTGGTTCCGTAGGATCCCCGGCTGCGGTCGGTGCCGTCACTCGCCATTACGTAGCGGCCACGGTACCGGCCGCCCGTGGTTGTTCCCGGGCGGATGCCCGTGGCCGCTCTCGCCGAATCCCGGTTCACATCGATCGTGCCGGGCGGGTCACGCGGCCGTGATCTGCTCCTCCGCCTGCGCCAGGATCTCCGTGACCCGCAGTCCGAACCGGACATCGCACGGGTGCGGGGTGCCGCTGCCCGCGGAGTCGACGAGCCCGTCGACCGCCGACCGGAACGCCTCGCCCGCCTCCCACGTCGGCAGCGTGACGGTGCCGCTCTCGCCGCGCAGCTCGACGGTCAGCCCCGCGGACTTCGCCGGCGCCGTCAGGCTCAGCGTCGCCGTGCTGGACGCGCCGCCGGTGTGCCGCAGGATCAGATGGGCCGTGTCGCCGGGCCCCGGCGCCGCCGTCACGGCGCTCACGTCGCCGAGCACGGGTATCAGCATGGACAGGGCGTGCGGACCCACGTCCCACAGGCCGCCCCGGCTCGCACGCCACGGTGACGAGAACGCCTCGGTGCCGTCCGGGCCGTAGAACGAGCCGTACCAGTCGGCGCGGCCGGTGAACCAGCCGCCCGTGGCGACCTGTTCGGACAGCCAGGCCGACGTGTCGGCGGCGAAGCGGAGCGTGAAGAAGACCACGGACGCCACCCCTGCGCGCTCCACCGCCGCGGCGAGGTGCCGGGCCCCGTCGACGGTCGTCGCCACCGGTTTGTCGAGCAGCAGATGGCAGCCCGCCGCCGCGGCCCGCGCGGCGAGCGGCGCCTGTACGTCGGGCGGTACCGCGAACGCCACCGCGTCGCTGACGGCGAACAGCTCGTCCACGTCCGCGTACGCCGTCGTCTTGTGCGCGGCCGCGAGGGTGGCCGCCGCCTCGGGGCGGCGTCCCCAGACGCCGCTGAGGTCGACGCCCGGGTGCCGGGCCAGGGCGGGGGCGTGCGTGGCGGAGGCCCAGGGGCCCGTGCCCACCAGGCCGATACGGAGTCGATTCATGGGCGGCAGTATGACCGAAGCCGCCCCGGGCGACCTCCCGCGGCGGTGATCCGCCCGTCCGGCGAGACGGTTCACGGCCACGCAGGGGGCGGCCCGGAGGGCATCCGGGCGGACGCACGGAGTCTTCGGTTCCCCGGTTGCGAGTCGCATCGAATGCCCGGCGGTGAATTGTCATTCGCCCACTACGGGGAATGTGAATTCAGGGAATCACCGACCGGTGCGCGCCCGCTCCCCGCCGTACGACCACCACCGCCGCGAGTCCGACGGCCAGGCCAGAGACCGTCTGCGGGCCGAAGGGCTCGCCGAACATCAGGGCGCCCCAGAGCGCGGTGACCGGAGCCATGAGGAACATCAGCGTGTTGACCTGGGTGACGCCGGAGCGCCGCAGGATCAGCCAGTACAGGCCGTACCCGCCGAACGTGGAGAGCGCCACCAGCCACCCGATGGCCGTCCAGAACGACGCTTCGGCCGGCGGCGTCGCGGCTCCCGCCGCCAGCGCGAGTCCCGTGAAGACCACGGCACTGGTGACGCAGTGGACGGTCAGCGACACCGAAGGGCCGACCGGCCGGGGTGCGCGCCGGTCCAGGAACGTCGCCGCCACCAGCGAGAACATGCCGAGGAACGGCACGAGATAGGCCCACCACGGGGCGTCGCCACCACCGGCGAAGTCGGCGGCGGTGACGATGGCGACGCCGCTCACGCCGAGGCCGAGCCCGATCCACTGGGTGCGGGAGACGTACTGCCCGAGCAGCGGCCCGGCGAGGGCACCCGCGACGAGCGGCTGGGTGCCGTCGATCAGCGCGGTCGTCCCGCTGGAGACGCCGAGCTGGATGGCGTAGTAAACGGTGAGGAGGTAGCCGCTCTGCGACAGCGCGCCGACAGCCGCCTGCCGTCCGAGGTCACGCGCCGTCAGACCCCGCCAGGAGGCGCGCGCGAGGACCAGGGCGACCAGCCCGAGGACCACGGCCAGCGGCAGGAAGCGCCACATCAGGACCGTCACCGCGGACGCGCTGCCCGCGCCCAGTTTGGCGCCGATGAATCCGGAGCTCCAGGTGAGCACGAATGCGGCCGACAGCAGGACGTTCATGGATTCCTCCCCGTCTCGTGCGATGCGGCTGGGGTGAGTGAGTAAACCGATCTGTATACCTGCGTGGCGTCGAGTATACAGATCGGTTTACTGGGGCCCTATGATGGGTTCATGGGCGACGGCATGCATGGAACGGAAGAAGGCGGGGTGGCGGCGCCGCGGCGCGTCGTCATGACGCCGGGCGCGCGCCGCGCCCTCGACGCCGCGGGGCGGCTCTTCTATGAGCGGGGCATTCACGCCGTGGGGGTGGACCTGATCGCCGCCGAGGCCGGGGTGACGAAGAAGACCCTCTACGACCGGTTCGGCTCCAAGGAGCAGATCGTCGTCGAGTACCTCGCCGACCGGGACGAGCGCTGGCGGGCCTTCCTCGCCCCGTATCTGGAGGCCGCGCCCTCGCCGGACGCCCGGATCCTCGCCGTCTTCGACGCCTCGCGGGACTGGGCCGTCGAGCGTTCGGCCAAGGGCTGCAGCATGGTCAACGCGCACGCCGAGATCAGTGACCCCGCCCACCCCGCGTACCCGATCATCGCTGGTCAGAAGGCCTGGATGCTCGCGCTCTTCACCGGACTCGCGGGAGAGGTCGCGCCGGGTGCGGCCGCGCGTCTGGGGCGGACGCTGATGCTGCTGCACGAGGGCGCGCTCGTGGCGCACGGCCTCCAGGTGTTCCCCGCCGCCGTCGAGCAGGCCCGCGAGGCTGCCGCAGCGCTGTTGAAGGTCGCCGAAGGGGATCGTTGACAAGTCTTTGCCGATGGCCGGAATGTTTCGTTCCGCTGAAGGGGCGGCTTGCGCGCCGGGGCGGATTGGAAGGGTGTCAGCCCCGCTCGGCGCGGCTCTGGCCTTGGTAAAGAGCGGCCGGAATCGCCGGGGTGGGTGAGGCGGCCGGGCTGTCGGCGCGTTGACCGTACGCAAGAGGAGGCGCACGCTGCACACATAGGTGCTAGTTACACCTAGTTCGGCGAGCGGAAGGAAAGCGCATGTGCGGCATCACCGGCTGGGTCTCCTTCGACCGTGATCTGACGGCCGAGTCCACCACCCTGGACGCCATGACGGAGACGATGTCCTGCCGCGGGCCCGACGACCGCGGCACCTGGACCGGCGGCCCCGCCGGGCTCGGACACCGGCGGCTCGCGATCATCGACCTGCCCGGCGGGCGCCAGCCCATGACCGTCGAGACGCCGACGGGCACCGTCGCCCTGGTCTACTCCGGCGAGACCTACAACTTCACCGAGCTCCGCCGCGAACTGGCGGGCCGCGGCCACCGGTTCACCACCGAGTCCGACACCGAGGTCGTGCTGCGCGGCTATCTCGAATGGGGCGAGGCCCTCGCCGAGCGGCTGAACGGCATGTACGCCTTCGCGATCTGGGACGCGCGCCACGACAGGCTCGTCATGATCCGCGACCGCATGGGCATCAAGCCGTTCTACTACTACGAGACGTCCGACGGCGTCCTGTTCGGCTCCGAGCCCAAGGCGATCCTCGCCAACCCGCTGGCCCGTCGCCGCGTCACCCTGGACGGTCTGCGTGAGATCTTCACGGTCGTCAAGACGCCCGGTCACGCCGTGTGGGACGGCATGCGCGAGGTCGAGCCCGGCACCGTCGTGACGGTCGACCGCGCGGGACTGCGCCGGCACGTCTACTGGTCCCTGGAGACGCGTCCGCACACCGACGACCGCGATGCGTCCGTCGCGAAGGTGCGGGAGCTCCTCGACGACATCGTGCGCCGCCAGCTCGTCTCCGACGTGCCGCGCTGCACGCTGCTCTCCGGGGGCCTCGACTCCTCGGCGATGACGGCACTCGCGGCGCGTCAGCTGGCCGAAGTGGGGGAGACGGTACGGAGTTTCGCGGTCGACTTCGTTGGTCAGGCGGACAACTTCGTCGCCGACGAGCTGCGCTCCACGCCCGACACGCCCTTCGTGCACGACGTGGCGAAGTCGGCCGGCACCGAGCACCGCGACATCGTCCTGGACTCGCACGCCCTCGCCGACCCGGACGTACGCGCCAAGATGATCCGCGCCCGGGACATCCCCATGGGCTTCGGCGACATGGACGCGTCCCTCTACCTCCTCTTCCGCGCCATCCGCGAGCACTCCACGGTGGCGCTGTCGGGGGAGTCCGCGGACGAGGTCTTCGGCGGCTATCTGCAGTTCTTCGACGAGACGGCGCGGACGTCCGACACCTTCCCCTGGCTGGTGCGGTTCGCCGACCACTTCGGGGACGACGCCGGTGTCCTGCGCCCCGACCTGACCGCCGCGCTCGACCTCCCCGCCTACATCAAGGAGAGCTACGCGACGGCCGTCGCCGGCATCCAACGCCTGGACGGCGAGAGCGACTTCGAGTACCGGATGCGGAAGATCTGCCATCTGCACCTGACACGGTTCGTCCGCGTCCTGCTGGACCGCAAGGACCGCGCGAGCATGGCCGTCGGCCTGGAGGTGCGGGTCCCGTTCTGCGACCACCGGCTCGTCGAGTACGTGTACAACACGCCGTGGGCGCTGAAGTCCTTCGACGGCAGGGAGAAGAGCCTGCTGCGCGAGGCGACGGCCGATGTGCTGCCGCGGTCGGTCTACGACCGGGTGAAGAGCCCCTACCCGTCCACGCAGGACCCCAAGTACGGGGCCGCGCTTCAGGGCCACGTCAAGGAACTGCTCGCCCGGCCCGGCCACCCCGTCTTCGATCTGGTGGACCGCGAGCGGGCCGCGCGGGCCGCCGGCCGGGAGGCGCCGCAGATCACCCAGGCCTCACGCCGTGACCTGGAGCGGACGCTCGACCTGGCGCTCTGGCTCGACCTCTACAAGCCGGAGATCACTCTCACCTGACTCCGGCCCCCGCCCCTCATCTGTCCCGCTCGCCGCCCAGGGCCTTCGGCTCCGCCGAGGCGGCGAGGGTGTCGAGGAACCGCTTCAGCGCGGGCGTCCCGTCCCTCCCCAGCCCCCGCTGGACCGGCGGAACGGCCGCTCCGCGCCGGCTGTCGGACGTCTGGCACGGGCCGGGCCGCTCCTCGGTCCGGACGGTCACGGCGCGGCGTACGAACTCGGCCACCGGCATCCCGAGACGATCCGCGTGACGCACGATCGCGGCGTACTCGTCGGGCGTGAACAAGACCTGCACAGGCTTGGCACCGTCCATGGACGCATGATGCCGCCCGGGCGTCCGTGACGCGGTGCGGTTGGCATATTCGCCCTCGAAGGCGTGAAAACAGGGGAAGACAACCCCGTGAATGGAATGTGGCACCGACCGGACGGGGGAATCTCGGTCGGTGCCACATCATGTTCAACGATAAACCATAGATCGGGGTTCCCCGACCGGGGGGCCGGGGCTGTGACCTGCGTTACGCCGTCGCCACCGCATGAGTCGCTACTGCACGAGTCGCTACTGCATGAGCATGATCGCCGATGCCGTCGTCCCCACGACGACGATGAACGTGCGCATCGCCAGGGGCGGGAGCTTTCGGCCGAAGCGGGCGCCGATCAGGCCGCCCACCGTCGAACCCGCGGCGATCAGACCGGCCGCCGTCCAGTCGATGTCGGCGACGGCGATGAAGACGACGGCCGCGACGCCGTTCACGAGGGTGGCGAGGACGTTCTTCGCGGCGTTGAGGCGTTGCAGGTCGTCCGGCAGGAAGGTGCCGAAGAGGGCCATGAGCAGGACGCCTTGGGCCGCGCCGAAGTAGCCGCCGTAGACGCCGGTGACGAGGACCCCGCACCACATGGGGGCGCCGCCGTCGCGGTTCGCTTCGCTCCGGCGCTCCTTGAGTCTGCGGTTCAGCCAGGGCTGGAGCAGAACCAGCAGGCACGCCGTAAGGATGAGTGCCGGGACCACCGCCTGGAAGGCGTCCGCGGGGAGTCGCAGGAGGAGCAGCGCGCCGATCAGGCCGCCGATGAGGGAAGCGGTGCCGAACCGGATCAGGCGTCTCAACTGCCCTTTCATTTCGCGGCGGTAGCCGTACGCGGCGCTCAGAGTGCCCGGCACCAGGCCGAGGTTGTTCGACACGTTGGCGAGCACCGGCGGGAGGCCGAACGCCAGCAGGGTGGGGAAGGTGATGAGGGTGCCGGACCCGACCACCGCGTTGAGCCCGCCGGCCGCGACACCGGCGGCCCCGACGGCCACCATCTCGAGCGCTTCCACACGTCACCTCTCCCGAGTCGATGGCCCGCGCACCAGGGCTCCTTGAACCCCGGGTCGACGCCCGTCGCCGGGTCGCCGCCCGGGCCATAGACGATCTTGATGCACGCGGAAAACCCAAGTCAATCCTCGGGTTTCCTTGCACCCACCCAAGGGATAACTTCGCCCTCGTGACCCTCGACGACCTTCGCATCTTCATCGCCGTGTGCCGCGCCGGCAGCCTCAGCGCCGTGGCCCGCGACCTGTCCTGTACGCAGTCGGCGGTGAGCCAGCACGTCAAACGCCTGGAGCGGGAGCTCGGCGTCAGTCTCCTGGAGCGGCATGCGCGGGGCGTCGTGCCCACTTCGGCCGGGCGCACCCTGCGGGCAGCCGCATCCGACGGCATCGGCGGCATCGACCTCGCGGTGCGCCGGCTGCGCGAGCAGGTGCGCGGTGACGGCGGGGCGGTGCGGATCACCACGGGGGCCACCTCGGTACGGCACTTCATGGCCGAAGCCGTCGTGGGCTTCCGGGGCCGCTATCCGCGCGTCAGCCTGGAGTTCCAGACCGTGAGCTCCAGCCGCGGCTGCTTCGACGCGCTCGCCGCCGACGACCTGGACCTCGCCTGGATCACCCTCGGCGAGCCCGTGCGCGGCATCGAGCAGCGGCCCGTCGTGGAACTGCCCTGGGTGCTCGCCGTCCGCGCCGACGACCCGCTGGCCGGCCGCCCGCGCGTCGAGCCCGCCGAGCTGGCCGCGGGACAGCTCATCACGCCCCCGGAGGGATCGACCTCTCGAAGTCAACTCGACTCACACCTCGGCGAGTTGGATGTGGTGCTCCCGACCGTCACCAGCGTCGCCGACTGGGACACCGCCGTCCTCCTCGCCGAACTCGGGCTCGGCCAGGCCGTCGTGCCCGCGCTGCCCGGCTGGCGCGAGAGCGGCCCCGCGGGCCTCAGTCTCGTCCCGGTCCCGGGGCTGCCGCCACTCTCGGTGGGCTGGGCGGTGCGCCGCTGGGACGCGCTGAGCCCGCTGGCCCGCGCCTTCGCCGACACCGTCGCCGAACACTGCGCGCCGCTCGGCGCGGCCCCCGCGCAGGGCGCCGGTGACGGCATGGGTCTGCGCGAAAAGAATTCCATCGGCGGGCAACCTTCTGTGCCTTGGGCGGCGACTGCTCAGCGGCCCGGTCCACCGGACACGGGCGCCCCCCACGTACGACAGACGGGAAGCGACGCATGACCGACCTCCATGGCAAGGCGCGACACCGCAGAAAGAAGACGGCCCTCCTGGTGGGCACCCCGCTGGCCCTCGCCGCGGCCGGCGCGATGGCGTACGGCGCGGCATTCGGCGCGTTCGGCGAGGAGGCGCAGCCCCGCGCGGCCGCCGCCACCGCCACCGGCGCGGCCCCGGCCTGGGCCGACGACACCGCCGACGGCTTCGCGTCGGTCCACGCGCTGGGACAGAAGGGGACGTACGGCGGCCGGGACGGGAAGACCGTCACCGTACGGACCCTCGCCGAGCTGGAGAAGTACGCGACCGCCCCGGAGCCGTACGTCATCGTCGTGGCAGCGGCGATCACCATGGACCCCAAGGGCAAGGAGATCAAGGTCGCGTCGGACAAGACGATCGTGGGCGCGGGCACCTCCGGGCAGCTCGTCGGCGGCGGCTTCTTCCTCGGCCAGGGCGTCCACAACGTGATCATCCGGAACCTCACGATCCGGGACTCGTACCACGGCACCTGGAACGACAAGGAGCACGACTGGGACGCCATCCAGATGGACGGCGCGCACCACGTGTGGATCGACCACAACGACCTGCGGCACATGGCCGACGGTCTGATCGACAGCCGCAAGGACACCACCTACGTGACCGTGTCCTGGAACAAGCTCAGCGACAACAACAAGACCTTCGGCATCGGCTGGACCGAGAACGCCACCGCCGACCTCACGATCCACCACAACTGGTTCCGCGAGACCGAGCAGCGCAACCCGTCGACCGACAACGTCGCCCACGCCCACCTCTACAACAACTACCTCCAGGACGACCCGGGCACCCACATCACCTCGTCGTACGGCAACTACTCGCGCGGCAGGACGAAGATGGTCCTGGAGAACAGCTACTTCCAGGGCATCAACAACCCGGTCATCAAGGACGCCACCGCCGCTGTCGTCCAGCGCGGCAACGTCTTCTCCAAGACCAGCGGCCGCAACGAGAGCGGCGGCACGGCGTTCGACCCGAAGGCGTACTACAAGTACAAGCTCGACAAGGCGGCCGACGTCCCCGCGCTCCTCAAGTCCGGTGCGGGCCCCCGGAGTTCCCTCGGTACGACGGCCGGCGCCCGCGCCGACCGCACCCTCACCGTCGCCAAGGACGGCAGCGGCCAGTACACGAGCGTGCAGAAGGCCGTCGACGCCGTCCCCGCGGGCAACTCCTCGCGCGTCGTGATCCGGGTCGCGCCCGGCACGTACCGCGAGACGGTGAAGATCCCGGCGAACAAGCCGCACGTCACGGTCGAAGGCACCGGCACCAGCCGCAAGGACACCGTCATCGTCTTCGGCAACGCGGCAGGGACGCCGAAGCCGGACGGTTCGGGGAAGTACGGCACGAGCGGCAGCGCGACCTTCGCCGCCGAGGCCGACGACTTCCGGGCCCGCAACCTCACCATCTCCAACGACTTCGACGAGGCGCGGAACCAGAGCCTGGACGGACACCAGGCGGTGGCGCTGCGCACCGCGGCCGACCGGGTCCGCCTCGACTCCCTCATCGTCAGCGGCGACCAGGACACGCTGCTCCTCGACACGGCCGCCAAGGCCAAGGCGGGCCGCGTCTACATGACCAACTCGTACGTCGTCGGCAACACCGACTTCGTCTTCGGCCGCGCCACCGCGGTGATCGACAGGTCCGTCCTGACCCTGAAGAAGCGCTGGAACGGCACCTCGGCCGGATATGTCACCGCGCCCAGCACGACCGCCGGGCGCCACGGCTTCCTCATCACCCGCTCGACGGTGAACGGCGACGTCTCCGCCGGCAGCTTCCACCTCGGCCGCCCCTGGCACGCGGGCGGTGACGCGAGCCTCGACCCGCAGACCACCGTCCGCGACACCCACCTCGGCGCCGCCGTGAAGCCGGCTCCCTGGACCGACATGGGCGGCTTCTCCTGGAAGGACGACCGCTTCGCCGAGTACCGGAACACCGGCCCCGGCGCGGGCGGCCCCACTGGAGACCGCCCGCACCTCACGGACGCCCAGGCCGCGAACCAGGAGACCGTCGACTGGCTCGGCGACTGGAAGCCCTAGCCCGGACGGCCCGACCTGCCGCGGCCGGTCGCGGTTTCAGCCCATGTGGACGGGCGCCGCGCCCTCGGCCGTCTCCTGCTTCCGGGCGTTGATGGCGAGCGCCGTGACGGCGAGGCCCGCCAGGAACATGACGCCCGCGCCCACGAAGGCCAGCGTGTAGCCGTGGGTCAGCGCGTCGGCCGCCTCGGCCACGAGGCCGTGGTCCTTCGTGGCCACGCCCCGGTAGAACGAGGCGGCCGCTTCGGGCAGCCGGTCATTGGCGGCCGACGTGGAGATGGTCGCGAGGACGGCGAGGCCCAGGGCGCCGCCGATCTGCTGGGCGGTGTTCAGGAGCGCGGAGGCGATGCCCGTCTCCTGGTGGTCGACGCCGCTGACGGCGCCCAGCGTCATCGGGACGAAGCCCATGCCGAGGCCGAGCGCGGTCACGAACATGGCCGGCATCAGATGTCCCGCGTACGACGAGTCCGGGGTGAGCGTGGCGAACCAGAACATGCCACCGGCCGCCACCAGCAGGCCGGGTCCGGCGATCACGCGGGGAGCGAGGCGGGTGACCAGCTTGGCGCTGAGGGCCGCCGCCACACCCATGCCGAGGCTGAACGGCAGGTTGGCGAAGCCGGTCTTCACCGCGCTGTAGCCCAGGATCAGCTGCATGTACAGGGTGAGGAAGTAGAAGGTGGCCATCATGCCCGCGCCGATGAACAGCATCGTGGCGAAGGAGCCGGAGCGGTTGCGGTCCTTGAAGAGCCGCAGCGGCATCATCGGGTGCGGGGTCCGGCTCTGGATGAGCAGGAAGGCGCTGAGCAGGACGGCGGCGACGGCGAAGCAGGACAGCGTCAGGCTGTCGGTCCAGCCGTGTTCACCGCCGCGCGTGATGCCGTAGACGAGGGCGATCAGGCCGCCCGTGCCGGTGATCGTGCCGGGCAGGTCGAGGCGGCCCGGGTGGCGTTCGGCCTCGACGAGCGTCTTGGTCCCGGCGAGTACGGCCAGGCCGATGGGGATGTTCACGAAGAACACCCACCGCCAGTCCAGGACGTCGGTGAGGACACCGCCGAGCAGCAGTCCGACGGTGGCGCCGATGCCGGCCATCGCGGCGTAGACCCCCATCGCCTTGTTGCGCGGCTTGCCCTCGGGGAACGTCGTGGCGATCAGGGAGAGGGCGCTGGGCGCCGCGACCGCCGCGCCGACGCCCTGCAATATGCGGGCGCCGATGAGCAGGCCCTCGTTCGGGGCGAGCCCGCCGAGCAGCGACGCCAGGGTGAACACGGCGATGCCCACCTGGAACATCCGGCGCCGGCCGAAGAGGTCCCCCGCGCGGCCGCCGAGGAGCAGCAGCCCGCCGAAGGCCAGCGCGTAGGAGTTGACGATCCACGCGAGGTTCGCGTCGGACACCTCCAGCGCGGTCTGGATGCTGGGCAGCGCGATGTTGGTGATGGTGCCGTCGAGCACCACCATCAGCTGGGCCGCGGCGATCACGAACAGGGCCAGGCCGAGGTGCCGGCCGGCGCCGGGTGGGCCACCGGCCGTGTCCGCCGGTGAGGGAGTGGTGACAGCCGTGCTGTCAGCAGACATGAAAGAGCTCCAGAACGAGGCGTGGACACATTCCGCCGGAACGCGAATCAGGCGTGGAAGACCTTCTTCCATTCCGGTGTGAGGGGCTGCGGCGACCCGCCGCAAAGGAGCGGATCAGCGCTGCGCAAGCCGAGCGGTGCGCCGACGAAAAGGCGGCCCGGCTCGGGACAAGAGGAAACCCTAACACCCAAAAGGCGCTGGTAGAGGCCGTGTGAGAGGAATGCAAGTGCAGTCGATCACGGACTTGACTTTTCTCGCGCTTTCCTAGGCTGCCGACTTTTTTGGGTTTATGGATTTCGCTTGCATTTCCGTTCGAGCTGTGAGCAATGAGGGTGCGGGGGGCGCCTCGGGTTGTGCTCACACTTTCCGCGAAATGGCAACTTGCACTAACGTTCACGTCCGGGTCGACGGAGGGGAGGGGCAGTGGCCATTGACATCGGGGTCTTCCTGCCGGTGCTGGAGGCGGAGGGGCAGGGGCAGGCGGGGGAGTTCGCCGCGGCCGCGCGCCGGGCGGAAGGGCTCGGCTTCGAATCGGTGTGGGCGAGTGGCCATCTGACGGGGCGCGTCCCGATGCTGGACCCGACGGTCACGCTCGCCACGGCTGCCGCGGTCACCACCCGCATAAAAGTCGGCTACGGAGTCCTGACGGTCCCGGTCCACCGGGTCGCCCACCTCGCCCAGCAGCTCACGAGCCTCCAGTTCCTCTCTCAGGGGCGCCTGTTGGTGGGCGTGGACACCGGAGGCAGCGGCTGGGCGCAGTGGCGCGGCGGACCGGCCGACCCGCCCGTGTGGGCGGCGACCGGAGTGCCGTACGAGGAGCGCAACGAGCGGACCGAGCGCGCGCTCGAGCAGCTGCGGAACTTGCTCGTGGCGTGCCCGACGGAGGTCGGCGGCGCCGAGCTGACCCTGAAGCCGCGCGTGAACCGGTCGCCCTTCCTCATCGGCGGCGAATCGGACGCCGATCTGCGGCGCGCGGTCCGGTACGGCAGCTGGTTCCCGAACCTCGCCTCTCCCGCGTACCTCGCGCGGATGCTGCCACGACTGGCCGAACTGGGCACCGAGGCGGGCCGCGTCGTCCGGCCCGTGGTGAGCGTCGCCGTCCCGGCCACTCTCGACGCCGGGGACGCGGGGGAGCGGCGGAACCCCCCGCCGGCCGAGAGCGTGCTGCGCCGCTACGGCATCGACGCCGGGCGCGCGAGCGCGATGGCGGTCGACGGGACACCGGAGCGGGCCGCAGAGAAGATCGTCGAGTTCGCGCGGTCCGGTGCCGACAGGATCGTCCTGAGCTTCCCCGAAGCCGACTGGCGTACGCAGTACGAACTGGCGGCGCGGGCAGCCGAGTTGGCGTGGGGCACCCTGCCGTTCCGGCGAACCGCCACCGCGGGGAGTCAGACCAGCTGCGGCGGCTGGGCGCGGGTCACCCTCGACGTGGAGCGGGAGCCGGGGACGTACGCCTTCGTCAACCCGATCAGCACCGAAGTGCTCGACGCCGGACTCGCCGAGGCTTTGGAGGAGGGGGTGCGCGAAGGGCTCGCGGGGGAGGCACGGACCGTGCGGGTGCACCGCGCCTGGGTGCACGCGGTCGACGCGAACGAGCGGGTGTTCCACCGGGCGGGCCGCGAGGCGGTCGCGGCTGCCCTGGCCGCGGAACGCTCCGGTGCGCGGCGGTGACCGACCGCCCCCCGACGGTCTCCCTGTGGCGGAACCGCAACTACCGCGTCTTCCTCCTCATCCAGACCTTCTCCGCACTCGGCGACTCGTTCTCCTTCGTGGCGATACCGCTGCTCGTGCTGCACAGCACCGGCTCGGTCGTCCAGATGGGTCTGGTCACCGGAATGACGGGCGTCGCGTCGATCGTCACGGGCCTCTTCGCCGGTGTGATCGCCGACCGGTTCGACCGGCGCAAACTCTTGATGCTCGCCGACGTGGCGCGCTGCCTGTTGTACGCGCTGATTCCGCTGGTCTGGCTCTTCGCGACGCCGATGTGGCTGGTCTACACGGTCGTTCCGCTCACCGGCGGCTTCGCGATGCTCTTCCAGGTGACGTACGTGGCCGTGGTGCCCGCCATCGTCGAGCCTGACCAGATCACCAGGGCCAACGCCCACCTCTTCGGCTCCTACGCCGTGGCGACGGTCGCCGGACCCACGCTCGCGGGCTTCGTCGCGGCGGCGTCCGGCCCCGTGGCCGCCATCGGCATCGACGCCGCCACCTTCGCCGTATCCGCTGCCGGACTCCTCCTCGTCCGGCTGCGCCCGACACCGCCACCCGCCGCCACCGACGACGAGAAGACGTCCGGCGAGGTGGCGGGCGGGAACGTGCGCGGGGAGTTCCTCGCCGGAATCCGCTTCCTGTGGGCACACCCCGTCCTGCGCCCGCTGACCGTGCTGCTGTCCCTGGTCATCTTCCTCACGCACGGCATGACCGACGTCATCATCTTCCGCGTCAAGAAGGACCTCGGGCACGGGGACGACACGGTGGGCTATGTGCTGAGCGCGGGCACCGTCGGCACCTTCCTCGCGTCTTTCGTTGTCACCCGGGTGCGCAAGGGCCTCGGTTTCGGCCCGAGTTGGGTCGGCGCCACCGCGCTGGGCGGAGTCGCCGTCGGCTGTCTCGGACTCACCGACAGCGTGCCGGTGATCGGCGCGCTCTCGGCGGGCATGCTGCTCGCCACCGGCGTCGCGGGCATCTGCTCCATGTCCTTGCGTCAGGAGGTCACGCCCGGTCACCTCCTGGGGCGGGTCACGGCCGCGTTCTGGACCACGCACTACTCGCTCGGCCCGCTGGGGGCCGCCGCCGTCACCGCGGGGGCGGCCGGATGCGGGGTCGCCCGGGTGTGCCTGGCCGTCGGCGCGGGCGTGGTGTGCGTGGCACTGAGCGGGACGCTGACGGGGATCGTGCGGGCCGAGGAGCCCGCGTGACCTCCGGCTCTCACCTGCTGCGCGTCGCGCCTCCGAGGTGTTCCTCGTCCGGGTCGGGCGGCGCGGACCCGCCGCGCCCGGTCCGTTTCTCGTCGCCGTGGCCGGGCCACCAGGCCGCGTGCCCGATGAGCGCGGTCAGCGCCGGGGTGAAGATCAACGCCATGACGAACGCGGCGATGAGGATGCCGAAGGAGAGCGAGAAGCCCATCTGGGAGAGCGTCGAGTTGCCCGCGAGCATCAGCGTCGCGAACGTACCCGCGAGGATCACGCCCGCCGAGCCGATCGTCGGCCCCGAGTGCCGCACCGCCGTGCCCGCGGCGTCGTGCGGCCCGCGGCCCTCGCGGGCCTCCTCGCGCAGCCGCGACACCATGAGGATGTTGTAGTCCGTGCCGAGCGCGACCACGAACAAGTACATGATCACCGGCAGCATGAACATCAACCCCGGCTGGCTGCCGACCTGTTGGAAGAGCAGGGAGGTCGCGCCCAGAGTCGCGCCGAAGCCGAGTGCGACGGACAGCATCAGGTACCAGGGCGCCACCAGGCTGCGCAGCAGCAGGCCGAGGATCACCATGATGGCGAGCGCCGCCACGGGGAAGACCACCGAATAGTCGCGGTCCACCGCCCTGTTGATGTCGACGTACACCGCGGTGGTGCCGCCGACGAGCGCCTTCGTGCCGGCCGGCGCGTCCTCGTGGGCGGCGGGACGCAGCCGGTCCTTGACGGTCGCCAGCGCCTTGTCGGAGGCCGGCGGGTCCGAGAGGATCACGGAGTACGAGGCCGTCGTACCGTCCGGACTCAGGCGCGGCGCCCCGACCTCGCCGACGCCACCGACGCCGGAGAGCCGCTCGCGGAACGCTGCGGCCTGCGGCTTCGGCACCGGCTTGTCGGCCGTGGAGGTGAGATACACGGAGGTCGGGTCGGTGGTGCCCGCGGGGAAACCCTTCTGGAGGTCGTCCAGGGCGACCATCGACTCCTTGTCCTTGGGGAGCGAGGACCCGGCCAGGTCGAAGTTGGCCTTGTAGCCGAGCGCGCCGAGCGTGAGCGCCCCCATGAACAGCGCGGAGACCAGCGTCCACACGGCGGGCTTGCGGGCGATGGACGCGCCGAGCTTGGCGAACCCCGTCCCGTGCGGCTCCCGCTGCCAGGACTTCGACGGCCAGAACACCTTCGTACCGAGCAGCGACACCACCGCGGGGACGAGCGTGAGCCCGGCGAGCAGCGTCACGAACACCGCGATGGCGAGGGCAGGGCCCATCGACTGCAGCATGCCGAGCGAGGACAGCGTCAGCGCGGCGAACGCGACGATGACGGCGCCCGCCGCCGACGTGATGGCCTCACCGACCCGCTCGACGGCGTGCACCATGCCGCTCTTGGGATCCTCGCCCGCGCGCAGCGCCTCCCGGTAGCGGAAGAGCAGGAACAGGATGTAGTCGGTGCCGACGCCGAACAGGACGACGGTCAGGAGCTCCTGGATGGAGGAGTCCGCCTTCATGTCGAAGGCCTTGTTCGCGGAGGCGATCAGGCCGGTGGCCATCGGCGAGATCAGGCCGATGAGGACGACCGGCAGCAGCGCGATGATGGGGCTGCGGAAGATCACAAGGAGCAGCACGATGATGATCACGATCGTGCCGACGCCGACGAGCAGCCCCGCCCGCTCCGACGCGTCGCTCTCGTCGAGCGCCTGCGCCGCCGAGCCGGTGATCCCGGCCGACAGGTCCGTCCCCTGCAACTCAGGCTTGAGCGCGTCCCGCAGCTCCTGCACGGCGTCCTGTTGCGAGGTGTCCTCGGGGTCGGTGATCTTCGGCATCGCGACGACGGACGTCTGCACCTGCTTGTTGGGCGAGACCTCGCCGGGCACGACGGCCTGCACCTCGGGGATCTTCCGGCTCTGCAGGTCCTTCGATACGCGGTCCACGTCGGCCGAGTCGGCGGCCGTCAGCTTCTCGCCGTCGGAGCGCTGGAAGACGATGATCGCGCCGATGTTCTGCTGTTTGGGGAACTCCTTCTCCTGCACGTCCGAGGCGCGAATGGACTCGTAGTGATCGGGCAGGAAACTCGCCTCGTCGCTGCTGGAGGTGAGCTTCGGCGCCAGTGAGATCACGGCGCCGGCCGCCACCACCCACGCCAGGATGATCCACCAGGGGCGGCGCACCACGAATCGGCCCAGGCCAGAGAACATCGGCTACTGCCTCTCCTCGCCCCCGAGGCATAACAGTCGTGTTCCGCCCAGGATCGGCCCGCCCGGGCGGCCCCGCCACTCGAACGACACACTTTCGGTCACTCGCGTCGCGGCGGGGCGCCCGGGGGCACCGGCGGGCCCGTCAGAAGTTGATCATGTGCCCGGCCAGGCCGTGCACCGCTTCCTTGACGGCCTCGCCCAGGGTCGGGTGCGCGTGGACGTTGCGCGCGACCTCGTGGACGGTGAGGTCCCACTGCTGGGCCAGGGTGAGCTCGGGGAGCAGCTCGGTGACGTCCGGGCCGATCAGGTGGGCGCCGATGATCTCGCCGTACTTCGCGTCGCTGATGATCTTCACAAAGCCGACGGTGTCGCCGAGGCCGTGCGCCTTGCCGTTGGCCTGGAACGGGAACTTCGCGACCTTGACGTCGAAGCCCTTCTCCTTGGCCTGCGCCTCCGTCCAGCCGAAGCTGGCGATCTGCGGCTGGGAGTACGTGGCACGCGGAATCATCGGGTAGTCGAGTTCCATCGTCTCGGCGTCCGCGAGGGTCTCCGCCGCCACGACGCCCATGGCCTCGGCGGTGTGCGCCAGCATCAGCTTCGCGGTGACGTCACCGATGGCGTAGATGTGCGGGACGTTCGTGCGGCAGCGGCCGTCGACGTCGATCGCACCGCGCTCGGTGAGCGCCACGCCCGTCGCCTCCAGGCCGAAACCGGAGACGTTCGGCGCGAAACCGATGGCCTGCAGGACCTTGTCGGCCTCCAGGATCTGCTGCTTGCCGTCCTTGCCGGTGACGGTCACCTTGACCTGCTCGCCGGACTCGTCGATCGACTCGACGCGCGTCGAGGTGAGCACGTCGATCCCGAGCTTGCGGTACTGCTTGGCCAGCTCCTTGGAGACGTCCGCGTCCTCCAGCGGCGCCACGCGGTCCAGGAACTCGACGATCGTGACCTTCACGCCGTAGTTGTGCAGGACGTACGCGAACTCGATGCCGATGGCGCCCGCGCCCGCGATCACGATGGACCGCGGCAGCGAGTCGGCGAGGATCTGCTCCTCGTACGTCACCACGCGCTCGCTGCGGCTCGTGCCGGGCAGCAGCCGGGGCGTGGCGCCGGTGGCGATGATGCAGTTGTCGAAGCCGATCGTGGCGGTCGTGCCGTCGGACTTCGCGACCTGCAGCGTGTTCGCGTCCAGGAACGTGCCCCGGCCGTCGAACTCGGTGATGCCGTTCTTCTTCATCAGGAAGTGGACGCCCTTGACCCGGCCGTCCGCGACCGTGCGGCTGCGGCTGAACGCCTCGCCGTAGTCGAAGGACACCTGCCCGTCGACCTTGATGCCGTACGTCTTCTGCTCGTGCGTGAAGAGGTGGGCCAGCTCGGCGTTGCGCAGCAGGGCCTTCGTCGGGATGCAGCCGACGTTGAGGCAGACACCGCCCCAGTACTTCTCCTCGACGACCGCTACCCGCTTGCCCAGCTGGGCGGCGCGGATGGCGGCGACGTAGCCGCCGGGTCCTGCTCCGAGCACGACGACGTCGAAGCGGTCTTCCATGGGGAGGTCCTCTCTGGGTGGTACGGATCCGGTGGTGCGGATGGCTCTCTGCCCCGATCATCCGCCATGTGGCGGCCCGGATGGTCGGCGGGTGGGGCACGCCACAGCCCGTACCGGAACTCCGGTACGAGGACGGGACCGGCGGGCCCCGCCAAACCCCGGGCACGACACGGCTGTTGGAGTTTCCGAAGTTCGTTCACCCGAACGTGGATCACCGGTTAGTGTCGCGACAAGGAACACGTTCCGTGAATCCCGTGGGAGAGGTGGAGAGCGCGCTGTGGCGAGTGACAACCAGTCCGAGACGGTGACCGGGCCGTCCATTCCCTATGACGTCCCTACGTCGGCGCGCGGCTACGGCTGGATGCTGGGCGGCAAGGACAACTACGAGATCGACCGGAAGTTCGTCCTCTCCACCGTGCCCTCGTTCCCCGAGGTCGTCGACATCTGCCGGCAGAACCGCCAGTTCCTCTACCGTGCGGTGCGCCATCTGACGCGCGACGAGGGCATCCGCCAGTTCATCGACATGGGCTGCGGGCTGCCCACCGACAACAACGTCCACCAGGTCGCCCAGCGCTTCGCCCCCGACGCCCGCGTCGTGTATGTGGACGTCGACCCGATCGTCCTCGCGCACGGTCGCGCGCTGCTCGCCGACGACTCCTCCACGACGGTCATCATGGGGGACATGCGGGATCAGGACGCGATCCTGGACCACCCCGACGTGGTGCGCCTCATCGACTTCGACGAGCCGGTCGCCGTCCTGTTCCTCTCCGTGGGACACCACCTCGTCGATGCGGACGACCCGCACCGGATCCTGCGCACGATCATCGACCGCGCGGCCCCCGGCAGTTTCGTGAGCTTCTCGCAGGTCGTCTGCGACGACCCCGAGCGCGGCGCGCGGATGACCGAGCACATCGCGGGCGGCGGTGTGCCCTGGCAGACCCGCACGCCCGCCGAGGTCGACGTGCTGCTCGAAGGCCTGGAGCCCGTCGAGCCCGGCGTGGTCAACCTCGTCGACTGGCGCCCGGACCCCGACCAGCCGCCCCTCGCACCGGTCGATCCCGATCTCGTGCCCTACCTCGGCGTGACCGAGGCCAACAAGGGGATCTACGAGTACGGGGGAGTGCTGCGCAAGCCGTAGCGGAACGGTTGACCTGGAGAGATCCGCGTCCCACAATGACCACCATGATCCAGCACCTGACCGCCGCCACCCGGACGTTCGACGTCCCGTGGCGGCGCGGGTGCGAGCGATCGGGCCGCTAGCTGCACGGAGTCAGCTCCTCAGCTGTACGGAATCAGCTCCACGGAGTCCATTTCGTACGCATGCCTGCCCGTTCCCGCATCCGAAGGATCAGACCCCATGACCGTCTCCCCGCAGACCCCCGTGACCGCCGCCCTGCGTGAAGCACGCGTGCCCGCCGACGGCATGTACGAGGGCCGCCGCACCCTGCGTCGCCTCCCCGACGACTGGCAGGAACGCCCCTACGAACTCTTCGACGTCGTGCCCCAGGGCCGTGTCATCGGCGCCGAGATCCGCGGCGTCGACCTCGCGCGGCCGCTGACCCCCGCCCTGCGCGAGGAGTTGAACCGCGCCCTGCTGGAGTGGAAGGTGCTGTTCTTCCGCGGCGCCCGCATCACCTCCGAGCAGCAGCGCGCCTTCGCCCTCAACTGGGGTGATCTGGAGACCAATCCGCTGCTCGCCCGCGGCTCCGCCGACGACGTCGTCCGCTTCGACAAGGGCGGCAGCGCCACACCCACGTACGAGAACGTCTGGCACGCCGATGTCACCTTCCGCGAACGCCCGGCGCTCGGCGCGGTGTTGCAGCTGCACGAGGTGCCGCCGTTCGGCGGTGACACGATGTGGGCGGACATGGCGGCCGCGTACGACAATCTCCCCGACACCGTCAAGGCGCGCATCGACGGGGCGTATGCCGTGCACGACTTCATCCCCGGCTTCGCCCGCTTCTACGGTCCCGAGAAGCTCGCCCCGCTCCAGGAGGAGTTCCCGCCCGTCACCCACCCCGTGGTGCGCACTCATCCGGAGACCGGGCGGCGGATGCTCTTCGTCAACACCTCCTTCACCACGCACATCGTCGGCATGGAGCGCGTGGAGAGCGACCGGCTGCTCGGCCACCTCGTGCGGCAGGCCCATGTGCCGGAGTACCAGGTGCGGTTCCACTGGCAGGCGGGCGACGTCGCCTTCTGGGACAACCGCGCCACGCAGCACTACGCCGTCGACGACTACGCCCCGCACCGGCGGGTCGCCGAGCGCGTCGCGATCGCGGGCGACCGGCCGTACTGACCCGGGCCGGCCGGCTCAGGCCTTCAGGCTCAACTCCCAGCGGATCTCGCCGTCCTGGACCACGTCCGTGGCGGCGAGACCCGCGGCTCGCGCGACGGCCGCGGACGCCCCGTGGCCGGGATGGACATGCGCGACGACCGTACGCACACCGTGCCCCGCCAGCCACTCCACCAGGCCGCGCGCCGCCTCCGACGCGAAGCCGCGCCCCTGCCAGGGCGTCCCGACCACCCAGGCGATCTCCGCGCACCCCTCCGGAGCGACGGTCGCCTGCACCGTCCCGACCAGCCCCGGGCGTTCTCCCTCGCGGAGCCGCAGCACCCAGTTGCACCAGGAGACGCCCGGATCCGGGGAGCCGGCGAGCATGCGCCGGTAGCGGGCGCGCAGCGCGTCGACGTCGTCGGGGGCGCCGCCGATGAAGGTGTGCAGCGCCGGGTCGCCGAGCACGGCCGCCATCTCGTCGGCGTGGTCGACGCGGAGCGGTACGAGGTCGAGTCGGGGCGTGCGGATGCCGGTGGGGATCATGGGTGCATTGTGCCGACCGGTCCGCGACACGGCGCACGCACAGACGGATTCGACCGAACTGGGAGCAGCTGATGACAGATTCCCCCGGCCAGCACGGCGGCGCCCTCGCCGGACTCAAGGTGCTCGACCTGTCCCGGGTCCTCGCCGGGCCCTACTGCGCACAACTGCTCGCCGACCACGGGGCCGACGTGATCAAGGTCGAACCCCCGGCCGGTGACGAGACCCGCGGCTGGGGGCCGCCGTTCGTCGCGCCGGACACCTCCGCGTACTACCAGAACCTCAACCGCGGCAAGAAGAACATCGTCGTCGACCTCTCCGTACCCGAGGGCCGCGACATCCTCGACACCCTCCTGCGCGACACCGACGTCCTCATCGAGAACTTCAAGGCGGGCACCCTCGCCAAGTGGGGCTACCCCGACGAGGAGTTGCGGCGCCGCTTCCCGGCTCTCGTCCACTGCCGCATCACCGGCTTCGGCACCGACGGGCCACTCGGCGGACAACCCGGCTACGACGCGGTGCTGCAGGCCTACGGCGGCCTGATGAGCGTCAACGGCGAAGCGGACGGACCACCGCTGCGCGTCGGCGTCCCCGTCGTCGACCAGGTCACCGGCATCCTCGCCTTCTCCGGGATCCTGCTGGCCCTCAACGAACGGCACCGCTCCGGACTCGGCCAGCTCGTCGACTGCACCCTCCTGGACACCGCCGTCAGCCTGCTCCATCCCCACTCGGCGTCCTGGCTCGCCGACGGCACCGTCCCGCGCCGCACCGGCTCCGCGCACCCCACCATCGCTCCCTACGACTCGTTCGCCGCCGCCGACGGGCCGCTGTTCATCGCGGTCGGCAACGACCGGCAGTTCGCCGCGCTCGCCGACGTCCTGGAGCTCCCGGCGCTCGCCGCCGACCCGCGCTTCCGCACCAACCCGGACCGCGTACGCCACCAACAGGAGCTCCGCGCCGCCCTGGAGCAGGCCATCGCCGCCCGCTCCCGCGCGGACCTCACCGCGCTCCTCACGGCACGGGGCGTCCCCGCCTCGCCCGTGCACGACGTCGCCGAGGCGCTGACCGCGCCCCAGGTGCGCCACCGCGGCCTCGTCGTCGAGGACGGCGACTACCGCGGCCTCGCCTCGCCCGTCTCCCTGTCCCGCACACCGGCGCGGATCCGGCCGGAGGTGCGGGCCGCGGGCGCGGACACGCGGGAGGTGCTCGCGGCCGGCGGCCTCGACGACGAGGAGATCGACGGGGCGGTCGCGCGAGGGGTGGTGCGACCGGCTGTGACCTGGGACGACGCGTGATTGTCAGTGGCGGGTGCGAGGGTTGCCGGCATGACACCACTGAGGCTCACGGACATCGAGGCGGCGCTGCGGGGGAGTTGGGGTGCGGACACCGCCGATCCGCGCTCCGGCGAGACGTGGTCGCAGGACAACCCCGAGCGGGACCAGTGCGGCGTCACCGCGCTCGTCCTGAACGACCTGCTGGGCGGTGAGCTGATGCTGGGCGAGGTCCACGTGGACGGCGAGCGGACGGGATATCACTGGTGGAACCGGCTGGCCCTCGGGGTTGAGATAGACCTCACCCGTGGTCAGTTCCTGCCGGGTGAGACCGTTGTCGACGGTGCAGCCGTCACCCGACCGCCCGAGATGCGCAACTGCCGCGAGGAGTACGAGCTGTTGCGTGCCCGGGTCCTGCGGAGGCTGGGCGAACGGTCCGGAGACAGGGAGACGGCGAGCGCTCACGCCACGTCGTAGACGTCGAGCCGCCCCCATGCCGCCGGGAGTCCTTCGAAGTGTGGGGAAACACTACGGCCCCCGGTGTCACCCGACACCGGGGGCCGCCCCGCGTCCCGGCCGCCTTCCCCCACGAAAGGTCACCGGGACTCCCTTGAGTGTGGTTCAGGGATCCCCTCAGAAGGACAGTGCGACGCCCTTCCCGAGACCAGCCTTCATCTCACACCGGTTGGCGAAGGTGGTGGACCAGTTGACCTGCTTGCCGTTCCAGACGCCGGCGACCGTCACGGTGTACGGCTGCCACTCCTTGGTACAGATGGCGTCGGACGTGGTGGCCACGAGTTCGGTGAACCGGCCGTTGACCTCGGCGAGTTCGGCGCACGCGGCCGCCGGGGCGGGGTGGCTGCCCGCGGGGCGCGGCGCACAGGTGAGTGTCACGGCGCGCTCCACCGCGGCGGAGCCGGCGTCCTCGCCCTGGCCGACCGTCAACACCAGGGCGGACGGCGCGTAGAGGCTCTTCGTCTTCGGGGCCTCGGCGTGCGCGGTGCCTGCTGTCGCGGCGAGGACGCAGGTGGCCGCTGCCGCGGCTGCTCCTACGGCCTTGAGGGTGCGACGCATGGTGGACTCTCCTTCGATCGTTGCGGTTGGTGACTGCGGTGAGGAGTCTTGCCGGTGCGGAGAGTGAGTGCCATCCGGATGGTCGATTTCCGGATGTGCCGTTCCGGTGAGCGGTGACCGTACGCTCGTTCGGGCAGCTCAGGGGTGGTGGGAGCGGTTCCGTCCGGTGTGTCCAACATGTGGACGACCGGTGTTGGTATAACGCAGAACCAACGCCTGACCTGCGGAAACAAAAAATTGGTTCCACGTTAGACGATCTGCATCGTCCGGAAATCATCGTTGAACGGCGCTAACAACTTTCGAATCGTTGGTTTTCCGGTGCCAAATCCCAGGAATCGCGGACGCGCTCGGGGCGGGGAAAGGGGGGAGTACGGGATGACGCCGATGGTTCCCGTCGGTGCGACGAGCGGCCCGAGCCGCTCCACGTCGCGCAGCCGGTCCTCAGCCGCCAGAGCCGGGCCTTCGAGCAGGAGTTCACGTCAGCCGTCCACCTGCGCGTGACCGGCGCGCTGCCCGTCGAGAGCTGCCTGGCGGTGCCGGAAAGCGACCGCACGGGCGTCGTACGGGACTTCCTGGACATCACCACCGCGACACTGCGCGGCCACGGCGTCACCTCGGAGGGCTGACGGCGCGGCGGGTCAGCCCCGGGAGAACGCCAGCACTGCGGCCAGGTTCATGGGCTGACGTGTCGACACATAGACATAGGGCGCGCCTCCCCAGGAGTTGCGCAACTCGATGCGCAGCGCGGTGGGGACGTAGGACCGCAGGAGCAGCAGCGCGTACGGATTCGCCCTGACCGTGCGCCACTCGAAGGCCTCGCGCTCGTCGAGGATCTCCGTCGCGCCCAGCGCCTCGATGGGGATGACCCGCTTGCCGACGACGAGGGAGCCGGGCGTCACCAGAATGCGCACGCTGCCGTGCATGTGTACGAGCGCGGCGGACACCGCGATGCCGACCGTGGCCGCCGTCACCGCGGCGAGCACGCCGAAGGGAATGGCCGCCACGGCCAGCCCGGCTCCACCCAGCGCCACCAGTCCCCACCAGGAGCGGGGGACGCTCAGCCGCTCTTCGTAGATGTGCATGCCCGCATCCTGGCAGGCAGGCGCGCGGCCGGGGGCAGGGGGCCCGCCTCTTGCCACCCGTGTGTACCGCGAGGCAACTCGTGGCCATTGATTCCCGTCATCGAAAGCGTAAGCGGGGCACGTGAGTTCGAAAGCGTGCTCTGAACGTGAGTGATGACGAGGAGAACCACGTTGAGACGTGTCGCACGAGTGGCGGCCGCGGCATTGGCGGTGCTCGCCCTCGCGGCGGTGTCGCCGGGCGCCGCCCAGGCCCTGCCGTCCGCCGACCCGCCGGTCTCCGGGCCGCCCCCGGCGCCCGCGTCGGCCGGAGATGACGGCAAGGGCCTGCCGGAAGGCTGGCGGCTCGCCGGGGAGGGCGCGGGGAAGGAGCTCGTGTGGGCCTCGCCCGAGCCGGTCCCGATGGGGGACGCGCGGGTCGAGTTCTACGCCGGGGCCAAGCTCCTCGGCCGACCGGTCGCGGCGCAGGACGGGCGCTCCTTCAGGCTGCCGCTGAACGGCGCCCGCATCGGCCCCGCGAAGCAGCTGAAGGTGCTTGCCGCCGGGCGCCGCCTGGATGAGGCCGGAACCGACGCAGAGTCGCGCGGCCCCCGGCCCAACCCCTCCGTCGGGCCCGCGACACCCCTGCCCGCGAACGGCGTCGACCCCGGAAAGCCGGGCCGCTACCGCACCGTCACCGGCTCGTACACGCTCGATTCGGTACGGCTGCCCGGCTTCCCCGCACCGGTGGAGATGAAGGCCGACGTGATCGGTCCCGCCGACGCCCCGGGGAAGCGGCCGCTGGCGCTCTTCCTGCACGGCCGCCACTACACCTGCTACGGCACGGGGAACGGCCAGGGCATGGGGTGGCCCTGCCCGTCCGGCATGAAGCCGGTGCCGAGCCACAAGGGCTACCACCGCGCCCAGAAGCTCCTGGCCTCCCAGGGGTACGTCACCGTCTCCATCTCCGCCAACGGCATCAACGGCCAGGACGACCTCGCCGAGGACGGCGGCGCGCAGGCCCGCTCCTCGCTGGTACGGCTGCACCTCGCCCGCTGGGCGGACTGGGCGGAGAAGCGGTCCACCGCCCCCGCCGGGGTGCGCGCCGTCGCGCCGGCCGACCTGTCCCGCGTGCTGCTCGTCGGGCACTCCCGGGGCGGCGAGGGCGTCAACCGCGCCGCGCTGGACAGCCTTTCCCGGCCGCCCGCCGACCAGGACGGCTACCGCGGTCCCGTCCGCTGGAAGATCCGCGGCAACGTCCTCATAGGCCCCACCGTCTTCGGCCAGAACCCGGTCCCCGACGTACCCTCCACGACCATCCTGCCGGGCTGCGACGGAGACGTCTCCGACCTCCAGGGCGAGATCTACGTCGACGGGACGCGCGGCGTCAGCCGCGGCGCCGCCCTGCACAGCGCGGTCTACATGGTCGGCGCCAACCACAACTTCTTCAACAGCGAGTGGACCCCGGGGCAGGCGACCGCACCGGCCGACGACGACTTCTCGTCCGACGACACCACCGACCCGGTCTGCTCGAAGGGCACCGCGACCAGGCTGACCGCCACGCGGCAGCAGGCGGCCGGAGCCACCTACATCGCCGCGTCGGCCCGGCTGTTCGTCGCCGGCGACGACCGGGTGCGGCCCCTCCTCGACGGCTCCGGCCGACGGGCGCCCTCCGCCGACCCCGCGCGGGTGCTGACCCACGCCGTCGGCGGACACCGCACGCAGGCGCTGCTGCCCGGCGCCTCGACGAAGGTCAAGGGCGGACGCGTGTGCGCCCAGGTGCCTGCCAGGGACGCCGACGCCTGCCTGCCGTCGCGAACGGCCGGGAGCTCACCGCACTTCGCACACTGGGAGGTCGCACCGGAACCCGGCCGTGACGCCGTGGCGATGCGCTGGTCGCGGGCCGGAGAGCCCGTGCGGATGAGTCCCGCACGTCCCGTGTCGCTCGCGGGTGCCAAGGACGTGGCGCTGCGGGTGATCGTGCCGCCCAACACCACCGGGACCCGGTTCGACGTCTCCCTCGTCGACGCCTCGGGCCACCGGGCGAAGCTCGGCAGGGTCGGCGTCGACGGACTGCCGGGCAGCGAACGCACCTCGTCGTACTGGGGGCGCGAGGTCCGCGTACCCCTGTCGGCGGCGGCCCGGGACACGCTCGACCTCAAGCACGTCAAGACCCTTGAGCTCACCCCGCGCAGCCGCTCGGGCAAGGCGTGGCTGATGGACGCCTGGGGCTGGCGCCCCGGCACGCCCGCCGTGCGGCCGGCCGAGCTGCCGCGCGTCGACCTCGGCAGGCTGAGCGTCAAGGAAGGCGACTCCGGCGTGCGCACCTACAGCGTCCCGGTGCGCGTCTCGGGTCAGGGCAGCGGCAAGGTCCGGCTGTTCGTGCCCAAGCCCGGCACGGACGGCTTCACCCAACGGACGCTGACGGTGCGTCCGGGTGAGAGCGTCGATGTGCCGGTCGAGGTGCGCGGCGACACCCGCTACGGCTACGACGTCGCGCACGACGCGTTCGTCAAGGCGGTGCGCGGCGCGGTGGTGGGCTCCCACCACGGCGGGGTGACGGCGCGCAACGACGACCCCATGCCGAAGATCACGCTCGAACCCGTCAAGGACCGGGTCACCGAGGGCAAGCCGCTGACGTGGCGGATGACGCTCTCGGAGCCCGTCGACGTGGACCTCATGGCCGAGCTGTCCTTCCTGCCCGTCGACGGCGGCAGGGAGCTGTCCACCCTGGACGTGGACCCGGCCTGGCTGGAGGCCCAGTTCGACGCACGGCCCCGCCCGGAGCGGCCGCTGTCCAAGATGGCGGAGGGCCAGGGCCTGTACGTCTCCGTGGCCGCGGGCAAGAAGAGCGCCGAAGTACGCGTGCCCACCGTCAAGGACCGGACGGCCGAACCGAACGAGTCCCTGAAGGCCCAGCTCCACGTCTACGACGAGAACTGGGAGCCGCAGCCGGGTCCGGTGGTCACCGGAACGGTGCGCGACGCCTCGTAGCGCGCAACGCGCAGCACGCACGAACGCGGTCAGTCCAGCGGCGCGTCCGCCGGGTCGACCGCCCGTGGGCGCGGCTCGGCACCTTGTGCGTCGAGCCGCGCCAGCGCCAGTGCGTGCGCCCGGTCGAGGGCGTCGGAGGCGGCGCAGGGCACGTCGGGACGTACACCCGTGCCCTCCCAGTTGGTGCCTGACACGGGATTGACCGCCCTGCCCACCGGGATGGTCGCCTCCAGGTGCGGATGCACCGTCCAGCCGTCGCGGGGATGCGCCCCGCCCACGGTCGTCCCGCCGACGACGACCGCCCGGCCCAACTGCTGGAGGTCGTAGGCGAGTTCCTCGCCGGCGGAGAAGGTGCGGTCGCTCGTCAGGACGTAGAGCGGCTTGCTGCCGCCGAAGCGGGCGCCCGGCACGTGCGCGGGGCTCCAGGACTGTTCGAGACGCTCGCCCTTGCGCCAGTACATGTTGTTGAGGTGGGTGCGCCGGTCCAGCACATGCGCGCAGACGAACGCGACCGTGTCCGGATCTCCTCCTGTGTTCGCGCGCAGATCGAGTATCAGGGCGTCGGCGGCGGCGACCAGGGTGAGCGCGGCCGCCAACGGCCCGGCGGACCAGGACAGCGGGAACAGGGCCGGGGCCAGTTCGAGCACCGCGACCCGGCCGTCCAGGAGCTCCACCCTGGGCGCGCCGCCCAGCGAGGAGTCGAACTTCTCGCGCAGCGCCGCCATGGCGGCCTCGCCCTGCTCGGCGGGCACCGGCCGGTCGTGGTGCTTGAGGCGCAGGTGCAGGTCGCCGTTGAGGGACTGGAGGTCCGCGGTGACCAGGCGGGCCAGGTCGGCGGCGTCCTCGACGTCGTACGCGCCCTCGGTGAGACGGAGCCGCAGCAGGGCGGCGAGCCGTTCGCCGAGCTCGGGGAACACGTAGTGCCGGTCGACGAGTTGGGCGGTTTCTTCTACGACGGTGGCGACGCTGAGCCGCTGGGTGACTGTGGTCATGGCAGGTGAGTAGAACAGCCCCCTTCCGAAAGCGTCAAGAACATTAGACACTTGATTCATGTCCGATCAGCCCCAGCAGAGCCCACCGCCCCAACAACCCCCGCCGCGCCAGGTCGTCGAGATCGAGTCACCGGCACAGCACGCCGCGCTGGCGCACCCCCTGCGCCAGCGGCTGCTCTTCTCGCTCGGCCATGAGCCCGCCACCACCAGCCAGTTGGCGACCCGCTTGGACACCGGCAAGGGGAACGTGGCGCACCATCTGAAAGTGCTGCGCACCGCCGGTCTCGTCCGCGTCGCAGAGACCCGCAAGGTCAGGGGCGGCACCGAGCAGTACTACCAGCGCGTGGCCGAACGCATGGCCGTCGCCGAGCCGCGGACCGAGGGCACCGCCGCCATGCTCGGCGCCGTGGCCCAGGAGCTGGGCCGGTCCCCGCGGACCACCCTGTCCCTGCGGCATGTGCGCCTCGGCCCCGACAAGGCCAGGGAACTCGCCGAGACCCTCGCCCGGCTGGTCGACGAGGCCGAGGAGGACGCGGACGAACAGCCCGTGCACGGCGTGCTGGTGGCGATGTACGAGCAGGTACGGCCCGGCGAGGACCCTGCGTAGAGTTCTCGCATGTCCGCACCGACGACCACCCCCGCGCTCCAGCTCCTCCGGGCCGACCACGCCCCCGCGCTGCTCGCCTTCGAGGAGACGAACCGGGCCTACTTCGCCGCGTCGGTGCCCGACCGGGGAGACGCCTACTTCCGGGACTTCGACGCACGGCACCGCGCCCTCCTGGCCGAGCAGGAGCAGGGGGTGTGCTTCTTCCACGTGCTGGTGGACGACGGCGGCGAGATCCTCGGGCGGGTCAACCTCGTCGACGTCGCGGACGGCAGCGCCGAACTGGGCTACCGCGTCGCGGAGAAGGCCGCGGGCCGAGGCCTCGCGACCCGGGCCGTCCGGCAGGTCCGCGACCTCGCCGTCACCGCGTACGGCCTGACCGTGCTGCGTGCCGCCACGACGCTGGACAACCCGGGCTCGCGGGCCGTGCTCCTCCGCGCCGGCTTCGTGCCCGTCGGGGACGTCCGGCTCGACGGCCTCCCGGGGACCGGCTACGCCCTGACGCTCTGAAGCCGCCGGGCGCCGCGGCGGGGGACGCCCGGGTCAGTCGCCGCGCGGCCGCGACTCGTGCAGCCGCGTGTGATAGCGGCCCTCCGACTCGTACCCGACCGGGTCCTCACCCGCCAGCTTCACTTGACGGATGGCGTCGCGACGCTCCTCGGGACTGGTGAAGAGCCGCTGCGTATAGGTCCGTGAGCAGTCCGTCACGGTGTCGAGGCCGTGCGCCGCCAGCGTCTCGGCGATGCGCCCGTAAGGCACCGTCCGCAGCACGAACGCGCTCACCCAGACCGGCAGCCGAGCGCAGTCGAGCAGCGCGTCGAACGTGCGGTGCGAGATGTAGCCGATGCCCCCGGTGACCGTGATCAGACCGGTGCGGGCGACCGCCCGGCGCAGCTGCGGGCTGGGCGGATGCCGCTCCAGGTTCTCGGCATACGCCTCGTCGAGCAGGCCCGCGTCCAGCGCGTACCGGGTGGCGTTCGCCGCCAGGTCCAGCCCGATGACCGGGGTGGCGTCGGGGCGCCGCCGCGAGGCGTAGAACTCCTTGTCGCGGTCGATGAGTTCGTGCGGCGTGAGCGCGGCGGCCTCGTCCGACGTGTAGTGCGCGTACAGGTCGGCGAGCGTCAGATCGTGGTTGAGCAGAGCCGCGTTGATGCCGTACGAGCAGCACACGTCCAGGACCGTCACCGGACCCTCGCCGCCGGACAGCCGCGCCCGCAGCTCACGGGTGCGGCGGAAGACCGCCTGGGCGTGCTGCGGGATCTCGTACTCGTACGGCGCCAGCGTCCGGAAGTAGGCACGCGGGTCCGGCTGGTCGTAGATGTCGTCGAACCGGGTCTTGCCCGATGCGGTCCTTGTCCTGTGCCGGTCTGTGGCCATGGGGCACCTCCGGGAGCGGGGAACGGGTCTGGGGCAGACGTGCACCTCTACCCGACCTCTGCCACCCCCCGGTAGACCTCGTGGCGGTATCCGGCCACGGCGCCGCCCCGCCGTGGACCCGTGCGCCGGCCCCGCTGACTACCCTGGAGCCGATGTTCTCCTCCCAGGGTCCCACGCTGCGTGAACTCGCCGTTCAGGCGCTCTCCTCCACCGAGCACGGATACGACCTGCTCGCCCCCAAATTCGACCGCACGCCCTTCCGCACGCCTGGCCGATTCCTGCGGGCGACAGCCGACGCGCTGCGCCCCCTCGGCCCCTTCGACGCGGGCCTCGACGTGTGCTGCGGAACCGGCGCGGGCGTCGGGACGCTGCTGCCGCTGTGCCGCGAGCGGGTCACCGGCGTGGACTTCAGCGCGGGCATGCTGGCGACCGCCGCGCAGACGGTCCCGGCGCCGGGTCCCGGCGGGCCCGCGGTCGAATGGGTCAGGGCCGACGCCCGCGCCCTGCCGTTCACCGAGGGCTTCGACCTCGCCGTCAGCTTCGGGGCCTTCGGTCACTTTCTGCCCTCCGAGCGGCCCGCCCTCTTCGCGGGCGTCCACCGGGCGCTGCGCCCCGGCGGCCTCTTCGCCTTCCCCATCGGCGCGCCGCAGCCCGTCACCTCGCCCTGGTACTGGGCGCTGCTCGGCTTCGACGGCGTGATGCGCGTGCGGAACCGCCTGTGGCGCCCGCCGTTCGTCATGTACTACCGGACCTTCCCGCTCGGCGGAGTGCGCGAGGATCTCGTCGACGCGGGCTTCGACGTGCGCCTCCGCCCCCTGGAGGAGTTCGGACGGCGGCCCGACGGCAGCCCCCGCTGGTGCCTGGTGGAGGCGAGGAAGGCTTAGCGGCGCCGGGCCCGCGACCGGCCGTGGGCGGCGAAGGCTTGCTACGCCTTGCCGTCCGCCGCCGACCGCAGCGCCGCCACATCCAGCTTCCCCATGCCCAGCATCGCCTGCATGGCACGCTGCGCACGCCCGGGATCGGGGTCGGTCAGGAGCTCGCCGAGCACGGTGGGCACGACCTGCCAGGACAGGCCGTACTTGTCCTTGAGCCACCCGCAGGGGCCCTCTTCGCCGCCCTCGGAGAGCTTCGTCCAGTAGTAGTCGACCTCGGCCTGGTCGGCGCAGTCGATCTGGAAGGAGACAGCCTCGTCGAACGTGAACTCCGGGCCGCCGTTGATCGCCGTGAACAGCTGGCCGTCGAGTGAGAACTCCACGGTCAGGACGGTGCCGGCCGGGCGCGGGCCGCCCTCTCCGTAGTACAACACGTTCTTGATCTCCGAGTTCGGGAAGACCGAGACGTAGAACTTCGCCGCTTCCTCGCTCTGCAGGTCGAACCAGAGGTTGGGCGTGATCTTGGGCATGGCGCTCTCCTGTCGGTACGCGGCGGGCCTGTCCGCCCTTCCTGTCTGCCTATGTGGACTCTCGCACCGCCAGGAAGTCATCGCCGCACGGCGACCGGATCGCGCCGCCCGGCGTCACCGGATCACCGGATCACCTAATCTCGCGTATCTGCGGCTCCCTCTCCAGCACGATGCCGAAGTGTTTGTCGTACGCCGCGAGCACCTCCGCCTCCGAGGTCAGCTCGGTCGTCCGCCGCTCGCCGTCCACGGTCGTGGTCAGGGTGCGTCCGCCGAGGGTGATCCGCCCGCCGCCCCCGGTGACGCGGGAGCAGACCAGGGAGCGTGTGAAGTGGGAGTCCGGCGAGGTGCGGTGGTACCAGGCACCCACCTTGAAGTCGGCCAGCGCGCGCGGCCGCCGGTCGACCACGTACTGCGGCTTGTCGTCCTTGATGACCTGGAGGTCGCCCTCCGGAGCCTCCGCGATGCGGAAGACCCCGCCGGGGTCGGCCTGCCCGCCACGCTCGGTGAACGCGAGCGGCAGGTGGCTGTGCGCGCCGAAGCCGACGTCGGCCAGCCAGTCCCCGCCGTCCTCGGTGCGCACGCGGAGAGCGAGGTGGTCGTAGGGGATGCCGGGCTCTCCGGCGTCGTCGTACACGCGGGCCTGCAGCAGTGTGACGTCGAAGCCGAGGGCCCTCAGGAGGGCGGCGAAGGCGCCGTTGAGCTCGTAGCAGAAGCCGCCCCTGCGCGCGTCCACCACCTTCGTCACCAAGGCCTGGTCGGTGAGCTCGATGTCCTCTCCGAGGTGGATCGAGAGGTTCTCGAAGGGCACGCTGCGCAGATGCGCCAGATGCAGGTCGCGGAGGGCTTGCGTCGTGGGGCCCGCGGGGCGTTCGATGCCGATGCGCCGCAGGTAGGCGTCGATCTGTTCGGTGTCCATGGGCACCAGTGTCGCCGGGCGGCCGCCGCCGAGGCCATGACCTTCGGAAGGCCCTCGCGCCGTCCGTGGGCCCTAGGGCTGCCGTCCATGGGCCCTAGGACTTCAGAACGACCTCGGACGACGGGAAATCGCGGGTGCCGTGCGGCGGTACGTGTGTATGCTCACCGGCGAGCACGCGCCCCACCCGGCGCCGTGCGCCACGAGAGACGCAAGGAGGTGAGCCCGATGACCGCGCGCCACAGCACGCACCACCCCGTCCGGGCCCTCCTGACCGCAGTCCGCGTCCACAGCCTCGTCTGAAGTTCACCGTCAGAGGCGTGACGCCACCGCCAGGAGCGCCCCCCCGCGATCGAGATATCGCATCCTCCTGAGCGAAGGAACCGAACCACCGTGAACGCCACGCCCTTCCAGGTCTCCGTCCCGGACGACGTCCTCGACGACCTGCGCACGCGCCTTCGGCGCACCCTCTTCACCGCGGCCTCCGACCCCACCTACTGGGCCGCCGGCACCGACCCCGGCTATCTGAGCGAGCTCGTCTCCTACTGGGCGGACGGCTTCGACTGGCGCGCCGCCGAGGCCGCGCTCAACGCCTTCCCGCACCGCGTCGCCGACGTCGCGGGCTCCCGCGTGCACTTCGTGCACCTGCGCGGCGTGCGGCCCGAGGGCGCGCCCGCGCCGCTGCCGCTGATCCTCAGCCACGGCTGGCCGAGCAGTTACGTCGAGATGCTGCCGCTCGCCCGGCGGCTCGCCGACCCGGCAGGACACGGCGGCGACCCCGCCGACGCGTTCGACGTGGTCGTGCCCTCCCTGCCCGGCTTCCTCCACTCCGAGCTGCCGCGCGGCCCCTTCACCCGCCGGGGCGTCGCCGGGATCTGGCACGAGCTGATGACGAAGACCCTCGGCCACCACCGCTTCGGCGCCTTCGGCGGGGACATCGGGGGAGGCGTCACCCAGTGGCTCGGCGCCCTGTACCCCGAGGAGGTCGTGGGCGTGCACATCACCTCCGCGGTGGTCTCCGCCGACTTCGACGCGCGACCGCCGACCGCCGAGGAGCGGGCCTATCTCGACCACCTCGACGCGTACGACGCCGAGGACCAGGGCTACAGCGAGATCATGTGCACCAGGCCCGACACGATCGCCGCCGCGCTGCGGGACTCCCCGGCCGGCCTGCTCGCCTGGATCATCGACAAGTACCGCGACTGGAGCGACTGCGCCGGCGACCTGGAGGCGCGCTGGGACAAGGACACCCTGCTGACTGTCGCCACCCTTTACTGGGCCACCGGCAGCATCGGCTCCTCCTTCCGCCAGTACTACGACTACGTACGGCACAACACGCCCGTGCCGCCCATCACGGTGCCCGGCGCCGTCACCCTCAGCCACGAACCGGCCTTCGCGCACTACCCGAAGAGCCTCGCCGAGCGCGTCTTCACGGACCTGCGCCACTGGAGCACCCCGCACAACGGAGGCCACTTCATGGCACACGAGGAACCGGACCAGGTGGCACGCGAACTGCGCGCCTTCTTCCGCCCCTTGCGGCCCACGGTCTGACAGGACCCTGGAGGGGCGGAAGAATCCGCGGCAGCGCTGTCAGCGGCCGCCCTTCCGGGGCAGCGTGCAGGTGGCCTCGGCGGTCTTGTGCGGGTCGCTCACCGAGCGGGCGGTGAGCGTGAGGCGGCCCTGCGGGCGGGCGTCCGGCTTCGCGGCGACGGCGACGTCCACGTCGACCGTGGCGCCCGCCCTGGCGGTGGTCAGCTTGTTGGGCAGCCAGGCGGACCAGCCGCGGCCGGAGGCCTTGGCGGAGAGCCGGTAGACGTCGGAGCCGAGGTACCGGGCGACGTCCTCGGGGTGGTCGCCCGGCGGATCCGTCATGGCGCGGCCGGTGTTGGTCAGCGGGAAGGTGCAGGTGGCGCGGCTCTTTACGGGGTCGCCCGCCGCCTCGCCGCGGCCCAGCGCCGTGCCGCGGCGCTGCGGACCCGAGCCGTCCAGGGACTTCACGGCGAGCGTGTAGGAGAGCACGCCCGCGCGGGTGCGGTGGATGTCGGTGACGTAGAAGTGCAGGCGGTTGGCGCGGTCGACGTACTCGTAGGAACTGCCGGAGTCCGCCCCGGCATGGAAGAGGGCGTCGCTGAGCTGGCGGTAGTCGCCCATGGTGATCTTCTGCGGGGTGCCGTCGGGGCGGACGAAGTCCACCATGTCGATGTCCTCGGGGTGGGCGTCGATCACCCAGGCGAACGGAGCCTTGTCGTCGTTCTTGGTCTTGGTGATGAGCACTCCGTTGTCCGGGGTGAAGGAGTCCATGCCCATGCGGTCCACGACCTCGAGGGTGTAGTTCTGGTAGCCGCCGCCGTCGCACAGCGGGTCGGTGTCGCGGTCGCAGGCGGGGGACCGGTCGCGTGACATGGCGATGTTGACGCCGGCCAGGCCCTTCTTGCCGGGCGGCGCGGAGCGGGCGGTGACCTTGGCGACGGCCACGCCGGACTCGTCGAGCGCGTCACGGTCCAGGCGCAGCACGTTCTTCTCGTCGACGATGTCGAGCTGGAGCTTGTCCCGCAGGATGTGCTGGGAGCCCATCGAGCCGCCTTCGGTGGCCGGGATCTTCCAGCGGGTGTGCGGCCCGCCGGGACCGTTGAACGAGCCGCGCGAGAGCATGCTCCAGATGCCGGTGTAGGCGCGGCTCAGGGGCTTGCCGTAGGGGTTGTTGTAGTTGTCGCCGATGCCCAGGATGTGGCTGAGCTCATGGGCGTACACCCCCATGCCGGAGCTCTCGGCCTGGGTGGACGAGCCTGCGGTGGCGTTCGGCCAGATGCGGGCCGCGGCCTGCCAGGAGGTCCACGGGACGTAGCGGGTGGCGGCGGAGTTGCCGCCGGAGGCGATGGGGGAGGGCGGCCCCCAGACGGCCGGTACCTGTCCCTCGGAGCCGAACTTCATCTGGCCGAACTCCTGCCAGGTGGAGGACTCGTCCTGGCCGGCGGTGAGGTAGAAGACGAAGTCGAACTCGGCGGCCTTCCGCTCGCCGACCTGGGCGACCCAGGCGGCCCTGCCGTTGGCGCGGATGTCCTTGCCGCAGGTCGTGACGGTCGGGCAGGCGCCGGGGTTCATGCCGGGCTCGATGCCGTACTGGAAGGACTTGAACGGCATGCGGTACACGCCGAAGGCCTCCAGGTCGACGCCGACGCGGCCGCCGGAGTCCTCCATCCAGTACTCGTTGATGGTGTGGCCGCGGTTCAGTGCGCCCGGTTTGTTGAGGAAGTCCTCGTAGAACTTGGGCAGTTGCCCGCGCGGGACGTTGGCGGCGGTGGTCTGGGGGTTGCCGAATACGGTCGAGCCGGGCGGTCTGCTGACGGTGAACCCCTCGTCGGGATAGTCGAGGAGTACCAGTGCGCCCTTGAAGGTCTTGTCGGTGGGTTCGAGGTCGGGGTCGGCCCAGTTCGTGCCGGGGACGGAGCGGTACTCGCGCCAGGTCATGTCGTCGGGGTTGCGCCAGTTCTGCGGGTCGATGGGCCGGGTCAGGGAGGGCCGGGCCTCGGCGGTCCGGCCGGTGTCGTCGGGCGTCGCCCGGGCGGTGCCGACGGCGGCGGCCGCGAGGGCGGCGAGGACGGCGGCTACGACGGTGGTGCGCCGGACCGGGGTGCGGCGCCGGCGGGCCGGGCGTCCGTGCGCGGAGCGTCTGTGCTCGGGGCGGCTGTGCGTGGAGCGTCTGTGACGGAGGAACATGGCTCACCTCGTGCCTCTTGCCGGGACAAAATGGACAAGTGCATGACAAGCCGTTCGAGTGGTGCGTCCACCGCTGCCAAGGTAGGCCGCCCGCAGCGGCGATGCCAGAGTGCCTGTGGAGGCCGCTCCCGTGCCCTGCCACCACCGGTCACGGTGCGTCAAGAGCCGCCGAGGCGGGCAGGATTGGTTTCCTGTCGCCGGGCGACCCGCGCCCCGGGCCGCCCGGCGCCACCCCGCGGAAGGAGCCGACCATGGCAGACGACCGGCACGGTCACCCGATGTCACGCACCAGCACCGAGGCCGTCGACCACTACGAGCAAGCTCTGGAACACCTGCTGTTCTTCCGCGCCGACGTGGCGGACGCGGCCGGGCGGGTACTGTCCGCCGCACCGCGCTCGGTCATGGGCCACGTCCTCGCCGCCCACCTCGGCCTGCTCGGCACTGAGGAGAAGGACGCCGCCGACGCCCGCGCCACTTTCGAGCGCTTCAAGGAACACGTCCACCGCGGCGAGCTGACCCCGCGCGAGCGCATGCACGTCGCCGCCGCCACCTCCTGGCTCAACGGCGACCTCCACCAGGCGGGCCGGGTGCTCGGCGAGATCTCCGTGGAGTACCCGCGCGACGTGCTCGCCCTGGCGGTCGGCCACCAGATCGACTTCTTCACCGGCAACGCGCCACGGCTGCGTGACCGCATCGGCGGCGCGCTCTCCGCCTGGGACCCGGCGGACCCGCACTACGGCCCCGTCCTCGGCATGTACGCCTTCGGCCTGGAGGAAGCCGGCCACTACGAGCAGGCCAGGGACACCGGCCTGGCGGCCGTCGACCGGCGGCCGCGCGACGTATGGGCCATCCACGCCGTCGTACACACCTACGAGATGCAGGGCCGGTTCGCCGACGGCATCCGCTACCTGGACGCACGCGCCGCGGACTGGGCGGCGGGCAACTACCTGAACGTGCACAACTGGTGGCACTACTGCCTCTACGCCCTGGAGGCCGGCGACGTCTCCCGCGTACTGGAGATCTACGACAGCGCCCTGCACCACGCCGGATCGACGGGCGCGGCGATGGAACTCCTGGACGCGGCGGCGCTCCTGTGGCGGCTGCACCTGGCCAGGCAGGACGCGGGGGACCGGTGGCAGCGGCTCGCCGACGCCTGGGCCGCCCGCCACGACGGCGCGTACTACGCCTTCAACGACGTGCACGCCGTGATGGCGTACACCGGCGCGGGCCGCACCGCGGACGCCGAACGCCTGGTGCGCGACCGCGAACGGTACGCTGCGGGCAGCGGTCCGCGCCTGTCCAACCACGCCATGACCGCGGACGTCGGACTGCCCGTGTGCCGCGCGCTGATCGCCTACGGAAACCAGCACTACGACCGGGCCGTGGACCTCCTGCTCCCCGTACGGCACCGCCTGGGCGAGTACGGCGGAAGTCACGCCCAGCGCGACGCCGTGCACAAGACCCTGCTGGAGGCCGCCCTGCGCGCGGGCCGCCACAAGCTGGCCCGCACCCTGCTGAGCGAACGCGTCAACCTGCGCCCCGTCTGCCCGTACAACTGGCTGGCGCGGGCGCGTCTCGCCGACGCGCTCGGCGAGGGCGCGCGGGCCGCCGCGGCCCGCGCCACGGCGGCGGACCAGGCGGCCGAGGGCATGGCGGCCCTCAAGCACTGAGGCGGAACCCTGGGCACTCGCTGAGACGGAACCCGGAGCGCTGAGGCGGAATCCAGCCATCAGCTGATTCCGTCACCTCCCGGTGCTGATGCGTGTGTGGTGCAGACATGCCGACCGAGCTGGGGCGGGACGGAAGAGGAGGCGAAAGTTCCGCGCCAATGATGAAAGAACCGTTGACACGTGACTGCACCCTGTGGCCTAGAAAGGGAGATCCGCTCTCCTCCCATGGGATGACTCCGCGCGCAGTGCAGTACAGCGACCGTGGGCCGATAGTCCGGCTTGCAGGCGGACTTGCGGCCCCCTTTCGGCAGTGAGGATGGAGAGGAATCCTGCTGGACCCGCTGACGTGCGCCGATCGCACCGGCAGAGGGTCGTCCACGCCTGCCGAACTCGACGGGAGTCCCTTTCGCCGTGGCTACGTTCTTGTACAAACTAGGCCGCCTTGCCTTCAGGCGCCGCCGCTATGTGGCGTTGCTCTGGGTGGGGCTGATGGCCGGTGCCATCTTCGCCGCCTCGGCCGCCCCCGCCGCGCCCGAGGACTCCTTCTCGATGCCGGGAACGGAATCGCAGAAGGCCTTCGACCGCCTTGAGGAGCGCTTCCCCGACGCCAGCGCCGACGGCGCGAGCGCCCGTGTCGTCATCCGCGCCCCCGAGGGCGAGAAGATCGACTCCGCCAAGCCCAAGGCCGAGGTCGAGAAGATGGTCGCGGCCATCGGCAAGGGCCCGCAGGTCGGCTCCGTCGACGACCCGTTCAAGGCCAAGACCGTCAGCAAGGACGGCTCCACCGCCTACGCGTCGGTCACCTACAAGGTGCCCGCCACCGAGCTCACGGACGAGGCCCGGGACGCGCTGACCAAGGCCACCGACCAGACCCGCGACGCGGGCCTGACGGTCGAGACCGGCGGTGACGCCGTCATGGCCGAGCAGGAGATGGGCGGCAGCGCCGAACTCATCGGCATCGCGATATCCGCGGTCGTCCTGATCCTCACCTTCGGCTCGCTGGTCGCCGCGGGCATGCCGCTGCTGACCGCGATCATCGGCGTGGGCATCGGCATCTCCGGCATCGCGGCGCTCGGCAGCACGCTGGACCTCTCCGCCACGACCTCCACGCTCGCGATGATGATCGGCCTCGCCGTCGGCATCGACTACGCCCTCTTCATCGTCTCCCGCTACCGCGCGGAGATAGCCGAGGGCCGCGAACCGGAGGAAGCGGCGGGCCGGGCCACTGGAACCGCGGGCTCCGCCGTCGTGTTCGCGGGCCTCACCGTCGTCGTCGCCCTCTCGGGCCTCGCGATCGTCAACATCCCGATCCTCACCAAGATGGGTCTGGCCGCGGCGGCCACCGTCGTGATCGCCGTCCTCATCGCGCTCACCATGATCCCCGCGCTGCTCGGCTTCGCGGGCCGCAAGGTGCTGCGCCGCAAGGACCGCAAGAAGTCCGCGAGCGAGCTCCAGGACCCGAACGCCAAGCCGAAGCTCGGCACCCGCTGGGCGCGCTTCGTGCTGCGCCACCCGCTCGCCGTGCTCCTCGTCGCCGTCGTCGGCCTCGGTACCGTGGCCGTCCCGGCCGCCAGCCTCGAGCTCGGCCTGCCCGACGAGGGTTCGTCCGCGCCGGACACCACCCAGCGCAAGGCGTACGACATGCTGTCGGAGTCCTTCGGCGCCGGCTTCAACGGCCCGCTGATGGTCACCATCAGCAAGGACGCCGACGTGGCGGGAGCCGCCAAGACCGTCGGCGACTCGCTCGCCAAGATCGACGGCGTCGCCGCGGTGACGCCCGCCCAGCCCAACAAGGCCGGGGACACCGCGATCATGAACGTCGTCCCGGAGACCGGGCCGAGCGACCACGAGACCGAAGAACTGGTCAAGACGATCCGCTCGACCGCCGACGGCATCGGCTCCGACACCGGCTCCGAGATCCTGGTCACCGGCCAGACCGCGATGACCATCGACTTCTCGCAGACCCTGGACGACGCGCTCCTGCCCTACCTCGGCCTCGTCGTCGGCCTGGCGTTCCTGCTCCTGATGCTGGTCTTCCGCTCGGTCCTGGTCCCGCTCAAGGCGGCGCTCGGCTTCCTGCTCTCGGTGGCCGCCGCGCTCGGCGCCGTCGTCGCGGTCTTCCAGTGGGGCTGGCTCGCGGACGTCGTGGGCGTCGACCAGCCGGGCCCGATCATGAGCATGATGCCGATCTTCATGATCGGCGTGGTCTTCGGCCTGGCGATGGACTACGAGGTCTTCCTCGTGACCCGCATGCGCGAGGCGTACGTCCATGGGGCGCGCCCGGGCGAGTCGGTCGTCACCGGCTTCACCCACGGTGGGCGGGTCGTGGCCGCGGCCGCGGTCATCATGATCAGCGTCTTCTCCGGCTTCATCATGGAGAACGACGACATGATCAAGATGATGGGCTTCGGCCTGGCCGTCGCCGTCCTCTTCGACGCGTTCGTCGTCCGCATGGCGATCGTGCCCGCCGTCCTCGCCCTGCTCGGCAAGTCCGCCTGGTGGCTGCCGCGCTGGCTGGACAAGGCGCTGCCGAACGTGGACGTGGAGGGCGAGAAGCTCCACAGGAACCTCGGCGACACGGGGGCGCCGGACGCGGAGACGGACCGGGAGCTGGCCCGCGTGGGCCGCTGACACACCCCGCCCCCGCCGCACGGGCGGGCCGGCCGGGACACTCCCACTGACGGGGGCGTCCTGGCCGGTCCGCCCGGTTCTTTTTCCCCGCGTGGCTGCCGGGGGGGGCGCCCGGTTCTTTTCCCCGCGTCCCCGCCGGGGGACCGCCCGGCTCTCTTCCACCCGCGTCCGCCGCCGGGGGAGAAGCGTCCGGGCTGGTCTACTCGGTTCGTTCGCCCTGCGTCCGTCGGCGGGGGGCCGCCCGGTTCTTCCCCCCCCCCCGCGTAGCCGCTGGAGAGAAGAGTCCGAGCTGGCCATCCCGGTTCGTTCGCCCCGCGTCCGCTGCCGGGGGCCGTCCGGTTCTTCCCCCCCCCCGCGTAGCCGCTGGGGGAGAAGCGTCCGAGCTGGTCCACCCGGTTCGTTCGCTCGCATCCGCCGGGGGCCGCCCGGTTCTCTCCCTCCCCCCTCGCGTCGCCGCTGGGGGAAAAGTGTCCGGGCTGGCCATTCCGGTTCGTTCCCCCGCGTCCGCTGCCGGGGGCCCGCCCGGCCCTTCTCCCCCGTCCGCGGACGGGCCGCCCGCCGGTTGCGCCGACTGCCGCAGCCGGTAGCGCGCTGCTTGCCGGCCGGTCGGAGGGTGACACCATGCGTGTCTTCTCCAGGCGGTCCCGGTCACGCGTGCCGAACGCTCGCGCGCGGTCCGGGTCGCGGGTGCGGAATGTCTTCGTGCGGTCCGGGTCGTGCGTGCGGAGCGTCTTCGAGCGGTCTGGTTCGTGCGTGCGGAACGTCCTTGTGCGGTCCAGGTCGCGGGTGCGGGATGTCTTCGCACGGTCCGGTTCGCGCGTGTGGAACGTCCTTGCGCGGTCCAGGTCGCGCGTGCGGAATGTCTTCGTGCGGTTCGGGTCGCGGGTGCGGAGCGTCTTCGTGAGGTCCGGGTCGCGCGGGCCGAACCCCCTCGCGGCATCCGGTTCGTGCGTGCCGAACGCCCTCACGCGGGCAGGGGCGCGTGTGCCGAGCGCCCTCGCGCAGCCCGGGATGCACTTGCCGAAGGTTGTGCTGCCGAGCGCCCTGCGTGGGGCACTGGGGGTGCTGCCCGGTGCGGCGGCCGTCGTAGCGCTGCTGGTGTGCGCGGCCGGCATCGATCCCGTGGTGCCCGCCGGCGACGACGGAACCTCCCTCCGGGCGACCGCCCCGGGACATCGCTCCGTCATGCCCGCCGCCGCTCGGCCCGCGCGCCAGGTGCCCTCGTCGTACGCGGCGTTCCGCGCGGCGCCCCCACGCATCCTGCCCCGCACGGCCTGGCTGGCGCCGGGGACAGCCACCCCGCCGCCCGCCCGTTACGCGGACCGGGTCGAGGCCGTCTTCATCCACCACACCGACTCCCCGAACGGCTACGACTGCGACGACGTCCCACGCATCATCCGCTCGCTCTACACCGGCCAGGAGGCGGACAGGGACTGGGACGACATCGGCTACAACTTCCTCGTGGACCGCTGCGGCACGCTCTACGAGGGGCGCGCGGGCGGCACCGACAGGCCCGTCGTCGGGGCGCACGCGCAGGGCTTCAACCGGGGCTCGACGGGCGTGGCGGCGATCGGCACATTCACGGCGGGGACTCCGGTGCCCAAGGCGATGACCGACGCCATCGCCGCGCTCGCCGCCTGGAAGCTCGGCCTCTCGGGCGTCGACCCGCGCGGTTCGGCGCGGCTGGTCTCCACCAACAGCCGGAGCCGGTTCGCGGCAGGGACCGACGCGGTCTTCCACACGATCGCGGCCCACAAGGACGGCTACGCCACGTCCTGCCCCGGAGCGTCCCTGACCGCCGAGATGCCGACGATCAGAGAAGCCGCAGCCCGGCTCCAGGGCAGATGAACCGAGGCGCCAGCAACGGCCCGCAGAGACCGATGTACGGCACCACCGTGCCGTCGACATCCTCGCGCGAGGCGGGACGCGCGCCGCACCGCACCGGTCTGTTCGTCCGTGGCAGTTTGCTGAAGTGCACGCCCCTTAGGCGGCTCTTGCTGCCTCCGACCGCTCCACGTGGACGATGGCGAGGCACTCCGAGGGGTGCCCGCGTAATGAGGGGCGCGCCCACGGCGAATGTCGCCGTGGCGATCAGTGTGGGGTGGGACGGCCTGGGCTCTGCAGCCTGCAGGGAGTCACCCCCCACGCAAACTGACAAAGTTCGCACCGGCAACGGATCAACACCCCCTCCGAAATATCAAGTGGGCCCCGCAGGAAGTCGCTGCCATGATGCCGATCATGAGCAGCGATCTGAGACAGAGGTACGCCGCATACCGCTGGACCCGCGCGACGAACGGCGCATCGGGCGCCGGGGTGCACCGCCTCACCGGAGCGGACGCGGGCAAACCCGAGTTGTACGTGAAGACCGCCCCCGTCACGCACGACGGATCACCCTCCGACCTGCAGGGCGAGGCCGACCGCCTCGCCTGGCTCGCCGGGCGGGGCATCCCGGTGCCGCGCATCGTCGAGCGGGGCGCCGACGACCGCACGGCGTGGCTGGTGACCGAGGCGGTGCCCGGCAGACCGGCCGCCGACGAGTGGCCTGCGGAGCAGCGGTACGCCGTGGCCGAGTCGCTCGCCGACCTCGCCGGAGCCCTGCACCGACTGCCCCTGGAGGACTGCCCGTTCGACCGCTCCCTGCCGGTCACCATGGAGCAGGCCGCACACCACGTCGCCGAAGGCCTGCTGGACCTGGACGATCTCGACGAGGAGCGCGCCGGATGGACCGGGCAGCGCCTCCTCGACGAACTGCGCCGCACCCGCCCGGCGGCGGAGGACCTGGTCGTCACCCACGGCGACCTCACCCCGGAGAACGTCCTCCTCGACCCCGACACCTGCCGCGTCACCGGAGTCATCGACGTCGTCCGCCTCGGCAGGGCGGACCGGCACACCGATCTCGCCATACTCGTAAGGGAGTTGGCGCACGAGGAAGACCCCTGGTTCGGACCCGAGTACGCCGAACGGTTCCTGCGGCGGTACGAGGAGCAGACGGCGACCGCGGCCGACAAGGAGAAGCTGGACTTCTACCGGCTGCTCGACGAATTCTTCTGACCGGGCGGACAGCCTCTGAGCAGGGGCGTACGCGGTGGTGGTGTGCGCTCGGGTGTGCCACCGGCGCGACCCGCGTGCAAGTTGTCAGGCAGATCTTTGCGCACTAGTGTCACCACGCCTTGGTGCTCGGGAAATCCGGTGTGATGCCGGTGCGGCCCTCGCCACTGTGATCGGGAAGTCCGGCTCCAGCCCTCGCGGCAGCCACTGGGTGCACACGTACCCGGGAAGGCGGAGTCCGGTCGGTACGACCCGTCAGCCAGGAGACCGGCCAAGGCACGTTGTCCATCCACGAGGTGCTGGAGAGGGTCTGCTGAGCCATGCACATAGCCGAGGGTTTCCTCCCGCCGGCGCACGCGATCGCCTGGGGCGTAGCGTCCGCGCCGTTCGTCGTCCACGGAGTCCGCTCCCTGACCCGTGAAGTCAAGGAACACCCGGAGAGCACGCTGCTCCTCGGTGCCTCCGGGGCCTTCACGTTTGTCCTTTCCGCGTTGAAAATCCCCTCGGTGACGGGCAGTTGCTCGCACCCGACGGGGACCGGGCTCGGGGCGATCCTGTTCCGGCCACCGATCATGACGGTGCTCGGCACCATCACCCTGCTCTTCCAGGCCCTGCTGCTCGCCCACGGCGGACTCACCACCCTGGGCGCCAACGTGTTCTCCATGGCGATCATCGGCCCCTGGGCGGGTTACGCGGTCTACCGGCTCCTGAGGCGGTACGACGTGCCGCTCATGGTCACCGTGTTCTTCGGGGCATTCGTCGCCGACCTGACCACGTACTGCGTCACCAGCGTCCAGCTGGCCCTCGCGTTCCCCGACCCCGGCAGCGGTTTCCTGGGCGCCCTGGGCAAGTTCGGCGGCATCTTCGCCGTCACGCAGATCCCCCTGGCCGTCAGCGAAGGCCTGCTCACCGTCCTGGTGATGCGTCTGCTCGTGCAGTCCAGCAAGGGCGAACTGACCCGCCTCGGCGTACTGCTGCAGCGCAAGCAGGCGGACACCGCGAAGAAGGCGGACACGACGAAGAAGACCGAGACGGGGGCCAGCGCCTGATGAGCCGGAACGCGAAGATCAACACACTGCTGCTCCTCATCGTCGCCGCGCTCGCGGTCCTTCCCCTGGCGCTCGGTCTCGGCGACGACGAGGAAGAGCCGTTCGCCGGCGCCGACGCCCAGGCCGAGACGGCGATCACCGAGATCGACCCGGACTATGATCCATGGTTCTCGCCGCTGTACGAACCCCCGTCCGGGGAAGTCGAGTCGGCGCTGTTCGCCCTGCAGGCGGCCATCGGCGCGGGCGTCCTCGCGTACTACTTCGGGCTGCGCAAGGGCCGCCGCCAGGGCGCGGAACAGGCACGGGACGAAGCGACGCGACCAGAAGCAGCGGGGACGGAAGCAGTGGGGCCGTCCACGTCGACCGGCTCCGGTGAGCCGGTCGACGTGGACGGCCCCCGGTCCGGGACCGAGCGGGTCTGACCCGGCGTGCTGCCCATCGACGCGGCGGCGCACAGCAGTCGCTGGCGCCGCCGGCATCCCGTGGACAAGGCCGTGCTCGGTCTCGGCCTCACCGTCCTGGCCATCTCGCTGCCGCCCTGGCCGGGCGCCGTCCTGGTGCTGGTCGCCGCGCTCGCCCTGCTGCTCGGCCCGGCGGGCGTGCCGCCCGGCAAACTGTGGCGCGCCTACCGTGTGCCGCTCGGCTTCTGCGTGACCGGCGCCCTGACCCTGCTCGTCCAGGTCGGCGGCCCGGACGGGTTCGTGGCGTTCGCGGACGGCGGCCCGGCGCGCGCGGGCGGTCTGCTTCTGCGGACCTCCGCGGCCTCGCTCGGCGTCCTCCTGTTCGCCTTCACCACGCCCATGTCGGACCTGCTGCCCCGCCTGGTGAAGGCGGGGGTGCCCGCGCCGGTCGTGGACGTGGCACTCGTCACGTACCGCATGAGCTTCCTGCTCCTGGACTCCATGAGCCGGATCCGGCAGGCGCAGGCCGCCCGGCTCGGCCACACTACCCGCGCTGCCACCTGGCGCTCCCTCGCCGGTCTCGGCGCCACCGCGTTCGTGCGCGCCTTCGACCGGGCGAGCCGGCTGCAGGCCGGGCTCGCCGGGCGCGGCTACGACGGCACCCTGCGCGTCCTCGTGCCCGAGGCCCGGATCTCCCGGCCCTTCCTGGCCGCGGGCGCGGCACTTCTCGTGGGCCTGGTGGCCCTGACCCTCGTACTGGAAAGGTTCCTTCCATGAGCGCCACGAGTGCCACGAGCGCCGGGGGCGGCGCGAGCGCCATGAGCGAGGCCGTGGTCGCTCTGCGCGCGGTGTCCTACGCGTACGAGGACGGGCCCACCGTGCTCAGCGGCCTCGACTTCGACGTCGTCGAGGGCCGTGCCCTCGCCCTGCTCGGACGCAACGGCAGCGGCAAGACCACCCTCATGCGACTGCTCAGCGGCGGACTGCGGCCCGCCTCCGGCGAGTTGACGGTCGAGGGCGTCCCCGTGACGTACCACCGGAAGGGCCTGACCCGGCTGCGTACGACCGTGCAGCTCGTGGTGCAGGACCCCGACGACCAGCTGTTCGCCGCCTCGGTCGAACAGGACGTCTCCTTCGGCCCCTTGAACCTCGGCCTGCCCGACGCCGAGGTCCGGGACCGGGTCGCCGAGGCGCTCGCCGCCCTCGACATCACCGCGCTCGCCGACCGGCCCACCCACCTGCTCTCCTACGGCCAGCGGAAGCGGACCGCCATCGCGGGAGCCGTCGCGATGCGCCCCCGCGTGCTCATCCTCGACGAGCCGACCGCGGGACTCGACCCCGACGGCCAGGAACGCCTCCTCGCCACCCTGCAACGGCTGCGGGACGCCGGGACGACCGTGGTCATGGCGACCCACGACGTCGATCTGGCGCTGCGCTGGGCCGACGACGCGGCGCTGCTCACACCCTCCGGGGTGCGGACGGGACCGGTCGCCGAGACGCTTGCCCGCCGGGACCTGCTGGCCGAGGCCGGGCTGCACCTGCCGTGGGGCGTCGCCGTCGGCGAGCTGCTGCGCACGTGCGGCCTCGCGGGGGAGGCGGGGGAGGAGCCGCGTACCGCGGAGGAGTTGGCGGCCCTGGCCGCTGGAGCCCGCGGCCGGGGCCCTCAGCAGTGCCGGTAGCCGGGGTCCTCAGCAGTGCCGGTAGCCGGGGTCCTCAGCAGTGCCGGTACACGTAGCCTTCCTCGCCGGCGGCCAGGACGTCGCGGTCGCGCAGCGTGACGGACAGCTTCTTGCCCCAGGTGCGGCAGGCGGTGTCGAAGTCCTTCGTCACGTACTCGATGTCGAAGACCTTCCCGTCGTACGCGGACACGAAGTCCGGGCACTCCTTGTAACGCGCGCACTCCTCGGTCACGGCGAAGTCGAAGCCGATCCGCTTGCGGCGGTCCAGCAGGTCGGTGGTGTTCTTCTGGGCGATGGCCAGGCCCTGGCGGTGCGCGCGCTCGGCCAGGAGGCGGGCGAAGGCGGCCGCGTCGTCGGTGGTGAGCAGGCCGTCCGAACGTTCGTAGGAGTCGAGGTTGTCGGGCTCCACCGCGTCGAAGCCCGCCTTCGCGCAACCGTCGATCCACGAGCCGACGATCTCGGCGAGGGCCGCGCGCTTCTTCTTGGTGGAGATGTCGAGCAGGGGCTCCTGCCAGTCCTCGTCGACGACCGTGCGTCCCTCCTCGTCACGCAGGAGAAGAGAACTGTGCTCGCGCTGCCACCAGCGCGCGGCCTCCTTGCCCGGCTGGGCCTGGAAGGCGTTGACGTAACAGATGTTGTAGCGGCCGGGGGCGGGGTCGGCGGTGCGGTCGCGCGAGACGGCGCGCACCTTCGACGGCGGCGCGTACGGGCCGCCGAGCTGGTAGTCGAAGGGGGCGTCGACCGGCGGCTGCCGGACGCGGTCGCGGCCGGAGGTGCCGGCGTCACCTGATCCGCCGGGTCCGTCCGATCCACCGGGTCCGTCCGATCCGCCGGTCGAGCAGCCGGCGAGGAGGGCGAGGAGCAGCGCACCGCTCACACCGGCCCGCAGGCGTGCGCCCCTGCCGCGCAGGGCACCCGACGCGCCTGCCGGCCGCCGCGCGGAGGGGGTCTCGCCGCTCCGCGCGGAGCGGTTCCTGCTGGTACGCCACTTGATCCCGTTCACCCGAACAGGATCGCAGCCCCGGCGCTGGGCCCGTGCGCCGGGCGCCCGACCGCGCGGGCACTCTGTTCAGGGCAGGTTGAGCGCCTTGACAGCCTCCTTGGCCATTCCGGCCTCGCCGAGGGCGTTGGGGTGCACGGGCACGAAGTTCGTGCCGAAGAGGACCGGCTCGATCCAGCGCTGGCCCACCGGCCGGCAGGCGTCGTGCGCGTCGGACGCGGCGGCCAGGTCGACGAACGTGGCGCCGGTCTCCTGCGCGGCCCGCTGCGCCGCGCCGTTCAAGTGCGCTTGTACGTCACGGAGGTAGGGGACGTCGCCTTCCGCGATGGGCAGCTTGGCGAAGCAGCCGGGCACGGACTTCGCGGGGGTGATCCACGGGTAGCCGAGGATCGCGACCTTCGCCTTGGGCGACTTGGCCTTGATCTGGTTGAGGGACGCCTTGATCGCCGGATAGGTCTTCGACTCGATCTCGTCCTTGAACTTATTGCCGTAGTTGTCCTTGCAGGGGCTGCCCTTGCCGCCCGAGAGGACGCCCGCGCTGCCGCAGGCGAGGATCGCGTTGATGAAGGTGTTGTTGTCGTTGCCGCCGATGGTGAGCGTCACCAGCTCCGTGTCGCTCTTCAGCGCGTCGAACTGCGGGGCGACACCCGGGTACTGGGACGTGGTGAAGTCCTTGGTCTGCGCACCGCCACAGGTCACGTCGGTCAGCTGGGCGCCGGTCGCTGCGGCGAGGAGATGCGGATAGTTCAGCGAGGTGCGGGCGCAGACGAGAGGTGCACCCCGGTCGAGGGGCAGCACGCCCGAACCTGCGCTGTAGCTGTCGCCGAGGGCGACGTAGCGCAGGGGAGCCTTGGTGTCCTCGGCGGCCGCGGGTCCGGCGCTGAGACCGAGAGCGGCGATTCCGGTGGCGGCGGCAAGGGCCGCCACTGTGCGACGCGGGGCGGGCATGCGCATGGGGTTCTCCTGAGGGAGGGAGGAAGTGGGGGAGGGGGCGCAAGTGCGTGAGGGGAGGCAGGCCGGGTGCTCAGGTAAGGCTTGTGCAAGGTAGAGCAAGATTCTGCGATGCACTACGCGCCCGCATGCGCATCCACGCCGCAGGCATTGGCACCCGAATGACAAACCCCCCACCCGCAGACCCCGCCCAACCCGCCCGGTTCCGCCGCCCCTGCCCAACCTGCCGGCCCCGCCGAGCCGACCGAGCCCGCCCACCCCACCAGGGAGCCCCTCCCCACCCCCACCCACCCCTCCCGCATCCCCTCAGCAGCCCCCCACATACCCATGGGGGCGAGCAGCCCACCGGCTGCTCGCCCCCATCGGCATCGGTGTCCGGAGCTCAGTCCTTCAGGATGCGGCGGATGTTGTCCACGCTGCCGCAGTGCGCGGACAGTTGCTTGTCGCGCTCCTTCAGGAACGCCGAGCCGAGCTCCTCGCGCCGCTCCGTGGCCACGTTCTCGCGGGCGCCGTTGAGGATCGTGCGCTCTTCCTCGTCCGTGTGGTGGTTCACGGCCTCGACGAGCTTCTCCAGCTTCTCGTCCCACTCGTCCGAGCCGACGTCCTCGACCTGGAGCAGTTCGAGGAGCGCCTTGTTCCCCTCTTCGTGCTCCTCCTCGCCGTGCTCGACCTCTTCGTCGTCGATGTTCTTGAACCGACGCAGCGCCGGATACACCTCGGCCTCCTCCGCCAGGGCATGCGCGATCAGCAGGTCGGCGAACTCGCTGAGCGCGGCGGCCCGGTCGGCCTCCACGCTGCGCATGTCGCGGAAGAGGTCCTCCATCGTGCGGTGGTCCTGGAGGATCAGCTCGACGACGTCGTGCGTTGGGGTCATTGGGTCTGCCTTTCCTGGGGGGAGCGGTCTGTGGGGTCTCCCGTCATGGAAGCCGGGTACCCACGTCGTCGTCGACGAGCCGTGCGATGAGTCGGTCCACCTCGCCGGGGCTGAGGTGCAGGAGCAGCGCGTCCTCGGGCGCCCCCGGTGCGGCGGGGGCGACCACGAGCCGCACGTGCTCACCGGTCGGCCGCCCGGATTGCGGGGCGGCGAACGCGGGTGGCAGTGAAGTGCGCCAGGAGAGCAGCGCGTCGCGCAGGCGTCCGTGCGCCGAGGACGTGTCGCGTGCCGTCCAGCGGGTGGTGACGGCGTCGAGACCGTCGGTCCGCCGCGTTCCGTCATGTGCCGTGCTGTTGCCCATGGCCTCATCCTGGCCACCCGGTGCGGCATCCGCCTCTCGTCAGCCGCAGAGGGAGTACGCGTGTGCAGGGCGGGGGTACGAGCAGAGGCGGGCAGGGGCCGGCAGTTTTTGTGCGCTCTTCGGGGGCAAGCGACGGGTGTAAGGCTGTGTGGTGACACATGGCAATTGACCGCTATTGAGCTGTTGCTCTTTGGAGGCCCGATCATGCTGAAGGCCATTGCAGACGTTCTCCGATCCATCGGCGGAGCCATCGCCACGGTGGTCACCCTGCCGTTCCGCGCGGTCGCGCGGCTCTTCGGTGGAGCATCCGACACCGCCCACGGCCACCACTGAGAACCACGGCCACCACTGAGAAAAAAGCTCGAAAAAAAGGGGCACGGGAAGGGGGCCGGAGTGAATACTCCGGCCCCCTTCCCGTGCCCCTAAGGGATCTGGTGCGCCTATGGGGAGCTATTGGGCTCCGGCAGCCACCGCTACCAGTAATGCTTCCGTCCGCCCACCGAGTGTCCCACTGCCCCGAGAACCCACAGGACCGCACCGATGACGACGAGAACGACGCCAATGGTCCAGAGGATGGAAACGCCGGTCAGCAGACCGAGGACGAGCAGGATGAGGCCGAGTGCGATCATGGATCCTCCAACCCTCAGAACAATTCAAGTGTACGCCTGTCGAGCGCCCGCTGACCGGTGAGACAGTGCTCTGACCGGCGAGTCGGCGCGGCTCTGAGCGTGCTCAGTGGCCCGAACCGCCGTAGTACCCGCCGAGCTGGTCGCGATAGGCGGGGTCGCCCAGGTGCTTTTCCTTGTCGAACTCCGGCGCGTTCTTGATCTGCTCCTTGGTGAGCGAGACCAGGATCCGCCGTTCGTCGTTGTCGATGGCCGTCACGGTGCTGGCGGGCAGCAGAACTTCCTTGCCGAAGATCCATACACCGGTGTCGACGACGATGTACTGGTTGGCGACCTCGTTCGAATGCTTGTCGACCTTGCCGATGTGGCCGTCGGCGGCTTCGACCTTGTACCCCGTGAGGTCACTGTCCGGGCCGTGACCGGCGGTCGGAACGTAGCTCCACATTTCGTTGCTCATTCAGGACTCCTTAGTCGATACCTGTAGTGCGGAATCTGAATACCGGAGGGAGTCGTCATGATCAACCGCTCCTGCACATCGAGTGTCCTGTCGGAGCGCCGCCAAACAAAAATCAAAAGTTATTTGTGTCGTCGGCCAGGTGCTGCGGCGAAAGTTGCGTGTGGGCCCATTCCCGGACCAGCCCGGTGAAAGCGCGCGCGGCGGCGCTCCGGTAGCCGCTCTCGCGGTACAGCAGCGTGACCGTCCGCGCGGGCAGGGCGGGGGACACCGGGACGGTGTGCAGGCCGGGGCGGTCGCGCGTCAGCGCGTCGGGCAGCACCGTGGCCAGCGGGGTGTGCCGGACGATCTCGGTGAGCGCGATGATCGACGTGGCCTCCACGGCGACGTCCGGGCGTACCGCGTGCCCGGCGAGATGGGCGTCGATGTGGACCCGTGTGGCGAAGTCGGCGCTGAGCAGTGCGACCCGGGTCGCGGCGAGTTCGTCGAGGGACAGGGGATCGGTGCGTCCGGCGAGCGGATGGAGGTCGCCCACCACAAGGCTGAGCCGCTCGGTGAACAGGTCCGTCGCGGCCAGGCCCGGCAGATGGGGACCGTGGAAGGCGATGCCGAGATCGAGCTCGTCGGCCAGCAGGCCGGGTTCGATGCGGTCCTGCGGCAGTTCCCGGAGGTACAGGGTGATGCCGGGGTGGCGCGCGTGCAGCAGTGCGGTGAGCGGCCCGACGAGGTAGGCGGTGAACGTCGGTGTCACGGCCAGCCGCAGACTGCCGCGGGACAGGTCCGTCACGTCGTGCACGGCCCGCTCGGCGGCGGCCAGGTCCTGCAGGGCGCGCCGCGCGTGCGGCAGGTAGGCGGCGCCGGCGTCCGTGAGCCGCACCGCGCGGCCGCTGCGGTCCAGGAGCGGGACGCCGACCGCGCGTTCCAGCTGCCGGATCTGCTGGGACAGCGTCGGCTGGGAGATGTGCAGCTCCTCGGCCGCGCGCGTGAAGTTGCCGTGCTCGGCGACCGCGAGCAGATAGCGCAGATGACGTAGTTCAGGTGCCATACAGAAACTATAGATGGCATCGATGAGAGGTATGCCTTCTGTGTCTTGGACGCTATAGGTGCAGGTCATGCATGGTTGTTTGCACCGGCTCCTCAGGGGCTACCGACCCCGGGACCGTCCACCCCCCTACGGGCTCTCCGCCCCTGGGTGGGCCCCCGTAATACGAAAGGGAGTGACCATGCGAGACCTCACGGCGGGAGTGAGACGCTTCCAGCGGGACGTCTTCCCGGCCAAGGCGGAGCTCTTCGCGGGCCTGGCCACCCGCCATGCGCCGGACACGCTGTTCATCGGCTGTTCCGACGCGCGTGTCGTGCCCGAACTGATCACCCAGCGCGAGCCGGGCGAGCTGTTCGTCGTCCGCACGGCAGGCAACCTCGTGCCGTCCCACTCGCCGTACGCGGCCGACGGGGTCGCCGCCGGCGTCGAGTACGCGGTGGCCGTCCTCGGCGTCAGCGATGTCGTGGTGTGCGGTCACTCGGCCTGCGGCGCGATGACCGCCCTCGCCGAGGGCCACGATCTCACCGGCGCGCCGGCCGTCGCCGACTGGCTGCGCCACGCGGACGCCGCCGCGGCCCGTACGTCCGACTCCGTGACCGGCACGGACCGGGTGTCGGCCCTCGTGCGCGAGAACGTCCTCGCCCAGCTGGCCCACCTCGCCACCCACCCCTCCGTGGCACGCGCCCTCGCCCGCGGCGAGCTGACGCTGCACGGCTGGGTCTACGACATCGCCACCGGCGCCGTCGACGACCTCACCCGGACCACCACCGCGGCAGCCTGACCCCCCAGCTGCCCGCATCCCCCCGAAAGGACAACCCCTCATGATCCACGCCCAGTTCGACCCCACCGCCCGCCAGCACCTCGCCGTCCTCGCCGTAGAGGCCAAGACGCGCAAGGACCTGTCCTGGCAGCAGATCGCCGACGCCGCCGGCCTGTCCGTCGCCTTCGTCACCGCGGCCGTACTCGGCCAGCACGCCCTGCCCGAGCCCGCAGCGAAGGCCGTCGCCGCCCTGCTCGACCTGGACGACGACGCGGCGGCCCTGCTCCAGACGATCCCGACCCGCGGCTCGATCCCCGGCGGCATACCGACCGACCCGACGATCTACCGCTTCTACGAAATGCTCCAGGTCTACGGCACCACCTTGAAGGCCCTGGTCCACGAGCAGTTCGGCGACGGCATCATCAGCGCGATCAACTTCAAGCTCGACGTGAAGAAGGTCGCCGACCCTGAGGGCGGCGAGCGCGCGGTGATCACTCTCGACGGCAAGTACCTGCCCACCAAGCCGTTCTGACCCGTCCGTTCCGACCCGTCCGACGGCCGGGCGCGCCCCGTGTCTACGATGCGTTACGTCGATGGAGCGACGCAGCCCGAGCCGAGCGAACACGGAACGACGGGAGCCGCGAGTGGCACAGACCGATGACGTGGTCCGCCTGATTCGTGACGTGTTCGCCGCGGAAGACATCGCCGGTGTCTACGCGCACGGCTCGGCCGTCCTCGGCGGACTGCGCCCGCACAGCGACATCGACCTCCTCGTCGTGGCGCGGCGGCACACCACGGCCGGGCAGCGCCAGGCCCTGACCGACGGTCTGCTCGCCCTGTCCGGCGGCGGCGCCCCGGGCGAGGCCCTGCGCCCCGTCGAGCTGACCGTCGTCGTCCAGGGCGACATCCGCCCCTGGACGTATCCGCCCCGGTGCGAGTTCCAGTACGGCGAGTGGCTGCGCGACGCGTACCTGCTCGGTCGGACGCCGGAGCCCGCGCCGAGCCCCGATCTCGCGCTCCTCGTCACGATGGTGCTGCGGGGGCGGACGCCCCTGCTGGGGCCGGAGCCGGACCGGGTCCTCGACCCGGTTCCGGCCGCGGACGTCACCCGCGCGATGGTCGCCGGCGTCCCCGAGCTGCTCGCCGAACTCGACACCGACACCCGCAACGTCCTGCTGACCCTCGCCCGCGTCTGGACCACCCTGGCCACCGGCGACATCACGTCCAAGGACAGCGCGGCCGACTGGGCCCTGGACCGCCTGCCCGCCGAGCACCGGCCCGTTCTCGCCCGCGCCCGCGCCGTCTACCTCGGGGAGGAAGAGGAGCACTGGGACGACCTCCTCCCACAGGTGAAGCCGCACGCCCAGTACGTCGTCCGGGAGATCGACCGGCTCTCGACCCATTGACATCCGCCGCCCCCGAGGTGAAGCTCCAAGACGCCCGTGTTAACGCTAACAACGGGCTGAGGCACACCTGAGGGAGTCATCCATGTCAGGTCGTCGTCGTCACAGTCACCACAGTCATGAAAGTCGTCACAGCCGGCATCCCGCGGCGGGAGCGTCCCTGGCGCCGAGCCCGCCCCTCGAACGCCGCACCCTGCTCCGGGCCGCCGCGACCGGTGCGCTCGCCGCCACGGCCGCCACGGCCTGCGGCTCCGCCGAAGGCCAGCCGCCGGGCAAGGTCGCCGTCCTCGGCGACAGCGCGGCGTGGGAGAAGCCGATGGCCGCCGCGGGCTCGGCGATGGAGTCGGTGGCGGCGCTGCGACTGGTGCCCGAGGTCAACCCGTCCCTGGAGTCGTTCGAGCAGATCGTGAAGTCCTCGCTGCGGACCAGCAGGACGCCGGACATGCTCAAGTACTGGTCGGGCTACCGTCTGCAGGACCTGGCCCGTACCGGCGGCATCGTCGATCTGACCCGGCAGTGGGAAGCCGCCGTCTCCAGGGGCTGGGTCGACGCCTCCCTCCGCGGGGCGTTCACGTATCGGCGACGTGTCTACGGCCTGCCGATGAACCTGGCGTACTGGGTGTTCTTCTACAACCCAGAGGTCTTCCGGGAGCATCGCCTCGAACCCCCTGTGACCTGGGACGACTTCCTCGCCGCCTGCACGCGCCTGAAGAAGGGCGGCATCACGCCGCTGCACGGCACGGCCGACGGGCGCTGGCCGTCCTTCATCTGGTTCCAGGAGATCCTCAGCCGCCAGGACCCGGCCTTCTACCAGGACCTGATGGGCGGCCGCGAGCGGTACACCGACCCACGGGCGGAACGCGCGCTGCGCACCATCGCGTCGTTCTTCGACAAGGACTGGTTCACGCCCATGGACATGAATCACACCGACGCGGCCGCCGCCATGCTGCGCGGCAAGGTCGGCATGGTGCCCTGCGGGACCTGGCTCGGCTCCACCCTCGCGGCCGCCGGAGGCAAACCGGGCAAGAACCTCCAGGCGTTCGTGCTGCCCATGGCGGACCCCCAGGCACGCCCGAGCGTCATCTTCGAGTCCAGTGCACTCGTCGCCACCGTCAAGGGACCCGACCGGGCCGAGGCGTTGAAGGCCACCAGGAACTGGCTGCGCCCCACCGTCATGAAGGCGTTCACGCACACCCTCCAGGACGGCTGCCCCAACCCGCGGGTCGAGGCCGCGAACCCGGTGATCGGCTCCCTCGCGGGCAAGGTGCGCGGCGACAAGCTGTGGCTCCTGAACCGCTTCTGGGAGCAGGGGCCGCCCGAACTCGTCGAGGCGACCGTCGACGACCTCGCCGGATTCCTGCTGGACCCGTCCTCGTACCGCAAGACGCTGCGCACCATGCAGGACCGTGCCGACGACGCCTGGCGGGTGTGGCGGGAGGCGGAGGAGACATGACCGGAACCGCGACCCCCGCGCACGGCGCCGCACGAACCGTACGCACACGCCGCAGGGTGCCCACCCGCACTCCGCACCAGGCCGCGAAGGCGGGCGGCGGCAGGCTCGGCGGCCCCCTTTCCGCCCTGCCCTGGGCACTGCCCGCCTTCGCCTTCGTCGGCGTCCTCCTCGTCTACCCCTTCTTCCGCAGCGTCTACGGCAGCTTCTTCGAGGACAACGGCTTCACCAGCAGCTTCACCGGATTCGACAACTACGCGCGCCTCGCCGACGACCCGATCTTCGGCCGGTCGGTCCTCAACACCCTGATGTGGGTGGCCGGCACACTGCTGCTGCCCGTCCTCATGGGGCTGCTGATCGCCGTCGCCACCCACCGGACGCGGTTCGGTGGCATCGCGCAGCTGATCATCGTCCTGCCGTTCGCGATCTCGGCCGCCGCCACCGCCGTCCTGTGGAACTTCATGCTGACGTCGGACGGCGCGGTCAACCAGCTGCTGCGCGGCGTCGGTCTGGACGGCTTGGCCCAGACATGGCTCCTGGAATGGCCCCAGAACACCCTCGCCATGATCGTCGCGAGTACCTGGCAGGCGACCGGCCTGAACGTGGTCCTCTTCGCGATCGGACTGCGCGCCATCCCGCGCGAGACCGTCGAGGCCGCCGAACTGGACGGCGCGAGCGGCTGGCGCATGTTCCGGCACATCACGCTGCCCGGGCTGCGCGCAGTGACCGTCGTGGTGGTCGGCATGGCCATTGTGAACAGCCTCAAGGCGTTCGACATGATCTGGATCCTCACCAAAGGCGGCCCGTCCCGCTCCTCGGAGACCCTCGCGTTAAGCATGTACCGCGAGGCGTTCCGACTGTTCCACGTGGGCTACGGCTCGGCGATCGCACTCGTCCTCTCGGTGATCGTCGTCGCCTCGTCCTGGATGTACCTGCGCCGTCAGATGCCCGACACCGGCATGGCGAAGAGCTGAGGAGGGCGGACCATGGGACGCGCGGTGCGCACTGTCTTCGTCGCCGGATGCGTGGTGCTCTGGCTGATCCCGCTGTACCTCCTGATCGTCAACGCGCTGACGCCGGTGGCCGAGTACGAGGGCAAGCCCGACTGGACCTTCCAGGGCTTCGACCTGTGGCAGAACACGAAGACCGCCTGGGACGTGGCGGGCATCGGCGACAGCTTCCAGGCCTCGCTCCTGTACGCCGTCGTGTGCGGCCTCGTCGCCGTCCTGGTGGCGGCCATGGCGGCGTTCGCCGTCGTCGTCCTGCCCATTCCGAAGCCCGCCTTCTGGTTCTGGCTGATCTACTCCGGGACGCTCTTCCCGCTGCAGATGTTCCTCGCCCCGCTCTTCGGCCTGTACGCGGACGCCAACCTGTACGACACCAGGCTCGGCCTGATGCTCGTGTACACGGCGTGGGCGGTGCCCTTCGCGTTCTTCCTGATCCGCAACCAGATGACGACGATGCCGCCCGAGCTGACGGAGGCGGCGCTGATCGACGGCGCGTCCTTCCCGCGGATCTTCTGGCGCATCCATGTGCCGCTGATGAAGGCGGGGCTCGGCGCGGCGTTCATCTTCCAGTTCACGGCCGTCTGGAACGACCTGCTCCTTGGCATCACGCTCAGCCGCAGTCCCGACGTCCAGCCGGTCATGGCCGCCCTGACCACCTTGAACAACGCCTACGCCTCGACCGGCCCACCCGTCATCCTGGCCGGCGCGCTGATCGTGTCCATACCGACCCTCGTCCTCTTCCTGCTGTTCCGCGGCCTGTTCCTGCGCGGCATCACCGCATCCGCCCGCTGACCCGACACACCCTCCCCGGGAGAGATCCGCATGACGACACGGGCTCTGGTCCGCACCACCGACTGGGACAACGACCGGATCCGCGACAGCCTGCGCGCCGGCGTCGTCAGCGCGGAGGGCACACTCCCGGACGGCACCGCCCTGCGGCTCACCGAGGAACCCCTCCTGCGCCACGCGGACGACGGCACGCTGCTCCAGTCGCTGCGCGTCGAACCCGTCAACGGCACGGGACTGACCCAAGAGTTGAGCGTACGTACGGAGTCCGGTGCCGCCCTGCGCTGCGAGCGCGTCGCCGGGCCCGGCCGCTCCGTACGGCTGCTGCTGCCCGCCGTCGACGCGGCGACCCGCGTCACCGTCGGCCTCCCCGACGGGCGCGACGGCATCGACGTACCGCTCACTCCGCAGCGCCGCTGGACCCTGCACCTCATCCACCACTCCCACCTCGACATCGGCTACACCGACCCCCAGGGCACGGTCCTCGCCGAGCACCTGTCCTTCCTCGACTCCTGCCTGGAGCTCACCCGCGCCACCGACGACTGGCCCGCCGAGTCCCGGTTCCGTTGGTGCGTCGAGTCGCTGTGGTCCTTCCAGCAGTGGGCGAGGGCCCGGCCCGCCGAGCAGGTCGACGAGTTCGTACGCCGGGTCCGCGAGGGCCGCATCGAGCTGACCGCGCTCCCCTTCAACCTGCATACCGAGACCTGCTCCACGGACGAACTGCACGAACTCCTGCGCCTGGCCCGCACCGTGCACGACGAACACGGCGTCGAGTTCACCTCCGCCATGCAGACCGACGTGCCGGGCGCCGTCGTCGGCCTGGTCGACGCGCTGGCCTCGGCAGGCGTCAAGTACCTCTCCGTCGCCCACAACTGGGCCGGACGCTCCGTCCCCCACCTGGTCGGCGGCGAGAAGCTGCCCCGCCTCTTCCGCTGGCGCGCGCCGAGCGGCAACAGCGTCCTGGTCTGGGTCACCGACACCCCGCACGGCCTCGCGTACATGGAAGGCCCGCTCCTCGGCTTCGACACGGCCTACACGGACGTCGACGACCTGCTGCCCGCCTACCTGACCTCCCTCGCCACGAACCCCTACCCCTACCGCGGCGGCATCTTCGGCTGGGCCATGGACCGGACGGAGATCAAGCGCGAGCCCTATCCCTGGGACGTGCTCCACCTGCGCGTCCAGGGCAAGTTCGGCGACAACGCGCCGCCCCGCCGCGTCATCGCCGACACCGTCCGCCGCTGGAACGACACCTGGGCCTTCCCCCGGCTGCGGCTCTCCCGCAACGAGGACTTCTTCACCGACGCCGAGGCCAGGCTCGGCGACGAGATCCGCACCTTCGAGGGCGACTGGACCGACTGGTGGGTCGACGGGGTCGGGTCGGGGGCGCGCCCGCTGTCCCTGGCCAGGACCGCCCAGTCCGTGGTCGCCGACGCCCAGACCATCGGCACGTTCGCCGCCCTCCTCGGCGCCACGGGGGCCGAGGACGACAGCAGGGACGCCGCCGGGGTCTACGAAGCGGTGTCGCTCTTCGACGAGCACACCTGGGGCGCCGGCGACCCGTGGACCCACGGCGACGAGGGCGGCCACTCCGGAGAACACCAGTGGCACTGGAAGTACGGACAGGCGATGTGCGCCCACGACGACGGCAACGCCCTCCTCGCCCGCGCGAGCGCCCGCCTCGGACAGCGGCTCGCCGCCTCGCCGGACGCGACGGCGACGTACCACGTCGTCAACACCTGCTCCTGGCCGCGCACCGACGTCGTCCGCGTCTTCCTGCCCGAGAGCACCGTGCCGCTGGAGCGCCCTGTCACCGTCCGCGACGCCCGCGACGGACGGCGACTCGCCCACGAGGAGGAGCGGCAGACCAACGACGACCACCGCGACGCGGGGCGCTTCCTCCTCGTCCGCGTCGACGACGTGCCGCCCACCGGATCGGTCCGCCTGGACATCGTCGCCGCCGCCACCGGGACCGCCGAGGAGCCGGAGGAGGCGAAGGTGAAGGCCGCCACCGGCTGGAACCCGACCGGCGGCACCGAACGCGAGGACCCCGCAGAGTCCGCGGCGGAAGCACTCGCCCACCCCGACCCGACCCTCCTGGAGAACGAGCACCTCGCCGTCCGCGTGGACCTCGCGCACGCCTGCGTCTCGTCGATCACCGACAAGAGGACCGGCCGCGAACTGGTCCGCGCCGACGCCGTCGTCGGCTTCAACGGCTACCTCCACGACAGCTACACCACCGCGGGCGCCTTCAACCACAACTCCAGCCGCACCACGGCATCCGACCGCCTCGAACACCTCGGCGCCCGCGCCGTCGCCCCGCCCGCCGCGCTCATCGCCCGCCGCTCCACGGCAACAGCCGAGACGATCACATACGAGACCCGCCCGGCCGGCGCCAACCGGCTGCGCACCACGCTCACCCTGCCGCACGGCGTGCCCCGCCTCGACATCGAGAACCGCCTCGACAAGGACGCCCGGCTCGGCAAGGAGAGCGCCTACTTCGCCTTCCCCTTCGCCTTCGACGACCCGGTCGTCCGCATGGAGGCCTCCGGCGGCGCCACGGGCAGCGGACTGCCGGTGGTGCCGGGCTCCGCCCTGCACATGCGGGCCGTGCGCCGCTGGGTGACCCTGGGCGACGACGACCTGACGGTGGCCTGGTCCACGCAGGACGCGCCGCTCGTACAGTTCGGCAACATAGCCCTGCCCTACGCGCCGTTCCCGAAGACCATGGGCCACGACGAGCCCGCCACCGTCTTCTCCTGGATCCACAACAACCTCTGGGACACCAACTTCCCCAGCGAGCAGGGCTTCGAGTTCACCTACCGCTACAGCCTCGCCTGTGGCCCCGGTACCAGCGGCGCCGGCGCCGGCGGCCTCGGTCCGCGAACGGCCGCCGCCTGGAGCCGCCCGATGCGCGCCGTCCGAGCCAGGGGGAGCTCGGACGGCGCGCCGCACGCGCACGACCTCCACCGCTTCGTCGAGATCGACGACCCGCGCGTCCGCCTCGTCGGCGCCACCACACCGCGCCCCGGCCACGTCCTGCTGCGCCTCCAGTCGTTCGCGGAGCAGCCGGTGGCCTGCCGGATCCACGCCCGCTTCCCGGTCGCCACCGCACACCGGGCGGACTACCTCGGCACCCCCGCCGGTGAACTGGCGTGCACGGGCGGCGAGGTGACGCTGGACGTGCAGACGCTCGGCACGACGGCCGTGCTCTTCGAGCGGACCACCCCCCTCGCCGGACTGACCGGCGACGACTCGCCCTCCGACCCCTCCATACGCCCCTGAAACCCGCCCCCGAGCGTTGTTCCCGTACGTCCGCGCGAAGGAGAACGTGTGTACCGGCTCGACCCGCGCTACGCCCCCGCGCCCGGGACTGTCCTCGCCACCGGCTGGCAGGCCGTCGCCGCGCAACTGCCCCAGGGCCCCGTCACCGTCGCCGTGGACGGCCCGCCGACGGTCGACTGGGACGCACTCGCCGCCGGACTCACGGCGGAGCTGACCGCGCGCGGCAACGCCGTGCGGACCCTGGACCTGCGCGCCCACCACGCCCCGCCCACCGCGGTGCGCCACCGCACCGAATCCCCCGAGGACGCCGCGGATCCCTACTACGCCAAGCTCGCCGAGACCCCCCTCCGCGACTTCTTCGACGACCTCCCGCGGCCGCGCCGACCCGCCGGCCGCGAAGTGCTGCTCGTCCACGGCCCGGGCGCCGCGCTCCTCCCGCACGACCTGCTCTGGTACGCCGACCTGCCCAAGCGCCACGCCGAGGCGGCCGTCGCCGCGGGCACCGGCCACAACCTCGGACTTCCGCACCGGAAGGGGGAGGTGAGGCGGCTTTTCTACATCGACTGGCCCATCCTCGACCGCCACCGTGACGCCCTCGCACCCCGCCTCGACGCCTGGCTCGACGTCCAGGACCCCGAACGCCCCACGTACATCGACGGCACCGGCCTGCACGCCACCCTCACGAGCCTCGCCCGCCGCCCCGTACGCACCCGCCCCTACTTCAACTCCACGCCCTGGGGCGGCCACTGGGCCCAGCGCCGGCTCGGCTTCGACCCCACGGCCCGCAACACCGCCCTCGGCTACGAACTCATCGCCCCCGAGGCCGGCGTCCTCATCGGCACCCACCCCGGCCTGCAAGCCGAGATCCCCTTCCAACTGCTGTGCGTGCTGCACCCCGCGGCGATGCTCGGCCCGCCCGTGCGGGACCGATTCGGCACCTCCTTCCCGATCCGCTTCGACTACCTCGACACCGTCGACGGCAGCAACCTCTCCGTGCACTGCCACCCCAAGGAGCGGTACATGAAGGAGCGGTTCGGCTGGTCCTACACGCAGCACGAGACGTACTACATGACCCTCGGCAGCCCGGACACCCGCGTCTTCCTCGGCCTGCGCGAGGACGCCGACCTGGACCTCTTCCGCAAGGAGATCGAAGAGGCCGCCCACGACGGGGTCCCCATGGACCCGGAGGACCACGTCATGACCTTCCCCGCCGAACAGGGCCGCCTCTTCATGATCCCCGCAGGCACCCCGCACGCGAGCGGCGCCGGGAACGTCGTCCTGGAGATCAGCGCCACCCCCTACCTCTACTCCCTCCGCTTCTACGACTGGCTGCGGCCCGACGCCGACGGCCGGCCGCGCCCCCTCCCTTACGAACACGGTCTCGCCAACCTGGAGTCCGAACGCCGCGGCGACGCCGTCGCACACGACCTGGTCCAGGAACCGCGCACCCTGCGCACCGGAAGCGGCTGGCGCGAGGAGCTCCTGGGCGCGCTGGACGAGATGTTCTACGAAGTGCGGCGCCACGTGCTCGACGCGGGGGCCGAGGCCGACGACGACACGGCGGACCGCTTCCACGTCCTGAACGTGGTGGAGGGCGAGGGTGTCCTGCTGACCACGGCGGCGGGGGAGCGGCACGCCCTCTCCTGGGCGGAGACGCTGACGGTGCCCGCCGCGGTCGGGCCCTACCGGCTCGCGGCGATCGGCGACGCCCCCGTCAAGGTCGTCAAGGCGCTGGTGCGCTCGTGAGACCGCCACAGGGCAGACCCGTACTCGAACTCGGCGGCACCCACGTGGCCGCCGCCCTCGTGGACCCCGGTACGGCGACCGTGACCCGGCGTGTGCGCCGGCCCGTGCAGACCCGGGGCACCGCCGAGCACATACTCGGCGGGCTCGTCCGCTGCGCCGGAGAACTGGACGCCCCGGCGGGACAGGTGTGGGGCGTCGCCGTCCCCGGACCCTTCGACTACGACAAGGGCATCGCGCGCTTCGCGGGCGTCGGCAAGTTCGACGACCTGTACGGCATCGACGTGCGCGCGGTACTCCTCGACGGAGTGTGGCCGCGCCCCGCCGAAACGGTCTTCCTCAACGACGCGCACGCCTTCCTCCTCGGCGAGTGGCTGGCGGGCGCCGCACGCGACCACCGGCGCTGCGTGGGCATCACCCTCGGCACCGGTGTGGGCTCCGCATTCCTCGACGCCGGCGACCTGCGGCAAGAAGGGCCGGGCGTACCGCCGCAGGGCCGCATCGACCTCGTCGAGGCGGGCGGCAGACCGCTGGAGGACTCGGTGTCCCGGCGCGCGATCCTGGCGCGCTACGCACAGGAGGACGCCGACCGCGCGGACGGCGACGACGTGCCCCCGGACCCGGACGTGAGGGAGATCGCGGCACGGGCGCGGGCCGGGGAGCGGCGCGCGCGGCGCGTGCTCGACGTGGCCTTCACCACCCTCGGCACCGTCCTCGCCCCTCGCCTGCGCGACTTCGACGCGAGCGTGCTCGTCGTCGGCGGCGCCATGGCCGCCTCCTGGGACCTGCTGCGTCCCGCGCTGCGCCGCGGGCTGGGGGATACTCCCGTCACGCTGCGGCCCGCGGGGCTCGGCGCGGAGGCGGCGCTCGTCGGAGCGGCGGCCCACGCGGCCGCCGTGCCCTGACCCGCTGCCCTGACCCGCCGCGCCCGAGCCACCGTGTCCGGGCAGCGCGCCGAACGGAACGGAAGGACGTCCGCACCATGCCCGGACCGCACGACCCCCACAGCGGTCGGTCACCGCGCGACCTCAGAAGCGGTCAGCCGACCCTGCGGGACGTCGCCGAACGCGCCGGGGTCAGTGCGATGACTGCGTCCCGGGTCCTCCGCGACGACCCGCAGGTGCTGCCCACCACCCGCGAGCGGGTGAGGGCGGCCGCCGAAGCCCTCGGCTACCGGCCCAACGAGGTCGCCCGCAGCCTCCGGCTCGGCCGCGGCACCGGCCTGGTCGGGCTCGTCGTCACCAACCTCGCCAACCCCTTCTACTCACGCCTCGCGCTGGGCGTCGACTCCGTGGTCGCCGAGCACGGCCTGAAGACGGTCATCGGCAACACGGGCCAGGACGCCGACGTCGAACGGGGTCTTGTCGGCGACCTGCTGGCCCGCCGCGTCGACGGCATCATCGCCGTGCCCGCGGGCGCCGACCAGCGCCACCTCGCCGCGGCGGTGGCCGACGGCGTGCCGGTGGTCCTCGCCAGCCGTCCGCCCGAGGGCTTCGCGGCGGACTGCGTCCTCGTCGACGACTTCGGCGGCGCCCGCGACGCCACCGCCCGCCTCCTGGAGCGCGGCCACCGCCGCATCGGCTTCCTCGGCTCCCCGCCCGCCGTCCACACCGGCACCGAACGGCTCCGCGGTTACGCGGCGGCCCTCGCGGCGGCGGGCCTCTCCGTCGACCCAGGCCTCGTACGCCAGGGCCAGACGGAACCGCACGAGGCCACGCGCGCCGCCGCCGAACTCCTCGCGCTCCCCGACCCGCCGACCGCGCTGTTCTGCTCCAACAACCGCAACACGATAGGGGCGTTCCGCGCCCTGCGGGCCACCGACGTGCGGTCCCGCGACGGCGCGCACGTCGCCCTCGCGGGGTTCGACGACTTCGAACTGGCCGACGCGCTCGGGCTGCCCCTGACGCTCGTCGCGTACGACAGCGACGAGGTCGGCCGTGCGGCGGGCCGTCTCCTCGCCGACCGCCTGCACACCACGGCCGCGGGACCACCGCGCCAGATCGTGGTGTCCACCAGCCTCGTGGAGTACGGAACTTGATGCCGTAGGGCGGAACGGTTCCGGGTGGGCCGTACGTTGAGCAGGGCGGTGCCACACCGTGCGCACCCGAAGAGACATCCGGTGAGAGCCGACGGGACGGGGGCACGCGTGGCGCAGCAGAGCCGTTCCGCGCGCCTGGCCGGTTCCGCGCTGGCCTTCGTCGTCACGGTGCTCGCCCTCTTCGTCCCCTCCGCCGCGGCCCACGGGACACCGGCCGACGCGCCGCTCACCCGGCACACCGTGGCGGCCCACGCCGGCGAGCCGACCGGACCGCACGATGTCCCGGCGCTCCACGTCGCCGTCGCACACCGGCCGGACGCCCACATTCCGGGCCCGCAGCCGGCCGGCCCGCCGCAGACGGCCGTCGACACCGCGCCGCACCGCGCCCTGGGCGGGCCCGACACCCGCCCCGCCACCGCGCCCGCCCCACCGCGGCGGCCCCTCGCCGCCTCCGCCCCGCGCGGCCCGCCCCACCGATGAGCACGCAGACCGTCCCCGGCGCCTGACCGGCGCCCCGCATTCGCGACGTCCGGTCACGCGCCCTTCCGTCCTGCCCTCATCGTGGAGAACCCATGTCCCGCCCAGCCTTGTGGCGGGCGATCGTCGCGCTCGCGGTCGTCGCCCTGTCCCTGTACATCGCCCTCACCCAAACCGCTCGCCTCGGCCTCGATCTGCGGGGCGGCACCCAGATCGTCCTGGAGACCAAGGACTCACCCACCGTCAAGGCGGACGCCGCGTCCACCGACCGCGCCCTTGAGGTCCTCAGGCAGCGCGTCGACGCCCTCGGCGTCTCCGAACCCGGCATCGCGCGCTCCGGCGAGAAACGCATCATCGTCGAGCTGCCCGGCGTACAGGATCCGCGGAAGGCGGCCGACGTCATCGGCCGCACCGCCCAGCTGACGGTCCACCCGGTGACGGGGGAGTCCGCCGACAAGGGCACGGCGAAGCCCGCCGCCGACGGCTCGCGCACCCTCCCCGACCCCGACCGGCCCGGCAACCACCTCAGGCTCGGCCCGACCGCGCTGACCGGCGAAGGCGTCAAGGACGCCGAGGCGACCCTCGACCAGCAGACGCTCTCCGGCTGGCTGGTCACGCTCGACTTCCGCAAGGAAGCGGGCGACACCTGGGCGCGGATCACCGGCGAGGCGGCCTGCGCCCCGCAGGGCGCCCCCGAGAGGCGCGTCGCCATCACCCTCGACGGAAAGATCATCTCCGCGCCCGGCGTCAACGAGGGCGTGGCCTGCAAGACCGGCATCACCGGCGGGACCACGCAGATCACCGGCGGCTTCGACCAGTCCGAGGCCCGCGACCTCGCCGCACTCGTCAAGGGCGGCGCCCTGCCCGTGCCCGTGGACATCATCGAGCAGCGCACGGTCGGCCCGACGCTCGGCGCCGACGCCATCGAGGCCAGCACCCGGGCCGCCCTCATCGGCATCGCCCTGACCGCGCTGTTCATCACCGTCGTCTACCGGCTCCTCGGCGCCCTCGCCGCCATCGCCCTCGCGCTGTACGGCCTCATCTCGTACGCCGCCCTGGTGGCACTCGGCGCGACGCTCACCCTGCCCGGGCTCGCCGGATTCGTCCTCGCCATCGGCATGGCCGTCGACGCCAACGTGCTCGTCTTCGAACGCGCCAGGGAGGACTACCTCGCCGTCCGCTCGACCGACCTGGGCAAACCCGTCCGCACGGGCTTCCAGAAGGCGTGGAGCGCGGTCGTCGACTCGAACGTGACGACGCTGCTCGCCGCCGGGCTGCTGTTCTTCTTCGCCACCGGACCGGTCAAGGGCTTCGGCGTCACCCTGTGCATCGGCGTCCTCGCGTCGATGGTCACCGCGCTCGTCATCACCCGGGTCCTCGCGGACTTCGCCGTCGGCCGGAGCTCCGTGCGCAAGCGGCCCGCCCTGACGGGCATCGCCTCCACGGGCCGCGTCCGCACCTGGCTGGCCCGCAGAAACCCGGACCTGGTGCGCCACCGGCGCCGCTGGCTCGGCGTCAGCGCCCTGCTGGTCGTCGTGGCCGTCGCGGGCATCGTGCTGCGCGGCCTGGAGTTCGGCGTCGAATTCACCGGCGGCCGCCTCGTCGAGTACAGCACCAGCAGGCCCGTCGACGCCGACACCGCCCGCGCCGCCGTGTCCGACGCGGGCTTCCCGCGCGCGGTGGTGCAGGAGTCCGGCGAGGGCGACATCACCGTCCGCACCGAACAGCTGACCGACGCCGAACAGCAGCGCGTCAAGGAGGCACTGGAGCGGCCGGGCGGCACGGTCACCGTCGAGCGCGACGAGATGATCGGCCCGAGCCTCGGCAGCGAACTGCGCCAGAAGGCGCTCATCGCGCTGGGCATCGCCGTCGCCGCCCAGCTGATCTACCTGAGCGTACGTTTCCGCTGGACCCTCGCGGCGGCGGCCGTGTCGGCGATGGTCCACGACGTACTGCTGGTGGTGGGCCTCTTCGCCTGGCTCGGCAAGCCCGTCGACAGCGTCTTCCTCGCCGCTCTGCTCACCGTCATCGGCTACTCGGTCAACGACACGGTGGTCGTCTTCGACCGCGTGCGCGAGGCACGCCGCCGCGATCCGCGCGGCGAACTCGCGGCGCTCGCCAACCGGGCCGTCGTGCAGACGCTGCCCCGCACCGTCAACACCGGCATGGGCGCGCTGTTCATCCTGACCGCCCTCGCGGTGCTCGGCGGCGACTCGCTCGCGGACTTCTCGCTTGCGCTGATCGCCGGGGTCCTGATCGGCATGGCCTCCACCGTCTTCACGGCCGTGCCGATCGCCCTCGCACTCGAACGTCGCAACCCGGCGCAGCCGTCCGTACGAACGCGCCGACCGGGCGGTCCGGGCGGTCCGGACGTCCCGGAAGAGGCGGCGGACGGGTACAGCCCGTTGGAGGCGCGGCGGAGGAGGGAAAGGGGAACGGGGGCGGTCGTGTAGCCGATCGTGTCTCTCCGTGTGAGGGGACGAGAAGTGGCTTAATGTGGCCATATGGTCACAAAAAGGAATGTATCTGTAAGGCGTAGCCGCCCGGCGGCCTCGCGGGGTGCGACTCTCATGTGTGCCGCGATCGCGGCGGGAGCCCTGCTCACCGGCTGCGGCAACGACGACGGCGACGCCGCGAAGACCGACGCCTCCGAGGCCGGTCGGGCGGCGTCGCCCACCACTTCGGCCGACGGCGGCACCCTCACGGACGACCAGGCCGAGCGGAAGGCCCTGGTCCCCAAGGCCAAGGTCGGCTACGAGGACGCGCTGAAGAGCGCGCTGGCGACGGTGGACAACTCGAAGCCCGTCTCGATCGAGCTCAAGGGCACACCCGACGCCCCGCGTTGGGAGGCCGAGGTGGCGACCGACGACGGCACCCCGCACTCCGTACGCGTCGACGCGGTCACCGGCAAGGCCGACAAGCCCCAGGCCGACACGGACCAGGACGCCGACGACAAGCGCGAGCTGGCGGACTGGCTGAAGAAGGCGACCGTGACGCCGCAGCAGGCCGTGGAGACCGCCACGAACAAGAAGAAGGGCACCGTCACCTCCGTCGAGCTCGACGACTCCGACAAGGGCCGCACGGTGCTGTGGTCCGTCGACGTCGTGACCACCGACGACTGGAACAAGACGACCTTCGACGTCGACGCGACCAACCGCAAGATCCTCCGTGAGCACGTCGACAAGGACTGAACGCCTGAACACGGGGCTGAACAACTGAACGGGTGCCACGTGTGGAACTTCGTGGACTGGTAAGGCGTTGGCAAAGTGGCGCGCGGCCGCGCGCCGACCAGCGAACAGCAGTCGAGGTGGCACGGATGGCGATGTGGGACCGGATCAAGGACCAGGCCAAGGGTCTGCAGCAGTCGCAGGGGACACGGAGCTCCGGCGGCCACGGACGGCCGGGTTCTGGGTCCGGCGGGGGATCGAAGGCTCAGCTCGTGGGTGTGCTCAAGACCCAGCTCGCCTCGCTCAAGACGGAGCTCAAGAGCGGTGCCTACCGCGACGCCAGCATGGCCATGTGCGCCCTGGTCGCGGCCGCTGACGGATCGGTCGACCCGGCCGAGCGCCAGCACGTCGAGTCACTGATCGTGCAGAACGACGTTCTGCAGAACTTCCCGCCGGACCAGCTGCGCCAGCGGTTCAACAAGCACGTGGACCAGCTGTCGGTCAATTTCCAGCAGGGCAAGACCGAGGCCATGCAGGAGATCGCCAAGGCCGCCAAGAAGCCGATGGAGGCCAAGGCGGTCGTGCAGACGGGCTTCGTCGTCGCCGGCGCGGACGGATACATCGCCCCGGCCGAGGAGCAGGTCCTGCGGGAGGCGTGCGCGGCACTCGGCGTCTCCCCGCAGGAGTTCGGTCTCTGACCGAGCCGTGAGCGACGGCGGCCGGGGCCCGCTGAGCCGAAGGGGTCAGCACCGAGCCGAAGGGCCTAACGCCCTGGCCGAAGGGGTTACGCCGCCTTGACCGCGTCCAGCGCCGGGGCGACCACCTCGAAGGCCCGGCCGAGCAGCTCGGCCGGGTCCTCGGCGCCGTCGCTGCCGCTCCACCGCTGCAGCACGGCGTCGAACGCCGTCAGGGCCATCCCCGCGGCCAGCCGCGGATACAGGTCGGTCTCGGGGTCGCGCCCGGTGCGGCGCCCCATCTCCTCCGTCAGATCGTCGCGCCACTGCGCCTGCCGCTCCAGGAAGCGGGCCAGCAGGGCGGGCGTCCGCAGGATCAGCTGCACCACGCTCAGCGCGCGCTCGAAGTGGTCGGAGCAGGCCGCGAGAGGAACCTTGACGGCGTGCAGCAACGCCACCGAGGGGCTCTCCCCGTCGGGGCGCTCCGCCAGCTCCACGCGCATTCCGGCGCCCATGTCGGCGAGGAACTGGACGACCACGTCCTCCTTGGACGCGAAGTACCGGAAGAACGTGCGCCGGGAGACGCCGGCGGTGGTCACGATCTCGTCGATGGTGACCGCGTCGTACCCCTTCCGTGCCAGCAACTGCAGCGCGGACTCGGTCAGTTCGTCCGAGACGAGTCGGCGCTTGCGCTCGGCCAGGCTCAGGGGAGGGTGGGAAGTCACCACGTCATCGTACATGTCGGGCGTCCGCATGCCCTCTATGGCGCTCAGGCGCCGCCATGGCATCCCATGCCACTTCTGGCGGGGGATGCGGCATGGCGGCGCCGTCTTACGAGCCTGTGGGCCGTGAGCCGTCAGAACTTGCGCCAGCGCGCGTTCGCCCACGAGAAGAGGCCGAAGGCGGCGAGGCCGACCGCGATCAGTGCGAGCAGCCAGGGCCCGGCGGCGGTGTCGGCGAAGGAGCGCAGGGTGTTGTCGATGCCCTTGGCCTCGCCCGGCTTGTGCCGCAGCGCGGCCGCGATGGCGAAGCCGCCCGCGACGGCGAAGACCACACCTCGCGTGGTGCCGCCCGCGATGCCGACGGCGTCGACGCCCCGGCGCACCTGCGGGGACATCTCACCCATGCGCAGCTTGTCGTGGAACTTGCGCAGCAGGGCGCGTCCGGCGATCCACAGCCCCGCCACGATGACGCCCGCGCCCGCGGCGGCGACGACCCACTTCCCGCCGGGCCAGTCGAGCACCTTCGCTGTCGCATCCTGCGTCTGCCGGTCGCTGGAGCCGCTGCCGCTGCCCTTGTCGCCCGCGGCGTAGGCGAGGATGGAGTACGCGACGAAGGTGTAGAAGAGGAAACGCGCGCCGGCCAGCGCCCGCTTGCGCGCGGAGTCGCCGTCCGGCCCCGCCTGACCGAAGAAGACCTCGGAGAGCCGCCACAGGGCCATGCCCGCCAGGGCGATGCCGAGCAGCCACAGGAGTACGTTCCCGAACGGCTTCTCCGCGAGCTCCGCCAGGGCGCCCCCGCGGTCGGCCTGGCGGCCGCCGCCGTCGGAGAAGGCGATGCGCAGGGCCAGCGCACCGACGAGGAGGTACAGCACGCCGCGCCCGATGAACCCGGCGCGTGCCACCGCTGCTACGCCGCGCCCCTTGGCCGCCCGCCGTGCCTTGCTCTTGCCGCGCGTCGCGGCCGACGGGAGACGCATGTCAGGGAGCCGAATGGAGGGAAGATGCATGCCGTCCGAGTGCCCGGACAGCCCCGCCTCATGCCTCGGACCGCATCAGCGGAACCCGCTGCGGGCGCCGGCCCGTGTGTAGGGGACCGGCGCGCCCGCAGGGATGGTGAAGACGCGGTCGAGGGAGGTGATGCGCAGCAGCCGCCGGTTGCGCGGGCTGCCGGGCACGAGCCACAAGGTGCCACGGTCGAGGATCACTTGGTTCCGGATGCGCACCAGCAGCCGCAGGCCGCCGGCGTCCATGAACGTCACCCCTCGAAGGTCCGCGACGACCCGCGGGCCGGCCCGGTCGAGGAGTGCCGTGACGCGGGGAGAGAGCTCCTGGTCGGCCCAGGCGTCCAGCTCGCCCCAAAACGCAAGGACATCAGTGCCGTTCACCACGCGGTGACGCAGGCCGAAGGTGAAGTCGGCGGTGCCCGTATCCCAGTCCAGCAGTGTCTCTTTCCCTTCACGGAGAGTAGTCGGAGCGGTGATGGCGGGCCGTACGATGACCGGCGCCGGACGCCATCGAGTCCAGGGCGGCACCGAGGTCACGAGTCAATCGTTCCCGCTCAGAGCCGTTCTTACCCTCATCGGACGATAGGATTAGCGGCCGAGGGAAACTGATGGGGCGTCAATTCTTTGACTACGAAGAGTAGTCATGATGGCGGGTCCACCTGGGGAGCCGCTCGGAAGGCCCGGCGGTAGCCGCCCGGCGTCGTCCCGAGGGCCCGCAGGAAACGCCTGCGGAGATTGGTCGCCGAGGAGAGTCCGGCGCGCCGGGCCACCGCGTCGAGCGGGAGATCGGTGGTCTCCAGCAACTCCCGCGCGGCGCCGACGCGCTGGCTCAGCAGCCACTGACCGGGGCTGACGCCCAGCTGGTCGGCGAAACGGCGGGCCAGCGTGCGCACCGAGACGCCCGCGTGCGCGGCCAGGTCCTCGACGCCGACGGGCTCGGCCAGGCGCTCCGAGGCCCACGCGAGGAGCGGCGCCAGCGAACCGTCGAACTGCGCGGGGTGCGGAGGCGCCGCGTACTGCAGCTGCCCGCCCTCGCGGTGGGGCGGCATCACCATGTTCCGCGCGACGTGCGCGGCGTACCGGGCGCCCTGGTCGGCGCGGACCAGGTGCAGACACAGGTCGATGCCCGCGCCGGATCCCGCGCTGGTGGCCACGTCCCCGTGATCCACATAGAGCACGTCGGGATCGAGCCGGACGGCCGGGAAACGCGCGGCCAGTTCGTCGGCGAGGGCCCAGTGCGTGGTCGCGCGCCGGCCGTCGAGGAGCCCCGCGTGTGCCAGCACGAAGGCGCCCGAGCAGATGCTGACCACCCGCGCGCCGCGGTCGTGCGCGCCTCGCAGTGCGCGCAGCAGGGCGGGGGAGGGGGTTTCGGCGGTGGGCTGCCAGCCGGGGACGACCACGGTGTCGGCCCGTTCGAGCGCGTCCAGGCCGTCGGTCACGAGCATGTCGTACCCGGCGCGTGTGGCCACCGGGCCGGGGTGCTCGGCGCACACCCCGAACGAGTACCGTCTCGCGATCCCGTGCCGCTCGATGCCGAACACCTCCGCCGCGCAGGCGAGTTCGAACGTCGACTGAGGAGCGTGCGCGAGCGCGACGACATGATGCATGGCAGGAAAATACCTCGTCATGTCTTTTCAGACACTCGGCGGGGCGGCGCCGACCGGGAAGGCTGGGGCCATGACGACAGAACAGCACACCCCGCCCGGCTACGTCTGGTCGGCGGTGCACGACGCCCCCACCCGCGAACTCTTCCCCGGCATCCGCCTGCGCCCCCTGTGGAAAGGCGCCAACGGCGCGAGCGCCCAGGTCCTGGAGATGGACCCGCACTCCTGCTGGGAGGGCATCGACGTGCACGAGCCGGGGCCCGAGGAGGTCTTCGTGGTCTCCGGGGTCTTCAACGACGGCGAACGCGACTACCCGGCGGGTTCCTTCATCCACGCGCCCGCCGGCTCCTCGCACATACCGCAGACGACCACCGGCTGCACACTGTTCGTCTTCTATCCGGAGGGGTAGCCCGGGCCGGCGAGGCCGCGGTCCCGCTCCACCGGGAGCCACAGCTCGGCGTCCGCCACGGACTTGTCGGGCGACAGCCGGGTGCGCAGGATCTCCGGGCCGGGGCGGCTGCGGTACGGATTCGACGGAAACCATTCCATGAAGACGTCCCGCCACAGGTGCTGGATGGCCTCCGGGACGGGACCCGACGCCGAGAACACCGCCCACGTCCCGGCCCGGACGGGCAGCACGGACGCGCCCTCGGGGGTGGCCGCGGAAGTGATCACCCCGTGGTAGTAGTCGAGTTCGGTGCCCTCGGCACGGCTCGGGTCCAGGTCGTCGCAGACGGCGAGGATGCCCCGCGGCTCGCCGTCGGACAGCTTCTCCAGACGCTCCACGTCCGCCGCCGCGATCCCGCGGACGAAGTCGATGATCGACTGGTTGGGACCCGAGTGCACCAGCGGCACCCGGGTCTTCGGGCCGACGACGGTGAAGGCCGCCTTGTCCGCCACGCGATAGCGGATGTCGCCACCCCCTTCGATGGTGAGGCGGAAGGACATCCGGGACTGGGAGCTGAGCGTGGCTCCCGTGCGTCGCGCCTCGCCGGGCCCGACGCCGTGCATGGCGCGGAACGCCCGGGCGAACGCCTCGCCCGAGCCATAGCCGTACCGCACCGCGATCTCCAGCAGCGTGTCCCGGCCCGCGAGCACCTCGGCGCCCGCGAGGGTGAGCCGCCGACGCCGGACGTACTCCGCCAACGGCATGCCCGCGAGGGCGGAGAACATCCGGCGCAGGTGGTACTCCGAAGTGGCCGCGATACGGGCCGCCTCCGCCACGTCGACCGTCTCGCCGAGGTGGCGCTCGACGTACTCCATGGCTTCGTTGAGCCGCTCCAGCACTCCCGGATCTCCTGCCTCTTGCCGGCGAATCGCTTGCGGAACCCCGCGGTCAGCGCACGAGATGCGGCGGCAGCTCCACCCAGCGTCGCGGCAGGGTGTCGTCCAGGGCGGGCCGGGCGTCGGTGACGCGCAGCCCGGCCGCCGCACAGGCGTAGGCGAGATTGTGCGCGGCGTACGGGACATTGCGACCCGACCGCCAGAACCGGAAGTGCCAGTGCGCGGCCGGCTCCGTCTCGTCCGGGGTCAGACCGATCTCCTCGTACTCCACGGGGCGGCCGTCCCTGGCCAGGGTGCCGTGGGTGCCGCCCTTGGGGTTGAAGTACAGACCATAGGCGGTCGTCCCCGCCGATATCGCGTGCAGCACGCCGTCGTCGCTCGGCATGTACCCGTCCTGCGTGAGGACACAGCCGCCGGGGCTGCCGGGCAGGTCGGTCACTCCGACGAAGCGCAGGGACTCGTCGTAGTCGTCCTCGTCGAACGGGGCGTGCTCCGGGGGGACTTCCGGGCAGCGCGCCGGGTCCGCGCCCAGCCGTCGGACGACCTCCTCGGCGTCCAGATCGCGCACGAAGGCGATGCCGAGCCCTTCCGTCCACAGCTGCGGATCGTCGAAGGCCTCGATGAGCGCGTCCGCGGCGCGGAAGGCGGCCAGCTCGTCGGGCGGCAGGGCCACCGCACCCGGCAGGGCGGCGACGAGCGGGGCGAGCGGCGTCGTCAGCAGCAGCCGACCGGGCGACCAGGGGCCGGTCTGCGGGGTCCAGACATCCGCGCCGGCCCGGATCAGCGCACGGACACTGTCCTCGTCGCCGGTGCAGACGGCGTGCCACAGCGCGGTGTGCCCCTCCTCGTCGGGCGCGTCGATCCGCTCGACGTGCGGCAGCAGCGCGGCCACGGACTCCGCGCAGCCCCGCTCCGCCGCCAGGTGCAGGGGAGTGGCACCCGACCACACGACCGCGTCGGCCGGTGCGCCGCCCTCCAGACGGGCCCGGATCAGCGCGGCGTCGTCCCAGTCCGCATAGCCCATGCGGTCCCAGTCGCCGCGCGGCACATACCGCTGCTCCGCCTCCTCCCGCTCGCGCAGCTCTCGGCGCTCGTGCGCGGACATCGGCCTGGCGAGGAAGTCGGGCGGCCCGCCCATCCGGACGACCGTGAAGGACTCGGGCCCCTTGGCCGGCGGCGTCGGCAGGTCCGGCCACACCTCGACGGCGTGCGCGGCCGCGGCGCGCAGGGCGGCGGCGTCGACCGGCGTGCCCGTCTCCGGAATGTGCTCGTCCGGCCACTCCACCACCAGCCGTGTCTCGCCGGGTGGGGGCAGCTCCGCCAGATACAGGTAGACGCAGGTCCTGAACAAGGAGTCGCCCAGGCCACCGGGGTCCAGGGGGATCAGTCCGGTCGGCACGCGCCGCGACGCGTACGCCCGCAACTCCGACGGGCCGACCACCGGCACGGTCTCCTGGGTCGTCGCGTCGAGCGAGGTCACCCGCCTGCCGTCGGCCAGCAGCAGCCCCACCCGCAGCCCGGACTGCCGGTGGCCCCCGCCGCCGGACCGGTGGACCGGCCGGTGCACGGCGAGGTGCAAGGTGACCGAATCCGGCCACACGGACCAGCCGGTCACCATCACCTTGGCCTCCGGCCCCTCTCCGGCCACCGCGAGCTGCGGCACCGGCGCCGGCTCGAACCAGTCGAGCGGCGGCCTGTCCCGGGCCGCGTCCTCTCCCGGAGGGCCCAGCCTGACCACCTCGCCCTTCGGCTCGGCCGGTTCCGAGGTGAGCACCAAGTCGTCGAAGAATCCCATGCCTTCATGCTGTCAGGAGGGTCTGACAACGGACGTGGAGCTCTTGTCGCGACTGCGCTCCGCGCAGTCGAGCAGCGTCGGAAGCGCCCGTTCCAGCAAGTCGACGCCGTGCGCGTACGGCAGCCGCAGCCGGTCCCGGAAACCGTCCACGGCGGAGAACGCCGACCCCGGCACGACGGCCACGCCCCGGCGCCGCGCCAACTGCGCGAGCGCCTCCGTGTCGACGCCCGGCACCCGGACCCACAGGGCGGGGCCGCCGGCCGGCCGGTCCCACTCCCAGTGCGGGGCACGGGCGCGCAACAACTTCTCCGCACCCGCGAGCCGGTCGCGCAGCACCGCGCGGCGCGTCGCCCGCGCCCGCGGCAGCCCGGCCAGCAGCCGCACCGCCACCAACTGGTCCACCACCGAACATGACAGGTCCACCGATGTCTTGATCTTCGCGAGCCGCGCGACGATGTGCGGCGACGACCGGACCCAGCCCACCCGCACCCCGCCCCAGAACAGCTTCGACAGCGTCCCCACCGTGATCGTGGACGCCATCGGGAGCCGGGCCGCCAACGGCACGGGAGCCCCGTCGCCCGCCAGGCCGAGCTCCGCGCACGCGGTGTCCTCGACGGTGAACAGCTCACGCTCGCCGAGCGCCGACGCCCACTCCCGCAGCGCCGCGCCGTCCAGGCTGCGGCCCGTCGGATTGTGCACGGCCGGTTGGAGATAGACGAGCCGCGGCCGCACCGTCGCGCCCAGCCGCCGCAGCGCCGCGGCGTCGGAGCCGTCACCGCCCGCCCCTGGACGGTCGCCGCCGACCGGGACGAGCCGCGCGCCACGCGACCGCAGCGCCTCCAGAGCCCCCCGGTAGGTGGGGTTCTCCACCACGACGGTGTCGCCCGGGTCGACGAGGGCCTGCGCGACCAGCCACACGGCCTGCTGCGAACCCGAGGTGACGAGGATCTGCTCCGGCTCCGTCGGCACCCCCGCCTCGCGGTAGTACGCCGCGATGCCCTCGCGCAACTCCGGCAGACCGTGCGGCAGATAGCCGTCGCCATGCAGCATCGGGGCGAGGTCCGCGGCCGACAGCGCACCGACCGCGTCGCCCACCGCGCCGAGCCCGTCCAGCGCGCCACTGGAGAGATCGGCCCCGCTCGTCCGCGCGTCGAAGCTCGCGAGCCGTCCCTCACCCGCGTGCCGCTCCAGCGAACCCGAGCCGCGCAGCCGCGAACCGCTGCCGCGCCGGCTCTCCAGCCAGCCCGCGTCCTCCAGGAGGCTGTACGCGGCGGTCACCGTGGAGCGGCTCACCCCCAGCACACCGGCCAGTTCACGCTGGGACGGCAGCGTCGTGCCGGGCGCCACGTCCGCCCGCTCGGCCAACTCCCGCAGAGCATCCGCGAGTCGCCGCGGCAGCGGGCCCGCCCCCTCGGACGACCAACCGGTGAGCAGCCGTGACAATCGGGCCGTCGGGATCTTCGCCATGCCCTCATCTTCGCCTACCCGCAGGCCAATCCGGCCCCACTGGTCGTTGTCACCGACCAGGACCGGCCACAGGATCAGCACCACTGGGCACCTGAAGGAGAGTGAAGGACATGGCGACCGTGGTCCTCGTCGGAACGCTGGACACCAAGGGCGAGGAGTACGCCTGGATGCGCGAACGGCTCCGCGAGTACGGCAGCGACGTCCTGCTGGTCGACGTCGGCGTGCTCCCGCCGCCCGCCCAGACGCCCACACCCGACATATCGGCGGAGACGGTGGCGCGCGCCGGCGGGCACGAACTCGCCGCGCTGCGGGCCGCGGGCGACCGCGGCGTGGCGGTCGCCGCCATGGCCGAGGGACTGACCCGGGTCGTCCTCGACCTGCACCGGCAGGGCAGGCTCCACGCGGTGCTCGCCGCGGGCGGCAGCGGCGGCTCCGCCATCGCCGCGCAGGCCATGCGGGCCCTGCCCATCGGCGTACCGAAGGTGCTCGTCAGCACCATGGCGGGCGGCGACGTGGCACCGTACGTCGACAGCAGCGACCTCACGATGATGTACAGCGTCGTCGACGTCTCCGGCATCAACTCCGTCTCGCGCCACGTCCTCGGCAACGCGGCGGCCGCCGCGGCCGGCATGGCGCGCCGGCAGGAACGCAACCTGGAGGAGCTGGCGGGCCCCCGGCGCAAGGTCGTCGCCGCCACCATGTTCGGCGTGACGACACCCGCCGTCGACGCGGCCCGCGCCCGGCTCGCCGAACTCGGCTACGAGGTCCTGGTCTTCCACGCCACGGGCGCGGGCGGCCGCGCCGTGGAGAAGCTCGCCGCCGACGGCCTGCTGGACGGCGTGCTCGACCTGACCACCACCGAACTCGCCGACGAACTCGTCGGGGGAGTGCTCAGCGCGGGCCCCGACCGGCTCACCGCCGCGGGTGCCGCCGCCATCCCTCAAGTCGTCGCGCCCGGCGCCCTCGACATGGTCAACTTCGGCCCCGAGGCGAGCATCCCGGAACGCTTCGCCGGACGACGGTTCCTGGTCCACAACCCGACGGTCACCCTCATGCGGACGACCGCCCGGGAGATGGCCGCTCTGGGAGCCATGCTCGGCCACAAGCTCGCCGCGGCCCGCGGGCCCGCCGAAATCTTCTGGCCCCTGCGCGGGCTCTCGGCCGTGGACATGACGGACGCGCCCTTCGCCGACCCGGTGGCCGACATGACGGGCCTCGACGCCCTGCGTGCCACCGTGTGCGGCAGCGGTGTACGCCTGCACGAGGTCGACGCGCACATCAACGACGCGTCCTTCGCGGTCGCGATGGCCGACCGTCTGCACCAGCTGATCGGCGAACGCGCCGCCGTACCGGCCGGCCGCTGACCTCACCCTTTCCAGGAGCACCCCATGAACCGCAAGGAAGCACTCGCCCGCCTCCACGCCCAGGTCGCCGACGGCCGGCCCGTCATCGGAGCGGGCGCCGGCACCGGCCTGTCCGCCAAGTGCGCGGAGGAGGGCGGCGTCGACCTGCTCATCATCTACAACTCCGGCCGCTACCGGATGGCGGGCCGCGGCTCCCTGGCCGGCCTTCTGCCGTACGGCGACGCGAACGAGATCGTCGTCGACATGGCGCGCGAGGTCCTGCCCGTCGTCCGGGACACCCCGGTCCTCGCGGGCGTGTGCGGCACGGACCCCTTCCGCCGCATGGACCTCTTCCTCGACCAGCTCAAGGCCATGGGCTTCACCGGCGTGCAGAACTTCCCCACGGTCGGCCTGTACGACGGCACGTTCCGCGTCAATCTCGAAGAGACCGGCATGGGATACGGCCTGGAGATCGACATGATCCGCGCCGCCCACGAGCGCGACCTGCTCACCGCGCCCTATGTCTTCGACCCGGAGCAGGCCGCGGAGATGGCGAGGGCGGGCGCCGACGTCCTCGTCCCGCACGTCGGCCTCACCACGAAGGGCTCCATCGGCGCGGGCACCGCGATGACGCTCGACCAGGCGGCGGCCGCCGTCCAGGAGATGCACGACGCCGCCAAGCGCGTGAACCCCGATGCCCTCGTGCTCTGCCACGGCGGCCCCATCGCCGAGCCCGAGGACGCGCGGTACGTCCTCGAGCACACCACCGGCATCGTCGGCTTCTTCGGCGCCTCGTCGATCGAGCGGCTGCCCACGGAGCGGGCCGTCGTCGAGCAGACGCGGGCGTTCAAGTCCCTGCGGCCGTGAACTCCGCGCTCACCGCCTGGCCGCCCCCGCCGTCCTCACCAGAGGCGGGCGCCCCGCCGGGCCAGATAGCGGTAAGGGCTGATGTCCGAGCCGTAGTTGCGCCGGGCGCGGATCTCCAGGTGCAGGTGGGGGCCGGTGGCCCGGCCCGTGCTGCCGCTGCTCCCGAGCCGCGTCCCGGCGCGGACCCGGGCACCCTTGCGCACCCGGATGCGGGAGAGGTGGGCGTACAGCGCGTAGTGCCCGTCCGGCATCCGGACGGTGACGGCGTTGCCGTACGCACCCGACCAGCGGGCCAGCACGACCACCCCGGCGCCCACCGCGTACACGGGGGTGCCCCGCGGTACCGCGAGGTCGACCCCGGTGTGGTGACCGGCGAGCCAGTTGCCGCGCTTCCCGTACCGGGTGGTGACCCGGTAGCGGCGGCGCAGCGGGAGGGTGAACCGCCGGCGGGGACCGGCCTCGGCGAGACCCCGGTCGTCCTCCTCGGGGAACTCCGCGTCGGCCTCGGCGAGGGCCTCCTCGAACTCGGCGTCGTAGGTCGCCGGGCAGGAGCCGTCGGGCTCCAGTCCGGCCCGTGGCGCGGCCGCCCCCGCGGAGAGGGCGCCGCCTGCCAACAGCACCGCGGCCATGCCCAGTGCGTCACGTCGTGTGGTGCCCGCTTCACGCGGGCTGTCTATGTCGTAACCCATTGCAGAAAGGAGACCGTCCGTGGCGGGAGAGCGCACGTCGGCTGCGCCATCCGGGGGAAGCCCCCATAACCGACCGGCCTGGTGGTCAGTACGAACAGATATTGGACGCCCTCCGAACACCGGAACGACAATTTCAGCGCGCATCAAGGGGGTTGTGCTTCGCATGACGACGTCACCACAGTCCACTCCATCGGCAAGGCACTTGCTGGAATCGGGGTGGAACGCCATCTGATTCTCCGGCGAAGTCGTCGAGCACGGCCGGATGTTCGCCTCCGCGACGACGGAGGTGTCAGGCGTCGGCGGTGTCCCGGCACTCCACATGGCCCCAGCCGTGCGCGTTCTTGGCGATCTTCTCGCCGGCGGCGTAAGGCTTCTGGCAGTGGCAGCGCCCGGGGTACTTGGCCTTGATCACCGCGCTCGACGTCGACTTCTTCGCGCGGGTGGCGGTCTTCTTCGGCGCGCGGCCCGCGGGGGCGGCGGTCATGCGGTCGGGGCGCGGCTCGGGGATCTCGCGGGCGCCGTGGGCGGTGCCCGCGGGCTGCTGGGTCGTCGCGGCGTCGCTGGCCGCGACGTCGGCGATCGCATTGAGGTGATCACCGCCCACCTGGTGGGCGGCCACGTGCCGGAACGTCACCGCACGGCCCTGCAGCAGCGCGTCGATGCGGACGACGAGGTCCTTGTTGGCGACCGGCTTCTTCGCCGCGGTCTGCCATCCGTTGCGCTTCCAGGACGCGATCCACTTGGTGACCGCGTTCATCGCGTACTGGCTGTCCATCCGCACTTCGAGCGGCCGCGCGGGGTCGGTGGCCTCCAAGAGCTCGGCCAGCGCGGTCAGTTCGGCCACGTTGTTCGTGGCGTGGCCGAGCGGCCCCGCCTCCCAGCGCTGCGGGCGGCCCTCGGCGTCGGCGACCACCCATGCCCAGGCGGCGGGCCCGGGATTCTTCTTGGCCGCTCCGTCGCAGGCGGCAATGATCAAGTCAGACATTCCTCGATGATTTCATCGATCCGCCGCTCAGCTCCCCCCGGGTGTCCGGGTGCCGTGTCGGCATCGTCCGACTTCACGCGCTTCAGCCGGAATTGGGAGCGACCGCCCGAACCGCACCCCCCGGTGCCACAGCAGGTGAAGCCCTATGGGCGCGGCGGGCGGGAGATGCGGATACGGTGCTGACGTGATGATCGAGAGGGAGGGGCCCATGCCTGGAACCGTGCTGCTCGTCGCGGCTGCCCCGGTGGGCAAGGGGCGCCTGGTGGACGCGGCCTCCGTACTTCCCGTTCTCGCGGCGGTGCCCCCGGAGACCCTCGCAGGTACGCCGACCGCGAGCATCGTGGAACTGGCGGACCCGCTGGACCCGCAGACGGTACTGACCCGGCTGCGGGCGGCCGCGATGGCGCCGGGACCGCTGACGATCTACCTCATCGGGCAGGTCCATCTCGACCGGCGCCAGAGGCAGTTGCACCTCGCGCTCGCCAGGACCACCACGGCGACGGTCCGCTACACCGGGTTTCCCTGGCACTGGATCGCCCAGGAGCTGCGGCTGCGCCCGGTGGGCAGCACCACGGTCCTCGCCGATCTGCACACCGACCCGGAGAGCTGGCAGGCCCTCACCGAGCGGCCCCTCGACGCGGGCCCCGGCGTCGCGTTCTACGGCCGTGTCGCGCCGCCCGCGAAACGCCGTACGCCCGCGACCCCCGCGTACATGAAGGCCCTCGCGACGGTCCTCCGCAGCGGCCACCGCCCCCCGCTGCACCAGCTGCACCAGCAGGCCGCCCTGAGCCTCGGCGAGAACGCCCCGGACCTGCTGCCGGTCCACGACCCCGGCACGCCGCCCACTGCACCCCCACCGCACCCCGCGCCGCCCGCCGACGCCTCCATGGACCCGCACGCGGCGATCACCGCGGCCGTCGAGGCGGGCCGGCACGGCGAGGCGGCGGCCCTGGCGGCGTCCTGGGAACAGAGCGCGCTGCGCATGCACGGCCCGGGCTCGAAGGAGACCATCCACTGGATGGAGGTGCGGGCGGACCTGGCGCGGTTCGCCGGGGACCTGGCGCGCAGCTGCGAGATCTGGCTCGCGGTGGCATCGGCCCGGCTCGCGGCGGGGCAGGCCGCGGACTCCCCGGAGGTGGAGGCGGCGGCAGACCGCGCCCACCACCTCTGGGACCGCGTACGGGACCCCGAGGCCGTCCGCGCGCTGGGCCCCGGCCTGATCGCCCTGCGCCGCCGGGTGCCCGGCCGCCAGCGCGGCACGCTGCAGCTCGCGCAGCGGCGGCTCGAGCAGTTCCACACCCAGCAGGTCGGCTGACCGCACGTCGGCCGACCGCACCCGGCGGCTCGGGGCTCCTCAGCCTGGGCAGCCTCAGCCCCAGTCTCAGCGCGCCGTGCCGAACGCCTGCGTCCACCACGGGCCGCCGGACGCGTTGTGGATGCCCACGCCCAGCTCCTTGAAGTCGCAGTTGAGGATGTTGGCGCGGTGGCCGGGACTCTTCATCCACGAGTCCATCACCGACGCCGGGGTCTGCTGTCCGCGGGCGATGTTCTCGCCGTACGTGCTCCAGCGGTAGCCGGCCGCGCTGATGCGGTCGCCGGGGTCCGTGCCGTCCGGGCTCTGGTGGTCGAAGTAGTCGCGGGCCGCCATGTCGGAGGAGTGCTTGGCCGCCGCCGTGGCGAGCTTGCCGTTGGACCGGACAGGGCCGCAGCCCGCCTTGGCCCGCTCCGTGTTCACGAGCGCGACGACCTGCTCGGCGGTGCCGCTCGGCTTCGGCGGCGCCGGGTCCGGCGCCTCGGGCTTGGGCTTGGGCTTCGGCTTGGCCGCGGTGCGGCTCGGGGAGGGCTCGGCCTTCTTTTTCTTCTTCGTCTTGCTCGGGGTCGGCTTGGCGCTGGGGGACGCCGAGCGCTTGGGGGAGGCCGAGGGGGAGGCGCTCTTCGAGGCCGATGCCGAGGGAGCGGTGGGTGAGGCGGGGGCGGCGGCGGTGGCCGGTGTGCTCTCGTCCGTTTCCGGTCCGGTGAGGAGGTGCACCGCGGTGCCGCCGATGCCGAGCGCGAGGACCGCGGCGGCCACGCCGGTCGTACGACGTCGGCGTCTGGCGCGGTCACGGCGGGCCAGCGTCCGGGCGGAGACCGGGGCGGCGGCGCCGTGGGCGGACCCGGCGGAGGCCGAGCCGACCTCGACGAGGTCCGGTGCCACGACCAGGCCGCCGAGCGCGGCGCCCACCGGGACGAGGCCGAGGCCCACCAGCAGCCCCTCCGCCGGCACCAGGTTGGACCAGTGGCCCGCACAGGCGGAGCAGTCCCGGGCGTGGCGGGCCAGACGCTTGCGCCACAGCGCCGACGGCACCCCGTCCCAGCCGGCGGTGATCTGCCGCAGCCCCGCGCAGGGAGGGCTGGCCGACAGGGCGCGGACGACGACGCGGGCCGTCTCCAGCTGGGCCTTCATGCGCTGCACACGTACCGCCGTGTGCTGCGGCGACAGCTCCAGCGCCGCGGCGACCTCCGTCCGGGTGAGCTCGCCCGCGGACTCCAGCCACCACAGCGACAGCAGGGCGCGGTCGTCCTCGTCCAGCCAACGGGTGGCCTCGGCGGTCTCCCGCCGCTGCCCGGAGAGCCCGAGCCGGGTGATGGTCAGATCCACGAAGTCCGCGCCCGGGTCCACCACGTCGTACGCGTCCGCGAGACCGCCGCCGGCGGGTATCGCTCCCGACGCGCGCTCGCGCCAGTGGCCGCGTATCTGGTTCATGGTGATGGCGACCAGCCAGCTGCGGAAGTTCTCCGGACCGCGCAGCCCGTCCAGGCCGCCGAGGACGCGGAGCATGGTCTCCTGCACCACGTCGTCCACGTCCGCGTGGCCGTTCAGGGCCCGCCCGACGATGTTGTAGACCAGCGGCAGATACTCCGCCACCAGCGCGTCCTGCGCCTGCTGGTTCCCGTCCTGCGCTGCCCTGATCATCGTGACTTGGCGTTCGCTGCTCACGCTGTGTCCACTCTCTGTGTGGGGGGCTGACTCCTCCGACACAGGGGAGACGTCCCGCGCCCACCTCGATAACAGAAACCACTCGGGTGGGATTCGTGGTGAGGGTCACGATGCCAGGCCCGATGCCGCCTTGGCGCGCCGGTGCCCCGGTGCCTCGCGTCAGGAGCCGGCCGACACCGGTGAGTCCGTCCTGTCGGCCACCGACTCCCGCGTCGCGGAGTCCGGGACGGGCCGGTCCTTGCGGAGCGCGTTCCAGACCTGGTGCGACGCCTTGTCCAGCGGCAGGACGCGGCCCGCGTCCCGGGCGTCGTAGGTGACGGGCATGGTCACCATGTCGGTGCGGTCCGGGCTGATGCCCTTGAGCTCCTTGGCCAGGCCGAGCAGCTTGTCCGCGGAGGCCAGGTCGGAGTCGGCGCTGATGGTCTTCGTCGCGGTGTCCGCGAGGTCGTAGGACGTGGCGGGGTCGCTGAGCGGGTCGACGGTGTCGGCGCGGTGGATCAGGGCCTTGATGAACACCTGCTGGAGCTGGATGCGGCCCAGGTCGCTGCCGTCACCCACGCCGTGCCGGGTACGGACCAGCGCCAGCGCCTCCTCGCCCTTCAGCGTGTGCTTGCCTGCGGTCAGCGAGAGACCGCTGTTGGGGTCCTTGATGGCTTTGCGGGTGGTGATGTCGACGCCGCCGAGCTCGTCGATGAGCTTCTGGAACCCCTTGAAGTCGACTTCGAGGTAGTGGTTCATGCGCAGGCCCGACATCTTCTCGACCGTCTTCACCGTGCAGGCGGGGCCGCCGACCTGGTAGGACGAGTTGAACATGGCCTGCTGGGCGCCGGCCGCGCCGCCGCCGTGGGGCTGCGCGCACTGCGGCCGCTCGACCATGGTGTCGCGCGGAATGCTGACGACCGAGGCCTTCTTGTGGGTCTTGTCGACGTGCAGGACCATCGCCGTGTCGGCCCGTGCACCGCTCACACCGCTGCCGTACCGGCCGTGGGTGCCGGCGCGCGAGTCGGATCCGAGCAGGAGGATGTTCATCGACCCGTCGCGCTGCTCGGCGGGCCTGTCGTGGCCGAGGGCGGCGTTCACGTCGGTGCCCTGGATGTTGCCGTTGAGGTGCTGCCAGGCGTAGGCCACGCCCCCGCCGCCGATCAGGACCGTGCCCAGGGCGCCCCACGCGATGTACCGCAGGGCCTTCTTCCGGGGCCGGCGCCGCGAGCCGCGTACCCGTGCGGGCCCGTAGTCGGGCGCCGCGGGGCCGCCGACCGTGTGCGCCGGTTGGTCGTTCCCGCTCTCGTGCGGCATGCGCTGCCTCTCTTCGCGACCGATGACTCGGTGGACCTGAACAGTGGAGTGCTGGTCCGGGGACTCAGTAGGCGGAGTCGACGTTGTCGATCGAGCCGTACTTGTCGGCGGCGTAGTTGGCGGCCGCGGTGATGTTGGCGACCGGGTCGGTCAGATTGTTCGGCGTGCCCGCGACGTGGTACGCGTCGAAGGTGGGCTGGATCACCTGGAGCAGGCCCTTGGAGGGGGTGCCGTTCTGGGCATTGACGTCCCAGCCGTTCTGCGCGTTCGGGTCACCGGCGGACTCGCGCATGATGTTGCGGTGCAGACCCTCGTAGGTGCCGGGGATGCCCTTGGACTTCATGATGTCCAGGGACTCGCGGATCCAGCCGTCGAGGTTCTCGGGGTACTTCTTGTCGCCCGCGGCCTGCGGCGCGGAGGCGGGCGCCTGGGCCGGCTCGGCGGCCTGGGCGGGGGAGGGGACCAGCGTGAGGGCCGCGGCGGCGGCACCGGCGGTGGCGAGGCCGGCGATGGAGAACTTGCGGGTGCGGGCGGTACGGGCGGTACGGGTCATCGACATGCGGAAGCGAACTCCTGGGTGGGGACGTGAGGGGCGCCGGACCGGAGCGGGCGACTGTGCCGGGTGGTCGGGGCGTCCCGAAGACCTAGCCAGAGTTAGCGACGCTCGGGGAGGCGCGCAATCATGTGACGTACTACCCGCTTACGAAGAGGCCCCTGCCCGGCACACCCCCAGCCACCTCCCGCCCCCGCCCGCCCGCCTACTACCGCCTTTAGCATGTGACGTGTCCCCTATGAGTGGCCTCACAGCCACGGGCCCCCGGAAGTGGGCTGGGTCACCGAGGACGGGCGGGAAAGCGCCACGCCATGGCCTCCCTCACGCGCACGCCTCACCCGGCCAACGGCACCCACGCGGCTCGCTCGGCCGCATCGTGCGGCACCCCCCACACCAAGAACCCGTTCATCAGGCCGACCCCCGCCTCTTCCGCGAGCGACGGAATTTCGAGGACGTCAGCCATCTCCTCCATGTAGTCCGTCAGCGACTCGAACTGCACGCTGCGCTCCGCGTACTCGCACCAGTACCAGATCCTGCCGGTCTCAGCGTCCAAAGACAGGCCGGACACAGCATCTGCGCCGATCGAAGCAAAGGGGATCCAGGAGGGACGCCACACCGTGATCTCCTCTGTGTCGCCCGTCCGCCGCTGCGCCTCCTCGTCACTCCGTCGCAGCAGCATCTTGAGCTCATACGTGCGGCGGACGACATCGAACGGCATCAGCACAGACTCTCCCGGCATGAATCCAGGCATCGGCTCCGGCCGCACTCCTGCCCGCCGACTCCACAACGCCCTCAGCCCGACGGGCAGACGCACGCCCAAAGAGCCCTGCAATTCCTCGATTTCCGCCTCGGAAGCCCCGGGCAACAGGTTCGCCAAGGTCGCTGGAGCGTTCCGTTCGAGCCAGGACTCAATGCGCTGCCAGGCGTCGTCTATCTGCCGCCGCTCAATGCCCTGTACGCGTGCCGTATACCGATCCATACCGAACACGCTAGCGTCGGCCGTTCACGAACCGGCTCCGGTCATCCCACCGGTTCGTTCTTCTGCTCCCGCAGGGACGAGCGCATGAACTCGCAGCGCTCCTTGTTGCGGCGTCGCATCCAGAGGATCCAGTAGCAGAAGGCACCCACACCGCCGGCGAGGAGCAGGCAAGGGAGCAGTGAGCCGGTGGCTGCGCCGAGCACGAGCACGGCTGTCGCGATGAGTCCCATGACGCCCAGCCAGTACGGCAGCCACCGCTCTGCCCGTTCCAGCCGGTCCTGGTGTTCGGCGACCAGGCGCCGCATCGTCGCCCGTTCCCCGGGGTCGCTCGGCACGTCGCGGTGCCGGATCCTGCGGTTGAGGTCGATGACCGCACGGGGGTGCGTGCCGATGGCGCGGCTGATCCTGCGGCGCTGGAAGGCCACGCAGGTGAGGCCGGCGCCGGTGTAGAGCGCGCCTTGGATCAGCCACTGGACCGGGTGTGCGTCCTGTCGGAACAGGGCGGCGACCCCCACGCACAGCGGGAAGAGCAGCAGTGCCTGTGCGAACAGGCTGTGGTCGAACCAGCGCCTTAAGCCGTCCACGGCCGGTGCCTCCTCGGGATCGACGGGCTGGTGCTGTCGTGTCGAATTCCCGGGTACCCCGGCCGCGCCGGGGTATGGAGGGGTGGGCTCAAGCAGTCGGCGCGCGGATCAGTGCTCCGGCTGTGCCTTCATCGTGCGGTACATGCCGATCGAGTCGTGCTCGGCGGTGTCGGCGAAGCCGAACTTCTCGTACAGGAAGCGCGCCGGGCCGTCGGCGATCAGTGAGACGTACGCGGTCGCGGGCGCGCGGCGCTCCAGCTCCTCGGTCAGCGCGGCCATGATGCGCTTGCCGAGCCCGCGCCCCTGGTGCGCGGGGTGTACGCAGATGTCGACGATCTGGAACGCCGTGCCGCCGTCGCCGATGATCCGCCCCATGCCGACGGGCTCGCCCTCGTGGTGGAGCACCACGCCGTGCCAGGTGTTCGGCAGGGCGAGCGCGACGGCTTCGGGCGTCTTGTCGGAGAGTCCCGCGTCGGTACGCAGACGGCGGAAGGTCTCGACGGACGGCACTCCCGCGCGCACCTCGTAAGGGTCAGTAATGTCTTGCATGTGTTACATGCTAGCGGGTTTCCTGCGGTCAGCGTCGCTGGAACGTGACCTCGGGGTGGTCCGCCGTCGGCCCGTCGAGGAGCGGCTGCGGCCTGCCGCGCAGATGGTGCTCGTAGAACGCCCCTATGTACGCCCGCGTGATCCGCTCGGAACGCTCACCGGACAGCGGCACCTTCGGGTCCACCACCCCGGCCTGCCCCATCAGGACGGGCGCGTCCGTGAAGGTGAAGTGGCCGGAACCCGCGACGGTGAGCCAGCGCTTCCAGCCGTCCAGGCCCCGCCAGGTCTCGTCCCAGTTCTTGCCGTCCTCGACCCCGGGCGTGTGCTCCTCCTCGGTGCCCAGCATCAGGAAGGGGCGGCCGTCGATCCCGGCGGGCCCGGTGTGGAAACTGCCGTCCATGTTCATGCCCGCCCGCACCCGGCGGTCGCTCGTCATGGTGGCGAGCGCGGCGGCCCCGCCGATGGAGTGCCCGCCCGCGCCGATCCGCTCGCTGTCGATCATGCGGGCGTGCCGCCAGGCGGCTTTGCGTCCGGTCAGCCGGTCGATGACGTACGAGAGGTCCTTGGCCCGCCCCTCCGTGGCGGTCCTGCCCCCGCCGGGCTCCTCGACGATGGGGCAGGCCTCACAGGTGAGGACGCGCCCGCCGGGGAAGGCCGTGCCGGTCGACTCGTAGGCGTGGTCGACGGTGGCCACGACGAAGCCACGGCTGGCCAGGTCCTCGGCGAGGTGGGTCAAGGTGGCGCGGGGAGCGGTGAAGCCGGGGGAGAGCACGATCAGCGGGAAGCGCCCCGGTGTCGGCCCTGCGCCTGCGCGCGCGAAGGTGCGGGTGGCGCTGTACGCGGCGGGGGAGACCTGCTGGTCCAGCTTCCACCACTCCAGCATCAGCCTGGCCTCTTCCTCCGACGTGTAGGAGGTGGGACGGCCGCCGCCGTGCCGCGCGGGGTAGTACACGGACGCCATGAGCTCCCGCGCGTCCGCCGAGGGCACCCAGGGGTCGGGGCGGCTCTTGTCGACGAGGTGCAGAGTGTCGCGACCGACGGCGAACGGGCCGGTGGGGCGCGGGAGATGCAGAGGCGCTGTCGCCGTGTCGCTCACCGAGACGCCGCCGGGGCCGCCGGTGCCGCCGCGTCCGTCGGCGAAGGCGGTCGCTCCGCCCGCGACAGGCAGGGCGAGAGCGAGGGCGGCAGTGGTGACCAGAGTGCGTCGAAGCAGGAGGGTTCGGGTTGCCTTCATGGCAAAGGAGGCTAGGTCAGGGGCAGTTGGGGGCACGTCGCCCTGCAGTAGCACGCGCGGCCAGACTCTGGAGGTACGCCGCGGACGGCATGTCAGCTCCTGGTATGACGGGCAGGAGCCGTGTTCCGGCGTCACTCCGCCACCCCCTCGTGGCCCGGCCGGAGCCCCTTCGTAGAGTCACCGGGTGAACGAACACCACGCACCCGATCCACACCTGCCGATGCTGACCTTCCCGCAGGCCGAACGTCTGCGGAGTGTGACTGCCGATTACTTCCTGACGCACCGCGGCATACGTCCTCGGATGGAGGGCGACGCCGTACTGGTGGGCGACGGGCATCGCAGCCCGCTCCTGAACCTGGCACACCAGTGCCGCGCCGTGGCCGAGGAACACTGGCCCGCCCTGGTCGAACAGCACTTCACCCACCTCGCCGAGGCGTCCCGGGGCGGCGAGAACGTACAGGTACTGCTCGACGGCACCGTCCTGCGCCTCCTGCCCGACGACGCCTTCCCCGGCGAGATGGCGAACAGCTTCCGTTACGCGCAGCCGGTCGCCGAGGGGCTGATCCTCGCGCTGGCCCTCGACGGCCCCACCTCCGTCCGCATCCTCACCGATCGCGACGTGGCGCTCGCCGGCCCGGAGCGGCTCTGGGCGGCGGCCCGGCAGAACCTGCTCCGCGAACCGGTGGAGCACACGGAGGTGACCGGCCCGCAGGGTGCGCGGCTGCATTCCGTCCACGGGGACTCCCACTTCGTGGCGAGCAAAGCGCTCGTACTCCCGGAACTGGCCCGCGCGACCACCGGCAGGGACCTGCCGGACGCCGGCGCGCTCGTCGTCGTCCCCCGCAGGAACCGGCTGGCGTTCCACCCCATCGAGGACGGCACGGTGGTGGACGCCGTCAACGACCTCGGCTCGTACGCGCTCGGCGCGCACGAGGACGGGCCGGGCGCGCTGTCACCCCGGCTGTACTGGTGGCACCAGGGGCGGCTGACCTCCCTCACCGTCATCGACCACGAGACCCGCTCCTTCTCCGTGGTGCCGCCGCCCGAGCTGATGGACGTGATGAGGGAGCTGCACGCCGGTTCGCCGCCGCCCGTCGCCTCCGCCGCACCTGATACCGAAGCGGCCGCCGGGGGCGACTTGGCGGGACTCGACCCCGCCGCCGCAGCCGAACACATCGTCCGGCTGGCGCAGAGCCCGGCAGGCCCCGCCCACGCCTTCACGGTCACGAAGAAGCTGAGCGACGCGCGCTTCGCGGCCGACCCGGACGGGGCGAGCCTGGAGACCTGGGAGGCCTGGGTGTGGGCCATGCAGACCGGCTCGGCGCTGTTCAGCACGGCCACGTCCCACCAGGGCACGGTGGAGTGCCGCATCGCCGACCGCGTGCTGCCGCTGCCAGCGACCGGACCCGGCCCCGCCGCGGATGCCCGCGCCTGGCTCGACGCCTTCTACCTCGCCGCCGTCTGCCGGGAACAGGACAGGCTGACGATGCTCTGCGGCGTGCCGCTGGACGACCTGCGCCGGGCCGCGCCCCTCGACGAGTACGTCTTCCACTGGATCGAGACGCTGCGGGCCTTCTGGCTGAGGCGGCCCATGGACGATGTCGTCCAGCATCTGATCGCCACCATGGAGACCTCCCACCCCCACGTCGCGACCCGCACCCCGGGCGACTTCCTCAACTTCATCGACTATCAGCCGGCCGCGCTTCTCCACCGCCTGATCGCGGGCGACCGCGACGCCTTCGCGCAGGCCCTCGCAGAAGCCCTCGCCCACCACGAGCGGTACTGGGCCGACCGGCCCGCGGAGAGCGAGGGTGCCGCCTTGTACCGCCGCGTCGCACTCGGCCCTCTCGCGATGGCGTGCCTGGCGTACGACGCCGACTTCCCCGTCGACGAGAAGGCTCCGTTCCTGCCCAGGTACCTCCTCAACCGCGGCTGGCTCGGCGAGTTTCCGACGTAAGACGTATAGGAGAGACGCAGAGCACACGTAGAACAGGCGTAGAACAGACCTCGGCCACCGGCGTGTTGTCGTCGTGCGGTGTTGTCCACGGCGGTGGTGATGGGCGAGTGTGCTGTGTCATGGACTGTGACCGGCACGACACCGCGTTGCCTCTGTCCCGACGTCAGCTGTTCGTTGCCGCGGGTGCCTCCGGGGCGGTCGCCGCGCTGGGGGCGCCACCGGCGCCGGCCCGGCCGCGCACCACCGTCCCCCTCTCGTTCACCCGCGTCACGAACGGGGCGGCGACCCTCTCGCCCGCCGCGGACCGGCTGGTCGTCGAGGCGCAGGCCACCCTGTGGTCCCTGCCCCGCGCCGGCGGCGATGCGGTGCCGCTGACACCGGCGGGGCTGGAGCCGAACCGGCCGGTGTACGCCCCGGACGGCACGTCGGTCGCGTTCTGCGCCTACCAGGACGGCGGGTTCCACATCTGGACGATGCGCGCCGACGGGTCACGGTTGCGGCAGCGCACCGACGGCCCCTGGGACGACCGGGGACCCGCCTGGTCGCCCGACGGATCACGCATCGCGTTCGCGTCCGAGCGCGGCGGCGACCCGGTGCGCGGCGCCCCGTACCGCATCCACGTCCTGCACCTCGCGAGCGGCGAACTCACCCGCGTGACCGGGCGGCCAGGGCAGGACGGGCCTTTGCAGGACGGGCCGTGGGAGGACTTCGACCCGACCTGGTCGCCGGACGGCGAGCGACTCCTGTTCGTCCGCGCGAAGTCCGTCACCACGGAGCAGGGCACCGCACTGGAGGCCCGGACCGTGGCAGCCGTCCCCGCCGGGGGAGCGGGCCCCGTCACCGTCGTCCACACCGAGACTTCGGCCGCGCAGGTCATGACGCCCGCCCTGGCCCCCGACGGGCACCGGCTCGCCTACCTGCGCACCACGGCCGCGCCCCGCGCCTCCTGCACCCTCGTCGTCGACGGCCGGCCCGTCGCGCTCGACGGCGATCTCGCTCCCGTGCCACCGCGCTGGACGGCGAAGGGAGAGCTCCTGCTCACCGTCGACGGCCGCTTCACGCTCCTGCGCCCCGACAGACCCGGTAAGCCGGAAGCGATCCCCTTCGACGCCACCCTGCCGGTGCACCGCCCCCGGTACCGGGTCAAGGAGTACGACCTGGGCCTCGGGCGAGCACGACCGGCCCGCGGCATCCACCTGCCCGCGCTCTCGCCCGACGGGCGCCGGATCGCCTTCGCCGCCCTCAACTCCCTCTGGCTGGCGCACACTTCCGGCGGCCGCCCGCCCCGCAGACTCCGCCGGGCGGCGCCCACCGGCTATCTGCTCGGCCCGTCCTGGGCGCGGGACGGGAAGTCCCTGGTGTACGCGGACGACCGCGACGGGCTGCTCGGCGTGTACCGGCACGACCTCGCCACCGGCGCGGAGACCGCGCTGGCGACCGGCGGCCGCGTCCACCCGGCGCTCTCACCCGACGGCGAGCGGCTCGCCTGCCTGGACATGACCGGCCGCCTCATCGTGCGCGACCTGGCGTCGGGCACCGAACGCGCGCTGGCCGAGCCGCTCGGCGGGGGCGGGCTGCCGGGCCGGCCGAGCTGGTCGCCGGACGGCCGCCATCTCGCCCTCTGCGACCGCAACCGCCTCAACCGCCGCTTCCGCGAGGGCTACAACCTCATCCGGATCGTCGACACCGCCACCGGAGCCGACCGGCTGCACGCCGTGGCCCCGCACACCTCGATCTCCGACCGGTACGACTCCGGGCCCGTCTGGTCCCCGGACGGCCACTGGCTCGCCGTGATCATCGAATCGGCGCTGCATCTCATCCCCGTGACGCCCGACGGCACGCCACGCGGCGCGCCGCGCATGCTCTCCGGCGAACCGGCGGACCACCCCTCGTGGTCCGGCGACTCGGCGTCGCTCCTCTACCTGTCGAGCGGCCGACTGCGCCTGACCGGCGTCGACGGAGGCCGCCCGCGCACGGTCCGGGTCCCGCTGGACGGGCGCAGGCCCGCGCCCGCCGATGTCGTCGTGCATGCGGGCCGACTGTGGGACGGCACAGGAGAGGAGGTGCGGGAGGACGTCGACATCGTCGTCCGCGGCGGCCGGATCGCCTCCGTGCGGCCCCACCGAGCCGCCGGTCACGCCGCCGCAGCCCGCCGCGTCGACGCCTCGCGGCACACGGTCGTCCCCGGACTGTGGGACACCCACACCCACCCGTGGCAGACGACCTACGGCGGACGCCAGACGGCGGGCCAGCTGACGTACGGGATCACCACGGCGGTGTCGCTGGGCGGCTTCGCCTACGAACAGGCCCGCGTCCGTGAGGCGGTGTTCGCGGGCGAACTGGCAGGACCCCGCCTCCTCACGACGGGCGAACTCCTCGACGGCGCCCGCGTCGCGTACAGCATGGGCCGCGCCCACCGGAGCAGGGCGGCCCTGAGGCGCTCCCTGGAGCGCGGCGACGCGCTCGACTGGGACTTCGTCAAGACCTATGTGCGGGCGCCCGGCTGGGTGATGGAGGAGGCGGCGCGCTTCGCGCACGAACGGCTCGGCGTGCGCACGGGCGGCCATCTGCTGTCGCCCGGCATCCAGCTCGGCCAGGAACTGACGACCCATCTGCAGGCAACGCAGCGAGCGGAGTTCGGGCACGCCGTGACGGCGACCGGCCGCGCCTACGACGACGTCGTCGAGATCTACAGCGCACGCGGCGCGGACTTCTCACTGATCGCCACACCGTTCACGTCGGCGCCCCTACTCGGAGCGGACCCCGCCCTCGCGGACGACCCGCGTGTCACCGCGGTGATGCCGCCGTGGGACGCCGTGGCGGTGCAGGCCGGCGCGGCCGTACCGCCGAGCGAGGCCCAGCTGGCCACCCTGCGCAGGGAGACCGACATCTACCGGCGCATCCTCGCCGCCGGCGGCCGGGTCGCCCTCGGCACGGACCAGCCCCTCGTCCCGGTCGGCCTCGCCCTGCACCTGGGGCTGCGCGCCCTGCACCTGGGCGGCCTGTCCCCGGCGGAGGCGCTGCGCACCGCGACCGTGCTGCCCGCCCGGGTGTTCGGCCTCGACCGGGACCTCGGCACCGTCGAAGCCGGGAAGGTCGCCGACCTCACCATGGTGGACGGCGACCCGTTCACGGACTTCGACACGATGGTGCGGACGGTGTCGGTGCTCCGGGGCGGCACCCCGTACACGACCGAGGAGCTGACGTCCGCGTTCGACCGGCAGCGGGTGGGCGAGGCGGACTGGCTGAAGGTCGGCCGTCTGATGCGCCGGGACGGATGCTGCACACCGGAGATCTGAACGGGGAGACCTGGAACGGGACCGCCGCCCACGCGTTCGGCCGAGCGGGGCCTACTCGAAGCGCGTGACGTCTCCCGCGCCCCGCCGGACGATCTCCGCCTCGCCGTTGGAGAAGTCGATGACCGTGGTGGGCTCCGTGCCGCAGTCGCCGGAGTCCACGACCGCGTCCACGAGGTGGTCGAGGCGCTCCTTGATGTCCCAGCCCTGCGTCAGCGGCTCCTCCTGGTCGGGCAGGAGCAGCGTGCTGGAGAGCAGCGGCCCACCGAGCTCGGCGAGCAGGGCCTGGGTGACGATGTGATCGGGGATGCGGACACCGACGGTCTTCTTCTTCGGGTGCAACATCTGCCGCGGCACCTCTTTGGTGGCGGGCAGGATGAAGGTGTAACTGCCCGGGGTGGCGGCCTTGATGGCGCGGAACACGTTGTTGTCGAGGTGAACGAACTGCCCCAGCTGCGCGAAGCTCTGGCACATCAGGGTGAAGTGGTGGCGGTCGTCGAGCTGACGGATCGACCGGATGCGGTCCATGCCGTCGCGGCTGCCGAGCTGGCAGCCCAGCGCGTAGCAGGAGTCCGTCGGATACGCGACGAGCGCGCCGGAGCGGATCCCGTCCACCACGCTGCTGATGCTGCGCCGCTGGGGGTTGTCGGGATGCACGTCGAAGTACTTGGCCATTGCGCGAGTCTAGGTGACCCGCGCGTGTCCGCCGGGGTGCGGCGGGCCTGTCGGGTTTTCCGGGCTCGCCGGGCTCGCCGGGCTTGTGTGGCGGCGCGCGGGAAGGGGGAGGGGGGCCGGGCGGGGCAGGGAGCTCCCCGCCCGGCGTCGCGTCAGCCGGCGAGCAGGGCGTCCATCTGGCCGACGGACTCGGTCAGGCCGTCCACCACGCCCATGTTCAGGAGCTGCTCCATCTGCTCGCGGGAGTCGAAGGCCGAGCGCATCTCCATGCGGGTGCCGCCGGAGTGCTCGGTCAGCCGCATCTGTACGGTCGAGACCGGCAGGTCCGCGGCCGGCTTGCCGTCCTGGTCGGCGAACCCGTCGGTGAAGTCCAGGGACGTCGGCGGCTCGACCGCGGTGACGCGCCACCATCCGCGGTGCTTCTCGCCCTCGGGGCCCGTCATGAAGTACGTGACGTCGCCGCCGGGGGTCAGATCGTGCTCCTCGAAGGTGGCCGGGTAGCTCGGCGGCCCCCACCACCGCTCCAGCTGCCGCGGGTCGGCCCACAGCTCCCACACCTGCCCGACCGGGGCGGTGAAGTCGGCGACCAGCGTGAGCGTGAGGTTGTCGAGATCCTTGTCGATGCTGGTGATGCTCATGATTCGGCTCTCCTCGCGGGGTTGTTCTCTTCTGTGTCCGGGTCCGGGTCCTGGGCCGTGGCCGGGGCGGCCTCCTCGGCGAGCAGCCGGGACATCCGGTCCACACGCCCGATCCACGCCGTCTCCAGCTGGTCGAGCGCCTGCCGCGCCTGCCGCAGGCCGTCGGCGTCGGTGCGGACGAGCTGCTCGCGGCCGCGGCGCTCCTTGGTCACGAGGCCGGCCCGCGCCAGGACCGCGACGTGTTTCTGCACGGCGGCGAAGCTCATCGGGTAGGCCTCCGCCAGCTGTGACACCGACATCCCGGTCCGGACGCACCGGCGCAGGATGTCCCGTCGCGTCGTGTCGGCCAGCGCGTGGAACAGGTGGTCCACGGCCCGGTCGCCCACTTCATGTACAACCATTTGGTTGTATGTTAGCGCGGTTGGGTCCGCCGGTCGACCGGAAGCGGAAGGTCTCGCCGGGCATGGCAGGTCCTGTCGGGGCCGCTCTGGCTCAGCGGTGGGTGTCGAGCGTGTGGCGCAGTGTCTTCGCGAAGGGCTCGGGGGCGCCGTGCTGACCGAACTCGCCGCCCAGGAATCCGCCGTGATGGCTGGGGAACACGGCGAGCTCGGTGCCGAGCCCCTCGGCGATGGCGGCCGCCGCGCGCGCGGCGAACTCGCCCTCGGACTCCTGCCCGGCCGCGAGGACGACGCGGGTCGGCGCGGCACGCAGCGCGTCGAGGTCGGGCCGGTAGCCGGTGCAGCCCCGGATGTTCTGCCCCAGGAGCGGGTCGTCGCGTGAACCGTCGTCCTCGGTCGGCAGCCCGAAGTCGGCGGGCGAGGGCGCCGGCTCGTCCGCCCAGGTCATCGGGAACGGCCCCTTCCGGCTCGTCGCCGCGATGAACTTCGCCATCGCGGGACCCATGCCGTCGCGCAGGTACGTCGCGTGGATGTCCGCGCACACCGCGAGCATCACCTCCCGGTCGGGGACGACCTGCGCGGCCGGCGGCTCATGGGCGACGAGGGTACGGACGAGATCCCCGTGCCGCTCCACCAGCGCGAGCGAGTTGACGGCGCCGCCGCTGCTCGCGAACACGTCGACGGGGCCCGCGCCGAGCGCTTCGATGATCTGCCGCAGGTCGGCGGCGTGCTCCTCGACCGCTGTCTCCGCCGCGCCATCGGTACGGGCGCTGCGGCCCGTTCCCCGGGGGTCGTAGGTGACCACGACCCGGTCCGTGAAGTGCGACGCCAGGGTGGCGAACCCGTCGGCGCCCATGGGCGAGCCGACCAGGAACAGCACCTCCCCGCCGGTCCCGCCGCCGCGGATGTCGTACGTCAGCGTGGCGCCGTCCGCGGTCAGCGTGCGGGTCTCTGTCTCAGCCATGAGATCTCCTCGATGCTTGCGGTCTCGTGAAAGAAGACCGTTCGCCCCGCAAGAACTCATCGGCGATGTCACGCCGAAATGTCTCGGAACGTCTCAGGCGGCGCCGATGAACTCCAGCAGATCCCGGTTGACCGCGTCGGCGTGGGTGATGAAGATGCCGTGCCCGGCGAAGGCGTACTCCTTGTAGACGTTGTCCGGCACCAGCTTCGCCAGGCGCTGCCCGCAGAGGGCGACCGGGGCGGAGACGTCGGCGTCGCCGTGCAGGATCAGCGTCGGCACGCGTATCGCGGCGGCCTCCTCGCGTACGTCGGTACCGCACGCCGTCCTCACGACCTCGACGGCGGCCTTGGCCGAGCAGTCGAGGCACCGCTGGACCATCCACTCCATGAGTTCGCCGGAGATGGCGTTGCCCAGGTGTGTGGCGAAGAACGCCTGCGCGTTCTGCGCCATCCACCTCGGGCGGTCCTTGGTCCGCTCGGCCTCCATGGCGTCGAAGACCTCCTGGCCGATGCCGTCCGGGTTGTCCGGCGTCGCCAGCATCAGCGGCGCGGTGGTCCCGATCAGCGCCACCCGGCTCACCCGGTCGTAGCCGTGCCGGGAGAGGTAGCGGATCACCTCTCCGCCGCCCATCGAGTGCGCCACCAGAGTCACCTCGCGGAGGTCGAGACGGTCGAGGAGAGCCGCGAGGTCGTCGGCGAGGGTGTCGTAGTCGAAGCCGTGACCGACCCAGTCCGAGCGGCCGTGCCCCCGCCGGTCGAACGCGACGCAGCGCAGGCTCTGTTCGGCGAGCGGCAGCATCTGAAACTCCCATGAGCTGCTGCTGAGCCAGGCCCCCGCCACGAACACCACCGGCTTGCCCTGCCCCCAGTCGGTGTAGAAGAGGCTGGTTCCGTCGGAGCCCTCGAAGTACGGCATGGGTGGTTCCTTCCTGAGTGGCGAGGTGTCGCCGTGTCGCTGTGTCGGGCCAACTCTCGCCCAGCGCCGCCCATTTCGTCGATTACTCCGCAGGTAATCCGAACCCGGGGGGAACTCCGGCGCCGCTGACCACGACTACTGGAACGACAACTGCTGCGACAGCGAGGGGCGTTGGTGGGCATGGCCAGGGAAGGTGCACGGCGGGAGCCGAGTCGGCGCGGGGTGCTGCGGGGCGCGGTGTCGGGAGCGGTGGGAGCGGGGGCGGCCCTCGCCGTCGGGACGAGCGGATCCGCGCAGGCGGCGCCCGCGAGCGGGCGGCTGCGCGTGGCGATCCTGCTCTACGACGGGTTCACGGCGCTGGACGCCGTCGGACCGTACGAAGTGCTGTGCCGCGTGCCGGGCGTGCGGGTGACGATGGTCGGCCATGAGACGGGCCCGGTCCGTACGGACACGGGGGAGCTGAGCCTGGTGGCGGAGCGCGCCATACGGGACGTACGCCACGCGGACGTCCTGGTGGTCCCGGGAGGCGGTGAGCGGGGGACCACGGCCATGATGGCCGACACCGCGGTCCACGAGTGGATCCGCCTCATCCACCGCCGGTCGGTCTGGACGACGTCCGTGTGCACGGGCTCGCTGATCCTGGGAGCGGCCGGGCTGCTGCGCGGCCTGCCCGCGACGACGTACTGGGCATCGAGACCGTATTTGGCGGAGGTCGGCGCGACGTTCACGCCCGGCCGCTTCGTCGAGGCCGGGAAGATCATCACGGCCGCGGGGGTCTCCGCCGGCATCGACATGGGACTCCACCTCGCCGCCCGCCTCTCCGACGTCAAGGTGGCGCAGGCCGTGCAACTCGCGGTCGAGTACGACCCCGACCCGCCGTACGACACCGGCAGCCCCGAGAAGGCCGACGCCGAAACGGAAGCACTCGCCCTGAAGCTGATCGCCGACGCGGCGGTCTGAGGTACCGGGCGACCGCTTCTGCCGGCGATCAGTGCGTCAGTCCTCCTCCGCGCTGGACAGCGCCTCGGTGATCATGCGGGTGGCGAAGTCCGGGTCGTCGGCGATGCGGTTGATGTGCTCCGCGAGCAGGAAGGCGGTGGCCTCGAGGGGAGTCATCTCCTCGTCCGTCCAGTCCCCGTACTGGCCGCGCCACAGGTTGGGGCTCAGGCCGAGGCCCGCGGCGGTGACCAGACCGGCCATGATGGGGATGACCTCCGTGGGGCAGCTCTTGGGCATCATCCGCATCGTGGCCACGAGGTTGGGCACCACGTACTCGATGACGTCCTTCTCGTGCTGCTCGTGCACCTTCCGCAGCCAGCTCATGTACATGTAGATGAGCGTGCACGTGCCGTCCAGCACGTCAGTGGCCCCGTCGGGACCCAGCGACTGCGCGAACTGGCTGATCAGCAACTGCTGTTGGGCATCGGTCTCGGTCTTGCCGTCGTGGATGCCCTTGAGGCGGGAGTCGATCATCATGAGCGCCACGCCGACCTCGCCGACGGGCGCGTGCTGGGGGTCGCAGGGCGATGGCACAGGATGTCTCCGGCATGCAGACGAGGGTCGTGAAGGCGAGTCTGTTGCCTGACCTCGGCCCGGGGGAACGCGTTCGCGGCAGCGTCACGCTTTCGGGACGCCCCGCTCGACCGCCTGCCCCAGAGGGGCTGAAATGTTCGAGTGGAGGCGTCCGTCGTGGACTTCGGCGATCCTGTCGACCTCCGTGAGGTTGGCGCGGTCGTGTGTGACGAGGACGGTCGCGGTGGCCCGTTGCCGGGTGAGCCGGGTGATCAGGCCGAGCACGGCGGCGCCACGTTCGTGGTCGAGGGCGCTCGTGGGCTCGTCGACCAGGAGCACGGTGGGGTCGTTCATCAGGGCGCGGGCGATGTTGACGCGCTGACGCTGCCCGCCGGAAAGCTGGTGCGGACGTCGGCGGGCCTGCCCGGCGAGACCGACCGCGTCCAGCAGCTCCATGGCACGGCCACGTGCGGTACGCGCCTTGCGGCCGTCGATCTCCGCCATCACCTGGAGCTGTTCGACGGCGGTGAGGGAGGGCAGCAGATTGGGCTGCTGGAAGACGATGCCGATCTTCCGGCGGCGCAGCTCGGTCAGTTCACCGCGGGCCATGCCGGTGGTGGGCGTGCCGTCGATGGTGACGGTGCCCGCGTCGGGGGTGATGAGGGTGGCGGCGACCGCGAGGAGGCTGGACTTGCCGGATCCGGAGGGCCCGAGGACGGCGGTCAGGCCACCACGAGGCACGTGCAGGGTGACGCGGTCGAGGGCGGTCAGCCGGGAGTCGCCGTCGGGGTAGGTGAGGGTGATGTCGGTCAGGTCAAGGCTCATCGGGCGCTCCCCAGGGCGGTCAGCGGGTCGACGGAAGTGATGCGGCGGATGGACAGGGCCGCCCCGAGCGCACCGAGCGCGATCAGCACGGCGGCCGGCACGAGGACGGTGGCGGGCGTGAGGAGGAACGGCACGGCCGACCCGGCGACGAGCGCGCCGAGGCCCGCGGCGCCACAGGTGCCGATCAGGGTGCCGCCGACCAGCAGGACGACGGCCTGGCCGAGTGCGTCCTTGAGCAGGTGGGCCGTGGAGGCGCCCAGCGCCTTGAGGACGGCGACGTCGCCGCTGCGCTGAATGGTCCACACCGTGAAGAAGGCGCCGATGACCAGCGCGGAGATCGCGAACAGGAAACCGCGCATCAACTGCAGGGAGCCGTTCTCGGAGGCGTAGGAGCCGATCGCGGAGAGGGAGTCGTCCTTGGTGACCGTCCTGGTGCCCGCCGTCCGGTCGGCGGCCCGGAGATCGGCACCGGAGGTGGTCTTCAGGGCGATGACGGTGGCGGTCGGCCCGGCGCTCCCGCCGGTGGGAGGGGCGGCCTGCCGCCAGGTGCCGAGGCCGGTCCAGACGACAGGGGTGTGGCTGAAGGAGGCGTCACCGCTGACCGCAGCCACGGTCAGCCGCTGCCCGGCCAGGGTGACGGCGTCACCCGCCCCCACGCCGAGCTCGTCGGCGGCGGTGGTGGACAGGACCGCCGTGCGGCCGTCGGCTCCGCCGCCAGGTACGAGTTTCTCGCTGTCGGGGGCGAGCGCGGAGCCCGGCCGGACACCGAAGACGGAGACTCCGGCGCTCCGGTCCCCGGCGGTCGCCTTGGTGGTGGCGATGCCCAGCGGTTCGGCGCTGCTCACACCGGGCGCCTCGGCCCACTGCCGCCACTGCCTCTCGGTGACGGTGGAATCGGCGTACGACAACTCCTTACCGCTGCCCCCCTTGCCGAAGGCGATCCTGTCCGCGGGCAGACCCGTGATCGCGGAGATGTTCCGCTGTCCGAGACCGGCGGTCAGCCCGGACAGCAGCCCGACCAGCAGGGTGATCAGCACGATGACGGTGCCCATCAGGGCGAAACGCCCCTTGGCGAACCTCAGGTCTCTCCAGGCGACAAACACGGATCGAGCCCGCTCTTTCGTAGGGGGAAGTGGTGTGCCCCCACCGTCGCCGCCGACCCGCCCGCCGGACATCTGGCTCCGGACAGCAAAACGCGCACCGAAAGACGGCACGCGGATTCCAACTTTGGACAGAGGCCGCCTCGGCGAGGTCTGCATAGGCTGGAACGACTGTGAACATCACCGCCCCCGCTCTGCCCCCCACCCCCACCTTGACCCCGACCACCCGGGCTTCGGCCTGGTGCCTGCACCTGCTGGTGGTCGGCCTGCTCGGACTGGCCGCTGCCCGGGCCGTCGTCGACGGCCGCCCGCACGCCGGCTGGGTCGTCGCCGCGGCCGTGGTGTGCGGGCTGGTCTACGCGGCAGGCCCGGCACTGCCCGCCGTGAGCCGCTCACGGCGGGCCGCCGCCCTTTGGCTGACCGCCGTGGGCGCCGGCTGGCTGGTGCTCCTGGCCCTGACCGCCGACGGGGTGTGGGTGGCGTTCCCGCTGTACTTCCTCCAGCTCCACCTGCTGCCCCGCCGTACCGGGCTCTCCGCCGTGACGGTCACCGCGGTGGCGGCCATCGCCGGCTTCGCCGCCCACCAGGACACCTTCAGCGCCGCCATGGCCATCGGACCCGCCCTCGGCGCCGCCGTCGCCGTCGCGGTGGTCTGGGGCTATCAGGCCCTGTACAGGGAGAGCGAGCAGCGCAGACACCTGATCGAAGAGCTCACCGCCACCCGCTCCGACCTCGCCGCCGCCCAGCACACCGCCGGCGTGCTGGCCGAACGCGAACGCCTGGCCCGCGAGATCCACGACACCCTCGCCCAGGGCCTCTCCAGCATCCAGCTGCTGTTGCGCGCCGCCGAACGCGCCCTGCCCACCGCCCCCGACAACGCCGCCCGCTACGTCGACCAGGCCCGGCAGGCAGCCGTCGACAACCTCGCCGAGGCCCGCCGCTTCGTCGTCGCCCTCGCCCCGCCCGGCCTCGAAGGCACCACCCTGGCCGACGCCCTGGAACGCCTGTGCGCCACCACCGGCACCCGCCACCACCTCACCGCACGCTTCCGGTCCACCGGCGACCCCGTACCGCTGCCGACCGCGCACGAGGTCGCACTGCTGCGCGTCGCCCAGTCCGCCCTCGCCAACACCGTCCGCCACGCCGAGGCCACCACCGCCGAAGTCACCCTCAGCCACCTCGGTGAGCACGTCTCCGTCTCCGTGGTCGACGACGGACGCGGCTTCGACCCGGCCCGTCTGCCCGCGCCCGACCCCGAGGCCGGCGGGTTCGGACTGGCCGCCATGCGTGCCCGCGTCCATGCGCTCGGCGGCACCCTCACCGTCGAGTCCACGCCCGGCCACGGTACGGCCCTGACCGCCCAACTGCCGCTGGACCCCGGCGCCTTGGTCCTCGACCCTGCCCCGGGCCGCCCGCCCGGCCCCGACACGGCTCCGGCCGATCCCGATCCCTGCGCCGCCCCCGATCCTGCCCCCGACTCAGCCCCCGAGGCCCGCCCGTGACCGACCGCCACACCCCCATCCGTCTGCTCCTGGCCGACGACCATCCCGTCGTGCGGGCCGGCCTTCGTGCCGTGCTGGAGACCGAGGACGGCATCACCGTCGAAGCCGAGGCGGCCACCGCCGAAGAGGCCGTCGTCCGCGCCGGACAGGGCGACATCGACGTCGTCCTCATGGACCTCCAGTTCGGCAAGGGGATGAACGGCGCGCAGGCCACCGCCGCCATCACCGCCCGCCCCGGGGCGCCGCGCGTCCTGATCGTCACCACCTACGACACCGACGCCGACACGTTGCCCGCCATCGAAGCCGGCGCCACCGGCTACCTCCTCAAGGACGCCCCGCCCGAGGAGTTGGCCGCCGCCGTACGCACCGCCGCCGCGGGCCGCACCACGCTGGCGGCCACCGTCGCCGACCGGCTGATGACCCGTATGCGTACCCCTGGCACTGCCCTGACCAAGCGCGAGACGGAAGTCCTCGCCCTCGTCGCCGACGGTCTGTCGAACCAGGCCATCGGGTCCCGGCTGCACCTCACCGAAGGCACCGTCAAATCCCATCTGGCCCGTGTCTTCACCAAACTTGACGTCGATTCCCGTACCGCGGCCGTCGCCGCGGCAGCCCAACTCGGCTACATCCGGCGCTGAAACCTCTGGTGCGGGGACCCGGCCCGGGGGGTGGGCCGGAGCGAAAGCTAACGTGGCATCCCGTCAGGAACGTCAGCCTCCGCTATGTCAACGGGGAACCACATGCTCACGCACAGCACGAACCGAACCGCCCTCCTCATGGCCGCGGGCACGACCGTGCTCGCCCTCACCGCCGGCGCCTGCTCGTCCGACACCGGGGACGACGGCGGAAAGGGTGCCGCCGACCGCGCCGCCAAGGGCGTGGTCACCCCGACCGAGGCGAAGAAGATCGTCGACCACTATGTGAAAGTCAACAACAGGGCCAACGCCAAGCGCGACAGCGGCGCCCTCTCCGCCGTCGAGGGCGGCGGACTCTTCGAGGCGAGCGCGAACATCTACAAGCAGGACGAGCTGCTGTCCGCGAAGGAGAGGGCCGAGCGCCGCAAGCCCTTCGACTACGTGAACCGCGAGTACGTCATCCCGGCCGCGAAGAGCGGCGTGTCCTGGTTCGCGCTGCGTGCCGACACCAAGGATCACAACGGCACATCGGCGAAGACGAGCCGCGCCACCGTCATCTTCGACAAGGAGGCGGGCGACGGGGACTGGAAGGCCGTGTGGAGCGGCTGGACCGGCAAGAAGGACCCCAAGACGCCGGCCCTCACCAAGGACTCCGACGGCTTCGCGGTGCCGGTCACCGACACCGCGAAGAAGCGGGGTGTCCTCGCGCCGGACCAGATGGACGACGCGCTGGTGGCGCTCTACTCGGGTGACGAGAAGCTGGGCTCGAAGGTCGGCGCGAGCGAGAGCTCGAAGTGGATGACCCAGTTCCCGGTGGAGCAGAACAAGATGCTCAGCCCCGGCGGCAAGTCCGAGTACAAGGCGGGCAAGACGGACCACAAGAAGGTCTACGCGCTGCGGACCGAGGAAGGCGGCACGCTGACCTTCTTCAACGCGGACGTCCAGGAGTACATGCACACCACCAACCCGGCGGCGCGCATCACCCCGTCACCGCAGATCGCCTTCCTCGCCGGCAGCAAGAAGTCCGAGATGATGTTCCTCGTGGACTACCTGCACCAGGCCTCGGCGTACATCCCCGCCAAGGGCAAGGTCTCCATGGTCATGGACAGCTGGGAAATGACCGAGGCGAAGGGCCCGCGGCGCAGGCTGCTCTGAGAACTCCTGCTGCGCTCGCGTTGGCGTGCCGGTCCGGGAGCTCGGGTTCAGCTCGCGGTCGAGTCCTTGGTCAGCGCGTCCATGAAGAAGTCGACGAGCGGACGGGCTTGCTCTTCGGTGCCGTGCTGCACGGAATAGGCGATGCCCCCCATGAGGAGTAGGACATTGTCGGGGGCGACGTCCGTTCGTAGGCTTCCGTCTCGGGCGCCGGCCGTGAGGAGGGTGGCGACGGCGTCGGTAAGGAGCGCGCGGCTGTCGGAGTATGGATCGATGCCGGAGGCGATGACCGCGTTGAGGGCTTCGGACATTCCGCTCTTTGCCGTGGCGTAGTGGATGAAGTGTTCCATCCACATCCGGGTGGCCTCGGCGGCCGGATGCTGGGCCAGGAGGTCGGACACCTTCTCGCACACCTGGGTGAGTTGGCGCCGGTAGGCGGCGTCGATGAGGACTTCCCGAGTCGGGAAGTGCCGGTAGAGCGTTCCGACACCGACGCCTGCCTGCTTGGCGATGGCGGCAGGCGCGGTGTCCAGCCCCTGCTCGGCGAAGGCCTGCGCGGCGACCTCCAGCAGGCGCTCCCGGTTCTGCAGCGCGTCACTCCTGGTGCGGCGGGGCGTGGCGGGCATGCGGGTTCCTTCGGTGTCAGTCTCCAGTTGCTTTCCGGAATCCGTTCCGCTTAACTCTAAACGGAATGGATTCCGGTATCACTCTACTTCAGGAGACTCGCATGCCTCCTCCCTCCGACAAGGCCTCACATCACTGGTTCATCACCGGAGCCTCCGGTGGGCTGGGCCGCCATCTCACCGAGCACGCCCTCCGGAACGGCGACCGCGTCACGGCGACGGTCCGCCGCCCCGCGGCGCTGGACGACCTGCGCGAGACGCACGGCGACCGGCTGACTGTCGAGATCCTCGACCTCACGCGGCCGGCCGATGTGGACGAGGTGGTCGGCAGGACTCTCCGGTCCGGGCCGGTGGACATTGTGGTCAATAACGCCGGATACGCGGTTGTGGGCGCCGCCGAGGAAATGACCGTCGAGCAGATTCGAGACCAGATCGAGGTCCTCCTGCTCGCGCCGATGGTGATCACCCGCGCCTTCCTGCAGCCGATGCGGGAGCAGGGCGGTGGCCGGATCATCCAGATCTCCAGCGTGGGCGGCCAGGTCGGTATCCCTACTCACAGCTCCTATCACGCGGGCAAGTGGGGGCTGGAGGGCTTCACCGAGAGTGTCAGCCGCGAGGTCTCCGACTTCAACATCCACCTCACTCTGGTCGAGCCCGGCGCCACCCGCACCGGCTTCGCTTCGGCCCTGCAATACACCACCGAAACGGCCGTCTACCGCGACAATGCCGTCGGCCAGACCCGGCACTACCTGGAAACAGCAGACGAGAGCGTCTTCACCGGCGACCCGGCCAAGCTCGCCGCCGCCATTTACGACACCACCCGCCACCCGAGCCCGCCACTGCGCCTGGCTCTCGGCTCCGACACCTACAGCGCGATCCGCGCGGCACTCACCGAACGTCTCACCGCGCTCGAAACCCAGAAGGATCTCGCTGAATCTGTCGCCTTCACCCACTGATACGCGATCGCATCAGGCGTCACCAGCAGATGAGCGCGCATCCGAGAGTGCGGAACGCTTCGTGGACGTCGTCGCGTATCTCCCAGCGGATTCGCAAGCGGCGGAACCAATGTGAATGGGCGAACGCGCGCTCCACGACCCAGCGTTGAGTGCCCAGTCCGGAGCCGTGCTCGGTGCCACGACGGGCGATCAGCGGCTTCACCCCGAGGACCCAGACCGGTCGGCGGTATTTGTCGTGGTCGGCGAGCGGGATGCCGGTGGCGTCGCGCTGCGGAGTCATTCCCGACCCGAGGCCGAGTTCCTGCGGACTTGGGCAGGAGCGGCTCGATCACCGCCCACAGCTCGTCTCCGACTTCCCACGGCTTCGGCCGCGCCACCGCATACCCCCATGCCGGCCGTCCCGCCCTCCTGACATAGTGTCGCCATGCGCGTACTGATCGTTACGGCGGGGAGCTGGGGCGATGTCGCTCCCTACACCGGGTTGGGGGTGCGGCTGAGCGCCGCGGGACATGAGGTGGCCGTCGCCACGCATGAGCGGTTCCGGGCGGCGGTGACCGCTCATGGGCTCGGGTTCCGGGCGCTGCCCGTGGACCCGCGGGCGGAGCTGGCCTCCGCGGGCGGGCAGGGGCTGGCCAGGGCGGTCAGCGCGCCCGTGGCTCTCGCACGGCTGATGCGGATGGCGAAGGCCTTCATGCCGGCGCTGTCGGCGGGCGTGCACGACGCCGTGCGGCAGGGCGCCGACGTACTGCTGAGCTCCACGGTCACCGACCCGATGTGCGCGGTGCTGGGCGAGGCGCTGCGGCTGCCGAGCCTCGGCGTCTACCTCCAGCCGATCCAGCCCACAGCTGCCTTCGCGGCACCGGTCGGCGGGGCTCGCTCGTTCGGCTCGTACGGGAACCGCCTGAGCGCCCACGTTCTGCTGGCGGCCACCGACCGGATGTTCGCTCCGGCTGTCGGGCAGCTGCGGCGCGAACTCGGGCTGCCACCGCGCAGGTTCGGCGGGCCCCTGGGCATGCCCCGCGGGCGCGGCGTCCTGCACGGCTTCAGCCCACGGGTCGTCCCGCGCCCGGGGGACTGGCCCGAAGGGCACCGGGTCTGCGGGTACTGGTGGCCCGAAACCCCGCCGGGCTGGCAGCCCGAGCCGCGGCTCGTCGACTTTCTCGCCGCTGGTCCGCCACCGGTCTTCGCCGGCTTCGGCAGCTTCGTCACCGAGGACGCCGAACGGCTGAGCGTCCTGGTCGGAGAGGCGATGCGCCGGGCGAAGGTGCGGGGTGTTCTCCAGGCGGGCTGGAGTGGTCTGCACGCCGAGAACGACGACCTGATCACGGTCAAGGAAGTACCGCACGCCTGGCTGTTCCCCCGGACCGCCGCCGTCGTCCACCACGCAGGTGCCGGCACCACGGCGGCAGGCCTGCGCGCCGGTGTACCCGCCGTGCCCGTCCCGGTGCAGCTGGACCAGCACTTCTGGGCCGCCCGTCTCCATGACCTCGGCGTGTCCCCACGTCCCCTGCGCTACCAGCGCCTGACCGCACAGTGTCTGTCGGACGCGATCGCCGCCGCGGTCCGCGACCCCGCCCTGCGCGGCCGCGCCCGCCTCCTCGCCGCAGGCATCGCCGAGGAGGACGGCGCACGGCATGTCCTCGACGCGCTCGACAGGCTCGGATGAGGATTCTGGCGCGAACCAACGGTCGGAGCCGGGCACGCGCCCGCCCACAATGGCGAGGTGGTGAGGCACGAGTTCGACCCGGCCGGAACCTGGGAGGTGGCAACCGCCCTGCCCGCCGCCCGGCTGCGCTCGCTCGTCGTGCGCTACCGCGGCTTCAGTTTCGACCTGACCGCGCCCCGGCGGCGGCTCGAACTCCCCGACTGCATGGCGACGTTGGTCATCCTCTTCGGGCAGAAGCTGCGCGTGCACGACGCCACCCGGGAGGAGCCTGACGCGGCATGTTCGTTCACCTCCCTGGTGTCGGGCCCGCAGTCGCGCGCCCGGCTCGGTGAGCACGACGGCAGGCTGCGCGGCGTGGAGGTCGTCCTCGCCCCCTGGGCGGCGTACACCTTCTTCGGCACCCCGATGGACCAGCTCGCCAACTCGCTGACCGAGCCCGCCGACCTGCTCGGCCCCCGGTTCCACGCACTCGACGAGCGGCTGGACGACTGCCCCGACTGGCCCGGGCGCTTCGCACTGCTGGACACGGTGCTGACCCGCTGGCTCGACGGCGCGCCGGCCGTCTCCGCACGCGTCCTGTGGGCATGGAACCGGCTCTGTGAGACGTCCGGAGGCGTGCCCGTCCATCTGCTCGCACGTGAATGCGGCTGGAGCGAGAGGCACTTGGAGCGGTGCTTCGAGCACCAGATCGGGCTGCTGCCGAAAACGGCCTCCCGCATCCTGCGGCTGCGCGGCGCCCTCCGGTTGGTGACCGACGGGCTTCCCGGCGCCATCGCCGCCTCCCTCTCCGGCTACTCCGACCAGTCCCACCTGAGCCGGGAGTTCAAGTCCATGACCGGCTGGACCATGTCACGCTTCCTGCGAGCCCGCGCCACCGTCGGCACAGGGCCCCCGGACGTGGACCGGGTCGAGGGCCAGCCGACCAGCCTGGTACTGCCCGATTGAGCCACCCTGGGGGCGAGGTCGGTTTTCTTCAATACGGCCGCGGTGCCCCTTGCCAGGCTGCTCGGAGAAGAGAAGCGGCGTATAGGGGGGCGCGGCATGCCGGTGCCATGCGAGTCGAGCGTACGATCCGCACGCGAATCGCGCGTACGGTCCGCAAACGAGTCCAGCGTACGGTCCGCACTCGACGCCGACGGCTTTGCCGTCGTGGCCCTGCCGGGAGGCCAGCGGGATGCGATCGAGCTGCTCCAGGACATCGGCCGCTTCATCCCCCAGTACACCGGCACCGTGGAACACGAGGTCGTCTACCGTCCGGGCAACGACGGCCGCGCCTACTCCCAGAGCCGCAACACCATCCGCGCCCACACCGAAGCACCGGGCCTGGACCCGAGCCCGCGTTATCTGGCCCTGTACTGCCACCAGCAGGCCCGCTGCGGGGGCGGCCACACCGATCTGCTCGACCTCAGGGTCCTGGAGAAGCTGCTCGGCCCGGCCGAGCACGCGCTCCTGACCGGGCCGCGCCTCGTCTTTCCCGGCCCGGCACGCGACAGCGAGCCCGTACTCGCTCCCATGCTCTACGACGACGAACACGGCCGCCCAGTCCTGCGGTTCAGTTACAACCTGCTGACGGCGGCGGACTACGACGCCTCCCTCGACTCGGCACCGCTGCCGCCGGAACGGCTTCCACTCGGGCAGGCCGGGGCCGACCTCGCCCGCCGGGTGAGCGAGCTGTTCGACAAGTACCGCACCCAGGTGCTCGTCGCCGACGGCTCGCTGCTCATCTGGGACAACCAGCGGCTGCTGCACGCCCGTTCACAGTACGAGGACGCGGGCCGCCACCTCACCAGGTACTGGATCGCCGCCTGAGCGCGCCTCCCAGCAGAAGGGCCCGACCCTCAGATGACCATCGCCGAACAGGCCGTCTCCGCGACACGTACGGTGTCGGGACGCAGGCTGGCCATGCTGGTCCGCGACCGGTGCAAGGACGCCCAGCAGGCCCATGACGTGGAAGTGGTCGGCCACGTACTGCCGTTCAAGGTCAGCGCTCATGTCATCGACACTCTGATCGACTGGGAGAACGTTCCCGACGATCCGCTGTACCGGCTGGTCTTCCCCCACCGCGACATGCTCGACCCGCGGGACTTCCGGGCCGTCGAGCGCGCGCTGGGCGACCCCGCCGCGCTGCGGGACACCGTGGCCGCCATCCGCCGCCGCCTCAATCCGCACCCCGGCGAACAGCTCACCCGCAACATCCCGGTCAGCGGAGTGCAGCACAAATACGCGCAGACCGCCCTGGTCTTCCCCCGCCATGGGCAGACCTGCCACGCGTACTGCGCCTACTGCTTCCGCTGGGCACAGTTCGTCGGCCGGCCGGAGCTGCGCATCGCGGACGACGACCCGCGACAGGTCATCGCGTATCTGCGGGACCATCCCGAGATCAGCGATGTGCTGTTCACCGGCGGCGACCCGCTCGTGATGCGCACCGAACTCCTGGAACCCTACGTCGACGCCGTCCTGAGCCCCGGCCTGGAACACATCACCACCATCCGCATCGGCACCAAAGCACTCTCCTTCCATCCCGCCCGCCTGGTGACAGGGCCGGACGCCGACAGCCTGCTCCGCCTGCTCGAACGCGTGGTCCGCGCCGGACGCCACCTCGCGGTCATGGTGCATGTGTCGCACCCGAGGGAGCTGGAACCCGACCTGACCCGGCTCGCCGTGGCCGCCCTGCACGGGGTGGGCGCCCAACTGCGCTCCCAGGCACCCGTCGTACGCCACGTCAATGACGACCCCGCGGTGTGGGCGAACGCGTGGCGTACACAGCTCCTGCTCGGCATCCACCCGTACTACCTGTTCGTGGAGCGCGACACCGGCGCGCGACGCTACTTCGGCCTGCCGCTCCAGCGCGCGTACGAGATCCACCGCGACGCCGTGCGGCGCATGTCCGGACTCGGCCGTACCGCCCGCGGACCGGTGATGTCGACGACCGAGGGCAAGGTGACCGTGGACGGCGTGACCGAACTGCCGGGCGGGCGGGCCTTCGCGCTGCGCTATCTGCAGGCCCGGATACCCGACCTGGTGGGCCGGCCCTTCCACGCGCGGTGGGACCCGGCCGCCCAGTGGTGGTCCGAACTGGTCCCGTTCGGCGGGCCCGACCGGCTCTTCTTCCCGCAGGCCGCCGCCGTACGGGAACGACCGTGCTGAACGCCGCACGCCCGACCGGCGCGGCCGCCGGGGCCGCTCTCGCCGTCCTGTCGGCCTGCGCCTTCGGGACGGTCGGCCCCGCCACCAAGGTCCTCGCGTCGGCGGGACTCTCGGCGCCCGAGATCGCCCAGGCCCGGCTCACCGTCGCGGCCGTGCTGCTCCTCGCATACGCCGCCGTCAGCCGGCCGCGGCAGCTGCTGGCGACCCGACAGGAGTGGGCCGTCATCGCCGTCCTCGGACTGTTCTCCTTCGCCGCGCTGCAGACGCTGTGCGGCGTCGCGGTCGCGCGGATCCCGGTCGGTGTCTTCGTCGTGCTGCAGTTCCTGTCACCGGTGATCGTCGTCGTCTGGTCGCGCTGCGTACGGCGGATCGCGCAGCCGCGCCTGGTCTGGGCGGGCACGGCCGTCGTGCTCACCGGCCTGCTGCTGGTCGGCGAGGTGTGGGCACGGCTGCGGCTCGACCTGATCGGGGTGCTGGCCGCCCTCGGCACGGCGGCGGCCCTGTCCGTACGCTTCCTGCTCGCGGGCCGGGCCCTGCTCCACCGCGATCCGGTGGCCGTGGCCGCGCTGGGCATCGCCGTCGGCGCGGTCGCACTGAACGTCCTGTCCCCGCCGACCGGCTTCCCCTACGCGGCCCTCGCGGACACCGTCGACTACGGATCGGTCTCCGCCCCCGTATGGGCGGTGCTCGTCTGGGCCGCTGTCGTGGCGACGCTCGTCGCCTACCTGAGCGGAATCGCCGCCCAGCAGTTCCTGGTGCCTTCCACGGCGAGCCTGTTCGCGACCCTGGAGGTCGTGGCCGGGGCGGGAGCGGCGTTCCTCCTCCTCGGCGAGACCCTGTCGGCCGTGCAGTGCGGGGGAGTCGCCACCGTCCTCGCCGGGGTGCTGCTGGCCCAGCGGTCCATGCGTACGCGACCGCCGGGACCGGGCGCGCCCCCCGATGCCACGAGAGCACGAGAGGAACATGAAGGATGGACGAGCGGTTCATCAGCAACCCCGAGGAAGACGAACTCGGCAGCACCCTCTTCGGCGCCGTCGACAACCCGGTGATCCACCGCCTCGCGGCCAACTGGCGGCGCAGGGCCACCGTCAAGCGGGACGACCCCGAACTGCTCGACCTGTTCGACCCTTCCTTGCCGGACTACCCCGAGGACATCGTCCCGTTCGCCGACCACCCCGTATATCTGGGCCTGCCTCCTGAGCAGCGGGGCGCCATCCTCACCTGGGCCATGATCGCCCTCAACAGGAACACCGAGTACTCCGAGACCCATGTGGTCAATCCGGCCTTCGGGCTCATCCTGCGCGGTGAGTTCCCCGGCCTGTGGGGCGAGGCCTTGGAGGTCTCGCTGATACAGGCCATGGTGGACGAGCAGTTCCACATCCTCATGCACCGCATGGCCAGCGACGTCACCCGGGCCAAACGAGGCAGCCACTTCCGAGCGAAGGAACTGCCGCTGCCGTACGTCGCCGAGACGCACCGCGCGCTGCGCGGGCAGGCGTCGGAGCGCTGGCAGCGCAGTCTGTACACGCTCGCGTTCGCCATCACCACCGAACTGTCCATCGGCGCCTACCTCGAACTCGTCGCCAAGGCGTCGGGCGTCCAGCCGATGATCGTGGAGATCTCCCGGCTGCACCGGCACGACGAGGTCTGCCACGGCTCCATCAGCGGCGAACTGCTCAAGGTGCTCTACCCCCAACTGGGCCGCGAGCAGCAGCGGTTCCTGGTCCGTGCGCTCTGCCGGGCGCTGGAGGCGTACTCCGCGAACGACTACCGGGCCTGGGAAGCGATCATGCGGCTCGTCGGGGTGGCGGACGGCACCCGGATGCTCCAGGACTGCAGGGCCGCCGGGCGTACCGCGCTGCTGCGTGACTACAGCGGACTGCACCAGGTCCTCACCGAACTGGAGGTCATCGACGAGGTCGACTTCGACTGGTCGAGTGTCAAGGTGACCGGCGACCTGCCCTATGTGCTGTGAGGAGGGTACTGGCCCCATGAAATCCGAGGACACAACGGGGACGTACCGCATCGATGCCGAGACGGCCCGCAGGATCGTGGTCGCCGCCCTGGCCGACCACGGCGTCGACGACGAGGCCCGTGCTGTCGTCGCCGACGCGCTCGTGGAGACCTCGATGCGCGGCATCAGCACCCACGGGCTGCGGCTGCTGCCCCGGTATCTAGACGACATCGAACGGGGCATCGCCAACGCCAGGCCGAAGATCCGGACCGTCAGGGAGACCGGCTCGACAGCGCTCATCGACGCCGACGCCGCACTGGGTGTGGTCGCCGGGACCGCGGGGGTACGGGAGGCGGTGCGGCGCGCGGCCGAGCACGGGGTCGCGGCCGTCGTGGTCCGCAACTCCAACCACTTCGGAGCCGCTTCGGTCTACAGCCGGGCCATGGCGAGAGCAGGGATGGTCGGCTGGGCCATGACGTCCGCCTCGTCGCGGGTGGCCCCCTACAACGGGCGGGGCCCGATGTTCGGCACCAATCCGGTCAGCGTCGCGGCAGGAGAGGGCGACACCGAGTTCGCTCTCGACATGGCGACCAGTGAGGTGTGCCTGGGGGAGGTACGGGAACGGGGGCGCCGCGGTCTGCCCCTCGACCCCGGCTGGGCCACGGCCGCGGACGGTCGCGGCACCCGCGACGCTGCCGAGGTCGCGGCCCTGTCCCCGCTCGGCGCAGGGCACAAGGGCCAAGGCCTGAGCATGATGGTGACCCTGATGACCGCGGTCCTCGCCGACGCTCCGCTGGACTGGGAGCTCGACCACATGGAACAGGCGACGCCCGGCAAAGGCCGTGAGGTGGCGCACTTCTTGCTGTGCCTGGATCCGGCCGCTTTCGGTGGGCGGGGCGCCTTCGACGGGCGGCTGCGCGACCTCGTACGCACCACGCGCGGGGCACCGCCCGCGGGCTCCGAGCCGGTGCGGTGCCCGGGAGACCCGGAGCGCGACCAGGAAGCCGGCGCCGCCAGGGACGGCATCCCGCTGGACCCGGACACGGCACGAGCGCTGTACGCGCTGGCACAGCGGCACCGCATCGCAGCCCCCGCGCCTCCGGGCGCCCGGAGGAGGACACCGTGACCGCACTGTCCCCGGCCGAATTCATCTGGATGGACGGCCGACTCATCCCCTGGGACGACGCACAGATCCATGTGCTGACCCAGTCCCTGCACTACGGATGGGCGGTCTACGAAGGCATCAGGGCACACGAGACCGCGGACGGCCAAGCGGTGTTCCGGCTCCGCGACCACCTGGCGAGACTCCGGCGCTCTGCCCGCGTCTACCTGATGGACATCCCCCACACCGACGACGAACTGATCGCCGCCACCACCGAACTGATCAGAGCGGGCGGCCCCGGACCACGCTATGTCCGCCCCCTCGTCTACCTGGGGTACGGCAGCATGGGCGTCGCCCTCGACCTGTCGGCGGTACGCGTGACCATCGCCGCCTGGGCGTGGGAGGAGCAACCGACCCGTAACTGGCGCCTCATGACGAGCAGTTGGCGGCGCAACCACCAGGACACCATTCCTCCGCTTGCGAAGGCCACGGGCGCGTACCTCAACTCCTCACTCGCCAAGATCGCGGCGGTCAGGGCCGGTTACGACGACGCCCTCCTGCTGACCGCGTCCGGACACATCTCCGAGAGCTCCGCCGCCAACGTCTTCCTCGTCAGCTCCGGCGTACTGCACACCCCTCCCGTGGAGCAGGGCATACTCCCCGGCATCACTCGCTCCACCGTGCTCGAACTGGCCGGCGACGCAGGCATCCCCACCGTCGAGCGCCCCCTGTCACACGCCGAGGCGTACACCGCGGACGAGATCTTCCTGACCGGGACCGCCATCGGCGTCGTGCCGGTCGAGTCGGTCGATGACCGCCGCACCACGACGGAGGGCTGCGGTCCGGTCACGGCGGCGCTGTGTGACGCCTACCGGAACGCGGTCGGCGGAAAATCTCCGGCAGCCGCCGACTGGCTCACCGAGGTGTGAGCACTCCGTCACCCTTCTACCGTCCGTCCTCTGCCCGGGGCGTGCGACGCGGATACCAGGCGAGCACCAGCGCGCCGACCACCACCACCAGAACCGCCAGCACACGCATCGCGGTGTCGAGGGAGGTGGTGAAGTCCGCGACGACGGCGTGCCGCAGGTCGGGCGAGGTCAACCCCTGGGCGTCCAGACGGTGTTCGGCGGCGGGGACGGTCGTCGGCGCGTCGGGCCCGCGCAGCGGCGCCGGGAGGCCCGCGGTGAACACCCCGGTCACCACGCTGCCGCTGACCGCCACGCCCAGCGCACTGCCCAACTCCCGCGCCAGACTCTGCAAACCGGAACCGACCCCGGCCCGCTGCGCCGGCAGCGCGGACATCATGCCGTACGACAGCAGCGGCGTCGACAGGCCGCACCCGGCCGCGGTGAGCGTCGCCCCGAGCGCGTACAGGGGATACGGAGTGCTCGGGCCGACCAACGAGACCGTGCCCAGACCGGCGGCCAGCACCATCAACCCCGATCCCAGCGTCACCCGTGGCCCGGTGCGCCGCTCCAGGGCCGCCGCGCAGCGCGGCGCGAGCAACAGCGCACCCGCCATCGGCAGCAGCCGCACTCCCGCCCCGAGCGGTGAGTAGCCCTTGGCGTACTGCAGATACTGCCCGTTGACGAAGAACAGGCCGAACATCCCGAAGAACACCAACGCCATGCCGACCGCCCCCGCCCGCACCACCGGCACGGTGAACAGCCGGGGGTCCAGCATCGGATGCTCTCGGCGAAGGTCCCAGCCGGCCCAGGCCGCCAGCAGCACCGCCGCCGCACCGAAACCGCCCAGCACCCGCGCGCTGCCCCAACCGGCTTGCGGCCCGGACACGATGCCCCACAGCAGGGCGAGGAACCCGGCCGTCAGCAGCACCGCGGACACCGTCGACACCGGCCGGTCGTGCCGCGGCGGCGCCGGTGAGAACGCCACCACCAGGACAAGTGCCGCCAGCGCCAACGGCACCACACACCAGAACAGCGCCCGCCACGAACCGAGTTGCAGCGCCGCACCACCGCCGACGTTGCCCAGTACGGCCGCCAGCCCCGTCATCGACGCCCACACCGCCACCAGCCGTGGCCGGCGGTGCGTCGGCGCGCCGCCCACCATCAGGGCCAGCGTCGTCGGCAGCACCGCGGCGGCACCGACCCCGCTGATCACCCGGCCCGCGATCACCGTGCCGATGCCCGGCGCCATGGCGCACAGCACGCATCCGGCGGTGAACAGACCCATGCCCGCCGCCAGCACCCGCTTGCGGCCGAGCCGGTCGGCGAGCGCACCGCCCGGAATGAGCAGGCAGGCGAAGAACACCACATAGCCGTCGACCACCCACAGCACCGCCTCGGCCGACGGGCGCAGGGCGCTGCGCGAGAGCGCGGGCACGGCGAGGTTCACCGCGGAGACCATGCCCACCACCAGGGTGACGCACAGACACATCACGGCGACGGTCAGCGGGCCGGGGTCTGCCGCATCCCGGCCGGTGTCCCTGTCCACGTCTACGCCTCGGCCCGCGTCCTGGTCCGTGCCCGCGGGCGGGGAGTCGGAGTTCACCGTTCGCCTCCTGCCCGAGACAGGTTGTCGTCGTTCCTGGGGGGAGGGCCGTCGTGCGGCTCCGGTACGGCGCGGACGAGTTCGGCGCGGAACGCGAGGCGGTCGCCGCGGATACGCAGGAACTCCAGGTCCACCGGGCGCCCGTCGGGCATCCTGGTCAGCCGTTCGACGGTGAACAGCGCCGAGCCCGCCGGGAGGTCGAGCAGCGCGCACGTGTGCGGGTCGCCGCCCACCGCGTGCACGGTGACGCTCGCCGAGCCGAGCCGGCCGCCGGTGGACTCCTCGATGAGTCCGAACAGGTCCCGTCCGGCCAGGTCGGCGCCGAGCAGCGGCTCCCCGATGTCCGCGGCCAGGTAGGTCAGGTCGAGGGAGAGCGGAGCGCCGTCCAGCAGCCGCAGCCGTTCGATGTAGACCACCCGGCCGCCGTCGGGGACGTGCAGCTTGCGTGCCACCTCGCCGGGTGGGCGCACCAGGTCCGCGACCCGCACCTGATTGGTCACCTCGCCGTGCGTGCTCAGCGTTTCGGCCAGGCCGGTCAGCCGCTCCAAGGTGTGCTCGTACGGCCGCCGTACGATCACCGTGCCCACGCCCTGACGCCGCTCGACGACGCCTTCGTCGCGCAGCACGCCCAGCGCCTCGCGGACGGTGTTGCGCGACACCGCGAAGTCGGCGATCAGAATCCGCTCGTCGGGCAGCATGCCCGAGGTGAAGGCCCCGGAGGCGATCTGACGGCGCAGCACTTCGGCGACCTGCCGGGCCCGGTCCGCCCGGGTCCGCCGCCGGCTTTCCGGTGCCGGTGCCGGGCGGGGCTCGGTGGAGTGGGTGGGCGAGGCGTTCATGGGACCTCCGCTGCGCGTCGGGGCATGACCGACCCGGCACGGCGGTGTCGAGTCGGTGGCCGTGCCGCGGCGGCACCCGCCAAAGCTAGGACGCGGAGGTTTCCTGCACGTTACGCCACCTGCCCTGACCTGCGACGACGCCCGTGACGTGCGACGCGGTGGGGAGCGTGGACCCGTTGCGCCACCCAGCCGCCGCGTCGGCGCCGACGAGTCGAGGTGTTCCGCGTCGCGGCTCGAACCGCATCCTCCAGTTCCACGTGTCGAAACTCTTGTTCCGTCCTGTGGACTCGCTTAAGGTCGGCGCCCCCGGCTGCCCGCGCGCGGTCGGGGCTTTCCTGTGTGGACACGAAGGAGTGTGCGGTAGTGCAGCAGGCGTGGCGGGACGGGTCGTCGGGCGAGGGCGACGGGCAGGGGCAGGGGCAGGGGCGGGGGCAGAGCATCGGGCGACGGGACGGGGACGCGGGAGCGGAAAAGGCCGGCCGCGAAGGCGGTGTGACACACGGCGTGGGGCGTCGCAGCTTCGTCGTCGGGGCCGGGCTCGTCGGGACCGGGGGCCTGCTCGGCGCCGCCGGAGCGGGACCGGCGGCCGCCGCCGACCGCGACGGCGCCTCTGGTACGCAGAGCGGCCCCGGCACCTTCGGCCCCCAGGACCTCCGAGGCAAGCGGCTCCTGCTCGTACCGGACGTGGTCCTCCTGCCGGAAGGGCCGGTCAAGGACCGCGCGGTGCTCGTCCAGGACGGCACCTTCAAGGCTGTCGGACCGGTCCGCAAGCTCACCGACGCGCACCGGGACGCCCGTACCGTACGGCTGAAGGGTCACCTGCTCATGCCGGGCTTCGTGGACGCCCACCACCACCTGACGCAGAGCTTCGGCAAGGCCCAGGCGTTCGGGCAGCCGTCCGAGATCTTCAAGACGGTCTGGGAGCCGCTGGAACGCGCCCTGGACGAGGAGACCGCCCACCTCTCGGCGAAGCTCGCGGCGTTGGAGGCACTGCGCGGCGGATTCACCACCGCCGCCGACGCGGGCACCCGCGCGCCCGTCGACGTGGGCGTCATCGCCGAGGCCGCCGAGGAGGCCGGGCTGCGCTGCGTCCTGTCGAAGGTCGTCTCCAACGGAAAGGGCGGCAAGGAACACCTGGAGCGCTTCCAGAGCTCCCGGCTGATCCACCCCTCGCTGGCGATACCCGTCCCCGAGGACGCCACCACAGAGGTCTTGAAGAGGACCGCCGACCTGTGCGCGGACGCCGACGCGGTCCTCCAAGTTCACGTCAACGAACACCTGGCCGCCGTCGAACGCTCGCTCAAGAGCGTGGGCCGCCGCCCGGTGGCCCACCTACACCACATCGGCGCCCTCAACGCGCACACCCTCGGCGCCCACGCCACCCTGCTCACCCCCGACGAGATGCGCATGCTCGCCGACACCGGCGCCGCCGTCAGCTACAACCCGGTCGCCAGCGCCTGGAAGGGGAACGGCGTCGCGCACGCCCTGATGTGGCGGGCCATGGGCATCCGTTTCGGCACCGGCACCGACGGCACCCGCGGCAGCGGCTTCCGTCTGGTCGACGCCGCGGAGAGCGCCCAGCGCCTGGCCTACGGCCTGCAGTCCGGCGACTCCTCGTGCGGAGCCGGCCGCACGTGGCTCACCCATGCCACCGCCCGGAGCGCCGACGCCGTCGGGCTCGGCAAGGTCACGGGTGAGATCGCCGTCGGCAAGGCCGCCGACTTCTTGCTCGTCGACCTCCGCGTGCCCGAACTCACCCCGTCCTACGACCTGTCGTGGGAACTGGTCCGGCTGGCCGACCGGGACCAGATCACCGCGGTCGTCGTGGACGGCAGGCTGCGCCTGTGGCAGGGCTGGCCCACGGACTGGGACGGGCCCGCACTGGTCCGCAAGGCCGCAGAGACGGGACCGAGAGTCGTGGAGCGCGCCCGCATCCAGCGGGTGGACCCAGACCCGGACGGCACAGCACGCCACACGCGGCGCCCCTGAGGCACCGCTTCCCGGCATCCTGAGACAAGGAGACAGGTTCCGGACGCCGGTGGCGTGGTACCCCTAGCGGTACGCCCCCAAGGAGACGAGCAGCCTGTGACCGAATCTCCCGAAGCCTGCGGACAGCCAGGACCCGGCACCGAGCCGACCACCGCCGACCGGGCCTGGCTCGCCGTGGCCTGCCAACTCGCCACCGAGTGCCCGCCCTCGGCCACGGCGTTCTCCGCCGGCGCGGTCGTCGTCGCCGAGGACGGCACCGAGCTCGCCCGCGCCCACTCCCGCCTGCACGACGCGCACGCCCACGCCGAGGAAGGCGCTCTCGCCCAACTCGCCCCCGACGACCCCCGGCTGTCCGAGGCCACCCTCTACAGCTCCCTCGAACCGTGCGCCAAGCGCGCCTCCCGGCCACGGTCCTGCGCCCAGCTGATCCGCGAGGCGGGCATCCGCCGCGTGGTCGTCGGCTGGCGAGACCCCGACACATTCGCACCCGGCACGGACGGCACCGTAGACCTCGAGTCCGCGGGCACCACCGTCATCGAACTGGCCGAGTACGCGGACGCCGCCAAATCCCCGAACCAGCACCTGCTTTGACCGATTCACCTGCTTCGACCGAGACACCTGCCCTGACCGAGCGGCCGTCCTCTCAGCGCAGCACGGCCGACAGCAGATCCGTGCCCAGAGCCGTCATCGCGGGCAGGTTGAGGGTGTAGTGGATGTAGCGGCCGCGCCGCCGCGACGTCAGCAGGCCGGCGCGGCGCAGGACGGCGAGGTGGCGGGAGACCTCCGGGGCCGTCAGCTCCCAGGCGTGGGCCAGCTCACCCGTGGTGTGCGGGCCCCGGGCCAGGGTGCGCAGGAGACGTAGCCGTACCGGATGGGCGAGCGCTTCCAGGCGGAGCCCGACCGTCTCCAGCGACACCGGCTCCGGCGGGTTCGGCTCGGCCACCGGGTACTGCACCACCGGCTGCCACCCGGGCGCGTGGACCACCACCAGGTGCGGGCGGCCGTAAACACTGGGGATGAAGGTGACCCCGGTACCGCGGGCGGCCGTCGCCTTGTCCTGCAGCTTGTCCACGGTGATGCAGTCACCGTCCGGCGCCAGCGCGACGGCTGCGGAGACCGATGCGAGGGCCGGCCCGATGCCCTGGTGCTTCAGGAGGTCGTTCTTGAGGCGCAGGTCGGCGGCGAGCTGCGCGGCGACGTCGGCCCAGGCCGCGTCGAAGAACGCCTCGGCGCACTGTTCGAGTGTGTGGCGCACCCGCGCCCGTACGGCGGCCGGGTCAGTGAGCAGCCGTTCCGCGAAGGCTTCCTGCCGCGCGCCCCGGGCCTGCGCGAGATCCAGGGCCCGCTCGCGCGCGTCCGCGTCGGTCAGCGGGGAGGGCGCGGCCGCCAAGTGGGCCCGGTTGCTGCCGCACGTGGTGACGAGCGCGGCGGTCACATAGGTCTCGTCGTCGATCCGGTCGACGTCGTCCAACTCCTCGGCGAGGGACTGCCGAGGACGGGCGGGGAGCAGGAAGTCCGCTTGCGAGGAGCGCCAGAGGAACTCCGCCTCCCGCAGGCGCTCCGACAGCTCCGACCGCAGCCCGGCCCGCACTTCCGCCGCCCAGCCCGCCAGCTGCGGATGATGCCCGGGGGCGGCCAGCACATGCAGCATCGCGGTCAGTTCGGCCAGCGGGGAGGCGGCGAACCGCAGCCGGTCGGACGGCAGTCCGGTGATGTCGATGCGCATCGTCATCCGCTCATCATCGCTGGTCGGACGGTCGGCGATGCCGTCGGTTGACGGAGTCCGTCAACTGACGTGCCCTCCAGGGCGGTCGAGCGAACGGTGGCTCCATGCCCACCACCAAGATCAGACCCCGCGCCCTCACCACCAAGATCAGACCTCGCGCCCTCGTCCACGCCTCCGGCGGCCCCCGCTACGCCGTCGCCCTCGCCGTGGACGCGCTCGGCACCGGCCTCCTGCGGCCTTTCCTGTTGCTGTACGGAGTGACCGTCTTGCACCTGTCGGCCCCGCTCACCGGCACCGCCATGACGGTGGGCGTCGTCGCGGGCCTCGTGTTCATGCCCGCGCTCGGCCGCTGGCTGGACCGGGGCGCACGCAGCACGGCCGTGGCGGCGTCGATGCTGGTGCGGGTGGCGGGCACGGCGCTCCTGCTGGCCGCCCCGGCAGGAAACGTCTGGCTGTTCACGGCGGCGGCACTCGTCCTCGGCGTCGGCAACCAGGCCTGGCCGGCCGCCCACGCCGCCCTGGTCGCCACGGTCTCCCACGGCCGCGAACGCGACGCGGCGCTCGCGGCGGGCCGCGCCCTGCGCAACGCCGGCATGGGCGTCGGCGCGCTCGTCGCCACCGTCTGCCTGGCGGGCGGCACCCCGGCGTTGCGGGCGCTGGCGGCCGTCACAGGCGTCAGCTATCTCGTCGCGGGGGTTCTGACATGGTCGATACGAGTACGTGTAGAGGTTGCTCCGGCCGCCGAGCCCACAGTTGCTCCTGCTGCTGGCCCGATCCAGGAGAAGGGCGACGAACCCGCGCCCGGCATGCGTGCCCTGCTCGCCGCCAACGTGATCTACGTCTTCTGCCTCAACGTCCCCGAAATCGCACTGCCGTTGATCCTCACGACCCAACTGCACGCCTCCCCGGCGTGGTCGGCGGGCATCTTCGTGGCCAACACGGTCCTGGTGGTCACCCTCCAGGTGCCGGTCACCGTCCTGCTGTCCCGCTACCCCCGGAAGACCGTGCTGGCCCTCGCCGGCGTGGTCCTCACCGTGTCGTACCTCGGCTTCCTCGGCGCGGCCTCGCTGGACCACGGCTGGGCCGTCCCCGCCATCGCCGCAGTGTCCGTGGTCTGCACGCTCGGCGAGATCATCTACGCCGGCAGCGCCACCGCGCTGGTCACCGCCGCCGCCCCGGCCCACGCCATGGGTCGTACGCTCGCGCGTTTCGAGCTCTCCACCGGCTTCGGCCTCGCCGTCTCCCCGGCGGCCATCACCGCGCTGGCCCCGCACGGCCCCGCCGCCCTGTGGGGAAGCCTTGCCGCCGCGACGCTTCTCTCGGCCTGCGCGGTCGTCTCACTGTGAATGCTTCGAGCGCACCACGAAGCGTGCCCCGTCGGGATCGCACAGGATGGCCTCCGTCGCGCCCTCTTCCCCCTGGACGACACTGCCGCCGTTGTCCAGCGCGGCCTGGGCACACGCCGCCACGTCGGCGACCGTGAAGTGGATCTGCCAGCGCGGCCGGATCGAGGGATCGGGCGCGGACTCCACAGCGCCCGAATGGATACGGGCCACGACGTCGCCCTGGCTGCGCAGCACGACCTTCTCGTCCTCGTAGTCCACTTCGCAGCAGCCCGCGACCGTGGACGCCCAGCCGAGGACCTCCGCGTAGAAGATGGCGGCGTCGAAGGCGTTCCGGGTGTGGAGCTCCACGAAGACCGGAGCCGCGCGGCGCCACTCCTCCCAGTTGGCGACCAGCTCGCCCTCCCAGATGCCGAAGACCGCTCCGTCGCGGTCGGCCAGCAGCGCCGCCCGCCCCGGGGGGAACGAGAGGGGCCCCACGGCGGTCGTCCCGCCGCGCTCCTGGCTGCGGGCGACGGTCTCGTTCGCATTGGACGTGGCGAAGAAGGGCGTCCATGCGACAGCCGTCTGCCCCATGGCCTCCACGACCGACACCCCGGCCACCGGCAGGTCGCCCACATGGGCGAACCGGTACTCGTCGCCCAGCTTCCCGGTGCGCCAGTCCCATCCCAGCACGGCGTGGTAGAACCGCTCCGCGGACCGCAGATCGCGCGTGGTCAGGTTGACCCAGCAGGGCGCGCCGAACACCGAGCTGCTGGCGACGTGCTCGGTCGTGGGCGTCTTGGAGCTGTTCATCTCTGTACCGTTCCGGGGTCGATGGACGGGCCTCCATCATCCCCACGGTCGGGCCCCGCGTCGCGCTATGGCACTGGTGTGACTTAACGCTGCCCCTGCCGCCGGGGCCGGGACCGCGCCGCCGTGCTCGGAAGAGTGAATCGAACGGACAGGTGGCGTAGGCGCGCGCCTCCAGCACTCGTCCCACCCGCCCGGCTTCGAACTTCTGCTCGACCAGTCGCCCGAGGCTGCCCGTATCGGCCCTGTGATCAGCGGCGTTGTATCGGTGTCCGGTCCGTTTCCCGCCACCGAGGAGAATCCGTGAATCCCGTCCGCATGCTGACCACCCTTCGCCCCGCGTTCGAAAATCCTCCCGCGCAGGCCGTCGAGGCCACCGCCTTCCGGCGACCGGTCGATGTGCGTCGCGCCCTGTTCGCATCGGCATCACGACCGTCATCGGGGTGGGGAGCATGACGTACCCGATCACCGCGCTCGTCCCCCACACGTGTCTCCAGGGCTGCCGGGACCTCGCCCCGCAGAAGCGGTACGACCGGCTCCCGGCGGAGGTGTCCGCATGACGACACCACACGAGTCCGTGACCGTCCCCGCGGCCCGCAGCGGAGGTCCGCGGCCGTCCGCGCCGCCGGAGCTCGACTACAACGGACGCAAGCACCGGGGCGCCATGGACGACGCCACCCTGTGGGACATGGCCCGCCGCATTCCCGCGGCACTGATGCAGACGGCCCGGCTCGCCTGGACGGTCGACCGCCGCATGACGGCGACGGTCGTCGGGTGCCAGCTGCTGTCCGGCATCGGCACGGGAGTGATGCTCGCCGCCGTGGCCAGGGCGCTGCCGCAGCTGATGGTCTCCGACCCCCGCGAGGGCCTCACCCGCGCTTGGCCCGCTCTCGCCGTCGCCGTCGTGGCGATGGCCACCGGCGCGGCGATGTGGATCCTCGCTGACTGGGCGACCCGGCGCCTGAACCCGAAGATCGCCTCGGCCGCCGACCTCACCCTGGTCGACCTGTACATGCGCGCCGAACTCGCCGCGTACGACGCGGCGGGTTTCGGCGACCGGAGCAAGGCGGCGGAGATCGGCGCGCTGCGCGCCGTCGACCTCGCCGACGACGCCAAGACCCTCACCAACGGGCTCGTCCAGCTGGTGTCCGCGGCGACGGTGCTCACCTCCCTGCATCCGCTGCTGCTCGGCGTGCTCCTGCTGTCCGTCGTCCCCCGAGGTCTGGGCGGAGTGATCGCCGCGCGCGTCGACTACCGGGTCCACGACCGGACGGTCTCCGCCCGCAACGTACGCGGGATGATGCGCTGGTGGCTCACCACGGCCGAGCTCGCCGACGAGCTGCGGGCCAACACGATGCGCGGCTATCTGCACTTCTGGTACCGGTCCATGTGCGACCGCGTGGAAGGCCGTGAGCTCGCGGGCGCCCGCCCCTACCTGCTGATCACCCTGCTGGCCGCGTCCCTGGGTGGCCTGTTCACCCTCGGCATGTGGGCGTCCCTGGCCGCGCTCGTCCTGGCCGGCGCCATGTCGACGGCGATCGCGGGCACCGCCGTGGTCGCCTCCCAGACCGCCGGGCGCGCCCTGAACTCGATCATCAGATACAGCACGGTGATGTTCCACCACGGCCTCTACCTCTCCGACTACTACGACTTCATCGACGAGGTCCGCGCCATGGCCACGGTCCGCGGCACCGCGCAGGCCGGGCCTCCGGAGCGGATCCGCCTGGAAGGCGCCTCGTACCGCTACCCGAGCAAGGACACCGCGGCCGTACGGCCGATCACCCTCACCTTGCGTCGTGGCGAGGTCGTCGCACTGGTCGGGGAGAACGGCGCGGGCAAGTCGACGCTGATCCGTATGCTCACCGGGCTGACCGTTCCCACCGACGGCAAGGTGCTGTGGGACGACACCGATCTGGCCACCGCCGACGCCGACTCGGTCTGGCGGCACGTGGGCCTGGTCCCGCAGAAGAACGGGCACTGGCCGCTCGCCGCCCGGGAGAACATCACCCTGGGCCAGCCCCGCGAGCACGGCGACGACCGGATCTGGGACGTGGCGGAACGGGTCGGCATGAGCCGGGCCCTGCGCGAACTGCCCGACCGACTCGACACGCTCCTCGCCCGCTCGGTGTGGGGCGGCCACGAACTCTCCGGCGGCCAGTGGCAACGGCTCGCATGCGCGAGGGCGATGTACCGCGAACCCGCCGTGCTCGTCCTGGACGAGCCGACCAGCGAGATGGACGCCCGCGGCGAACACACGATCTTCCAGGAACTGCGGGCCACGGCCCCGGATCGCATCACCGTGGTGGTCACGCACCGGCTGGACAACGTCCGCATGGCCGACCGTGTGATCGTCCTCGACCGGGGTGCCATCCGCGAACAGGGCACTTTCGACGAACTCGTGGGGACGGAGGGAAGCCTCCTGGGCGAGCTGTACGCGCTGGCCCAGGACCGCTGAGCCTGTCCAAGACCATCGGGGGTACCGGCAGGGAACCGGCGAAGGACCGGCTGCGCGTCAACGAAAGGGGAATCGATGTCGGTCGACCTCGTCGGCTTCCTCGGTGTGGTGATGGTGGCGTACGTGGTTCCTGGCCCGGACTTCCTCGTGGTGGTGAGATCGGCCACCGAGCATCCGGCCAAGGGCCGGGCCGCGGCGTTGGGCGCCCAGGCCGGGCTGTGCGTGCACATGCTCGCCGCCGCGGTCGGTCTCTCCGTGATCGCCGCCCGCTCTCCGGCGGTCTACGACGCCATCAAGCTGCTGGGCGCGGCCTACCTCGTCCTCCTGGGCGTCCGGGCCGTGCTGGCCGCGCGGCGAGCCGCCCGCGAGCGAGCGGCGGGGCGGGCGGCGGCCGGCGGCCTGGCACACGGCACCGATCCGCGAACTCCTAGGGCAGAAGGGCCAGTTCATGGCCAGTGGCGGTCCGGCTTCACCCAGGGATTCCTGACCAACGTACTCAATCCCAAGGCGGCGCTGTTCTTCCTCAGCATCCTGCCGCAGTTCGTCGCCGGCGGCGGCTCGACCTCGCGGCAGATCTTCTTCCTCGGCACCCTGGACATCGTCATCGGTGTCGCCTACTGGTTCGCCCTGGTCGCCGTCGCCGCGCGGCTACGGGCGTTCCTCGCACGGCCGAAGATCCGCCACCGCTGGGAGTTGACGACCGGCTGGCTGTTCATCGCCATCGGCATCGGCGTCGCCGCGGCAGCCTGAGCGGGAGACTCGGGTCGTGGTTACTCGGGGTCCGGGGAAGATTTCCGGTCCGCCGCAAGGAAGTCGGTGAGCGCGGAGGCCAATGGAGCGGGGGCTTGTTCGGCGATGTGGTGCCCGGAGTCGATGCCGTGGCCGCGCACGTCGTCGGCCCATTGACGCCAGATCGCACGCGGATCCCCGTACAGATCCTCCATGTCGTCACGAAGGGACCAGAGAACCAGCGCGGGACAGGTGACGCGGGTACCGGCGGCGCGGTCGGCTTCCTCGTGCCGCCGGTCGATCGTGAGGCCCGCGCGATAGTCCTCGAGCATGGCTCGTACGACGTCGGGGTTGCGCGTGGCCTGCCGCCACTCGGCGTGGTTCTCCTCTCCCATGATTTCGGGATCGCCGTGATACCAGCTGTCGGGGTCGGCGGTGATGACGCGCTCGGGGATGTCCGGTTGCGCGAAGAAGAACCAGTGCCACCACTGGGTGGCGAACTCGACGGTGATACGCGACAGATGTTCCGTCAGCGGCAGAGCATCCGCGAAGACCACCCGGGAGACAACTCCGGGGTGGTCCAGCACGAGACGCAGAGCGACGCTGCCTCCACGATCGTGGCCGACGAGCGAGAACCGACGATGTCCGAGCCGACGCATCACAGCCACCACGTCCTCGGCGACCACCCGCTTGGAATAGCCCGCGTGATCCGCCGTGAAGCGCGGCCCCCTGGAACGTCCGTATCCCCTCAGGTCCGGGCACACGACCGTGTGACCGGCCTGCACGAGCAGCGGAGCGACCCGATGCCATGTGGCCGACGTGCGGGGATGGCCGTGCAACAGCACCACGGGCGGGCCCTGCCCACCGAAGCGGACGAAGACGGAAGCGTCACCGACGTCGATCTGCGCGGTCTCGAACCCTTCGAACATCCGGCCTCCCTGGACGGCTTGAGCACCGCGCCCATCGTGTGCGCGATGCTGATGCCTCCCTTGCCCCGACCGTCGGCGCTCATGTGCCTGGCCCCCGCCCGCGTCCGGTTGCTCAGGTGTTCCTGCGGTCGCCCTGGTCGTCGCAGGGCAGGTCGGCAGCGGTGTGATGGGTCAGGAAGTCGCGGGTGGCCTGGCGCTGCACTTCCGCGATGGCGGTGGGTTCGACGTCGATGATGCCGCCGAAGGGGCGGTCGACGTCCCGGATGATGCACAAGGTGCCGGTCAGGAGCGCGGTGATGACGGTGAGGGTGATGATCTGGCCGCGGTTGTTGCGGCGGGGCAGGCACGTGCCCAGGGCCATCACGGTGATGACCAGGGTCGCGAGCAGGAACCACAGGATCGCGCTGGGGATGCTCGCGGTGGCCTGGGTCAGGCGTTCCTCACGCTCGTCGGAGCGCTTGGTGTCGGCGCTGACCAGCATGCCGAAGACCGGCTTTCCTTCGACCTCGCGAAAGACGTGGCGCAGGTCGGTGGACCAGACGCTGGGGGCCCGTGAGCCCTCCCCGTCGGCCATGGCGGGCCATTCACGCTCGCGTACGGCACGGGCGTAGCAGACGGCGTCCGCCTGGATCTTCGCCCGCTGCGCTTCGGGCGCGTACTCGGCGGTCTCCACGAGCTGGTCGACGGCTCGGGCCTCACCGCGTGCGGCGACCTCGGCCTTTCCGTACGAGCCGTTGGCGGTGACCAGGACGAAGGCGAGCAGCAGCACGGTAAGTGTCAGCAGCGGGCCGACCAGGTCTTTGACGGCCATGCCGGCGTCGTCGTCCTCACTCACGAGCCGGGGCCTCAGGAAGCGGTTTGCGGCCAGGCCCGCCAGCAGGGCCAGGACAGCGACGACGATGATGAGGACCACGAACGGCCACCTCCGGGAGAGTAAGGGCGCCCTCGCGAGGGCAGCGGCACCCGGATCGTCGCGGCTGGCGCGCGCCCTGTACCTGGAGAAACACCCCCTTCGGCTTCGAACGAGCGACCCCTCTTGGGCCGATGAGCCCCACTGGACCGAGCCCCACTGCACTGAGCCCCCCGCACTGAGCCCCCTGCACCGCCGGTCAAGCGATCGCGGCTCCGGCTCCGCCAGGTCGGCTCGCGCTGATGCGTGCCTTCTTGACCTTGTTGCCGCAGGTGTTCATCGAGCACCAACGGCGGTTGGCCGCGCGGCTGGTGTCGAGGAACAGCCCCGCGCACAGGGGACCTTCGCACGTCTTGACGCGGCCGCGGTCGGGGCCCCCGAGGATGCGGATGGCATCCGTGGCGAGGACCCCGAGGGCGTCGGCGACAGGGGTGGTCTCCGTCAGGTGCCACCCCGCGCGTTCGTGTTCCAGCGCGGCTTTCGCATGCCCGGCGGCAGCAGTCGTGTTGAGGGTGCGGACATCCTCGGAGGCCGTCGGATCACCCGCGGCGATCGCCGCTCCGATGCGGTAGATCGACTCGCGCAGTTTGACGGCGGCCTCCAGGTCGGACGGCGACACGTCCGTGACGTCGAGCCCTGTGGCCCGGAGCCACATCTTCAGCCGTGCGGGATCGGTCAGCCGCTCCCTCGGCGTCAGGCCGGCGCGATCGCTCACCGTGGCAGTGAACCGGAACGCCAGGATCTCGTTGTCCATCCGGAACACACGACGCGCATCCTCGGTCATTCCAACCTCCGCAGTGAGCGACACCACCCGTAGAACCGCTTCAGGCGGTTCGTCGTCATCGTAACTCCATGGCATGCTTGAACTGCTTCAGACGGTTCAACGGGAAGGGTGCTTGGCGTGAGCGGTATCGCGGTCATCGGTCTGGGAGCCATGGGGAGGCCCATCGCGCGCAACCTGTTGAAGGCCGGCCATGACGTCGTGGTGTGGAACCGCTCCGACGGGCCCGCGGAGGAACTCGTCGCAACGGGCGCCCGTCGTGCCGCCTCGGTGACCGAGGCCATGCAATCGCCGGTGGTCTTCTCGGCCATGTCCGACGACCGGGCTTTCGCCGAGACGTTCATCGACTCCGGTGTCCTCGCCCAGTCGCCGGGCGGCACTGTGCACGTCAACCTCGCCACGGTGAGCACCGACCTGGCGCGCCGGGCAGCCGAGGTCCACGCCGAGCACGGTGTCGGATATGTCGCGGCACCGGTCTTCGGCCGTGTTCCTGTCGCCGAGGCCGGGGCGCTCAACGTCCTCGCGGCCGGTGAACCTGCGCTGATCGACCGCGTGCAGCCGTTCTTCGACGTGATCGGCTCGCGGACCTGGCGACTCGGTGACCGTCCGGAGCAGGCCAACATCGTGAAGATCCTCGGTAACTACCTGATCGCCTGCGCGATCCAGTCGCTGGGCGAGGCCGTCAGCGTCGCGGAAGGTGCCGGTGTCGACTCCGAGCAGTTGGTCGAGCTGCTGACTTCGACGCTCTTCCCCGGCGCCGTCTACAACAGCTACGGATCGATGATCGCCGAACGGCGCTACCAGCCGGCCGGCTTCACCACAGTCCTGGGCCGGAAGGACCTCCACCTCGCGCTCGACGCAGCGAACGACCAAGGCATTCCGCTCCCGATCGGTCAACTGCTGCGTGCTGTCTTCGACGAGGCCATCGCCGACGGCCGGGGGACGGACGACTGGGCGGCCATCGCGGAGCAGCAGCCGCGGTGACCGATCGTCATCGTCTCGCGGTCAGGGGGAGAGCAGCAGGGTGAGGATCAGCGCCAAGCAGTAGGCGGCGCTTGCCGGTCCGGCCGCTCGCTCGTACGGTCCGGCCGCGGGGGCGGCCTCGGTCGGCCGGAGTGCCGGGTCGGCCGCCAGCGCGCGGACCCCGTCCACCGCGGCCCGCGCCCGCGGCCGACGGGGCAGCAGCTCGACAAGCCAACGCCCGGGCAGTACGCCGTAGACGTCGACGTCACGGTCGATGGCGTAGCGGATGCGGAATCCGCGGTCCTCCGCGCTGATGCCGCGGAACTTGTCCCACGGCACGTGATGGACCGTAAAGGTGCCGGTGACCCGGAGGCCGTCACGGTCGGCCACGACCCGCCAGTTCAGCAGCGTGACAACGGGCAGCACCGACGCCGCGACGAGCAGGGCGAGGGCCTGGGCGTGCCGGGCCTCGACTTCGTAGAAGTGGAAGCCGACGGCGACGAGCGTCACTATCGCCAGGTATCCCAGCACGAGTGCACGCGTTCCGGGCCCGGCCCTCCAGCGGACCGGCGCCGCACCGGTCTGCCAGGTCTCGGCCGGCGGCTCGGCGCGGTACTGGGGCCGTACCGGCTTCGTGGTGCGCCCGGAACCCAGCCCCGTGAGGAGCACCAACTCCCCACCGGCGTACGGAGCTCCGTACAGCACCGCCTCGCGCAACGTGCCGTCGTGCGGGAGGGTGGTGCGGCAGGAGAAGATGAGCCTTCCACCCGCGGTGTCGTCCGCCGCGAAGACGTCCGTGCGCCGGTCGTCCGAACCGCCCCCGGCCCGCAGGAGGACCCGCAGCACGGGCACCGGTGACCTGCGCAGGGCGGCGATCCCGTGCCATCCCGCCAGGCCCGATCCGCCCCAGTGCAGCCCCACCGTCAACGCGAAGACCGCGGCGAACCGCCAGTTCTCCGCGCTCCACAGCCAGCCGCTGCCCGCGGCCGACAGTACGAGAGCGAGCAAGGCGAAGCCGAGGACCGGGGCGCCGCAGCCGAGGTCCGACCCGCCGCGACCGGAGGTATCGACGTCCTTCGGCAACGGCAGCCGCACGGGACCGGCGGCGTCGAGAGCGAGCGTCCGCTGTTTGCGAGCGACCCGGCAGCGGTGCAGGCAGCCCACGAACGCGTATCCGGCCGCCAGGGCGACGGCGGTGCGGGCCGCCGCAGGTATCTGCGGCTGCAGCGCGACGCCGAGGACGATGAGCGGTAGAGCGGACGCCGCCAGGTGCGGCAGGCGCCAGAGCCAACGGAAGACGAGCACACCTGCGAGGGCGAGGTGCGCGGTGACCCACCACTGGGGTTCACACGGTTCGAGCCGGCCGCAGAGATGGGCGTCCATGGGCGGGAATCCCGTCGCCGCGACGAGCGCGCAGACCAGGGCCAGGGCGGCGGGCAGGGGGTGGGACCACGCGGCGGGCCGGGCCTTCAGCCATGGGCCGGCGGCCGTCGAACTCCACACGGCGACACCTTGCGGCATCGGCTCCTGCGGCTGCGGAACGGGGCTCTCGATCACGCCCGATGGTCCTGGCACGGACATGGCGCCGGGCCGCCTGCCGCACGACGGAATGGTGAACACCACGGCACGGGTCAGTGCCGCCCGCCGTACCCTTCCCTACTCTTTCCTCGTCAGGGGGTGCCGAGAAACTCCGCGCAGTGGAAACACCGCGTCACCGCCCGACGCGAAGTGTTGCCTGCCGTGGCCTGGAGCGGGTTCCCTCCGCTGATCCGAGTCCAGGCGGCTGTGCCTGTAGGCCCAGCCGGCGGGCCCGCGTGGGGCGGATCCAGCGCCTGCGGCGCACTGCCATCGCTTGCTCACCCGGATGCCGGGACGCACGGGCGTGGGAGCGGATCAGGGGTAGGCGTACCGGTCAGCAGCTGACAGTTCCGGAGCGGAGCAGGGAAACCGGGCCCGGAGCAGTCCAGAGCAGAGCAGACCAGACCAGAGCAGAGCAGAGAGACCGACCGACCCTTGCAACAGCAGAAAGGCAGATCCATGAACGCATCGGCCCATCCGCGCCCGGCCGCCCCCGGGACGAGGCCCGAGTCCCGCAGGTCGATGGTGGTGTGCGGAGTGCTCGGGGTGGCGGCGATGGCCGCGGTGGACGAGATCGTCTTCCACCAGATCCTGCACTGGCACCACTTCTACGACCGCTCCACTCCCGGCATGGGCCTGATGTCGGACGGGCTGCTGCACACCGGCGAACTGCTGGGCCTGGTCGCCGGCTTCTTCCTCTACGCCGATCTGCGCCGCCGCGGCGCCCTGGCCCCGGCGCACGCCTGGGCCGGGTTCTTCCTCGGGCTCGGGATCTTCCAGCTGTACGACGGGATCGTGGACCACAAGCTGCTGCGCCTGCACCAGGTCCGCTACGGCGTGGACGTCACCCCGTACGACTGGGCATGGAACCTGGCGGGTCTGGCACTGCTGCTCACCGGCATGGTGCTGGCGGTCCGCGCGACCCGCCGCGACCGCAACCGTAAGGGCGGCAGGACGGACCCGGCGTCGTGACTCTCGCGCATGCCCACCCCGGTCCAGGCCCCGCCGAACTGGTGACAGTGGCGGCGGCGCTGCTGGCGGCCGCTGTGTACCTGCTGGCCGCAGGCCGGCTGCGGCGGCGCGGGGACGGCTGGCCCTGGTGGCGGGATGTCTCGTTCTCCGTCGGCGGGTGCGGTGTGGCCTGGGCGGCAGTGGGCCCGCTGCCGGGCGGGCCGTTCACCAGCCACATGGTCCAACACCTGATCGTCGGCATGGCGGCCCCCGTACTGCTCGTCCTGGCCCGCCCCCTCACCCTCACCCTGCGCACGCTGACACCCGGCACGGCGCGCAGGGGACTCCTGACCCTCGCCCGATCCCGCCCCATTGCGTGGCTGCTCTTCCCGCCCCTCGCGGCCCTGCTCGACATCGGAGGGCTGTGGCTGCTGTACCACACGGAGCTGTTCGCGGCCATGCGGCACGAGCCATGGCTGCACGCCGTCGTGCACGCGCATGTCCTCGCGGCCGGGCTGCTGCTCGCCTTCGCCGTCTGCCAACTCGACCCCGTCCGCCATCGCTGGAGCCTTGCCGTGCGCGGCGCGACCCTGCTGGCCGCCGGTGCCGCACATGCCGTACTGGCCAAGACTCTGTACGCGACCGCGCCGCCCGGCACCTCATTCGACCCGGCCGATCTGCATACCGGCGCGCAAGTCATGTACTACGGCGGCGACTTGGTTGAGGTGGCGCTCGGGGTCGCCGTGGCCGCCTCCTGGTACCGCGCAACCGGTCGCGCCCAGCTGCGACGGCTCCGCTTCCGCGAGCATCCGCACACTCCACCGGGTAGTCGTAGCCAGGTCCTCGCTCCTCAGCGCTCGCACAACGGCGCGTAACCGCCCCCGGCCAGCAACCGCGACAGCTCGACTCGGGAACGTACACCCAGCGCGGCGAACACATTGCGCAGGTGGTGGTCGACCGTGCGGTGGCTCACCGAAAGGCGTACCGCCACCTCCCGGTTGGTGGCGCCCTCGGCCACATGCCGCGCGATGCGCTGCTGCTGCGGAGTCAGCGCGGCCAGCGGCCCGGCCAGGCCCGGCTCTCCCGCCACCGTCACCGTTACGGCCACCGCCTCGCCCGCCGCGCGCAGTTCACCGCGGCTGCGGTCCGCCCAGGCCCGCGCCCCGCACCGCTCGAAGGAGACCAGCGCGTCACGGAGCGGACCGCGCGCCTCGCGGGTACGGCGCCTGCGGCGCAGCCACTGGCCGTACAACAGTTGCGTAAGCCCGCGTTCGAACTCGCCCGGCATGCGGTCATGGTGCGCGAGCGCGCGCTCGTACGCCGCGGCCGCCTGGTGAGGCGGCGCCAAGAGGGCCTGGCAGCGGGCCAGTTGGGCAGGTGCGAGCGGGTCTGCCGTGGCCTCGGTCCAGCGGATGAACTCTTCTGTGGCACGACGGGCCTCCGCCGTGCGGCCGGCTTGGACGGCCGCTTCCACGAAGCAGGGGACAGCGAGCATCCTGACGGCGAAGTGGCCGCGTCGCGGCCCGGGGGCGACCAGCGGTGCGAGCCGTGCCGCCGCGTCGGCGGGGCGCCCCGCGGCGAGATCCGAGCGGGCGACGGCCCAGGCGGAGAGGGTGGCGGCCTGGGCGAGCCCGTGCGGTCCGGCGCCGGCCGCCGCGGCGGCCGCATGCTCGGCGCAGGCTTCGGAGTCGCCCTCCACGGACGCGGCGAGGGCGAGAATGGCATGCAGGGAGACTGCGGCATTGGGCTGCGTGAGGCGCTGCGCGGCTCTGAGACCTTCGAGGGCATGGGTCCGGGCGCGGGTGTGGCGGCCCGCGCGCAGCTCCCCGTAGGCCAGCCGTTCCAGGGCGCGTGGCAGGAGGACTTCGGGGCCGTAGGCGCGTACGGCAGCGAGTGCCCTCGTCCCGGCCTCGCAGGCGGTCTCGACCTCGCCGACGACCAGGGCGGCGACAGCGGCGCGGAGCAGTCCGGCCGGTTCGCCCGGGCCGGGCAGCCCCTCCAGACAGCGGCGCAGCGCGGCGTGGCCCTCTGCGGTGCGGCCCGAGAGGACCGCGCACATCCCGACGCGGTACGCCTCCAGGGCCGGGTCGTCGGCGCAGCGCGGCAAGCGTGTCATGGCATCCCGGTAGGCGGCGGCATCGCCCATCGCCCAGGCCGCCTCCGCCGCGCCGATCAGCGCGTGCCTGGCCCGCTCGGGCGGGAGCAGCACGGCGGCGGTGAGCAGGGACTCCCTGGCGTCGTCGGCCGGCCCGTCGGCGAGGGCGAGCAGTCCGTGCACCCGGTGGACGCCACCGTGGGCGGGTACGGCGCCGGCGCGGGCCAGCAGGGCACGGGCCCGTACGGGATCCCCTGCGAGCCGGGCCGCTTCCGCAGCCTCGGCGAGCCGGTCCGTGCGGGACTCAGCGTCGGCGGTGAGCGCCGCGGCGCGGGCCAGAACGGCGGACCGCTGGGCGTGCGGCAGGCCGGCGGTCGCCACCGAGTTCATCTTCGCGCGCGTCTCCGCGCTCGCCTCCGCGGCGAGCAATCCGGCGAGCCGCGCGTCGTGGCCTTCGGCCGCGCAGGCGAGTTGGACCAGGTGGGAGAGGCGGTCGCGGCAGAATTCGGCGAGGCGGGCGTGGGCGGCTCTTCGGCGCGCGAGGGGGGCCTGGCGCAGGACGGCCCGGCGCAGCAGCGGATGGGTGAAGTGGATCCGGTCGCCCGTTGCTACGACGGCTCCGGCGGCTTCCGCGGACGCGAGCCCGGCGGCGGTACCGCCGGCCCGCAGCACTAGGGAGAGATCCGCGCCTGCCCCTTCGGGCTCGTGCTCACCGGCCGCCGCGGCGAGCAGCAGCAGGGCGCGGGCGCTGCCGGGCAGTTCGTCGACGCGGACGGCGGCGGCGTAGTCGGCGAGGAGGTCCTCTCCGCCGGGCAGGGGATCGGGCAGTGGGGTGCGCCCGGCCAGTTGGTCGGAGGTGAGGGCCGCGACGAGCGCGGTGAGCAGGCGGGGGTTCCCCACGGCCTCGCGGATCAGCCACGCGCCGACGACGGGGTCGGCGGAGCCCTGGGTGAGCCGGTCGAGCAGACCGGCGGCCGCGCTGTCGTCGAGCGGCCCGAGACGCAGGGTCGGCAACCCCGCGAACTCGGCTGCGGTGGCGGGGTGTTCAGCGAGAGTGAGCAGTACGGCCACGGGTGTCGCGGTGGTCGGGCGGCGCAACTCCGTTAAGAGGGCCGCCCGGGACGCGGGATCCCACCTGTGCACATCGTCGACGCAGACCAGGTGCGGTCTCTCCGGCTCGGCTGTCCACGGCACCCGCCAGGACCGCGCGCCCGGCGGCGGCACAACCGACGACGCGGTCGGCTGCACCGACGGCACCGGGCCGCAGAACGCCCGTGCGTACTCCACCAGTGCCGTCCGGCCGAGGCCGGGTGACGCGGTCAGGACGAGCACCCCGCCCCGACCGGCTCGTAAGCCTTCCACCAGGGACTTCACGGCCGCGATCGCCGCGCCGCGACCGTGGAGCTCAGGGATGGGGAGTGGGCCGGGGCTGAGCGGGTGGGGCATGGTCGGGCCGGGCACGAGCGGGCCGGGTATGGGCGGGGAAAGGGTCACGCCCGCACGTTACTTCCGCGTAAAACGCGCCGGAAGCCCCGCGTCCGCCGCGCTGGGCCAACCCCCAGCGACACCCGCGTCCGGGTGTGCACGGGCACAATCACGGGGCCGGGGGAGACGCACACGCCGTCCGTCGCACCGGGTTCCAGGCGACGGACGACGGTCAATCTCAGCTGTACGTGATGGTTCGTCAGGGTCAGGACCCGTGCGGGCAGTTGCCCCGGTACTCCTCGATCGTGAGGCTCGGCCTCGGCAGCGGACAGAGGAACTGCTCGTAGCGGGTGTCATTGTCGATGAACCGCTTCAGCCAGGAGATGCTGTACTTCGCGATCGTCGTGTTGGACGAGTTCGGCGTGAAGTGGCTGGCGTTGTTGAGCTCCAGGTACGCCTTGTCGAGGGAGCCCGGCAACGACTCGTAGAACGGCTCGGAGTGGCTGGAGACCGGTGCCACGCTGTCGCCGTCCGCACCGACGATCAGCGTGGGGGTCCGCAGCTCGGGCCAGGTCTTGTCGACGTTCCAGCCGGTCAGCGGAATCGCCGCCTTCAGTGACGTACGGCTCTTGGCCGCCTCCAGGCTGCCACCGCCGCCCATCGAGTGGCCCATCACGCCGAGGCGGGAGGCGTCGACCCGGCCGCGTACCGAACTCGACTTCGTCAAGTAGTCGAGTGCGGAGAGAAGTTGCCGCCCGCGGCTGTCGGGCTGGTCGAGGGTGGTGAGGGTGTCGATCGTGAACACCACGAAGCCCTGCGAGGCGAGCCGCGGTCCGAGCCAGGCGATGCTCGACTGGTAGGCGGTGAAGCCCGGCGAGATGACGACGGCGCCGAACGTGCCGTCGGCGGTGGACGTCGGGTAGTAGACGGTGCCGCCGCCGAAGCCGGACACCGCGAGCGAGGAGACGTCGGTCTGCGAGACGGCGTAGGGGCCGCGGGTGGCCTCGATGCTGGAGACGGTCGGTGCGGGGCCGCGTTCGTACGGGTTCTCCGCGGCGGCTTGGGCTGTCGGCGCGAGGCCGGTGCCGAGGAGGCCGGCGGTGGCGACAGCGGCGGCCAGACAGGCGCGTACGACAGGGCGGGAGAAGACGTGCAGCTGCACGGAGGGGTCCTCTCGTTCGTGGCGGAGCCATGCGGGAGGGGAGAGGCGTGCCCCGGCTCCCGGTGAGACCGCCGTGTTCGTCGGGGGTCTCACCGTGGGGCCGGTGGCGGTGTGCGGACATCGGCGAAATCACCGGTGTCGTGGGGCGAACAGTCCGCGACAGGCGACAGGCGACAGGCGACAGGCGACAGGCGACACCGGACCTCTGGCCCCTGGCCCCTGGCCTTTGGCCCCCGCCCCCTCCCGACAGTCCACGGAACAGCCCGACGGTTGCCCATTCCGCGCGACTACGGCCCAGAAAGTCCGCCGAAACGCCCTGTACGACTCATGCAACCGACGCATCCACACCCGTGGAGGGGACGCGCACGTTGACCCCCGGGTTCGCACGGTGTTCGCTCGGCCTTCCACACAGGAGGAACCGATGACCGTTCAGCAGCGCGTGACGGCCGCGGGCGTCGCCCTGGCCGCCCTCGGCGCCGTGGCCGTGCTCTCACCCGCGGGCGCGTCCGCCGCCCAGACCTCCGCGCCGCGCACCGAGCGGGTCAGCGTCGGACCGGGAGGGGCCCAGGGCAACGCCGCCTCCACGAGCCCGGCCATCAGCGCCGACGGCCGCTACGTCGCGTTCGTCTCGGCCTCCCGGAACCTGGTCGCGAACGACACCAACGGCACCCCCGACGCCTTCGTACGCGATCTGCGCACCGGCACGACGGAACGTGTCAGCGTCAAGAGCAACGGCAAGGGGAGCCACGGCGTCGTACGGGAGGTGTCGATCAGCTCCGACGGGCGGTACGTGGTCTTCACCTCCACGGCCGACGATCTCGTACGCGGCGACCCCAACGACCTCGACGACGTCTTCCTGCACGACCGGAGCACCGGCAGGACCCAGCGGATCAGCCCCACGGGTGCGTCCTACGACGGGTTGCGCACCCACCTGACGTACGACCCCGCGGTCAGCGGCGACGGCCGCTACATCGCCTACGCGTCGGGCGCCGAGGACCTCGTCCCAGGGGATGCCAACGAACGGGACGACGTCTTCCTCTACGACCGCAAGGAGAAGACCACGCAGTTGGCGCAGCTCACCGACGCGGGCAAGCACGGCGAGGGTGACGCGTTCGGCCCCGCGTTCGCGGGCGACTCCGGCGGCCGGTACCTCGCCTTCACCTCCAACACGTCCAACCTCGCCTCGGTGGAGGACCACTCCTCAGCGACGGACATCTTCCTGCGCGACCGGGAGAAGAGCACGACGGAACTCATCAGTGTTCCCCACGCCTACAACCGCAAGACGCCGTCCTGGGGCGCCGCCTTGAGCGGCGACGCCCGCCATGTGGCGTTCACGTCGGCCTCCAGGGTGCTCCGGCCCGAGGGCCCGGCCCCGACCAGCCCGCACAACGTCTTCCTCTACGACCGCGAGACGAAGCGCATGCGGCTGGTGAGCGCAGCCCAGGACGGCACCCCGGCCAACGGCGACAGCGACGGCGTCTCACTGAGCCGGGACGGACGCTACGCCGCCTTCGCCTCCGCCGCCTCCAACCTCACGCCCGACGACGGCGACAGCAGCGCGGACGTCTTCCTGCGGGACATGGTGACCGGGGAGGTGCGTCTCGTCAGCGGCGAGAGCGAACCGGTGTCAGAGGACACCGTGCCGGGGCGCAGGACCGGGGTCAGCGAGGACGGCGGCGCGGTGGTCTTCGACTCCCCGGCCGGCAACCTCGTCCCCGACGACACCAACGGCACGGCCGACGTCTTCCTCCGCCACATGCGCTGACGCGGCCGACGGCCGGAGGGTCATGCCAGGGCGGCCGCGAGCACCACCTTCGCCAGCTCGTCCGCGGTGTCGGCGCGTACGACGTGCTCCTCCCGCAGCGGCGCGAGAAGCTCGTCGGTGTAGTAGCCGGAGGCGTGCACGACCACGTCGGTGTCCCGGGCCAGCAGGCCACGCTCGCGGGCGACGAGCACACCGGTGAGCGCCTTGACCAGCGCCCACTCCCGGATCGCGCCGGGGTCGGCGGTGATCGCGATGCCGGCAGCCGCGGACAGGGAACGCACCTCACCGAACCGGTCCAGGCACTCGCGCCGGGAAACCACCACGCCACCGCCGCCGTGCCGTGCGACGATCTCGCACACCTGCGAACGCGTGGGCGCGTCCTTGGCGTAGAAGGTGGCGTCGATGACCTCCCGGCAGTGATCGGTCACCCCGGGGAACGCGGGGTGCGCCGACTGCCGCCACACGCGGGCCCGCCGGTCGTACGCGTAGGTGGGAACTTCGGTGCCGAGCAGGGTCGTCACCATGTCGGCCGTGGCGAGCTGCTGCACCAGAAAGAAGCCGGGGTGCCGGACAGGCGGCCGGAAGCCGGGCAGACCGCCCGCGAGCATCCGAAGGCCGAGGTGGTAGCCGAGCAGTCCAAAAGCGCTGGAGACGGCATGGGGGTGCACACGCGGCGCGGACCGCTCGGTGACGGGGAGAAGCTCGGCCTCGACGAAGGCGCGGGCGGCGTCCGCCACGCGGTAGTTGTCCAGGTCGAAGGTGCACCACAGCCGGAACCCCGTGGTGCCGAGGAACTCCGCGCGGTGGCGTCCGAGAACCTCGGTGGCGAGCTGCTTGACCGACGAGGGCTCCGGCACCCGTGCGAGGGCCAGAGGGTTCGCATGCCGCAGCGTCTCATCGTCGTCCAGCCGGCAGCGGCGCAGCTTGCCGCGCGATGCCTCGGGCGCGAGCGTGGTGATGCGCAGCTCGTCGGGCGTGGCAAGCCCTGTGGCGTAGGCGCGGGCCACGGCGTCGCGCAGGGCGGCCCCTTTGTTGCCGGACGTGGGCGTCAGGAGCATCACCCGCTCGCCGGTGCGCCGGATGTGGGCGGCCGCGCGGGCGACCATCAACAGCGAGGACACCGTCTTGGTGGTCCGGGTACCGGGATTGCGCATCAGGTCGAGAATGTGGATGTGCGGATGCACCTGGCTGAGGCCTATATCCGTGACATCGCTGAACTGGGCGAACTCAGGGGGCTTCTCGTCGAGTTCCAGCGGAACTTCGGGCGGCTCCGCCCGCTCGGCGGAGATCAGCCGAGCCGTGGTGTTCATCTCGTGGAAGTAGCGGTCGAGCACGTTGTGCACGACGCCGTCGGTACCGGCTGCGCGGCCCGCAACAGACATGAGGCGTCCATTCCTTGCGTTCGCTGCAGTATGAGGTCCTCAGCGACCGGAGGCGGCGTTGTCGAGCGGACCGGCGTGGCGCAGCCAGCGTTCGAACGGCACGCGGCGGTCGATCTCACTGCTGTCGGGCGGGCCTGCCCACTCCCCGTCGTCGAACGAGCCAGGGGCCGTGTGGCGGGGCGTTCAGTGCTGCGAGGGCGCGGTGAGCACCGTTCGTGAGGCGAAGTTGCGGTAACCGGCGCGCTTGAAGGCGGCGGCCATCGGGCGGTTCGTCACGTCCGTGTCGGCCACGACGCGCTGGGCCCCGGCGACGGCCAGGATGTGCGTCGTCTCCGCGAGCAGATCGTCGACGAGGCCACGGCCACGCAGCGCCGGAACCACGCCGAGATAACCGACGACGAAGTGTAGATCGTTGCGGCTCGGAATGATGAGGCCCGCGAGCGCACCGTCCCGGGTATGGGCAAGCCGCCACCAGGCACGGTCGCCCGGCATCGCCCGATAACCCGCCAGGTCGGCCCGCGCCGCCGCGCCCGCGCCGTGCCGGGCGAGCGTACGCCGGGTCGTGGTGTCGAGGCTCCCGACGGCGAGCTCACGGAAGACACCGAGAAGGACTTGGTCGTCCGGTTCGGCCCGGAAGGTCAAGGCGCCGGTACGAGCGGGCAGTTCCCCACCGCACATCCACTCGAAGCGGAGCCTGCGCAGGACGTCGGTGAGGCCGGCCCGTGCCGCCGCATCGATACGCCACGCGAGTGCGGTGGCGGCGTCCGGCGCGGAGGTGTCCGCGCGCGACAACAGATGGAAGTCAGGCACATCGGCCATCCCACCCGCACGGAACTGCTGGTGCGCCGAAGCGATCAGGCGTGCGCCGAGCGCCGCACGGTCCTCGACCGCCTCGTGTACGTACAGGCAGTCGAGCACCAGCGGATGGGCGCCATCGCCCTCTCCCCACCACACCCCACGCGCGAGGACCTCACCGCCGTCCTCGACGACCCAGGTCCACTCGGGACGGTACTGACGGGCGTCGAGCCCAGCACGGTACCGGTCGGGGTCGACCCACTCGACGGGCTCGTTCACCATGCAATCGAGAGCACGTGCCACCTCACGCGAGGAAAGGGCGCGTACCAACATGCGTGCCTCCAAGGGCTATTCGAGGGGCCGATCACGGCCGCTCCTGGGCGTCGGCGCAGAGCTCGGCGAGCCACGCACCCGCGACCACAGGAGCCCGCGGCCCGACCGCAGCCCTTCGGCCCGCACCCCGAGCGGACGACCGATTGCGGGCACGGGGGTGTTACGTCGTGGACGCTACGACACAACTACGCTACGTACAGTGCGGCTGTTCGTGGTGGACGCCCCGCCCTGCGGGAGTCGCACCGGCATCCAGTGGGAGTACCTGCCGCAGGAGCTGGGCTTCGGACGGCCCGCAGAGGCCCAAAAGCGGACCCGGCCCGGTCGACCGCGCGCGTCCGGGCAGCAAACACCACGTCCTCACCAACGGCCAGGGCATCCCACTCGCGGTGTCGCTGGCCGGCGGCAACCGCAACGACACCACCCAGCTACTGTCCTTGCCCGACAAGGCCCCGGCGGTCACCGGTGTCGTTGGCCGGCGCCGACCCCGTAGGCGCCCTGATGCCCTGCTCGCCGACCGAGGCTACGCCCACGATAAGTACCAGCGACTCGTCCGGGCGCGAGGCATTACCCAGGTGGCGCCGAACGAGGCCAGGAACACGGCTCTGGCCCGGGCGCTTACGAGGGCGAGCGGGTATACCCGCATCCGCGGGCGGAGCCTCGTGGACGGTGATTGCACCCGGTACGGTCGACCGTCATTGCAAACGGAGTTTGTGGCCGTGGGTTGCGTCTACAGCACATACGAAGACGTTCAAGGAACCGCCTCGGCCCACGGTCACATGCGTAGGGATGTTCGCGCCCACTGTAGCGATGAGATCACGGTCTTCCAGAGGGATCCAGCTGTGTGCACCTCCATCCCACTCGTGGCTGGCGATGGTCAACAAGAGTCGCATGGGGGCGCCGCAAGAACAGTCTTCTTCGAATGGTCCGGTCGCTCCCCATGAGGCATAGCCTCCGACCTTCCATCCTGGCGCAATGGCAAGGTCATGATGGTAGGTGACGAACTCCTCCTCGCCGGATTCCTCAGCTTCTTCTTCGAGTTCTTCTTCCCATTGTTCAATTCGATATTGCAGGCTCTCGCCGAGGAGCTCTTGATATTCGTGCTCCAGCACCTGCTCGGGGTCCACCGTGCAGGGCTCGGGCACGTACCCCTCGCTGCCGACGACTTCGGGGGTTGGAGACGTTTCGAGGACCTCACCGCACTCGGCCGAGTTCCGCCACCGCAGGTGGACGCCCGGGGTTCGTGGGATGCCGTGCGCGTCGAATGGGCACCACAGCACCTGAAGGAGGTCACGGCCGTCGGGGGGCAGCAGGCCCGGGACGTCCTTGGCGAACAACTGGGCCAGCGGGAGGAGGGGGATCGGGTCGGTCTCACCGAGGCCCGGAGCGCGATGCTCCTGCTCCAGCGCAGACAGAACAGTCAGGTCCTCCGTAGAGGGTCCCGTCTCGGGATGACGCCTCCATGCGTCCCGCAGGATGTGACGCTCCTGATGTACGTCTTCGACGCGTCGCCCCCTGTCTCGCGCATGAGGCTCCTGGCAGGTCGGCCAGGGCTCATGTGCGGGCCATAGGAGGGGACCACCGACTGAACTGTCGGTCGGTTTCGGCGTTCCGGGGCGCGGGTGGAGCCGCGTGCACATTCGTCGGTGGCTGGACAGTTCGGGGAACTGTGCTTCGACGTCGACCGGTCGCGGCGGGGTGGTGCGCGTCATGATGGTCCTGGGATTCGCAACGGGTGCCTCATAGCTCCGGGATGGGGATGGTACCTGTTCGCACTCCCGCAGCGGGATTCGGAACCAATCCCGTTCCGACGAGACTGGAAATCTCCGCGTTCGGAAACCAGGGCTTCTCATTGACCGAGAAGTTGGACTTCATATTTGGGCGCCACTGAGTGCAGAATATTCTCGCCCTTGTCGACCGCACGGTACACCTTGTCCTCGATGGCCCTCATGACGGGCGTATTCACGGGGTCTTGGGTGAGTGTGACGAGGCTCTGGCGTGACAGGGAGCCCCTTTCCTGGGCCCCCGAGGCGGTTGGCGAGCAGGTGCCCGCGTGCTTCGTTGAAGCTGGTTCCGTGGCCCCGCCAGCCTGGTGACCAGGTAGATCCGGACGGTGTACCGGTGTGCAGCATCTCCTTGCGCAGAGAAGCGAAGACGCCGGTCGGGCGGTTCAGGTCGTCCAGCCCCGCGAGATGCTCACTGTCGGGGGCCGTGCGCTGCTCGTGGCGCGGTGTCGCTGACCGGCGGCAACCGCAACAACATCACCCAGCTGCTACCCTTGTCCGACAAGTCGGGTGTCAATGTCCTCTTGCGGCGCTGTGGTGAGGGGCGCTTCAGCCCGGACGGCTCCGGGAGGCCTCTGCGGGCCGCCCGGACGTGAGAGGAGTCGATCACCGCCCGCGTCCAGTCGAGCTTGTCCGCCCCCGCAGCTTCTCCGGCAGCACCCGGTGGAGTTCGTCCCGGACGTCGGCCTCGTTCCAGGCGACTAGGCGCCTCCAGCACGTCGTCCCCGAGCCGAAGCCAGCTTCTGCGGCAGGTACTCCCACTGGATGTCGGTGTGCAGTACGAACAGGTTCCCGCACAAGGCCTGGCGGTCCGGGGACCCGCGGCCTGCCCTCGGCCAGCTCCGGACCCGGCATGGGCAGCAACGGCTCAATGAGCGACCACAGTTCGTCCGAGACGACCCACGGTCGCGACTCCCTATTTCCCCCGACCAGACCAACAAGCAACCACGTCGACCGCCACATGATCAACGGCTTCTGTTAGGAGCTCTTAGGGGACGCAGCCATAAGTTCACGTTGAGCCCCAGCCGCTCGCGCCCCGGGCCAAGGTGCGATGATCTGTTCGTGGTGACAGATGTCGAGTGGGCTCGGATTCGGAGGGGCCTGCGCTTCGGGCAGGTCTTCGAGGGAACCGTGGTGAAGGTTCCCTGGCCCGGTGCGATCGGGCTCTTCGTGGACATTGGCCTGAGCGTCGGAGGCTTCGTCGACGTTCTGCTGCTGCCGCACGAGAGCGAAGACTGGCCGGTGGAGGGCACGGTTGCCGATTTCGAGATCTGGTGGGCGGACGGCCGTCACCAGATCCGGCTGAAGCCGTCCGACTCCCGGTATCTGCGGGCCGACTTCACAGACTTCGTCGAACGCGTCCGTCCCAGTTGGCCTGCCGATGTCGGCCAGCCCGTTCGTGACCCGGGGCCTGTGTCCGCCGACGAGTTGCGGGTGCTGCTTCGCTCCGATGGGCTGCCGGGCAACACCCCTGAGGCTGGAGCGGTGCCCGACAGCCCTGCCGGGACCTAGCTGGTGCCAAGGACTCGTTCGAGAGGCTGACCTCGTAGCCTCCGCACATGACTGATGATCTGTTCCAGTGCCGCTGCATCCTCTGCCATGACTATGGTGACCGAGACGAAGCAGACCGCGTTGACCTGACGATCATCGAGAACGTGCAGCAGCACGGATGGCACATCGTGATGGTCCCCGAGGACGAGATCGGCCCTGGATTCGCCTACACGATCGGGCTGTCACACACTCACGGCGCGCCTGAGCTCGCCATGTTCGGGCTCGAAATCCATGCCATGCACCGCATGCTCAACAGGCTCGGAGAAAGGTCCGCCGCCGGGGCTGTACTGGCTGACGGCCAGAAGCACCCTGACGTTGTCGACGGTCACCAAGTCGCGCTCAGGCAGGTGGACCTCCGCTGGTACCGGACCCTCTTCGGACTGGCCATCGGGTTCCACCGGCGGCCTCCATTTCCCGTGTTGCAAGTTGCGTGGCCCGACATGGAGGGCCGCTTTCACTGGGAAGAACAGGCCGAGGCCAGGCATCGGGAGTCACAGCCTCAGTTGTGGCTGCCACCGGGCGAGCACCCTGTCGGGATCTGGACGACCGGACTCTGACTCGAGCTGCCCCCAGCCCAGGTGGGGGGCGACCACCTGGCGTGAGTGCCCCTACGCGAGGAGTTCGTGGAAGCGGGTGTGTGTCCCCCACGGCCCACGGCCCGGCTCCGCGTTCGGGACCACCTCGACCACGCGGTGGGCTTTTTCCGCAGGTCGATACGGTGGCAGCAGGTCTGGTCCCGGCGGGTGGCGAAGTCGTCCACGCCGAGTACGCGCGGGTTGCTGGGCTGCGGCGTTCGGCAGTGCCAAGATCCTGCACAGCAAGGTCGTCCGCCCGGCTCGGACGCCCAGGCGGCCGACCAGCCGGGCACCGCCCCGTCCAGCGAGCGCGAGTTCGACATGCTCCAAGACGTTGCCCAGGTGCGTGGTGAAGCGCAGTTACGGGGCGGCCAGCTGCGCGAACGGCTCGCCAAGCGCACGGTACGGGCAGTGGGCCGCGTCGCAGAGGAAACGCTGGTCCGCCAGCGGGATCACGACGCTCTGCGACCCCGCACCCCTGAAGTCGGCCACCGACGACGCGGAAGTCTGTCACGCGGTGGCACTACGTCCGTCCCGTGGGCCGAAGACTGCGAGCGCATCGGCATCAGTTGCTCGTGCTCGCAGGAAGTAGTCGGCCCACTCGGTGATTTCGGGGTACGAAGACTCCTGGGTCACTTGGGTGATCGCGGCTTCGACATCGAAGTTCGTGGTCCGTAGTCCGACGCCGGGGCCCAGGAGCGCCCAGTGGGCGCCGGGGCGTCCGTAGGGCATGCCGACGCTGCCGGCGTTGAGGACGAGTCGGCCGTGGGCGAGGCGGACGAACGGCATGTGGGTGTGGCCGAGAACCACCGTGCGGACGTCGGCGTCGAGTTCGCTGAAGACTTCTTGCCAGCGGTCGAGAGGGGAGTCGACCAGGACGACTTCCTCGTCGTCCCGAGGGGTGGCGTGGCAGAACATGACTTTCCCCATGCCTTGCAAGGGCAGGGTGAGCGTTTGCGGCAAGCGGGCGAGGAGTTCGAGGTGATCCGGGCGCAGTTGTTCGGCAGCCCAAGGAGCGATCGGGTCGGGGATGGTGTCGCGCTGACCGCGGCGGTATTCGAGGAGCTCACGATCAGCGTTCCCACTGACCCAGGCGACACGGTCTCCAAGGGCGGTCAGCACGTCCAGTACCTGGGCTGGCTGTGGGCCGGCGGCGATGTCGCCGGTGAGCACGACGCGGTCCGCGGAACGCACCTCTGGTTCGGCGAGCACTGCTTCCAGAGCGGGCAGGACTCCGTGAATGTCGGACAGGACGGCTACTCGCTTAAGCATGGTCACCAGTGTGGAATGGCGGCCACTTGGTGGGGCATCGTTCTGCTCCCCGCGAAGCCCGAGCTGCCTCGCAACATCGGACGCCCCGAAGCCCGGGGGCCCACGAACGAGCTGATCCGAGGGTTGGGAGGGCTGGGAGGGCTGGCCGGGGTGCCGCCCGGCCAGCCCTGACACCTACACCTCCGGGCACATGGGTCTCACTACCTGGTGAGCAGGTCACGCAAGGCCCCGCTGACCAACGCCGGATCCTCCTCCGCCATGAAGTGGCCGCACGACACCGTCCGGTGGTCGAGGTCGGGCGCCCAGGCGCGCCACAGGGAGGCTGCGTCGAAGCCGAGGGCCGATCCCCAGTCCTGCTGCAGCACGGACACCGGCATGGTGAGGCGGTTGCCCGCGTCCCGGTCCGCCCGGTCGTGCTCGACGTCGATGTGGGCGGAGGCACGGTAGTCGGCGACGATGGACGGCACGGCTTCGCGGGACGCCTTGAGGTAGGCGGCGCGTACGTCGGCGGGGACCGCGGCGGCGTCGCGCGTCCAGAGGTCGAGGAAGTGGCCGAAGAACGCGTCCGGGGCGGCCCCGATCAACTGCTCGGGCAGACCGGGAGGCTGCGCCATCAGGTACAGGTGGAAGCCCACGGCGGCGGTCGTGCCGTGCATGACGTCCCACATGTCGAGGGTCGGCAGCACGTCGAGGGACAACAGGTGCGTGACCGCTTCCGGGTGGTCGAGCGCGGCGCGCACGGCGACCAGGGCGCCGCGGTCGTGCCCGGCCAGGGCGAACCGGTCGTGGCCGAGGGCACGGGCGAGCGCGACGACGTCGGCCGCCATCGTGCGCTTGGCGTACGTCGTTCCGTCGATGTCCGCCGGCTTGTCACTGGCGCCGTACCCGCGCAGGTCCGGGCAGATCACGGTGTGCCGCCCCGCGAGGTCGGCGGCGACGTGCCGCCACATGAGGTGCGTCTGCGGGAAGCCGTGCAGCAGCACGACGGGGCTGCCGGAGCCGCCGACGGCGACGTGGAGGCGTACGCCGTCCGCGACGGTGACGTGGTGATGATCGAAGCCGGGGACGGTCGGTGTCATGGTGTGCTCTCCGGGACGGGAAGATGGGGCGGGCGGTGTGCCCGCCGTGAGGGTGGGTCGGGCCCGCCGAGCGGCGGACGTCTACAGCTTGCCGCCGCCGAATCAGCAAGTGATCAGCAAGTGATCAGTGAGAGATCTGTACGGAGAGAGCGCGGTGGTCCGCACGTGTCGGGCATGAAGGGGGCGGGGACGGAGACGGGGGCCGGGAGCGGGCCGGGGGCGGCGCCGAAGGTCGTGTTCGGGGTGCTCGGCCCCGTGGGCGCGTGGGACGCGGACGGGCCGCTCGCTCTGCGCGGCCCACGCCAGCGAGCCGTCCTGGCCCGCCTGATCGTCGCCCGCCGCCACGTCGTGCCCGTCACACGCCTCATCGACGACCTGTGGGAAGACCCGCCGGAACGTGCTCTGGGAACGGTACGAACCTTCGTCGGCGCCCTGCGCAAGGCCCTGGAACCCGACCGCCCGCGCAGGGCTCCCGCCCGGCTGCTCGTGACCGAGGGCCCCGGCTACGCGTTGCGGGCCGAGCCGGACGCCGTCGACGCCTGGCGCTTCGAGACGGCCGTGGCCGAGGCCCGACAGTTGCCGCCGCAGGAGGCGCTGCGCCGCCTCGACGAGGCGCTGGCGCTGTGGCGGGGCCCGGCCTACGCCGAGTTCGCCGGCGAGGAGTGGGCGCGCGCGGAACGCTCGCGCCTTGCCGAGCTGCGCGCCCTGGCCGTCGAGCGGCGCGCCGAGGCGGCGCTCGACCTCGACCGGGCCGCCGAGACCGTGCCCGACCTCGACGCACACGTGGCGCGCCACCCATGGCGCGAGGACGCCTGGCGGCTGCTGAGCCTCGCGCTGTACCGCACCGGCCGCCAGGGCGACGCCCTCGCGACACTGCGGAGGGCACGCGCCACGCTGGCGGAGGAGCTGGGCCTCGATCCGGGGCCAGGCCTGCGCCGCCTGGAGGCGGACATCCTCGCTCAGGACACGGGCCTGGACCTCTCCACCCCGTCGGGTCCGTCCCTTCCGTCCAGCATGTCCGGTCCATCCGGCCCGTCGGCGACGGCATCCCGACTCTGGAGCGAGGCAGCCGCATCGTACGACCGCACCGTCGAAGCCGGAGCCCGCGCCCGCCTGGAGTCGACGGTCGGCCTCATCCGCAGCCTCGCAGTGACCGGCGCCGGGGGCCTGGAAGCCGCCCGGAAGCACCGCATGGCGGCGATCGAAGCGGCCGAGGAGTACGGCGACCCGGAACTGACGGCTCGCGTGATCGGCGCCTTCGACGTACCCGCGATCTGGACGCGCGGCGACGACCCGGAGCTTGCCCGGCACATCGTCAAGGCCGCCGAACGGACCCTGGCGAGGCTGCCCAAGGACGCCTCGGAGGCGACGCGGTGCCGCCTGCTGGCCACCGTCGCGGTGGAGACGCGCGGCGCCAGGACACCGCGCGGACCCGATGCCGCGCGCGAGGCGGAGCGGCTCGCGCGCCGCCTCGACGACCCGGCGCTCCTTGCCTTCGCGCTCAACGGCGCGTTCATGCAGTCCTTCACCCGCGCCGGCCTCGCGCCGCAGCGCGACGCGATCGGCGCCGAACTCGTCGAACTGGCCTCCCGGCATGGCCTGTTCACCTTCGAAGTGCTCGGCCACCTCATCCGCATGCAGGCACGCGCCGCCCTCGGCGACTTCCCGGCCGCCGACGCGCACGCCGCCGCCGCGACCCGGCTTTCACGACGTCACGAACTGCCGCTGGTGGGCATCTTCACCCAGTGGTACGACGCCCTGCGCCTGGCCGCCTCAGGTGACGTGCCCGGGGCCGAGTCCGCCTTGCGCAGCGCGGCCGCGAGTCTCGACAGTGCGGGCATGCCGGGCATGAGCACCGGGCTCCTGCCGCTGGCCCTCGTATCCCTGGGCTTGGCACACCAATTGCCGCCCCACGTCGACCTGACAGCCGACTGGGGCCCTCACCGCCCCTGGGCCGAGGCGCTCGCCCTCGCGGAGACCGGCCGCCACGTCCAGGCCCGCGCGGCACTGCGCGCCCTCCCCGAACCGCCCCCGGACCTGTTGTACGAGGCGCTGTGCTGCGTGGAGGCTGAGGCGGCCCTGCGCTCGGACGACCGGACCGCACTCGCGCGGGTCCGGTCACGCCTGCTGCCCGCGGCCGGTCAACTGGCCGGCGCGGGCAGCGGAGTCCTCACGACGGGCCCCGTCGACCACTGGCTCACGCGCATCGCGGAGGCGCTGGACGCACTGAGTTGAGGCTGGGCGCACTGGCGTTGCCTGCCCTGGTCCGCCTGGTCCGCCTGGTCCGGCGGAGAGGCTTGCGGCCTTCTAGTACGCAGTATGCCGTCCTGGACTTGTGCGGGGCCTACTTGTCGGGCGTGCCGGGGCCCCCGTTGATGGACTCCTGGTAGACATCCGCGTACGTGCGTGAATCCTTGATCAGGTCGTCGCAGAACGCGGCGACGTCGGGGCCGATGAGTTGCAGGACACCCTTACCTGACGCGGCGCCCTCCTCGAAGAAGTCGACGATGCCGGGGAGCAGGGGGCCGTCGGAAAGGTCGACCGGTCCGACCTTGAACAGGTACCTCTGCATCTCCTTGTAGACGATCTGGTAGTCCGGCGGCAGTGCCTTGACCCGGGCCACGTGCGCCCGCCACTGCTTCTTGCCCTCGATGATGTCCTGGATACCCACGTCAGCCTCCCAGCCGCTTCAGTTTCCTCGCGACGTTCCTGTTCAACTGTTCGCGCCACCGGTCGCGATGGGTCCGGGCTCCTTCGCCACCGGCCAGAGCCGTGCAGAAGCCTCGGATGTCGTCGCCGAGCACGTCGTCGACGCTCTGTCCGTCCGCCGCTGTTTCTTCGAGCAGCCCGAGGGCGGAGTCGAGGATCGGCATCAGGTTGCGGCCGGTGAAGTCGCCGTGCGGAAAGAGGTGGGCCTTGATCTGTTCCCACGCGGCCCGGTGGTCGTCCGGCAGGGCGGCCGCCCGCGCCTCGAACGCCTTCCAGTCCCTGGTGAGATCGCTGCCTGTGACGGTCTCCCAGAAGTTCATCCCCGGCCCTCCCTAAGCGTGTTGATACGTGATGACACGTACTGCCATTTCGTCCAGAACTTCGCGAGTTCCTCGCGGCCGGCGTCGTTGAGTGCGTAGAACTTGCGCGGTGGGCCGACCCCGGAGGGTCGCTTCGTCACCTGGACGAGTTTGTTCCTCTCCAGGCGCAGCAGGATGGTGTACACCGTCCCCTCGACGACATCGGCGAAGCCGAGCTCGTTCAGTCGGCGGGTGATGGCGTACCCGTAGGTTTCCTCGCTGCCGATGATTTCGAGCACGCAGCCTTCGAGGGTGCCCTTCAGCATCTCCGTCAGGTCGTCCAAAGCGAGTCCTCCTCGACCCCCTCGGTACTGCGTAGTACCGAGTACTGCTACACAGTATCACTGAGTAGCAGTACTCGGGTCTCTACTCGGCGCACGCGAACGCTGCCGCCCCTTTAAGTCGTGGCTTAAGAGCTGGACCGCCGGTGGTCGGCCCGCCCAGGATGCGGAGTCGTGCGGCGGCCACCACCGCGACCGGAAGCACACCGACTGAAGGGGATGCAGCATGCCCGGATCGAAGTTACGGACGATGACCACCAGCATGGCCATGGCGGCGGGGCTCATTCTCGCGGCCCTGACCGCGCCCGCGGCATCGGCAGCACCGGCCTCGGGTGACGCGAGCGGTTACGACCGGTGCGCCAGTCCCAACTTCTGCCTGTTCGAGCACATCAACGGGGAGGGGCGCGTCATAGGTCTGCAAGGTGAACGCAGAACTCTCCCCCTGGACTTCGACAACATCACGTCGTCCATCCGTAATCGCAACGGTCGGTTGTGGTCCGTCTACACGGGCACCAACTTCACGGGGCGATGCCTGCCTGTCTCGGCCACCTACACGGGAAACGTCACCCAATACAACATGAATGACCAGATCAGCTCCGCGCGGCCCGGCCCGTGCCCGAGCTGATCGTCGCCCTCGAGGGCCTGGCTCGGCGCTAGGCGCTCTTGCCGGAGCTGAGGGCCCTAGGTCGTCTGCGCCGTTCGGGGAGCGCCGTCGACCATCGATCGAGGCGCGTCCGCCAGCTGTGTGCTGGACGGGCGCGCTGCGGGGCCGGGCCCCGCAACTGCCATCGGACGTCGCCCAGTTGCAGACTCCGTGCCGCCCGCCCCCGGGGCCTGCCTCATGGTTCCGTCAGGGTGCCGGTCCGGAGCAGGGCCAGTCCGAGGGGAGTGATGAGGTGGAGTACGGAGCCGCCTCGGCGGCTGGTGGTGATGAGGTCCGTGTTCCGCAGTACTGTCGCGTGCTGACTGGCCGCGGCGGCCGTGACGTTGAGGCGGCGGGCCAGCTCGCTCGTCGTACAGCCTTCCGCCGTCACCAGGAGGGCGGCAGCTCGCGTGCGGCCGAGCAGCGCCTCCAGGTTCCGCGCGGCGGAGCCGTCCGCTTCTGTCGGTTCGTCGCCGGTCAGCGGCCGACGGAGAGCGGGAACGGTGAGTCGGGGCGGCTGGGCGGTATCGAGCGGGTCCCACAGAAAGCTCACCGGGTGCTTTGCGAAGACCGTGGGCGTGATGATCAGCCCTCTTCCCTGGAGGCGCACTTCGACTGGGCGCGGGTAGGGAGCTTCGAGCACCGGCGGACACCAGCGCACCAGCGGCGCGCAGATCGAACGCAGCAGTAGATCGATACCTCCCTCCAGCATCAGGTTCGCGCACCGGGTGGACAGTGCGACCAGTTCGGAGCGGCCGCGATGCCAGTAGGGCTCCACGGTCAGCCGGTGACAGGCGCGCACCGCCTCGGCGAGTTCTCGCAGCGCGTCACGGTCGCCCTCGGACACTTGTCTGGCCCACGACAGGTGACCGGGGTGGAAGTCGAGAGCCTCGAACTCGCGTCGTAGCCGGGTTGTCGGGGCGTGCAGCAGGTTGTCCACGGCGTGGTCGAGAGAGGGCGCATCGCCCATCAGGGCCAGCAGATCAAGTCCGGGACGACGAACGGGAATCAGAGACGTCAAGGGGCGCGTGTCCGCTCCCATCCGGCCGGCGACTGCGGATCGCCACGAGCGGAAGTGCGGGAGCTGCCGTTTCTCCCTCAGCAGCTCCAAGCTGTAATAGACCTCCGCCGCGACACCGATCGTTGCGGCCACCCGTGTCCGGGCGAGGTCTTCCGCCGTGAAGTGAATGCGTAACACCGACCGGCCCCCTGCCATTGAGGTACAGAGCGTAAGCCCACCCCCAGCATGCCCAACCGGGCCCCAAGGCCACATAGTTCGGGGCGATGACTTCGCTGCTCTCCGTCGGTCGTGAGAGTGACAGCACGGACAGCACCGACTACTGCTAACGGGACCCTGTCTCACCGTCCGACTCCCGCGATCTTGTGGCAAGATCGCGGGATGCTACGACTCACTGACTTCATCATCGACTGCCCGGACACGATGAAGCTGGCAGCCTTCTACTCCGAGGTGACGGGGCTCCCGGTCAAGGAGGACAGCGACGAGAACTGGGCCGGTATCAAGTTCGGCGAGATCGAACTGGCCTTCATGCAGGTGGAGGAGTACCGCGCCCCGCAGTGGCCCGACAGCGAGCACCCCAAGCAGTTCCACCTCGACTTCGAAGTCGACGACATCGAGGCCGAACAGCGCCGCGTCCTGGCCCTCGGCGCAACCCTGAAACGGGACTGCGTCGGCCCCGACGGCTACGGCTTCCGCGTCTACGCCGACCCCATCGGCCACCCCTTCTGCCTCTGCCGCAACAAGGGCGTCATCTGGACCGAGGACAGCCTCATCTGGCCCGAGCGCGACTAGGGCGTGTTCGTGGGCCGGGCGTAGTTCGGTCGACAGCCCGCCCTGGAGCGGCCCAGCGCATGATTGCCCGGCATTGGCGTGCTCTCGCCGGGCGTCTTGCGCTGGGCATCACGCCCTAGCCGATTGGGAAGGTGGCACCGGGGGCGGCGTAGGCGACGGGGCCGTTGAACCGCGCTGAGGCGCGCGCCACTGCTTGCTGCGGTGTGAGGGTGCGGCCCACGTGCGTGACGATCAGTCGGCCCGCTCCGGCCGTGTCGGCTGTGGCGCCGGTGTCCTCCGGCGTGTGGTGCACCTTTTCGCCATCGACCGGTTCCTGTGCGCTGTCGGCTTCGCACAACAGCACGTCGCATTCTTCGGCCAGCTCGGTGAGGCTCGGGCACGGTGCCGTGTCCCCGGTGTACACCAGCGACTTGCCCGCCGTCTCGATGCGTACGGCGAAGGCCGGCATGCCGTGCGACACGGCCCGGCTGGTCAGCCGGAGCGACCCTACGGTCGCTTGATGGCCGTCGTGCAACTCGCTGACCGCGAAGGCGGCTTCGATCGGACTACGAGCCGAAGTGTTGGTGAGGAAGCCGGCCAGCCGGTCGGTGATTCCCGGCGGGCCGTAGAGAGGGATCGGAGCAGCGAGCTTGATGTCCGCATACAGGGCGCCGTAGTACGCGGTGAGCAGGTCCGCGCTGTGGTCGGCATGCAGATGCGAGATCCAGATCGCGTCGAGCTCGTCCAGCCGCACGTGACGCTGGAGCGGGCCGAGCGTCCCGCTGCCCGCGTCCATCCAGATGCGGGTGTCCCCGCTCGACACCAGGTAACCGGAGCACGGGTTGTCCACGCTTGGGTAGGGCGTGGCGCTGCCCAGGACCGTGAGGTGAAGAAGCTCGTCGCTCATTCCGAGAGCGTAGAACACATGATCCACCGACCCACTGGTCAGATGGAGGGTTGTCTTGCCTCGGTCGGGGCTTCGCGCCGACGCCCGAGCTGATCAACACAGGCGGGGCGGAGCCCAGTTGTGGTGGCGGAGGATCATCCGTAGGGCGGCGCGGGAGGGTGTCAGCCGCATCGCCATGTTGCGCAGGGCGACGGGCAGTGGGCCCGAAAGCTGATGGCCCATCCGTCCGGCCTGCCGGGCAGCCTGAGCGACGGCTTGACTGCGTGGTCGACGCTCGGCGTCGTACCTCGCGAGCGCGGCTTCCGTGTTGGGCTCCGCAGCGAGCGCGGCGGCCAGGGTGACCGCGTCCTCCAGTGCCTGGCAAGCGCCCTGGCCCAGGTTGGGAGTCATGGCATGGGCCGCGTCGCCGAGCAGCGCGATCCGGCCGACCGTGTACGTGGGGAGCGGGGTCCGCAGCTCGTTGACGTCGTGGTGCAGCACGGCGCCGGCGTGCGTCGCGTCGAGCAGCGCGGGGATCGGCTCGTGCCATTCGCGGAAGCGTCGGCGCAGTTCGGCGAGAGGGTCGGCGAACCGCGTCCCTGCCGGAAGGGTGAGGACCGCGTGCCACTCGGCGCGTCCGTCGGGGAAGGCGATGTGCCCGAACTCGGCACCGTGCCCCCAGGTCAGCTCGAAGTCGGTGTCCAGGTCGACAGCGTGCTCGGTGATGGCACGCAGTACTGTCGAGCCGCTGTAGACCGGGCCGGGGTGGGACGGGAAGAGATGTTGGCGGACCTTGCTGCCAATGCCGTCGGCCGCCACCACCAAGTCCGCGTCCAGGGTCCTGCCACCGCAGTCGACTCGAACCATCCCGCACCGGAGCGGTCGAACCGGGCCGGCCTCGGCCCCGATCTGCAGCGTCCCGGTGGGCAGGGCCTCGCGAAGCAGCCGGTGCAAGGTGGCGCGAGGGATACCCATGATGGGTGTGCCGACCGCCTTCTCCAGTGCCGCGCCGTCCATCCGGGCCAGCCAGCCGCCCTCCGGCGTGCGAGTGCCACCGCTGTACTGGCCTCGCGATGCTTCTCGCACCGCCTTGCCCACGCCGAGTTCATCCAGCGCCCGAAGGCCATTGGCGGCCAGTGAGATACCCGCCCCCACGTCGTCGAGCACGGAGGCGCGCTCGACGACCGTCACCTCCCAGCCGACGCGGCGCAGCCCGATCGCGGCGGCCAGTCCGCCGATGCCCCCTCCGACAACCACAGCCGTCTTGCCCATAACAAGCCCCCAGTTCTTCTACATCTGTAGAAGAATGATCTTAGCCGAAGCTCTACAGGTGTAGAAAGGGAACATGGCTATGGACCGGCGCACCCTCCTCGCAGACGCGGCACTCGACGTACTCGCCGACGAAGGGATGCGCGGCCTGACCCACCGCGCGGTGGACCGCCGGGCGGACATGCCGCCGGGCACCACATCGGCGTACTACCGCACCCGCGCCGCACTGCTCACCGGACTCGTCACACGCCTCGTCGAACTCGACCAGGCAGAACTGCACACGACGGCTGAGCAACTCCTGCCGCTGCGCACCGCCGAGGAACTCGTGAACGGCCTGGCCCTGCTCACCCAACAACGGATCACCGGCGAGGGCCGCCGCCGCTCACTTGCCCGCTACGCCTGCACCCTCGAAAGCGTGCGCGACCAGGAACTACGGGAGATCCTCGTACCCCGCGAGAACGCCGGCCGCGAGGCCGTTCGCTTGTTCCTCGCGGGGCACGGCGTGACGGACGTGACGAATCGCGCCCAGACGCTGCTGACCTGCGTCGACGGCCTGGTCTTCGACCGGCTCGTAGGCGGAGGGGAAGTGCCGCGCGAGGCCCTGGAGGGCCTCGTGACCGCTGCCATGCGTTAGTTCTTGGCCGCCTCCGCCTCTGCCTCCGCCTGCGGCAACCGCTACTTGAGCAAGCGGACGCTCAGACCTGTTCGAAGTGGAACGCCTTGATGAAGCAGTCACGGGGCTGGGCGACCGCAAAGAAGATGCACTCCACGAGCGACTGCGAGGTGAGGTCATCCTTGGCCTCCCGTGGCGTGGCCTCCCACTCCTCGGAGAGCGGGTCGGTGTTGTCGAAGTCGTGCGGGTAGAGCGATATCACGCGAACTCCCTTGGGCCGTAGGCGCTTGGAGAGGATCTCGGTGAACCCGGCCTGTGCGCTCTTGGCCGCATAGAAGGCGTCGTGTGCGTCCGAACGGTGATGTCCTGCCGTCCCGCAGGCGGAGACCATCGTCACTACATCCGGCTTGTCCGAGTTGAGCAGGAGAGGCAGGAAGTTCTTCACGGTCAGGACCGTGCCCGTGGCGCCGGACGCGATGGTGTCGACGACATCGGCGTCGGAGACCGACAGGAGATCCGGCCCTTCGAGGTAGCGCGAGCCGTTGTTGATCAGAATGTCGACGCGGTCGGTGTGCCGGGTGACGCCGGACGCGAAGTCACGGATCGAGGCGGGATCCGTCAAGTCGCAGGCGTAAGCGTGGACTCGCTGATGGCCTCGGTCTCGGATTTCGTCACGGACGCGCTCGGCGGCAGCGAGGCTGCGTGCGGAGAGGAAGACCTCAGCGCCGAGGTCTGCGAACCGGATCGCCAGAGTACGCCCGAAGTCGCGACCGGCAGCGGTGATGACGACGCGGTGGTTGTCGAACCTCATGATTGCGCTCCTTGCTCGTGGACGGTTTGTCCTAGACCTCCTCGCTCGCCAACCGGCCGATGGCGCGGGCCGTGAGGCCGAACACCTGGCATCGGAGGAGGCACGAGCAGGAATTATGGCCAGGAATTATGGCTGGGAACACGAGCGGCCGACGCTGTTGTCCCACTGACCCAACTCACGAACATCGTTTTCACGCAGCCCCCAGGGCAGCACCACAAGCGAAATACCGGTCGAACACCTCCTGGCTGTCAGGAGTGAAGGTCCACTGCTGCAGAGCCCGCCGCAGCTCGAGCTCGGTCATCCACCTGTGCCAGGCCACCTCTTCGGGGTCAGGGGCGACGACCTCTGGAAGCACGGCGTCACAGACTGCCAGCCAGTACGGGCTGAGTCCGCTCCGATTGAGGCACTTGAACCGAAGGCACGCTGCCGCCCGCACTCCCAGCTCCTCGCTGAGCTCGCGGGCAGCTGCCTGCTCATAGGACTCGCCGACCCCCGCAGCGCCCCCGATCCCGAGTTCGTAATGCCCTGGGAAACGGGACAACTGCTCGGCACGCCGATGGACGAGAAAACGGCCGTGCCCATCGCGGCACACCACCACGCCAACCCGGTGCAGCCACCCTTCCCGAACGGCGTCTCGCCGCCTGACCACCCCCAGCACACGGTCCTGAGCGTCAACACGTTCCACGAGTTCATCCACGCCTCACACCATCGCAGGCCCCACTGACACCCGCCCGGAACGACCGGACTGTCACGCGGTCGCCCCGCCGGTATTGGCGACGTCGACCCAGCAGGCGCTCGGCGCTACGGCGTTTCGCGGAAGTGCCGACCGCGCCGTACAACGACGTCTGATTGCCGCCAGCAATGCCCTCCTGCGGTAATCATGCTGGCGACATGACGATGTCATCCACTACGGAATCAGTAACAGTCCTCACTGGCATGTATGCCGCTGAGGCCGAGTACCTGGCGGCAGGAGGCCCTGGTGAGGCTTCATTCGACCTGCTTGCCCCCTTCTTTGCGCCGGATGTCGAACTGCACCAAGCAGCAGCCCTGCCCTACGGAGGCACTTGGCGTGGGCACGATGGCATGACCCAGTTCTTCCTCATGATGGGAGAGGTGTGGGAGTCGTTCGACATAGTGGAGCAAGAGTTTCTTGCTACCGGTGAGACTGCGGTCGTACTCACACAGGTCCGTGCCCGCGCCCGTGCGACCGGCCGTGAACTCAGTTTCCCGATTCTGCAAGCGATCACCGTCAGGGACGGGCGGATCGCCGAAGTGCGTCCGTTCTACTGGGACACGCGGGCTATCGCCGAAGCCTGCGCCGTGCCGACACCTTCAGATCGGGAATGACCGAAGGCCTTGTCGGCCAGCACGCCGTTCTGCGCGCCGAGGTTTGGTGCCGGCCCTGCGGGGAGTGGAGCGTTGGTGGGCTTCCCCGGCTGGGCGAGGAGGCGCTCCGCCCAGCCGGGGGTCACGCCTCTGGGGTGACGGATGGAGCCTTCGAAATGTGCTCAATCCTCAGTGTCAGTGCTGGGTGGCAGACTGCCCGGCATGATCGAGCCGAACTCGAAAGCGGACCTCCTCCGATACCTGCAAGAGGCGCGTGACGCCCTGTTATGGAAGCTCGATGGGCTCTCGGAGTACGACATCCGACGCCCGCTGACCCCCACGGGCACGAACCTGTTGGGACTGGTCAAACACGTAGCCAGCGTCGAGCTGGGGTACTTCGGTGACACGTTCGGGCGGCCCTTCTTCGACAAAGAGCCGCCACCCTGGTGGTACACGGAGAACGCGGAACCCGAATCGGACATGTGGGCAACTGCGGACGAGTCGCGTGAAGAGATCGTGGGGCTGTACCACCAGGCGTGGGAGCACTCCAACAGCACGATCGCGACGCTGCCGCTCGACGCGATCGGTCACGTCCCGTGGTGGCCAGAGGAACGCCGAGAGGTGACACTGCATCACATCTTGGTACGCATGGTCTCCGAAACCCAGCGGCACGCAGGCCACGCCGACATCGTGCGAGAACTGATCGACGGTTCCGTCGGGTATCTGCAGGGCAAGGAGAACCTGCCACCAGGTGATCAGGCATGGTGGGAGGCCCACCGGAGCCGACTGGAGCGTGTGGCTCGGGAAGTCGGTGAGGGCTGATCTTGCCGGGACTGGGGCCGGACTCGTTAGACGTAGGGCCCCAGCCCCGGCGGTTCACTCCATCAAGTTGTAGAAGTGGATGGGGGTGTTCGGCGTGAAACCGATACGCGGGTATACAGGAGCGCCGGCGACGGTCGCGTGCAACGTGGCGCGGGTCAGCCCGGTGGCTCGGGCGCCTTCGTGCAGTGCCTTGCGCGTGACCGCCTCGCCGTAACCCCTGCGCTGCCACTGCGGGTCCGTGGCGACGAACGCGACGAAGAGACGGCCTTCCGCTTCGACCGTCGCGGCGCACGCCACCGGAACGTCGCCCCGCATGGCCAGGTACGCGTACACCTCCTCGCTCTTCCAGCGCGCGGATCCGACCAGACCGTCGCGGCCTTCCTCCAAGGGGAAGCCGTACGCGTGTGATTGGAGGTCCGCGTAGGCCCGCAAGTGCTCGTCGGTGCGCACACGCACGAACGTCAGGTCGGGGTGTACCGGGTCGGGGATGGGCAGCAGGTCTCCGGCCATGCCCGTGCCGGGGAAGGCGTACTGCAGGCCGGCCTGCTCTGCCGCCGCGGCCAGCGTGGTGCGGGCCTCGTCGGCCAGGAGGTCCTCGAAGAGCCACAGGAAGCCCGGGTGCTTCTTCGCACGCATGATGTCCGCCGCCTGGCGCAAACGTTGCGTGAGGAGATCGGCCCCTGTTCCCGGGTCGGTCAGGGTGATGCAGTTGTAGAACGAGAATCGGCAGTCGGCCCAGCGGACGGCGATACCGGGGAGGTCGCGCACATCCGCGTCCGCATCGCGGTCGAGCACCAGGGCGCGCCAGGCGACGGCGAGCTGCTGTGCCGATTCGATGGATTCCGTGAGGCCGGTCACCGTACTCCCATGGGTTGTCGGGGTTGCCTTTGAGGACATCGGATTCTTCGTCATCAGATGATGCCCTCGAACTGCTTGTCCTCGGTGGGGGAGCTGGATCGGGGCACGTGGTAGGAGTCGCGGCCGAAGCGCCGCCACAGGGCGGCTATGAGGAAGGCCACCACTACGGCGACCGGAGTGTAGTTGAAGGTGGTGGCAGTGACCGGGCTGCTCTGCGGCAGCAGGAACAGCACGGTGACCGCGGCCGCCCACACCACCGCGATCCAGCCGACCGGCCGGCTCCAGCGGCCCAGGTTCCAGGGCCCCGGGGTGAATCGGTCCCGGTGGATCAGCCGCAGCAGCACTGGGATGGCGTAGGCCGAGGTGAATCCCACGACGGAGATGGCGGTCACCGCCGCGAACGCCGTGCTGGAGTACAAGGAAGGCAGTGCGAGTACGAACGCCACAGTGACCGCGAGCCAGACCGCGTTGGCGGGGATGGCGGTGCGGCGGCTGATCTTCTTCCAGCGTGCCGATCCGGGCAGGGCACCGTCCCGGGCGAAGGCATAGATCATCCGGCTTGCGCTGGCGGTCACGGTGTAGCCGCACAGGAACTGGGCCACGATGATCACCAACAGCAGGGCCTTGGCCGCCGCCATGCCCAGCGCGTCCAGAAGGATCTGCGCCACGGGTACACCGGTCTGGCTGTCCAGGGTCGCGCTGTAGTCCTGGACGGCGAACAGCAGCGTGGTCAAGAGGATGCCGCCGGCGATCCAGGACACCGCCACAGAGCGGAAGACTCCGCGGGCCGCGGCGACGGAGGCATGGTTGGTCTCCTCGCTCAGGTGGGCCGAGGTGTCGTAACCGGCGAGGGCGAAGACCGGCAGCAGCATGCCCAGCAGAATCACGTACGCCGGGGCACCCCAGCCGGTGTTGTTGGTGAACTCGGAGAAGACGAAGCCGGCCGACTGGTGGTGGGAAGGTACGAGCGCCAGGGAGCCGATGATGACGACGGCCCCCGCGAGATGCCACCACGCGCTCACGGACGTCAGGATGTTCATCAGCCGAGTGCCGAAGAGGTTCAGGACCGCGTGCAGGGCGAGGATGACCGCGTACAGGGCCAGCAGGGAGCCCGGGGTCGGCGTGTAATCGAATTGCAGGTTCATCCACGCGGCGGTGAATGTCGCGATGCCGAAGTCCTGGGCGGCTATTCCGCCGAGCAGGCCCAGGAGGTTGAGCCAGCCGGTGTACCAGCTCCACCGCTCACCCCCGAGCTGGCGGGCCATGTAGTACAGGCCGCCACTGGTGGGGTAGCGGGAGGTGATCTCCGCCAAGGCCGCGGCCAGGCACAACACGAGCGGCCCGACGGCGAGCCACCCCCACGTGATCACCGCGGGGCCTCCCGAGTTCAGGCCGTAGCCGAACAGCAGCAAGGTCCCCGACATGATCGAGATGACGGACAGGGACGCCGAGAAATTGCCGAACGCCCCCATCCGACGGTGCAGTTGCTGGGTGTAGCCCAGCGACTGGAGGATGCGTGCGTCCTCCTCGTCGTCGTCGACCGGGTTCGGTTGCTGGCGCGGTGTTCTCACCGAAGTCATTGGTTCTCCGCACAGGAAACAGGAAAGCTGCAACAGGGGGGTGGGGGTCAGGTCGGTGGTCGTGGGTGCTCTCCCGCATGCCGCGGGCGGGATCTCAGGCGGGACCTCAGGCAGGCCTCACGGTCCTCCTCGAATGTCTTCCGCCACTGGTTCTCCGGGTATCGGTGGTCGTAATGCCACGGGGCAGGCGTGGCGAAGTCGCCGATGGCGTCGAACACTTCGGTGGCCCATTGAGCGAAGCCTCCCCTTGCCAAGGCGTATGCGAGGTAGTTCAGATCCAGCTGGGAACTGGTGGCCGGCTCGCACTTCTGGAACCAGCCCTCGAATGCCTGCGTGATGGCCCGGGTGGTGTCCTCCCTGGTCCACAGGAGGTTCAGCGTGGCCGCGGCCCCGTTGTCCCGGCGTTCCCGGTGCTCCTGTACGCGGGCATAGAGGGGCAGCAGAAGCAGCGGTGAGTCGGGTGGTGCGAAGGAGACGGTCCAGCGGGCGAAGTCCGTCGCGACAGCCTGACGGCCCGCGGGACCGGGGCGGGCTTGGAGCGCCTGGGACATGCGGTGCCATGCTTCGCGGTTGAACGGATCTCGTCGATGCACTTCCGCGAGCAGCCCCCATGGTCCGCCAGGCAGCAGATACTCATGGGGTGGTGGAGCGACATGGTGCTCCGGGTAGCGTCCTGCCACGTCCGTTTCGACCAGGGCCAGGCGGCATATCCAGGGCACTGGGTCGTCGGGGTTCCCCTCGCTGGCCTGCTGGCACGCGTCCCGGGCCCGGGCCACCAGTTTCTCCAGGTCCGCTGTCTTCCGGTAGTCACGCGTCCAGTGCTTCCGGTGGGCTTGCAGCACTCGTTCGGTGGCGACTCTGGCGTACATGACGCGGGCGGCGAGGCTCGACGGTTCCTCTTTCAGCCACAACTCGACAACGTTGGCCTGCGCCGCGACGACCCCCAGCACCTGGGTGCGGGAGATCCACTGCGGCCAGTTCTCTGTTTGTGCCAGTACTTGCTGCATCTGCAGCCAGTAACCCGCCTGGATGTCCTGTACTGCCGCATAGAGGTCTGTGTCTCGGCCGGCTGGGTTCACCGCGCCGGCTGCGTTGTTTCTTTCCATCAACGTCCCCCGGGGCCGACCGGACAGGGGGCGGCGTGCGAAGAACGGGCAATTGAAGCCGTCGCGGCCACGGGTGGGCCGGGCTTTATGCGGGACGGTCGTCTGGCCGCCTGTCGTCCGCTGCCGTGAGCGCTGCGGCTCGCCGGGTGGTGTGAGCACGACACCGACCGGTGTGCACTGGCGGCCATAAGCAGGAGGACCCTCGGGGCAGTTGGGACACGGGGTGGCATGGTCATGTGGAGCAGTACAGCGGTGGCGGACGGCGAGCAGCGCGGAAACGGCCGTGGCCTAAAGCCCGGCCGGAGGCTTTCGCCCGTGCCCGGTAGCGAGTGCCCGACAGGTACTTAAGTGCCTGGAGTGACGCATGACTAGTGAGACCAAGATTGTTCGGTGGTTCGGACGCAGGTTTCGGCCATGCGGAGGAAGAGCGTCGCCTTCCGTGACCGGACGGGTTGGCAGAAGCCTTCAGACGGTGCGGCATTGGAGCTCGGACGCTCGCAGCCACGTGCTCATGGGCATGTGGGGACAGGGCTGCCGCCCTGGGCGGAAGGGGGCGGGCCCCTGGTGTGCGGGCGGAAGGTTGAACACGAGGCGGACCGGCGGCAAGGCGCCAGCAGCTTGCTGGAGGATGAGCGAGTTGGTTATGGGTCAGGCGCGCTGTGTGCGGTGCAGGCAGGAGGCGCGCTGTTGGTGCGTAGGTGTTGTGAGGGGTGCTGCGTTCCGGCGACGGGTGCCACCAGAGGTGGTCTTCCTGGCGCAGGCGCATTCGGCTAGTTCAGTACGGTAGTCACTGACTGTGATCAGTTGGTTTCGCAAGCGGAAATGCGCCGAAATCCAGGCTTCGGGTGGATCGGGGTCGGGTCGGGTGTAGTGATGGTCTTGATGCAGGTGGATCCGTCGACGCTGTAGACCACAGTCGCAGGCGCGACATCCAAGTGCTCTACGGCGAACACCTCGCGAACTTTCCGGGGTATAGTAGATCTTGAACTGGTCGCCACAACACGTGGTGCCTGGTGATGCGTTGGTGGTCCAAGGAAAGACGTCCCGCTTCCTGCGGGGAGATGCAGGTGCAAGGCCTGCCCGGCGCTCGATCACGGGTCCTGTACGCGTACTGCGCGTACAGGACCCGTTTTGTTGCCGCCCGATCACCGCTTGCTCGGTGCCTACCTGCTGACTGGCGGCACCGTGATCCTGTGGCAGGCGGGAGGCCAGGCAGACGGGCCGGGTCAACGGCGTCCGCCAACGGAGTCTGGCAGGAATGTACCTGTTCCTGTCTTTCTGGTCTCTCGGTCAGGAGATCAGCTGCGGTCACAGTCGTCCCATGAGGGATAAGAGCAGCGAAGCGAATGTGCTGAGGACCACCGTTCAGGTCGACGGTGAAACGGCCAGCTACCTGACCGTGGAGCGGGACGGTCCTGCCGTGTTGTTGCTGCACGGAACGTACTGGAGCCGGGTCTGGCTCCCCGTACTCGGCCGCCTTGCGGAGGCGGGATTGCGGCCCATTGCTGTCGATCTCCCCGGACTTGGGCGTTCGGGAGGCGAGCTCACCGAGGAGACGGCCACGGTACCGGCCCTCTCGGAGTGGGTGGCGCGGTTCGCCACCATACTGAAACTCGGCGAGCCGCTTGCCGTCGCAGGCCATGACATTGGTGGTGCCATCGCCCAACACCTCCTCGCCCGCGACCGACTGGAGATGTCCCACCTCGCCCTGGTCAACTCGGTCCTCTACGACTCCTGGCCCGCGCCCCATGTGGCCAAGTTCCGGGACTCGGGTACGGGCGCGGACACCGACCCGGCCGAGGGCGTGCTCGAGGCTCGGCGGCAGGCGGTGGCGAATGCGCTCGCCGGTGCTGCCACCGAGCCGTTGATCGCGGACTACGTGGATCCGTGGAACGACGCACGGGTTCGCCGCTCCTGGCTGGCCCTGGCGAGTGCGGCCGACAACCGCTACACCCTTGACCTCGTCCCCGCCCTGCAGCGGTCCACGAAGCCCAAGTTGCTCATCTGGGGCGAAGACGACCTCCACGAGAAGGTGGAGTACGCCGAACGTTTCGCCGCGGAAATGCCGCACACCACGCTCGTACGAATCCCGGACGCGGATCACATCCCCACAGAGAACGCCCCCGGTCGGATCGCCCGCGCGCTCATCGACTTCTTCACGGCGTAGAGGCCTCAGCGTGTGGGCGCGCCCCAGTGCACAGGCACTGCACGGACGGAGCGTGGACAGTCTCTGTCTCGCCTACGTCAGCGGTCGCGCACAGGTTCCAGGAACTCAAGCCGGTTGCCCAGCTTGTCGGATGCGTAGAAGCGATGGTGCCCGGGGAAGTCGTCATCCCAAGTGACGCTCACACCGTTGTCCTCGAACCGCTTGGCGAGCGCCTGGAGCGAGGTCACGAGGATGCCCGGATGCGCCTTCCTGCTCGGGCGGAAGTCCTCCTCGACCCCCAGGTGGACCTCCAGGCCACCGCCTCGGAACCAGCACCCGCCGCGAGCCGCCAGCACTGGCGGCTTCTCAAGCTCTGTCATGCCGAGAACACCTCCCCAGAACTCGCGGCAGAGATCTTCAGCGCCTGGAGGGATCGCAAGCTGCACGTGATGCAAGCCGTTCAAGGTGTATCCGAGGGTTCCCTGAGCCACATCTGCTCCTCTGCCACGAAATCTCGACAGTTAAGGTACTTGGTCGTTGCGTGAGTCGTCCTACCACGGAGCACCCTGGCCGTAAGGAGGTCAACTCGCCACCGCACCCGTGCCCGGCACGTCCGCTCCTTCGCGACCATGCTCACCGAGCCTTCGTACTGACACACTGATCCCATGATCAAGGCCACACGGGAACCACTGCCCGGGGGCGGGCTCGTCCTGACCGTTCCGGGCGGAGGGCAGGTCGCCTGGCCACCCTTGCGCTTCGAGCGGGTGACGGAGCGCCGTTGGGTACTTCTCCAGGGCCAACAGCCGCTCATCCGGGCCCGGTCCGAGGGTGGTGGTTGTTGCCGCGACCTCCACTTGCGCCGTCTGGGCGGCCACCACTCCCCGCTGCCGCCCCTGACCGCAGCTGCGATGCGGGCTGGCACCAATTGGCCGCACCAGTACGCGCGTTGGCTCGAAGAGTCGAGGTGCGGCCCCCTCCACAACGGGCGCTGGCGGCTGACCCCGCCTACCACCTTCGCCCCCGGCATCTGGAGCTGCGACCTCGTCCGCGACTGGCCCGACGCGACCCTCGAACAGCTCTGTGGGGGCGGCTGGCACGGCATCCTGCCGCTGCGCCCGCTCCCGGCACCGGACGCCGCCCGCGTGAAGGCCTACCGCAAGCATGTCAGCGAGGGCACCCTTGCCCCCGTCCTGCTGTGGTGGGTGTCCTTCCTGGACGGCTGGCTGCTCCTGGACGGCCACGACCGGGCTGCGGCCGCACTGGCGGAGGGTACGGAACCGGTCTGCGTGGAACTGGCCCGCGTACCGGACGACACCGACTGGCGTGCGACTGCCGACCAGATCACCCAGGCCCACGAGGAACAGATGGCCCGCCTGGCCGCGCTCCCCGCCGGCCCGCACATCGCACGCCAACGGCAGGCCCTCGAGCGCGGTTACGCCGACGTACTCTCGACCCTCCCGTACGACGCGGGTGCCACCCCCATGTTCGAGCGTCACCCCGTGAACGCGCTGCCCCTCGGCGGAACCGGCGACAGCCGATAAGCATCCCCATGGGACACCACGCGACCGGCTGTCGGCTTCGGGAAGTGGGTTCCCAGCACAAGGGCGTTGGTGTCGGCGAGCGAGGCGAGGAGAGTGCGGCGTGAGGCCTCGGCCTGGGCCGGGTCGATGTCGACGCAGCTTCCGATGTGCGGGTGGGGGAGTTGGACAGGGTGGTGGATCAAGTCGCCGGTTATCGCGGCCGTTTCGTCGTGACTGCTCACCTGGACCGTGATGTGGCCCGGGGTGTGACCAGGGGTGGGCAACAGGCGTAGGCCGGGAGCGATTTCGGTGCCGCTGGCCGGGACGTCGACGAGGTCGAGCAGTCCGGCGTCCTCGATCGGATGCACGGAGTCGCGGAACATCTGCTGCCGTGCCTCGTCCATGTCGTACCCGGCCCAGAACTCCCGCTCAGTGCGGGAGGCGACGTAGCGGGCGTTGGGGAAGGTCGGGATCCATGCGCCGTCGACTTCTCGGGTGTTCCAGCCGACGTGGTCGGTGTGCAGATGGGTGAGGACGACCAGGTCGACGGAGTCCGGGGGGAATCCGGCGTCGGTGAGGCGTTGCAGGTAGTCGGTGTGGAGGTTGTGCCATGCCGGGTTGGCTCGTGCCTTGCCGTTGCCGATACCGGTGTCGACGAGCACCCGCAGCGTGCCGACGACGAACGCGAAGCTGTGGCTGTCGAGGTGCAGGACGCCCTGGTGGTCGGCGAAGTCGGGGCGGAGCCAGTGGTGTTGTGCGACCACGTCGGCTGTGGCGTCGGGCAGCAGCCAGGGCCCGGTCGCGGGCGGCAGGGGCGTTTCGTCGATGCGGTGGACGGTGATGTCGCCGACGGTCCAGTAGGGGAGTGGGGAAGCTGAGGGCGTCTTCATGTCAGTCCGTCCGTTCCGGGGCGAGCATAAAAGCTAACTGTTTGCGTTAAGTGAGCGTAGGTCCTACCGTAGGCCTAACGCAAACACTTAGCTTTTAGGCTCGATGGGATCGACGTCCGCGCTCGGAACAACCGAGGCAGGCCACCCTCACCCCGACCCGGAAGGGATATCCATGCCCACCCCCACTGAGGAACTCACCCCTCCCGAGGTCGCCCGATGGGCGGCGCGAGCCGGCCTCCCGCTGGCAGCCGACCGGCACCACGCCGTCGCCGCCACGGCGAACCACATCCACTCCGTCGTCGCCGTCCTGCGCGAACTCGACTTCGCGGACACCCCGCCCACCCCGCCGTCCCCTTTCCCTCCGTCGCCCCTGCCTGCCACTCACCACACCCCGGAGGAGAACCGCAATGCAGCCGTATGAGCTGTCCCTCGCCGCTGCCGCCGCCGAAATACAGGCGCGTCGACTCTCACCCGTGGAACTCGTCGACTCGGTGCTGAACCGGATCGAGCAGACGGAACCCCACCTCCAGGCCTACGTCACAGTGACGGCGGAGCGGGCCCGTATCGCGGCGCGCGATGCCGAACACGAGGCCACCGCCGGGCACTTGAGGAGCCCCCTGCACGGAATCCCCGTGGCGCTGAAGGACCTGATCGACGTCGCCGGTGTGGCGACCACGGCCAGCTCCCGGGTGCGGGCAGGCCACCGGGCGGACGCCGACAGTACCGTCGCGGCGCGCCTGGCCGCGGCTGGCACCGCCCTGGTGGGCAAGACCCACACCCACGAGTTCGCCTACGGCCTGACCACGCCGCAGACCAACAACGCCTGGGACCGGGAACGGGTGGCCGGCGGCTCCAGTGGCGGTTCGGCCGTCGCCGTGGCGGCGGGCGCGGCGACCTTCGCCCTGGGGACCGACACGGGCGGGTCGATCCGCGTGCCGGCCGCACTGAACGGCGTCGTCGGCCTCAAGCCCACGTACGGCCTCGTTCCCCGGCACGGCGTGACGTCCCTGTCCTGGACGCTGGACCACGTCGGCCCCCTGACCCGTACCGTCGAAGACGCGGCCCTGGCGATGACCGTCCTCGCCGGACATGACCCGCGCGACCCCGCCAGCCTGTCCCTGCCGTCCGTGGACTACCGACCGGCCCCGGGCACGGACCTGACAGGCCTGCGGGTCGGCGTCCCCCGGAACTACTACTTCGACCACGTCGACCCCGAGGTCGAGGCCGCCGTACGAGCCGCCGTCGCCCACCTGGAAACCCTCGGCGCGACTCTCGTTGAGGTCGAGATTCCGATGACCCGGTACGTCCAGGCCACGCAATGGGGCCTGATGGTCCCGGAAGCCACCGCTTACCACGAGCGGACTCTGCGTTCGGACCCCGGAGAGTACGGCGCCGACGTCCGGATCCTCCTGGAAGCCGGCGCGCTCATGTCCGCCGGCGACTATCTGCGCGCCCAACGAGCCCGCACGCTCATGAGCCAGGCCTGGCTGCGCATGCTGGACGAGGTCGACGTGGTCGCCGCACCGACGGTTCCCGCGACCGCGGTGCGCTCGGAACAGGAGACCATCACGTGGGCCGACGACACCTCGGAGAACGTCTCCGACGCCTATGTACGCCTGTCCGCCCCCGCCGACATCACCGGTGTGCCGGCACTGTCCGTACCGGTCGGTCGCGACCGCGCGGGCATGCCCATCGGCATGCAGCTCCTCGGCCGCCCGCTCGCCGAGGCCGTGCTCCTGCGGGTGGGCCACGCGTACGAGCAGACAGTCCCTGCCCACTCGTTCGCACCGGCGGCCGTCGCCCTCTGAGGGGCACCGGGTGCGGCACCCCGCGTGCGTGCGGTCGTGACATGTACTTCCCTTTAAGGTGATGACGTGAGTCGTAAGCCGATGGCGCGCCCAGGCGGGCGCAGCGCCCGAGTACAAGAAGCGGTGCACACCGCCGTGCGCGAGCTCGCGGCCGAGGTGGGCCGCGACGCACTGACGGTTCCGCTGATCGCCGCCCGCGCCGAAGTCACCCCCTCGACGATCTACCGCCGCTGGGGCGATCTGCAGGCGCTCCTGTCGGACGTGGCGGTCGAGCGCCTGCGCCCCGAGGCGCCGCCGGACGACCGAGGGGACCTGACATCCGATCTCGAAGCCTGGGCGGAGCAGTTCCTCGACGAGATGTCGTCCGCTGCGGGCCGGGCCTACATCCGCGACGCACTGCTCGGCGATCCCGACGGCAGCAACGCGGGGCAGTGCTCCGCCTACGCGGCCGAGCAGATCGACGTCATCCTGGCGCGTGCGGCCGCCCGTGGCGAGACCGTCCCCGAAGTCGAGACGGTCCTTGACCACGTTGTCGCCCCGGTGATGTACCGCATCCTCTTCCGGCCGACCGGACATGACGCCGCGTACGCCCGCCGACTGGTGGCCGGAGTGCTCGACACCCCTACGGGATAATCGCTGGCCGCCGTCGCCGGGAGATGCTCATACTGCCGCAATGGATCCGGTGACTCTTGAGACCGACCGCCTGGTGTTGCGGGCCTTCACGCCCGATGACGTGGACGCGGTGTATCACGCCTGCCAGGACGAGGACATTCAGTACTACACGCCGGTGCCGGTGCCGTACCGGCGTGAGCACGCCGAGAAGAGCGTCTGCGAGGAGTGGCCCGCTGGCTGGGCCACGGACAAGGACTACAACCTCGGTGCGTTCCGCAAGGGCAGCGGAGCCTTCGTCGGCACGTACTGCCTCACCCGGATGAGCCGGGGCGTCTTCGAACTCGGCTACTGGGCCGTCAAGGAGCAGCGTGGCCACGGCTATTCGGTCGAGGCCGCGCGAGTGCTGTGCGACTGGGGATGGGCCACACTCGACGTCCACCGCATCGAGTGGTGGGCGATGGTCGGCAACACCGGCTCGCGCGCCATCGCCGAGAAGCTGGGCTTCACCGTCGAAGGAACACTGAGGAACCGCGCCATCGCCAACGACGGCAATCCGCACGACTGGTGGGTGGGTGGCCTGCTGAGACTCTGAGATGCGGGTCCGGCCGTCCCTCCCCGGGGTCACCCGGGGCGGATGGCCGGGCCCGCAGCAGCACGGCCGGGCCCTGAGGCTCTCAGGTCCTGAGGCTCTCAGGTTCTCAGGTCCTGAGGCTCTCAGGTTCTCAGGCTGCAAGCCCCTCAGGCGTGAGGCCCTCGTCCCTCCGGACGCAGGCTCAGGACGAGGTCGCGCGGCAGGCCGTGCGTGTCGTGGAGATAGTGCAAGTCCCCCTCGTCGAGCGGCCCTTGGAAGCGGGACTGGGCCAGGATGCGCTGCCCGCGCTCAAGAAGTCGACGGAACCGTCGCTCCTCGTCGAGCAGGATGACGCGTACGTCGACAGGGTCCACGTCCTGGTGGAAGTGGTCCAGAGTGTGCTGGATCAGATCCCCCGGCAGATCGCCGAGCCCCCGCGTGGGATCGTCACGCCACAGCACGGTGAGCAGGCGCCGGACCAGACGGCGCAGCACGTAGCCGCGGCCGGTGTTGCTCGGGCGTACCCCGTCGCCGATCACCACCACGGCCGAACGCAGGTGATCGCAGACGATCCGCAGCGACGATTCGTCGAGCTGCCACAGTCCCGGCACGAGCAGCCGCCACGGAGCGAAGACATGGCACTCGAACACCGACGACTTGCCCTGCAACAACGAGACCAGCCGCTCAAGGCCAAGCCCCGTGTCGACATTGCGCTGGGGGAGCGGCACGAGCGAACCGTCGTCAAGCTTGCGATAGCGCATAGTGACGTGGTTCCACACCTCCACCCAACGGTCGTCGTGCGTGGGCGTCGACCGCGGCGGGGTGTCGCCGGTCCACAGGAAGATCTCGGAATCGGGGCCGCACGGGCCGGTCGGCCCGTTGGACCACCAGTTGTCCTCCACGGTCAACTCCACGGGAACCCTCAGGTCCTCCCACACTTCCAGTGAAGCGGTATCCGGGCCGGTACGGTCATCACCGCCGAAGACCGTGGCGTGCATCATGCGGGGATCGATGCCGAGGCCCTCGGTGAGCAACTCGTATCCCCAGCGGAGACTCTGCGGTCCTTCGTAGTCGCCGAGTGACCAGGTGCCGAGCATCTCGAAGACGGTCAGATGGGTGGGATCGCCGACTTCTTCGAGGTCAGTGGTGCGCAGGCAGCGCTGTACGTTGACGAGTCGGCTGCCGAGTGGGTGCGGGCGCCCTTCCAGGTAGGGGGTGAGGGGGTGCATGCCCGAAGTGATGAACAGGACGGAGTCCCCGGGCGGCGGCAGCAGAGTCGACCCGGTGATCCGGTGATGGCCGCGCTCCTGGAAGTACTCGACGAACGTGCTGATGACCGAGTCGGTGTTCATGAGGTGGCTCCTTCGCGTGTACGAGCGGGGGAGGCACCGGACAACGGGTCCGCGCGGTCGTCGGATCGTGGCGAGGGAGTCGGCGAGAGAGCCAGGGGCCACGGGAACATCGGCGGGCCGTTTCCGGTCGCCGATGGAAAGAACGAAAGACGTCAGGCGGCGGCAACCGGCGAGCTGGTCGCTCGCGCGGTCGCGGTGTTGCGTGGGCCGATGACGTTCATACAGCCAACGATAACGCGCCCGGCCCGCCGGGTCACATGATTTTCCGCCGTGACGTTCGACAAGACGGTTGCTGTAGGGGTGTGGGGCGGAAACCAGGCGAGGTACGCCTGCGGGTCACCCACCCGCTCCTGGACGATGTCGGCCCAGCGCAGCCAGAAGTCCTGCGGCACGTGCCGTCCCGCTCCAGCGGCGGGAGCGTGTCTGCCTCCCGCCAGCGCGGCACCTGACTCGCCTTGGCCATGGCCGGCTTCTCGTTCTGCGCCTGGAAGTAGTTGACGCTGAGGCGAGTCACCGGCCGCAGCCGACCTGCGACGTGACGGCCGGGCGGCCCGGCTCACCACCAGTAGGCGGGGTAGCGCGGCGCGCTGGGGCGGGCGCACGAGGCGGCCCAGCCCACGAGGACGAGGAGAGCGGCGGAACCCACCAGCAGAGGTACGAAGGTCGCGGGCCGCGGTGTGTTGAGGACGATGACGACGGCGGTCGCGCAGGCGGGGGAGTGCGGGGTTCGGGCCACGGTCATCACGGCCAAGCTGATCCCTGCGGCCATGGCCGCCGCCCACGGGGAGCTGCCCGAGGCGGCGACGACGGCGTACCCGACGGTGGCGCACAGCAGATGGCCGGCGATCACGCTGCGTGGCTGCGCCAGAGGCAGCGTCGGCGCACCATGGATGATCGCGGCGGACGCGGCAAGCGGGGGTATGAGCACGGGCTCGTGGATGAGGGAGCCTATGGCCACCAGGGCCAGGAGGACGGCGGTGGCGACGCTGACGTTGTGCAGCGCGGTACCCGGCGGCGGCGGGGCGGGCGCACGCCCGGCGAGACGAGTGCGGAAGCGGGACCGGGCGGTCGAGGGTGGAGCGGGGCAGGAGGCAGAGGGCGGGGGCGGCTGTATGCCGATGACCGTTTCGGTGCCTTCTTCAGTGACTGCTTCGGTGCTCAAGACAGTGGTTCCGGTGGCTGGGCCGGCGGGAGACCCGGACGGCAGGGCAGGCGGGCAGGAGTCGGCCCGGCTTCCCTCGGGGTCGGCAGGGACGTGGGCACCGGCGGCGGTCCGGGGTAGGGATATCCGCGTACTCGCCCCGAATTCTATGGGGCGGTGGCTCGTAGCTGCAGGTCAGGGTCGCCAAGGGCCGGGCCGGCCGGTGCAGGCCCGGAGCCGTCGCCGCGTCGACCAGATCGAGAGCATGGTCGGCGGCGACGGCGTCACAACTCACCTTGCCCGCCCCACCGTGCGGACACGTCCGCTCAGCCGCCCACTCGCTGACGGGAGGTCAGCCGACGGGCTGAGCTCCGTGTTGCGTTGAGGAGCCCGCGAAGGGGTGGGGGAAAGTGTTGCTGCTGCTCGTCTACGTGGGCGTGTGAGTGGTGGTGTGAGTGAGGGTCGTGGTGTGGGTGGCGTGGTTGTTCTGGTGGCTGGTCACGGTCTGCGTGGTGGTGTGACCGGTGGGGGTGATCGTGGTGGTGGGGGGAGTGGTGGTGATGTGGCAGGGCGTGGTGAGTTCGACGTAGTGATGCCACTCGGTGTGGCTGTGCGTGAGATGAGTGGTCGGCGGGTGGGGATGGGTGGCTTGGCGGGCCGCCTCGATGAGGACCATGCCGGGAATGTGGTCACCGTCGTGGTCGAAGAGGATGGGGTGGGTGGGGTCCGGGTTGAGGCGGTACCGGTGGGGCTCGTGGGTGGGGGCGAGCACGAGGTCACGGGTGTGGACGCGGCCGTAAGTGGTGGGGTCTTGGTGGATGGGGGTGTGCTCGAGGGCTTCGAGGGTGTGCTCAGTGGGGTTGGTGGCGTGGGTGCTGGTGGGGTTGGCAGTGCGCAGACGCCGGTAGGCAGCCGGGGATATGCACGTGAAGTGGCCGTAGCAGGTGGCGATGGTGTGGTGGTGCTGGTTGACGATCGTGAGACTGATCGTGAAGTTGGGACTGCGGCCAACACGAGTGATCGTGGTGTTGAGGGTGAGATTGGTGGGGGTGGTGCCGATCACCATGTGTTCCGGGTGGGTGGTGACGGTCATGTCCTGCATGACGAAGTTGTGGCCCAGAGGTACGCCGAACTCGGCGTGGGCCAGGTAGATGCCGGTCTGGCGGAAGGTCTCGCAGGCCAGGAGGTGATCGTGGTGGCGTCCGTCCGCCGTGGTGAAGAAGGTGTGGGCGCGGGGCCACTGGCCGGTGAGGACGAAGGTGCTCTCACCGGTCTTTTCGCAGTCGGTGAGGAAGACTTCGGCGAGGGCGGCGCGGTGGACGTATTCCGCGGGAACGGTCGTGGTGAGCCGGGGTAGTTGGGCCGGCTGACCCTCGGCGCGGGCGGTGTGGGTGTTGCGGTTGCCCTGGGCGTCTTTCGACTCGGGCATGACGAGACTGCTGCTCATGAACCTCTCCCCCGGAGGTGAATGAAAGTGACGCCATAACATACATACCCACCGGTTTCCTTTTCAAGGGTCGGTGGTGATTACACGAGGTGGACGCGGGGTAAATGGATCTCCTGGGGATTCGACTTTCTGTGACGCTGAGTAGCGCCGACGAGTTGCGTACCTGGTGGGAGGCGGCTTGCGGTTTCCCGTGAAAGGGGAATTATTCCGTCCGCTTATTCATGGAAAACCGGCAGTCCGGTTCCCTTGTTATGCTTTCGCGTCGATCGTTCCGCCGATCGGTCTGTCCATCTGCCCATCCGTCGACCCGCGTGCCCGCCGCCCCGCTGTCCACTGTCCGCTGCAACTCCGTTCTGCCTTCCTGCTGTCCTTCTTGCTGCCTGTCCGTATAGTCCCCGTCCGGATCACTCGCCGGTTCGTCGACTTCCGGAGATTGCGGGACTGTTCAGCTCTGGTTTGCTTGGTGCGGTCCGCGCTGCTTGCTGGTTGGTTGGCTGGCTGGGATGGCGAGGTCAGGGATCCCTGGCTGGGAGCGGCCGATGGGTTGACCTAAGGTCAACTCGGTTCGGCGTGCGGCCAGTTGGGCTTGTTTGCGTTTGTTGTGCATCGGTCGTCAGATTGTGGGGGTTGACGTGATGGGGCATCAGGGTTCGTCCGAGGTTGGTTCGGTCGAGTCGGATCTGGTCGAGGCTGGGGCGATCGGCCCGGATTCGCGTGTTCATGAGGTAGGACGTTCCAAGGGGTTGGCGCACCTGAGCCTGGTGGCGGTGAATATTGACGGGGTGTTGCTGAATGACAGTTTCGGCCCGGTGATCCGCCGCTTGGTGGAGTCGCGGGGCGGCCAGTACGGAGCGGGGCTGGAACAGGCGCTGTTGTCGCAGTCGCAGCGAGTGGCGGCGCAGGCGGCGGCGGACGTATTGGGTGGCTCCGCGGAGGACTTGCTGGCCGCGTATTTCGAGGAGCGGGAGCGCTATCTGCTGGAGCACCCGGTGCGGGTGCTGGAGGGCGCGCATCGACTGATGGAAAGGCTGCGGTCGTTCGGCGTACGTACGGTCTGTTACGGCGGATTGGAGCGCACGCACTTCGACCGCTATCTGGGGGATTTGGCGGAGTATTTCGACGAGCCGGTGTATGTGTGCACCAATGACTTCCGCCCGGGTATCCGGGAGATCACCGAGGATGTGTTCCGGCTCCGTTTCGACCAGGTGCTTTTCATTGACGATGTGGCACGGGTGGCGCAGACGGCGCGGGAGCTCGGCGTGGCGTTCATCGGGCACCCCAGCGACTACGACCACGGGTACCAGCGGCCGTTGATGGAGCAGGTCGGCGTGCGTCATGTGGTCCGATCGCTGGACGAGATCGACGAGGAGCTGCTGCGCAGGGTGGACGCGGAAGCGGCGGCCGGCCGCAACTGGCCGGAGGAGCGTGCGCGGCAGAGCTGACGAGCGTAAGCGGGAGGCCTGAGGGGCGTACGCGGCAAGCCTCATGCGTGTACGCCCCCCAGGCCTGACGGCTCAAGCCGCGGTGGGCGGAAGGGTGTTCAGTCGGCGGCTCGCCCGACTCGCCCGACTCGCTCCACTTGCCAGGCTGCATGCCATTGCGAACGTGGCTGGCCAGGTGATGCGATACCGGCCATCGATCATGCCCGGGTTTTGTCTGACCTGCGGGCGGTTGGCGACCGGCCAACAGCCCACGGCCCGCGCCTCCTTGCCACGTCACGCCCCCAGGTGTGGGGGCCTGTGAACAGTGTGTGAGTGGGGTGGTGTGGTTTGGCGTGAGTTGCTCTTGCGAAGCGAGCGCCTTGGTGGGTTGAGTGTCGATTTGTCGGGCGGGTGGAGCCAGGGGGAACGGTGGGGAAAGATCCCGGACCGGGTCCGCAGGTGGGGTTATGGGTAAGGTACCTCCACGACGGTTTCTTTTTCGGGTCCGCTGCATACCCGATACGGGCACTAGTGCAGGGGAGGTCACGTGGCGCAGCAGGAGCGTGCTGTCAGGACGCGCCGCGCAGTACTGGAGGCGGCTGCCAAGGTCTTTGCCGAGCATGGATATTCGGCGGCCACGGTGTCGGACATCCTCCAGGAGGCCGGGGTCACCAAGGGTGCGTTGTATTTCCACTTCGACTCCAAGGAAGCCCTGGCTCGCGGAGTGCTGCAGGCGCAGGTCGCCTACGCGGGACCGCCGCAGGATCTCAAGGTCCAGGAGTGGGTGGACGCGGGGCTGTTGCTCGCGCACCGACTGCCGCGTGATCCGGTCGTACGAGCCGGTGCGGTGCTCTCTTCCGACCCGCAGGGCCGGGAGCACTACGGCAGTGCCTGGCCGGCGTGGATAGAGCTGTCCACCCAGACGCTCGCCGAGGCGAAGGACCGCGGGGAGATCCTTTCCCATGTGGTGCCCCGGCAGACCGCGGAGCTCATCGTCAGCTCTTTTCACGGGGTGCAGCTCTTCTCCCAGCTCGAGAGTGGGCTGGCGGACGTCGAGCGGCGGATCTCGGTGCTCTACGACCACGTGATACCGGCGATCACGGTGCCCGCGGTGCTGGCCCGTCTCGACCTGGCCCCGGACCGGGGAGCACGCCTGTATGCACAGGCAGTGTCCGTCCCCCAGCCGGTCTTGGTCACCTCGACCAATCGACCGACTGACGCCGATCAGCCTGTACTTAGCTGAGCTGAGCTGAGCCTGAGCTTGCTGCGTACCGGCATTGCTCAGGCCAGCCTTATCTGTGCTGATTCAGATGGACCCGCACTGTGGTCGCCGCGGCAGCACTGCGCGAGTGCGCGAGTGCTTGATCAGCTGCTACCTACCAGGCGGTGGCGCCGCCGTCGACGGGCATGGTGACGCCGGTGACGAAGGAGGCGCGGTCGCTGCACAGCCAGGCGGCGGCCTCCGCGATCTCCTCGGGTTCTGCCATGCGGTTCTGCGGGGAGGAGGCCTTGCTCTTGGCTTCCTGTCCGGGGAAGCGGGCGAACCAGTCCTCGACCATTTCCGAGCGGGCGAGGCCCGGAGCGATGGCGTTGACGCGGATGTTGCTGGGTGCGTACTCGACCGCGGCGACCTTGGTCAGTCCGACCACAGCGTGCTTCGAGGCGATGTAAGGGGCCGCGACCGAGGTGGCGACCAGGCCGGCCACGCTGCTCGTGTTCACGATCGCTCCGCCGCCGCTCTCCAGCATCGCGCCGATCTCGGGGCGCAGGCAGTTCCAGACTCCACGGACGTTGGTGTCCATGATGAGGTCGTAGGCCGCGTCGTCCATCAGGTGCAGCGGGCTCTTCGCCACAGCTGCTCCCGCGTTGTTGAACGCGACGTCCAGCTGCCCGTAGGTCTCCACCGCGAAGTCGACGGCCCGCCGCATGTCGGCGGCGACCTGGACGTCCGCCACGCAGTAGGAGGCAGCCTCTGCCCCCTCGGCGTGCAACTCCTTGACCAGGGTCTGGAGCCGGTCCTCCCGGCGGGATATGAGCACCACCTGTGCGCCCTCCCGCGTGAACACCCGGGCCGCCGCGGCGCCGATCCCACTGCTCGCCCCGGTGATAAGGGCGACCTTCCCCGCGAGCGAACCCTGACCCTGCGTCATCTGGCGCATTCCCCTTGCCTCAGGCGGCACATGCCGCTGCAACGCCGTTCCCGCCGAGGCGTGACGACCTGTCGGTAGCCTAGCGTGCCTGTTCGATAACAGAGGTCGCATTGCGGGATCTTGACTACTTGCTGACTGGGTCGGTGGGTCGGTGGTTCGGTGGTTCGGGGGAGGGGGGAACGCGCCGACGAAAGCGACAGGTGCCTCCGCCCCGCGCGGGGGAGGCGGTGGTGGCGCGTGGCGTGCATGCCGAGGCTGTGATCGTGACCTGTCGAGGGTTGCCGAGGGGTGGCTGTGTGGGCCGCTAGTTGGCGGACTTGGTGATCTTGGCGGTGTCGGTGGGTGCGGGGCTGCCGTTGGGGTGGAGGGTGGGAAGCGTGTGGGGGTGGGTGATGGTGGGGAGCAGAAGTTGCCAGAAGTGGGTGAGGGGGGCGGGGGTCAACATGTGGGGGTTGGTGCGGGTGAGGATTTCAAGGCCGGTCGTGGTGACGGTGATGGTGGTGGTTAGGGCTTCGGGGGTGGTGTGGGGGGTCAGGGCGTGTTCTCGGGCGGCTTGGGTGGTGAGTTGATGGATGTAGGTATGCCATTGGTGGCGGAGGTCGTGGGCGCGAGGGCCGAGGTCCTGGGTGAGGCGGAATGCGGCGCGGACGGTGACGTCGTGGTGGAGGAGGTGGATCATGCGGTGAGTTAGGTCCATGAGGTGTTGCAGGGCACTCACCTTGGTAGGGGGTGTCGGGTGGGCGGTGTGGTGGAGGGTGTGGGCAGCGGTTTGCTCAATGGCTTCAGCGAGGGCTGCCTTGTTGGGGAAGTGGAAGTGCAGGGCACCGCGGCTGACGCCGGCGCGGGCGCTGATCTCTTCCAGGCTGGTGCGGATGTAGCCGTGTTGGTCGAAGAGGGTGGCGGCGGAGAGGATGAGGGCGTTGCGGGTACGGGTGGCCCGTTCCTGCTTGCTCACTGGTGACTCCCGTCAAGAATGGTTTCCCGTCGCCGTATGAAACCAACTTGCCGGTTTGATCTCCAGGGGTGGGGAGTGTTGGGCTGCGAGGGCGGCTGGGGTGTGACGCGTTCCGCTTGTCGGTGAGTGAGGGCCGATGGGTGGCTACCTCAATGGCTTTCCGGGTGCGGGCGGTGGGGCGGGATTAGCGCTTTGGCCGGAAGGGGTGGGGGTGAGTTGAGGATTCCGTTCGGGGTGTCGCTGGGGGGGGGGTGATCTTTCCGGGGGCGGGGTGGGTGCCGTCGGCGCGTGGTCATCGTCGCCTTCGGCGCTGCGGGTTCCATGGCCCCGGACGGTCTGGGTCCTGCGTCTCAGTGCTATGGAGCTGACGCTCCCCAGCCCGGGTGGGCTGGGGTTCTCATCGGTCCGCACATGCCCGATGTGCAAAGGCGAAACGCGTTCCGGGTACTCGCGGGCCCGCTTGTCTTCCCAGGTCCTCGGCTTGTGCGTGTCGGTGTTGGATGTTTGTGGGTGGGGGTTGGGTTGAGGGTGGGGTGGGTGGTGGTGGGGTGGTGGTGGGGTTGGGGTAGAAACCAGCTGCGCGGTTTTGTATTGACAGGGGTGGGGGTTTGGATTTGAATCGGGGTGCCGGTGGGGTGGTGCTGGTGGCGTCTTCTGGGGGGAGAGGGTGTGGGTCTCGGGGGGTTGGGTGGGGTGGTGGTGCCGTGGGCTCCCGGGTCGCGGCGGGGGTTGGGGTTGTGTGTCGGCCGGTTGGTGCCGGTGTCGTCGGTTTTGAAGCCGCGGCGGGTGTTGGGGTTGTGTGCCGGTGGGGTGGTGCCGGGGTCGGTGTTGAGGGAGGGGTTTCCTAGGGTCCGCAGGGCCCGTGCCGTCCAGGTCCGTCGCGCCGTTCAGGCTTCTCGCGCTGTTCAGGTCCGCCATGCTGCTCAGGCCTCCCACGTCACTCGGGTTTTTCGTTCCGGTCAGGTCGGGCATGCTGCTCAGGGCTCCCACGTCGCTCAGGTTTTTCTTACCGTTCAGGTCGGGTGTGCCGCGCAGGCCTCGCACGCCGTTCAGGTTTCTCGCAGCGTTGGGATGTCCGAGGAATTTTGGTCCTCCCGCGTCGGCCGGGTCCGCCGCGCCGCTCAGATTTTCCATGCCGCTCACGCTTCTCGCGACGTTCAGAACTCCCAAGTGCCCAAGGTCGTTGAGGCCTGCCGGGCTGCTCGGGTTTCTCGCGCCGTTCAGGTTTCCCGAGTTTCCCAGGCTGTTCAGGCTTCCGATACCGTTCAGGGCCGCCAAGTCCTGCAGGCCGTTCGGGTTTCTCATGCTGTTCGGGTTTCCCGCGGTTCCCAGACGGCTCCTGACGCCGTTCAGGTTTCCCGGGTCCCTCGAGTTTCGCCGGCCCGTACTGTTGAGGCTTCTCACGCCGTCTGGGTTCTCCGGGTCGTTCAAGTCCCGTCAGGTCTAGGTGCTGTTGAGGGTTCTCGCGTCGCCCAGGGCTCTCGGTCTCGTGCCCTCGAGGTTTTTCCTTCTCATACACCCGGTGTCGTGCGGGTGGCTTCCGGTGCTCCCCGCGTTCGCCAGTCTGACCGGGCCCTTGGTGATTTCCCCGCCGTTCGGGCTGTCCGGGGTTCCTGCAGTGGCCGGGTTCTTCATGCGGCCCAGGGTTTGCGTGCTGCTGGGGTTTCCCGTAATCCTCGCATTTCTGCTCGGTCTTCGGGTTTTTCCGGGTGGTGGCTGGTGGCTGGTTGCCGCGGGGTGGGGTGGTGGAGTGTTTTTCGGTTGGTGGTGTGGGTTTCATCCGGGTTGGTGTGTTGGTGGTGTGGGGTGGTGAGGGTGCTGGCGTTCGGGTCGTGAGGATCGCCTGATGGTGAGTCATGCCCCGTGAGTGGGGTGGGGGTTTGGGGGTGGTGGGCGGGGTTGTGTCGTGGTGACGGTTTGCGGTGAATGCGGCCGGTGCAGCCAATGAAGCCGGTACAGCCAGTGTGGCTGGTGTGGTTGGTGCGGTTTGGTGTAGGAACTCGACGATGTACGGAGGAGTCCCATGAAGATTCAGGTTCTGGGTCCGTTGAGCGCCGAGGTCAACGGGGGATCGATTGTTCCGACGGCGAGTAAGCCGCGGCAGATTCTGTCTCTTTTTGCCCTCTACCCCGGACAGGTGTTGCCTGTCCCGACGCTGATGGAGGAGTTGTGGGGGACGGCGCCGCCGCAGAGTGCGTTGACGACGTTGCAGACTTATATTCTGCAGTTGCGGCGGCATTTGGGGACGGCGTTGGGTCCTGATGCTCCTGGGTCGGCGAAGGAGGTGCTGGCGACCCGGCATGGCGGGTATCTGATGCAGATACCGGCGGAGAGTGTGGATGTGCATCAGTATGAGCGGCTGGCCGGTGAGGGCCGTGCTGCTTTTGAGGGCGGCGATGATGTCACGGCGGCGGACCGGTTCCGTCGGGCTTTGGCGTTGTGGCGGGAGCCTGCGCTGGTGGATGTGCGGGTGGGGCCGATTTTGGAGATTGAGGTTTTGCGTCTGGAGGAGTCGCGGCTGGGGACGGTGGAGCGGCGTATCGATGCGGATCTGCGGTTGGGCCGGCATTCGGAGCTGATTGCGGAGCTGACGGAGTTGACGGCGCGTTATCCCCAGCATGAGGGGCTGCATTCGCAGGCGATGGTGGCGTTGTACCGGTCGGGGCGTCAGGCGTCGGCTTTGGAGATCTACCGCAAGTTGCGGATCCGGATGATCGAGGGGCTGGGGGTGGAGCCCTCGCCGCAGGTGCAGCGGCTGCATCAGGCGATGCTGGCTGTTGATCCGCAGCTGGATGTGGTGGCCGGCCCGCGGCGCAGTTCGACCTTCGACCTGTACGCCGCCTGACCCCCCCCACCCCCTCTGCCGCAGGCCCGCATCACGGCACAGCACAGTTTGTCGCAGTGCACCGCTGCATTCCCGCGGTGCACTGCAGTGTGCTTCCACCGGCCTGGAGTCGCAGGTCGAAGGGCTGGTGTGACCGGCTCTGGGGTTGCTCATGCTGGTCGTAGGCGGTGGTCTGAGGAGGAGAAGCGTCTGTCAGCGCGGTGGGCTCGAAGAGAAACACGCGGCAGCAGTATGGGCGGATGTGCGAGCCTTCTTCTTCCAGATGCCGATCGGGAAGACTCCGATGACCCGTGATGACGCGCTCAAGCAGCTCAGCGATATCTCGCGCGCGCGAGGGGCATTCGGTAGGGACGTCGGGTCTGACCGGCCCGGGCGGGGCTGGACGCGGTGAGCGCCGGGGTTGAGAGCTCTTCCCTCGCCGTGCCGGCCGGTCTCCTTCGGAGCGAAGAGCCCGACGCGCCAGCGCTCTTCGGCGAGGCACTGCACTGCCGGCCTGCCGAGGAGTCCCGGTGATCACTTGGCGTCGGCTCGGCGAAACCGACTTTCCTCTGCTGAGGCAGTGGCTGGCACAGCCGCATGTGGCGCGATGGTGGAACCACGAGGCCTCTTTCGAGGCCGTCACGCGTGACTTCGGGCCCGCAGCCCGGGGGCAGGAGCCGTCACAGGACTTGCTCGTCCTGCTGGACGGCGAACCGATCGGCCTCGTGCAGCGCTGCCGTCTCGCCGACTACCCCGACTACCTGGCCGAGTTGGCGGCCGAAGTCGACGTGCCCGACGGGGCGGTGACCATCGACTACCTGATCGGCGATGCCCGCCTGGTCGGTCAGGGACACGGCGTACGCATGATCCGCGCGGTCGTCGGGGCGACCTGGAACGACCAGCCCGACGTCACTGCGATCATCGTCCCAGTGCAGGTGGCCAACCGGGCATCCTGGCGGGCGTTGGAGAAGGCGGGCCTGCACCGTGTCGCCGAGGCCTTGCTTGAACCCGACAACCCCATCGACGACCGGGCCCATTACGTCTACCGCATCGACCGCCCGACCCACCCCGCCGCCGTTCAGTAAGGGACCTTCCCGTGCCGGAGGGACAGGGGCCGGGGCCCTGATGCCGGAGAGCTGGGACCGCCTGTCCATTAGCGTGCACAACCTGGACGGCCGGGAGGAGAGCTGGGGAGTCTCCCTCGAGGAACTCGACAGGGAGGCAGTCGAGGCGGCGAAGCAGTTCCTGAGGGAGGCAGTCGAGGCGGGTGAAGCAGTTCCTGGACAAGCGGTCGGCAGGAGAGGCGGGGGTTGACCGTCCGGTTCTTGCTCGCTGCGGGTCGGTCGCCTCTGCGATCCTGTGCATGCTGGATCCTGAGCTGCTGGAACGGGTCACCGAACGGCGTGCGGGACTGGACGAACTCGGAGAACAGCTGACCGCGCGGTTGGCGGAGGTGGGGGCCGAGCGGGACGAACTCGCGGCCGTTGTAGGTGTCCGTGAGCGGGTGAGCGGGCAGCTCGCCGGCGAGCGTGCCTCGGCCGCACCGGCGCGCGTGCGGGTGGGCGGCCGGGCGGTGATGCTGATCCCACAGCGAACGCCGGACGTGGCGGAGACCATTTCCGCCGGACTACCAGCGCATCCTGGCTGTCATGCGGCAGGCCGCCGGACCGGTCATGGCCCGCCAGGCCGGCGAGATGCTGGGCGTCGACGTCACCGTGCGGGCCAGGCTGGAACCGGTGCGGGCCAGGCTGGTCAGAGGCGTTGATCGCGGCTGGCTGCGCAAACTGCCCGACGGCCGCTGCACCACCCGCCTGTGACCGGGGGGGCACCATCGCCCAGGATGCTGGGCCATGGGCGTAATCACGGTGCGCCCGGAGGCCGTTGGAATTGTGTGACGAAAACCAGAGAATGCGCCGCGGGCACCTGCCTGCTTGGCTTCCAGTGGCATCTGCCGCTGTCCACGCGCACCGTCGACCACCTCGCCGGTCTGCTGCGGCGCCATCTGAAGGCGATACGGTCCAGGTGGCGGATCCTGCCGCCCGGGAGGATCGCGGTGATCGTCCTGGCTGTGCCGCGTCGCGACCAGCGCCTCGCAGACGTGGCCGGCGGCAACAACGTGTTGGAGTCCACCGTCTGCCGCTGGCGCGACGAGCTGACGCCCTGCTCGCTGCCCAAGCCCCGCGCCTGGACCGCGCCGTGAAGAAGGGCGCCAAGCAGGGCGAAGAGGTGGTCCTGGTCGAGGGCACCCTCATCCCCACCCGGCGCCGCACCGGCAAGGCCAACCGGCGGAACTTCTCCGGCAAGAAAGCCCCAGCACGGCCTGCACTTCCTCGCCCTGACCGACGAGAGAGGCCGCCGGATCTGGATATCCGCCGCCCGGCCCGGCAGCCCCCACGACATCACCGTCGCCCGCCACGACCACATCATGGCCCACCTGCGCGCCGCCGGCCTCGGCGTCCTCGCAGACCCGGCTGCCGCGGCCTGGACCACGACGTACGCGACCCCGTGATCAGCACCGGCTTCCACGCCAGCCGAACCCGCAAGCTCACCACCGGCCAGAAGGAAGCCGACCGCGTCCTTGCCGTCGGGCGTGCACCGGTCGAACACGGCTTCGCCCACCTCGAAAACTGGCGGGCCCTCACCAAGCTCCGAACCGACCCCGCCCATGCGACCCGCTTCCTGCGCGCCTTGCTCGTTCTGGCGAACCTCGAAGTCGACCGCTGACAGATGATCTGCATCCGCAGACAGCCGCCGACGGCCAGCGTGAGCACCCCCGAGAACCGGTCGCACCAGCCTTTTGACCTGCGACTTCAAGGTGGCGGAGGCTCGCTGTGTGCGGGCCGTTGTATTCCCGGGGTGCATTGCGGTGTGTGCGGGCTGCTGCAGTCCCGCGGTGCATGGTCCGCGGTGTGCTGGTGTTTCGGTGGGGGGTTTGCCGGCCGGGGGCCCGGGTGGGCTCGAGCCGGGTGCGGGTGTGGGTCGAGTGGGTTCGGCCATCCTTGCGGCCAGTGTTGTCTGTGCGTGTCCCGGGATCTTGTTTGTGTCCGGCCCCTTTTCCGGGCGCCTGCGGGTTGTGTCCGGGCGTCTGTCCGGGAGGCCGGGCAGGCGCCTCGGGGCCGGGGCGGGGCGGGTGCCCGGGGGACGGGCAGGTCTGAGGGCTGGCCCGGGTGGAAGGGGTCCGCATGCCATCGGTCGGCCTCCTGCCTTCCCCGCTGGTATCCGTGCCTCCGTTTCGCCTGCAGGCATCCTTCCTGCCCGGTCCGCGACCGCACACGGCATGACCGGTGCGGAGGCGGGGCGCGGCTGGGGCGGCACGCTGGGCGCGGCGCGGTTGGACCGGTGCGGCGCGGTGGGACTGGTGCGTTGCGGTATAGCCGGTGCGGCGCGGTGGGAACGGCATGGCTCGGTTGGACCGGTGCGGCGTGGTAGGGCCGGTGCAGGGCTGGGGCGGGGTGGTGTGGGGCTGTTGCGGTTCTGTGCTGCTTCTCTCGGGGTGGTCAGGGCCGCTGGTGTGGGCCGGGGCCGGTGGTGTGGGCCGGTGCTGGGTCTGGGGTGGTTGGGGGTGGGCCTGGGGTGGTTGGGGGTGGGTTGGGTTTGTTGGGGTGGGAGGGAAGGTTTTGGTGGTTGGTGAGGGTGTCCATCGGTTGACGCATTGTGCTGAGGTGGCTGCGCCGGCGTCGGTTGTTTATGGGTTGATTGCGGATCCTGAGCGTTGGCCGTTGTATCTGCCGCGGACGGTGTATGCGCAGCGGCTGGATTTTGATGGGGTGCGTGAGCGGTTGCGGGTGTGGTCGCTGGCTGATGGGCAGGTGGCGTCGTGGATTTCGCATCGGGTGCAGGATGCCGGGCGGCGGTGTATCACGTTTCGTCAGGGTCCGTTGATGGCGCCTGCGACGTCGATGACGGGGCGGTGGAGTGTGCTGGCGCTGGAGGGCGGGCGGTGCCGGCTGACGTTGGAGCATGAGTTCACTGCTGCGCGTGAGCGGCCTCAGGATGCGGTGTGGCTGCGGGAGGTGACGGCCGACAACAGCCGTTCTGCGTTGCGTAGTCTGCAGTTTCTGGCCGAGCGGTGGGGGCGTGTGGATCAGCTGGCGCTGTCTTTTGCCGAGACGGTGCGGGTCAAGGGGCCTGCTGAGCTGGTTTATGCCTTCTTGTATGAGGTGGCGGACTGGCCGGGGCAGTTGGCGCATGTGCGCCGGGCCACGGTGGAAGTGCCGCAGGCCGGCATCCAGAAAGTCGCCTTGGACCTCGTCGACCCCGGTGGCCCCGACAGCCCCGGCATGGACGGCCCCGGCATCGGCGCTGGCCCGGGTGGTCCCGGTCCTGACGGTTTCGGTGCCGGCCCGGGCGGGCCCGGCTCTGGCGGCGATGTCGGTCCTGGCGCCGGCGCGGGGGTGGGTGTCACGGTGGCTGGTATCCGTATCTGTTTTCCGCATGCCGGGCGCATTGTGCACAAGGCCACGGTGCCCCGTCCGTTGCTGGCCGCGCACTGCGGGGAGTGGTCGGTGCTGCCCGATGAGCGGGGTGTCACCGTGGTTGCCCAGCATCACGCGATCTTGCGTGAGGATGCCGTCGAGCGGGTCCTTGGTGCCGGGGCCGGTCTGGCCCAGGCCCGCCGTCAGGTGCGTGCCGAACTCGGCCGGGACAGCCGGCAGATTCTGCACCTGGCCCGCCGCCACGCCGAAACAGCCATCCGCGTCCTGTGATCCCATGACCCCCCGGTGGCCACGCCGTCTCGTGGCCATCGCCGGCAGGGCTCGCTGTGACCGGCAGCGCCGGGTCCGCAGCCATCCGTGCGTCCGCTGCCTGCGGTGCCTTCGGCTCCAGCCGCCAGATCAGGACGTGCTGGGGGTCAGGCCCGGACGGGCCGTTGTTGGCCTGTCGGCCCGCGCGCAGCAGGTCTTGGAAGTGCGTCCGGGGGAGGGGGGAGGGGGTGCTGTGGGCATCCCGGTGGGTTCAGCGATTGACGCCGGGCCCAGACCCGGACGCAGACCCAGGCCCAGGACCGCGAGAGGAAGAGCGGTGTGCGGTGGATGGGATTGCACCGGCTCTACGGCTGGGGAGTGGCCTGCCCGGTGTGCTGCTGTCCTCGCTTACGTCCCGCGACGGGAGTATCCGCTGGGTGGGTTGTCGGCCGGCTGATGGTGGCGCGGTAGGGCGGCGGTCGTGGTGTCGGCGTTTTGGGGCGTGGTCGGAGGATGTGGTGGGGGATTGGCTCGGCGGCCTCAAGAGCGGCTCCGGCCGGTTCTCCAGTCCCGTGTGCCGGCGGATCCTTCCCGAGACCCGAGACCCGAGACCCGAGACCCGAGACCCGAGGCCCGAGACCCGAGGCCCGAGACCCGAGACCCGAGACCGAGACCCGAGGGCGCCATGGCGGCCGACTGGACCCGCATGCCGTACGACCCCCAGGTCCCAGGCCCCCATGCCGGGGGCCGGCTTCGGCCGCGGTCTGCCTCGCGGACTGTGGCGTCGGGCCGGTGTCCTGTCGGCTTCCCGTCTGCGCGGTGTCGGTCTTTCCGGGGAGCCCGTCTTGCCCGCGGCAGCCGAGCTGCCCCCTCCGGGGGGGGGGGGTTGGGCGGGTGCTTGGCCGCAGGCCTTGCCGGGGGCCGGTTTGGCCGCAATGCAATGCCCCGGTGTACGGGCGGCATTGGGGCCCTGCCTCGGACGGGCCCACAGCCTCAGGCCGCCCCATGTCGCCACCCCCTTAGGCCGCCGCCCGGGTTGCCGTCCGGGTCGCGTCCCCCGTCCTCGAGCCTTCCCCGTTCTTGCCTCGGGGTTGGGCAACTCGCCCTCGATGGGCGGTATATGCGGAGGTGGGGGCTCCGCGGGCTGGGGTGGGCCGGCGGGTGCGGGGTGTCGTGCACGACGCCTTGTGTCGTGACCTACGTCACTTTCGGAGTCCCTTGGTGTGCGGTCATCATCCGTGTCACTATTTCCGCACGACTTCCCTGCCCAAAGCCGGTTCTGAGGCGGTGGGTTGAGTGTCGTATCCGCCGCCCCCCTCCTTGCGGGCCAATGTCGAAGCCATGCCCCTTGCGGCGCAGTTCCCCCCTCCGTAGTTTTTCTACCCGTGTGCCGTGACGCCCCGGCGTTACCGGTGTGCGGGCCTACGGCGGGGACTCCTGTCTCTTTTTCCGGTCATCCGCTGCCACATCCGTGCGGTGGGGGAGGGGCGGGGTGGCAGGGGCTGGCGGCGGCCTATGTGCGTAACCGGGCTGGTTCTTCGCGGGCGTTCACGGGGATTCATTCCTCCCGTGGGTGGTGGGTGTGGGGCGGGGGCCGGTGTGTCCGGCGCCGTCCGCCGTCCGCCTGTCTTTCTCCGATGGCCGGCTCGGGCGGTCCTGCGTGGCGTGCCCGGGCGGAGGTATGGAGGCGGGGGGAGGGGAGGGGGGCTCTCGTCCGGTCCGTAGCCCGCAGTGCACCGTGCGCAGCCTGCGGTGTCTGGCCCGCCCAGCCGCTGGGGGCCATGCAACTGGTAGGCCCCTGCGCGTGGTTGTGTGTGGCAGCGGTTCGGCTTCCGTGTTCTGTCGTGCCGTTGTGCGGTCAGATCCGGTGTGCGGTGAGCTGTGCGCCGCAAGTCTCCGCCCCGTCGGTCGCCGTATGTCAGCAGTTCCACTCCGTCGGCTTTCCACTGCACGCCGTCGGGCGCCTCGGCCACCCATCGGAATCCGCCGAACGGCAGGTCGCAGGCGGTCAGGCCGCAAGTCGTGAGCGGCTGTCGGTCCTGCGGGCAGCGCAGCCGCAAGCCGCTCCATGCGAGTAGTTCCAGCACCCGTGCCGTCAGCCGCCCCCTGCGAGTAGTTCCCCGCCCGTGCCGTAAGCCGGAAGCGGTTGTCGCCCTGCGGCTGGCCCTGGTGGTCAGCCGTAATCCGTCAGCGGTCACGCCGTAAGCGGTCACGCCCAAAGGCCGGTTGCGGTGCCCCGGCCGCAGTTCGTCAGGCCGTCCCCAGCGGTCGGCCCGGTACCGGGGGGCCGTAAGCCATGCCCCGCCCATCGGTACCCCTGTGCCCCCGCCGGCCTGTTGTCCCTCGTAACTCGAACCCTTACCCCGCTCGGCCGCAGTCCGTGCCCCGCCAGCCCGCACCCTGTACTCCTGTGGCTCGTCCGGCTGTGAGCCGTGTCCGCGTCCGGTCGCCCTCGGCGGCCGAGTCGGCGCGGGGGCCCGGCCGTGCGCCGGTCCCGACCCCAGAGCTCCGGCCCCCGGCCGTGCGCCGGCCCCGGAGCCCCGGCCCTTGGCCGCGGGCACGGCCTTGGAGCCTCGGCTCCTGGGTGTGGGTGTGGTTGTTGTTCTCGTGCCGCCTTCCCCGGTGGCCGGGCGTCGTCTCCCGTGCTGGTGGGGAAGGGCGGGGTCCGGGGCCGGCGAAGGCGGCACGGAACCGTGTCGTCACCGCTGCCCCTTTGCCGTCGCCTGTGGGCGGCACCGGGAGTGCGCACAAGCTTCTTCACGTGCAGAAGGCAGACTCTACAGAAAGTGGATTCCCGATATGCCCAGGCTATGCAAGCCGTCAGTGCGTGTGCCGGAATACGTCATCACGGCGGAAGAGACGCTGGATTTCGCCGAGCGGGTCCATGCCGGAAAGCCGCAGCTCCCCCTGGCACTTCGACTGATCCGCAACACGGGGGTGCAGAAGCGGCATATCGTGCAGCCCATCGAGCAGACCCTCAAACACCCGGGCCTGACCGAACGCAACCGCCTCTATGAGGCCGAGTCGAAAAAGCGCACCCCCGAAGTCGTCCAGGAGGCCCTGGCCAACGCCGGGCTCGGCGCCCGGGACATCGACGCGATCATCTACGTGTCGTGCACCGGGTTCCTCATGCCCTCCCTGACGGCCTGGCTCATCAACCAGCTGGGCTTTCGCTCCGACACCCGCCAGATCCCCATCGCGCAGCTGGGCTGCGCGGCCGGCGGCGCCGCCATCAACCGGGCCCACGACTTCTGCCTGGCCCACCCCGGCAGCAACGTCCTGATCGTCTCCTGCGAGCTGTGCTCGCTGTGCTACCAGCCCGACATGGACGACATCGGCTCGCTGCTCTCGGACGGCCTGTTCGGTGACGCGGTCGCGGCCGCCGTGGTGCGCGGTATCGGCGGTACCGGCATCGAGCTGGAGGTCAACTCCTCCTACCTCATCCCCCACACCGAGGACTGGATCTCCTACGCGGTGCGCGACACCGGCTTCCACTTCCAGCTGGACCGGCGGGTGCCGGGCACCATGGAACCGCTGGCGCCGGTCCTGCGCGAGTTCGCCGCCGGGCACCGCTGGGACGCCTCCAACCTCGACTTCTACATCGTCCACGCCGGCGGCCCGCGCATCCTCAACGACCTGGCCAAGTTCCTGGACGTGGACCGCAAGGTGTTCCGCCACAGCTGGTCCACGCTCACCGAGTACGGCAACATCGCCAGCGCCGTCGTCCTGGACGCGGCGCTGCGCCTGTTCGAAGAGGACACCCCGATGCCCGACGCCACCGGGCTGATCGCCGGATTCGGCCCCGGCATCACCGCCGAGATGGCGCTTGGCCGCTGGAGCAGCGACACCCCGCCCACCGCCGGCTGAGGCAACAGCCCGACCCGGCCCGGGGTGACACCCGCCCGCCGCGCGAGGCGTGGTGCCGGTCCGCCGTACCGGCGGCGTGGTGCCGGTCCGTTCGCCGGCAGGTGTGTCCCGCCCGGCCGCCCGTGGCGCCGAGCCCGTGCGCCGCACCCGCGGCGCGGTGCCCGGCCGTCCGACAAGCAGGTACGCCCGCCCGCCGCACGAGGCGTGGTGCCGGCCCGCCGCACTGGCAGTGTGGTGCCCGGTCCGTTCGCCGGCAGGTGTGTCCGCCCGGCCGCTCGAGGCGCACAGTCCGTCCGCCGCACGTGAGCGCGGTGCCCGACCGCCCGCAAGCAGGTGCGCCCGGCCGCCCGCGGCGCCATGCCCGTGCGCCGCACCCGCGGGCACGGTGCCCGACCGCCCGCAAGTAGGGGTGCGCCCGGCCCGCCGCACCGGCGCCCGCAGTGCCCGGCCGCTGACCGGCCGGGCGGTGTGATGTCCGTACGAGGAGAAGGAAACCCACCATATGACTGGCCTGATCGTTCCGCCCGGCCAGGGACGCAAGCTGATCACTCCGGCGCAGGAAGTGACCTTCAAGGCCACCCAGGCGCTGGGCTCGTCCATCTCCATCTTCGAGGTGGTCGTGCCGCCCGGCTTCGATGTCGGCGCGCATGTCCACCACGAGTCCCAGGAGTTCTTCTACGTCCTGGAGGGTGAGCTGGACCTGATGTGTTTCGAGCCGACCGAACGTACCAAGGACACCTGGCACCACTGGCGTTCGGCCAGCGGTGAGCGGGTCATCAAGGCCGCCGAGGGCGGCTGCATGTTCGTGCCGCCCGGCACCCCGCACGCGTTTCGCAACGCCACCGACAAGCCGGTCAAGATGCTCTTCCAGAGCTATCCCTCGCCCGATCACGAGCACTACTTCGAGGAGATCGCCGAGATCTGGGCGCGCGGCACCACGGTGGACCCCGCCGCGGTGGAGGAGATGCGCAAACGCTACGACGTCGAGGAACTCACCCCCCTGCGCTACCAGCCCCCCGCCACCCCCGGCGGTACCGGCACCGCCCCCGCCGCGGCTGCCGCCCCCGGCGGGACCTCCAGCCCCACCGCCCCCGCCACCGCCGCCGCGGCTGCTGCTGGTGTGGAGAGTGAGAAGTGAGCGCCGTGAACACACCCGTCCCCCTGGTCCACGCCAGCCTGGGCGAGCAGGAACTGGCCGCCGTCGCCGAGGTGTTCGCCTCGGGCTGGCCGGCCGGCCAGGGACCCAGGGGCAAGGCGTTGGAGGCCCAGCTCGCCCAGCGCTACGCCATGGACGCGGTCGCCGTCAGCAACTGCGGGGCCGCCCTGCACCTGGCGCTGCTGGCCCTGGGCGTGCAGAGCGGGGACGAGGTCATCGTCGCCGACTACACCTTCCCCGCCCCCGCCCACGCGGTGCGCTACCTGGACGCCGTGCCCGTCTTCGCCGACGTACGCCCCGACACCCACACCCTGGACGTGCAGGCGGTCGCCGACCTGATCACCCCGCGCACCACCGGCATCATCGCGGTGGACACCGTCGGGCTGCCCGCCGACTACCGCGAACTGAGCGCGCTGGCCCAGCGCCACGGCCTGTTCCTCATCGAGGACGCCGCCTGCGCGGTCGGCGCCACCTACCAGGGCCGCCCGGCCGGCGCGCTGGCCCCCATCGCCTGCCTGTCCTTCCACGGCCGCAAGGGCGCCAGCTGCGGCGAGGGCGGCGCCCTGCTGGCCACCGATACGGCCATCACCGCCGATGCCCGGCTGCGCTCCTCCTTCGGCATCGGCAGCATCTTCGACCAGTCGAAGATCGTGGGCCTGCCCATCCCGGAGTTCACCGAGGTCGGCTACAACTTCAAACTCTCCGACATCGCCGCGGCGATCCTGCAGGTGCAGCTCGGCCGGATCGAGGAACTCCTGGCCCGGCGCACCCAGGTGGCCGCCCAGTACGCCGAACTCCTGGCGGACGAGGAACTGTTGAGCCTGCCCCAGGTGCCCGCCGACCGCACCCACGCCTGGCAGTCCTACCTGGTGGCCCTGGACCCCTCGGTGGACCGGGCCGCGCTCGCCGCCGACCTGCGCGGCCAGGGCATCGGCTGCGGCCACGGCACCTGGGCCAGCCACCTGCAGCCGGTCTTCACCTCCAAGCAGACCTGCCCCGTCTCGGCCGACCTGTTCGCCCGCCACCTGGCCATCCCCATGCACGCCGAACTCACCGCCGACCAGATCGAACGCGTCGTGGCGGCCCTGCGCACCGCACTTCGCACCCACGCGGCCCCCGCGGGCCGGGGAGGAACCGCATGAGCGAGCACCAGAACACCCACCAGGACACCACAGCCCCCCACCCGGCCACCGCCCCCCACAGCAGCGGCCCGGACAGCGGACCGGCCAGCGGCTCGGGCTCCGGTCCGGATGACGGGCCGGATACCATCCTGCGGCTGATCAACGGCTACTGGTCCACCGGCATCCTGGGCGCCGCCGCCGAGCACCAGCTGTTCACCCACCTCGAGGACGGCGCCCACGACGCCGCCCAGCTCGCCCAGCGCGCGCAGATCTCCGAACGCGGCGCCCAGACCCTGCTGGACGGCCTGGTCAGCATCGGCCTGCTCACCCTGGAGCAGGGCCGCTACCGCAACACCCCCGCCGCCTCCGCCTACCTGGTCACCGGCCGGCCCGCCGACCTGTCCCAGATGGCCCGCCTCAAGCTCACCCACATGGGCAAGCTCACCGCCCTGCCCGAGGTGGTCCGCGCCGGCGGCCCGGTCAGCGACCCCACCACCGAAGTCGCCGACAACCCCCACTGGGGCCAGGTCGTGCCCGCCATCGCCGCCCAGTCGGTACCCGCCGCCGCCGTCGCCGCCGACGTGCTGCGCCTGTCCGAGGCCGGCGCCGTCTCCATCCTGGACGTCGGCGGCGGCTCGGGCATCTACTCCGCCACCTGGCTGGAGGCCAACCCCGCCGCCCACGCCACCCAGCTGGACTGGGAACCCATCAACGCCATCGCCCGCAAGCTGCTCGCCGACCGCGGCGTCGCAGACCGCTTCACCTGCATCGACGGCGACTTCCACACCACCGACTTCGGCACCGGCACCTACGACGTGGCGCTGTACTCCCACATCGCCCACCAGGAAGGCCCCGAGGACAACATCGCGGTCTTCACCCGCCTCAAGGACGCCCTCAAGCCCGGCGGCGCCCTGGTGGTCTGCGACTACGTCGTCGACGACGACCGCTCCGGACCCGCCTTCCCGCTGCTGTTCGCCTCCGAAATGCTCCTGAAGTCCCAGCAGGGCGGCACCTGGCGGCGCGCCGACTACCGCGCCTGGCTCACCAAGGCCGGCTTCAGCGACATCTCCTTCCACGCCGCACCCCCCGCCACCTTGGTCATCGCCCGCTAGCCCCCCGCCCCCTGCACACGCACACGTCCAGAACGTAAGGAAACAGCCGTGGAACCTGTGAACGTCGCCGTCATCTACTACAGCGCCACCGGCACCGTCCACGCCCTGGCCCAGGCCATCGCCCAGGGCGCGGAGAAGGCCGGCGCAAGCGTGCGGCTGCGCAAGGTCGCCGAGACCGCGCCGGAGGTGGCGATCAGTGCCAACCCGGCCTGGGTGCAGCACCGGGAGGCCACCACCGACATCGCCGAGGCCACCCACGACGACCTGGCCTGGGCGGACGCGGTGCTGTTCGGCACGCCCAGCCGGTTCGGGAACCCCGCGAGCCAGCTGCGGGCCTTCATCGACACCACCGGCCCCCTCTGGTTCGAAGGGAAGATCGCCGGGAAGGTGTTCTCCGCCTTCACCGCCAGCAACACCGCACACGGCGGCCAGGAATCCACCATCCTGGCCCTGTCCAACACCTTCTACCACTGGGGCGGCATCATCGTGCCCCCCGGCTACACCGACCCCATCCAGTTCCAGTCCGGCAACCCCTACGGCACCTCGCACGTCGCCGGTGACGGGGCACCGGGCGAGGTCGCCCTGCAGGCCGCCCGCCACCAGGCACGCCGCGTCGTGGACACCGCCGCCGCCCTCAAAGCCGGCCACGCCGCCCTCTAAAACCCCCGATTTTCGGGGGCCTTGATACGGGCCTGCCGCTGGACACCACCGCACCGCACCACACCACCCTTCGGCCTGTCCGCCCTCCGGTCCGCCTGTCTGGCTGCCCGGGGCAGCCGTTCCGGCACTGCCCGGCCCAGGGGGGTCCGGCGGTGCCCGGGCGGGTCCGCGTGGTCTCGGTCAAAACCGTGCGGGCCCGCCCGGTGCCGGCGGGCGGGGCCGGGGGCACGGCCGGTGGCAGAAACCGGTCCGAGGGGGCGCCCCCGGGCGCCGTGACGCGGACCTCAGACGGCCGCCGCCAGGCGGACAGGGCCAACAGGCCCGCCCCGCAGCGGCGGCCGTCCCGTCCGCCTCACCGGGTCCGACGACGCAGCCCCGCACATTGTGAGGCCACCTGGCCCACCCTTCTTGAACCCGCGCCGCCCCACCACCTCTTCAACCCGCGCCGCCCCACCGTCCTTGGTCGGTGGCCACCCGCCCGGCCCGCCCGTGAACCCGCGCCGCCCCACCGTCCTCGGCCCCGCGCCGCCCCACCGTCCTTGGCCCCGCACCGCCCAGCCCAGCCCAGCCGGGCCGGGTCAGCCGGCCGGCCCCGCCGCTTCCGCGAACCCGCAAAGGAGACAGCCCCGATGAAGGGCTCCACGCTCTACACCTCGATCCAAAGACGCGGTCTGCACCTGGGCCTGCTGCCCCAGATGGCCGCCGCCGCCAACGGGTCCTCGCCGATCACCCTCGACCACGACCTGGACGTCCTGCCCCACACCGGACGCCGTCTGACGGTCGCCCAGTTCGCCGACGCCGTGGACGACCTGGCGGCCCGGCTGGCCGCGGCCGGCGTACGCGCCGACGAACGCATCGTCATCCACAAGAGCGCCAACGCCGACATCTGGATGCTGGGCGCCGCCGCCTCCCGCATCGGCGCCGTCCCGGTGATGCTCTCGCCCGCCCTGGACGCCGCGACCATCGCCGCCCTCATGGCCCGCCTGCACCGGCCCACCCTGCTCACCGACACCGCCAAACTCGACGCCGGCCTGGCCAAGGAAGACCTGGACCACCTCACCCGCCGCGTGCTGATCGTGGCCGGCGAACGGGCGGGCACCCAGTCCCTGGCCGGCCTGGCCCACGCGCCGCGCGTGGCCCCCGTGGTGCGGCCCATCGACGAGGCCGCGGTCATCACCCACACCTCCGGCACCACCGGACTGCCCAAACTCGTCGTGCACACCCCCCGCACCCAGGGCATCCGCCTGGTGCCCCAGTGGCGCCTGCTCGCCCTGATGCGCAAGAAAGACACCGTCGCGATCCACATCCCCTTCGTGCACTCACGGATGGTCGCGGCCATGTCCCTGGCCCTGCTCAAACAGCTCCCCATCCTGCTCCTGAACGAATCCGACCCCGACAGCGTCGCCGAACACTTCCTGGCCCACCGGCCCGGCTTCGTCGAGGCCCTGCCCAACTCCCTGATGGACTGGGAAGAACTCGCCGGCGACCCGCGCCGCCCCTTCGCCTCGGTGAAGGTGTTCAGCAGCACCTTCGACGCCATCCACCCGCGCACCATGAGCCGGCTGCTGAACGCCTCCCGGCGGCCCGGCGCCCTCTTCTTCCAGATCTACGGCCAAAGCGAGGTCGGCCCGGCCGTGGGCCGCGCCTACTTCCGCACCTCCGCCCACAAGGCCAACGGACGCTGCGTGGGCTGGGCCATGCCCTACGGCGCCGCCAAGGTCCGCGTGGTCAGCCGCGACGGACACACCCCCTCGGCCCACAACCCCGGCTTCATCGAGGTCGCCTGGCCCGGCCTGGCCAAGACCTACTTCGCCGAACAGGAACGCTACGACGCCAACCGCAACGGCGCCTGGTGGCGCACCGGCGACGTCGGCTACCGCACCAAACTGGGCTGCCTGCACATGCTCGACCGCGAAGTCGACATGATCGAAGGCGTCCGCAGCTCCCTGGAGGTCGAAGACGTCGTCCTTGGCCGCCTGCCCGAACTGAGCGAACTGGTCGTGGTGCCCGGCCCCGGCGACCAACCCACCCCGGTCATCTGCACCACCGACGACACCCCCCCGGACATGGCCCGCTGGCGCGCCGCCGTCACCGACTTCCCCCAGCTCGCCGACCCCGTCCACATCCCCCAGGCCCAGCTCCCGCGCACCGCCACCCTCAAGGTCCAGCGCATCGCCCTGTCCCACCAGCTCCAGCAACGCCTGACCGACACCGCCTGACCCACCCCGCCCCGCCCGGCCGGGCCGGGGGAGGGGCGGGCGCTCACCCACCACCCCCGTACGCCGCGACCAAGCCCCGCCCCTGCAACGGCAGCCGGGCAAGCCATCAAGCCAGCCCGTCACCTGTTTCCTTTGTTCCTTCGCTCGCCCTGGAGAGTCATGTCCCGTCGCCTGTTCACCTCGGAATCCGTGACCGAGGGTCACCCCGACAAGATCGCCGACCAGATCAGTGACACCGTCCTGGACGCCCTGCTCGCCCAGGACCCCGCCTCCCGCGTCGCGGTCGAAACCCTCATCACCACCGGCCAGGTGCACATCGCGGGCGAGGTGACCACCGCCGCCTACGCCGACATCGCCACCCTGGTCCGCAACAAGATCCTGGAGATCGGCTACGACTCCTCCGCCAAGGGCTTCGACGGCGCCTCCTGCGGCGTATCGGTGTCCATCGGCGCGCAGTCCCCCGACATCGCCCAGGGCGTCGACACCGCCTACGAAAAGCGCGTCGAAGGCGCCACGGCAGGCGAGGAAGGCGACGAGCTGGACAAGCAGGGCGCCGGCGACCAGGGCCTGATGTTCGGCTACGCCACCGATGAGACCCCCACCTTGATGCCGCTGCCCATCGAGCTGGCCCACCGCCTCTCCCACCGCCTGAGCGCGGTCCGCAAGGACGGCACCGTCCCCTACCTGCGCCCCGACGGCAAGACCCAGGTCACCATCGAATACCAGGGCAGCCGGCCCGTGCGCCTGGACACCATCGTGGTCTCCTCCCAGCACGCCGCCGACATCGACCTGGACGACCAGCTCACCCCCGACCTGCACACCCACGTCGTCGAACACGTCCTGGCCCAGCTCGCCCAGGACGGCATCAAGCTGGACACCGACGGCTACCGCCTGTTCGTCAACCCCACCGGCCGCTTCGAGATCGGCGGCCCGATGGGCGACGCCGGCCTGACCGGCCGCAAGATCATCGTCGACACCTACGGCGGCATGGCCCGCCACGGCGGCGGCGCCTTCTCCGGCAAGGACCCCTCCAAGGTCGACCGCTCCGCCGCCTACGCGATGCGCTGGGTCGCCAAGAACGTCGTCGCCGCGGGCCTGGCCACCCGCTGCGAGGTCCAGGTCGCCTACGCCATCGGCAAGGCCGAACCGGTCGGCCTGTTCATCGAGACCTTCGGCACCGCCACCGTCCCCCAGGCCGACATCGAACGGGCCGTCACCGCCGTCTTCGACCTGCGCCCGGCCGCCATCATCCGCGACCTGGACCTGCTGCGCCCCATCTACGCGCAGACCGCCGCCTACGGGCACTTCGGCCGCGAACTGCCCGACCTCACCTGGGAGCGCACCGATCGCGCAGAGGACCTGCGCAAGGCAGTCGAAACACCCTGAGCCCCCCACGCCGGCCCGCCCCGGGGCACCGCACCCGTACGGTGCGGCACCCGGCCCCGCACACCGGCCCATGGCGGGTACCGCATCCGCGGTGGGGTGCCCGGCCCCCGCGCCGGCCTGTTGCGGGATGCCGCACCCGTGCGGTGGGTGCACGGGCCGTTGCGGGTGCCGCACCTGTGGTGGGGTGCCCGGCCCCCGCGCCGTTGCGGGGTGCCGCACCCGTGCGGTGGGGTGTCCGGCCCCGCGCGCCGGCCCGTTGCGGGGGCCGTACTCGTGGTGGGATGCCCGGCCCTGTACGCAGGCCCGTTGCGGGGGGCCGCATCCGCGGTGGCGTGTCCGGGCCCGCGCGTCAGCCCGTTGCGGGGGCCGTACTCGTGGTGGGGCGCCCGGCCGCTGTACGCAGGCCCGTTCCGGGCACCGTACTCGTGGTGGGGCGTCCGGCCCTGCGCGCCGGCCTGTTGCGGGGTGCCGCCCGTGGTGGGGTGCCCGGCTCCGTGCGCGGGCCCGTTGAGGGGGCCGCATCCGCGGTGGCGTGTCCGGCCCCGCGCGTCGGCCCGTTGCGGGGCGCCGTACTCGTGGTGGGGTGCCCGGCCCTGTGCGCCAGCCTGTTGCGGGGTGCCCGGCCCTGTGTGCGGGCCCGTTCCGGGCGCCGTACCCGCACGGTGTGGTGCCCGGCCGCGCACCGGCCTGCCCCAAGTGCCGTACCCGGCACGGCGGGTGTCCGCAGGCCTGTGTCGTGTGCTGTTTCCGGCGCGGCGGGTGCCCGCAGGCCCGCCCGGGGTGCCGTACTCGGCAAGGCGAGCGTCCGCAGGCCTGTCTCGTGTGCTGTTCCCGGCGCGACGGGTGCCCACAGGTCCGCCCGGGGCGCCGTACCTGGCGCGGCGGGTGCCCACAGGCCCGGCCCCCGGTGCCGTACCGGCAAGGGCGGTGCCCGCCCTGTACCCGGCGGTGCGGTACCCGGCCCGCGCGCCTGCCCTCCCCGGCCTCGCGCCTGGCAAGGGCTGCGCCAGGGCCCTGCGCACCAGCCCCCCCGCCCGGGCCGCCGTACCGGCAAGGCCCGGCCCCGGGCCCTGCGCGCGTCAGCCCTCACCCCGGCCGTCGTACTGGCAAGAGCGGTGCCCGGGCTCCGCGCGCACCGGTCCGCCCCGGGGCTTCGCCCCTGGCAAGGCGGTGCCCGTCTCCCGTACCAGCAAGGCGGTGCCCGCCCCTACCCGTACCGGCAGTGCGGTGCCCGCCCCCGCGCCCACTCCCTCCTCAGCGAGCCACACCCCGTCCCACCCTTCGCCCCACGCCCCTCGCCTTCCGCAGGGTGCCCCCCCCTGCCGCCGCGTTTCCCCCCCAGCGCCGACCCAACGCCGCCCCCGGTGCCAACCCGCCACCGGCACCAACCCGCCCCCCCGGCGCCAACCCGGCGCCGCCCCCAGCTTCAACAAGGAGTGCTTTCCGTGCGTATCGCCGTGACCGGATCGATAGCGACCGACCACCTGATGGTCTTTCCCGGACGCTTCGCCGAGCAGCTGATCAAGGAACAGCTGGAGCGGGTCTCCCTGTCCTTCCTCGCCGACCGGCTCGAGGTGCGCCGAGGCGGCGTCGCCGCCAACATCGCCTTCGGGCTGGGCCTGCTGGACCTGGACCCCCTCCTGATCGGCGCGGCCGGACGCGACTTCGCCGAGTACGACACCTGGCTGCGCGAACACGGCGTGGACACCTCCGCCGTCCAGGTCAGCGACACCCTGCACACCGCCCGCTTCGTGTGCACCACCGACCAGGACCAGAACCAGATCGCCACCTTCTACGCCGGCGCCATGGCCGAGGCCGCCCACATCGACCTGGCCGCCGTCACCGAACGCACCGGCCCGCCGCTGCTGGTGCTGATCGGCGCGGACGACCCCGCCGCCATGCTGCGCCATACCGCCACCGCCCACCGCCTGGACATCCCGGTGGCCGCCGACCCCTCCCAGCAACTGGCCCGCCTCGACCGCGACCAGGCCCGCCAACTCGTGGACGGCGCCCGCTGGCTGTTCACCAACGAATACGAGGCCGCCCTGCTGATGGAACGCACCGGCTGGAGCGAGACGGGCATCCTGGAGCGGGTAGGCACCTGGATCACCACCCTGGGCGCCGGCGGCGTCTCACTGGCCCGCGCCGGCTGCCCCAAACTGCCCGTGCCGGCCGTCCCCACCGACACCATCGCCGACCCCACCGGCGCCGGCGACGCCTTCCGCTCCGGCTTCCTGGCCGGCACCGCCTGGAACCTGCCCCACGAACGCGCCGCCCAGCTCGGCTGCGCCCTGGCCACCACCGTCCTGGAATCGGTGGGCACCCAGGAGTACAAGCTCATCCCCGCCGACCTGACCGCCCGCATCGAGCAGACCTACGGCCCCGGCGCGGCCCGCGTCCTGGAGGCGCAGATCGCGAGGACCGCATGACCCCCGCCACCCCACGACAGCCCGCCGCCACCCCGCGCCAGCGGGCCGCCGCCCTGCGCCAGGCCCTGGCCACCCGTGTGGTGGTGGCCGACGGCGCGATGGGCACCATGCTCCAGGCCCAGGACCCCACCCTGGACGACTTCCAGCAGCTCGAGGGCTGCAACGAAGTCCTCAACGTCACCCGCCCCGACATCGTGCGCTCGGTGCACCAGGAGTACTTCGCGGCCGGCGTGGACTGCGTGGAGACCAACACCTTCGGCGCCAACCACGCGGCGCTGGGCGAGTACGACATCGCCCACCGCATCGCCGAACTGTCCCGGGCCGGCGCCCGCATCGCCCGCGAGGTCGCCGACGAGTTCACCGCCTCCACCGGACAGCAGCGCTGGGTCCTCGGCTCCATCGGGCCCGGCACCAAACTGCCCACCCTGGGCCACACCGACTTCACCACCCTGCGCGACGGCTTCCAGGCCAACGCCGAAGGACTCATCGCCGGCGGCGCCGACGCACTGATCGTGGAGACCACCCAGGACCTGCTGCAGACCAAGGCCTCCCTGCTGGGCGCGCGCCGCGCCCTGCACGTCGCCGGCCTCGACCTGCCGCTGGTGTGCTCGCTGGCCTTCGAGACGACCGGCACCATGCTGCTCGGTTCGGAGATCGGCGCCGCGCTGACCGCGCTGGAACCGCTGGGCATCGACATGATCGGCCTGAACTGCTCGACCGGCCCCGCCGAGATGACCGAGCACCTGCGCTACCTCGCCCGCCACTCCCGCATCCCGCTGCTGTGCATGCCCAACGCCGGCCTGCCGGTCCTGACCAAGGACGGCGCGCACTTCCCCCTGGATGCGGCCCAGCTGGCCGACGCCCAGGAAACCTTCGTACGCGAATACGGCCTCTCCCTGGTCGGCGGCTGCTGCGGCACCACCCCCGAACACCTGCGCCAGGTCGTGCAGCGCGTCAACGGCCTGACCCCGCCCGCCCGCACCCCCCACCCCGAACCCGGCGCCGCCTCCCTCTACCAGACGGTCCCTTTCCGTCAGGACACCGCGTATATGGCGATCGGGGAGCGGACGAACGCGAACGGGTCGAAGAAGTTCCGTGAGGCGATGCTGGAGGGCCGCTGGGACGACTGTGTGGAGATGGCCCGCGACCAGATCCGCGAGGGCGCGCACATGCTGGATCTGTGTGTGGACTATGTGGGCCGTGATGGGGTGGCGGACATGGCCGAGCTGGCCGGGCGGTTCGCCACCGCCTCCACGCTGCCCATCGTGCTGGACTCCACCGAGGTCCCCGTCATCCAGGCCGGCCTGGAGAAGCTGGGCGGGCGCGCGGTCATCAACTCCGTCAACTACGAGGACGGGGATGGGCCCGAGTCGCGTTTCGCGAAGGTCACCGCGCTGGCCAGGGAGCATGGGGCGGCGCTGATCGCGCTGACCATCGACGAGGAGGGCCAGGCCCGCACCCCCGAGCACAAGGTCGCCATCGCCGAACGCCTCATCGAGGATTTGACGGGGAACTGGGGCATCCATGAGTCGGACATCCTCATCGACACCCTGACCTTCACCATCTGCACCGGCCAGGAGGAATCCCGGGGCGACGGTATCGCCACCATTGAGGCGATCCGGGAGCTGAAGAAGCGCCACCCCCAGGTGCAGACCACCCTGGGCCTGTCCAACATTTCCTTCGGGCTCAACCCGGCCGCCCGTGTCCTGCTCAACTCCGTCTTTTTGGACGAGTGCGTCAAGGCCGGCCTGGACTCGGCGATCGTGCACGCCTCGAAGATCCTGCCGATCGCCCGCTTCGACGACGAACAGGTCAGCACCGCCCTCGACCTGATCTACGACCGCCGCGCCGAGGGCTACGACCCGCTGCAAAAGCTGATGGAGCTTTTCGAGGGTGTCTCGACGAAGTCGATGAAGGCGGGCAAGGCCGAGGAACTTCTCGCCCTGCCGCTGGATGAGCGCCTCCAGCGCCGCATCATCGACGGCGAGAAGAACGGCCTGGAAGCCGACCTGGACGAAGCCCTGCAGACCACTCCGGCGCTGGACATCGTCAACAACATTCTCCTGGAGGGCATGAAGGTTGTGGGGGAGCTGTTCGGCTCCGGGCAGATGCAGCTGCCCTTCGTGCTGCAGTCCGCCGAGGTGATGAAGACCGCGGTCGCCCACCTCGAGCCGCATATGGAGAAGGTCGAGGGCGCCGAGGGCAAGGGCACCATCGTGCTGGCCACCGTGCGCGGGGACGTGCACGACATCGGCAAGAACCTCGTCGACATCATCTTGTCGAACAACGGCTACAACGTGGTCAACCTCGGGATCAAGCAGCCGGTCGCGGCGATCCTGGACGCGGCCGCGGAGCACAAGGCCGATGTGATCGGCATGTCGGGGCTGCTGGTCAAATCCACGGTGATCATGAAGGAGAACCTGGAGGAGCTCAACCAGCGCAAGATGGCCGCCGACTACCCCGTCATCCTCGGCGGCGCCGCCCTCACCCGCGCCTACGTGGAACAGGACCTCCACGAGATCTACGAAGGCGAAGTACGCTACGCCCGCGACGCGTTCGAAGGCCTGCGCCTGATGGACGCTTTGATCGCGGTCAAGCGCGGCGTGCCGGGGGCGAGCCTGCCCGAACTCAAGCAGCGCCGCGTGCCGGGCAAGGCCGCCACCGCCGTGCTGGAGGTGACCCAACCCCCGCAGCCGGCCCGCTCGGAGGTGGCCGTCGACAACCCGGTGCCCGCCCCGCCCTTTTGGGGCACCCGGGTCATCAAGGGCATCCAGCTCAAGGAGTACGCCTCCTGGCTGGACGAGGACGCCCTGTTCAAGGGCCAGTGGGGCCTCAAGCAGAACCGCACCGGCACCGGACCCACCTACGAAGAGCTCGTCGAGAGCGAGGGACGGCCGCGCCTGCGCGGTCTCCTGGAGGAGCTGCAGACCAAGAACCTGCTGGAAGCCGCCGTCGTCCACGGCTACTTCCGCTGCGTGTCCAAGGGCGAGGACCTGATCCTGCTGGACGAGACCGGCGCCGAACACACCCGCTTCACCTTCCCCCGCCAGCCACGCGGGCGCCGCCTGTGCCTGGCCGACTTCTTCCGCCCCGAGGAATCCGGCGAGACCGACGTCGTCGGGCTGCAGGTGGTCACCGTCGGCTCGAAGATCGGCGAAGCGACCGCCGAGCTGTTCGCCGCCGACTCCTACCGCGACTACCTCGAACTGCACGGCCTGTCCGTCCAGCTCGCCGAAGCCCTCGCCGAGTACTGGCACGCCCGCGTACGCGCCGAACTCGGCATCGCCGCCGCCGACCCCGACACCCGCGAGGGCATGTTCCGCACCCAGTACCAGGGCTGCCGCTACTCGCTCGGTTACCCCGCCTGCCCCGACCTGGCCGACCGCGCCAAAATCGCCGCCCTGCTGCAACCCGAGCGCATCGGCGTACAGCTCTCACAGGAATTCCAGCTCCACCCCGAGCAGTCCACCGACGCGATCGTCGTCCACCACCCCCAGGCCAGCTACTTCAACGCCGGAGGCCGCCCATGACCGCCCTGCGCGACCTCATCCACCAGAGCGCCCCCACCTTCTCCTTCGAGTTCTTCCCGCCCAAGACACCGGCCGCGGCCACCTCGCTGTGGCGCACCATCCGCCGCATCGAAACCCTCGCCCCCGCCTTCGTCTCGGTCACCTACGGCGCCGGCGGCACCTCCCGCGAACGCACCGTGGAGGTCACCAAACGCATCGCCGCCCAGACGACACTGCGCCCCGTCGCCCACCTGACCGCCGTCGGGCACTCGGTGGCCGAACTGCGCCACATCATCGGCCAGTACGCCGACGCGGGCGTACGCGACGTGCTGGCGGTACGCGGCGACCCGCCCGGCGACCCCGGCGCCGACTGGATCCCCCACCCCCAGGGCCTGACCCACGCCCACGAACTGGTGCGCCTGGTCAAGGAGTCGGGCCACTTCAGCGTCGGCGTGGCCGCCTTCCCCGAACGCCACCCGCGCTCACCCGACTGGGACAGCGACATCCGCCACTTCGTCGCCAAGTGCCGCGCGGGCGCCGACTACGCCATCACCCAGATGTTCTTCCACACCGAGGACTATCTGCGGCTGCGCGACAAGGTGGCCGCCGCCGGCTGCGACACCCCGATCATCCCGGAGATCATGCCGGCCACCGACGTGCGCCAGATCAGCCGCTTCGCCCAGCTCAGCGGCGCCGCCTTCCCCGAAACACTGGCCCACCGCCTGGACGCCGCCCGCGACAACCCCGCCGAAGGACACCGCATCGGCGTCGAGCACGCCACCGCGATGGCGAGGCAGCTGCTGGCCGAAGGCGCCCCCGGACTGCACTACATCACCCTCAACCGCTCGACGGCCACGCTCGAGATCCACCGCAACGTCACGAACTCAAGGAGCACCCCGCATGACCTCGCAGCCCACCACTGACGGCCAGCACCTCACCGACGGCAAGGACTTCAAGGTCGCCGACCTTTCCCTGGCGGCTTTCGGCCGTAAGGAGATCACGCTGGCCGAGCACGAGATGCCCGGTCTGATGGCGATCCGCAAGGAGTTCGCGGCCTCGCAGCCGCTGGCCGGGGCCCGCATCATGGGCTCCCTGCACATGACGGTGCAGACCGCCGTCCTCATCGAGACCCTGGTGGCGCTGGGCGCGGAGGTGCGCTGGGTCTCGTGCAACATTTTCTCCACCCAGGACCACGCCGCCGCGGCCATCGCCGTCGGCCCCGAGGGCACGCCCGAGGATCCGCGGGGTGTGCCGGTCTTCGCCTGGAAGGGCGAGAGCCTGGAGGAGTACTGGTGGTGCACGGAGCAGGCGCTGACCTGGCCGAACACGCCCACCGGCGGCCCGAACATGATCCTGGACGACGGCGGCGACGCCACCCTCCTGGTCCACAAGGGTGTCGAGTACGAGAAGGCCGGCAAGGTCCCTGCGGTCGACACGGCCGAGAACGACGAGCACCGCGTCATCCTGCAGGTCCTCAACCGCACCATCAGTGAGGGCTCGCAGAAGTGGACCCGGCTGGCCTCGGAGATCCGCGGGGTGACCGAGGAGACCACCACCGGCGTGCACCGCCTGTACGAGATGCACCGCGAGGGCCAGCTCCTGTTCCCGGCGATCAACGTGAACGACGCGGTGACCAAGTCGAAGTTCGACAACAAGTACGGCTGCCGCCACTCGCTGATCGACGGCATCAACCGCGCCACCGACGTCCTGATCGGCGGCAAGACCGCCGTCGTGTGCGGGTACGGCGATGTGGGCAAGGGCTGTGCGGAGTCACTGCGCGGCCAGGGCGCCCGCGTGATCATCACGGAGATCGACCCGATCTGCGCGCTGCAGGCGGCGATGGACGGCTACCAGGTGACCACGCTGGACGAGGTCGTGGAGACGGCCGACATCTTCGTCACCACGACCGGCAACAAGGACATCATCATGGCCGCCGACATGGCCCGGATGAAGCACCAGGCGATCGTGGGCAACATCGGCCACTTCGACAACGAGATCGACATGGCCGGCCTCGCCGCGATCCCCGGCATCGTCAAGGACGAGGTCAAGCCGCAGGTGCACACCTGGACCTTCCCCGAGGGCAAGGTACTGATCGTGCTGTCCGAGGGCCGCCTGCTCAACCTGGGCAACGCCACCGGCCACCCCTCCTTCGTGATGTCCAACTCCTTCGCCGACCAGACCCTGGCCCAGATCGAGCTGTTCACCAAGCCCGAGCAGTACCCCACCGACGTCTACGTCCTGCCCAAGCACCTGGACGAAAAGGTCGCCCGCCTCCACCTCGACGCCCTGGGCGTCAAACTCACCACGCTGCGCCCGGAGCAGGCCGCCTACATCGGCGTCGACGTACAGGGCCCCTTCAAGCCCGACCACTACCGCTACTGACCACCCACCGGCCACCGGCCACTGTCTGACCGGCCGACTGGTCGACTGGTCGGCTGGCGGTCGTCGAGGAGGAGGACCCGTGTACGACCGGGAAGAGGAGGACCACCGCACGCCCCCGTACCGGGCCGCCCCGGCCCCGCCCGCCGCGCCGCCGCTGCGGCTCGCCGGCATCGACGAGGACGACACCGGGGAGCCCCACGTCGTACGCGGGATCGACTGACACACCCCGGCGGGGCCTTACGTCGTACGCGGGATCGACTGACACACCCCCCGGGCGGGGCCCTGCCCCGGGGAGGGCGCACGGCTCCGGCCAGCCCCTCCCGGCCTGCCCCAGGCCGGTTCGAGCACGCGTCGAGCGCACGCCGAGCGGCCGGGGCCGGAGATGGGCCACCATGACGCCCTGCACCCCAACTCCCGCCCCCGCCACCGCCCTTGGCCCCACCGCGCCACGGCCCCACCGTGCCGTGCCGGGGCCGGGCGGCCGGGGCCGGCCACACCAGTTCGACGCGGCCCGCCGCCCCACCCGCGGGCCGCGTCCCCACGAAGGAGGAGCGATGTCCCCAGCCGCACAAGGCCCCACCGCCCTGAGTGACATCGGCGACGCCCTGGCCCAGGCCGGCGCGGCCTCGCTGACCGGCGAGCGCGCCCAGCTGGCCGAGGGCCTGCTGCGGGCGGCCCTGTCCAGATGGGAGGACCCCGCCGCCCGGCCGCAGCTCCTGGCCGCCTTCAGCGCCGTGTTCACCGGCGAGGAAGGCGCCGCCCAGATGCGCGACTTCATGTCCCAGCAGATCTTCCGGCAGCTGGCCGCCTCCCTCGACGAGCCGCCCAAGGACTTTCAGGAAGTCGCCGCGGCACTCGGCGTACCGCCCATGAACATCAACGCCGCACAGGCCCAGGTGTGGGGCGTGGCCGTCCTGCGCTACGTCGTGAAGCTGGAGCCGATCGCCTCCGCCACCGTCGACGAGGTCGTCGCCCTCATCTCACCCACCATCCAGCGCTACCTGGTGGGCTGAGGGCCGCACAGACCCGCGACAGCCCGACATCTCGCCGCGCGCCCGAAGAAGAGCGGCCGTCCCCCTCACATTCCGCGGCCCTGTTTCGTCGTACCGGTGGAGACGGACGCCAACCCGCGAACAGGGGCGCACCACTCACCGGTACGAGCCCGGAATGCCCACGCGGACGCCCTTCTTGGGTCGCACTTATTCGGAGGAAGTAATCAGGCCATGAGTACTCTCGACAAAGAGTCCACGGGCGGGGCGGAAGCCCCCGCTGCCGACCCGCGGCGATGGAAAGCGCTGGCCATTTTGGCGGCGATTCAGTTCATGCTCGTCATGGATGTCACGATCGTGCTCGTCGCGCTTCCCGAGATCGACAAGGATCTGACCTTCAACCCGACGGGCGATCTCGCCTGGGTGATCAACGGCTATGTGCTGACGGCCGGCGGATTCCTGTTGCTGGGCGGCCGGCTCGCGGACATGTACGGCCGCCGCAAGATCTTCATGATCGGTGTGATCTTCTTCGGTGTCGCCTCGGCCACCTGCGGCGCGGCGATGTCCTCCGGAATGCTGGTCTCCAGCCGCTTCGTCCAGGGCCTGGGCGAGGCCCTGTGCGGCCCGGCCGCGCTCGGCATGATCCCCGTGCTCTTCCCCGACGCCAAGGAGCGGATGAAGGCCCTGGGCGTGTGGGGCGGCACCGCGGCCCTGGGCGGCGTGATCGGCTCGGTCGTCTCCGGCGCCCTGACCGAATACGTCGACTGGCGCTGGATCTTCTACATCAACATCCCCATCGCGATCGCCGCGCTGATCCTGGTGCCCAAGGTCATGCCGGAAAGCCGCATGGAACGCGAGGGCCGCAGCGTCGACTTCGTCGGCGCGGTCGCCATCACCGGCGGACTCGTCGCGGTCGTGTACGGCCTGATCAAGGCCGCCGACCACGAGTGGGGCTCCTCCACCGTGCTCGTCCCGCTGCTCGCCGGCATCGGCGTGCTGCTCCTGGCGGCCCTGTGGGAGACGCGGATCTCCGACCCGATGGTGCCCATCCGCTTCTTCACCAACCGCACCCGGGTCACCTCCAACGTGGTGACCCTGGCCCTGCTGGCCAGCTTCCACTGCTACGCCTTCCTGCTGATCCTCTACATGCAGAAGGTCCTGCTGTACTCCCCGATCAAGTCCGGCATGGCCGTGGTGCCGCTGGCCTTCGCGATGGGCGCCGGCATGGGCGCGGCCTCCGCCCTGATGCCCCGCATCGGCGTCAAGGCGGTCCTGGCCATCGGCTTCCTCGGCGCCGCCGCGGGCCTGGTCGTCGCCTCCACCCTGGAGGCCGACTCCACCTACCTCAACGGCGTCCTGCCCGGCATGATCGTGTTCGGCCTGTTCAGCGCCATGTGCTACCCGGCCCTGGTCAACGGCGCGCTCTACCAGGTCACCGGCAAGGACTCCGGCCTGGCCTCCGGCGTGCAGACCGCCATGCAGCAGATCGGCGGCGCGCTCGGCCTGGCCACCCTGGTCCCGCTCGCCATCCGCTACACCACCGACCACATCGGCGAGGGCGTCATCCCCACCGTCGCCCAGTCCGACGGAGCCGCGCGGGCCTTCCGCGTGGGCGCCGTCCTGGTGGCCATCGCCGCCGTCCTGGTCATCATGCTGATGCAGAAGGTGGACGCCACGCCGCGCAACGTCCTGGCCGAAGCCGACGCCGATTCCGACGAGGAGGAGGTGGCCCAGCCCACCACCACCGGCGTCTGAGAGCTGCCGGCCACCCCCGAGCCGGCTTGCCGCACCGCCCCCGGGACCTGCCCCGGGGGCGGTGCTGTGCTGTGCGGCCCGTAGTGCCCGTAGTGCCCGACGGCCTGCGGCGGGCGCGGTCGCCGGAGCCGACGATCTGTCACCCCGCCTGCCACGGCGGCCCGTTGACGCCCTTTTGCGGCCTTCGCGGGTGAGTGACCCACACCACTTCGAGGCGGCCTAGGCGCGGAGTCGCCCCGCGTGTCACTATTCCAGTGCGTCCACCCTGCCCAAAAGCATGACAGCGGCGGGGGATTGAGGGCCGAAAACCGTGAGGTGCCCTCTTCCCGTACGGGGAGACGATTCCCGCACCCCGGGCTGCGAATACGCAACCCTTCAGAAGCGCGGCGCAAGCCGGCCGGTATTCCGTCCCGCGCACGCACCGTCTTTCGTTTCCTTCACGTGTACGTCCGGCGAACCCCTGGCGTCATTCATCCGCCGTCATGCGCCGGAGAATTGGCCCCGCCCGAACTCCACGGCACCCCACGCCGCGGTGTCCTGCCTCATTCCGTCCGACATGTCTGGATGATGCGATCTCCATGCAGAAAAGACCAGGGGAGCCGGGTGCGCTGACACCACCGGCCCCGGCCCCGGCTCAGGAGGCAGCCCCCGTCCGCCGGGCCCGCACCGTCGGCGTCGGCCGCGCCCACGCCAAGACCATCCTGCTGGGGGAGCACGCCGTGGTCTACGGCGCGCCCGCCCTGGCGCTGCCGGTGCCGCAGCTGGCCGCCACGGCGAGCGCCGGCTGGTCCGCACCCGGCCCGCACGACGCCGGCGAGGTCTCCTTGACGATGACCGGCTCCCCCTCCCGGCCGGTGGCCACCCAGGCCTCCGACGGACTGCGCCGGCTGGCTGCCGAGTTCCGCACCGCCATGAACATCTCCCGCGACGTGCACCTCGAGGTGATCCTGGACTGCGCCATCCCGCCCGGCCGCGGACTGGGCTCCAGCGCCGCGTGCGCACGGGCCGTGGTCCTGGCGCTGGCCGACCTCTTCGGCCGCGACCTGAGCGAGAAGACGGCCTTCGACCTGGTGCAGAGCGCCGAGAACGTGGCCCACGGCCGGGCCAGCGGCGTGGACGCCACCGCCGTCGGCGCCCGCGGCCCGCTGCTGTTCCAGCAGGGCCGCAGTCGGCAACTGCCCATCGCCTGCGAGGGATTGTTCATCGTCGCCGACAGCGGCGAGGTGGGCCGCACCAAGGACGCCGTCGCCGTGCTGCGCGCCGGCTTCCAGCAGCACCCCGGCGCCCAGCAGCGCTTCACCGACCACGCCGCACACCTGACCGGCCAGGGCGCCCACGCCCTGCGCACCGGCACCCTGGAACACCTGGGCCCCCTGCTGACGCAGTATCACCAACTGCTGCACGAGGCCCGGTTGAGCACCCCGCGCATCGACGCCCTGGTCCAGGCGGCCCTGGCGGCCGGCAGCCTCGGCGCGAAGATCACCGGCGGCGGTCTGGGCGGCTGCATGATCGCACTGACCTCCTCGGAACAGGCCAGCGCCGTCACCCAGCAACTGCACGCCGCCGGCGCCGTCCAGACCTGGGTCCTGCCCCTGAAAACACACGCCGACCAGGGCACGTCCCGGTACTGAACCGGCGCGGCGCGCCCGTCCGACGCGGGGTGGTCTTCGCGGGCCCGCGGCCCAGCGGCCCGTACTTGGTCCTGAACGGGTACGTGTGCGCCTGGCGCCGGAGCTTGTCGCGGACCTGCGGACCTGCGGACCGCACCGGTCCTGGTCGATGTGTGTGCAGGGTGCGGGGGGTTCTGTGGACTTGCGGCGCGCTCTTGGCTTTGAGGCGCTGTGGGGCCGCGTAGGGCGCGGGGTTCTTTGTGGGCCTCTGGCGCGCCCGGCTGTGAACCCATGCGCGCAGGGCGAGGAGGGCGTGGAGGCTTGCGTGGGTTCGTGGTGGCCCCCCTTGGCTCCGAGCTGTTGCGGGGCCGCGTAGGACGCGGGGCTTTTCGCAGGTCTGCGGCACGCTCTTGGCCCTGAACCGATGTGCGTGCAGGACACGGAGGCTTGCGTGGGCCTCGGCACGCCCTGGGCCCTGAACCGATGCATGCCGCGTAGGGGGCGGGGTTCTCCGTTGGCCTGCGGCCACGTCCCGTCCTGAACCGTTGCGTGCAGGGCACGGAGACTTTCGCGAGCTCGCGGCGCGCCCCGTCCTGAACCGATGTGCGTGCAGAGCACGGAGGCTTGCGCGGGCCTGGCATGCCCTGGCACTGAGCTGAGCTGCTGCGAGGGCGCGTAGGACGCGGGGCTCTTCGCGGGCCTGCGGCACGTCCCGTCCTGAACCGATGTGCGTGCAGGACACGGAGGCTTGCGCGGGCCTCGGCACGCACCTGGCCCTGAACCGATGCGTGCCGCGTAGGGCGCGGAGGCTTTCATGGGCCGTCGCGCGTCCCGGACCTGAACCGGCGTGCTCGCCCGGCGCCGGGGTCTTCGCGGGCCCGCGGCATGCCCGGCTGCCCGCGCACCCGCTACCCGAACCCACCTATCCATCCGCACACCCGAGAGGAGCAGGCACATGAGCGGCATCGCAGTACCCGGCACGGGCGCCCGTGTGCCGTCCCGCCGAAACCCGGGGGATGACGGCACCACCGGCGCGGCGCCCCGCCCCCGCACCGGGGACAGCGCCGTGCACGACGACACCCTGCGCAACGGCACCCCGCGCGGCGGCGGTTCACGCCGCGACGGCCTGGTGCCGGTGGCGGGCCGGCAAGGAGGCGGCATGGCCGCGGGCCCCGCCCTGCTCGCATGGTGAACGGCTACCGCCCGCCCCGCGACAGCGGATGACGGCCGGCGCACGAGGGACACGCGTGAGGCCCGCGCGCCGGATCACACCGGCCGCCGCCGGCCCCGCCGTCCGCCCGCTCACCCTGCGCGCACCCGCCCCGCGCCTGCCCGGCCGCGCCCTTTCGCGCGCCCCGGGCCGGCCGCCGCCCGGCCGATGACCCTCCCGGGCCGGCGGGGCATGCGCCCGGAGCATCCTCGCCAGCCCGCCCAAGAGGGTGCTCCCCGACCGGAAGCAGCCGGCGCCGCCCTTCGCGGCCTGCCGCGCACCCGGTCCTGCCCCGTTGCGTGACCAGCAGAAACGGTAGACATGACAGCGACACATCGCACGGTGTGCGTGGTAGGTGCCGGCCCGCGTGGACTGTCCGTACTCGAGCGCCTGTGCGCCAACGCCCGCGAGCAGTCCCCGCACCACACCGTCCACATCCATGTGATCGACCCCTACCCGCCCGGGCCCGGCAAGGTATGGCGCACCGACCAGTCCCCGCACCTGCTCATGAACACCGTGGCCGGCCAGATATCGGTGTTCACCGACGCCAGCGTCGACCTGCACGGGCCCCTGGAGCCGGGGCCGAGCCTGCACGAGTGGGCCCGCGCGCTGGCCGACGGCGAGATCGGCGGCGACCACCCGGCCGAGGTGCGCCAGCAGGCCCGCGCGCTGGGCCCCGACGCCTATCCCACCCGCGCCTTCTACGGCCACTACCTGCGCTGGGCCTATGACCGCATCGTGGCCGGCGCCCCCGCCACCGTCCAGGTCACCGTCCACCGCGCCCTGGCCACCGCCCTGGACGAGGAGAACACCACCGTGCCGGGCGCGGGGGACACCACCACCGCCCCGGGCGCGGAGGGCGTCACCGCCCCGGGCGCGGAGAAGACCGCCGTCCTGGGCAAGGAGGGCGTCACCGTCCTGGGCGCAAAGGGCGCCACCGTTCTGGACGCTGAGGCCGGCACCGCCCTGCGCGCGAAAGGCATCACCGCCCGGGGCGCAAAGGACCCCGCCCTCCTGAACGAGGAGGACGCCACCGCCTTGGACGTGGAGGAGACCGCCGTCCTGGGCAAGGAGAACACCACCGCGCTGGGCGCGGAGAAGACTGCCGTCCTGGGCAAGGAGAGCGCCACCGCGTTGGGCGCGGAGGAGACCGCTCTCCTGGGCACGGAGGACATCACCGCCCTCACCGCGGGGGAGACCACCCCCCTCACCACGGAGGACACCACCGCCCCGGGCAAGGAAACCGCCCCCACCCCAGGCGCAGAGGGCACCCACGGCCAGAGCCGTCAGCGTGTGACCCTCAGTGATGGCACCGTGCTGCGCGGCCTGGACGCGGTGATCCTGTGTCAGGGCCATCTGCCGGCCACCGCCGACGGACCCGAGCGGGACTTCGCCGCCCGGGCCCGCGCCGCGGGGCTGCGCCACATCGCCCCGGCCAACCCCGCCGACGTCGACCTGGACGTGCTGGGCCCGGGCCACACCGTGCTGCTGCGCGGTCTTGGCCTGAACTTCTTCGACTACCTGGCCCAGCTCACCGCCGGCCGCGGCGGCACCTTCACCCGCGCCGGCGGCCGCCTCCTCTACCTGGCCTCCGGCCAGGAACCCCGGCTGTGGGCCGGCTCCCGGCGCGGCATCCCCTACCAGGCCCGCGGCGAGAACGAAAAGGGCCCCCACGGCCGCCACGAACCGCTGCTGCTCACCCCCCAGCGCGTCCAGGAACTGCGCGCCGCCCACCCGCACGGCCTGGACTTCAAAGCCGACCTGTGGCCGCTGATCGCCCGGGAGGCCGAGACCGTCTACTACACGAGCCTGCTCAGCTCACGCGGGGACGCCGGCCGCGCGGCCCGCTTCCAGGCCCACTACCTGGCCGCCGCGCCAGCACCGGAGCAGACCGACGCCGTCCTGGAGGCCTACGGCATCGGCGACAAGGACCGCTTCGACTGGGACCTGCTGGCCCGCCCCTACCGCCACCGGCAGTTCACCGGCCCGCACGACTTCACCGGCTGGCTCCTGGACCACCTGCGCCAAGACGTCGCCGAAGCCCGCTCCGGCAACGTCAACGGCCCCCTCAAAGCGGCCCTGGACGTCCTGCGGGACCTGCGCAACGAGATCCGCCTGGCGGTCGACCACAACGGCCTGCACGGCGACTCCCACCGCACCGACCTGGACGGCTGGTACACCCCGCTGAACGCACACCTCTCGATCGGCCCGCCGGCCCGCCGCGTCGAGGAGATGATCGCGCTGATCGAGGCCGGCGTGCTGCAGGTCGTCGGCCCCGGCCTGCAGGTCGACATCCACGACGGACGCTACGCCGTCCACTCCCCGCTGGTGCCCGGCTCGGCGCTGCGCGTGGACGCCCTCGTCGAGGCGCGGCTGCCCGCGATCACGCTGCGCCGCACCGGCGACCGGCTGCTGCGGCACCTGCGCGACAGCGGCCAGTGCACCGCCCACCGCATCCCCGCCCACGGCCGGGCCCCCTACGTGAGCGAGGGAGTGGCCGTCACCCGGCGGCCGTTCCACCTGATCGACGCGGCCGGCCGGGCCCACCCGCGCCGCTTCGCCTTCGGCGTGCCCACCGAGTCGGTGCACTGGGTGACGGCCGCGGGCATCCGCCCCGGCGTCAACTCGGTGACCCTCACCGACGCCGACGCCATAGCCCGCGCCGCCCTGGCCACCACACCGCACACCACCGCCCCACCGCCCCCGCCCCCGGCACGGGCCGCGACACCGGCCCTGGCGCCGGTTCCGGCGCAGGCCGCGACACCGGTTCCGGCACAGGCACAGGCACGGGCCGCGGCCCAGGCACCGGTTCCGACACAGGCCTCGGCCCCGGCCCCGGCACAGGCCCCGGCACAGGCCTCGGCCCCGGCACAGGCACAGGCCTCGGCCTCGGTCTCGGCCCCGGCACAGGTCTCAGCCCCGGCACAGGCACAGGCACAGGCACCGGCGTCGGCCCGGCAAGCAGAGCAAGGAGCCACCCATGCCCACTGACCCTCCGCCCACCGCCCAAGCGGTCCCCACCGCCCAAGCGGTCCCCACCACCGAAGCGGTCCCCACCGCCCAGGCGGCACCCACTGTGCCGACAACCCCTACCGCCCAGGCGGCGCCCCCTGTGCGGGTGGCACCTACCGCTGAAGCGGCACCTGCCGTGCCGATGGCGCCCACCACTCAGGCGGCACCCATCGTGCAGGCGGCCCCTACCGCCGAAGCGGTCCCCGCCGTGCCGACGGCGCCCATCGTGCGGGCGGCATCTACCGCTGAAGCGGTCCCTGTCGTGCCGATGGCGTCCACCGCTCAGGCGGCACCCCCCGTGCCGACGACGCTCATCGGGCCGACGGCGCCCATCGTGCCGACGGCCCCTACCACCCAGGTGGCCCCTACCGCTCAGGCGGCACCCACCGCCGAAGCGGCACCCATCGTGCAGGTGGCCCCTACCGCCGAAGCGGTCCCCGCCGTGCCGACGGCCCCCTCCACCCAGGCGGCGCCCACCGTGCAGGCGGCGCCTACCGCCGAAGCGGCCCCCGCCGTGCCAACACCCCCCACCACCCAAGCGCCCCCCACCGCCCAACCGGCGGTGCGGCTCGACTCCGGGCTGCTCGCGCCGGTCTGGGCGGATGCCCCCGTCGCCGACGCGGTGTCCGATCACGCGTGGCTGCAGGCCATGCTGGACGCCGAGGCGGCCCTGAGCCGGGCCCAGGCCCGCCTGGGCACGGTGCCCGAGGACGCCGCCCGGGCCATCACCGCCGCCGCCCGCGCCGAGCGCCTCGACCTGGCCGCGCTGGCCGTCCAGGCCCGCCAGTCCGCCAACCCGGTGGTCGCCCTGGTAGGGGAGTTCACCGCGCTGGTGGCCGCCCAGGACCCGGACGCGGCCGCCTACGTCCACCGCGGCTCCACCAGCCAGGACATCTTCGACACCGCGGCCGTCCTGGTCGCCCACCGGGCACTGCGCCTGATCCGCACCGACCTGCACCGCCTCCAGGAGGAACTGGCCGTCCTGGCCCGCACCCACCGCGACACCCTCATGGCGGGCCGCACCCTGGCCCTGCACGCGGTACCCACGACCTTCGGCTGCAAGGCGGCGGGCTGGCGCCACCTCGTCCTGGACGCGGCCGACCAGCTCACCGCACTCAGCGCACGCGCACCGGTCCAGCTCGGCGGCGCCGCCGGCACCCTGGCCGGCTACCTCGAACACGCCCCGGGCGCCGACCCGGACACCTACACCGCCACCCTCACCCAGGCATTCGCCGACGAACTGGGCCTGTGCGCCCCGCTGTTGCCCTGGCACGTGCTGCGCACCCCCGTGGTGGAGCTGGCCCACGCAGCCGCGTTCACCTGCACCGCCCTGGGCAAGATCGCGGTGGATGTGCTGTCGCTGACCCGCACTGAGGTCGGCGAGGTCCACGAGCCGGCCCCCGCCGGGCGCGGCGCGTCCTCGGCGATGCCGCACAAACGCAACCCCGTGCTGGCCACCGCCATCCGCTCCGCCGCCCTGCAGGCACCGCAGCTGGCGGCGGGCGTGCTGGGCTGCATGCTGAGCGAGGACGAGCGGTCCGCCGGCGCCTGGCACGCCGAATGGGAGCCGCTGCGCGCCCTGCTGCGGCTGGCCGGGGGAGCGGCGCACCAGGCGGTGGAGCTCATCGGCCACCTGTCGGTGGACACCGGACGGATGCGCGCCAACACCGACCTGACCGCAGGCCAGATCGTCTCCGAGCGGATCGCCGCCGCACTGACCCCGCTGCTGGGCAAGGCCACCGCGCGCGAGGTACTCGATACGGCCTCCGCCCAGGCGGCCCGCACCGGCCGGCCCCTGGCCGAAGTCCTGGCCCGGGACGAGCGGGCAGCCCCCGCCCTGAACGACGCCCGCAGCACCGGCCTGTTCGACCCCCAGGCCTACACCGGCGCCGCGGCCGCGCTGACCGACCGCGCCCTTGCCCGCACACCGCTCACCCCCGGCGGGGACCCCGCACACCCGGCGGCCGCCACCGACACCCACCCCGGGTGAGCACGGCGGCGGCCACCACCACCCCAGACGACCCGCAGAGGGGAAACCCCATGCCAGGAAGGAGAACAGTTACGTCGCCGTACGAGCCGGACTGGGCCGGGGCGGGTCAGCGCTGGCGCTGGAGAGCGATCTCAGTGAGCTCTTCTATGTCGAATTCTGAGCGCCCTGGCGTGCCGTAGCGGGTTATCTTCCCCCGGCTCACCCACTTGCGGATCGTCGCTTCGGAGACACCCGTGGCCAGGGCGGCCACATTCGTGGGCACGAGCCGGTGGCGCGGGGGGCGGTTCATGCGGCGTCCTTCCGTTGCCGGTCCATGAGGTGTCGGATGGTGAGCAGTTCGCGCATTTCCCATGAATGTCCTGACGTACAGCCGATACTGCCGCGGACGGCCTTTGTGTGCCGCGGCGAGGTGTTGATCGTTCCCGGGCAGTCGTCCACGACGCACCCGATGACGGGCGCATCGTGATCATCGGATTCCGGGTCGATGGCGCGCAGTGATTCCATCTGAAGGCTCTCGACTTCATCGGCAAATTCAGCAGCCGGCGGCTGGGTGGTGAGCCACTCGAGATGGCGGATCAAAAAGCACGCGAGATGCGGGACGGAACGGCCCGGGGTGCTGGCCCCGACCTTTTCCGAAACAAAGCATGACCACGACTCGAGGAGGCCGGAGATATTGTTCCTGGCGTCGAGTGCGGAAATATTCAGGTGATCCCGCCTGCGGCTTCCCGACACCTTTGTCGGGTTCCGCCGCCGGGACGTGGAAAGAATGTGGTGCAGTCCTTCCTGGTGGAGTCCGGGAAGGCTGCGCAGGTTACGTTCCAGCTGCTCGATGCAGGGGGTGCAGAGGACGGAACCGGCGGCGGCGGGGACTTCCTGAGCATGGTTCCTGGGGCATGAGTGAAACTCCATTGAATCTCCTTCATGAGCTGACGCGCCCCGCAGCCGGCCCGGAGCGCAGGGCTCCGTGCCGGATGCTGTAGTGAATGCTGGATCGATGGCCCCTGGGGGAGGGGGCGTGGCCGGAACCCCAGAATGGGGCCGCTGAAAGACGCCGCGATGACGCGGGACGGTCTTTTAGGAAATTCCGGCGGACGAGATGGAGAAGGCACCTCGAGTGCGGGCCCCCATGTGCTCTCTGAATACGGCCGTCATGCGCCTTCCATCCCCCCGTTGTCGCCCCGAATCCTACGGCTGCCTAGCCGCAGCCATGGGTGCACTCGGAGAGTTCCATGAGCGGTCGGGGGGTGTCAACGTGCGCCCTGCCGGGAAGAGAGCGGTAATCCGGCGGTGCGTAAATTTTTCATTTCGTAATCGATCTGCCCTAAAGGGGAACTCTAGATTCCTCTTTTCTGCAGGGAAACTCTAGGGATTCTTCAGGCCGCCAGGACCCGTGCCCGCCCCGCTCCCGCGGGGGCAGGCCCGGGCGGGCCAGGACCGGCACCGGCCGGGGCCCGCCGGCCCCGCCGCTGTTACCACCCACCCCCGTGTTCGACTTCTACGCAAGGGAAAAGCTATGGCTATGGAAATGGCCTGTATCGGTACCGGCCAGGAATTGGCCGCCTCGGCGCGCCGCACCCGCGAGGAACTGCTGGAACGCATGGAGGACCGTCTGCGGGCCTTCCTCCGCGCCGAGCACGAATTATGGGCGCAGGTGAACGACCGGGCGGTCGGCGCCGTCGCGGCGCTCACCGACCTGGTCGCGGCGGGCGGCAAACGCATCCGGCCCGCCTTCTGCATCGCCGGCTACCTCGCCGCCGACGGCGACCCGGAAGACCCCGCGGTGGTGGCCGCCGCCTGCGCCCTGGAGATGCTGCACGCCTCCGCCCTCATCCACGACGACGTCATCGACGCCTCCAGCCACCGGCGCGGCCTGCCCACCGTGCACGCCCGGCACTCCGCGCTGCACGGCCACAACGGCTGGCAGGGCGAGTCCCGCCGCTACGGCGAAGGCGTGGCCATCCTCGTCGGCGACCTGGCGCTGGTCTACTCCGAGCAGCTGATGGCCGCGGCGCCCCCCGCGGTCCTGCCGGTGTGGAGCACCCTGCGCTCGGAGCTGATGATCGGCCAGTACATGGACATGACCGCGGCCGCCGAGTTCCTGGTCGACCCCCGCCTCTCCCGCTGGATCGCCCTGGCCAAGTCCGGCCACTACACCATCCACCGCCCCCTGGTGGTGGGAGCGAGCGCGGCCGGCCGGGCCGATCTGGCCCCCGCCTTCGAAAAGTACGGCGAAGCGGTCGGTGAGGCCTTCCAGCTCCGCGACGACCTGCTGGACGCCTTCGGGGACTTCGCCCACACCGGCAAGCCCGCCGGCCTCGACTTCAGCCAGCACAAGATGACCCTGCTGCTGAGCTGGGCGATGCAGCGCGACGCCCGCATCCACCGCCTGATCACCGAACCCGGCCACACCCCCGACGAGGTGCGCCGCCGCCTCGTGGACACCGGGGTCCCCGACGACGTCGAAAAACACATCGCCGGCCTCGTCGAACAGGGCTGCGAGGCCATCGCCGACGTCCCCATCGACCCCGTCTGGCGCACCGAACTGACCACCATGGCCACCCAGGCCGCCTACCGCACCACCTGACCCACCACCCTCGCCGGGCCCCGCGGCGGGCGCCCCGCAGCCGCGCCGGGGCGGGGTCAGTGCTGCCCCGCCCCGTCCTCGTACAGGCAAGGAACTCGGGGCGGCGTCCAGGGCATTTCTTCGGCCAACCCGGGCCGCCCGTGGGGGAGTTCGCGGTGCCGGGCGCGGCCGGTGCGGACTGGTGCTGCTCTGCACCCCGCTCTCGTACGAGCACGGGAGTGAACCCCGCCGCCCCGGCCCCCGGCATCGTCCTGTCCGGCAGGCGCGCAGGCCTGGGCCCGACCCTGTCCCGTACGCCCCCAGGGGGCCCGGACGTGTGTGCCCGGCGCCCCGCTCCCGCTCAACTGCCACCCAGCGGCGTACAGTTCGGCGCGGCACGTCTGCCGCGGTGCGTCTTTGGGAGAGCTCGCCGCGGTGGATGTGCCGCAGCCACCGCCACCAGCAGGGGCACGCCACCGCCGCCCGGCGCCGGGGTGCTCGACGGGGGACGGAGTAAGCGTCGCGGGGGGCTTGAGGGGCGCTTGAGGCAGGGGGCCGGTCCGGACGGGCTTTCGCCGGGGCCGGGGCGGCGGGAAGAGGCGGGGCAGGTGGTCTCACCAGGCATGTCGGGTCCGGGCGGGGTGGCCCGGGATGGCCGGGGGACGGCCCGGAGGGCGGGGGTGGCAGCGGCCGGGCGGGGGCGGGCAGTTGGGCGAAGGGTGCCGCACGGGCGGCCCCGCGCCGCATGATGCAAGCACAAGCGCACCGGAAGGGCGGCCAAGATGAGTGGGGACGCACGCGGCGTCGACGGGAGCGGCGGCCGCGGCCACGCCGTGGTGATCGGTTCGGGCTTCGCCGGACTCACCGCGGCCCGGGCCCTGGCCAACTCCATGGACCGGGTCACCGTGATCGAACGCGACCCGCTGCCGCACGGGGCCGCACGGCGCCGGGGCACGGCCCAGGCCCGGCACACCCACACCCTGACCACCGCCGCCCAACAAGGCCTGGAACAGCTCTTCCCCGGCATCGGCCAGGACCTGCGGCGCGCCGGCGCCGTCGAGATCCGCCTGCCCCAGGACGCCCTGGTGCTCGGCCCGGCCGGCTGGCTGCCCCGCTTCACCTCGGGCCTGACGATGCTCAGCGCCGGCCGCGACCTGATCGACGCGGTGCTGCGCGAGCGGCTGCGCGCCGATCCCACGGTGCACTTCCTGCCCGGCCACGAGGTGCTGGCCCTGCACCCCGACCGCAACGACACCGTCACCGGCGTATGGGCGCGCGCCCGCAACCCCCACCGCCCCGGCGGCTGGGACGCCGGACACCTGATATCCGTCGACTTCGTGGTGGACGCCTCCGGACGCCACTCACGCGCCCCCGCCTGGCTGGCCGCCCTGGGCTACGAGCCGCCCGCCGAGACGGTGGCCGCCACCCGCACCACCTACGTCTCCAGCGTCTTCGCCCCGCCCGTCGGCCATGTCGCCGACTGGCAGAGCCTGCTGCTCATGGCCGCACCCGACAACCCCCGCCAGGGCACCCTCAACCTCATCGAGGGCGGCCGCTGGTCGGTGACCCTCACCCTGGACGAGGACGAACAACCGCCCACCGACCACGCGGGGCTGCTGCGCGCCGCCGGCCAGCTGCGCCACCCGCTGCTGCACGACCTCTTACAGAGCGCCACCCCGCTGGGCCCCGTCTACGCCTGCACCGGCACCGACAACCGCTGGCGCCACTACGACAAACTGCGCCGCTGGCCCGACCAGTTCCTCGTCGTCGGCGACGCCCTGGCCACCGTGGACCCCGCCCACGGCCAGGGCATGACCCTGGCCGTGCAGGGCGCCCTGGTCCTGGACCACGTCCTGGCCGGCCACGGCACCACCGTCGGCCTGGCCTACCGGCTGCGCCGCACGCTGGCCCACCGCCTGGCACCCGCCTGGCGCTCCAGCACCCGCCACCTGCGCACCAGCACCGCCCAGCACCCGCCGCGCGGCCTGCGCGCCCGCCTGGCCCGGCGCTACACCACCCGCCTGGCGGCCCGGGCGGCCACCGACCCGCACGCCGCGACCCGCCTGCTGGCCCGGCTCCAGGCAACCGGCCCACTGGCCGCCGCCCCCCTGCCCACCCCGACACCAACCACCCCCACCCCCGCTCCCGCCGCCGCGTCCGCGCCCCGGTGGCCGGCGCCGCCCAGCATCACCCACGGCGCCCACGCACGCCCCCGCCGCACCACCCCCGCCCCGCCCGCCATCGGCATCGCCACCGGCTCCGCCCGCCTGCACCCGGCCGGCTCCTCGGCCCAGTGGCCCGCCCCCGCCCCGGCCGGCGAGGGCCGCCACCCCTGAACCGGGGAGGCGCCCGCAGGCGCCCCATGACGCCGACATAGGCTTCGGGCATGACAAGAGCGCAGCAACTACCCGCCGACAAGGCCGACTTGGGCGATACGAGGTGGGCGCGCGGCACCAACTCCACCCACCCATACGCCCTGTTGGGCGCCCCCGGGACCACCGTGCGGCGGCGCAACTCGAAACTCGCTCAAGAACCGGTCGAGTTGAGACCGGGTTCCCGCTCGAGCTCGGTTGTCCGCCCGCCGCGGGTGTCGATAGCGTTCGATCCGCTTCAGGGCACGGGCCCGTTTGCGCCGCTGCAGGCCGCCCCCACCACCGGCCGTCCACCGGCTGGCGCGGGTGTGCCTGTGACGAGTGAGCGGCGAGGGGAGGGCGCGCGGGCATGAGCATCACCGAAGATGCGCCGCAGCGGGAGCGGACCAAGGCGCCGCAGGGCGAACGCATCGCCGACTGGGCGGACGGCCGCCTCGGGATCTACCAATGGCGCACCCTGATGCGCAAGGTCTTCCCCGAACACTGGTCCTTCATGTTCGGCGAGATCGCCCTCTACAGCTTCATCATCCTGATCCTCACCGGCCTGTACCTGACCATGTTCTTCAACCCGAGCATGGCCCACACCGTCTACGAGGGCCCGCACGTCCCGCTGCAGGGCGTGCAGATGTCGGAGGCCTACGCCTCCACCCTGCGCATCAGCTTCGAGGTGCGCGGCGGCCTGTTCATCCGCCAGCTGCACCACTGGGCGGCCCTGACCATGATCGCCGCGACGATGGCGCACACCCTGCGCCACTTCCTCACCGGCTCCTTCCGCAAGCCGCGCGAGCTGAACTGGCTGATCGGCGTGGTCCTGCTGGTCCTGGTCACCCTGGAGGGCTTCCTGGGCTACTCGCTGCCCGACGACCTCCTCTCGGGCACCGGCCTGCGCATCGCCGAGGGCGTCACCCTGGCCATCCCGCTGGTCGGCACCTACCTGACGATGTTCCTGTTCGGCGGCGAATTCCCCGCAACAGACGTCATCCCCCGCTTCTACAGCCTGCACATCCTGCTGCTGCCCGGCATCATGCTGGCCCTGGTCACCGTCCACCTGATCCTGGTCGTCTACCAGAAGCACACCCAGTTCCGCGGCCCGGCCCGCACCGAGAAGAACGTCGTGGGCCAGCCGCTGATGCCGCACTACGCGGCCAAGGCCGGCGGCTTCTTCTTCCTGGTCTCCGGCGTACTGTCGCTGATGGCCGGCATCGCCCAGATCAACGCCGTATGGGTGTACGGGCCCTACCGGCCCGACCAGATCTCCCAGGGCTCCCAGCCCGACTGGTACATGGGCTTCCTCGAAGGAGCCCTGCGCGCCTTCCCCGCCTGGGAGTTCGCCGTCGCCGGCTACACCGTCAACATGGGCGTCCTGATCCCGGCCGTCGTCCTGCCCACCCTGCTGATCGGCATCGCCTGCCTGTGGCCGTTCATCGAGGCCTGGATCACCGGCGACAAACGCGAGCACCATCTGCTGGACCGGCCCCGCGAGCAGCCCACCCGCACCGCGTTCGTCTGCTCCCTGGCCGCCTTCTACCTGGTGCTGTTCTTCGGCGGCGCCAACGACATCCTCGCCGAACGCTTCCACCTGTCCATGAACGCCATCACCTGGGCGGTACGCATCGGGGTCTTCGTCGTCCCCGCCCTGACCTACGTCATCACCAAGCGGATCTGCATCGGCCTGCAGCTGCGCGACCGCGACAAGCTCCTGCACGGCCGCGAGACCGGCCGCATCAAGCGGCTGCCGCACGGCGAGTTCATCGAGGTCCACGAGCGCCTGGACCGCGGACAGGAGTACATGCTGCTCTCCCGCGAGGTGCCCAAGCCGCTGCCCGCCCCGCTCCGCGAGGACGGCGACGGCGTGCCCAACCCGAACTCGCGCAAGGACCTGCTGCGCCACAGGCTCAGCCGCTGGCTGTCCGACGGACAGCTGGCCAACCCCACCCCCCAGGAGATGCAGCAGGCCCTGGACCACCTCGACCCCGCCTCCTCCAACGGCCACACACCCCAGGCCGTCCCGCCCGCCCCCGCGGAAGGGCGCGACCCGGACCAGCAACAACTGCACTGACCCCGGCGGCACACGGCCGGACACGGACAGCGGCGCGGGCGACCAGGGGACGGGTCACCCGCGCCGCCCTCTTTGGCGACACCGCCGGGGGAGTCCACCGGCCACCCGCCCTGGCCCAGGGCACGGCGGACGTGGGCCCCGGGACCAGGGGCACGGGGTCAGGGGTAGCGGGCGCCCTCCCCGCCGGCGCCGATGTGCCGACCGGCAGCTCCCGGTGCGGGGAAGGGCCCCAACCAGCCGCCTCCAAAGGGATGTTGGGCTCACTCCGCATCACCGAAGCACCCCACCCTCACCCCCTTCCGCCCCTGCCCACGACCGGCCCCGGCGCCGGGGCACCGGGCCGCGGGGAGCGCACCGCACCCCTCTCCACTTGGGGTGACCCACGTCACTTTGTAGGGCCCTTGGTGTGGGGCCCGGCCCGTGTCACTATTTCTGCAGACCTCCCCTGCCCAAAAGCCGAAAGCCGCGCCCCCTCCCTGTCGGAGTGAGGAGCCCCTGGCCGCCGGGGAGTTGACGCACCGCACCGGCCCCGAGGCCCCACCCCTTCCGCAGTCACCGGATGGCGACTGACGGATGGCGGGTGACGGGTGACGGGCCTTCACCCCCCTCTGTCACACCCCCCTTTTCGCGGGGACACCGGCCGATGCCGCCGTGTGCCCGCCGCTGCGCTGTGCCCTCGCGGCCCGGCGCAGGACGCGCATGACCTGCAGGACGCGCATGACCTGCAGGACGCGCATGACCTGCAGGACGCGCAGGACGTGCAGGCCGTGCAGGACCCCTTTCGCGCCCGCCCCGACCCGGCGCCTTCCCGCCCCCCCCAGCCCCACCGCGTCCGCGCGGCCCGCCCCGGCCCGCGCACGCCGCTGTCCCAGGACGATGACCGCCCGGCGCACGGGCCGCAGCCGCCCCACCCGGCTCCCCGGCCCCGGTGCGCCGCCCGTACACGTGCCGCCGCTCACCCGGGCGCCGAAGAATTCACCTATGGAGGAATGATGTCGGGAAACGCCGATCTGGCAGGTGTCTACGCTGCCGTTGAGGAATCCGCCGGGCTGCTGGACGTGTCCTGCGCGCGCGAGAAGGTATGGCCCATCCTGGCCGCGTTCGAGGACGTGCTGCCCACCGCCGTGATCGCCTTCCGGGTGGCGACCAACGCCCGCCACGAGGGCGAGTTCGACTGCCGCTTCACCGTGCCCGGCAGCATCGACCCCTACGCCGTCGCCCTGGACAAGGGCCTGACCCAGCAGAGCGGCCACCCCATCGAGAACCTGCTCGCCGACGTGCAAAAGCACTGCGCGGTCGACAGCTACGGCGTCGACTTCGGCGTCGTCGGCGGCTTCAAGAAGATCTGGGTGTACTTCCCCGGCGGCCGCCACGAGAGCCTCGCCCACCTCGGCGAGATCCCCTCCATGCCGCCCAGCCTGGCCGCGACCGAGGACTTCTTCGCCCGCTACGGCCTGGCCGACAAGGTGGACCTGATCGGCATCGACTACGCCAGCAAGACGATGAACGTGTACTTCGCCGCCTCGCCCGAGGTCGTCGCCGCCCCCACCGTCCTGGCCATGCACCGCGAGATCGGCCTGCCCGACCCCAGCGAGCCCATGCTCGACTTCTGCAGCCGCGCCTTCGGCGTCTACGCCACCTTGAACTGGGAGTCCTCGAAGGTCGAGCGGATCGCCTACAGCGTCAAGACCGAGGACCCGCTGGAGCTCTCCGCACGCCTGGGCTCCAAGGTCGAGCAGTTCCTCAAGAGCGTCCCCTACGGCACCGACACCCCCAAGATGGTCTACGCCGCGGTCACCGCCGGCGGCGAGGAGTACTACAAGCTCCAGTCGTACTACCAGTGGCGCACCGACAGCCGGCTGAACCTTTCCTACATCGGCGGCCGTTCCTGACCCGCACCCCGCCGCGCCCCGCCCGGTCAGCCCCTCAGCCGCCGCCCGCACCCGCGCACCGGACCCTGCCCGGTGCGCCGCGCCGGCACGGCACCACCACTTCGAAAGGGATCAGCCGCAATGACAACTGAAGCCACCCTCGCGCGCTTTCGCGAATACATGGTGGGCCCCTCGCGGTTCATGAGCCTGCTGTCCGTCTTCGAGCTCGGCATCGTCGACCGGCTGCGCGAGCGGCCCGGGATGAACGCGGCCGAGCTCGGCGAGGCCGTCGGCGCCAAGCCCGACGCGGTCGAGCAGCTCCTGTTCCTGATGGTCAAGGAGGGCTTCGTCGCCCAGGACGAGGACTCCGGCGGCTACCGCCTGGACGCGCTCGCCGAGGTCGCCGAGAGCGACCTCAAGCGCGCCCTCACCTACATGAACATGATCAAGGTGGTGGCGCTGCGGCAGCTCTTCTACCTCACCGACAGCGTGCGCACCGGCACCATCGTCGGCCTCAAGGAGCTCTACGGCGCCGGCGAGGGCACCCTGTACGACATCGTCGCCGACCACAGCGACCTCAACGACGCCTGGCTGACGCTGATGAACAACGTCACCGCCAACATCGACCCCTGGTTCTTCGCCAACATCGACGTCCCGGCCGGCGCCCAGGTCCTGGACGTGGCCGGCAACACCGGCCTCGGCGCGATCCACACCTACCGGCACAAGGCCTCCGAGGGGCTGAAGGTGACCACCTTCGACCTGCCGGAGAAGGAAGCCACCTGCCTGGAGAACTTCGCAAAGCACGGGGTGTCCGAGCACTGCTCCTTCATCGGCGGCAACGTCTTCGACGAGATCCCCAAGGGCTTCGACACCGTCCTGATCAAGCACTTCCTCGACATGTTCGACAAGGACGACGTCTTCACCATCCTCAAGGGCGTGCACCGCTCCCTGGAGCCCGGCGGCCAGGTCCACATCATGGTGCCGGTCTACCCCGAGGACATCCGCGACACCGACAACTACAACGTCGACTTCTTCCCGGCCTTCTTCATCGGCTGCACCATGGGCCAGGGCGGCCCGCAGAAGATGTCGGTCTACCAGAGCTGGCTGGAGGAGTGCGGGTTCAAGGTCACCAAGGCCATCACCAAGAACCCCGCCGAGGTGCCCCGCGACGTCATCCCCGTCCAGGCCATCCTGTGCGCCACCAAGATCTGACCGGCTGACCCCGCACCCGCCGCCGTCACCCGCGCGCGCGGCGCCCGCCCGTCCCGCCCCGAGCCCTGCTGCGAACAAGCGCCGACCGCCCATGGAGGAGAGATGTCCCCAGTCACCGGCATCGAAGAGGTCTACGCGGCCATCGCCGCGGCGGCCCGGCTGGCGGGAGTGCCCTGCACGCGCGAGAAGGTCCACCCCATCCTGAGCGCCTACGGGCACGGCCTGGACCGGGCCGGGGTCGTCTACAGCGTCTCCACCAGCCACAGCGCCCCGGCCGAACTCGACTACACCGTCACGGTGCCGGCCGCCGGCGAGGACCCCTACGCCACCGCCGTGCGCCACGGCTTCGTCACACCCGACGGCCACCCGGTCCACACGCTGCTCTCGCACCTGCAAAGCCGGTGCGAGATCAGCGAGTACCTCATCGACGGCGGCGTCGTCGGCGGCTTCAACAAGATCTACGCGCACTTCCCGCAGGACGTGCAGAAAATCTCCCGCCTCGCGGAGCTGCCCGGCATGCCGCCCGCCCTGGCCCGCTGCGCCGCCCTGCTCGAACGGCACGGCCTCAGCGACGTCGCGATGATCGGCATCGACTACCCGCGCCAAACACTCAACCTGTACTTCACCCAGCTCTCCGAGGAGTGCCGGGCCCCGGACACCATCCTGTCCCTGCACCGCGAGATCGGCCTGCCCGCACCCGAGCAGCCGATGCTGGACTTCGCCCGCAGGTCCTTCAGGATCTACACCACCCTCGGCTGGGACAGCGCCGGCATCGAGCGGATCTGCTACGCCCCGCCGCCCGCCCGCGGCTGGGACCCCGCAGCCCTGCCCGCCGCGATCACCGAGCAGGTACGGGGCTTCGTGGACGGCGCCCCGCGCGCCTACGAGGGCGAGCCCATCGTCATCGCGGCCGTCAAGTGGGCGCCCGAGGGCCACTACCTCAACCTCGGCCCCTACTACCAGCTCTCCCCGCTGATGCGGAAAGTGATCAGCGCGGTCCACAACAAAGAGATATGACGCCCCGCCACTCGTGAATTGCCTGAGCCCGGACCGCGTCCGGCTCGGGCAATTCTCGTGCAGCCCGCCCCCTTTCACCGTCCCAGGGGGCATTCCGTACTGCTTTCACCGGTGCATGCCCCACCATGCCCACCGTAAAGTTGAACGTTACACCTATATAGGGGTGCGGCGTCATAACGGTGTTGATTTGCTCTGTTGAATCAGGCAAGATCACTCAAGGCCGACCGGGGGGATCACTACGCCTGCCGCGTGTCCCCCCAATTCATACACCAAACACAGAAGGGGACACCCATGTCTGATTCCGTCACGGGTCAGGAATTCACCGACGCGGCCGAACTGCGCCGCCGCAACCGCGCCACCGTCGAGCAGTACATGCACACCCGCGGCCAGGACCGGCTGCGCCGGCACGAGCTGTTCACCGAGGACGGCCGCGGCGGACTGTGGACCACCGACACCGGATCCCCGGTGGAGACGGTGGGCCGCGACCGCCTGGCCGAGCACGCCGTCTGGTCACTGAAGTGCTTCCCCGACTGGGAGTGGTACAACATCCAGATTTTCGAGACCCAGGACCCCAACCACATCTGGGTGGAATGCGACGGACGCGGAAAGATCTGCTTCGGCGATTACCCCGAGGGCTACTACGAGAACCACTTCCTGCATTCCTTCGAACTGGACAACGGAAAGATCAAGCGTAATCGCGAATTCATGAACCCGTTCCAGCAGCTGCGTGCGCTCGGCATTCCAGTGCCCGAGATCAAGCGCACCGGAATACCCACCTGAGTATCACTTCACCGCTGGATCGGAGTACGTCATGGAAGACGTTATACGGGAGATTCGTATCCGCGGGGCACTGCAGCAACCCGACTGGAGCGACCTTTCTCAGCTGAACCGGGTGGGCGAGGCCCTGGCCGCCCGCCCGCCGCTCGTCCAGGGCGACGACCTGGCCACCCTGCGCACCCTGCTGGGCAAGGTCGCCCGCGGCGAGGCGATGGTCCTGCAGTCCGGCGACTGCGCCGAGGACCCCCAGGAGTGCACCCCCCGCCACGTGGCCCGCAAGGCCGCCCTGCTCGACCTGCTGGCCGGCCAGCTCGGCCTCATCACCGGCCGCCCGGTGCTGCGCGTGGGACGCATCGCGGGCCAGTTCGCCAAGCCCCGCTCCAAGCCCACCGAAATCATCGACGGCCAGGAACTGCCCGTCTTCCGCGGCCACATGGTCAACGGCCCCGAGCCCGACGCCGAAAGCCGCCGCCCCGACCCCCTGCGGATCCTCACCGGCTACATGGCCGCCGGCGACATCCTCGAACACCTGGGCTGGCGCGAACGGGCAGCCGGCCGCGACATCGTCGAACCCCTGGTGTGGACCAGCCACGAGGCGCTGCTGCTGGACTACGAGATGCCCATGCTGCGCACCGACGACAAGGGCCGCCTCTTCCTCGGCTCCACGCACTGGCCCTGGATCGGGGAGCGCACCCGCCAGGTCGAGGGCGCCCACGTCGCCCTGCTCGCCGAGGTCAGCAACCCGGTGGCCTGCAAGGTCGGACCCGCCATGGAGGTGGACGAGCTGCTGGCGCTGTGCGAGAAGCTGGACCCCTGGCGCGACCCGGGCCGGCTCACCCTGATCGCCCGGATGGGCGCGGACAAGGTCGCCGAACGCCTGCCCCGCCTGGTCGAGGCGGTCCGCGAGGCCGGCCACCCCGCGATCTGGCTGAGCGACCCGGTGCACGGCAACACCGTCACCGCGCCCGGCGGTTACAAGACCCGCATGGTCGACACCGTCGCCCGCGAGATCACCGGATTCGTCCAGGCAGTGCAGAACGCGGGCGGCATCGCCGGCGGCCTGCACCTGGAGACCACCCCCGACGACGTCACCGAGTGCGCCAGCACCGAGGCCGACCTGGAACGAGTGGGCGAGCGCTACACCTCCTGCTGCGACCCCCGCCTCAACCCCACCCAGGCCCTGCACGCCGTCAACGCCTGGCCCGCCTGACCCGCCGGGCCCCCCACATCCACAGCCACGCATCACGTCCAAGGACTGGAACCATGACCGGCATACCCCCCATCAGCCCCTACCCCCTGCCCGCCGAGGGCGACCTGCCCCCGGCCGCCGTGTCCTGGACCGCCGACGCCGACCGCGCGGTCCTCCTCGTCCACGACATGCAGCGCTACTTCCTCAAGCCCCTGCCCACCAGCCTGCGCCAGGACCTCATCACCCACGCAGCCCAGCTGCGCGACCGGTGCGCCGCCCTGGGCATCCCCGTCGCCTACACCGCCCAGCCCGGCGGCATGAGCGACGAACAGCGCGGCCTGCTCAAGGACTTCTGGGGCCCGGGCATGCGCCCCGCCCCCGAAGACCGCCAGGTCGTCGACGCCCTCGCCCCCACCGGACAGGACTGGCTGCTCACCAAGTGGCGCTACAGCGCCTTCTTCAAGACCGACCTGCTCGAGCGGATGCGCGCCGCAGGCCGCGACCAGCTCATCCTGTGCGGCGTCTACGCCCATGTCGGCGTCCTGGCCACCGCCGTGGACGCCTTCACCCACGACATCCAGCCGTTCTTCGTCGCGGACGCCACCGCCGACTTCTCCCAGGACTACCACCGCTCGGCCCTCACCTACGCCGCCGAGCGCTGCGCCCGGGTCACCACCGTCAAGGGGCTGTTCACATGACACAGACACCACCCACCCCCACCACCCCGCAGCCGGCCGCCGACCTGCTGGAGCAGGCGCTGGCGGGCCAGGCACCGGCCTTCGCACTGCTGCACCGGCCCGGCGCCACCGGCCCCGCCACCGTGGAAGTGCTCACCGGCGAGGTGACCCTGCCCGCCACCCTGGCCGACATCCCGCTGCCCCACGCCCCCGCCCCCGGCGCCCCCGCCCGCCACGAAGTCCTGGTCGTCATGCCCTACCGGCAGCTGGCCGAACGCGGCTTCGCCTGCGCGGACGACGGCACCCCCCTGGTGGCGATGACCGTCACCGGCCAGCAGCAACTGCCCCTGGAGCAGGCCCTGGCCCGCATCCCCGACGTCCCCACCCCGCTCTCGGGCGGCGACTTCGACGTGGACGACGCCGCCTACGAGGACGTGGTGCGCCGCATCGCCAAGGAGATGATCGGCACCGGCGAAGGCGCCAACTTCGTCATCAAGCGCACCTTCGTCGCCGACATCACCGACTACGGCCCCGCCAGCGCCCCGGCCCTCTTCCGGCGGCTGCTGCAGCGCGAGTCCGGCGCCCACTGGACCTTCCTGATCCACACCGGCAGCCGCATCCTGGTCGGCGCCTCACCCGAGCGCCACGTCAGCCTCCAGGACGGCACCGCCGTCATGAACCCGATCAGCGGCACCTACCGCTACCCGCCCTCGGGCTCCACCCTGGAAGGCGTGCTGGAATTCCTCGGCGACCGCAAGGAGACCGACGAGCTCTACATGGTCCTCGACGAGGAACTGAAGATGATGGCCCGCATCTGCGACACCGGCGGCCGCGTGGTGGGCCCCTACCTCAAGGAAATGGCCCGCCTGGCCCACACCGAGTACTTCATCGAGGGCCAGACCGACCGCGACGTGCGCGACATCCTGCGCGAGACGATGTTCGCCCCCACCGTCACCGGCAGCCCCCTGGAAAGCGCCTGCCGCATCATCCACCAGTACGAGCCCGGCGGCCGCGGCTACTACAGCGGCGCCGCCGCCCTGATCGGCCGCGACGCCCACGGCGAGCGGGTGATGGACTCCGCCATCCTCATCCGCACCGCCGACATCAGCCACCAAGGACGCCTCGCCATCGGCGTCGGCGCCACCATCGTGCGCCACTCCGACCCCGCATCGGAGGCCGCCGAGACCCGCGCCAAGGCCGCCGGACTGGTCGCCGCCCTCAACGGCGACACCACCACCCGCTTCGCCGACCACCCCAGCGTCCGCCGCGCCCTGGAACTGCGCAACGACACCATCGCCGGCTTCTGGCTCTCCGACCTGGACGACCGCAGCGCCGCCCTGCCCCAGCTGGCCGGCCGCAAGGTGCTGGTCGTCGACGCCGAGGACACCTTCACCTCGATGATCGACCAGCAGCTGCGCTCGCTGGGCCTGCAGGTCACCGTGCGCCGCTACGACCAGGACTACACCTTCGAAGGCCACGACCTGGTCGTGATGGGCCCCGGCCCCGGCGACCCGCAGGAGGTGGCCCACCCCAAGATGCACCACCTGCACACCGCCGTGGCCACCCTGCTGCGCGAACAGCGCCCCTTCCTGGCCGTCTGCCTCAGCCACCAGGTCCTGGGCCTGCAACTGGGCCTGCCCCTGCGCCGCAGGAGCGTGCCCAACCAGGGCGTCCAAAAGGAGATTGACCTGTTCGGCACCGCCGAACACGTCGGCTACTACAACACCTTCGCGCTGCTGAGCGACGACGAGGAGTTCACCACCCACGGCGTGCCCGGGGTGCCCGACGGCCAGCTGGTCCAGGTCAGCCGGGACGCGGCCACCGCGGAGGTGCACGCCCTGCGCGGACCGGGCTTCGCCTCCTTGCAGTTCCACCCCGAATCCGTCCTCACCCGCCAGGGCCCGCGCATCGTGGGCACCGTCCTGGCCGGACTCCTGGCCCCCGCCCGCACCCCCGACCCGGCCTGAGCGGGCCACCCCCAGACCGCCGGGCCGGCGCCCTCCCCCGAGCGCCGGCCCGGCACCCCCGCTGCCCTTTCCCCGAAGGAATGACTCATGTCTGAGCTGTCCCAGAAGACCAACGGCCGTACTCCCTCGCGGCGTTCGGAGACGTTGACGGGCACCGTGGAGGTGGACTTCCCCCAGTTCCGCACCCCGCCCGCCGAGCCGATGGGACTGCTCACCG
>NZ_JBVITX010000002.1:699668-1058178 GCF_055597165.1 Streptomyces sp. NPDC039480 | reverse complement strand
CTTCGTCGACACCGAAGCCTCCAACTGGACCTTCGACCCCGTCCGCAAGCAGTACTACTGGCACCGCTTCTTCTCCCACCAACCCGACCTCAACTTCGAGAACCCGGCCGTGCAGGAAGAGATCATCTCGGCTCTGCGGTTCTGGCTCGACCTCGGCATCGACGGCTTCCGTCTCGATGCCGTCCCCTATCTGTACGCGGAGGAGGGCACCAACTGCGAGAACCTTCCGCGCACCCACCACCTGCTGAAACGCGTCCGCGCCGAGATCGACGCGCACTATCCGGACACGGTGCTGCTCGCCGAGGCGAATCAGTGGCCGGAGGACGTCGTCGACTATTTCGGGGACTTCCAGAACGGCGGCGACGAATGCCACATGGCATTCCACTTCCCCGTCATGCCCCGCATCTTCATGGCCGTACGCCGCGAATCCCGCTACCCCGTCTCCGAAATCCTCGCCAAGACCCCCGCCATCCCCTCCGGCTGCCAATGGGGCATCTTCCTGCGCAACCACGACGAGCTCACCCTCGAAATGGTCACCGACGAAGAACGCGACTACATGTACGCGGAATACGCCAAAGACCCGCGCATGCGCGCCAACATCGGCATCCGCCGCCGCCTCGCCACCCTCCTGGACAACGACCGCAACCAGATCGAGCTCTTCACCGCCCTGCTGCTCTCCCTGCCCGGATCGCCGATCCTCTACTACGGCGACGAGATCGGCATGGGCGACAACATCTGGCTCGGCGACCGCGACGCGGTGCGCACCCCCATGCAGTGGACCCCCGACCGCAACGCCGGCTTCTCCTCCTGCGACCCCGGACGGCTCTACCTCCCCACGATCATGGACCCCGTCTACGGCTACCAGGTCACCAACGTCGAAGCCTCCATGAGCAGCCCCTCCTCGCTGCTCCACTGGACCCGGCGCATGATCGAGATCCGCAAGCAGAACCCGGCGTTCGGACTCGGCTCCTACACCGAGCTCCCCTCGTCCAACCCGGCGGTCCTCGCCTTCCTGCGGGAAGCCCCTTCGACCGGCGACGACGGCGACGACCTCGTGCTGTGCGTGCACAACTTCTCGCGCTTCGCACAGCCCACCGAGCTCGATCTGCAGGCCTTCAGCGGACGCCATCCCGTGGAGCTGATCGGCGGGGTGCGCTTTCCGGCCATCGGTGAGCTGCCGTACCTGCTGACACTGGCGGGCCACGGGTTCTACTGGTTCCGGTTGCGCAAGGAACCGGCGTAGGCTCCGGCAGCGCGACGCCCTCGCGGGGCGGTTTCCGCCGCCCCGCCCTGGGCACTCCTACGCAACGACCGGCACTCTCCCTCCGCACCACCGGCACTCCCGCACCCTGCCTCGTCCGCGACGCGGAAAGGACGCGACGCCATGTCGGAAGCCGCCATCCGCCCCACCGCCCACGCCACCGCGCTGCTCGCCTCGCTCGACCCGCTGCTGCGCGAGTGGCTGCCACGGCAGCGGTGGTTCGCCGGGAAGGGGCGCCCGATCAGCGCCCTGGAAGCGGTGACGGCGACCGAACTCCTGCCGCACGGCTCACCGTCGGGCCTGCTCCACATCCTCCTGCGCGTCCGCCAGCCGATCATCCCCGCGCAGGGCGCCGCACTCGACGGCGTCGGCGCCGAACGGCCCACCGACTGCTACCAGTTGCTGCTCGGCGTCCGCCGCACCCTGCCGCCGCACCTGGCGCCCGCCCTCATCGGCCACGTCACCGAGGGCCCCCTCGCCGGAGCGACGGTGTACGAGGCGCTGCACGACCGGCACCTCACCGAGCTGCTCCTGGAGCGGCTGCGCATGCCGGGCCGGCACGGCGTCCTCCGTTTCGAACGCGAGATGAGCGCCGAGATCCCCTCCGGGCTCGTCCCGCGGCTGCTCGCCACCGAGCAGTCCAACTCCTCGCTCATCTATGGAGATACGTTCATCCTCAAGCTCTTCCGCCGCGTCGTGCCCGGCGTCAACCCCGACCTCGAGATACCGCTGCACCTCGCCCGGCAGGGCTGCGCACGGGTGCCCGCGCCCGCCGCGTGGTTCCTCGCCGACCTGTCGGCCGGCGCCGACGACGCCGAGCGCTGCGGCCTCGGGGTGCTCCAGCCGTACCTCGCCGGGGCCGAGGACGGCTGGGAGCTGGCCCTGCGGATGCGCGACAAGGGCGAGACCTTCACCGGTGAGGCGCGGGCCCTCGGTCGCGCCACGGCGGAGGTGCACGCGGCGCTCGCGGCCGCGCTGCCCACCGTCACCCTGGGCCGGGCGCAGGTGGAGGCGGCGGCGGACGCCATGGCGGAGCGGCTCACCGCGGCCGCGCAGGCCGTCCCCGCGCTGCGCCCCTACGCCCCGGGGCTGCTCACCGCCTTCGAGGCGCTGGCCGACCTGGGCGGCGAGGGCCAGCAGTGGACGGCCCAGCGCGTCCACGGCGACCTGCACCTGGGGCAGTGCCTGCGCTCCCCCGACGGCGAGTGGTCGCTCATAGACTTCGAGGGCGAGCCCGCGCGCCCGCTCGCCGAGCGCCGCCTGCCGCAGCCGCCGGTCCGCGACGTGGCGGGCATGCTGCGCTCCTTCGACTACGCCGCCTCCCACGGCACCTGGGCCCCCGAGTGGGCCGACGGGTGCCGGGCCGCGTACTGCTCGGGATACGCGGAGGTCTCGGGCCGCGACCCGCGCATGGACCCCGTGCTGCTGCGCGCGCACGAGACCGACAAGGCCGTCTACGAAGTCCTCTACGAAGCCCGTCACCGCCCCGACTGGCTGCCGGTCCCGATGGCCGCGGTCCGCCGCCTCACCCAGGACGGCCCCGCCGACGACGCCCACTGACCACTCCTCCGGAGGAGGCCTCCCCCGTGACCCCGCGCCCCCGCAAACCGTCCGAAGAGAAGCACGCGAAGACCACCAAGAGCACCAAGAGCACCAGGAAGACGGCGGCGAAAACACCGGCGAAGGGCAACGGAGCGACGTCCGGACCACGCGCGGCGCAGCCGAAGTCCGGGGCCGACGGAGGGACCCGGGCGGTGACCGCGCCCGGGGCCGTGCCGCCCGCCGTCACCGAATCGCCCGTTCCGGCGAGCGACCGGGACCGGCTCCTGGGCGGTACGCATCACGACCCGCACGGCGTCCTTGGCGCGCACCCCGTGCCCGGCGGGATCGCGTTCCGGGCGCTGCGTCCGTACGCCAAAGCGGTCGCCGTGGTCGCCGAGGACCTCCGTGCCGAGCTGCGCGACGACGGCGACGGCTTCTTCTCCGCGGTCCTGCCGCTGCGGGCCGCGCCGGACGGCTACCGCCTCCATGTCGCGTACGAGGACACGGAGTTGGAGATACACGATGCGTACTCCTTCCTCCCCTCGCTCGGCGAGTTCGATCTGCACCTGATCGGCGAGGGACGCCACGAACAGCTGTGGACCGCTCTCGGCGCGCGGCCGATGATCCACCAGGGCGCGACCGGCACCCGGTTCACGGTGTGGGCGCCCAACGCCCGGGGCGTGCGGATCGTCGGCGGCTTCAACTTCTGGGACGGCACCGGCTTCCCGATGCGTTCGCTCGGCGGCACCGGCGTCTGGGAGCTGTTCGTGCCGTCCGTCGGCGAGGGCGAGCTGTACAAGTACGAGATCACCCGTCCCGACGGCTCCAAGACTTTGCGCGCCGACCCGCTCGCGCGCCGCACGGAGATACCGCCCGCCAATTCCTCGGTCGTGCACGAGTCGCACCACGAGTGGCACGACCAGGAGTGGCTGGCGCGCCGCGCGGGCGTACCGGCCCACGAGGCGCCCTTCTCCGTGTACGAGGTGCATCTCGCGTCCTGGCGTCCGGGGCTGACGTACCGCCAGCTCGCCGAGCAGCTGCCCGCCTACGTCGCGGACCTGGGCTTCACGCACGTCGAGCTGATGCCCGTGGCCGAGCATCCCTTCGGCGGCTCCTGGGGCTACCAGGTCACCGGCTTCTACGCGCCGACCGCCCGCCTCGGCACACCCGACGACTTCAAGTTCCTGGTCGACGCGCTGCACCGGGCCGGGATCGGCGTCCTGATGGACTGGGTGCCGGCGCACTTCCCGCGGGACGACTGGGCGCTCGCGGAGTTCGACGGCCGGCCGCTGTACGAGCACGAGGACCCGGCCCGGTCCGCGCACCCCGACTGGGGCACCCTGGAGTTCGACTACGGCCGCAAGGAGGTCCGCAACTTCCTCGTGGCGAACGCCAGTTACTGGTGCGAGGAGTTCCACATCGACGGCCTGCGCGTCGACGCGGTGGCCTCGATGCTCTACCTCGACTACTCCCGCGAGGACGGCGAGTGGACGCCGAACGCGCACGGCGGCCGCGAGAACCTCGACGCCGTCGCCTTCCTCCAGGAGATGAACGCCACCGTCTACCGTCGCTGCCCCGGCGTCGTCACCATCGCCGAGGAGTCCACGGCCTGGGACGGTGTGACGCGGGCGACGCACCACCAGGGGCCGGGCGGCTTCGGCGGCCTCGGCTTCGGCCTGAAGTGGAACATGGGCTGGATGCACGACTCCCTGGACTACGTCTCCAAGGAGCCGGTACACCGCAAGTACCACCACAACGAAATGACGTTCTCGATGGTGTACGCGTACAGCGAGAACTACGTCCTGCCCATCTCGCACGACGAAGTCGTGCACGGCAAACGGTCGCTGGTGTCCAAGATGCCGGGCGACTGGTGGCAGCAGCGCGCCAACCAGCGCGCCTACCTGGGCTTCATGTGGGCCCACCCGGGCAAGCAACTCCTCTTCATGGGCCAGGAGTTCGCGCAGGGCGCCGAGTGGTCGGAGGCGCACGGCCCCGACTGGTGGCTGCTCGACCCGGCGTACGGCGCCGAACCCGACCACCGGGGCATGCGCGACCTCGTCCGCGAGCTGAACACCGTCTACCGCCGCGAGGGCGCCCTGTGGCAGCGCGACACGGACCCCGGGGGCTTCGCCTGGGTGGAGGGCGACGCCGCCGAGGACAACGTCTTCGCCTTCCTGCGGTACCCGGCGGAGGACGGGGACGGCACCCCGCTCCTCGCCGTCTCCCACTTCTCCCCCGTCGTGCGGCACGCCTACCGGCTCGGCGTGCCGGACGGGTTCGGCGCCTGGCAGGAGGTCCTGAACACGGACGAGGCCCGCTTCGGCGGCGGGGGCGTCACCAGCCCCGACCCCCTCAAGCCGGACCCCGTGCCGTCCCACGGCCGCCCCGCGTCCCTGCGCCTGACGCTGCCACCGCTGGCCACGGTGTGGCTGCGCCCGGTGTGACCTGCCGGGGCCCCCTCAGCTCCTGCCGGGCCCCCTTCAGCCGTCGATCCCCTTGAGCGCCACGGGCAGCTCCTCGGTGAAGAACACGCCGAGGCGCTGCGTGGCCCGGGTCAGGGCCACATAGAGGTCGCTCGTGCCGTACCGCGCGGGCTCGACGACCAGGACCGTGTCGAACTCCAGGCCCTTGGCCTGCCGCGGGTCGATCAGGACGACCGGCCGCGTCAGGTCCGGGGCCCGCCCTGCCGTCACCCCGGGCAGCCGGGCGGCGAGCTCCGCGTGGAGGTCGCGCGGGGCGATCACCGCGAGGCGGCCCTCGTCCCGCGCCTCCGCGGCCACCGCGTCGGCCACGGCGGCGGCGAGGTCGTCGGTCCGGCGCGCCCAGGGACGTACCCCCGTGGACCGCACTGAACTCGGCGGCCGGAAGTCCGGCTGGTCGACGCGCGGCACCTCCGCCGCCACCTCCATGATCTCCACGGGCGTGCGGTAGTTGACGCCGAGCCGGGTGTACTCCCAGCGGTCCTCGACGTACGGCGCGAGGATGGACTCCCACGAGCCGCAGCCGCCCGCCTCCGCGGTCTGCGCCGGGTCGCCGACGAGCGTCATGGAGCGGGTCGGGCAGCGCCGCATGAGCAGCCGCCAGGCCATCGCGGAGAGCTCCTGCGCCTCGTCGACGATGATGTGCCCGAACGCCCAGGTGCGGTCGGCGGCCGCGCGCTCGGCGGCGCTGCGGTGGTCGGCCTCCTCCTGGCGCTCGGCCATCCGCTCCGCGTCGATGATGTTGTGCGCGAGCAGGACCTCGGCGTCGTCCTCGTCCTTGTCCTCGAACTCGTACGTCCGGGAGGCCCGCGAGACGTCGAGCACGCCCTGCGCGTACGCGATCTGCTTGGCCCGCTCGGCCTCGGCCGCGGCCCGCTCGGCGCTGTCGTCGTGCCCGAGCAGTTCGGCGGCCTCGTCGAGCAGCGGCACGTCGGCGGGCGTCCAGGGCGCGTCGTACGGACGGCGGATCGCCCGCGCGTCCGCCTCGCTCAGCCCCGTCGGCTCCTCCAGGAAGTCGGCGAGGAAGCGCTGCGGGGTGAGCGTGGGCCACAGCTCCTCGATGGCCGCGTGCACCTCGGCGCTGGCCGCGATGCCCTTGCCGAGCTGGGCGATGTCGTCGGGGCCGAGGAAGTTCGGCCCGCCGTACGGGTCGTGGCCGATGCGCTCGGCGAGCTGCGCGGTCAGCGCGTCGATGATCCGGAACGCGAAGTGCGGCCGGCCGAGGTTGTGCGGCACGTCGGCGGCGCGGGCCGCCTCGCGCGCCTGGTCGGCGATCGTCCAGTCCAGGATCAGGTCGCCGTCGTCGTGCTCGATGACCAGCGGCTCACCCGGCTCGGGGGTCTGCTGCCGGTCTCGTACGGCCGCGGCGAGCACGTCGGCCATCTCGGCGCGGCCCTTCACCTCGGCCGCCTCGGGGCTGTCCGTGCCGGTCGCCGTCACGCCGGGGAAGAGCTCGCCGACCGTCGAGAGGAGCACGCCGGTCTCGCCGAGCGCGGGCAGCACCTCGCCGATGTAGCCGAGGAACGCCGGGTTCGGGCCGACGATCAGCACGGCACGCTTGGCCAGCAGCTCCCGGTGGGCGTAGAGCAGGAACGCGGCACGGTGCAGCGCCACGACCGTCTTGCCGGTGCCGGGGCCGCCCTCGACGACGAGGACGCCGCGGTGCGGGGCGCGGATGATGCGGTCCTGCTCGGCCTGGATGGTCTGCACGATGTCGTGCATACGGCCGGTGCGGGCGGAGTCGAGCGCGGCGAGGAGCACCTCGTCGGCGTCGGCGCTCTCGTAGCCGGTGCGGGTGGTGTCGCCGAGGTCCAGGATCTCGTCGTGCAGGTCCGTGACCTCGCGGCCCTCGGTGGTGATGTGCCGGCGTCTGCGCAGCCCCATCGGGGTGTGGCCCGTCGCGAGATAGAAGGGGCGCGCGACATCGGCGCGCCAATCGATCACGAGCGGGGTGCGTTCGGTGTCGGACGCGCGGATTCCGATGCGGCCGATGTGATGGTCGCGGCCGTCCCGGAATTCGAGCCGTCCGAAGCAGAGCCCGTTCTCCCCCGCGTCGAAGGCGGCGAGCAGCCCGGACTGCTCCGCCACCAGTACGTCACGCTCCAGACGCGCCTGGAGACCGGTGCCCACCTGCGACAACGAAGCCTGCACGGCGGTCTCGGCCTCCTCGCGCAGCGCGTCCAGGCGTGCGTACAGCCCGGAGACGAATTGCTGCTCTTCACGCAATTCCTCGGTTGACAATTCAGCCCCTCGCCAGTTACAGTGCTCGTATAAAGCTTCTCGTGAAGTCGTCATGCGCAAATGGCAAGAGCTTCGCGAAAGAATCCAATATACGCAGAGAAATGCCCCGGACGTCAATTCGTCCGGGGCATTTCTCTTGTGCTCTTCCGCGCGCCGTCGGCCCTCAGAGCACGTCGGCCAGCTCCGCGAGCAGCTTCCGCTTGGCCCGCGCGCCCACCATCTGCAGCACGGGCTCACCGCCACGGAACACGATCATGGTCGGCGCCGAGAGCACCTTGTACGCGATCGCGGTCGCGGGGCTCCGGTCCACGTCCAGCTGAAGGATCTTGATCCGGTCCGCCTCCTCCCGCGCTATCTCGCTGAGCACCGGCGCCAGCTGCCGGCACGGCCCGCACCAGTCCGCCGTGAACTCCACGAGCACCGGCCGGTCCGCCTCGCGCAGCACCTCCCCCTCGAAATCCGCGTCCGTCACCTCGGCCACACCTGCTGCCTTCACTCCGCCACACTCCTCATCCCGTCAGTTCACACCGCGGCTCGGGGCCGCCTTCGAGCGCCGCCTCGGCGCGCGTGAGCTGCGCCCCGACCTGATCGCGCACCGCAGTCAACTCGCCTATCAGCGCGTTGAGTTCGGTGAGCTTGCGGCGGTACACGGCGAGCGACGCGGGGCAGGAGTCGCCCTCCGGATGGCCGGAGCGCAGACACTCCACGAAGGGCCTGGTCTCCTCCAGATCGAACCCGAAGTCCTGCAAGGTCCTGATCTGCTCCAGGAGCCGCACGTCGTCCTCGTCGTACGTGCGGTAGCCGTTGCCGGACCGCCGCGCGGGCAGCAGCCCGCGGGACTCGTAGTAGCGCAGCGTCCGCGTGGTCGTCCCCGCGCGCGCCGCGAGCTCGCCGATTCGCATGCTCAGACGGTAATCCTTGACGTGGGCGTCAAGGCCAGGGCAGCTTTCGCCCGGGTCGGTCAGACGGGGTTGCGGATGCCTTCGACGATCGAGGTCCAGTTGTCGGCGCCGTGCCCCAGCGCGATCGACCTGTCGGCCGCCGTGAGGACGCCGCGCAGAGCGGCGGCGTCCAGGCCGCGGTGCTCGGCGGCGCGCACGATGTGCCGTACGTTCGCCGCCTCGACGGTGAGGTTGTCCAGGTCGCCGGGGAACTTCCCCGCGTCCAGGTCCGCCGCCGTACCGTCGATCACGTTCGCCAACAGGGCGGCGAGGACCTTCACGTACGGGGCGAGAGCCGCCGCCCGCACGCCCTCCGTGGCCGCGAGGGCGAAGCCGTGCACCAGGCCGTGCATCGCCGTCCAGAAGAAGTCGAGGACGGCCAGGTCGTGGACCGCCGCGAGCCCGTGGTCCTCCCCGACATAGGCGGTCTGCCCGGCCAGGGCCTTGAGCGTCGGCTCGTACTTCTCGTACGCGGACCGCGTGCCGCTGTGGAAGATCAGCGCCTCCGGTGTGCCGATCATCGGCACGGGAACCATGACCGCGCCGTCGAGGTAGTCGACGCCGAGCGCCTCTGCCCAGGCGGCGGCCTCGCGGGCGCGCTCCGGGGTGTCGGAGGTGAGGTTCACGAGGAGGCGGCCGGGCAGGTCGTCGGCGGCCTGGTCGAGCACGGCCCGGGCGGCGTCGTAGTCGACGACACAGACGACGACCACCTCGGCGGCGCGGACCGCCTGCCCAGGGGTGGTGGCGCGGACGGCGCCCCTGGCGACGAGTCCGTCGCCCTTGCCGTCGGAGCGGTTCCAGATGGTGGTGGGGTGACCGGCGTCGAGGAAGGCACCGGCGAGGGCCTGGCCCATGGCGCCGAGTCCGAGGACGGCCACGGCGGGGCGGGGCTGATCGGCGAGGGAGGGGTCCGTGAGGGGGTGATTCGTCATGGTCACCATCGTTGGCGGGGCACCGATCCCCCACAAGTACCGACTAATTAGTCAGGTACGCACCAGAAGGTAAGTGTGGGAGGCAACCGCCGCGTGGCTTCGGGAAGTTGACGCACCGCAGCCATTGACGCGCGCCGCGACCACAACTACAAAACCAGCAGCACAGTTCTGAGAGCGCTCTCACCGTTCGCCGTCACACTCCCCGCCCCCACCACGGAGGTGCCCGATGAGCACGGTCCCCACCACCCCCACGGCCCCCTCAGCCCGCACAGCCCGCACGTCTCGCGCGATGCGCAGGACTCCCCTCCTGGCCGGGCTCGCCGCCGTCGGCCTGCTCGGGGCGCTGATGATGCCGGGGACGGCCAGCGGCGATGTGCCGCCGCCCGCCCCCGGCTGGTCACTGAAGTGGAGCGACGACTTCAACGGTCCCGCGGGAAATGCGCCCTCCGCGAAGAAGTGGCAGGTCGACCTCGGGCACAACTACCCGGGCGGACCGCCCAATTGGGGCACGGGCGAGATCCAGGAGTACACGAACTCCCGTGACAACCTCGCTCTCGACGGCGCCGGCAACCTACGGATCACCCCGCGCAAGGACGCGGCGGGCAAGTGGACCTCCGCGCGGATCGAGACGCGGCGCAGCGACTTCAAGGCTCCGGCGGGCGGCACGCTCGCCATCGAGGGGCGCATCCGGATGCCGGATGTCACGGGGGACGCGGCGCTCGGGTACTGGCCGGCGTTCTGGGCGCTCGGCTCGCCCTACCGGGGCAACTACCAGAACTGGCCGTCCATCGGCGAGTTCGACGTCATGGAGAACGTGAACGGCGTCAACTCGGTGTGGGGCGTGCTGCATTGCGGCGTCAACCCGGGCGGCGACTGCAATGAGACGCAGGGCCTGGGCGCCAGCCGCCCCTGCCCCGGTGCCGCCTGCCAGTCGGCCTTCCACACGTACCGCTTCGAGTGGGACCGCTCGGTGACGCCCAATCAGCTGCGCTGGTACGTCGACGGGCAACGCTTCCACACTCTGAGCCAGGACCGCTTCTCGACGAAGACGTGGACCGACATGACCTCCCACCAGGGGTACTTCCTCCTGCTGAACGTGGCGATGGGCGGCGGCTTCCCGGACGGCGTGGCGGGCCACAGGACACCGACCGCGGCGACGCGGCCGGGCCATGCGATGGCGGTCGACTACGTCGCGGTGTGGACACGCCCGTAGTCCGGGTCCGACGCGGTCGCGGCCAGTGCCGCCCGGAGCCAGTTGTCGGCGGCTCCGGGCGTCGGCTCCGGCGGGCCCTGCGGCGGACTCAGGATCTCGGCGGTGAGCTGCCAGTAGAGGTCGATGCGGGGTTCGGCGGCGAGTATGCGGTGCAGTTCGCGGCGGAAGTCCGCGGTGTCGCGCCGGTTGAGGGCGGCGGCGTGGACGGCGACGAAGCAGTCGAGCGCCTCGCCCCCGTGCGGGGTCCGGTCCGCCCGCAGCTGTGCCGAGGCCAGTTCGTATGCCTCGGGGAGGCCTTCGTAGAGGACGGCGGGGCGGTAGCCCTTGCCGGGCAGGTGCGCCTCGGGCTGGCCGTAGTCGGTGCCGGCGCGGGGTCCCGAGACGAAGCAGGGAGTGGTGACGAAGTCCTGGAGCCGGGCGAAGGCGAGGACCTGTTCCGGGGTGGGGCTGTCGGGCGGCGTCGGCACCGCCTGGTCGACGACGGCGGTGACGACCTTGGCCGGGAGTCGTGCGGGCAGCCAGTACCGCCAGAACCGGGCGAGCGCGTCGGTGCCGGGCGGCGAGGAGAGGGCGCCGACCAGCCGCAGCCGCCCGGCGCGCTCCCGTGGGGTGCAGTCGGTCAGGAGCCGCAGGGCAGCCTCCCGCCAGCGCAGGGCGGCCAGCCGCGAGCCGACCTCCCGCAGCTGCCCCGCGACGATGTCCGCCAGCTCTTCCTCGCGGTCGAGGACCCGGCTCACGTCGGGGACCGGCAGGTCGAGGGTGCGCAGGGAGCGGATGAGGCGGAGCCGGTCGAGGGCTTCGGGGCCGTAGCGGCGGTGGCCGCCGCCGCTGCGGGCGGCTTCGGGCAGCAGGCCGCGGTCGGAGTAGAAGCGGACGGTCTTGACGGAGACGCCCGCCTGTTCGGCGAGCTGTCCGATGCTCAGCAGCCCGTCCGGGGACGCGCCGCCGTCCGCGGTCCCGCCGGGGCCGGTGCTGCGAACGGTCCCGCCGGGGCCGGTGCGGCGAACGGTCCCGCCGTGGCCGGTGCTGCGAACGGTCCCGCCGGGGCCGGTGCGGTGAGGTGACTGACCGTCGGACGACACGACTTGAACCTCCCTCAGGGGGAGTTCCTACCGTACCGGCGAGCGCGGGGGGCCGATCGGCCGGGCCGCGGGGACCGTGGCGTACGAGGAGGACTCATGACGGCGTTCGTGCTGGTGTCGGGCGGATACACGGGCGGCTGGCTGTGGCGGGACGTGGCCGCGGGGCTGCGGGCGGCCGGGGCCGAGGTGCACGCGGCGACGCTCACCGGTCTCGGTGACCGCCGCCACCTGGCGGGACCGGACATCGACCTCGACACCCACATCGAGGACGTGGCGCAGCTGATCGACCACGTCGACGCGCCCGAGGTCGTGCTCGTCGGCTACTGCTACGGCATCTACCCGTCCGCGGGCGCCGCCGACCGGCGCCGGGACAGGATCTCCCGGCTCGTGTACCTGGACTCGCCGATGCCCCGGGACGGCTATTCCATGATCGACCAGGTGCGCGAGCAGATGCCCGACGGGCCGGCCCGCGACCGCACCCTGCGCCAGCAGGAGCAGGCCGAGGACGGCTGGCGCATCCCGGCGCCCACTCGCGCCGAGTGGCGGGCCCACGGGAACCTCGCGGGCGTCCCCGACGACGCGCTCGACCGGCTCGCGCGTCTCGCCTCGCCCGCGCCCGCAGGCCCGTACGCCCAGAAGCTGCGCATCTCGGAGGCGGTCGCCGCCCTGCCGACGACCGGTGTCTTCTGCACCACGGGCGGCACGATGGACATCGCCGCACTGGAATCCCTGGTCGCGTCGGGCCTGCCGCTCGTCCAGCACTTGGTCGGCCCGCACGCCACGTTCTTCGACATGGCCACGGGCCACTGGCCGATGCTCTCCACGCCCGGCGAACTGACCGACGTGCTGCTGCGCGCCGCGGCGGGCGAGGGCCACCGGCTGGCGGCCGCGACGGCCGCTTCGACCACCGCCTAGGCGGGCGCGCCGCACCGGCGCCGGTAGTAGCCGTATGTCAGCGCGAGGATCAGCGGCCCCCACAGCGCCATCAGACCGCTGGTCACGGCGGCCAGGAGCCGCCACCACCCGTTGGTGTACGGGACGTCGGAGAACCCGGCGAGGTGGAAGGTGCAGAGCGTCCAGTCGACCAGCAGCGCGGTGAAGAGCAGCCCCAGGAGGGTGGCGGGCACGATCACCGCGTACGGCGGTATGCGTCTGCCGCGCAGCCGGGGCACCCAGCGCGGCACCACCTCGCCCCACGGCCTCACAAGACCTCTGCAGAGCAGCGCGACCGCCTCGGACAGCAGGCTGAGCGTGACCACGTAGGACACGTTGGCCCACCGGGGCCACGACATCGGGTCGATGTCCGCGCCCATCGAGTGGTCGAACCCGATGGGCAGCCGCCACAGGCACACCGGCAGGGCGAGGAGGGGGAGCAGCCGGGCGACGCGTTCTGCCCAGAGCGGTACGGGCCGTCGCTCCGGAGTCGGTGTGGTGGGCGTAGTGACTGTGGTGGGTGTTGTGGGCGTGGTGGCTGTGGCGGCCGTCGTGATCGTCTCGCTGATCGTCATACGGCCACTCTGGTCGGCGGTGGACGCACGGGAATCACGCGCACGGAGCGATCGGCTCCCCCTCGCGGCGGAGGGCGCCTCCCCCTGAAGTCCCCTGCGCCCGGCCGCTAGACGGTGTCCCCGGCAGCCTTGTCGTAGGTCAGGAAGATCGTGCCGCTGTCGAGCAGCACAGCGTCCGTCCGCTCGTAAAGGACCGGGTCGAACGCGGTCTTCCGCGCGAACAGCGGCGTGCCCGAACCCAGCGTCAGCGGGGCGAGCTTGACGACCAGCCGGTCGATCTCGCCGCGCAGCACTCCGGCGAGCTCACCGCCGCCGCACAGCCAGATGTCCTTGCCGTCCTCCCGCTTCAGCTCCCGCACCTTCTCGACCGGGTCGGTGGCGACGAGCTCGACGCCGGGGTCGGGGCTTTCGGTGAGGCTGCGGCTGAAGACGAGGTGGCGCAGGTGCGGGAAGGCGTTGGTGAGTCCGGCGTCGACGCCGTTCATGTACGTCTTGCGGCCTTCGAGGACCGTGTCGAAGTGGTCCCCGTCCGCGGTGATGCCGAGGGCCTGCCTCGCGGGGGCCGGCAGGGTCTCGGGATAGGCCTGGGCCAGGTGCTGCACGTAGTCCTGGCCGATCGGCCAGAAGCCGTCGGGGCCGGTGGGGTCGGAGCCGTCGGGGCCCGCGATGAAACCGTCGATGCTGACGGCGATGAAGTAGACGAGCTTTCGCATGCGGCTCCTTGGAAGCGGGGATCAGGCCACGTCGTTCGATGTACTGCAAGTGAAGTGGTCAGAACGTAGTACTTCACTTGGAGTGGTGTCAACGGTTTTCCGAAGATTGATTTTCGGAGACGGGCACTCGGACCCGCTGGGCCTGGCACGGCACGCACAAAGGCCGGGCCACCCCCGAGGGGCGGCCCGGCCTTCATGGCTTCATGGCTTCATGACTTCATGGCGTCCGAGGGATCAGCTCTGCGGCTGCCGCTCCCGGGACGACTTCTCCGCGTCGGACTCCGGCGCGTCCTGCCCGGACTCCGACGGGGCGCCCTCGCCCCGGCCCTTGCGCGGCAGCAGCGCCGCCACCAGCACCGTCCCCGCGCCGAGGATCACCGCGCCGATCAGGCTCGTGTGGGCGACCGCGTCCGAGAACGCGGAGCCGACCGCGTCCGCCATCTTGCCCGCGCCCTGGGCGAGCTGCTCGGCCTGGCCCTTCAGCTGGGCCGCCTGCTGCTGGGAGCCGGCGTGGGCCGCCTTCTCGCCCACCGCGCGGGCCTGCTCGCCGATGCCCTGGGCGACCGCGTAGCCCGCGCCGACCGAGTCCTGCGCGGTGTCCAGCGTGCCGTCGGGCAGCTTCGTGCCGGAGGCAGCGGCCGCGTCGCTCAGCTTCGAGGAGTACGAGCTGGCGAGCACCGAGCCGAGGATGGCGATGCCGAGCGAGCCGCCGAGCTCCAGCGACGTGTCGTTGACCGCGCCGCCGACGCCCAGTTCGGACTCGGGGAACGCGCCCATGATCGCGTCGGTGCAGGGCGACAGGGCGAGGCCGATGGCCAGGCCCAGGATGATCAGCGGGGCGACGAAGTCCCCGTACGAGGAGGACGCGTCCACCCGCGTGAGGAGCGCGAGCGCCGCCGTGCCCGCGACCATGCCCGCCGACACGGTGATCTTCATACCGATGCGCGGGGTCAAGTAGCCCGTCAGCGCCGAGCCGACGAAGACCGCGCCGGCGAGCGGCAGCATGCGCACGCCCGTCTCCAGCGGGTTGTAGCCGAGGACGAACTGCAGGTGCTGCGTGAGGTAGTAGAACGCGCCGAAGACCGCGAGGAAGAAGAGCGCCACCGCGAGGTTCGAGCCCGCGAAGCGGCGGTCGAGGAAGCGGCGGACGTTCAGGATCGGGTGCGGGTGGCGCAGCTCCCAGGCCACGAAGGCGAGCAGGCCGACGCCCGCGACGACCGCCGCCGAGATCGCCTTGGCGTCCCAGCCGAAGTGCGGGCCCTGGATGATCATGTAGATCAGCGCGCCGGTCCAGACGACGGAGAGCAGGCCGCCGACGTAGTCGATGCGGTTGGAGTGCCCGGCCTTGGACGGCGGGATGAGCACGAAGGCGCCGACGATCGCGAGGGCGGCCACCGGCACGTTGATCAGGAAGGTCGAGGCCCAGCCGTGGTCCTCGAGGAGCGCGCCGGCGACCAGCGGCCCGGCCGCGATCGCGAGGCCCGCCGTGGCGGTCCACAGCACGATGGCCTTGGCCCGCTCCGCGCGCGGGAACGTCGCGGCGAGCAGCGACAGCGTGGCCGGCATGATCATCGCCGCGCCGAAGCCCATCACCGCGCGGGCCGCGATGACCCCGCCCGAGCTGTCGACGAGCGAGCCCGCGACCGATCCGGCGCCGAAAACGACGAGACCGAGGACGAGCGCGCCGCGCCGGCTGTACTTGTCGCCTATCGCACCGAGCAGCAGCATCAGGGCGGCGTACGGAACGGTGTAGCCGTCGATGACCCACTGCAGGTCGGAGCTGGAGAGCCCGAGGTCCTTGGTCATGTCGGGGGCGGCCACGGTCAGCGCCGTGTTCGCCATCACGATGATCAGCAGGCTCAGGCAGAGCACCAGCAGCGCCCACCACCGGCGCGCGTACGGCCCCTTCATCTCGTCGACCGGTTGCTTCATGAGCAGAGCCACCGAAGCCTCACCCTTCCTTGTCCACATAAGTCCGTGCTCGTCGCGCCTGTCCGGTGACCTCGCACAGCACCGCCGGCTCGCACAGCACTACTGGTTACGCAGCACTACTGGTTGCACAGCACTGTGCAATTACACACGACTGTGCAACTTACGCCACTGCACACTGGTGTGCAAAACGGGCGCGTGCACAATGGAGCCCATGAGCCGAGCCGACGCCAACCGCCGCCGCATCCTGGAGGTGGCGCTCGCCGAGCTGCTGCGCGATCCGGACGCGTCCATGGACCAGATCGCCCGCGCGGCAGGCGTCGTCCGCAGGACCGTGTACGGCCACTTCCCCAGCCGGGAGGCGCTGATCGGCGCGCTCATCGACGGCGCCGTGGAGGCGGTCGCCGCGGCCCACGCCTCGGGGCGCGCCCGCTCGGACGACCCCGCCGAGTCGCTCGCTCACTCGATGGTGGCCGTCTGGGAGATCGCTGACGGCTACCGCCTGCTCGTCGCCCTCGCCCAGCGCAGCGTCGCGATGGAGGGCATCAGACAGCGCCTCGCCCCGGTCCGCGAGGAGTGCGTGAACGTCCTCCGACTCGGCCTCGGCCAGGGCGCGTTCACCTCCCCCCTGCCCCCGGCCGCCCTCGCGTACGTCCACGAACAGCAGCTCTTCGGCCTGATGGAGGCCGTCAACGACGGCCTCCTCGCCCCCGAGGCCGCAGGCCGCGCCGCCGCGTCGACGGCGCTCATGTCGGCGGGGGTTCCGGTGACACGGGTACGGGAGATCATCGCGGCGCTGCCCGAGGGCCGGTCGACCCTGCCGACTCAGTCGACGTAGAGGCGCTCCGGTGGGAAGAGGTCGAGCCCGGTGACCTGGGGGCAGTTGTAGAGCTCGATGTTGATGCTCTCGTGATGCGCCAGAGGCGTCAGGTCGAGGGGCCCGCAGTTCCCGAACGCGACTGCCGTCAGCAGCGGCAGCTCGGCGAGCGCTGCGACCCGCTCGACCTGGCGGGCGTGCCCCACGTACAGCGTGGTGAGGCCCTGGTGCGCGGAGAGCGTGGACAGATCGACGCAGGGGACGTCGAGGATCTGCAGCGTGGACAAGGGGGAGAAGTCCCCCGCCGCCAGGAAACTGCGCCACTGGTGGTCTTCGTTGACGGTGAGCCAGCGCAGGGAGGTCAGGGCCTCCAGCCCGGACAGCCTCATGTGTGCGGCTTGGCGGAAGAACCCGAGACCGCTGAGCTGCGGTGCGAAGGGGAGCTCGTCCAAGGACTTCTCCACCGGAGTGAAGTCGAACACCAGATGGCGGAGCGTGTGCAGATCTTCCAGGGGGGCCAGCGACATGGGAGCTGCCGGCCCGTACACATGAAGTCGCCGCAGGGGCAGGCTCGTCAAGGGACGCAGATCGGCGATGGCCGGACAGCGGGCGATCCCCAGGGACGTCAGGTGCGGCAGCCGACTGAGAGCCGCCGGCTCGGCGAGCGAGTGGTTGTCCGAGAACTGCAGGAACTCCAAGGCGTCGTGTTGCAGCACGACCTCGGGAAGACCGTGATCGCCCAAGAGGTTGAGGTGGGTCAGTCCCGGTAGGCGGGGCAGGCACGCCAGCTCTTCCGCACGGCTCATCGACACGACTTCGTCAGCCATCACAGTGCCCTCGAGGACGGCTTCGAAGTACTTCCGGACGTCGAAGGACGACCATGCCCGGGCGAGCGCGGAGCGCACCCTGATGCGTCGGTCGGAGCGGAAGCGGGAGATCACAGTCAGTGCCGCCGCGCCCTCGACCAGCGCGGCCGTTCTCACCACAGCTGCGGCTTCCCGGTCGGACAGCCCCTCGGGACCCGGCAGCAGTTCCAGCACCAGCTCCCCCGCTCGGGCCAGTGCTTCGGCCTGCGCGTCGGTCCGCGGTGGCATCAGCTGCTCCGTACGTTGCTCCACTTCCCGCCGCACCTGCGGATCCAGCTCCGGCGCATGCTCCAGGCTCGCCGCCGCCAGCAGTACCAGTCGCTCGCGGTGGCCACGTGTTCTGTCCGCGCGCCGCAGCAACTGCCGAAGCAGCCGGGTGCGTTCCTCCACCCTCGCGTGTCCCACGGCCATGCGCACCACGTCGTCCCACTGGTCGTCATGTGCATTGCGCACCAGTACGCCGAAGTCGCGGGCCTCGACCGCCGCCTTCGCGCCCAGATAGTCCTGGAAGGTGCGGTGCACGAAGTCGACCGAGCCGGGGACGGGCTCGCGGAGCAGGCCGCTGCGGATGAGCAGGTGGGTGAAGATCTGCTCGGCGTCGCCCTGCGCGCGCACCTGTGGCATCGCCGCGAGCCACTCGTCCAGCATGGCGATGACGTCCCGCCGGTCCGCCTCGACCTGCGCGTTGCGGATCATCCAGTACGCCAGTCGTTGCAGCAGAGCGGTCTGCTCGTCGAGCGAGAGGGACACGCCCTCGACCGAAGTGACCTCGCGCTCGGTGTCCCGTCGGATGAGCAGTAAGTCCAGGGCCGCGTCGTAGAGCTCCTTGCGGGCCCGGGGCAGATGCATGCGCCGGTCACGGTTCAGGGCGCACAGAAGCGCACACATCAGCGGGTTGGTCGCGAGTCGCCCGAGGTCGCGCCGGGTCGTCACCGCTTCGGCCAGACTCGCTTCGTACCGGGCCAGGAGTTCCCGCCCTTCGGGCTCCGCGCACTCTCGCCGGGCCGCGTCGTGCCAGTGTGCGAGGAAGGCGCGCACCTCGTCCTGTTCCATGGGCAGCAGCGTGAACGCCGTGAAGCCCTGCCCCATCGGCCAGTCCTCCGGCACCGCGGACGGGCGGGTGGTCACCACGTACCGTGCGCGGGGGAAGGCAGCGATCAAGGACTTCAGCCAGCTCTCCGTACGACCGCGGAGCTTGGCCGGCACCTCGTCGACGCCATCAACCAGCACCAGCGCCCGCCCGCTGACCAGCAGGTCCTCCACCCAGCCTGCGGGTGCCCGCAGCGGCACACCGGCCGCGGCGAGGAAGTCCTCGGGCAGCGGAAGGCCCTCGGGGAGGCGGACGGATCGGAGCCGCAGGACGAACGGCACACAGCGATTCCAGTCGGCCAGCTCCGCACCGAAGCTCTGCCGGGCGGCATTCAGCGCGAGCCACTGCACGAGAGTCGACTTGCCCGCCCCCGCCGCCCCGCGCAACACCAGCCGATCGCAGTCCGCCAGCGCCCGCTCCACCCGGACGGCGGCCTGCGCCACGCCGCCGGGCATGCCCTCACTGTCGGCATGCGGGCCGTGCTGCCGGTCCCCGCTCACCGCCAGGCTCAAGTACGCCGTGTCCAACGACCACTCGGCGCGCGCACGGCCGCCCATGGTGACGCCGAACAGTTCCAGACGGCTGTGCGTCTCGGCGACGAAGTGCGCGTACCGCTGCTCGAAGCCACACGGGGCCGCCGCGTCGGGGTGCCGGCCGCGCAACAGCTCACCTGTGCGCCGCGTCTGCTCCACCGCCGCTCGCGCCGCGAAGGACGGGTGGGCCGTCAGCTCCTCGACCACATGGGCGCAGCACAGTTCCAACAGCTCGGCATAGAGCGTCTGGGCCCGTTCGGCGAGATCCGTCACCGGACGGCGCAGACCGGCCGCCAGCCGCCGCGGATCCAGATCCACGGCGAACAGCCGCTCCGCGTCCAGTGTCCCGGCCGCCGCGAAGCCGTCCTGCACGGCGGCGACCGCTGCGAGCCGCTCGTGCCCGGGCACCTGCGCGTACTTCTCCTCGATCCGCCCGGCCAGCACTCGGGCAAGCTTCTCCGGGCCCGCGGGCCTCGGCACGGGGCGAACCCGCGCCGTGACCAGGCCGGCCCCGGGCCGGGGTGTCACCACCGCCTTGGCGACCGCCCCCAGAACCGTCGCCGCCAGCCGAACCAGAACCGTTTCGAGTCCGTGCATCCCCACCCACCGTCCGTCCTCGCTCCCTGAGACACGCTAGGGCGACGCGAGCGCCGGGGAAGCCGGTAACGGGAACAAAGCGCCGCCCGCGGCGTACGAGGAGGAATCTCCCGTACGCCGTGGGCGGCGCCCAGATTTTTTACGCCTGCACCCTTTACACCTTCACCGGCTGCTTGCCGTCGTCGCGCGGCTCAGGCACGGCGTCCGCGTCGCGGGCGTCGTCGGCGGGGGAAGGACCATGGCCGTCGTCCACCAACGTACGTTCGTCGAAGGGGAGTTGCCCGGCGAGTACCGCCGTGACCCGCTCCTTGTCGACCTCCTTGGTCCAGGTGCCGATCAGGAGCGTGGCGACCGCGTTGCCCGCGAAGTTGGTGAGGGCGCGGGCCTCGCTCATGAAGCGGTCGACGCCGATGATCAGGCCGACGCCGTCGACCAGCGCGGGCTTGTGCGACTGGAGGCCGCTCGCGAGGACCGCGATGCCCGAACCGGAGACGCCCGCGGCGCCCTTGGACGCGATCATCATGAAGAGCAGCAGCGAGATCTGTTCGCCGATGCCGAGCGGCTGGTCCATCGCGTCGGCGATGAAGAGGGAGGCCATGGTCAGGTAGATCATGGTGCCGTCGAGGTTGAAGGAGTAGCCGGTCGGGACCGTGATGCCGACGACCGGGCGGCTGACCCCCAGGTGCTCCATCTTCGCGATGAGCCGCGGCAGCGCGGACTCGGAGGAGGAGGTGGAGAGGATGAGCAGGAACTCGCGGCCCAGGTACTTGAGCAGCTTGAAGAGGTTGACCCCGGTCACGAGGCGCATCAGCGTGCCGAGCACGATCACGATGAACAGCGCGCAGGTGACGTAGAACCCGATCATGATCGTGGCGAGCGCCTTGAGCGCGTCGGCGCCGGTCTCGCCGATGACGGCCGCCATCGCGCCGAACGCGCCGATCGGCGCGGCCCACATGATCATGCCGAGCACCCGGAAGACCAGCCGCTGGATGTGCTCGATGCCGCGCAGCACCGGTTCGCCGGAGCGGCCCATGGCCTGCAGGGAGAAGCCCACGAGCAGGGCGACGAGGAGGGTCTGGAGCACCTCGCCCTGAGTGAAGGCGGAGACCAGCGTCTTCGGGATGATCCCGAGCGCGAAGTCGACGAGCCCCTTGTCGGCCTCGTCGGCCGCGTCGTGGCCCGCGCCCTTCTCGGACTCGGTGATGTCCATGCCCGAACCCGGGTGCAGGATGTTGCCGACGAGCAGGCCGATCGCGAGCGCGACGACGGACATCGCCATGAAGTAGGCGAGCGCGAGACCGCCCACCTTGCCGACCTTGGCGGCCTTGCGCACCGAACCGACGCCGAGGACGATCGTGCAGAAGATGATCGGCGAGATCATCATCTTGATCAGGTTCACGAAGCCGGTGCCGACGGGCTTCAGTTCCTTGGCGAAGTCGGGCCAGATGAAGCCGACGGCGATGCCGAGCAGCACGGCACCGATGACGGCGATGTAGAGGTAGTGCGTGCGGTCCCGCTTGGCTGCGGGCTGCGCCTGTGGGTCGGCCGTGCTGGTCACGGGGCCCTCCTTGAACGACGACGTCGGCGTTGCGGTGCCTGCGGTGCGTGCGGCTCACGTCCCGGTGATCGGCTCCCGTCCCGGGAGCTTTCACCGGCCGCGTCTGCGCAGCGGCTCTCCGTCCCGGGCGATCCCGGTGACTATCTCCCGGTCTGTGAGGGCGGTCACCCTTGCGTTCATTTAGTTCGCACTTATACGACCGCTTGTACGAGGAGGCAGACTGGCAGCATGTCCCGCACCCCTCAGGCCCGCCCGCGCCGGCTGCCGCGCAGCCTGGCGGGCCAGCTCTTCGCGATGCAGATCGTGCTGGTCACCGTGGTGGTCGCCGGGTGCGCGCTCTTCACGTATCTGAGCGACAAGCACCAGGCGGAGGAGGGCGCGCGCCACCAGGCGACCGCGGCGGCGCGGGCGGTCGCGGACTCCCCTTCGGTACGGGAGGCCATCCGCGGCAGCGACCCGTCGAGGGAGCTCCAGCCGTACGCGGCACGGGTGCAGCGGGACACCGGCGTCGACTTCGTCACGATCATGGACCCGCGCGGCATCCGCTGGACGCACCCCGACGAGCGCCGCATCGGCGAACGCTTCCTCGGCCACCGGGCGGACGCCCTGCGCGGCAGGACGTTCGCGGAGACGTACACGGGGACGCTGGGTCCTTCGGTACGGGTGGTCACGCCGATCTGGAGCGGTCCCGAGAACGGGGACGGCCGCATCGTCGGCCTGGTCAGCGCCGGCATCACCATCGAGGAGATCACCGAGAAGGCGCGCGGCCAGCTGCTCGCGCTGCTCGGGGTCGCGGCGGCGGCCCTCGTGCTGGGCGGCATCGGTACGTACGTCATCAACGCGCGCCTGCGCCGCAGCACCCACGGCATGAACGCCGCCGAGCTGAGCCGCATGCACGACTACCACGAGGCGGCGCTGCACGCCGTGCGCGAGGGGCTGCTGATGCTCGACGGGCAGCGGCGCATCGCCCTCATCAACGACGGCGGCCGCGAGCTGCTCGGGGTGGCGGACGACCCGGTGATCGGCCGCAACGTCGCCGAGCTCGGGCTCCCCGCACCGCTGACGGGGGCCCTCCTCGCGGCGGAGCCCCGGGTCGACGAACTGCACCTGACCGCCGACCGCGTCGTGGTCGTGAACACCTCTCCGGTGACGGGAGGCGAGCGCCGCGGGACAGTGGTCACCCTCCGCGACCACACAGAACTCCAGGCCCTGACTGGCGAGTTGGATTCCGAACGCGGCTTCACCCAGGCGCTGCGCTCGCAGGCCCACGAGGCCGCGAACCGTCTCCACACGGTGGTGTCCCTCATCGAACTGGGCCGCGCGGACGAGGCGGTCGACTTCGCCACCGCCGAACTGGAGCTGGCGCAGGCGCTCACCGACCAGGTGGTGGCCGCCGTCAGCGAACCCGTCCTCGCGGCCCTGCTGCTCGGCAAGGCGGCGCAGGCCAACGAGCACGGGGTGGAGCTGGTCGTCTCGGCCGACAGCAGCATCGACGACGGCATGCTTCCGTCGGCCCTGCCCGCCCGTGACCTGGTGACGGTCCTCGGCAATCTCATCGACAACGCGGTCGACGCGGCGCAGGGCTCGCCCGCCGCGCGCGTCACCGTGACAGCACGGGCCGACGAGGCGGGCCTACTCCTCCGCGTCCGCGACACGGGCCCCGGAGTCGACCCCGCACAACGCACCGCGGTCTTCGAACGCGGCTGGTCCACAAAGGCCCCCACAGGCCGCGGCCTCGGCCTGGCCCTGGTCCACCAAACGGTAACGAGAAACGGCGGCACACTGACGGTCCGGGAGTCCCCGGAGGGCGGCGCAGATTTCGAGGTGACCTTGCCACCACCAACGTCCCCCAACCCCGCTGCCCCCACTCCACCCGCTACCCCCGCTACCCCTGCCACGCCGACGGCCCCCGCTGCCCCTGCCGCACCCGCCGCACCCGCCGCACCCGCCGCACCCGCCGCACCCGCCGCACCCGCCGCACCCGCCGAGGGCTATCGCACCGCGGGCGCTCCCGTTACGGGCGGCTGTTCCGCAGGTGCTCCCACTGCGGGCGCACCCTCCGCAGGCACTCCCGCCGCGGGCACACGCCCCGCAGCCACTCCCGCCACGTACAAACACCCCACGGCCACCCCCACTTCGGGCACACGCCCCGCGGGCGCTCCCGCCGCGGGCAAACATCCCGCGGGCACTTCCGGTACAGCCGCACGCTCCGCAGGTACTCCCGCCACGGACGAACACCCCACGACCACCCCCGCCACAGGCACAGGTTCCGCGGGCACTCCCGCCACGGACAAACACCTCGCGGCCGCCCCCGCCACGGACGCACGCCCCGCAGGCGCCCCCGCCACAGGCGCACGCCCCGAAGCCACTCCCCCTGCGGACAAACACCCCACGGGCGCGCGTTCCGCGAACGCCTCTGCTGCGGGCCCACTCTCCGCAGGCACGCCCGCCACAGGCCCACTCTCCGCAGCCACCCCCGCCGCGAGACCACACCCGACAGGCGCCGCCCCCGCTGTGGGCAAACGTTCCGCATGGCGGAACGGGTGGGCACAGCCCCCGGTGCCGGGCCGGCATGGCGGGGGCGCCGACGAGGACACGGTGGGCCAACCCCCGGTGCCGGGCGCGCACGACGGAGGCGCCCGCGAGGACACGGTGAGCCAGGACCCGGTGCCGAGCACGTACGGCGGAGGCGCCGGTGAGGGCGCGGTGGGTCAACCCCCGGTGCCGGGCGCGCACGACGAGGGCGTCGGTGAGGGTCCGACGGGTCAGCCCCGGGGTGACGGAAGTGAAGACAGGAGCACCCAGTGATCCGCGTACTCGTGGTCGAAGACGACCCCGTCGCCGCCGACGCCCACGTCCTCTACGTCAACCGTGTCCCGGGTTTCGAGGCCATCGACCGCCCCGCCCACTCCGCCGCCGAGGCCCGCCGCACGCTCGACCGCACCCAGGTCGACCTGATCCTCCTGGACCTGCACCTCCCCGACGGCCACGGCCTCCAGCTGGCCCGCTCGCTCCGCGCGGCCGGGCATCCGACCGACGTCATCGCGGTGACGTCGGCCCGTGACCTGGCGGTCGTCCGCGAGGGCGTCTCCCTCGGCGTCGTCCAGTACGTCCTGAAGCCCTTCACCTTCGCCACCCTCCGCGACCGCCTCACCCGGTACGCGGAGTTCCGCACCGCCGCCGCGGAGGGCGAGGCCACCGGCCAGGACGAGGTGGACCGCGCCCTCGCCACCCTGCGCGCGCCGGGCCCCGTAGCCCTGCCGAAGGGCCTCAGCGGCCCCACCCTCGAACGCGTCATCCGCACCCTGCGGAACGCCCCGGACGGCCTCACCGCCACCGCCGCCGCCCAGTCGGCCGGCCTCTCCCGCATCACCGCACGCCGCTACCTGGAACACCTGGTCGACACGGCTCGCGCCGCCCGCAGCCCCCAGTACGGTCACGTCGGCCGCCCGGAACTGGTCTACCGCTGGCTCACCGCGGCGGAATGACCCGGAGCGACGCCCCTCCCCTCCGGGCGCCCCCCTCTGGGCGCCCCCTCGGGGCACCCCCGACACCGTACGTCCTATAACAACGTTGTCACGTTGATGACAAGCGTCAACGCCCATCCGTGGCACGGGCATTGACCTTGTTCCGAGCACGCCCTTACGTTCACCGGGCAGCCCCGCGCTGCACCCCCGCGCTGTAGGAGGTCGTGCCCGTGCGTCCCACCACCACCCCGCTGCTCCTCACCGCCACCGCCCTGCTGGCCGCCGGCACCCTCACCGCGTGCGGCGGCGGCTCGGGCGACGATCCCGACACCGTGAGGATCTCCTTCAAACAGTCCACGGACAACCAGATCAGGGTCATGGACACCTTCCTGGAGGGCGTCAAGAAGCAGTTCGAGAAGGCGAACCCCGGCAAGAAGGTCAAGCTGGTGCCGATCAAGGCGCCGGACTCCGAGTACTACACCAAGCTGCAACAGATGATGCGCTCCCCGAAGACCGCCCCCGACCTGGTCTACGAGGACACCTTCCTCATCAACTCGGACATCACCAGCGGCTATCTGAAACCGCTCGACCCCTACCTGGAGAAGTGGAAGGACTGGGACCAGTTCATCGGCACGGCCAAGACGGCGGCGAAGGCGGCCGACGGCAAGACGTACGGCGTACCGGACGGCACGGACACCCGCGGCCTCTGGTTCAGCAAGGCGATCTTCAAGAAGGCCGGCCTGCCCGCGGACTGGCAGCCGAAGACCTGGGACGACGTCCTCGACGCGGCGAGGACCATCAAGAAGAAGGTCCCGGGCGTCACCCCCCTCAACGTCTACACGGGCAAGCCCGCCGGCGAGGCGGCCTCCATGCAGGGCTTCCAGATGCTCGCGTACGGCACGGGCAAGGACCCCCTGTACGACCCGAAGTCGAAGAAGTGGGTCACGGGCAGCAAGGGCTTCAAGGACTCCCTGCGGTTCGTGGAGACCGTCTACAAGGAAAAGCTCGGCCCCGACGTCTCGGACGCGCTCGACCCCAACTTCGCCACCCGCGTACGCGGTGAGCTGCTGCCCGAGGGCAAGCTGGCGATCGACCTCGACGGTTCGTGGCTGCCGCAGGACTGGGGCGAGGGCGCGGGCCACGAGTGGCCCGAGTGGTCGCAGAAGCTGGGCCTCGCGGCCATGCCGACGCAGCACGGCCAGGCGCCCGGCAAGGTGTCCATGTCCGGCGGCTGGACCTGGTCGATCCCGGCGAAGGCGAGCAACCCCGACCTGGCCTTCAAGTTCATCGAGACGATGCAGACGAAGGCCAACGCCAAGAAGTGGTACATCGCCAACTCCGGCATCGCGGTCCGCGAGGACGTCGCGGCCGACCCGTCGTACGTGAAGGCGCAGCCCGGCCTCAAGTTCTTCACGGACCTGGTCTCCTCGACGCACTACCGGCCCGCGTACCCCGCGTACCCGAAGGTCTCCACGGCGATCCAGGAGGCGATGGAGTCGGTGACGACGGGCGACGCGTCGGTGGAGGAGGCGGCGAGCGGCTACGACGAGGAGGTCGAGTCGGCGACGGACGGCGAGGTAGTGAAGAAGTAGCGCGGAGGGTAAGGCTGGGGGGGCGGGTACGGAACATCTGCCAGTACCGGCGCATACATCCGCACCCTCCCCCCCCCCCGCTACCGCTACCGCCGCACCGTCACCGCCGCCACCAGAGAGTGAGTGCCGTACGTGACCACCGCATCCTCCGCGCCCTCCGCGGGCCCCGGCGGCGGCGCCAAGACGGCGCCGGGGCCGGGCACCCCACCCCCGCACACCCGCCGCGCAGGCGCCCACGCCCGCCGGGGCCTGCTCAGGGCCCTGCCCGTCTCCCCCGCCGTCGTCCTCCTCGCGCTCTTCCTCGCGGGCCCGATCGGCTACTGCGCGTACATCGCCTTCACCGACCTCCAGCTCACCGGCCAGGCCGAGTCGAGCTTCGTGGGTCTGGACAACTTCCGTGAGGCGTTCGGCGACGAGCGCTTCCTGAACGCGGTCTGGCTCACCCTCGTCTTCACGCTCCTCTCCTCGATCATCGGCCAGAACACGCTCGGCCTGGCCCTCGCCACTCTCATGCAGCGCGCGTCGAAGCCGGTCCGCACGCTCACGGGCGCGATCGTCGTCACGGCGTGGGTGCTGCCGGAGGTCGTCGCGGGGTTCCTCCTCTACGCCTTCTTCCGCCGCGAGGGCACCCTCAACGCCGTCCTCGACCTCCTCCATCTCCCGTCCCAGAACTGGCTGTTCACACTCCCGATCCTGGCGGTGTCGTTCGCGAACGTATGGCGCGGCACGGCTTTCTCGATGCTCGTCTACTCCGCCGCGCTCAACGAGATCCCCAAGGAGATCACCGAGGCGGCGGAGGTCGACGGCGCGGGCGGCTGGCGCCGCATGTGGCACATCACGCTGCCGATGATCCGCCGCTCGATCGGCACGAACCTCATGCTCAACACCCTGCAGACGCTGTCCGTCTTCGGCCTGATCTGGGTGATGACACGCGGCGGCCCGGGAAACGACAGCCAGACGCTGCCGCTCTTCATGTACGAGCAGGCCTTCCAGAAGAGCATGATCGGCTACGGCACGGCCGTGGCCCTGCTGCTCCTCCTGGTCGGCTCGCTGTTCTCCGTCGTCTACATGCGCCTGCTGCGTACGGAGGCCTGAGTGCCCATCAAGAGCCTTGTCGGCCGCGCCGGTTCACGCCGTACGAAACACCGCCTCGCCGCCGACGCGGGACTGCTGATCGTGGCGGCGGCGTTCGTACTGCCCCTCGCCTGGGTGGTCCTGTCCTCCTTCGACCCGAAGGCGGACCTGAGGGTGCGGCTCCCCGACGGCCTCACCCTGGACAACTACGACCAGGTCCTCACCCCCGAGATCACCTTCACCCCGCTCCTCAACAGCCTGCTGCTCTGCGGCGGCGGCACTCTGCTCACGGTCGTCTGCGCGGCCCTCGCGGCGTACCCCCTCTCCCGCTACACGTCGCGCCTCAACCGCCCCTTCATGCTGACGATCCTCTTCGCGACGTGCCTGCCGATCACCGCGATCATGGTTCCGGTCTACGCCCTGTTCGTCCAGGTCGACCTGATCGACACGATGCACGGCACGATCTTCTTCTTCGCGGCGTCCCAACTCCCGTTCGCCATTTGGCTGATGAAGAACTTCATGGACGGCGTCCCGAAGGAACTGGAGGAGGCGGCATGGACGGACGGCGCCTCATCCTTCCAGTCCCTGCTCCGGATCGTCCTCCCTCTGATGGGTCCCGGCGTGGCCGTGGTGACCGTCTTCTCCTTCGTCATGATGTGGGGCAACTTCTTCGTCCCCTTCATGCTCCTGCTCACCCCGGAACAGCTGCCGGCGTCGGTCAGCATCAACGACTTCTTCGGCAACAAGGGGACGGTGGTCTACGGCCAGCTGGCCGCGTTCTCCATCATCTACTCGACGCCGGTGATCCTCTTGTACGTCCTGGTGTCGAGGAAGCTGGGCGGGGGCTTCGCGCTGGGCGGAGCAGTGAAGGGCTGAGCCGACAACATCTGCTCGGTGGACACAGAACTGTGACATGACTTCGGCCCGATACATCCCGCCCGCCCCATTCATACCCACACATCTCCCTGGTATCGCCCCCGGGACCGCACTAGCGTGCTGAACCCGCGCCATGCCCCCCACCAGCCAGGAGCCGACAGTGACCCGCCCCTTCCGCCTCGCGACGGCCGCGCTCACCGCGTCCGCAGCCCTGCTCCTGACGGCCTGCGGCAGCGACGACGACAAGCCCAAGAACGACGACAAGATCGCGGGGGCAGAACAGGGCGACAAGGAGACCTCGGCATCGCCGAGCGAATCTCCTGCGGAGAACTCCGGCCGCCCCAAGATCAAGCTCCCGTCAGACCTCACCATGACCTTCGAGTCACCGCAGACCAGTGACCCGGTGAAGAAGGCCGTGCTCGCCGACAACGCCGAACGCATGCGCGCGGTGAATGCGGCCATCGCGGGGACGGATCCCAAGAGCGAGGGCATCGATTTCTACAACACCGGAAAGGCCCTGGAAGCCTCGGCGACGTGGGTCGCGAAGTTCAAGGACGGCGGCCTCGGTCTCACCGGAGAGATCCGTTACTACGACCGACAGGTGACACTCAAGGACCAGAAGACGGCCACGCTCTCCTTCTGCGCCGATGAGGGCGAGGGCTACACCGTGAAGAAGTCGACCAAAAAGGTCAACAAGACACCGGTGACGAAGAACAGCTACGTCGCGTACAACACACAGCTGATCAAGAACTCCGAGGGGACATGGCAGACCGCGCAGATCTTCTCCACGAGGGGGGCGGCTCAGTGCCAGCCATAAGAAGAGCTCCAGCCTTCGCCGCCGTACTGGCGGGCGCGGGCCTGCTGCTTGCCGCGAGCAGTTCACCCGCCTGGGCCGACATCGACCCGGGAGGTGGCGAGTCCGAGACGCAGGTGGGCGCGGACACCGACCAGCAGACGGTGTCCACTGTCGCGGGCGGCATCGTCTACGACCGTTCGAAGAACGGCAAGGGCGGCAACGCGGGGCCCGTCACACCGGCGACCAACTGGACACCGCCTGCCTGCTATTACGCTCCCGCCTACTCACCCGCTCAGCTGAAGAAGAAGCTCGAGCCGATCTGGGCGGTCGATTCCACCGGGCCGGAGTGGGACCTCTCGCAACGCAACCGGTACGTCAACGGAAAGCCCTACAAGGACTTCAACAAGAAGAAGGCCGGCAAGGGTTACTGGTGGGACAGCTTCATTCCCGAAGGCCGGGAGAGCGCACCGGGAGCTTTCGACTGCGACAAGCCGTATTTCTGGGTCGACGAGGGTGACCCGCCCCCGGCGGACACGCCCGAGGCCGTCACCCCTGAGCTCCTCGCACACCTCGCCTACGCGGAAATCCGGGTCCCCGACACTGAGGTCTCCCTGGCCCCCGAAGAGGCGACGAAGGTGAACCTGCCGACGTGGGCCTGGCTGGACAAGGCGGAGTTCAAGCCCGTCTCGGTCACGGCCTCGGTGCCGGTCCTCAATATTCACGCAACGGCAACTGCCGAACCCGTCTCCCTCAAGATCGACCCAGGAACGTCGGACGCCGAGACATACCCCGCATCCGGCGTCTGCGAGATCGTCGACGGCAAGATCGGCGCACCCTACGCCAAGGGCAAGGCCAAGGAGACCCCACCCTGCGGCGTGAAGTACCTCCGCTCCTCGGGCGACGGCTCGTACCCGCTGAAGGCCACGGTCACGTGGAAGATCCACTGGACGGGCACCGGCGTAACCCAGGAACGACAACTCCCCGACGGCGAGTTCGGGGCGGAGCAGGACGTAGTCGTCGAGGAGGTCCAGTCCATCAACCGCTAGGACGGCCCGAGCCGGAGAGGACGACCATGGGAGGTCCCGAACCCAGTCCGGGCACCACCACCGGCGACGCCTCTCCCTCCCCCGTGGACCTCATCCTCTTCGCCGACGAAGAGGGCAACAGCGTCCGCGTCACCGTCCTCGGCGCGTACCCGGGCCAACCGCACATGCGCTCGGCGGAGATCTCCGTCGAGACACCCTTCGTCCGCGGCCGCCTCGACCTCGCCCTGTGGCCGTCCAGGTTGACGCAGGGGCACGTCCTGGACCGGCTGGAAGCCGGAGAGGACGCCGCGTGGATGAACGCCGAACGCGGACCCACGCTCTCCGTACGGCTCCGGGGCGAACGCGACTGTCCCGAGGTGGTCGTCGAGGACGTCACCACATCCATGGTGACGGTGCGGGTTCCAGTCGACCTACCGGACGACTGGCTCGCACACCACCGAAAGCAACTGGCAAAACTGCTCACCTCATGGAACGAACGCCTAGTGATGGCTCCGGTTCTTCTGAACGGAACTGACCGGCTGATCGCCGACATTTTTCACGACGTCCCGCAGGGGTCCGGCACCGTCTGGGTGTGTGTGCGAACCGGAAAGCGGGCCCGGGGGAAAGGCTGGCAGGGCTGCTGGAGCAGCGAACATGAACCGCCCGGCGAGGGAGAAGTAGCAGAATTCCTGTCGGCCCTGAGCAAGAACTTGGCCAACCGCGTATCGGCAGAGGCCGGCGTCCCCGCCCTGACAGATCACTACTTCCATGACGGCTGGCAGACGTGGGGACCTGGAATCCCGGCTCCGCTGATCCGACCGGCAGAAGAACCGTCACCTGCCGACGAGCCGCCTCGCCGCATGCCAGCTCCGCCCTTCGACGCCGAGGGGTAGACCCCTGCCACCCCCACTTGCCTGCCCCACACTCCAAGCCCTGCCCGAGGCGGTAGGGATCGCGGTGGAACTACTCTCCACCCCGAGGCCCGACCATGCTTCAGGGAGTACGGCCACCCACTGGAACCGCTCGTGGCCCCGTAACCCTCGCCCTCACCCTTGCCCCCCCTCATAACCGCCTTCACTTGCGCGGACTCATTCGATAACTTCGCTCGTGCGTACGGTTACGAGGGGTGCGGTTGAGGCGGAGGAAGTCACATGGGGGGCCATCGGCCGACGGACTGGCACGTCCTCGACCTGGAGAAGGATCCGACGCCGGGTGATCCGCACCGGGTGCGGTCCCTCGCCAAGAACCTGCACGACTTCGCCGACGACGTCGGCAAAGTCCTCCGGGACATCAAGGGCATGGCGGGCGAGGACGCCATCCTCCAATGGGCAGGTAAGACGGCCGACGCGTTCACGGAGAAGTTCGAGGACGCCCCGGACAAGCTGAAGAAGCTCAAGAAGTCCTACGAGATGGCGGGCGACGCGCTGTCCGCATACTGGCCGGAACTGGAGCGCGCCCAGTCCCTCGCCGACAAGGCGCTGGTCAAGGGCCGCGAGGCGCAGGCCGATCTGAGCAGCGCCAAGTCCCGCCTCTCGTCGGCCGACTCCTGGGTGGACAAGGCGGGCAAGGAGGCCGACAAGTACAAGGACGGCGGCTCCAAGGGCAAGGACGTGCCCAAGCCCGACGAGGACAAGGTGCGGGCCGCCACGCGCAACGCGGCCTCGGCGGAGAAGGCGCAGAAGTCCGCGCAGGGTGATGTCGACTCGGCCAAGAGCGCGCTGGACGCGGCGAAGAAGATGGCCGAGGACGCCCGCAAGATGCGCCAGGAGGCCGCGGGCACCGCCAAGCGGAAGATCGACGAGGCGTCCGACGCGGGCATCCGGAACCGCAAGTGGTGGGAGGAGATCGGCGACTGGGTCACCGACAACTGGGACGCCATCGTCGCGGTCTGCAAGGTCGTCGTCGCCGTGGTCGGCATCATCGCGATCATCATCGGCGGCCCCATCCTCGCCGCGATCGTCATCGTCGCCGGCGCCATCGTCCTCGCCGACACCCTCAGCAAATACGCGAAGGGCCAGGCGGGCCTGATGGATGTGGCCTTCGCGGCACTGGACTGCATCCCGGGCATGAAGGGCCTGACCACCGCCGCCAAACTCGGCAAGGGCCTGAAAGGCCTCAAGGGCGGCCTGAAGGGCTTCAAGTCCGCCCGCACCGCGCTGAAAAACGGCACGAAAGGCGCGTACAACCGGGCCAAGAGCAAGATCAAGGGCTGCGGCGACCCGGTGGACGTGGCCACCGGGCAGATGTTCCTCGACGCCACCGACATCACGCTGCCCGGCACCCTGCCGCTGGCCTTCGCCCGCCGGGTCGCCTCGGGCTACCGCAGCGGCGGCTGGTTCGGCCCCACCTGGACCTCCACCGTCGACCAGCGCCTCGAAGTCGACGAGGACGGCGTCGTCTTCGTCACCGAGGACGGCATGCTCCTCGCCTACCCCCACCCGGAGGGACCGGACACCCCTGTACTGCCCGACGGCGGCCCCCGCCGACCGCTGCACCGCCTGGACGACGGCGGCTACCGCATCACCGACCCCCTCACCGGCCTCACCCGCCATTTCGCCACGCCCGATCCCGACGACGGCGTGGCCCTCCTGGCACGCATCTCCGACCGCAACCACAACACCATCGACTTCGAATACGACCCAGTCGGAGCCCCGTCGGCGATCCGTCACAGCGGCGGATACCACTTGAAGCTGACCGTCGAGGCCGACCGCGTCACCGCCCTGCACCTCGCGGGCGCCGCCGAGGACGGCTCGGACGTCGTGCTCAGACGGTACGGATACACCAGCGGCAATCTCACCGCTGTCACCAACTCCTCCGGCCTGCCCCTCAAGTTCACCTATGACGAACGCCTGCGTCTCACCGCCTGGGAGGACACCAACAACAGGCGTTACGACTACACCTACGACGAGCAGGACCGCTGCATAGCGCAGGGAGGCGAGGCGGGACACCTCGCCAACACCTTCGCTCATGGCCTGTCCGACCCCCTGTGGCCCGGCTGCCACATCACCGAAGCCACCACCGCGCAAGGGGAGACCTCCCGCTTCGTCATCGACGACCGCAGCCTGGTCGTCGCCGAGACCGACCCGCTGGGTTTCACGGTGACGACCGAGTACGACTCCTACGGGCATGTCACCGCCGTGACGGATCAGCTCGGTCACACCACGCGGTTCGTCAACGATGAGCTGGGCCAGCTCCTGGAAAGGTCCAGTCCGGACGGCACCGTGGTCCGCTATGAGTACAACGACCTCCACCTCCTTACATCCATCGCTCTGGAGGACGGCACCTCGTGGCGGTACGGCTACGACCAGCGCGGAAATTGCACGGTGCTCACCGACTCCACCGGTGCGACCTCGCGCAGCACCTACACCTCGACGGGCCACCCCCTCACTGTCACGGACGGTATGGGCCGGGTCACCACGGTGCGCTGCGATCCGGCAGGCCTGCCTGTTGAGATCACCGATCCGATGGGCGTCACGCTCTTCGAGCGCGACGCTTTTGGTCGTTCCGTCGCGCTCACCGATGAATCGGGGCGCACCGTCCGTCTTTCCTGGTCGCGAGAGGGCCTGCTCATCGGCCGTACCGCTCCCGACGGCGGGAGGGAGACCTGGACCTACGACGGCGAGGGCAACTGCACGAGTCACACGGATCAGACGGGTCACACGACCGTCTCCGAGTACACCCACTTCGACCTTCTGGCGGCCCGAACCGATGCGGACGGGGCCCGGTACGAGTTCGCCTACGACTCCTCCTTGCGGCTCACCGAGGTGAGCAACCCTTCCGGGCTGGCATGGAGATACCGCTATGACGCCGCCGGTCAGCTGGTCTCGGAGACCGACTTCGACGGCCGTGAACTCCTCTACACCCACGACCCCGCAGGCCGTCTGAGCTCGCGCACCAACGCTCTCGGCCAGACCATCGCCTTCGAGTACAGCGTCCTCGGTCAGATTCTCCGTAAGGACGCAGACGGGGCGGTCACCACCTATGGCTACGACCGGCTCGGGAACCTCACGCACGCCTCTGGCCCGGATGCCACTCTCACCATCGAACTGGACAACTCCGGTCGTCCCCTGGCGGAGACAGTCGACGGACGCACGCTCTCGTACACGTATGACGATGCCGGCCTGCCGGTGACCCGCACGACGCCCACCGGCGCGAGCAGCGTCTGGACCTACGACGACGTGGGCCGCATCGCGGCGCTGTCGGCTTCCGGTCGCGTCATCGCCTTCGAGTATGACGCCGCGGGCAGGACCGAGACACGCCGCCTGGGTACGGGCGTCACCCTGCTCCACGCGTTCGACGAGGTGGGGCGCCTCGCCGGCCAGACAGTCACCGACACCGACGGCCGCTCCCTCCAGCGTCGCTCGTACTCCTACCGCGCCGACGGTGGCCTCACGGCCATCGACGATCAGCTTTCCGGCAGCCGTCGCTTCGAATTGGACCCATTGGGCCGGGTCACGGCAGTGCATGCCGCGAACTGGACCGAGACCTACGCGTACGACACAGCCGGCAACCTGACCCACAGCGACTGGCCCCGCGCTCACCCGGGTCACGAGGCCACAGGAGCGCACGAGTACAGCGGCACCCGCATCGACCGCGCGGGCAAGGTCCGTTACGAGCACGATGCGCTCGGGCGCATGACTGTCCGCCGGAAGCGGCGCCTGTCCCGTACCCCGGACACCTGGCGTTACGAGTGGGACGTCGAGGACCGCCTCATCGGCGTCGTCACCCCGGACGGCGTGCGGTGGCGCTACACCTACGACCCGCTGGGGCGTCGCACCGCGAAGCTCCGCTTGGCACCCGATGGCGAGACGGTGGTCGAACGGGTCGTTTTCACCTGGGACGGCATCAATCTCTGCGAGCAGACGACAACATCCGATGAACTGCCGCACCAGGTCATTCTCACCTGGGACCATCAGGGCCTGACTCCTCTTTTTCAGACCGAGCGAATAACCGGGACGACAGTTCCTGACCATGAGATCGACGCTCGCTTCTTCGCCATCGTCACTGATCTGGTCGGCACACCCACCGAACTCATCGATGAAACAGGCGGCGCCGCCTGGCGCGCCCGCAGCACACTTTGGGGAACCACGGCCTGGGAGTCGGCCTCAACGGCCTATACACCGCTGCGCTTTCCCGGACAGTACTTCGACCCCGAAAGCGGCCTGCACTACAACCACCATCGCTATTACGATCCGCAGATCTCCAGGTACCTCACACAGGACCCCATGGGGATCGCGCCGGGACCGAACCCGTTCTCGTACGTCCGCAATCCTTTCACGTGGATCGACCCTCTCGGCCTGACACCTTGCGAGGAGGCGGCGAAGCAGGCTGCCGCCAGGAAGGAAACAGTCCTCGGCAAGGGAATTCCGGTGAGGAATGAGGCCTCTGTCGGCAGCGCCACGAGCCACAGCTACAAGAAGACATTCTTCGATGAGCATCCGCATCTCAAGGGCAAGGTAGTGGTTCACCATGCCATCGAGCAGCAGGTCCTGAAGCGCTACCCGAACCTCTTCTCGGCGGACGAGATCCACTCGCTCGAGAATCTGCGAGGGATACCCAAGGGCGACATCAACAGTAAAGTGCACCTCAGCGCGATACGCATCGAATGGAATAAGTTCTACAACGACAACCCCAACCCCACCCGGCAGGAAGTCCTCGACCATGTGAGCAAGGTGGATGATAGGCTGGGAAACTGGTTCAACCCGCGCGTCAGATAACCTCAAGGAGCACTATGTGGCGTGAACTTGCCGCAGAATTCTCGGACGTTCAATTGTCCGAAGGCGCGAACGATGAGTCGGTGCGCGCAATTGACAATGGTCTCGGGCAATCCGTGCCCGCTTCCCTGTCCGCACTGCTCCTGGAGACGGATGGCATCGAAGACGAATTCGGAACGGAAGTAATCTGGACCGCGGAGAAGATTCTGTCGGAGAACTTGGCATTCAGAAGTGACGGGCAATACCGCACGTTGTACATGCCGTTCGATGCCTTGCTCTTCTTCGGGGACAACGGCGGTGGTGACCAGTTCGCCTTCGTTCGGACTCCGGAGCGTGAGGAGGTATTCGTGTGGGACCACGAGACGGACTCCCGAAGCCTGATCTCGCCCGATCTCGAGAGTTTCCTTCGGAGTGCTCTCGGGAATGCCGGCGAAGACTGGTACCGCTGACGCCTCGACTCGGCGCTCAGCACAGGCCGTACCTTCCCACCAATCCGCAACCTCGTAGGAACGCACCGTAGTCGCCACCCCCCGTGGCGCCTACCGTGTGCCCGTGCAATCGAGCCAACCCAGCCAGCCGCCGCACCAACCCACGCCCCCGTTCAACTTCCCCGCCGCCCGGCGCCTGCGGGAGGCGCTGGGGATGGCCCACGGGCACGTCGCCTACGGGCTGCGGGCCAGTTACGGACTGACGTACATCACCGCCGACACCGTCGCCGCCTGGGAGCGCGGGCTCGCCTCGCCCACTTCCGCCGAGCTCACCGCGCTGGCCGCGACCCTGTGGTGCTCCCCCGGGGAGCTCATGGGGGCCGCGCGGACCCTGCGCGAGCACCGCGTCGCCCGCGGGCTCGCCCCGGAGGACGTCGCCCGCCAGGTCGGCGTGGAGATCCAGGCGTATCTCCGCATGGAGGAGACCGACACCTGGCGCGGGAACGACCGGCAGTCCGAAGCCCTCGCCCAGATCCTCCAGCTCTCCGTGCCCGACTTCGTCACCGTCACCGGCCGGGCCGAGCCCCTCGCCGAGCTGCTGCGCAGCGCCGTCACCACCCGGTGGCAGGGGTATGTGCGGCCCGTCAGCAAGCTGCTGCCCCTGGACAAGCGGCACGTCGAGGACGTGCTGCGGCAGATGCACGAGGACTACCAGTCCCGCATGGCGCGGACGCTGAGCTGGGGCGGCGGGGCCGGCTCGGACGCGTCGGGCGAAGCCGGGCGGGACTTCCTCGACCGGGTGCTCGAGCACTTCTGGGCGCTGGCCCGGGGCAGCGGCCGGCCCACCTGAGCAACATCCGGCGCCCGGTGCGGCGGCCGTACCTCACCACCGCCCGGACCGCCGCAGCCGCCGCCAATGAACCGCTAGAAAACCGACTCCGCCTCGTCCATCCGGTCCTTCGGGACCGTCTTCAACTCCGTGACCGCCTCCGCCAGCGGCACCATCGTGATGTCCGTGCCGCGCAGCGCCGTCATCTTGCCGTACTCGCCGCGGTGCACCGCCTCCACCGCGTGCCAGCCGAAGCGGGTCGCGAGGACGCGGTCGTACGCCGTGGGGGTGCCGCCGCGCTGGACGTGGCCGAGGATGACCGGCTTGGCCTCCTTGCCGAGGCGGGCCTCCAGCTCGTACGCGAGCGCCGTGCCGATGCCCTGGAAGCGCTCGTGGCCGAACTGGTCGATCGCGCCCTTGCCGTAGTTCATCGTGCCGTCCTGCGGGTGCGCGCCCTCGGCGACGCAGATCACCGCGAACTTCTTGCCGCGCGAGAAGCGCTCCTCGACCAGGGCGACCAGGTCGGCGGGGTCGAAGGGGCGCTCGGGCAGGCAGATGCCGTGCGCGCCGCCGGCCATGCCGGACTCCAGGGCGATCCAGCCCGCGTGGCGGCCCATGACCTCGACGACCATCACGCGCTGGTGCGACTCGGCGGTGGTCTTGAGGCGGTCCATCGCCTCCGTGGCCACGCCGACCGCCGTGTCGAACCCGAAGGTGCGGTCCGTGGAGGAGATGTCGTTGTCGATCGTCTTCGGGACGCCGACGACCGGCACGCCCGCGTCGGCCAGCATGCCCGCCGCCGTCAGCGTGCCCTCGCCGCCGATCGGGATGAGCGCGTCGAAGCCGCTCTTCTCGATGAGTTCCTTGGCGTTGTGGCAGGCGGCGCGGAAGCGGTCGCGCTCCAGGCGGGAGGAGCCGAGGATCGTGCCGCCGCGGGCCAGGATGCCGCTGACCGCGTTCAGGTCGAGGGCGCGGTAGCGCCCGTCGAGCAGGCCCGCGTAGCCGTCCTCGAAGCCGATGACCTCGTCGCCATAGTGCGTCACGGCGCGGTGTACGACCGACCGGATCACTGCGTTGAGGCCGGGGCAGTCGCCGCCCGCGGTGAGAATTCCGATACGCATCGCGCTGTGTCTCCTGCTCGCTGCTGGTACTTGTGAGCCGGTCCGATTGTTCCACGCCCGGAAGGGGGTCGCCGCTCACACCTGTCCGACGGATGCCTGTCCGATCCAGGGGCAGGGGTGCTGATGACCCGTTGCGCCGGGGCTTCGTCCGGCGGGCGGCCTAGCCAGCCGCAGAGGTATTGTCAAGAGGGCACAGCCGCGATATCAGGTAATTTGTCCAGCTCGATCGGGGTACCCCACAGACCCCGGCAGGCAGGGAAAGAAGGGAAGAGCACGCGTGACGCGCAGCGTGTACGTGACCGGGATCGACCGGGGCGACGGTCGCCAGGTCGTCGAACTGGGAGTCATGGAGCTCCTCACCCGCCAGGTCGACCGGGTCGGTGTCTTCCGGCCGCTCGTCCACGACGGCCCCGACCGCCTCTTCGACCTGCTGCGGGCCCGCTACCGCCTCTCGCAGGACGCCGCGACCGTGTACGGCATGGACTACCACGAGGCGTCCGCGCTCCAGGCCGAGCAGGGCACCGACGAACTGGTCTCGCAGCTCGTCGACCGGTTCCACCGGGTCGCGAGGGACTATGAAGTCGTCCTCGTGCTCGGCACCGATTTCGCCGCCACGCAGCTGCCCGACGAGCTCGCGCTGAACGCCCGCCTCGCCAACGAGTTCGGCGCCTCCGTGCTCCCCGTGGTCGGCGGCAAGAACCAGACCGCCGAGTCGGTGCGCGCCGAGACGCGGAACGCCTATCGCGCGTACGACTCGCTCGGCTGCGACGTCCTCGCGATGGTCACCAACCGGGTGGCCCCGGCCGACCGCGACGAGATCCACGAGCGGCTGAAGGCCCGCCTCCCCGTGCCGTGCTACGTCCTGCCGGACGAGGCCGCGCTCTCCGCGCCGACGGTCGCGCAGATCACCCACGCCCTCGGCGGCCGCGTGCTGCTCGGCGACGACTCGGGGCTCGCGCGCGACGCCCTGGACTTCGTCTTCGGCGGCGCCATGCTGCCGAACTTCCTGAACGCCCTGACGCCGGGCTGCCTGGTGGTCACCCCCGGCGACCGCGCCGACCTCGTGGTGGGCTCGCTCGCCGCGCACAGCGCCGGTACACCGCCCATAGCGGGCGTCCTGCTGACCCTGAACGAACAGCCGGGGCCGGAGATCCTCACCCTCGCCGACCGCCTCGCCCCCGGCACCCCGGTCGTCGCGGTCTCCGGCGGCTCCTTCCCCACGGCGGCCGAGCTCTTCGCCCTGGAGGGAAAGCTGAACGCGGCGACGCCCCGCAAGGCGGAGACCGCGCTCGGCCTCTTCGAGCGGTACGTCGACACCGCGGACCTCCTGGGGCGCGTCTCGGCCCCCAGCAGCGACCGCGTCACGCCGATGATGTTCGAGCACAAGCTCCTGGAGCGGGCCCGCGCCGATCTTCGTCGCGTCGTGCTGCCCGAGGGCACCGAGGAGCGGGTGCTGCGCGCCGCCGACGTGCTGCTGCGCCGCGGCGTCTGCGAGCTGACCCTGCTCGGCCCGGTCGAGCAGATCCGCAAGAAGGCCGCCGACCTCGGCGTGGACCTCGCCGACTCCGAGCTCATCGACCCGCAGACCTCCGAGCTGCGGGACCGTTTCGCCGCGAAGTACGCCGAGCTGCGCGCCCACAAGGGCGTCACCGTCGAGCTGGCGTACGACGTGGTCGCGGACGTGAACTACTTCGGCACGCTGATGGTCCAGGAGGGCCTCGCCGACGGCATGGTGTCGGGCTCCGTGCACTCGACGGCGGCCACCATCCGCCCGGCCTTCGAGATCATCAAGACCAAGCCGGACGCCTCCATCGTGAGCTCCGTCTTCTTCATGTGCCTCGCCGACAAGGTCCTCGTCTACGGCGACTGCGCGGTCAACCCGGACCCGAACGCCCCGCAGCTCGCGGACATCGCCGTGCAGTCGGCGACCACCGCCGCGCAGTTCGGCGTCGAGCCGCGGATCGCCATGCTCTCGTACTCGACGGGCACGTCCGGCACGGGCGCGGACGTCGACAAGGTGCGCGAGGCCACCGAGCTGGTGCGCGGCCAGCGCCCCGACCTGAAGATCGAGGGTCCGATCCAGTACGACGCCGCCGTGGAGCCGTCGGTCGCGGCCACCAAGCTGCCCGAATCGGACGTCGCGGGCCAGGCCAGCGTGCTGATCTTCCCCGACCTGAACACCGGCAACAACACCTACAAGGCCGTGCAGCGCTCGGCCGGCGCGATCGCCGTCGGCCCGGTCCTCCAGGGCCTGCGCAAGCCGGTGAACGACCTGTCCCGCGGCGCGCTCGTCCAGGACATCGTCAACACCGTCGCCATCACGGCGATCCAGTCCCAGGCCCAGCCGCCCAACCAGTAACCCCCACAGAAGGTGTCTCGATCAGTGACCGCCACGCGCGTACTCGTCCTCAACTCCGGCTCGTCGTCGGTGAAGTACCAGCTCCTCGACATGCGTGACAGCTCACGTCTCGCCGTCGGCCTGGTCGAGCGGATCGGCGAGGAGACCTCCCGGCTCAAGCACACCCCGCTGACCGGCGGCGGCGCCGAGTCCCGCGAGCGCGAGGAGCCGATAGCGGACCACGAGGCGGCGCTGCGGGCCGTCGCCGACGAGCTGGCCGCCGACGGGCTCGGCCTCGACTCCCCCGAGCTGGCCGCCATCGGCCACCGGGTGGTGCACGGCGGCCTGAAGTTCACCCAGCCGACGGTGATCGACGACGCGGTCCTCAAGGAGATCGAGCGGCTCGTCCCGGTGGCCCCGCTGCACAACCCGGCCAACATCACCGGCATCCGCACCGCCCAGGCGCTCCGCCCCGACCTGCCGCAGGTCGCCGTCTTCGACACGGCGTTCCACACGACGATGCCGGAGTCCGCGGCGCGCTACGCGATCGACGTGGCGACCGCCGACGAGCACCGCGTGCGGCGCTACGGCTTCCACGGCACGTCCCACGCGTACGTCTCCCGCGAGACCGCGAAGCTGCTCGGCAAGGCGCCCGAGGACGTGAACGTCATCGTGCTGCACCTGGGCAACGGCGCGTCGGCGAGCGCGGTGCGCGGCGGTCGTTGCGTCGACACGTCGATGGGGCTCACGCCGCTGGAGGGGCTCGTGATGGGTACCCGGTCCGGTGACATGGATCCGGCGGTGATCTTCCATCTCGCCCGGGTCGGCGGAATGTCCATCGACGAGATCGACATTCTGCTCAACAAGAAGAGCGGTCTGATCGGCCTGTGCGGCGACAACGACATGCGGGAGATCAGGCGCCGTATCGACGCCGGTGACGAAGAGGCGGCTCTCGCTTTCGAGATCTACATCCACCGTCTGAAGAAGTACATCGGCGCCTATTACGCGGTACTCGGCCGGGTGGACGCCGTCGTGTTCACGGCCGGTGTCGGCGAGAACGCCGCTCCGGTGCGGGAGGCCGCCGTGGCGGGCCTGGAGGAGCTCGGCCTCGCGGTGGACGGCGCACTCAATTCCGTACGTTCCGACGAAGCCCGGCTCATTTCGCCGGAGTACGCGCGCGTGGCCGTCGCCGTGGTGCCCACCGACGAAGAACTGGAGATCGCCGATCAGACGTATGCATTGGTCAGCGACCGCAACGCCTGAGCGCACAGCCGCCCATTTGTAGATTCCACCAGACGGAATATTCCGTAGCGAAACAAACCGATAGGATCGCCCCATGCGCCGTTCCAAAATCGTCTGCACGCTGGGCCCCGCCGTCGACTCCGAAGAGCAGCTCGTCTCGCTGATCGAGGCCGGCATGAACGTGGCCCGCTTCAACTTCAGCCACGGCACGCACGCCGAGCACCAGGGGCGGTACGACCGCGTCCGTTCGGCCGCCGCGAAGACCGGCCGTGCCATCGGCGTCCTCGCCGACCTCCAGGGTCCGAAGATCCGCCTGGAGACCTTCGCCGAGGGACCCGTCGAGCTGGTGCGCGGTGACGAGTTCACCATCACCACCGAGGATGTCCCCGGCGACAAGTCGATCTGCGGCACGACCTACAAGGGTCTGCCGGGCGACGTCTCCAAGGGCGACCAGATCCTGATCAACGACGGCAACGTCGAGCTGCGCGTCGTCGAGGTGGACGGCCCGCGCGTGAAGACGATCGTCGTCGAGGGCGGTGTCATCTCCGACCACAAGGGCATCAACCTGCCCGGCGCGGCCGTGAACGTGCCGGCGCTCTCGGAGAAGGACATCGAGGACCTCCGCTTCGCCCTGAAGATGGGCTGCGACATGGTCGCCCTGTCCTTCGTGCGCGACGCCAACGACGTCAAGGACGTCCACAAGGTGATGGACGAGGAGGGCCGCCGGGTCCCCGTCATCGCCAAGGTGGAGAAGCCGCAGGCCGTCGCCAACATGGAGGGCGTCGTCGCGGCGTTCGACGCCGTGATGGTGGCCCGTGGCGACCTGGCCGTCGAGTACCCGCTCGAGAAGGTCCCGATGGTGCAGAAGCGCCTCGTGGAGATGTGCCGCCGCAACGCCAAGCCGGTGATCGTCGCGACCCAGATGATGGAGTCGATGATCACCAACTCGCGCCCCACGCGCGCCGAGGCGTCCGACGTCGCCAACGCCATCCTGGACGGCGCGGACGCGGTCATGCTGTCGGCCGAGTCGAGCGTCGGTGCTTACCCGATCGAGACCGTCAAGACGATGTCGAAGATCGTCACGGCGGCCGAGGAGGAGCTGCTCTCCAAGGGCCTCCAGCCGCTCGTGCCGGGCAAGAAGCCGCGTACGCAGGGTGGTTCGGTGGCCCGCGCCGCCGCCGAGATCGCCGACTTCCTGGGCGGCAAGGCCCTGGTCGCCTTCACCCAGTCCGGCGACACGGCCCGCCGCCTCTCCCGCTACCGCGCGGCCCAGCCGATCCTGGCCTTCACCACGGACGAGGCGACCCGCAACCAGCTGACGCTGAGCTGGGGCGTGGACACCTACGTCGTGCCGCACGTCGACAACACCGACGCGATGGTCGAGCTCGTCGACGCCGAGCTGATCAAGCTGAACCGCTTCAACGACGGCGACACGGTCGTCATCACCGCCGGCTCGCCCCCCGGCGTCCCCGGCACCACCAACATGGTCCGGGTGCACCACCTGGGCAACGGCGAGCGCGACTGACCGTCGGCAGGACCGCACACATACGCCGAGGGCGTCCCCCTGATCCAGGGGGCGCCCTCGGCGTATGAGCCATGACCGGCTCCGGCCGACGTCAGCGGGTGATCGTCTGCTCCAGGCCCGGCACCTTCAGGGTGCCGCCGAACTGGGCCGCCTGCAGCACCTTCACCTTGGTGAAGTACGCGATGGGGACGTTCAGCGGCGGCGGGTGCTCGGGGTCGAAGACGATCGGGATCAGCCCGAACAGATTGCCCTGGAGCCGCTCCGTGTACATGATCGTCTGCCCGTCGCGGATCGTGGACGTGGAGCCCTCTTCCGCCCTGATGTGGTACTTCGAGCCGTCGGGGCCCGGGGCGATCTGGTGCAGGTCGCCGATGTCCGTGCCGTTGTCGACGGTGAACTTCAGGGCCTGCTTCTTCTTGCCGCCGGCCGTCGTGAGGTTCACGACGCCCTTGTAGTCGAGGCCCTTGAGGAGCAGGGAGCTGGCCTCCAGCTCCCACGGGTCGTCCGGGATCGGGACGGGGGTCTGCTCGGCCTCGCCGTCGACCTTCTTCTCGACCACGCACGGGAACGGCTTCTTGCCGTCCGCGTCCGGGGCCATGGGGTCGGTGACCTCGTCGTTCTCGGCCGCGTCGTCCTTGGGCTCGTCGCCCTCGGCCGTGTCGTCAGCCTTGTCCTTGGCGTCGTCCTTGAGGTCGTCGGCCGTGTCCTTGAGCTTGCCGGCGCCGTCCTCGACCTTGTCGACCGTGTCCTCGACCGGATCGGTGGCCTTGTCCTTCGTGTCCTTGGCCGGGTCCTCGGGCGACGTGGTCCTGTCGGAGCCGGAGGGCGTCGGCGTCGGGCTCGGGGACTCCTTCTCGCCGGGCGTGAAGACGTCCTTGAGCGCGTCCCCGACACCCAGCGGGTCCCAGGGGTTCTTGGTCTCGGAGGGCGCGGGGCCGGGCGCCGGCTCCTTGGCCGCGTCCTTGTCCTTCGCGTCCGAGGAAGGCGACGTGGCCCCGGCGTCGCCGCCCGATCCGGCCTTGTCGTCCGGGTCGGCCTTGTCGTCCGGGTCCGCCTTGTCGTCCGGGTCGGTCCTCGTGCCGGCGGAGGGCGAGGGGGTCGCCTCGGGCTCGGTGGTGTCCTTGCCCGGCTCGTCGCGGTCGGCCTTCTTCCCGGCGTCCTCGGCGTCCTTCGCGTCCTTCGCGTCCTTGGCGTCCTTCGCCTCCTTCTCGACGTCCTTGGAGGCGTCGTCCGGCGCCGTGACACAAGGGCCGTCCCGGAAGGGGTTCTTGGGGACGCCCGGCTTCGCCTGGGCGAGCGTCGGGGTCAGGCCCATCCCCATGAGGACCGCACTCGGCATGGCCGCGAGGGCTATCGCCTTGCCCGCGGGCATCTGCAGACGGGTGAGCAGCGGCTTCCTGGGGGCCGCGTGGCGCGGCCCGGATCTCGCACGGGGCGCCCCCGCGGCGTCCTCGTGGTGCACCTCGTCAGCCTGCACGGTGCCTCCCGTTCGTCCCGTCCACCGGGCTCGTTCCTGACAGATCGTCGGCAGCGCTCGCACCGTCCACACCGTTCGGGCCGCCCGCGACCTCGGGCTCGGGGGCCATCCCGGCCCGCCCCTTCGTGCCCTTCGCGTCCTTCGCGGGTACGGTCCCGGGCTCGCCCCAGGCGATGCCGAGGGCGCCGCCGATCAGCGCGAGCAGGAAGCCGATGAGGAAGCCGCCGATGTTGGAGACGACCAGGGAGACCAGGGCGAGCAGGATCGCCGCGACACCCGCGAAGACCCGCGTGTGCACCTGGAACCACATCGTCAGACCGAGCACCATCAGGAGTACGCCGATGATCAGCGAGCCCGCTCCCGCCGTCGTGGCCAGGGCCAGCGTCAGGTTGCCGAGCTTGATGTTGCCGTAGGGCAGGTAGGCGATCGGCACGCCGCCAAGGATGGTGAGGAGGCCTGCCCAGAACGGGCGGGAGCCCCGCCAGGCCCGGAACTTCCTGCGGTAGACCTTGAGGAAGTGCTCGTTCGGCCCCGGTGACTTGGCGCTCATGGGAAAACAGCTCCTTGGAACCGGCGGTACGTGAATTCGGTGAAGCTCTGTGGTGGCGGGCGGGAGAGACGTTCTCCGCGCCCGCCGGGCCAGTCGCTGTCCCGTGCCCGCCCTGACGGGCCGGCGGGTCAAGGACTCAGCGCGTGCTCAAGCGGGTGCTCAGAAGCACTCGTTCTTGCCCTTGTGCAGCTTCATGTTGAGGCCGCTGAGCTTGAAGGTGCCCGCGCTGGTCGCCCAGGCCGTCTGCTCGATGTCCCGCAGGATGGCGCGGTCGGCCTCCTGGGCGAAACCGTTCGGGTTCGCCTGCTCGTTGCCGCCCTTCATGCCGGGTCCCTTTTTGGAGGCCCCGGCGGCGACGCCGATGTTGATGTTCCTGAACTCGGCATCGGCCTTCAGCTGCGCCACGTCGATGTACAGGTTCTTGGCCTCGACCGGCGTCTTGCCGCCGCCCGCCCTCAGCTGCAGCGTGACATCGCCGAGCACCGGGATGTGCGTCACGACGGACTGGCACATGTTGGTGATCTTGGCCTTCTTGAAGGCCGAGACCGACACCGGGTGGGCGGCCTTCTCGCCCTTCATGTCGACGCCGACGTCAACTCCGCCGTACTGGACCATTCCACGGCCGTCGAGCTTGTCGGCCGAGACCTTGAACGACTGGCCGGACACACTGAACGATGCCGCGAGCGCGCCCTGCGAGAGGGCGACACCTATCGCGGCGGTAGCCGCGACGCTCGGCACCATGACTACGGCGAACCGCTTCCATCTGGTTCCGCCACGAGCCACAGATTCCATGACTTTCCTCCTTCTCGGACGTACATCTCCGGCCCTGACTGCTCCCTTTCGGGCGGCTCAGCCGGGCAGGGATGGGAGAAGTGCTACGTCCTCGGGAAGGAGAGCGCCCGCATCGGAGGCGCGCAACCGCACCACGTTCACCGGCGATCACCCCCGAGCGACAACCACTGGTCGCGCCTGACGCATCACGCACAACCTCACGGACAGGCCCTGCCGGGAACGGCAGAGACCCCCCTGTCCAGACCGGCGACGGCGTCACCGGCCTGCTCGGTGGGGACCCGGAAGGCCCGCTCCCGACTGGCTTTCGGGTTGGCGGGTCATCGGACCGAGCGTGGCCGATCGTGGTGCATTCTCGGCGCCCGCACAAGGGGGTTCGTTACTCGCTAGTAACGGCCCGATAACCGAAGCGCGACCGCGCGGTATCGGTCGGGCACGGACGGTGGCTCAAAGAGGCGGCACAGAACGGAACATCAGTGGGCGTAACAGCCCAGAAGGGTGCGGGTGTCTTACTCCAAGTAACAGCGGCCGCGTTTGCCAAGTTTTGGCAAAGCGCGGCCACTGTGGTGCCTCGGGTGCGGAGTTTTCACTCCTGCATCACGACGCCCCGGGTTTATGGACTGGTCGGAGAATCCCGGCTCAGAAGAGGACCCGGGCGAGCGCCGTGCGCGCCGACGTCACGCGCGGGTCCTCGCCGCCCACGACCTCGAAGAGTTCGAGGAGCCGCACCCGCGCGGCGTCCCGGTCGTCGCCCGCGGTGCGCCGCGCCGTGTCGATGAGCCGCCCGAAGGCGTCCTCGACATGACCACCCACCAGATCCAGGTCGGCCGCGGCGATCTGGGCCCGCACGTCCGCCGGGCTGTCGGCGGCGTCCTTGCGGACCGCCTGCGGGTCGAGACCCTGGACACGCTGGAGCAACTCGGCCTGCGCGAGCCCGAGTTTGGCCTCCGTGTTGGCCGGATCGTCGCTGAGCACGTTCTTGTACGCCTGGACAGCACCGGCGAGATCGCCCGCGTCCAGCGCCTGTACGGCCGCTTCGAGCAGGGCGTCGTAAGGACCGGCCGGCACCTCGGCGGGCGCGGGGGCCTGCTGACCCTGCGCGTCGGCGTCGACCACGAGGCCGGTCAGGCCGAAGCGCTCCTCGCCGACCTGGATGAGCTGGTCCAGCGTCTGGCGGATCTGCGCCTCGGGGGCGGCGCCCTGGAAGAGGGGCAGGGCCTGTCCGGCCACCACCGCGAAGACAGCCGGGATCCCCTGGACCCCGAACTGCTGCATCAGCATCTGGTTCGCGTCGACATCGATCTTGGCAAGGAGGAAACGGCCGTTGTACTCCTGCGCGAGCCGCTCCAAGAGGGGGCCCAGCTGCTTGCACGGCTCGCACCACTCGGCCCAGAAGTCGATGACGACCGGGACCTCGGTGGAGCGCTGCAGGACCTCGCTCTCGAAGCCCGCCTCGTCGACATCGATGACGAGGGAGGCCGGGGACACCGCGGCGCCTGCCGCGCCCCCGCCCTGCCGCGCCGCGTCGGCGCGCGCCTGCTCCGCCTTCGCCTTGGCCTCCTGGGCCGCCTTCACCGCGGCGAGGTCGACGACTCCGCTCATGGACATGTTCCGTGGCTGCATGAGTACATCCTCCCCCAACCCGTGCGGGAACCGCGCCCGTCCGTGGACCCCCGCCGGATTGCGGGGTCGCGGGGGATGCGGTTCGAGGCTCCGACGAAGACCGGAGGTCCGGCGATTGGCCCGGGGTCCCCACCCCGTGCCGGTGATCGTGCTGCGTGGTTGTCTCTCGTGGCTTTCGCTACGGGTCGTAGCGTAACTGTCCCAACGCGGCCCGGGGAAGCACCCGTCGGTGATCTCCCTCACTCCGCACCCCGGACGGCCGCGTACCGGCCGGTATGGTCGCGCCCATGCAGAGCCGTACGTCCACCACTCCACCCGCCCGCACCGGCGGCCGCCCGCGCAGCGCGACCGCCGACGCCGCGATCCTGGAGGCGACCCGGCAGGGCCTCGTCGAACTGGGCTGGTCCAAGCTGACGCTCGGCGCCGTCGCCACGCGTGCGGGCGTCGCCAAGACGACCCTGTACCGGCGGTGGGCGGGCAAGAGCGAGCTGGTCGTGGACGCGGTGGCGGAGCTCTTCGACGAGCTGGAACTCCCCGACCGGGGCAGCCTCGCCGCCGACATCGAGGGCGTCGTCCTGCAGTTCGCGGTGCTGCTCGGGCGCCCGGAGACGAAGACCGCACTGATGGCGGTGGTCGCGGAGTCCACGACGGACGAGCCGCTGCGGGACCGCATCCGCGCGTCCATCGTCGACCGCCAGAAGCGGCTGGTCCTCGCGGGCCGTGAGCGGGCGCAGGCGCGCGGCGAACTCCCGCCCGAACCCGACCCCCTCGCCGCGTCCCGCACCGCCGACCTCATCTTCGACGTGATCGCGGGCGCGGTGGTGCACCGCGCCCTGGTCAGCGCGGAACCGGTGGACGAGGAGTGGGCCCGCCGCTTCACCCTCCTCCTCCTGAGCGGCTTGGCGGCGGCAGCGACGCAGGGGTGAGCTCCTACGCTGAGCATGCGGTGCGGGGTGAACGGGTGGGCGGGTGGGAGCATCCGCCGCGAAGCGGCGGCACAGACCCCCCACCGGCCCGCGGAGGAAAATCAGACCTGATACCGGTCGGGAGCAAACAGCTCCAGGTTCTCGGCGACCCACGCCGACGTCAGCTTCAGCCCCTCCGCGAGGGACACCTCCGGAACCCAGCCGCCCCACTCCCGCGCCCGGGAGTTGTCCGAGAGCAGCCGCTCGACCTCGCTCCCGGAGGGGCGGAGCCGCGCGGGGTCGACGACCACGGAAGCCTCCCGCCCCGACGCCGCGATCAACGCCTCCGCGAGGTCCCCGATGGAGATCTCCCGGCCGACGCCGAGATTGACCGCGTGGCCGAGCGCCCGGTCGGCGACCGCCATCGCCATGAACCCCCGCGCCGTGTCCGTCACGTACGTGAAGTCCCGCGTGGGCGTCAGCGACCCCAGGTTGATCTCCCGGGCGCCGGAGTGCAGTTGGGCGAGGATCGTGGGGATGACGGCGCGGGCCGACTGCCGCGGACCGTACGTGTTGAAGGGGCGCACCACCGTCACCGGCAGCTCGAAGGCGTGCCAGTGCGAGAGCGCCATCATGTCGGCGCCGATCTTCGACGCGGAGTACGGGGACTGCGGCTGGAGCGGGTGCGCCTCACTGATCGGCGCCGTCAGCGCGGTCCCGTACACCTCACTGGTGGACGTGTGCACCATGCGCCGCACGGAGTGCCGTCGGCACGCCTCCGCGACGTTCTCCGTGCCGACCACGTTCGTCTGGACGTACGCGCCCGGGGAGTCGTACGAGTACGGGATGCCGATCAGCGCGGCGAGGTGGAAGACGGTGTCGCACCCGGCGACGGCGTCCATCACGCGCCCCGCGTCCCGCACGTCCCCCGCGATCATCTCGACCCGCGGGTCGCCCAGGAGATGCGCGAGGTGCCCCTTCTCGGCGTACGGCTTGTAGTGCACGAAGGCACGGACCCGCGCACCCGCCGCCAGGAGCTGGTCGACGAGCGTCGAGCCGATGAAACCCTCGGCGCCGGTGACGAGGACGGTGCGGTTCTTCCAGGAGAAGTTCTGCCGGGAAACGGTGGTCATGCGTACTCCAGGTGAGACGTGTGGTGGTGGGTGAGTCCGAGGACCCGCTCGGCGAGCAGGTCGGCCGCGCGGGCGTGCGGCCCGGGGTCCGCGGCGCCGCTCATCGCGGCGAGCCGCACCGGATCCGCGAGCAGCGGCCCGATGAGCCCCACGAGACGGTCCGCTGTGGTCTCCGCGTCGGGCAGGAGGAGGCCCGCGCCGGCGTCGGAGAGGACCCGGGCGTTGTGGGTCTGGTGGTCGCCGGGCGCGTGCGGGTAGGGCACGAGGACGGCGGGAACGCCGGTGGCGGCGAGTTCGGCGACGGTCGCGGAGCCCGCGCGGCAGACGACGAGGTCGGCGGCAGCGTAGGAGAGGTCCATGCGGTCGAGGTAGGGAACGGCGCGGGCGATCGCGCCCCCGCCCTCGAAGGCGAGCCGGGAGCGCGTCTCCTCGAGCGCCGCGGGGCCGGTCTTGATCAGCAGGTGAACGTCCCGTCGCTCCCGCCAGCGCGCCGCGAGGCCGATCGCCGCCTCGGTGAGGCGGGCCGCGCCGAGGCTGCCGCCGTTGAAGAGGACGAGCCGGGCGCCGGGCGGCACGCCCAGCTCGCGCCGCGCCTCGTCGCGCAGCGCGGCCCGGTCGAGCGCGGCGAGCGGCGCGGCGATCGGCATCCCCGTGGTGTGCGCGCGCTCGCCGCCCGGCAGGTGGGCGCGGCTGCGGTCGAAGGCGACCGCGATGTTCGGGGTGAGGCGGGCCGCGAACCGGTTGGCGCGCCCCGGCACGGCGTTGGACTCGTGGATGAGGCTGGGCAGCCCCGCCATGCGGGCGCCGACGATGACGGGGGCGCTGGGGTAGCCGCCCATGCCGACGGCGACCTGCGCGCCCTGCTCGCGCAGGATGGTCCGGCACTGGGCGCCGGACTTCAGGAGCGCGGCAGGCAGCAGATAGCGGCGGGCGCCGAGCGACGGGTCGAAGGGAATCATGTCGACGGTGTGGAGGCGGTAACCGGCGTCCGGTATCAGCCGGGTCTCCAGGCCGCGTTCGGTGCCGACGAAGGAGATCACCGCGCCCGGCACGGCCCGGCGCAGCGCGTCGGCGAGGGCGAGGCCGGGGTAGATGTGCCCGCCGGTGCCGCCCGCGCCGATGACGACGGAGAGAGTGGTTCGCATGGCAGTGGAGCTTCACGCGAGGGTCTAAGAGGGTTTTAAGAGCCGTGTTTGGCACCTTTGGTGCATGAGTTTCGCGAGCGTGACCAGCAAGGGCGGCCCGCCGGGCGCGGGCGGGGCGGCACCGCACCGGATCCTCGTCGTCGACGACGACCCCGAGGTCCGGGCCGCCGTCGAGGACGCCCTGACGGTCGAGGGCCACCACGTACGGGGCGCGGCGGACGGGCACCGGGCGCTCACGGCGGTGGCCCGCTGGCAGCCGGACCTGGTGGTCCTCGACGTCCTGATGCCGGTCATGGACGGGCTCGCGGTCTGCCGTCAGCTGCGCGCCGCGGGCGACCGCACCCCGGTCCTCGTGCTGACCGCGCTGGACTCGGTGAGCGAGCGCGTGGACGGCCTGGACGCGGGCGCCGACGACTATCTGGTGAAGCCGTTCGCCCTGGACGAGCTGGTGGCCCGGGTGCGGGCGCTGCTCAGGCGGGCGACGCCGGAGCGGGCCGCGGACGACGGCGACGACCTCTCGTACGGCGATCTCGTCCTCGATCCCGCGACGCGCACCGGCAGCCGCGGCGGGCGCCGGGTCGAGTTCAGCCGTACGGAGGCCGTCCTCCTTGAGCTGCTGCTGCGCAACGCGGGCCAGGTCCTGCCGCGGGACCTGATCCAGCAGGCAGTCTGGGGCCGGGACTTCGGCCCGGATTCCAACTCCCTGGCGGTGTACGTCGGTTATCTGCGCCGCAAGCTGGAGTCGGGCGGTGAGCCCCGCCTGGTGCACACCGTGCACGGCGTCGGCTACCGGCTGGGCTCCCCGTGAGCGCGCGGCGCAGGCTCGGCGCGCGCTGGCGGCGGCGCAGGCCGCTGCGGACCCGGCTCGCGGTGATGGCGGCGGCCGCCGTCGCGCTGGTGGCGGTCGGGGTGTGCACCGCCGCGTTCTTCGTGATCCGCTACAAGCTGTACCAGCAGCTCGACCAGAACCTCGCCCAGTCGGCCGGGCTCATCGCGCAGCAGCACCACGCGGAGGGGCCCGGCGTCATCACGGGCGAATGCCGGTTCCTCGGCGCGCCCGCCTGCTCCCAGATCGTCCCGGCCGACGCGGCGGACGATCCGTCGAAGCCGTATCTGCTGCCGGTGAACGGGCCGACCCGGGAGGTCGCCGCGGGCCGCCGCGCCCCTTACTACTCGAACTTCACGCTGCCGGGCGGCAAGCCGGGGCGCCTGTTCACCACCACCTTCGGCGCCGAGGGCGAGGCGGTGCAGGTCGCGCTGCGCGCGGACATCGCGGAGCGCGGCGTGCGGCAGGCCGCTGGGCTGCTCGCCGCGGTGGGCGGCGCGGGCGTGCTGTTCTCGGCGGCCGGCGGCTACTGGGTCTCGCGCACCGGTCTGGCGCCGATCACGCGGCTCACCGCCACGGCCGAGCGCATCGCGGCCACCCGTGACGCCCGCCACCGCATCGAGCTGCCGCCGGGGCCGCCCGGCCGCGAGGGGCACGAGGACGAGGTGACCCGCCTCGCCACCACGTTCAACACGATGCTCGCCGAGCTGGAGGAGTCCGTGGCGGCGCGCCGCCGACTGGTCGCCGACGCCTCGCACGAGCTGCGCACCCCGCTGACGGCGCTGCGCACGAACGCCGAACTCCTCGCCAGGGCGGACCGGTTGACGGACGCGCAGCGCGACCGGGCGTCCGGTGCGCTCGGCCGGCAGCTGCGCGAGGTCACCGGTCTTGTCAACGACCTGATCGAGCTGGCCAGGGACGCGGAGCCGCAGCCGCTGCTCGAAGAGGTGCGGCTCGCGCCGCTGGCCGCCCACGCGGTGGACGCGGCCCGCGGCCACTGGCCTGCCATCCCCTTCACGCTCCAGGTGGCGCCGGAGGCGGCGGAGCTCAGCGTGCCCGGCGTACCGGCACGGCTGTCCCGGCTGCTCACGAACCTCGTCGACAACGCGGCCAAGTTCAGCCCGCCCGGCGCGCCCGTCGAGGTCGCGCTGACCACCACGGAGCTGACCGTGCGCGACCACGGGCCTGGCATCGCGGAGGAGGACCTGCCGTACGTCTTCGACCGCTTCTACCGCGCGGAGAAGGCCCGCGCGCTGCCCGGCTCGGGGCTGGGCCTCGCGATGGCCCGGCAGATCGCGCACGCGCACGGGGCGGAGCTCACGGCGGAGCGGGCGCCGGGCGGCGGCGCGCTGTTCCGCCTGACCCTGCCCGCGCCCTGAGGGCCCGCCCCGTTACTTCTTGTTCCAGGCGCAGCTGCCCAGCGTGGCCTTGCCCTTGCCGACGAGCCGGTCGGCGTCGCCCGTCATCAGTACGCGGGTGTGGTCGCCCTTGCACACCACGGTGCGGTCCCCGTGCCCGGCCAGGTCGACGAGGATCTGGTCCCAGTGCCGGTACTGCACGTCGTGCCCGGAGTCCGCGTACGAGCGCACCTTCGCCTTGCCCGGCAGCGCGTCCTGCCAGGTCTTCAGCGTCGCGGGCGGCACGGTGGTGTCCTTCTTGCCGCCGTAGAGGTACACGGGGGCGTCCAGCTTCGACAGGTCGGGGCCGGGGCGCTCGCAGTACAGCTTCTGCTCGTGCACCTGGGGCGCCGGGTCGGCCTGCTGGCCGCGCTGGTTGTAGGTGCGCGCGCCTTCCTCGTACGCCGTGTCGGCGAAGCCCGGGATCGACTTCACGGGGCTGTCGTCGGGGAACGCCCACCACTTGCGCGGGTCCTTGATCTGGTCCTTCACGGCGGCGGCGAGCCGGTCGTCGGAGAGGGAGCAGTAGGCGGGCTTCGTGCCGAACGGCGGCAGGGCGGCCGCGAGGTGCAGCTGCGAGATCCGCTCGGGGGCCCGCTCGGCGAGCTCCGCGGCGTAGGGGCCGCCGCCGGATATCGCGACGACGGACACGTCGTCCACGCCGAGCCGGTCGAGGACTTCGAGGGCGTCCTTCGCGAAGTCGGCGGTACCCAGCTTCTTGTCGAAGGCGGTGTCGCCGAAGCCGTTGCGCTCCACGGAGATGAGGCGCAGGCCCAGGTCCTCGCGGGTCGTGCGGAAGAAGTCGGTCATGTGCGAGGCGCGGGCGCTCGTGCCGGTGCCGCCGATGAAGAGGACGGGCTTGCCGTCCTTGTCGCCCGTGTCCGAGTAATGGGCCGTCCGCCCGTCGGAGAGCTTCGCGGCGCGCACCTCGGGGCCGAGGGAGTCGAAGTCGTCCTGGACCTTGGGCTCGGGCGGCGGGCTCGCACTCACCTCGCCGGAGCCGCCGACCAGCAGCGCACCGAGGACGGTGGCGGTGGCGGCTCCGATGGCGATGGCGGCGGTGCGGGCGTGGCCGGTCGAGGTCACGGGGTCTCCTGGGGCGGGGGGCGGTTGACCGGCCCGGCGCCTGCCCTGGCCCCTGGGCCTTAAACCTACAAATTCGCACCGCCCGGGTGGGCGGGGGCATTTCGTCCGGTTCGTCCCCCTCTGCGGGTGGGTGGGGGTTGCTCGCGCAGTTCCCCGCGCCCCTGAAAAGACCCCGGCGCTTGCCTGTTAGGCCCCCGCCCTGCGGGCCGGCTGTGGGGCGGCCGCCGGTTCGCGTGTATCTGCGGGCCGGTGGGGGTTGCTCGCGCAGTTCCCCGCGCCCCTGAAAAGACCCCGGCGCGCCCCCGACCGCCCCCGTCAGGGTGGGGGTGGCGTGCAAGGGGCGGGGCGGAGGTGCAGGTAGGGGCGCGGGGAACTGCGCGGCCGGCCCCCACTCACCCGCAGGTGAAGGGGGACCTCAGAACCCCGGAGGCTCCACGTAGACCCCCCACTCGTCGCGAAGCACCCCGCAGATCTCTCCGAGGGTCGCCTCGGCCCGCACCGCCTCCAGCATGGGGGCGATCATGTTGGACCCGTCCCGCGCAGCGGCGAGCATCGCATCGAGCGAAGCCCGCACCCGCGCATCGTCACGCCGCCCCTTGCGCCCCGCAAGATCCCGCACCTGCTCGCGCTCGACCTCATGGCTGACGCGCAGGATCTCCAGGTCACCGGTGACGGAGCCTTCGAGGCAGTTGACGCCGACGACCCGCTTGTCGCCCTTCTCCAGGGACCGCTGGTACTGGAACGCGGACTCGGCGATCTCGCCGGTGAACCAGCCGTCCTCGATGCCGCGCAGAATGCCGGAGGTGATCGGCCCGATGGGGTGCTGCCCGTCGGGACGGGCCCGCCGCCCGCGCTCCTTGATCTGCTCGAAGATCTTCTCCGCGTCGGCCTCGATGCGGTCGGTGAGCTGCTCGATGTACCAGGAGCCGCCCAGCGGGTCGGCGACGTTCGCGACGCCTGTCTCCTCCATCAGCACCTGCTGCGTGCGCAGCGCGATCTCCGCGGCCTGCTCGCTCGGCAGCGCGAGGGTCTCGTCGAGGGCGTTGGTGTGCAGGGAGTTCGTGCCGCCGAGCACCGCGGCGAGTGCCTCCACCGCCGTACGGACGACGTTGTTGTACGGCTGCTGGGCCGTGAGCGAGACACCCGCGGTCTGCGTGTGGAAGCGCAGCCACTGCGCCTTCTCGGTCTTCGCCCCGTACTCGTCCCGGAGCCAGCGCGCCCAGATGCGGCGCGCGGCGCGGAACTTGGCGATCTCCTCGAAGAAGTCGACGTGCGCGTCGAAGAAGAAGGAGAGGCCGGGCGCGAAGACGTCCACGTCCAGGCCGCGGCTGAGGCCGAGCTCCACGTACCCGAAGCCGTCCGCGAGGGTGTACGCGAGCTCCTGCGCGGCCGTCGCCCCGGCCTCGCGGATGTGGTAGCCGGAGACCGAGAGCGGCTTGTACGCGGGGATGTCGCGCGCGCAGTGCTCCATCAGGTCGCCGATGAGGCGCAGGTGCGGCTCGGGCTGGAAGAGCCACTCCTTCTGGGCGATGTACTCCTTGAAGATGTCGGTCTGCAGCGTGCCGTTGAGGACGGCCGGGTCGACGCCCTGGCGCTCGGCCGCTACGAGGTACATGCAGAAGACGGGCACGGCGGGCCCGCTGATCGTCATGGACGTCGTGACGTCGCCGAGCGGGATGTCCTTGAAGAGGACCTCCATGTCGGCGGCGGAGTCGATGGCGACGCCGCAGTGGCCGACCTCGCCGAGCGAGCGCGGGTCGTCGGAGTCGCGGCCCATGAGGGTCGGCATGTCGAAGGCGACGGAGAGGCCGCCGCCGCCGTTGGCCAGGATCATCTTGTAGCGCTCGTTCGTCTGCTCGGCGTTGCCGAAGCCTGCGAACTGGCGGATGGTCCAGGTGCGGCCGCGGTACCCGGTGGCGTAGAGCCCGCGGGTGAAGGGGTACTCCCCCGGCCAGCCGATCCGCTCGAACCCGTCGTACGTGTCCCCGGGCCGGGGGCCGTAGACGGGGTCGACGGAGTCCCCGGAGAGCGTGGTGAAGTCCGCGTCGCGCTTGCGGGCCTTGTCGTAACGGGCCTGCCAGCGTCGGCGGCCTTCCTCGATCGCGTCAGCGTCCATACCATCGAATTTACTAGGACGTCCTAGTAAAAGTCGATGGGCAACCGCCACGGACCTGTCCGTGGCGGTGGGGGTTACGCCTTCGCGGTGACCGGGGAGCCGTCGGCGATCAGCGGCTCGACGTCCCGGGCGACCTTGCGCTCGACGAAGAAGGCGGCGGTCGGGATCGTGCCCGAGACCAGCACCCAGAGCAGCTTGCCGAACGGCCACTTCGCCTTGGAGCCCAGGTCGAAGGCGAAGATCAGGTAGATGATGTAGAGCACGCCGTGCACCTGCGACACGACGAGCGTCAGACCCTCGCCCTTGTCGAAGCCGTACTTGGCCACCATGCAGGCGCACAGGACGAGGAGCATGACGGCGGTGACGTAGGCCATCACCCGGTAGCGGGTCAGCACGCTGCGTTTCATGGCTACGAGCGTAACGGCCCTTTTCACGCGATCTTCGCCGCCCCCGCCCGTACCGGAACGACCCGATCCCACTTCCTGCCGAGCGGGCCCTACTGCTCCTCGAAATCGCGCGCCGCCACCCGCAGCGGCCGCAGCATCGCGAAGATCTCCCCGCACTCCTCCGCGTCGTACACCCCGAGCCCAAAGTCCATCGCCATCAGCTCGCGGGTGGCCGCCTCGACGACCTCGCGGCCCTTCTCCGTGATGGAGGCGAGCGTGCCGCGGCCGTCGTTGGGGTTCGGGCGCTTGTCGACCAGGCCGGACTTCACCAGGCGGTCCACGGTGTTCGTCACCGAGGTCGGGTGCACCATGAGCCGCTCGCCGATCTTCGACATCGGCAACTCGCCGGCCTGCGAGAAGGTGAGGAGCACCAGCGCCTCGTAGCGCGCGAAGGTCAGTCCGTACGGCTTGACGACCGCGTCGACCTCGGCGAGCAGGATCTGGTGCGCCCGCATGATCGAGGTGATCGCGCCCATGGCCGGGACCGATCCCCAGCGCTGCTTCCAGAGCTCGTCGGCGCGGGCGATGGGATCGAAGGGGAGGCTGAGCGGCTTCGGCACGGCATCGACCTTACCCGCCGGTCATATGGCGGTCAGCCCCGTCTCGCAATTCGGTCGTACGTACCCCTCGACGGCCACCCGCACGGTTCCGGGCCCGCACCCGGCACCGGAAGCGGTGTCGCACAAGAGCTTGAATAGTCCTTTATGTAACGATTGCCGGGCTGACTGACCGTCACTGTCACCACCGCCCAAGGGGGCTGGATGCACCGGCTGCTCCGCACGTTCACGGCACTCGCGGCCCTCGCCGCCCTCGGGCTCCCGGCAGGCTGCTCCTCCTCGGACCCGGGGCCCGAAGGGACCAAGAAGGAGGTGGGCGCACGCAAGCCCGCCACCGCGAGCGCCGGGCCCCCCGCGGGCACCTTCTGGGTCGACCCCGACAGCCCCGCCGCGCGCCAGGTCAGGCAGTGGGAGGAACAGGGCCGCGCCGAGGACGCCGAGACGCTCAGGCGCATCTCCGAGCGGGCCATGGCCGTGTGGCCGGCCGGGGACGACCCGGCACCCGACATCGCGAAGGCCACGCGGGGCGCGGTCGAGGACGACCGCACCGCCGTGCTCGTCGCGTACAACATCCCGCACCGCGACTGCGGCCAGCACTCCGCGGGCGGCGCGGCCAGTGCCGACGCCTACCGGAGCTGGGTCGACACCTTCGCCGACGCGATCGGCGACGCGCCCGCCCTGGTGATCCTCGAGCCCGACGCGATCCCGCACATCGTGGACGGCTGCACCCCGGCCGAGTACCACGCGGACCGCTACCAGCTGCTCTCCGAGGCGATCCAGCGCCTCAAGCGGCAGCCGGAGGTGAAGGTCTACCTCGACGCGGGGAACCCCGGCTGGATCACCGAGCCGTACAAGCTCACCGAGCCGCTCCAGAAGGCGGGCATCGCCCAGGCCGACGGCTTCTCGCTCAACGTCTCCAACTTCCAGAGCGACGAGACGATCAAGTCGTACGGCCGTACGCTCTCGGCGACCGTCGGCGGCAAGCACTTCGTCATGGACACCAGCCGCAACGGCAAGGGCCCCCTGTCCGGCGACCGCGAGGACGCCTGGTGCAACCCGCCGGGGCGCGGCCTCGGCACCCCGCCGACCGACCGCACGGGCGACCCGCTGCTCGACGCCGTCCTGTGGATCAAGCGGCCCGGCGACTCGGACGGCCCCTGCCGCGGCGGCCCGGAGGCCGGCCAGTGGTGGCCGGACTACGCGCTGGGCCTAGCGCGGAACGCCAAGGCGGCCTGAGCCCGGAGCGCCGTGCTCAGCGGTCCGTGCCGACGTGGATCCACTTCGCCTCGGACGACGTGCCGTCCTTGTCGGTCACGAACAGCATGTACCAGCCCGGCGGAACCAGCGCCCGGTCCTCCCGCGGCACGTCCACCGTCACCTTGTCCTTGCCCTTGCTGAGCGCCAGCGCGATCGAACGCTGTTCGACGTCCGTCGTGTGCGTCACCGCGCTCGGGCGCATCAGCCGGGCCGACGCGATGTTCTCGGGGTGTTCGGTGCGGAACGTCGCGCGGCCGTCCGCCGCCAGCTCCTGCGGGCCCTCGCCTAGCACCGGGCGGTTCTTGCCGCCCCGGTGCAGCGCGGGCGGTGTGAAGATCTCCATGCGCTGCTCGAAGTGGCCGAGCTTGGTGTTCTGCTCGTTGTCGTAGAGCGGGTCGGAGCCGAACGTGGCGACCCGGCCGTCGGGCAGCAGCAGCGCCTCCGAGTGGTAGTTGCGGCCCACCCTGGGCGCCGCGGCCTCGCGGAACTCGTTCGCCTTGGGGTCGTAGAACTGCGCCTTGTAGATGTTGCTGCCGCTGCGGCCGCGGTAGTCCTTCGAGCCGTTCGTCGTGAACACCGAGTCGTTCGGCATCAGCACGCTGTTCAGATAGCGGGTGCCCTGCGGCAGCTGGGGGCCGGTTCGGAAGGACGGGTTGTCCTCCTTGAGGTCGATCACCGCCGTGCGCCGCGTCGCCTTGTCCGACTCGCCCACGCCCCCGCCACCCATGATCATCACCTTCTGGTCCTGGGCGGGCGGCAGCAGCACGGACGCCGACGTCTCGGTCTGGTCGAGGTCCTCCAGGCCCGGGACCTTCTCGAACTTGTTCGTCTCCAGGTCCCACAGGCCCGGCTCACGGCCCTTGTCCGCGGGCCCGTACCCGGCGTTGGACGCCGGGTAGAAGAGCTTGCCGCCCTTGGTGAGGAAGAGCGCGGGGTACGTCGGGAAGTACCGCTTGGGACCGTCCGACCACTTCTTCGTCTTCGGGTCGTAGATCTCGTTGTCCCCCGGGTCGACGACACCCACGTCGTCGAGTCCGGAGACCGCGAGCACCTTGCCGTTCTCCAGGCCGACGAGCGTCGGGTACCAGCGGGCCTTGTCCATGGGCTCCACCGGGACGTACCGCTCGGCCCTGGGGTCGAACTCGTACGCCGCCTTGATCCCCTGGAAGTCCTGCTTCTCCATGTCGATCTTCTCGGCGATGCCGTACGTGTTGTCGGCCTCCTCGCCGGTCAGACCCTCGATCTCGTACTGCGCGGACTTCTCGGTGACCGACTGCTCGCCCTCCTGGACCGCCTCGACGAAGACCCGCGCCTCGCTCGCCTTGACCTTCGTCTTCCAGGGCTGCATCACCCCGGACTTGGAGTACGTGATCTCGTAATCCCGCTTCGCCTTCGGCACCTCGACGTCGAACTTGCTGACGTACTCGACGCCGGACGGCGAGCGGAACTTGGTGCCCTTCTTCAGGACCACCGGCTTGTCCGGGTTCTCGTTCTTCACGCGCATGCCGCCGCCGGCCCGCTCCACCTCGCCGTCGAGCAGCTCGTAGCGCGCGGTGCCGCCCGCCACCAGGAGCCGCCCGTCGGGCAGTTGGGCGTGCCCGGAGCAGAAGAAGTCCTCGGGCGTGGGGATCTTCTTGAACGTGTCGTTCTTCGGGTCCCACAGGACGGTGTCGAACGAGCCCGCGTCGAATTTCTTCTGCTCGTTGCCGGAGCCCGCGACGATCAGCACCTTGCCGGTGTGGAGCAGCGCGGCGTGGATGGCGTTGGTGCGGTACTCCTTGGGGATGGCGACCTGCTTCCAGGAGCCGTACTTCTTCTTGTAGCCGGGCTGGGCGATCTTGTACTCGTAGTACTGCTCCTCGGCGAAGGAGAGCGCGGCGGGAGCGTTCAGTCCGACGAGCAGCGCGCCAGCGCCGACTCCGATGGCGGTCTTTCTCGTGCGCTTCGAGGGCCGGTAGGCCATGGGTCAGTTCCCTCCTGTCGTCGTGCCGGTGGCGAACGCCGGCTCCGGCTCGCCCTCCGGGCCGTCCGCCCGCAGGCCCGGCTCGCTCTCGGCGCGCAGGCTCGGCTTCTTCGACTCCCGCTGCTGCCGGGCCGCTCTGCGCTCCTTGGCGAGACCGAAGGCCCAGACGCTGACCGGGGCCAGCGAGATGACCATCGCGAGCACCGACCAGGTGCGCATCGCCACATGCGTGTGGTCGAGCACGAAGGAGGCGGCCAGCGACGTGCCGAGCACCACCGCCCAGAAGAGATGGATACGGAAGGTGAGGAGCCGGTCCGGGCTCGTGCCGTCGCCCTTGGGCGTGACGACGAAGCGGCTGGGACGGCGCAGGACGGCCGCGCCGAGCGACTTGGCGTAGATGGGGGCGGAGAGCGCCGACATCGCCATGCCCGCGATGCCTCCGGAGCCCTCCGGCTCGTGCGGGGACACGTTGTGCCTGCGGTTCCAGAGGTAGAGGCCGATCTGGAGGGCGGCCGCGTCGCTGTAGAGCATCAGCCAGACCGACGCGGCGACCTGGGTGCCGCTGGCCCCGAACCACAGGAAGAGCACACAGCTCAGCACGCCGAGCAGCCAGTTGACGGCCGTCATCGGGTAGTACACGAGCATCAGGGAGTACGAGAAGAGGCGCCCGGGCGGCATCGTGAACGGTGCCTTCCAGTACTGCTTGAACAGCGTCTCGTACGTGCCGCGCGACCAGCGCATCTGCTGCGTGAAGAAGTCCGTCCAGGAGGCCGGCCCCTCGCCGACGGCCAGCACGTCCGGGGTGTAGACCGAGCGCCAGTGCTTCTTGGTGGCCGGGTTGCGGTGGCGGTGCAGCTCGAAGCCCGTCGCCATGTCCTCGGTGATCGAGTCGTGCAGGCCGCCGATCTGGGTGAGCGCGCTGATGCGGACGACGTTGTTCGTGCCGACGAACATGGGGGCGCGGTAGCGGTTGCCCGCGCGCTGGATCAGCGCGTGGAAGAGGAACTGCTGGGACTCCGCGGCCTTGGTGACGGGCGTCTCGTAGTTGCCGTAGACCTGCGGTCCCACGACGAAGGCGACGTCCGGGTCGCGGAAGTAGCCCATCATCCGCTCCAGGAAGTTCGGGAGCGGGACGTGGTCCGTGTCGACGGAGGCGAAGAAGTCGTACTCGGCCTGGTGCATCGCCAGCCAGGCGTTGTAGTTGCCGTGCTTGGTGCGGGCCTTGTGGGGCCCCTTCTCGCGATTCCACTCCGGCACCCCGTGCCGCGAGAAGTGCCGCACCCCGAGCTCTTCGCAGAGAGCCCTGGCCTCCGGAGTGTTCCCTTCGTCCAGAAGCCATACGTCGAGGGGGCCGGGGTGGTGTATCCGGACGGCCCCTTCGAGCGTCGCCCGGACCATCGACAGGGGCTCCTTGCCCGGCACGTACGTGGTGAGGAACGCGACGCGGGTGCCGGCCTCCGGGTACACGGGTATCGGGTCCCTCGCCACCATCGTGGCGTGCGCGATCGAGACGACGTTCACGAGCATGAAGAGCTCGATCAGCCCGATCGCCACGAGCATCGTGATGTCCAGCCCGATCAGCCAGCTGTCGGCACCCTCGCGTTCGGTCCAGTGGGTGGGCCAGACGAGGTAGACGAGGAGGAGGCCGGTGAGGAGGGGGGCGAGGGTCATGAGGAGTACGGCGCGTATTCGGTGCGGTTCACTTGCGAGCAACTTCCGGTACCGAACCCGATACGCCCCACCCCCTACCTCTCCCTCTCCTCCCTCTCCTCCCCCTTCGCCGCCGTCCGGCTCCGTGAGCGGTCCGGCGAGCGTGCTGTGGGTCTCGTAGTCGTAGCCCTCCGGCTGCCGCACAGCGCCCTCCAGGTTCTGGTAATCCAAACGAGCCGATACCCACACAAAAGTGGACTTTCCCCGGCGTGTCGAACGGGGTTCCCCCGTGCGAGCGGTTTTGGGGCGGGGGGTTGCGGTGGGGGGTGGAGTGTGTGGGGGTGGGCGGGTTCTGGCGGGGGCGCGTGCTGTTCGCCTGGCGAGGCGGGACGGGTCCTGGCGGGGGCGCCTCGGCCGGGGCCTGTGCGCTGTTCGCCTGCGGGGGCGGGGCGGATTCTGGCGAGGGTGCCTCGGGCGGGGCTGGCGTGCTGTTCGCCTGCGGGGGCGGGACGGATTCTGGCGGGGCGGGGTGCCTGGTGCGGGTCGCGCCTTCTGCCGCCCGTGGGGCGGGGCCGCGGGGGTATGTGCGTACTCGCCATCCCTGCGCCCCGCTGCCCGAACAAAGACGCCAGAGCCGGCTCGGTGCTCCGTTCGCACATACCCCCACGTCCCCTCGGGCGCGCTCGCGCCTGCGGCCCGGCGGGGGTCGTACCTTCCCCTGCGGGCCGTCGCGGGGCAATCCGCCCCCTACTCCCGCCGGATTCCGCGGGGAAACACCCCGCCCGCCCCTACTCCCGCAGGACGGCGCAGGGCAACCCCCACCCGCCCCGCAGGGCGTCGCGGGGGCGCCCCCACCCGCCCGCCCCTACTCCCGCAAGGCGTCGCGGGGTGAACGGGTGGGTGGGTGGGGAGCATCCGCCGCGGAGCGGCGGGCTTGGGGCTCCTACCCCGGCGGGACGACACAGGGCGAACCCCCACCCGCCCGCCCCCACCTCACAGGACGTCGCGGGGGAACACCCACCCGCCCCCACCCCCACTGGGCGGTGCAGGGGCGAACCCGCCCACCCATGCCCACACCCCCGCTGGGCGGTGCAGGGGTCGCGCCGGCGCCCCCGGGAGGAGCGTTACGGACGGGTGCGGCGTAGGTGGTGGCGGACTGCCCGCTGGGCGAGTGGGCCCAGCCCCTCGACCGCCGTGACGAGGACAGCGAGCTGCTCGAGGGAGTCGAGCGCCCGCTCCGCGCCGACCGCGTCGACCCCCTCGTACAGCTCCACCCCCACGAACGACGCCCCCACCGCCCGCGCAAGCCCGACGGGATCGACGAACTCCCCCAGCGGGGAGGCAGAGAGGACCCGCGTCAGGACCTGCTCGATCTCCGCGATCCAGAGGGCAAGCCCCGCCCCCGTAGCGGCAGCCAACCGCGGCTGAGTCTGCGCCCCGGCAAGCAACTGCCCCAGGACAGCCACATGCCCCGCCTCACGCTCCTCCTCGTGCATCTCCCGCCCGAAGGCGAGCAGCTCGGAGAGGGAACCGATCCCGGCGAGGCGCTCGCGGTAGCGGGACACCCGCTGCTCCGTCCCGTACCGGCACGCCTCCGCGAGGAGATCGTCGACCGAGCCGAAGTGGTAGAAGACGAGCGCCTGGTTGACGCCGGCCGCCGCCGCGATGCTCCGCGCGGACGTCTTGGCGATGCCCTGCTCCGTGAGGGTCCGCAGCGCGCCGTCGAGGAGCTTGGTCCGGGTCTCCTGGGCCTTGGAGGGGTCTTTCGCGGCACTCACGCCCGCGCCTCCTCGCGGACGGGGCGCAGCCCGGGCCTGATCCCGCACGTCCGGACGTCGGTGTACGTCGCCGCGAAGGACCCCTCGTACCCGAAGAGCGGCCCGAAGTGCCGGTTCGTGACCCGGACCCGGATGCGGAAGCGCCCCGACGCGTCGTCGAAGGACTCCCGCACCTCCGCGTCGCCGCCGATCAGCGACGGAACGCGGCAGTCCACCGGGCCCTCCCGGAACCGGTGTTCGCCGGAGCGGATCAGGAGCGAGCCGTCGGGCTCGGCCCGGAAGTGCAGGTCACTGGCGAGGTGCTGGTGCGTGCCGAGGTAGTCGAGCACGCGGTCGCCCCCGGGGCCGAGGACCATCTGGGCGTCGAAGCGGCGGGGCCCGCCGGGCAGATCGAAGGTGCGCACGAAGGTCACCGTCTCACGGCCGTACGTGTCGGTGTACGGCACGTTCTCGATGACGAAGGGCACGTTCCTGCCCTGGCGCGGGACGAGGATGTTGCGCGTACCGCCCGCCGCGAGGAACGGTTTCACGAAGCCCCTGCCGTGCCAGACACGGTCCATCACGCCCTGCCCCGTGCAGGCCTCGCCGCTCGCGAGGCCGACGGAGAAGCGGCGCCGCAGCTGCGGGTGCAGCCGGTCGAAGTCGGCGCCCATGGCGGTGCGGAAGATCGATGCGGGCTGCTTCACGGGTGCTGCTCCTTGGGTGCGGCGAGCGGGGCGAGTGTGGCGAGGAGCCGTGGGTCACGCGCGCGTGCCGGTGGGGTGCGCAGGCAGCGGCGGGCGGCAGGCGTCGTGGGCAGCGGCGGCAGCATCAGCATCAGGGCCGCTGTCGCCAGGGCCGTCATGGGGGCGAGGACGACCGCGGCGACGACGAGGAGGATGCGGGCGGTGAAGTCCGCGACGGCGTGCAGCAGGGCGCGTTCCGGGGTGATGCCCCGCTCCAGCCAGAGCCTGAGGCGGTCGAAGGACCAGGCCGTCGCCCAGCCCATGAGGGGGCGCAGGACGGCCCGGTCGGCGAGCTTCCCGAAGCGGCCCCAGCGCGGGCGGTAGTCGTACCCGGTGAGGAAGCGGATGTCGCCGTCCGGCGTCGGTACGTAGCGCCAGTAGCCGCTGCCCTCTTCGAGGAGGGAGAGCGGGTGCGGGCAGGCGAAGCGCAGGGCGGAGGTCCTGGTGCCGTCGGGGCGCCGCTTCTCCCCCGCGGAGACTCCGGTGCCGGCGATGGTCAGGAAGGGCAGCACGCGCGTGGCGTACCGGAAGTGCCGCGGCTCGCCCTCCCGGCACGGCAGGTAGTCAATCTCGGTGAAGCGGAGGTCCCAGCGCTGGTGCGAGCCGGGCTCCTGGGTGCGTGCCCAGAGGTCGTCCAGATCGGCGCGTATCCGTGCCTCGATGTACAGGCCCACGGCGAACCCCCACGTCAACGTGTTTTTGAGCGACTGCTCAACACAAAGTACGGCTATTTGAGCAGTCGCTCAAGTCGCCCGCCAAAAAAGAAGCCCCCGCCCAAAGGGCGGGGGCTTCCAGGAGCGCGAGAGGGCTAGGCGGACAGGTGGCGCTCCACCGTTTCCACCTTGGAGGTGAGGCCGTCGGTCACGCCGGGGCGGATGTCCGCCTTCATGACGACGGAGACGCGCGGCGCACGCGCCTCGACCGCGGCGACGGCGCGCTTCACGACGTCCATCACCTCGTCCCACTCGCCCTCGACGGACGTGAACATGGCGTCGGTCCGGTGCGGCAGCCCGGACTCGCGGACCACGCGGACCGCGTCGGCGACGTACTCACCGACGTCCTCGCCGACCCCGAGCGGGGTCACGGAGAAGGCGACGATCATGCGTTGACGACACCTTCCTTGCGGGCGCGCGAGGCGATCACCGCGGCCTCGGCCTCACGCTTCAGCTTGCGCTCGGCCATGAAGCCGCCGCCGGGGATGATCGAGAACGCGAAGTAGAGGATGCCGGTCTTGGCATCCCACTTCGTGCGGTTCCAGGCGTCGAGCCAGAAGAGCACGTAGAGGATGAAGAGCACACCGTGGATCGGGCCGAGCACCGGCGCGACGTTGAACCCCTCCGCGACCGTGTACTTGATGATCGTGCAGACCAACAGCACGATCCAGGAGATGCCCTCGGGCACGGAGACCAGGCGGAGGCGGCGGAGTGCGGAAGCGGTTTTGATGTCCACGGGTCACCTTCGGTGGGACGGACGGCAGGCACGGGCGGGGGCTCGTCGGCGTCGATCTTGTGAACGGACGCACAAGCGACCCCCATTGTGACATCGGGGTGTTCTCCGGGTTCCCTCAGGGCCCTTCACCCTGTTCTGGGCGGGTACGCGGCGGCTACCGTCGATTCGTGGCTACATTTCGGCTCCAAGGGAGCAGAGTGCTCGCCGTCGACATGACGGGCGACGCCGTCAAGGCGAAGAACGGCTCGATGGTCGCGTACGACGGCCAGATGGCCTTCAAGAAGATGTCCGGCGGCGGCGAGGGCATCAGGGGCATGGTGACCCGCCGCGTCACCGGCGAGCAGCTGACGGTGATGGAGGTGAAGGGGCACGGCACCTGCTGGTTCGCCGACCGCGCCACGGAGATCAACCTGGTGCGACTGCAGGGCGAGAAGTTGTACGTCGAGGCGAGCAATCTGCTCTGTACCGAAGCCGGCCTGCGCACCGGCACCAGCTTCACGGGCCTGCGCGGCGCCACCCAGGGCGGCGGACTGTTCACGACGACCGTCGAGGGCACCGGCCAGGCGGCGATCGTCTCCGACGGCCCCGCGGTGGCCCTCCGCGTCTCCCGGCAGTATCCGCTGACGGTCGACCCGGGGGCGTACATCGCGCACCAGGGCGACGTCCAGCAGAGCTTCCAGTCCGGTGTCACCTTCCGCACCTTCATGGGTGAGGGCGGCGGCGAGGCCTTCCAGATCCGCTTCGAGGGCGAGGGCCTCGTCTATGTCCAGCCCAGTGAGCGCACCACGATCGCCGGGGATGTGTGACATGCCCTTCCGTGAGATCAATTCGAAGATGGTCGAGGCCACCGTGCGGCCGGGCGCCAAGATCTTCAGCCAGCGCGGCGCCATGCTGGCCTACAAGGGAGATGTCTCCTTCACCCCGAACCTCCAAGGCGGCCAGGGCGGCCTGGCGTCGATGATCGGTCGCCGGGTCGCGGGCGAGGCGACACCCCTGATGACCGTCGACGGCAGCGGCACGGTCCTCTTCGGGCACGGCGGCCACCACATCCAGGTGATCGCCCTCTCCGGAGACACCCTGTATGTGGAGGCGGACCGCCTGCTCGCCTTCGACGGCACGCTCCAGCAGGGCACCATGTTCATGGGCTCACAGGGCGGCGTCATGGGCATGGTGCGCGGCCAGGTCAGCGGCCAGGGCCTGTTCACCACGACCCTGAAGGGCCACGGCTCGGCCGCCGTCATGGCGCACGGCGGCGTCATCGAGATCCCCATCACCCCGCAGCGCCCCGTCCACGTCGACCCCCAGGCGTATGTCGCGCACCACGGCGACGTGCGCAACAGACTCTCCACCGCGCTCGGCTGGCGGGACATGGTGGGTCGCGGCTCCGGCGAGGCCTTCCAGCTGGAGTTGTCGGGGACCGGCGCGGTCTTCGTCCAGGCATCGGAGGACAAGCTGTGATTCCGAACGTCTCGACCGCCGCGGGAGCCCCCGCCGTGTTCGACCCCCAGACCCTGCCGAGCGACGACAATGTGAACGCGCACACCTTCTGCGTGGAGCTCAAGGGCTCCCAGTGGTTCCTGCAGAAGGGAAAGATGATCGCCTACTACGGCCGGATCGACTTCAACGGCATCGGGCACGGCCGCCTCGACCGTTTGGTCCGGACCAGTTTCCATTCGCCGCTGCACGCGAGCGACTGGGTCGTGGCGGACGGCCAGGGCAAGATGCTCCTCGCCGACCGGGCCTTCGACGTGAATTCGTATGACTTGGAAGAGGGCAACCTGACCATTCGCTCCGGCAACCTCCTCGCTTTTCAGCCAACTCTCGCGCTCAAGCAGTCGATCGTTCCGGGTTTTCTGACGCTGATCGGCACGGGCAAGTTCGTCGCCGCGTCGAACGGCCCGGTGGTCTTCATGGAGCCGCCGATCCGCGTCGATCCGCAGGCGCTCGTGGGCTGGGCGGACTGCCCCTCACCCTGCCATCACTACGACCACGGCTACCTCACCGGCGTGATCGGGGGCGTGCGGGCGCTGACCGGCATCGGCGGCACATCCGGCGAGGAGCACCAGTTCGAGTTCGTGGGGGCCGGCACGGTCCTGCTGCAGTCCACCGAGGCACTGCTGCCCGAGCAGGCCACGGGCGAGGTGCCGCACCAGGGGGGCGTTCCCGGCGGACGGGGCACTCCGGGGCAACCGGGTCACCAGCCGGGGGCACCGCGCCTTCCCGGACAACTGGGGGACCTCCAGCGTCGCTTCGGGCTGTGAGCGGTAGTCTGCGGAGTGTGACGGCGAACGCCTGTGCCCCTCCGAGAGGCAGGTGGTGCGAGGCGCGTCACATCCCACCATTCGTTCACCTTTCAACTTCTTAGGTAGAATCGATTCCATGGAGACCGAGACGGCCCCGCAGTGGCTGACCGACGAGGAACAGTGCGCCTGGCGTACCCACGTGGAGGTCAACAGGATGCTGACTTATCAGCTCGAAAAGGACCTTCAGCCGTTCAACCTGACCATGAACGACTACGACATTCTCGTTTACCTCTCCGAATCGGAAGAGCGGCGGATGCGCATGAGCGATCTTGCCGCCGCCACCCTGCAGTCCAAGAGTCGCCTGTCCCACCAGATCACCCGCATGGAGAACGCGGGCCTGGTGCGCCGGGAGAACTGCGAGTCCGACCGGCGAGGGCTCTACACCGTCCTCACCGAGGAAGGCATGGAGACCATGCAGAAGGTGGCTCCGCACCATGTCGCCTCCGTCCGGCGGCACTTCGTCGATCTCATCTCCGCCGAGTCCCTCGACGAGTTGCGCAAGGCCCTGACCCCGATCGCGGAACACCTGCGCTCCCAGCGCGGAAAGCCCTGACCCGCTCCGCCACGGCCGGCCGCACCGATCCTCACTCCGCCGACGACTGAGGGCAGGGCAGCCGGAGCTCGAACAGCGCACCACCGGACGGCGCCTCACACACCACGAGCGTGCCGCCGTGCCGCACCGCCACGTCCCGCGCGATGGCGAGGCCCAGACCGGCCCCGCCCTCGTCGCGGGTCCGCGCGTCGTCGAGCCGTACGAACCGCTCGAAGATCCGCTCCCGTTCGCTCTCCGGCACGCCGCTCCCGTCATCGGACACCTCGAGGACCGCCCAGGCACCATCGTTCCGGGTGGTGACCGTGACGCGGGAGCGCGCGTGCCGCTGGGCGTTGTTCACGAGGTTGCCGAGCACCCGCGCCAGCTGGCCGCGGGACCCCGCCACCTCTACGCTCTTCAGCTCCGTGTGCACGTCGACGCGGTCCCGGGTGCGCTGCGACAGCTCCTCGCGGACGAACGCGGCCAGGTCGACCCGCCCCTCGGCCGGCTTCTCCCCCGCGTCAAGGCGGGCCAGGAGCAGCAGGTCCGCGGCGAGCTCCTGAAGCCGCACGGTGTCCTCGACGGCGCCGTCGACATCCAGCAACTCAGGGTGGGCGGCGCCCACTTCGAGCTGCGTCCGGAGTGATGCGATGGGGCTGCGCAGCTCGTGCGAGGCGTCCGCCACGAAGCGGCGCTGGCGCTCCACCGAGGTCTGGAGGGCGGTGAGCGTCTCGTTCGTGGTGCGGGCGAGGCGGGCGATCTCGTCGTGCGTGTCCGGCTCGGGCACCCGGCGCGCGAGATCCTCCGACGCGGTGATCGCGGACATCTCCGCGGTGATCGCCGCCACCGGACGCAGGGCGCGCCGCGTCACCAGCCAGGTGACCCCGGCGACGACCGCGAGGAGCAGCGGGAAGCCGATCAGCATGGACGTCAGCGCCGTCGATGTGGCGCTCTGTTCGTCGGCGAGCGAACCGCCCGCGTAGACCTTGAAGTCGCCCCTGGCCTCCGTGCTCACCTCGACGGCGGCGAACCGGAAGTCGGCGCTGTCGCCGTCGACGGTGGCGGACCCGGAGCTGTACTTGACGTCCTCGTCGACCTCTCCGAGCTCGGGCGCCTCACCAGGCTCTGCCGCCTCACCGGCCTCTGCCGCCTCGTCCTTGTCTTCCTTTTCGTCCTCGTCGTCGTTCCTCTGCTCGCCGCCGGAGCGCGCGGTGGCCCCAACCGGCTTGACCGCGCCGGTCCCGGTGCCGCTGATCCGCTCCAGGTCGTCACTGGCGGCGACCAGCCTGCCCCGCTCGTCGAGGACCTGCACCGGACTCTCGTCCTCCTCCGGCAGGTCGAGGTCGTCGAACGCCCGGCCCGCCACCAGCTGTGCGGCGACATCGCGGGCCGCCGAGTCGGCGCGCCCGTCCGCCTGGCCGGTGAGGTTGGCCCGCAGCGCGAACAGCACGGCGGCGCCCGCGGCGACCAGCGCGAGGGCGACGACCAGGCTCGCGCCCAGCGTGGCCCTGGCCCGCACCGACCCGAACAGCCTGCTCATCGCGGGGCCTCCAGGCGGTATCCGGCGCCGCGCACGGTCTTGATGAGGGCCGCGCCCAGCTTGCGCCGCAGCGTGCTCACGTACACCTCGACGATGTTCGGATCGCCTTCGTACGCGAAGTCCCAGACGTGCTCCAGGATGTCGCCCTTGGAGACCACCTCGCCGGCCCGCAGCACCAGCTGCTCCAGGACCGCGAACTCCTTGGCGGTGAGGGTGATCTCGTCCTCGCCGCGGAAGACGCGGCGGGCGGCCGTGTCGACCTTGAGGTCACCGAGGATGTGGACCGGGGACGGGCCCGCGGCGCCGCGGCGGCGCAGCAGCGCCTTCACGCGGGCGACCAGCACGACGTACGAGAAGGGCTTGGTGAGGTAGTCGTCCGCGCCCGTGTCGAGGCCCTCCGCCTCGTCGTACTCGCCGTCCTTGGCGGTGAGCATCAGGATCGGCACCTCGTTGCCCGCCGCGCGCAGCGTGGAGCAGACGCGGTAGCCGTTCATGCCGGGCAGCATGATGTCGAGGATCACCAGGTCGTACGTGCCCTCGCTCGCCCAGTGCAGCCCGTCCACGCCGTCGTGGACGACGTCGACGGCGTAACCCTCGGCGGTCAGGCCCCTGGCGAGCGACAGGGCGAGCCGCTTCTCGTCCTCCACGATCAACAAACGCATGCGCTCAGGGTGGCAGAGCGAAGCTGAAGAGTTCTTCAGGCGGCTTCAGCGTGCGTTCAGGATCGCTCCGCCAGATTGGTCCTCGTCGCAACAACGGCTCGCAGCAGCAGCTCACAGCAAGGGCTCACAGCAAGGGCTCGCTGCAGCAGCTCGCGACGACAGCTCGTAGCAACAGACCGTCTCGGGAGGGACCTCATGAAGCGCAACATCGTCATCGCCACCGTCGCCGCACTCACGCTCGTCGGAGGTGGCACCGCCACCGCCCTCGCGGTCACCGGCGACGACGAGTCGAGCGCCGCCAACCGGTCGAGCGTCCAGCTGAAGGACCACGACCGCGACGACGACCGCAAGGACGACGACCGCGACGACGCCGCGGAGAACACCGCCGAGGCGAAGGCCGCGAAGGTGACCGCCGCGGAGGCCGTCAAGGCCGCCCTCGCGGACACCAGGGGCACCGCCGTCTCGGCCGAGCTCGACGACGAGGACGGCGGCCTGGTCTGGGACGTCGACATCCTGAACGGCAAGACGTGGCACAGCGTCGAGGTCGACCCGGGCACCGGCAAGGTCCTGGGCTCCTGGACAGAGAAGAGCGACGCGGACGACGCCCGTGAGGACGCCGCCGACGCGGCCCGGCTGAACTCCGCGCTGAAGGGCGCCTCCGTGAGCGCCGCGGACGCCGCCAAGGCCGGTGCCGACAAGGGCACCGTGACCTCCGTGGACCTGGACGACGACGGCCGGGCGACCGCCTGGAGCGTGGAGACCACCGACTCCAAGGGCGCCGAGTCCGAGTACAACGTCGACCTGAAGACCGGCAAGGTCACCGCGGACCACCACGACGACCGTGACGACCAGGGCGACCACGACGACCGTGACGACAGCGACAACGACGGCTCCGACGACTGACGCGCCCCTCACCACCACGGCCCGGACCGCAAGGTCCGGGCCGTGCCCGTCCGCCCTAGCTGTCCGTCAGCCCCTCGACCAGCTCGTCCGCGGCCGTGTACGGGTCCAGCTCCCCCGCCACGATCCGCTCCGCCAGCGCGGACAGCCTGAGGTCGCCGTGCAGGGAACCGATCCGCTCCCGCAGCGTCGTGACGGCGATCGTCTCGACCTCCCGGGAGGCGCGGGCGACCCGCCGCTCGGCGAGGACACCGCGCTCCTCCATCCACGCCCGGTGCTTCTCCAGCGCCTCCACGACCTCGTCGACGCCTTCGCCGCGCGCCGCGACCGTCTTCACGATGGGCGGCCGCCAGTCGCCGGGGCCCCGGGACTCGCCGAGGCCCAGCATGTGGTTCAGCTCGCGCGCGGTCGCGTCGGCGCCGTCGCGGTCCGCCTTGTTGACGACGTACACGTCGCCGATCTCCAGGATTCCGGCCTTGGCCGCCTGGATGCCGTCGCCCATGCCGGGCGCGAGGAGCACCACCGACGTGTCCGCCTGGGAGGCGATCTCCACCTCGGACTGGCCGACGCCGACGGTCTCGACGAGGATCACGTCGCAGCCCGCCGCGTCCAGGACACGGATGGCCTGCGGCGCGGCCCACGCGAGCCCGCCGAGGTGACCGCGCGTGGCCATCGAGCGGATGTAGACGCCGGGGTCGGAGGCGTGGTCCGACATCCGGACCCGGTCGCCGAGGAGCGCGCCTCCGGAGAAGGGGGACGACGGGTCCACGGCGAGGACGCCGACCCGCTTGCCGGCCCGCCGGTAGGAGCTCACGAGCGCGGACGTCGATGTCGACTTGCCGACACCGGGCGATCCGGTGAGACCGACCACATACGCGTGCCCTGCGAGCGGCGCCAGCGCCGCCATCACTTCACGCAGCTGCGGTGACGCCCCCTCGACCAGTGAGATCAGCCGGGCCACGGCCCGCGGCCTGCCCTCGCGGGCCTGCGCCACCAGGGAGGGGACGTCCTGCATCACAGCTCCGTTCACTACGTACGCGTACGGGGACGGGAGTACCGCCCCGTACGCGTCACGTACACGTAACCGCATACGTGTACGTACAGGACGGGACGTACCGCCGGGTCAGGCCTTGGCAACCTTCACGATCAGGGCGTCGCCCTGCCCGCCGCCACCGCACAGCGCGGCCGCGCCCACGCCGCCGCCACGCCGCTTCAGCTCCAGGGCGAGGTGCAGTACGAGGCGTGCGCCGGACATGCCGATCGGGTGACCCAGGGCGATGGCTCCGCCGTTGACGTTCACCTTTTCCGAGGAAACTCCGAGGTCGTTCATTGACTGCACCGCGACGGCGGCGAAGGCTTCGTTGATCTCGATCAGGTCGAGGTCGGAGACCTCCAAGCCCTCCTTCTTCAGCGCGTGCTGTATGGCGTTGGACGGCTGGGACTGGAGCGAGTTGTCGGGTCCCGCCACATTGCCGTGCGCCCCGATCTCGGCGAGCCAGTCGAGGCCCAGCTCCTCGGCCTTGGCCTTGGACATGACGACGACCGCGGCGGCGCCGTCGGAGATCTGCGAGGCGGAGCCCGCCGTGATCGTGCCGTCCTTGGAGAAGGCCGGGCACAGCTTGCCGAGGGACTCGGCGGTGGTCTCCGGGCGGATGCCCTCGTCCTTGGCGAAGAGCACCGGGTCGCCCTTGCGCTGCGGGATCTCGACCGGGGTGATCTCGGCCTCGAACAGGCCGTTCTTCTGGGCGGCCGCGGCGCGCTGGTGGGAGAGGGCGGCCACCTCGTCCTGCTCCGGGCGGCGGATGCCGAGGCGGGTGTTGTGCTTCTCCGTGGACTCGCCCATCGCGACGCCGTCGAAGGAGTCGGTCAGGCCGTCGTGCGCCATGGAGTCGAGCATCTCGATCGCGCCGTACTTGTGGCCCTCGCGGGACTTGGGGAGCAGGTGGGGGGCGTTGGTCATGGACTCCTGACCGCCGGCCACCACGATGTCGAACTCGCCGGCGCGGATCAGCTGGTCGGCGAGCGCGATGGCGTCGAGGCCCGAGAGGCAGACCTTGTTGACGGTCAGCGCGGGGACGTTCATGGGGATGCCCGCCTTGACGGCGGCCTGGCGTGCCGGGATCTGCCCTGCCCCGGCCTGGAGCACCTGGCCCATGATCACGTACTGGACCTGGTCGCCGCCGATTCCCGCGCGTTCCAGCGCGGCCTTGATCGCGAAGCCCCCCAGGTCCGCACCCGAGAAGGACTTCAGCGAGCCGAGGAGGCGGCCCATGGGCGTGCGTGCGCCCGCGACGATCACTGAGGTGGTGCCGGTCGTTCCTGCCATGTGCGACGACCCCTTGGGAGGAGAGGAGTTAACGAGGGTTTATCTGAATGTACTGAGCAGTACCCCTGCCGTCACCGGGCGGCGACTGTGATCGCGCGCACGTTGCGTAATCACTGCGTCAAGCGCTGCACTTGAACCATGCTGACGCGAATCGATCACATCGGGATCGCCTGTTTCGACCTCGACAAGACCGTCGAGTTCTACCGCGCGACGTACGGATTCGAGGTGTTCCACACCGAGGTCAACGAAGAGCAGGGCGTGCGCGAGGCCATGCTCAAAATCAACGAGACGAGTGACGGAGGTGCCTCCTACCTCCAGCTGCTCGAACCGACCCGCGACGACTCCGCGGTCGGCAAGTGGCTGGCCAAGAACGGCGAGGGCGTGCACCACATCGCCTTCGGCACCGCGGACGTGGACGGCGACGCCGCGGCCATCAAGGACAAGGGCGTACGCGTCCTCTACGAAGAGCCCCGGATCGGCTCCATGGGGTCCCGCATCACCTTCCTGCACCCGAAGGACTGCCACGGCGTCCTGACGGAACTTGTCACTTCGGCACCCTCCGAGGCACCGGAGCACTGACCTCCGTATATCTGGGCCGGTAGGGTTAGTGGCGGCCGTCCGAACTTTGGGCGGCCACATACCGGGGTCCGGGTTTCGGGGGACGAGCATCGGGGCAGCAGCTCATGCTCCGCTGTTGATCTGACACCATTCCCCCGGGGGTCCCGTTCGGCGGACGGACGGGGCTCGTTGGAGAGAATTGCGACCAGGAGTGGGGCCTCCCCTGCTCGAGCGCAGCCGAGAGCTCGGGGAAGGATGGGACCGCGCAGTGCGGGGCTACGAACGCCAAGAGAACTCGCGGGCTGAGACCGACAGTCTGTCGCGGTTCGAGGCCGAGATGGACCGGCTGAAGACCGAGCGGGAGAAAGCCGTCCAGCACGCCGAGGACCTCGGCTACCAGGTCGAGGTGTTGCGCGCCAAGCTGCACGAGGCGCGCCGCAACCTCGCGTCCCGTCCTGCCTACGACAGCGCGGACATCGGGTATCAGGCCGAGCAGTTGCTCCGCAATGCCCAGATCCAGGCCGAGCAGCTGCGCGCCGACGCCGAGCGCGAGCTCCGCGACGCCCGCGCGCAGACCCAGCGGATCCTCCAGGAGCACGCGGAGCAGCAGGCCCGCCTCCAGTCCGAGCTGCACGCCGAGGCCGTGTCCCGCCGCCAGCAGCTCGACCAGGAGCTGGCCGAGCGCCGCCAGACCGTCGAGTCCCACGTCAACGAGAACGTGGCCTGGGCCGAGCAGCTCAGGGCCCGCACCGAACAGCAGGCCCGCCGCCTCCTCGACGAGTCGCGCGCCGAGGCCGACCAGGCCCTGGCCGCCGCCCGCGCGGAGGCCGCCCGGATCGCCGAGGAGGCCCGCCAGCGCCTGGCGGGCGACGCCGAGGCCGCCCGCGCCGAGGCCGAGGCGATCCTGCGCCGCGCCCGCACCGACGCCGAGCGCCTGCTGAACGCCGCGTCCACCCAGGCCCAGGAGGCCACCGACCACGCAGAGCAGCTGCGCTCCACCACGGCGACCGAGTCCGAGCAGGCGCGCCGCATGGCCGCCGAGGCGAGCCGGGCCGCCGAGCAGCGCATGGCCGAGGCCGAGACGGCGCTGCGCCAGGCGCGCGGCGAGGCCGAGAAGGTGCTCTCCGAGGCCAAGGAGACCGCGGCCAAGCAGCTGTCGGCCGCCGAAGCGGCGAACGAACAGCGCACGCGGACCGCCAAGGAGCAGGTCGCCCGGCTTGTCGGCGAGGCCACCAAGGAGGCCGAGTCCACCCGGTCCGAGGCCGAGCAGCTGGTCGCCGACGCCCGCGCGGAGGCCGAGAAGCTGATCGCGGACGCCGCCGAGAAGGCGCGCACGATCACCGCCGAGGAGACCGCGAGCCAGCTCGCGAAGGCCGCGCGGACCGCCGAGGAGGTCCTCGACAAGGCCTCGAAGAACGCCAAGGAGACCACGAAGGCCGCCACCGAGGAGGCCGAGCGGATCCGGTCCGAGGCGGAGACCGAGGCGGACCGGCTGCGCGCCGAGGCGCACGACATCGCCGAGGAGCTCAAGGGCGCGGCGAAGGACGACACCAAGGAGTACCGCGCCAAGACCGTCGAGCTGCAGGAGGAGGCGCGCCGGCTGCGCGGCGAGGCCGAGCAGCTGCGGGCCGAGGCGGTCTCCGAGGGCGAGCGCATCCGGGGCGAGGCGCGGCGCGAGGCGGTCAAGGAGATCGAGGAGGCGGCCAAGTCCGCCGAGGAGCTCCTCACCAAGGCGAAGGCCGACGCCGAGGAGCTGCGCACGGCTGCGGCCGCCGAGAGCGACCGGGTCCGCACCGAGGCCGTCGAGCGCGCCACGACGCTGCGCACGCAGGCCGAGGAGACCCTGGAGCGCACCCGCGAGGAGGCCGAGCGGCACCGCGAGGAGGCCGCCGAGCAGGCCGAGGCCACGAAGTCCGAGGCCGAGGCGGCCGCGCGGGCCCTGCGCGAGGAGACCGAGCAGGCCATAGCGGCACGGCAGGCCGAGGCCGCCGAGGAGCTGACGCGGCTGCGCACGGAGGCCGAGGAGCGCCTGTCGGCCGCCGAGCAGGCGCTGACCGACGCCCGCGCCGAGGCCGCGCGCATGCGCAAGGAGGCCACGGACGAGACGGACCGGCTGCGCGCGGAGTCCGCCGAGCGGATCCGCACGCTCCAGGCGCAGGCCGAGACCGAGGCCGAGCGGCTGCGCAACGAAGCGGCAGCCGACGCCTCGCAGGCCCGCGCGGAGGGCGAGAACATCGCCGTACGCCTGCGTTCGGAGGCCGCGGCCGAGGCGGAGCGGCTCAAGACGGAGGCGCAGGAGTCGGCCGACCGGGTCCGTGCGGAGGCCGCGGCCGCCGCCGAGCGCGTCGGCACGGAGGCCGCCGAGGCGCTCGCCGCCGCCCAGGAGGAGGCGGTCCGGCGTCGGCGCGAGGCCGAGGAGACCCTCAACTCCGCGCGTGCGGAGGCCGACCAGGAGCGTGAGCGGGCCCGCGAGCAGAGCGAGGAGCTCCTCGCGTCCGCCCGCAAGCGGGTCGAGGAGGCGCAGGCCGAGGCGATCCGGCTCGTCGAGGAGGCCGACCGCCGCGCGACCGAGCTGGTCTCGGCCGCCGAGCAGCACGCCCAGTCCGTACGGGACTCCGTGGCCGGCCTGCACGAGGCGGCGCAGGAGGAGGTCGCGGGGCTGCGCTCGGCCGCCGAGCACGCCGCGGAGCGCACGCGGACGGAGGCGCAGGAGGAGGCGGACCGCGTCCGCACCGACGCCTACGCCGAGCGGGAGCGCGCCTCCGAGGACGCCAACCGCACCCGGCGCGAGGCGGCGGAGGCCTCGGAGGCCGCCAAGGAGCTCGCGGAGCGCACGGTTGCGGACGCGATCGCGGAGGCCGAGCGGATGCGCTCGGACGCCTCGGAGCACGCCCAGCGGGTGCGCACGGAGGCGTCGGACACCATCGCGCAGGCGGAGCAGGACGCCGCACGCACGCGTGCCGACGCCCGCGAGGACGCCAACCGCATCCGCAACGACGCGGCGGGCCAGGCCGACACGCTGATCGGCGAGGCCCGCAGCGAGGCGGAGCTGCTGCAGAACGAGACGATCGCCGAGGCCGAGCGGCTGCGCGCCGAGTCCACGGCGGAGGCCGAGCGGCTCAAGACCGAGTCCACCGCGGAAGCCGAGCGCGTGCGCACGGAAGCCGCGGAGCAGGCGGAGCGGCTGCGTGCCGAGTCCACCGCCGAGGCCGACCGGGTCCGCGCGGAGTCCGTGGCGAAGGCCGAGAAGCTCATCTCGGACGCGTCCGGCGACGCGGAGCGGCTGCGTGCCGAGGCCGCCGAGACGGTCAACTCCGCGCAGCAGCACGCCGAGCGGATCCGCAGTGAGTCGGAGCGCGTCAAGGCCGCGGCGGCCAGCGAGGCCGAGCGGCTCACGTCCCAGGCCCGCGAGGAGGCCGAGCGCACGCTCGACGAGGCCCGCAAGGAGGCCAACAAGCGCCGCCAGGAGGCCGCCGAGCAGGTCGACACGCTCATCACGGAGGCCGCGGCGGAGGCCGAGAAGCTGACGTCGGACGCCCAGGAGAAGGCGCTGAAGGCGACCACGGACGCCGAGGCGCAGGCCGACACGATGGTCGGCGCGGCCCGCAAGGAGGCCGAGCGCCTGGTCGCCGCGGCGACGGTCGAGGGCAACACGCTGGTGGAGAAGGCCCGTACGGACGCGGACGAGCTGCTCGTCGGCGCCCGCCGCGACGCGACCGCCATAAGGGAGCGCTCGGAGGAGCAGCGCGACCGTCTCAGCGCCGAGATCGAGGAGTTGCACGATCGCGCCCGCCGCGAGTCCGCCGAGGCGATGAAGTCCGCGGGCGAGCGGTGCGACGCGCTGGTCAAGGCCGCGGAGGAGCAGCTGGCCGAGGCCGAGGCGAAGGCCAAGGAGCTGGTCTCGGACGCCAACACGGAGGCGGGCAAGGTCCGTATCTCCGCCGTGAAGAAGGCCGAGGCGCTCCTGAAGGAGGCCGAGACGAAGAAGGCCGCGCTGACCCGCGAGGCCGAGCGGATCAAGGCCGATGCCGAGGCGGAGGCGACCCGCATGGTCGAGGAGGGCAAGCAGGAGCTGGAGGTTCTGGTGCGGCGCCGCGCGGACATCAATGCGGAGATCTCCCGTGTCCAGGACGTGCTGGAGGCGTTGGAGTCTTTCGAGGCCCCGTCGAGCGGTGCGAAGACCGGGTCGGGCGGCGGTTCCGGCGCGGGCGGCGTCAAGGCGGGGGCCGCGGCCGGATCGACACGTTCGAGTGGGAAGCAGTCGGAGGGGTAGTCAAAGGGAATCTGCCGTGCTCCGAAAGGACCTTTGGCCCTGTCCCTGGCAAGCACTCTGACGGTCAGCCACTCAAAAGGGGTGTCATTCTCCAGATCAAACAGGCATCTGCTCGATGACACGCCGCTTGGACCCCTAGGATTCCCTCTATCACCTCACCGGTCTCATTCGACAGGAACCCCATGAGCGACACTTCCCCCTACGGCTTCGAGCTTGTGCGGCGTGGGTACGACCGCGCTCAGGTGGACGAACGTATCTCCAAGCTCGTCTCCGACCGTGACAGCGCTCTTGCCCGTATCACTGCTCTGGAAAAGCGCATCGAGGAGCTGCACCTCGAGACGCAGAACGCCCAGGCCCAGGTCGCCGACGCCGAGCCGTCGTACGCCGGTCTCGGTGCCCGCGTCGAGAAGATCCTCCGCCTCGCCGAGGAGGAGGCGAAGGACCTGCGCGAGGAGGCCCGTCGCGCGGCCGAGCAGCACCGTGAGCTCGCCGAGTCCGCCGCCCAGCAGGTGCGCAACGACGCCGAGTCGTTCGCCGCCGAGCGCAAGGCCAAGGCCGAGGACGAGGGCGTCCGGATCGTCGAGAAGGCCAAGGGCGAGGCGAGCGCGCTGCGGGCCGAGGCCCAGAAGGACGCGCAGTCCAAGCGCGAGGAGGCGGACGCCCTCTTCGAGGAGACCCGCGCCAAGGCCGCCCAGGCCGCCGCGGACTTCGAGACGAACCTCGCCAAGCGCCGTGAGCAGTCCGAGCGTGACCTGGCCTCGCGTCAGGCCAAGGCGGAGAAGCGCCTCGCGGAGATCGAGCACCGTGCGGAGCAGCTGCGCCTGGAGGCGGAGAAGCTGCGGACCGACGCGGAGCGCCGCGCCCGGCAGACCGTCGAGACCGCGCAGCGCCAGGCCGAGGACATCGTCGCCGACGCGAACGCGAAGGCGGACCGGATCCGTTCGGAGTCCGAGCGCGAGCTCGCCGCGCTCACGAACCGCCGCGACAGCATCAACGCGCAGCTCACCAATGTGCGGGAGATGCTGGCGACGCTCACCGGTGCGGCGGTCGCCGCCGCGGGTACGCCCGCGGACGACGAGCCCGTCTCCCGAGGCGTGCCGGCTCAGCAGACCCGCTAGCCCCCGCGCCCCGAAAGGGACGCCAGAGCCCCTTGCCGCTCCGGTGGCAGGGGGCTTTGTCCCGTTTTAGCGTTGCCGCATGATCGAGCTAGAGGGGCTGACCAAGCGGTACGGCGAAAAAGTGGCCGTCAACAACCTGACCTTCGCCGTCCGCCCCGGCATGGTCACCGGCTTCCTCGGTCCGAACGGCGCGGGCAAGTCCACCACCATGCGCATGCTGCTCGGGCTCGACCACCCCTCGGCCGGCGCCGTCCGCATCGACGGCCGGCACTACACCCAGCTGAAGGACCCGCTCAAGTGCATCGGCGCGCTCCTCGACGCCAAGGCGATGCACGGCGGCCGCAGCGCCTTCAACCACCTGCTCTGCCTCGCGCAGAGCAACGGCATCCCGCGCGCCCGCGTCACCGAGGTCCTCGACACCGTCGGGCTGACCGCCGTCGCCAAGAAGAAGGCCAAGGGCTTCTCGCTCGGCATGGGCCAGCGCCTCGGCATCGCCGGGGCGCTCCTCGGCGACCCCGAGATCCTGATGTTCGACGAGCCGGTCAACGGCCTCGACCCCGAGGGCATCCACTGGATCCGCAATCTGATGAAGTCCCTTGCCGCACAAGGGCGTACGGTCTTCGTCTCCTCGCATCTGATGAGCGAGATGGCGCTCACCGCCGACCACCTCGTCGTCATCGGCCAGGGCCGCCTCCTCGCCGACCTGTCGATGTCCGACTTCATCCGGCAGAACTCCCGGTCGTACGTCAGAGTCCGCTCCCCGCAGCGCGAACGCCTCCTCGACGTCCTGCACCAGGCGGGCGTCACCGCCGTGGACGCGGGTGACGGCGCCCTCGAAGTGGACGGCGCCCCCGCGGAGCAGCTCGGTGAGCTCGCCGCGCGGAACCATCTCGTCCTCCACGAGCTGAGCCCCCAACAGGCGTCCCTCGAAGAGGCCTTCATGCAGCTCACCGCGGAGTCGGTCGAGTACCACGCGCACGCCGACCACAAGGGTCCCGGCCAGGGCTGGCAGCCGCGGAAGGGAGCCTGAGCGATGGCCGCGACACAGGTGCTGAAATCGGAGTGGACCAAGATCCGCTCGGTCTCGTCGACCGTCTGGACGCTCGGCCTCGCCCTCGTCGTCACGGTCGCGCTCGGCGCGTTGATCAGCGTCCTGTCCAAGAACGACTACGACAGCCTCGACGCCAGGGACAGGATGACCTTCGACCCGACGTTCATCAGCTTCGCCGGGATGTCCCTCGGCCAGCTCGCGATGATCGTCTTCGGGGTGCTCGTCGTCTCGAACGAGTACAGCACCGGCATGATCCGCACCTCGCTCGCGGCGGTCCCGCAGCGCGCCGCGTTCCTGTTCGGCAAGATCACCGTCGCCACGCTGCTCGCCTTCGTGGTGGGCCTGGCCACCAGCTTCCTCACGTTCTTCGTCGGGCAGGCGATGCTCGGCCCGTACAAGGCGCAGATCGGCGACCCCGGAGTGCTGCGCGCCGTCATCGGCGGCGCGCTCTACATGGCGCTCATCGCGCTGTTCTCCATGGGTGTCGCGGCGATGCTGCGCAGCCCGATGCTCTCCCTCGGCATCCTGATGCCGTTCTTCTTCCTCATCTCCAGCATCCTCGGCAACGTATCGGCGACGAAGAAGATCGGCCGCTTCCTGCCCGACCAGGCCGGCAGCAAGATCATGCAGGTCAAGTCGCCGTTCGACGACGACACCCCGTACGGGCCGTGGGGCGGCCTCGCGATCATGGTGGCGTGGGTGGTGCTCGCGCTGCTCGGTGGGTACGTACTGCTGAAGAGACGGGACGCTTGATCCAGGGCGTGTCCCGGGCGTCCACAGGGACGTACGACCGCCGTGCCCCGGGGGGACATGTGACGACGCAGGACCGCGGGCTCGCCGCGCTCGGCCTCGACGGCGTGCCCGCGCTGCAACCCCTCACCTATCCGGGCCTGCCGGTCACGGTCCCCGCCCTGCTCACCGGCGCCGAGCTGCTCGAACTGCGCCCGCGCCCCGGCGGCCTCGGCGCGTGGACCGTCGACGGCACCGGCCGCCCGCCGCACCGCTCACTGGACGACATCCTCACCGCCCTCGGCCAGCCACCCGTCGCGGGCCGGCACCCCGTCGTAGCCGTCGGCTCGAACGCCTCCCCCGGCCAGCTCTCCCACAAGCTCGCCCGGCGCGGCATCCCCGGCGCCGTGCCGATGGTGCCCGTGCGGCTGCGCGGCCTCGGCATCGGCTGCTCCGCCCACATCGGCCGGGCCGGGTATGTGGCGGCCGCCCCCTACGGAGCCCGCACCGCACGGACCACCCTCGTCGTCTCCTGGCTGGACGCGGCCCAGCTGCCCGCCGTCGACGCCACCGAGCTCCCCAACTACCGTCGCGTCCTGCTGCCCGGGGACGCGTACGGCATGACCCTGCCGTCCGGCGAGCGACTCGACGAGGCGTACGTCTACGTCAGCGTGCGCGGCGTCCTCGCCGACCCCGTGACCGGGCTGCCGCGGCCCGGCGGCGGCGACCAGGCCGCGCTGCTCGACGCCCTCCTCGACGCGTCACCGCGGCTGCGGGAACTGCTCGGGCCCGACGCGGCGTCCTGGGTACGGCGGGCGGCCGCCGACCCCGAGCTCCGCGCCCGGGGCACGCTTCTCTTCGCGGAAGAGGGCTGGGTGCTGCCGTGGACGGAGCTCCCGGTGCCGTAAACGCTTTTACTCGCTCTTGGCTGGAACCGTCAGCTCCCCGTTATCCTCCTAACCCTTACGGGGGCGTGTGCCCCGACGTCCTGAACCATTCGATGGGTGCGGAGAATGATCGAGGCAGTCGGCCTGACGAAGCGCTACGGCGCCAAGACAGCCGTGTACAACCTTTCCTTCCAGGTGCGGCCCGGAACCGTCACCGGCTTCCTCGGGCCCAACGGCTCCGGCAAGTCGACGACGATGCGCATGATCCTCGGGCTCGACGCGCCCACCACCGGGCAGGTGACGATCGGCGGCTACCCCTACCGCAAGCTGCCGAACGCCCCGCGCCAGGTCGGCGCGCTGCTCGACGCCAAGGCCGTGCACGGCGGCCGGCACGCCCGCAACCACCTGCTCTGCCTCGCGCAGCTCTCCGGCATCCCGGCCCGCAGGGTCGACGAGGTGCTCGGCGTCGTGGGCCTCCAGGAAGTGGCGAAGAAGCGCTCCAAGGGCTTCTCGCTCGGCATGGGCCAGCGGCTCGGCATCGCGGCGGCGCTCCTCGGCGACCCGCAGGTGCTGCTCTTCGACGAGCCGGTCAACGGCCTCGACCCCGAGGGCATCCTCTGGGTCCGCAACCTGATGAAGTCCCTCGCCGCCGAGGGGCGCACGGTCTTCGTGTCGTCCCACCTGATGAGCGAGATGGCGCTGACCGCCGAGCACCTCATCGTGATCGGCCGCGGCCAGCTGCTCGCCGACATGAGCGTCAAGGACTTCATCTCGCACAACTCCGCGGACTTCGCGCGGGTGCGGACGCCGGACAGCGAGCCCCAGCACCGCGAGAAGCTGACGTCGCTGCTGACCGAGGCGGGCGGCCAGGTGCTGCCCGAGCAGGACGGCGCGCTGCGCGTCACCGGTCTGCCGCTCCCCCGCATCAGCGACCTCGCGCACGGCGCCGACGTCCGCCTGTGGGAGCTCTCCCCGCACCAGGCCTCGCTGGAAGAGGCGTACATGCGGATGACGCAGGGCGCCGTCGACTACCGCTCCACGGTCGACCAGCGCGCGGGCCTCCAGCAGGAGATGCCGCCCGGCGCCATGCCCCCCGGCGCGCTGCCGGTGCCCGGCCAGGGCCAGCCCGGCTGGTACGCCCCGCCGCCGCCCCAGCAGGGCGGCGGCCAGCCCTTCGCGATGCCGCAGCCGCAGGGCGCGCCCGCGACGCAGAACCCGTACGCCGCGGCGCCCCCGCAGCAGGCGCCCGCCGCTCCCGCCCCCGACATGGCCAAGCGCGCCACCGCCACCGACAACGAGGACGCCGCACGATGACCACGCCTCCGACTCCGCAGCAGCAGCCGCAGGCGCAGCAGCCTCAGCAGATGTACGCACCGGCGGGCGCACCGGCGCCGCAGGGCGCCCCGATGGCTCCGCCGCCCGCCGCGCCCGCGCCGCCCTCCGCCTGGCAGCAGGCGATGGCCAACGCCTACACCTCGCCGATCCCGGTCAAGAAGACCCACCTCGGCAACGCCCTGAGCTCCGAGTGGACGAAGATCAAGTCGGTCCGCTCCACGATGTGGACCCTGGGCATCTTCCTGCTCCTGGTCGTCGGCATCGGCCTGCTCGCCGTGGCGAACACGGAGTCCGTCGACTACGCGGACATGCCGTTCACCGTCCCGGCCTTCTTCGGCCTGATGCTCGGTCAGATCTGCCTGATCACGCTCGGCGTGCTCGTCACCTCGTCCGAGTACGGCACGGGCATGATCCGTACGACGTTCACCGCGTCCCCGCAGCGCCACCGCGTCCTCGCCGCGAAGGTCATCATCTACTTCGTGGTCGCCTTCGCGGTCTCCGCGGGCTCCATCCTGCTGGTGGGCCTGGCGGCCTCGGCCGCCCACAGCGGTCCCGAGGCGGGTGACCTGCCCTGGGCGGGCACGGTCTTCAAGGGCGGTCTGTACGTCTCGCTGCTCGGCGTGCTCGCGCTCGCCGTCGGCTCGATGCTGCGGCACTCCGCGGGCGCCATCACCGCCATGCTCGGCGTGGTCCTGGTCCCCGCGATCATGCCCGCGTTCCTGATGATCTGGGAGAGCACGCAGCCGCTCGGCGAGAAGATGAACGACTACAACGCCATCACGGCCCTCGCCAAGATCTTCGGCGCGGACACCGCGGACGGCCCCGGCGGCGGCTCGCAGCTCGCGCTGCTCGTCGTCGTCACGGTGGCCGCCGTCGCCGGCGCGTTCGCGCTCCTGGAGAAGCGCGACGTATAACCGCACGACACGGTCGTACGAGGCTCAGTACCTCGGCGCGTTACGGGACCGCTGCACCCGCGTGGTGCGGCGGTCCTTCGCGTTCCAGCACGCCTTGTGCCAGTGTCTGCGCTCGTCCACGCCGGAGTGCTCGGGCCAGGCCACCACGTGCGCGAGGGCCGACGGGATCTCCTGGTCGCAGCCCGGGCAGCGGTACCGCTTGCCCGCCGCGCTCGCGCCCGCGACGTGGCGCACGCTCCACTCCTCGCCCTGCCAGCTCTCGGTGGACTGGAAGCCGCCGTAGCGGCCCGGCGGCTGCGCGCCCGCGGACGCCTTCGGCTCTCCGGCGCCCTTGGGGCGGTTGCGACGCGGGGACACGGAAACACCTCACGGGCTGTACGGCGGTCAGGGGTGCGACCAGCCTACGCGCCACGCCCCGGGGTACCCGTGCCCGCACCGAGGGCCGCCGGCCCCGTCGCTGCACGGAAAATCCAACAATCTTCATGCCAGGCCGTGCCTTTGGCACGTGTCACGCGTTGTTGCCCGTAGGGGGAGTGCCTGCGTCGGCGCCAAGGAGGCAGGAGTTCGATGCGTGTAGGTAGTTTTGTTCTGGCCGCCCAGTTCCCCGGACAGGGACAGGGGGAGGCACTGCACCGAGCGGTGCGGTCCGCCGAGGTGGCCGAGGAGGCGGGGCTGGACTCGGTCTGGCTCGCCGAGCACCACTTCGTGCCGTACGGCACGTGCCCGTCGGCGGTGACCCTCGCGGCCCTGCTGCTCGGGCGGACCCGGCGGATCCGGGTCGGCACGGCCGTCAGCGTACTCCCGACCGTGCACCCCGTGGCGCTCGGCGAGCAGGCGGCGCTGCTGCACATGACGTCCGGCGGGCGGTTCTCGCTCGGCGTCGGACGCGGCGGCCCCTGGGTGGACCTGGAGGTCTTCGGAGCCGGCCTGGAGGCGTACGAGAAGGGTTTCCCGGAATCGCTCGACCTGCTGCTCCGGTGGCTGAGCGAGCCCCGGGTCGAGGGCAGCGGGGGCCGGTTCTCCTTCCGCGAGGTGGCCGTCGTGCCACGCCCGCAGGAGGCGCTGCCCGGCCAGGGCGACACCGCGGGGCCCGAGGTGGTCGTCGCCTGCACCTCGCCGTCCAGCGTGCGGCTCGCGGCCCAGCGCTGCCTGCCCATGCTCCTCGGCATGCATGTGGGCGACGACGAGAAGGCCGAAATGGTGGCCTTGTGGAATCGGCACGCCCGTGCCGCCGGGCATCCCCCCGAGAAGGTCGCCGCCGCGTCGCACGTCTCCGCCGGGGTCGCCCAGATCGCGGACCGGCGCGTGGAGGCGGCCGAGACCTTACAGAAGGCGATGCCCGGCTGGCTGAAGCAGGGCCTGGACGCCCATGTGACCGTCGACGGCAGGCACCGCGCCATGCGGGACCCCGCGGCCTACACCGAGCTGCTGTGCGGGCTCCACCCCGTGGGCACCCCGCAGGTGTGCGCCGACCGGATCGCCGCCACGTCCGAGCGCACCGGCATCACGCGCTTCGCGCTGCTCGTGGAGGGCTCGGGCGACCTCGCGGCCACGGAGGAGAACGTGCGAAGGCTGGGCGCCGAAGTACTGCCCCAGCTCGGCTGAGATCCGCCGTCCGACTGAGAGCCTGAGGAGCTGCCGCTCCGGACTGACACACCTCCCGCGTACGGAGCGGCAGCAACAGACGTCAGCAGTCCCGCAGTTCGGGCGACTGGTTGAGCAGCTGCCCCCGGATCGACGTGAAACGGGCGAGCCGCTCGTCCACCGAAGGATCCAGCGGGAACACCGCGACGCGGTGGCAGTTCTGGAATGCCAGACGCACTCCGAAGTGCCGCTGCAGGGCACCGCGAATCGCGTCACTCGCGAGCGCGCGCAGCAGCTGACCGCGTGCCTGCTCGTCCGGCGGCGGGGTCTGGTTGTCGGCGAACTCGCCGCCGTCGACCTTGAGCTGGGCCACCAGGGAGCTGATCATCTCCCATGCGTAAGGCAGGGAGGTCCGGACGCAGTCGACGAATTCTGCTTCGTCGACCTCGCCTCGCTCGGCCTGTTCCAACAGTGCCGGTGAGACGTCGAGCGACATGGGTTCTCCTCTCGCACCCCCGGGGAGCGGGGGCCTACGGACAGGGATGGAGTCCGCCTACGCAGCGTGCACGGACGACGACCTCTTGCTTCTACGGTAGGCACCGGGCGGTGCCTACACCAGAAGATTGGGCACATAACCGGCCAGGATCGAACGGGTTCATCGCCGGACAAGTCGCTCCCGCGGGGGCGAGGGGTGGGCGAATCGCGCGCACCGGCTCCGGTCGAGTAGCGTTGCGCCCCATGCGTCTCGTCATTGCCCGATGCTCCGTGGACTACGCGGGCCGGCTCACCGCCCATCTCCCGTCGGCTCCCCGCCTGATCCTCGTGAAGGCGGACGGCAGCGTCTCGATCCACGCGGACGACAGGGCCTACAAACCGCTCAACTGGATGTCTCCGCCCTGCACATTGAAGGAGGGGACCGGGGACGACGCGGGTGTGTGGACCGTCGTGAACAAGGCGGGCGAGAAGCTCATCATCACGATGGAGGAAGTCCTGCACGACTCGTCGCACGAGCTCGGCGTGGACCCCGGCCTCATCAAGGACGGCGTGGAAGCGCACCTTCAGGAGCTGCTCGCCGACCGGATCGAGACACTCGGCGAGGGGTACTCGCTCATTCGTCGCGAGTACATGACGGCGATCGGCCCGGTGGACATCCTCTGCCGCGACGCCGACGGGCAGACCGTCGCCGTCGAGATCAAGCGGCGGGGTGAGATCGACGGTGTGGAGCAACTCACCCGTTATCTGGAGCTGTTGAACCGCGACCCGCACCTGGCGCCCGTCCGGGGCATCTTCGCCGCCCAGGAGATCAAGCCGCAGGCCCGCGTCCTCGCCACGGACCGCGGCATCGGCTGCACCGTCCTGGACTACAACGCGCTGCGGGGCATCGAGGACGACAAGCTGCGGCTGTTCTGACCGCACGCACGCGCTGAAGGGCCGGGTCCTGCGGGACCCGGCCCTTCAGCGTGCCGGTTCAGGCGCTGGGTGTCGTCCCGCCGGAGCCGCTCGCCGAGTTCGACTGGTCGGGCGAGGTGGGCGGGTCGTCGGTCGCGGGCGGCGTCGACGGCGGGGTGCTGGGGGGCGTGCTCGGCGGAGTCGTGGGCGGAGTGGTCGGCGGGTCCGTCGGCTTGTCGGACGGCTTGGTCGGCTTGTCCGAGGGCTTGGTCGGCTTGTCCGACGGCGTGCCGGACGGCTTGTCCGAGGGCTTCCCGGACGGCTTGTCGCTGCCGCTCGGCGTGGCCGACGGCTTCCCGCTGCCGCTCGGCGTCGGGCCGTCCGAGGCGCCGACGGTGCCGCCGTCGCCCGGGGTGCCACCGCCGCTCGTGGCGTCCTGCCGCGGCTTGTCGGCGGTCAGGCCTTCGCCGTCGCGGTCCTCCTTCGCCGACTGCTCCGTGGTGACCTTGTCGCCGGGCGGGTCGTTGTTGTCGGACGTGGCGCCGAGGGTGACGACGGTGCCGAGGACGGCGGCGAGGAGTGCTCCGGCGCCGGCGGCGACGAGGTTGCGCCGGGTGCCGCTGATGATGGAGCGGCGGCTGGGTGCGGGGCCGGACCCGATGATGGGCGTCGCCTTGCTGGTGACGAGTGTGTCCGGCTCCGGGGGCGGCTGGGGCAGCGCGAAGGCCGCGGGTATGCCGCCGGGGGGCGACGCCGACTCCTCGTAGCGGGCGTCGGGCACCTCTTCGCCCGCGGCCGTGCGCCCGCCGGGCTGCGCGCCGCCCGAGCGGTCGGCGACCAGGGCGAGGGCCCGGCGCCCGGAGATCATGCCGCGCTTGTCGGCGAGCGCGCCGCGGAGCCCGATGGAGGCCTCCAGCTCGGCGCGGGCCCGGTCCAGCTGTCCGCCGCAGAGCGCGAGGATGCCCAACTCGTGGTGGAAGTACGCCTCTTCGGCGACCTCGCCCGCGTTCCGCGCGGCTTCCTGGCCGGACCGCAGGGCGCGCTCCCATGCTCCCCAGTCGAGTCCGCCGGCGAAGGCGGGCGCCGCGGTGCGGGCGAGCAGCACGGCCGCGCCGGCCTCCGTGGCGACCAGGGCGCCGAGCGCGGCGTGCACGGCGTCGGCCTCGGCGGCGACGCGCTCCGGGGTGACGGAGGGGTGTCCTGCCCACCAGGCGTAGTGCTGGGCGGCGGCCAGGGCGCGCTCGGGCGCCTCGTCGGCGTATCCGGCGGCCTCCAGCTGGGCGCGGACGCCGGCGGCGAGGCGGTAGTGGGCGCCGACCGGGGTGACGAGGGCGCAGCTCACCAGTTCGGCGAGGGCCGCGTCGGCGTGGGTGTCGCCGACGAGGGCGGGCAGGTGGGCCTGGTGCGGGAGCTCGCCGCCGAGGGCGACGGCGAACTTCAGGGTGGCGCGGGCGGACGGGCTGAGCCGTGCGGCGAGCAGCGCGGCGGGTGCGGCGCCGTCGGCGAGCGAGGGCAGCGGGATCTCGGGGACGTCGTCGGGGCCGGCGTCGACGGGGGTCTCCGCGAAGTAGCCGTACTCCTCGAAGGCGTGCGGGTCGGCGCGCAGCTGGTCGCGCTGGCGGAGCAGGGCGCCCGCCTGGACGAAGCGCAGCGGCAGCCCCTCGGACTCGAACCACAGGTCGCCCGCCCAGTTGGCCTCCTCGTCGTCGAGGACGCGGCCGACGGCGCGCTCCAGGAGCTCCAGGCCGCTGCCCCGGCCGAGTCCGCCGAGGAAGACCTCTTCGAGGTGGCAGTCGGCGGAGGGGGCCGCCACGTCGGGTGTGGTCGCGATGAGGAAGGCGCACTCGGGGGTGGCGTCGAGCAGCTCGTCGAGGCCGGCGCCGCCGAACTCCAGGTCGTCGAGGACGACGACGGCGCCGATGTCGCGGACCAGGTCGAGCAGCTGGGCGCGGTCGGGGCGGTACAGGGGCGCGGTGTGGACGGCGGCGAAGAGGTCGTGGAGCAGCTCGCCGGGTGTCCTGCGGTAGCCGGAGAGGCGGACGACGCCGTCGGGGGCGAGGTCGGCGCAGTCGTCGGCGACGGCGTTGAGGAGTGCGGTGCGGCCCGATCCGGCGGGTCCGGTCAGCCGTACGGAGCGGCCGCGCGCGAGGAGCCGTGCGAGGCGCTCGCGCTCCTCCTGGCGCTCCAGGAGCGGCAGTCTGGGCAGCGCCGGGCCGGGCGGCACGGGCGGCAGCGCGGCCCGGCGCAGTTCGGCGCGCTCGGCGGCGGTGCGCTTGGCGGGGCGCTCCGGCTGCTCCCCGGGCGGGCAGGGTTCGATCTCGCTGCCGTCGACGGGGTTGACGGTGAGCAGGAAGTCGCCGGAGACGAGCTGGACGGTGCGGGCGAGGGCGGGCGCGGGCTGACCGAAATCAGGGGTCAGGGGGTCGCGCGGCGGCCGTCCGGCGCGTGTCGATGCGTCGTCGGTGCCGTCGCTCGCGCCGTCGTGGATGCTGCCGTCGTCGATGCCGTCGCGGCCGTACTCTTCGGGTCCCCGGTTCATCGGGTCCATGGTCTCAGCCCCCCAGATGCGTCGTGTGCACAGCCCCCTCCGGCCTTCGTGCACACTGCGCTGTCGCTTCTGGTCCGGCGCCCCCGTGCGGGTCCGTCTGTCGGTGGGCGACCGAACCCTAGACCTTCGCTCAGTATCTACGAGTGGGCGGGGTACCGCCCCGTCCGAGACGTCACAGTCTCGTGAGGATTGTGCGTGAGGTGCGGTTCAGGATCGTTCAGACTCTGGGGAGCGATTCGACACCGATGCCGCCTTCGATGGCGAGGATCCGGTGGAGCCGGGTCGCGACGAGGAGGCGCTGCATCTGCGGTGGCACGTGGCGCAGGACGAGCCTGCGGCCGCACCGCCCGGCGCGGCGGTGCGCGCCCATGATGACGCCGAGTCCCGTGGCGTCCCACGAGTCGAGTTCGGACAGGTCGAGCACCAGGTCGCCGGCGCCGTCGTCGACGGCCGAGTGCAGGACCGTGCGGGCGTCCGCCGCGCTGCGTACGTCGAGGCGTCCCCCGACGACCAGCTGGGCCTGATCGCCCCTGATGTGCATATGCGCTCCCCGAGAGTGCTGTGTCTGCTGTGGCGCCCGATACGTAGGGCGTCTGCGTATGTCACTGCAACTGACTGCCGCGTGGGCGAGGAAGTTGCCGTCTGTAAGCGAACCGATACCGAATTCACTCCGAGGGGTGACCCGCCGGGTGCCAATGCACCCGACGGGGCGTCAGACGGCGTACGTCAGTGCTGGTTCAGTGCTTGTAGAACCCTTGCCCGCTCTTGCGCCCGATGTCACCGGCGTCAACCATCCGGCGCATCAGCTCCGGCGGCGCGAACTTCTCGTCCTGGGACTCCGTGTAGATGTTGCCGGTGGCGTGCAGCAGGATGTCGACGCCGGTGAGGTCGGCGGTCGCGAGCGGGCCCATGGCGTGGCCGAAGCCGAGCTTGCAGGCGGTGTCGATGTCCTCGGCGGTGGCGACGCCCGACTCGTAGAGCTTGGCGGCCTCGACGACGAGCGCGGAGATCAGCCGGGTCGTCACGAAGCCGGCGACGTCACGGTTGACGACGATGCAGGTCTTGCCGACCGACTCGGCGAACTCACGGGTGCGGGCGAGGGTTTCGTCGCTGGTCTTGTAGCCGCGTACGAGCTCGCAGAGCTGCATCATCGGGACCGGCGAGAAGAAGTGGGCGCCGACGACGCGCTCCGGGCGCTCCGTGACGGCCGCGATCTTCGTGATCGGGATGGCGGAGGTGTTGGAGGCGAGCACGGCGTCGTCGCGCACGAGCTTGTCGAGCGTGCGGAAGATCTCGTGCTTGACCTCCAGCTTCTCGAAGACGGCCTCGACGACGATGTCGGCGTCGGCGACGGCGTCCAGGTCGGTGGTCGTCGTGATCCGCGCGAGCGCGGCCTCGGCGTCGTCGGCGGCGAGCTTGCCCTTGCTCACGAACTTGTCGTAGGACGCCATGATCCCGTCGGTGCCCCGGGTCAGTGCCTCGTCGGTGACGTCGCGCAGGACGACGTCCCAGCCCGCCTGGGCGGAGACCTGAGCGATGCCGGACCCCATGAGTCCGGCTCCGATGACGGCGAGCTTCCGTGCCACTGTTCCGACTCCCCTACCGCTTGTCTCGCTTGGCTCACACGCTGTTCACGTATGCCTCTTCGGCGCACGTTAGCGTTCGTGGGCGCGCCTGTGTCCGCGAAGAGATGCGCGTCACGTCTCAAATGACGGACATCACACTGGTACGGCTCATCCGGCGGCGCGCACCGCGTAGTTGAGGACCTTCTCGCCGAGCAGGTCCTCCATCTCGTCGAGCAGCGCGAGCGCTTCGCGGGAGACCTCGGCGGGCTCGCGGCTCTTGGACATCTCGTCGCCGATCCAGGCCATGAGCGTGCTGTGGAGCCAGGAGAGCTGACCCGCGATCAGTCCGGGCATGGGGTCGTCCGCGGCGGCCCCGGTCTCCTCGGCGAGGGTCTTCGTGAGGTGGGTGAGCGCTTCCTGCTGGATCGCCCAGAGCCGGGAGCGCAGGGCGTGCGCCTCGGTGATGACCTTCATGAAGTCGGCCCAGCCGGGGAAGAGCCCGATGCCGGGCGAGACGCCCTCCACGTCGGCGCGCAGCTCGCGCAGGACGGCGGCCGCGGCGGACTCCCCCGCCCGGCGGCCGCGCACATAGCCGGAGAGCCGGTCGACGACGGCCTCGCCCCGGTCGAGGAACAGGTCCTCCTTGGCCGGGAAGTAGTTGTAGACGGTGTTGACCGAGACGTCCGCGGCCTCCGCGATCTCCGCGATGGTCACCGTGACGAAGCCGCGCTCCAGGAAGAGCCCGGTCGCGATGTCCGAGATCCGCTGTTTCGTCTGCCGCTTCTTGCGCTCCCTCAGTCCCTCACTCATGACCCCATCCTAGGGTCTCTGAAATTTTGGGGCGATTGCAAAATTTTAGAGACTCTGTTTTTGTGGTCGGCATGGCAATCATCAGTACCTCCGGGCTCGCCCGGACTTTCCAGACCAAGGGCGGCCCCGTCGAAGCCGTGCGCGGCATCGACCTGCGCGTACAGCCCGGCGAGATCCTCGGCTTCCTCGGGCCGAACGGCGCGGGCAAGACGACCACGCTGCGCATGCTCACCACGCTGCTCGCGCCCACCGGCGGCGCCGCCACCGTGGCCGGCTGCGACCTGGCCAGGGACCCCGCCGGCGTCCGGAGCAAGATCGGGTACGTGGCCCAGTCCGGCGGCGTCGACCTGAGCGTCTCCGTCCGCGAGGAGCTCGTCACCCAGGGCCGGCTCTACCGGCTGCCGAAGGCCCGCGCCGAGGCCCGCGCCGACGAGCTGGCGCACGACCTCGGCCTCACCGAGCTCCTCGAACGTCCCTGCGCGGCGCTCTCCGGCGGCCAGCGCAGGCGCCTCGACATCGCCATGGGCCTCACCCACCGGCCCGAGGTGCTCTTCCTCGACGAGCCGACCACCGGCCTGGACCCGGGCAGCCGGGCCGACCTGTGGAAGCTGGTGCGGCGGCTGCGCGACGAGCACGGCACGACGGTCTTCCTCACCACGCACTACCTCGACGAGGCCGACGCGCTCTCCGACCGCCTGGTCGTCGTGGACCGGGGCGTCGTCGTCGCCGACGGCACGCCGAGCGCCCTCAAGCTCCAGCACGGCGGCTCGATCGACGCCACGCTCCAGGACACCTTCCTCGCCATCACCGGGCGCGACATCGCCCCGGCGGACACGACCCCCGTCGCCGTCTGACCCGCACGACCGACCTCCACGATCCGGGGCCCCACCATGCCTGCACTGCTCTCCGACACCGCACTGATCTTCGGGCGGTACGCCCGGCAGACCCTCCGCTCCAAGTTCCAGATCCTCTTCGGCGTCCTCACGCCCCTGCTCTACCTGCTCTTCTTCGGCCCGCTCCTCACCGATCTGCCGCTCGGCTCACAGGGCGACTCCTGGCAGGTGCTCGTGCCCGGGCTGCTGCTGCAACTCGGCCTGTTCGGCGCCACGTTCAGCGGTTTCGCGCTCATCATCGAGAAGCAGTTCGGCGTGGTGGAGCGGATGCGGGTGACGCCCGTCAGCCGTCTCGCGCTGCTCCTCGGCCGGATCCTGCGCGACGCCGCGCTCTTCGTCTTCCAGGCCGTGCTGCTCGTGCTCGCCGCGCTGGCGATGGGGCTCAGGGCGCCGCTCGGCGGCATCCTCATCGGCTTCGCGTTCGTGGCGCTGCTGACCGCGGGGCTCGCCTCACTGTCGTACGCGCTCGCCATGAAGGTCTCCAAGGCGCACGAGTTCGGGCCCGCCGTGAACGCGGTGAGCATGCCCTCGATGCTGCTGTCGGGGCTCATGCTGCCGATGGCCCTCGCGCCCACCTGGCTGGACGTGGTCTCCCACTTCATGCCGTTCCGCTATCTGGTCGACGCGGTGCGCGCGGGGTACGTCGGGGAGTACGCGACCACGACGATGCTGTACGGCGTCCTGATGGCCCTCGCCTTCGTCCTGCTGTCCGTCACGGTGGGCACACGTGTCTTCCAGCGGAGCGGGGCGTAGGCCTCACAGGAATCGGCGGATGGGCCGGACGCTCACCTCGCGGGCCCGCTGGAGGAGGGAGCGTCTCTTCCACCGGCCCTCCCGCATCAGCTCACTGGCCCGCACGTCGTCGTCGAAGTGCCCGTCCAGCGTCGCGGTGAACTCCTGGTCCAGGACGGCGAGCATGACCTCCTCGTCGTGGTCGAGGGAGCGGCGGTTGAAGTTGGTCGAGCCGATCAGGGCCGCGACGCCGTCGACGGTGATGACCTTGGCGTGCATCATCGTCGGCTGGTACTCGTAGATCCTCACCCCACAGCCGATGAGGTCCTCGTAGTAGTGCTGCCCGGCCAGCCGGCAGACCCGCTTGTCGGTGTGCGGCCCCGGCAGCACGATCTCCACCTCGACCCCGCGCCGCGCGGTGGCGCAGAGCAGCTCGACGAAGTACGCGTCCGGGGAGAAGTACGCCGTGGCAAGCCGGAAGCGTTCCTCGGCGGACTCGAGCATGACGCGGATCAGGGTCTGCATGTCCTGCCAGCCGAAGCTGGCCGAGCCGCGCACCACCTGCACGACGGCGTCGCCCTGGGGGCGGTGCCTGATGAACCGGTCCTGGTCGTCGAAGAGTTCGCCGTGGCACTCGGCCCAGTTCTGCGCGAACGCCGCGGCGATGCCGTCCACCGCGGGGCCGTGCACCTCGACGTGGGTGTCGCGCCACTCGCCGGGGTTGCGGGCGTCGCCGCACCACTCCTCGGCGATGCCCACGCCGCCGGTGAAGGCGGTCTCCTCGTCGACGACGAGGACCTTGCGGTGACAGCGGTGGTTCTGCTTGAGGGGCGACAGGTGCAGCGGCTTGCGGAACCACGTCACCTGCACCCCCGCCTGCTCCATCACCCGCAACTGCTCGCCCTCGATCAGCCGGCTGCCGAAGCCGTCGAGGAGCAGCCGCACCCGCAGCCCGGCGCGCGCCCGCTCCGCGAGGGCGTCGGCGAACCGGCGGGCGATGTCGCCCTTCCAGTAGACGAAGGTCATCATGTCGACCGTGTGCTCGGCGGACCCGATCGCGGCCAGCATGGCGGTGAAGATCTCGTCGCCGTTGCGCAGGACGGTCAGCGCGTTGCCCTCGGTCGCCGCGATGCCGATCAGCCGCTCCAGACGCCGCCGTATCCGCGCGACGCGATCCGGTACCGCCGGGCCACCGGGCGCTCCGGTGGCGTCCGAGGCCGGCTCGGCGGACTCCTGCGTACGGGTCATGACATTCCCTGGCCGGAACACGACGAGGAAACGTCGGGCCGCGGCGCCCGGTCCGGCACGGGCTGAGCGGCGAGCCGACTGTACCCCCGCCCCGCGGGCGGGCCGCGGGCGCCGCATGGGCCGTCGCTGCGGGGGCACACGGCAGACGTACCCGACCTCAAGGAGCCCGTCATGATGGTTGTCGGTATCGTCGCCGTCTGCGTCGTCCTGGCCGTCCTCGCCTTCCTCGTCCCCCGCCTCTCCCGGCACCCCGAACGCGGCACGCAGCGCACCCTGGGAGCCGGTTCGCGCGCCGGCGGCAAGGCCCCCGGCATCCTGGGCCGGATCTTCAGCAAGCCCTTCCGCAGCAGCTCCAAGGCGGTGGGCCGCAGCGGCTCCGCCGGCCGCCGTGCCCGGGGCCGCATGCCGTTCTGACTAGGCTGGCCCGCATGGTCAATCTGACGCGCATCTACACCCGGACCGGCGACCAGGGCACCACGGCCCTCGGTGACATGAGCCGCACCGCCAAGACCGATCTGCGGATCGCGGCGTACGCCGACGCCAACGAGGCCAACGCGGCCATCGGCACGGCGATCGCACTCGGCAGCCTCGACGAGGAGGTCGTGAAGGTCCTGGTCCGGGTCCAGAACGACCTCTTCGACGTGGGCGCCGACCTCTCCACCCCCGTCGTCGAGGACCCCAAGTACCCGCCGCTGCGCGTCGAGCAGAGCTACATCGACAAGCTGGAGGCGGACTGCGACCGCTTCCTCGACGACCTGGAGAAGCTCCGCAGCTTCATCCTGCCGGGCGGCACACCCGGCGCGGCCCTGCTGCACCAGGCGTGCACGGTGGTGCGCCGGGCCGAGCGGTCGACCTGGTCGGCCCTGGAGACGCACGGCGAAGCGATGAACCCCCTGACCGCGACCTACCTGAACCGCCTCTCCGACCTCCTCTTCATCCTGGCCCGCACGGCCAACAAGGACGTCGGGGACGTGCTGTGGGTGCCGGGGGGCGAGCGCTAGGCCCGCGCTCTCAGGCTTTCGTCAGGGGCCGGTCCTCGTCCCGCTCCCGCGGGGCAGGTCCCGGGCCCTTCTTCGGGAAGAGCGTGTACGTCCCGGCGATGACGACATTGATCCCGATCACCCACAGCATCTTCTGCTGCCACATCCGCAGCGAGGAGATCTCGCCGTCCCCGCCCACGTACCAGACCGCGCCCTGCAGCAGGGCCATGGCGATCAGGGCGGCGAGGATCCAGCGGGCGGCGAGTTTCCACTCGTGGACGGCGCGGGCGGCGCCGTACTTCGGTGTCGAGGGGGCGGGGCCGCCCGCGAAGCGGTGGGCGACGCGGACGTCCACCCACTTGATCGTGTAGTGGCCGAGCGCGATCGAGTAGCCGATGTAAACGGCGGCGAGGCCGTGCTTCCAGTCCGGCTCGGCGCCGTTCTTCAGGTCGATCGCCGTGACGACGAACAGCAGGACTTCGAGCAGCGGCTCGCACAGCAGGACGGCGACGCTCGTACGCGGCATCCTCGCCCAGTAGCGCAGGGCGAGCCCGGCGGCCAGCAGCACCCAGAAGCCGACCTCGCAGATGACGATCAGCGCGACGATCACGGCGCTCTCCTTACGTTCGCTTCCCCGGTCACCCTTCAAGGCTCGCGTTCCGGAGGCCGCTGATCGTCGTCGTCAGTGACGAAGTGGGACTGCATCCTTCGATGTAGCGGGCGGTTCCTCCCTCAGGATCAGGCAGGGGGCCGCCTCGCCGTGTTGGATGGACCCATGGCCCCGTCCCTTCCCCGCCCGCAGCGCGTCGACGTGCAGATCGCCGCGGCCAGCCTGTTCTGCGGGCTGGTGCTCGAGGCGCTCGGGCTGCACTCCCAGACGGGCCGGCCGTTCGGCGGCCACTGGTCGCTGCTGCCGCTCCTCGTCCTCGCCGGGCTCGAACTTCTGCGCAGCAGCAGGCCGCAGACCGCCCTGGCCTGCGGCACGCTCGCGCTGGTGGCCGACCAGTTCACCTCGGGCAACCTCGCGTCGATCCTGATGTTCACGGACATCGTCTACGCGGCCGTCGTGTACGGCACCCCGGCCGCGGCCCGGCGCATCCCCGTCACCACGGGCCTGGTGACGGTGGCGGTCACCCTCGGCTTCCTCGCCTGGTTCCAGCAGGCGGAGGCCGTCCTCATCGGCTTCGTCACCGGCGTCGTCTCCTTCGCGCCCGCCACCACGGGCGTCCTCGTGCGCAACCACCGCGAGGCCGCCGAGGCGGCGAAGCTGCGGGCCGAGCAGACCGCGCTCCTGGCGGAGATGGACCGCGCCCAGGCCGTCGGCGCCGAGCGCGCCAGGATGGCCCGCGAACTGCACGACATGGTCGCCAACCACCTCTCGGCCATCGCCATCCACTCCACCGCCGCGCTCTCCCTGGACGACCCGAAGACCAGCAAGGACGCGCTGGCCGTCATCCGTGAGAACAGCGTCGAGGGGCTGGCCGAGATGCGCCGCCTCATCGGCATCCTGCGCGACGACAGCGGCGACCTGGAGCCGGCGGCCGCGCCCACCCTCGACGGCCTCGGCGCCCTCGTCGCCAACGCCCGTACGAACGGCCTCGACGTCACACTCGACGACGCGCGCACCCCGGACGGCCCGAAGCTGCCCACACCGGTGGAGCTCGCGGCGTACCGGATCGTGCAGGAATCCCTGACGAACGCCCTGAAGCACGCCTCGCCCGGCCGCGTCACCGTCTCCCTGGTCCAGGAACCGCGCGCCCTCGCGGTCCGGGTGACCAGCCCCTGCGGAGATCCCTCGGGGCCCCGCGCCCCGGGCTCGGGCGCCGGCCTCGTCGGCATGCGCGAGCGCACCGAACTGCTCGGCGGCACCTTTGAATCGGGCCCCGAGAGCAGCCCCGACGGCAAGGTCTGGATCGTCTCCGCGACCCTGCCCGTCGACCCCGCCGACGAAGGAGCCAAGGAATGATCCGGGTACTGGTCGCCGAAGACCAGTCAGCCGTGCGCGCGGGACTCGTCCTGATCCTGCGCAGCGCGTCCGACATCGAGGTCGTCGGCGAGGCGGCGGACGGCGAGGAGGCCGTCGCGCTCGCCCGCGAACTCCGTCCCGACCTGGTCCTGATGGACATACAGATGCCACGTCTCGACGGGGTGGCGGCGACCCGGCAGGTCGTCGCCGAGGGGCTCGCGGACGTCCTGGTCCTGACCACCTTCGACCTCGACGAGTACGTCTTCGGGGCGCTGCGCGCGGGCGCCTCCGGGTTCATGCTGAAGAACACGGAGGCGAAGGACCTCCTCGAAGGGGTCCGTACGGTCGCGCGCGGCGAGGGCCTGATCGCACCGGCCGTCACCCGCCGCCTGATCGCCGAGTTCGCCGCCCCTTCGAAGGCGGTACGCGGGGAGAACGCGCCGGACCCCGCCGTCCTGGACTGCCTCACGCGCCGCGAGCGCGAGGTCCTGTCCTGCATCGGTGAGGGCCTGTCCAACGCGGAGATCGCGGACCGGCTCGCCATGGCGGAGGCGACGGTGAAGACGCACGTCAGCCGGATGCTGGGGAAGCTGGAACTGCGCAGCCGGGTGCAAGCGGCCGTGCTGGCGCAGGAGTTGGGGGTCTGAGCCGAGACGAACCGCTCGGAGCGGGGCCGTGGACCGTCGCGATTCGGCCATTGGTTCAGACCTCTTGACCGTTGGTCCAGACCTTTCTATTCTCACCGCACTGCGGTGAGCACTCCCCCACGTGTCCACGTGCTCACGGGCGGCGCAGGGTCCCAACCCCTAAGACCCCCGGATCTCACCCGAGGAGCACCTCGTGCGCTTCAAGAAGAGCACCAACCGCTCGAGACTCAAATTCAGACACAAGGCCGTGGCGGGCGTCACCACGCTGCTGCTCCCGCTCGCCACCCTGGTCGCCCTCGGCTCCTCCGCCGAGGCGGCACCCGACGCCGCCCCCGAGGCCACCGCCACGTACGCCAAGACCCAGGACTGGGGCAGCGGCTTCGAGGGCAAGTGGACGATCAAGAACACCGGCACCACGAGCATCAGCTCCTGGAACGTCGCCTGGGACTTCCCCACCGGCACCAGGGTGACCTCCGCCTGGGACGCCACCGTCACCAACTCGGGCAACCGCTGGACCGCGAAGAACCTCGGCTGGAACGGGACGCTCGCCCCCGGCGCCTCGGTCTCCTTCGGCTTCAACGGCACCGGCTCCGGCGCCCCCTCCAACTGTGATCTGAACGGCGCCAGCTGTGACGGCGGCGGCGTCCCCGGCGACAACCCGCCGAGCGCCCCCGGCACCCCGACCGCGTCCGGCATCACCGACACCTCGGTCAAGCTCGACTGGAAGGCCGCCACCGACGACAAGGGCGTCAAGAACTACGACGTCCTGCGCGACGGCGCCAAGGTCGCGACGGTGACGGAGACCTCGTACTCCGACACCGGACTGACCAAGGGCACCGACTACTCGTACACCGTCCAGGCCCGCGACACGGCCGGCCAGACGGGACCCGCCAGCGGCGCCGTCAAGGTCCGCACCACCGGCGGCGGCGACCCGGGCCCCGGCCCCGGCGACAAGGTCAAGCTCGGCTACTTCACCGAGTGGGGCGTCTACCAGCGCAACTACCACGCGAAGAACATCGCGACCTCCGGCTCCGCCGAGAAGATCACGCACATCAACTACAGCTTCGGCAACGTCCAGGGCGGCAAGTGCACCATGGGCGACTCGTACGCCGCCATCGACAAGGCCTACACCGCCGACCAGTCCGTCGACGGCGTCGCCGACACCTGGGACCAGCCCCTGCGCGGCAACTTCAACCAGCTGCGCAAGCTCAAGGCCAAGCACCCGAACATCAAGATCCTCTGGTCCTTCGGCGGCTGGACCTGGTCCGGCGGCTTCACCGACGCCATGAAGAACCCGGCGGCCTTCGCCAAGTCCTGCCACGACCTGGTCGAGGACCCGCGCTGGGCCGACGTCTTCGACGGCATCGACCTGGACTGGGAGTACCCGAACGCCTGCGGTCTGTCCTGCGACACGTCGGGCCCGGCCGTCTTCAAGAACATGATGCAGGCGTTCCGCACCGAGTTCGGCGCGAAGAACCTCGTCACCGCCGCCATCACCGCCGACGCGTCCAGCGGCGGCAAGATCGACGCAGCGGACTACGGCGGCGCGGCGCAGTACAGCGACTGGTACAACGTCATGACGTACGACTTCTTCGGCGCGTGGGCGGCGAAGGGGCCGACGGCGCCGCACTCGCCGCTCACGTCCTACCCTGGCATCCCGCAGGAGGGCTTCAACTCCGCGGCCGCCATCGCCAAGCTCAAGGCCAAGGGCGTGCCCGCCTCGAAGCTGCTGCTCGGCATCGGGTTCTACGGGCGCGGCTGGACCGGCGTCACCCAGAAGGAGCCGGGCGGCACGGCGACGGGGCCCGCGCCGGGCACGTACGAGCAGGGCATCGAGGACTACAAGGTCCTCAAGAACTCCTGCCCGTCCAACGGCACGGTCGCCGGGACCGCCTATGCCCACTGCGGCAGCAACTGGTGGTCGTACGACACGCCGTCGACCGTCCGCTCCAAGATGGCCTGGGCCAAGGAGCAGGGGCTTGGTGGGGCGTTCTTCTGGGAGTTCAGTGGCGATACGGCCAACGGAGAGTTGGTGTCCGCGATCAATGACGGCCTGAAGTAACACTGGCCGTCGTCCATAGACGAAGCCGGGAAGACAGGATCGCCCCCTGTCTTCCCGGCTTCTTCATGCCGTACGGGAAGTACTACGCCACGTTCACGCGCTGGCCCGGAGGTGCCGCCTCCAGCCACGCCAGGAAACCCGTCAGCGCGTCCTCGCTCATCGCCAGCTCCAGGCGGACGCCCCGGTGCAGGCAGCCCAGGACGATCGCGTCGGAGAGCAGGGCCAGCTCCTCCTCGCCGTCGGGGGCGCGGCGGTCCACCACCTCGATGGCGGAGCGCTCGAGGACGCGGCGCGGCCGGGGAGCGTACGAGAAGACGCGGAACCACTCGACGCGGTCACCGTTGTAGCGGGCGACCCCGTACCCCCAGCCCTTGCCGGAGGTGTCGCCCTTCTCAGGGGCGTCCCAGCGCAGGGAGCAGTCGAAGGTGCCGCCGGAACGCTGGATCAGCCGGCGCCGCAGTCCGAAGACGAAGAGCCCCACCAGAACCAGCACGATCAAAGCAAGTCCGCACACGAGCAGAGTGAGGATCATCGGCACCGACCTCCTCGCCTCTACTGTCGGCCGACGGGCCGACAACGGACCAATACATTGCACCCGCATTGCCTCAGCCGCGACCCGGTCCGGAACCTTCCCGGACCTGGCCGCGGCTGAGTCACGTTACGCCGCGCGCTGGGGTCAGCGCGTCGCCACCGCACGCAGTCGGACGTCAGCGCGCCGCTCGGCGGAGGCGTCGGCCTCCGACTTCGCGCGCTCCAGCGCCCGCTCCGCACGCTTGACGTCGATCTCGTCGGAAAGCTCCGCGATCTCGGCGAGCAGCGACAGCTTGTCGTCCGCGAAGGAGATGAATCCTCCGTGGACGGCGGCCACGACCGTGCCGCCATCGCTCGTACGAATGGTCACCGGGCCCGACTCCAGCACACCGAGCAGCGGCTGGTGACCGGGCATGACGCCGATGTCGCCGGACGTGGTGCGCGCGACGACCAGGGTGGCCTCGCCGGACCAGACACTGCGGTCCGCCGCGACCAGCTCGACATGCAGCTCAGCAGCCAAGAGTGGCTCCTCGGGTCACCACCCGGCGGTTCAGCCGGGTGTTGGGTCAAATTCTAGTGGGCGTACGGGGAGGGACGGGACACGGCCCCCGCGGGGGTGACCCGTCCCTCACCGTCATGAGCTACCGAGCTCAGGAGACGCCGAGCTCCTTGGCGTTCTTCTTGAGGTCCTCGAGACCACCGCACATGAAGAAGGCCTGCTCGGGGAAGTGGTCGTACTCGCCGTCGCAGATCGCGTTGAACGCCGCGATCGACTCCTCGAGGGACACGTCCGAGCCGTCCACGCCGGTGAACTGCTTGGCGGCGTGGGTGTTCTGCGACAGGAAGCGCTCCACGCGACGGGCACGGGCGACGACGAGCTTGTCTTCCTCGCTGAGCTCGTCGATACCGAGGATCGCGATGATGTCCTGGAGGTCCTTGTACTTCTGCAGGATCCCCTTGACGCGCATGGCGCAGTCGTAGTGGTCCTGCGCGATGTAGCGCGGGTCCAGGATGCGGGACGTGGAGTCCAGCGGGTCCACGGCCGGGTAGATGCCCTTCTCGGAGATCGGACGGGAGAGCACCGTCGTCGCGTCGAGGTGGGCGAACGTGGTGGCCGGGGCCGGGTCGGTCAGGTCGTCCGCGGGGACGTAGATCGCCTGCATCGAGGTGATCGAGTGACCACGGGTCGACGTGATGCGCTCCTGGAGGAGACCCATCTCGTCGGCCAGGTTCGGCTGGTAACCCACCGCGGACGGCATGCGGCCGAGCAGGGTCGAGACCTCGGAACCGGCCTGGGTGAAGCGGAAGATGTTGTCGATGAAGAACAGCACGTCCTGCTTCTGCACATCGCGGAAGTACTCCGCCATGGTCAGACCGGCCAGGGCGACGCGCAGACGCGTGCCCGGCGGCTCGTCCATCTGGCCGAAGACCAGCGCGGTCTTGTCGAGAACGCCGGCCTCCTCCATCTCGACCATGAGGTCGTTGCCCTCACGGGTGCGCTCGCCGACACCGGCGAAGACGGAGACACCGTCGTGCAGCTTGGCCACACGGACGATCATTTCCTGGATCAGCACGGTCTTGCCGACACCGGCACCACCGAACAGACCGATCTTTCCACCCTTGACGTACGGGGTGAGAAGGTCGACGACCTTCAGGCCGGTCTCGAACATCTCGGTCTTGGACTCGAGCTGGTCGAAGGCCGGGGCCTTGCGGTGGATCGTCCAGCGCTCGGCGTCGGCGACCGTGGACGGGTCGTCGTTCAGGACCTCACCGAGGGTGTTGAACACACGACCCTTGGTCACGTCACCGACCGGCACCGAGATGCCCTTGCCGGTGTTGGTGACGGGCGCCTGGCGGACCAGGCCGTCGGTGGGCTGCATCGAGATCGCGCGGACCACGCCGTCACCCAGGTGCTGGGCGACCTCGAGGGTCAGCGTCTTCTTCGCGCCCTCGGTCGACGGGTCGTCGACCTGGACGTGCAGGGCGTTGTAGATCTCCGGCATCGCGTCGACGGGGAACTCCACGTCGACGACCGGGCCGATCACCCGGGCGACGCGGCCCGTGGCAACGGCCGTCTCAACAGTGGTCGTCATTACTTGTCACTCCCCGCGGTCGCGTCGGCCAGCGCTGCTGTGCCGCCGACGATCTCGCTGATTTCCTGGGTGATTTCGGCCTGGCGGGCCGCGTTGGCAAGCCGGGAGAGGCTGTTGATCAGATCCCCGGCGTTGTCGGTCGCCGACTTCATCGCGCGGCGCGTGGCGGCGTGCTTGGAGGCAGCCGACTGGAGCATCGCGTTGTAGATACGGCTCTCGACGTACCGCGGCAGCAGGGCGTCGAGGACGTCCTCCGCCGACGGCTCGAAGTCGTACAGCGGAAGGATCTCGTCCTTGCCGGACTTCGACTCCTCCGCCACCTCTTCGAGGCGGAGCGGCAGCAGGCGGCCGTCGATGGCCGTCTGCGTCATCATCGAGATGAACTCGGTGTAGACGATGTGGAGTTCATCCACGCCGCCCTCCGCCGTCTCCTTCTCGATCGCCTCGATCAGCGGCACCGCGACCTTCTTGGCGTCCGCGTACGTGGGCTCGTCGGTGAACCCCGACCACGACTCCACGACCTTGCGCTCGCGGAAGTTGTAGTGGGACAGACCACGGCGGCCGACGATGTACGTGTCGACCTCCTTGCCCTCGGCCTCCAGGCGCGCGGTCAGCTGCTCCGCGGCCTTGATGGCGTTCGAGTTGAAGGCGCCGGCCAGTCCGCGGTCGCTCGTGAGGAGCAGCACCGCGGAACGGGTCGCCGTCTCCGGCTCGGTGGTCAGCGGGTGCTTCGTGTTCGAGCCGGTGCCGACCGCCGTGACCGCGCGGGTGAGCTCGGTCGCGTACGGCGTGGACGCCGTCACCTTGCGCTGGGCCTTGACCACGCGCGAGGCGGCGATCATCTCCATCGCCTTGGTGATCTTCTTGGTCGCGGTGACGGATTTGATGCGACGCTTATAGACCCGGAGCTGGGCTCCCATGAGTCAGGTCCCTTCCGTCGTCACTTGCCGGCGGCGGCCGGAGCGTCCTCGCCGAGAAGCTTCCCGTCCGAGGTCTCGAACTGCTTCTTGAACGCCGCGATCGCGTCGCCGACGGCCTGCAGCGTGTCGTCCGACATCTTGCCGCCCTCCTTGATGGAGGTCATGAGGCCCTGCTCCTGCCGGTGCAGGTAGGCGAGGAGCTCACGCTCGAAGCGGCGGATGTCGTTGACCGGCACGTCGTCCATGCGACCGGTGGTACCGGCCCACACGGAGACGACCTGGTCCTCGGTCGCCATCGGCTCGTACTGCGGCTGCTTGAGCAGCTCGACCATGCGCTGACCGCGCTCCAGCTGCGCCTTCGACGCGGCGTCCAGGTCGGAACCGAAGGCTGCGAACGCCTCCAGCTCACGGAACTGGGCGAGGTCCACGCGGAGGCGGCCCGAGACCTGCTTCATCGCCTTGTGCTGCGCGGAACCACCGACTCGGGAGACGGAGATACCGACGTTCAGCGCGGGGCGCTGACCGGCGTTGAAGAGGTCCGACTCCAGGAAGCACTGGCCGTCGGTGATGGAGATGACGTTGGTCGGGATGAACGCCGACACGTCGTTCGCCTTGGTCTCGACGATCGGCAGACCGGTCATCGAGCCCTTGCCCAGCTCGTCCGAGAGCTTCGCGCAGCGCTCGAGCAGACGCGAGTGCAGGTAGAAGACGTCACCCGGGTAGGCCTCGCGCCCCGGCGGGCGGCGGAGCAGCAGGGACACGGCGCGGTAGGCGTCGGCCTGCTTCGAGAGGTCGTCGAAGATGATGAGGACGTGCTTGCCCTCGTACATCCACTGCTGGCCGATGGCCGAACCGGTGTACGGCGCCAGGTACTTGAAGCCGGCCGGGTCGGACGCCGGGGCGGCGACGATGGTCGTGTACTCCAGCGCGCCGGCCTCTTCGAGCGCACCACGCACGGAGGCGATGGTGGAGCCCTTCTGACCGATGGCGACGTAGATGCAGCGCACCTGCTTGTTCACGTCGCCGGTGCGCCAGTTGTCGCGCTGGTTGATGATCGTGTCGACGGCCAGGGCGGTCTTGCCGGTCTGGCGGTCACCGATGATCAGCTGACGCTGGCCACGGCCGATCGGGGTCATCGCGTCGACGGCCTTGTAGCCGGTCTCCATCGGCTCGTGCACCGACTTGCGCTGCATGACCGTGGGGGCCTGCAGCTCGAGGGCGCGACGTCCGCTGGTCTCGATCTCGCCGAGGCCGTCGATCGGGTTGCCGAGCGGGTCGACGACGCGGCCGAGGTAGCCCTCGCCGACGGCGACCGACAGCACCTCGCCGGTACGGCTGACCGACTGGCCCTCTTCGATACCGCTGAACTCGCCGAGGACGATCGAACCGATCTCGCGCTCTTCAAGGTTCAGCGCGAGACCGAGGGTCCCGTCCTCGAACTTCAGCAGCTCGTTGGCCATGGCCGAGGGCAGGCCCTCGACCTTCGCGATGCCGTCGCCGGCAAGGGTGACCGTACCGACCTCCTCGCGCGAGGCCGCGTCCGGCTTGTACGCCTGGACAAAGTTCTCCAGCGCGTCCCGGATCTCCTCCGGCCGGATCGTGAGCTCCGCCATCTGGGTTCCCTGCTCTCCTTGTTGGGCCCGAAGTTTTCTTGGGGGGTCTGGGGTCAGCCCCCAGGAATCCTCTGCACGGCCCAACTAGGGCCGTAGGTCGTGCTTCTTTGTCTTACTGACCGGCCACGCGGCGGCCGGCTTCCTCGATACGGTCCGCGATGGAGCCGTTGATGACCTCGTCGCCCACCTGGACCCTGATCCCGCCGAGGACCGTGGGGTCCACGTCGAGGTTGAGGTGCATCTGGCGTCCGTACACCTTGGCCAGGACGGCGCCGAGGCGCTGCTTCTGCCGGTCCGAGAGCGGAACAGCGGAAGTGACGACGGCGACCATGCGGTTGCGGCGGTCCGCGGCCAGCTTGGCGAGGGACTCGAGGCCCTCTTCCAGGCTACGTCCACGCGGCGCGGTGACGAGGCGCTCGACGAGACGCTCCGTGACGTCCTCGGCGCGACCCCCGAGCAGGCTGCGCAGCAGCTCGCTCTTGGCCGTGCCCGTCGCGGCGCGGTCGGTGAGCGCGGCCCGCAGCCCGGTGCTGGAAGAGACGATCCGGCCGAACCGGAAGAGCTCGTCCTCGACGTTGTCCAGGGCGCCGGCCTGCTGCGCGCCGGTCAGGTCGGCGAGGATGGCGAGCTCTTCGAGAGCGTCCACCAGGTCGCGCGACTGCGACCAGCGCGAGCGGACCATGCCGGCCACCAGGTCGGCGGTCGGGCCGCCCACCTGGCCGGACAGCAGGCGTCCCGCAAGCTCGGCCTTGGCCTCACCGGACTGCGACGGGTCGGTGAGGACCCGGCGCAGCGAGACCTCGCGGGCGAACAGCGCCGTGACGGCGGCAAGCTCGTCCGCGAGCTGCTTGGCGTCGACCGAGGTGCTGTCCGTCAGCGCGTCGAGACGCTCGCGCGCGGCGGCCAGGGCCTCGCGGCTCGCTCCGTGCGCTGTCATCGAGCCGCCTCGGCCTTCTCCTCGAGCTCGTCGAGGAAGCGGTCGATGGTGCGGCTCTGGCGGGCGGAGTCCTCGAGGGACTCACCGACGAGCTTGCCGGCCAGGTCGGTGGCCAGCTGGCCCACGTCCTGACGCAGCGACTGCGCGGCGGCCTTGCGGTCGGCCTCGATCTGGGCGTGACCGGCGGCGACGATCTCCTCGCGCTGACGCTGGCCCTCGGCCCGCATCTCGGCGATGAGCGTGGCGCCCTGCTCCTGCGCCTCCTGGCGCAGACGCGCGGCCTCGTGCCGGGCCTCGGCGAGCTGAGCCTTGTACTGCTCAAGAACGCTCTGGGCCTCGGTCTGAGCGGCCTCGGCCTTCTCGATACCGCCTTCGATCGCCTCCCGGCGCTCTTCCAGAACCTTGTTGATGTTCGGGAGGAGCTTCTTCCAGAAGAAGAAGAAGACGATGGCGAAGGCGATGGCGCCGACGAGCAGCTCAGGACCCGGCGGGACGAGCGGGTTCTGCTCTTCCTCGGCCGCCAGCTGAACCAGGTTGGCGATCACATCAGTGCCTTTCGTCGAAAAGTGTCAGTAAGAAGTGCTTACTTACCGAACACGAACGGCATAACGATGCCGATGAGGGCGAGCGCCTCACAGAAGGCGAAGCCAAGGATCTGGTTGGCGCGGATCAGGCCGGCAGCCTCGGGCTGACGGGCGAGAGCCTGCGTGCCGTTACCGAAGACAATGCCGACACCGATGCCGGGGCCGATCGCGGCGAGGCCGTAACCGATCGAACCGAGGGAGCCGGTGACTTCGCTGGCGGCAAGGGTCTGGAGAGCGGACATGCCGGTTCTTCCTTCTCTTTCATGGACCGGTGGGGGTTGGCCACCGGGCGATCTGGGGGTTTGCGGCGGGACGGCTCAGTGGTGCTCGGCGAGCGCGCCCTGGATGTACGTGCAGGCGAGGAGTACGAAGACGTACGCCTGGACGGCCTGCACGAAAAGCTCGAAGAGGATCATGACCACGGTCATCACGAAGGAGACGCCCGCGGCGGGGATCATGTAGCTGTTCAGCAGGTACCAGGAGGCGACGGTGAACATCACCAGCATCAGGTGACCGGCGAACATGTTGGCGAACAGTCGCACCGCGTGCGTGAAGGGACGCACGAGCAGGTTCGAGAAGAACTCGATGAACGACACGAGCCACTTGATCGGGCCGAGCGAGTTGTCGTAGCCCGTGATGTTCTTCCAACCGCCCACGAAACCGTGGCGCTTGAAGGTCAGACCCACCCAGAGCACGTAAACCAGGAGTGCCAGCACGACCGGGTACGCGATGATCGACGAGACCGGGAACTGGGCCAGCGGGATCACGGACCAGATGTTCATGATCCACACGAAGAAGAAGATCGAGACCATCAGGGGGACGTACTTCTCGCCCTCCTTCTTGCCGAGGGTCTCGTAGACGATCCCGCGTCGCACGAAGTCATAACCGGCCTCGCCGATCATCTGCAGCTTGCCCGGGACCATCTTGGCCTTGCCGAACGCCACATAGAAGAAGGTGACGACGACAAGCGTGGTCAACAGGGCGAGCAGCATCACCTTGTTGATCTCGACCCCGCCGACCGTGGCGATCGGCTTGAAGAGGAACGAGTGCAGGCCCGGAGCCGGGAAGCCACAGCCGTTGTCGGACATGATCCGACAGCTCCAGTTGAAGGCGAGCTCATTTTGGTCAGCACTCACCGCGGGCTCCTTCGGCGTGACGCATAGGTACGGCAACCTCGTTGTCGTGTCGGCGCGGCACGCGGCCGCGGGTCGGCACCGGACTGGTGTTTCGGAAGTGTGAGCGGCGTTCAGGCATCGAGCCTCGCGATCGTGCAGGCGTCAGCTCAGATGCCCGCGCCAGCAGTGCCGCAGTTGGCACCGGACGATAGCAGCATCTCGAACGGCCATTTATCCCGCCCCTACCCTTCACGACGACGACCCTGACTTCTCCGGCTTGTCCTTCTTCTCGGAGTCGCTGACGGAGTCGGGGTCGACGTAAAGGATCTTGGCTTTCATGTGCGCGCGGGCCTGCGAGGCCATCCACGCGACGGTGGCCACCACAAGTCCGACGGCGAATGCCTTCGGGCTGAACAGAGTCGTGTCCTTGAACAGGGCCACGAAGAAGAGCAGCAACAGGAGTTGGGCGACATAAAGCATCATGCCCATCGCCTGGAACAGCTGCGGAAGCGATTTTGCCGTCCGTTGCAGGACGAAGAGACCGAGCCCCATGAAAGCGATGACGACCAGGGTGCCGACGACAGCCCCGATGGCCCCCTTTCCGCCGGCCACCACGGCACTGACCGCGGCGACGATCGCGCCGACGGCAGCTGTGGGCACAGCGGACTGAAGGAGATTTCGGGTGTCTTGAGACGGCATGGCGGCAGCTCCGCTTACTGATGGGGGCAGGGTGTCGTCATGGACGAGCGTAGACCCGGGTCGAGAGGGGCCCTCGGGCCAATGGACCGTCGCACTACGGTCCTTCGGCTCTATCCCGGGATCTCGTGAACCGTATCACAAACTATTTGATGAGGTCTTTACCTGCTTGGTGTGCCCACTGTCACACATGAGAAGTAATCCGCGCGCATGTGCACTCAGCGGGGCGGCTTGTCTGGTAATGGGGTGTTTTGGAAACGGGCGTCATCGCGACGTCTCGGCTTCCCGCCGCTCCTCGTAGCGCGAGCGGGCGCCGATCGCGGTCGCTCCGTTGACGCCCACGGGGACCGGAGCCTCCTCCTCCGCCGGCATCGCGTCGTGGGCGGCCGGTTCGGCGGCGGCAGCGCCGCGACGGCGGTAGCGCGGCGGCACGAAGGCCTCCGCCCACCGCGGCGTGCGCGGGGTGAAGCGCGGCAGGAGGAGCAGCACGAGGCCGAGACCGCTGAGCGCGACGATCATCAGCAGGATCCACATGCTCGTCGAGTGCACGGAGTACGCGACGGTGCCGAAGGCGATGAGCGCCGACCAGAAGTACATGATCAGCACCGCGCGGCTGTGCGAGTGGCCGATCTCCAGGAGCCGGTGGTGCAGGTGGCCGCGGTCGGCGGCGAACGGCGACTTGCCGTTCCAGGTGCGCCGGACGATGGCGAGGACCAGGTCCGCGAAGGGGATCGCGATGATCGTGAGCGGCATCAGGAGCGGGATGAAGACCGGCAGCATCGCGTGCGTGGCATCGCGGCCGCCGCCGAAGTTCAGCTTCATCGCGGCGGGGTCGACCTGGCCGGTGACGGAGATCGCGCCGGCGGCGAGGACGAGCCCGATGAGCATCGAGCCCGAGTCGCCCATGAAGATCCTGGCCGGGTGCATGTTGTGCGGCAGGAAGCCGAGGCACATGCCCATGAGGATGGCGGCGAAGAGCGTGGCGGGGGCCGCGGCCTCGATGCCGTAGCCGTACCAGATGCGGTAGGCGTACATGAAGGACGCCGCCGAGGCGATGCACACCATGCCCGCCGCGAGGCCGTCGAGACCGTCGACGAAGTTGACGGCGTTGATCGTGATGACGACGAGCGCGACCGTCAGGAGGGTGCCCTGGCCGGAGGTGAGCGAGACCGTGCCGACGCCGGGGACCGGGATCCACAGGATCGTCAGACCCTGCATGACCATCACGCCGGCGGCGATCATCTGGCCGCCGAGCTTGATCAGCGCGTCGATCTCGAACTTGTCGTCCAGGACGCCGATCAGCCAGATCAGCGCCGCCCCGGAGAGCAGCGCGCGCGGCTCGTTGGAGTTCTCGAAGACCGTGTTCAGGTTCGGCAGGTGGTCGGCGACGAGGAGGCCGGCGCACAGGCCGAAGAACATCGCGATCCCGCCGAGCCGGGGCGTCGGCTCCCGGTGCACGTCACGAGCGCGGATCTCCGGCATGGCACCGGCCACGATCGCGAACTTCCGCACCGGGCCGGTCAGCAGGTAGGTCACCGCAGCCGTGATGCAGAGCGTCAGCAGGTATTCACGCACGGGCTTCCCCACAGGTCTCGCTGGCCGTCACAGCCCCACACCCTAGCTTTGCGCGCATAGGGTTGGGGACTTCCGGGTAGCGACGATGGTTGCACGAGCATCCCACCAGCACCGTCAGCCCCCTGCGGCGGCCGTCCCTCACCGGGCCGGGTAGGGCGGAAATCTTCCCACCAGTTCGCGTACCTCTTCTCGTACGTTCGACTCCTCGCGCACTGCTTCGGCCAGCAGTGCCGCGATGCGTGCCATTTCGGGGGCGCCCATGCCCTGGGTGGTGACGGCGGCGGTGCCGAGGCGGAGGCCGCGGGTGTCGCCGTGCGGCAGGGCGCAGGTGTCGAGGAAGATGCCGGCCGCCGCGAGCCTGGCGCGGGCGGTTCGGGCGTCCACGCCCAGGGGTGCGGGGTCGGCCAGGACCAGGTGCGTGTCCGTGCCGCCGGTGGCGATGGCGAAACCGACCGCGGCCAGCGCCTCCGCGAGGGTCCGCGCGTGCTCGACCACCTGATGGGCGTACGCCGCGAAGGCCGGCGTCGCCGCCTCCCCGAACGCCACGGCCTTGGCGGCGATCGTGTGCATCTGGGCGCCGCCCTGGGTGAACGGGAAGACGGCCCGGTCGATCCGTTCCGCGAGGTCCGCCCCGCACAGCAGGAGGCCGCCTCGCGGGCCGCGCAGGACCTTGTGGGTGGTCGCGCAGACCACGTCGGCGTACGGCACCGGGCTGGGCGCCGCTCCCCCGGCGATCAGGCCCATGGGGTGCGCGGCGTCGGCGATGAGGTAGGCGCCCACGTCGTCGGCGATCTCACGGAAGGCCGCGTAGTCGATGTGCCGTGGATAGGCGATGGAGCCGCACACGATGGCCTTGGGCTGGTGCGAGCGGGCGAGGGCGTGCACCTGGTCGTAGTCGAGCAGGCCGCTCTCGGGGTCCACGCCGTAGCCGACGAAGTCGAACCATCTGCCGGAGAAGTTGGTGGGCGAGCCGTGCGTGAGATGTCCGCCGTACGGCAGCCCGAGGGCCAGGACCGTGTCGCCGGGCCGCAGCAGCGCGGCGTACGCGGCGAGGACGGCGGAGGACCCGGAGTGCGCCTGTACGTTGGCGTGCTCGGCGCCGAACAGGGCCTTGGCGCGGTCGACGGCGATCCGCTCGGCGACGTCGACCAGTTCGCAGCCCCCGTGGTGGCGGGCGCCGGGGTAGCCCTCGGCGTACTTGTTGGCGAGCGGCGAGCCGAGGGCGGTGAGGACGGCGGGCGACGTGAAGTTCTCGGCGGCGATCAGCTGGAGCGCGTCGGACTGCCGGGCGGCCTCGCCGATGAGGACGTCGGCGAGCTCGGGGTCCTGCCTCCGCAGCCCCTCGAGATCCGTGTACGCGGCGGAGGCGGAGGGTGCGGCGGGTGCGGTGCTGACCGTGCTGAGCGACATCGTGGGCTCCGGGGCCGTGCGGGGGGTGACCTCAGATCCAATGTAGGCCGCTACATGTGCGCGGGCACCCCGGTCAGCGCCGTCACCACCGGGTCGAGTGCCTGGTTGATCTCGTCGCCCACGGAACGGAAGAACGGCAGGGGCGCCCCGTACGGGTCGTACACCTCGTCGGCCTCCACGTTCGGCGCGAGGAGCCAGCCGCGCAGCGCGGCGGCGGCCCGGACCAGGGCTCGCGCCCGCTCGACCACGCCGTTGCCGTCGGGCTCGGGCAGGGTCGTCGGGTCTATGGCCCGCACGAGCCGGGTGAACTCCTTGAGCGTGAAGGTGCGCAGGCCCGCCGAGTGGCCCATGGAGATGACCTGCGCCCGGTGGTCGCGGGTGGCGGTCAGGACCAGGTCGGCGCGGATGACGTGGTCGTCGAGGAGCTCGCGCCCCATGAAGCCGCTGGCGTCCGCGCCGAAGTCGGCGAGGACCGTCTCGGCGTTGGTCTCCATGGGGGCGCCCTCGTGGCCCCAGGTGCCCGCGCTCTCCACGATGAGGCCGCCGGTCAGCGGGTCGCCCAGGCGGTCGGCCAGGGCATGCCTGGTCAGCCGCTCGGTGATGGGTGAGCGGCACACGTTGCCGGTGCTGACGTGGAGGATGCGGAAGGCGTCCGCGGAGCCCGGGAAGCCCGCTATGCCACGCCCCGTCTCAGGGGCTGTCAATTCGCCACCTCGAGGTCGGGTACCACCTTGCGCAGCTCGTCCGCGGTCAGCGCGCCCGCGCGCAGCAGCACCGGCACCTTGCCCGTGACGTCGACGATCGACGACGGGACGATGCCGGGGGTCGGGCCGCCGTCCAGGTACACGGAGACGGAGTCGCCGAGCATCTCCTGCGCGGCGTCACAGTTCTCCGGGGCGGGGTGCCCCGTGAGGTTCGCCGAGGAGACGGCCATCGGGCCGACCTCGGTGAGCAGTTCGATGGCGACGGGGTGCAGCGGCATGCGGATGGCGACCGTGCCGCGGGTGTCGCCGAGGTCCCACTGGAGCGACGGCTGCTGCTTGGCGACCAGGGTCAGGGCGCCGGGCCAGAAGGCGTCGACGAGCTCCCAGGCCATCTCGGAGAAGTCGGTCACCAGGCCGTGCAGCGTGTTCGGCGAGCCGATCAGGACGGGCGTGGGCATGTTGCGGCCGCGGCCCTTGGCGTCCAGCAGGTCCGAGCAAGCCTCCGGGGTGAAGGCGTCGGCGCCGATGCCGTAGACGGTGTCGGTGGGCAGCACGACCAGCTCGCCACGGCGGACGGCGGACGCGGCCTCGCGCAGACCGGTCGTACGGTCGGTCGCGTCGTTGGTGTCGTATCGCCGTGCCATTAGTCCGGACTCCTCACTGAAAAGCTGACACTGATGATCTGGGTCGTCACGGCATCGCCCTGCGGGCGGTCGCGAAGCGGGGCCTGTTGTTGAGGTCGGGGTGGTCGGCCGCGTCGGCCCAGCCCCGCTCCTCGGTGAAGATCCACGGGACCTGGCCGCCCTGGGTGTCCGCGTGCTCGATGACGACGACTCCGCCGGGGCGGAGCAGCCGGTGGGCGGTGCGCTCGATGCCGCGGATCAGGTCGAGGCCGTCCTCGCCGGAGAAGAGGGCGAGTTCGGGGTCGTGGTCGCGGGCCTCCGGGGCGACGTACTCCCATTCGGTGAGCGGGATGTACGGCGGGTTGGAGATCACGAGGTCGACCTGTCCGTCGAGCTCCGGGAAGGCGTCCCTGGCGTCTCCCTGGACCAGCTTGACCCTGGACCCCTCGACGTTCTTCCGCGTCCACGTGAGGGCGTCCTCGGACAGCTCGACGGCGTGCACCCGCGAGCGCGGGACCTCCTGGGCCATGGCGAGCGCGATGGCTCCGGAGCCGGTGCACAGGTCGACGATGAGCGGCTCGACGACGTCCATCGCGCGGACGGCGTCTATGGCCCAGCCGACGACGGACTCGGTCTCCGGGCGGGGCACGAAGACGCCGGGGCCGACCTGCAGCTCCAGGTAGCGGAAGAAGGCCCGCCCCGTGATGTGCTGCAGCGGCTCGCGGGCCTCGCGCCGCGCGACGGTCTCCCAGTAGCGGGCGTCGAAGTCGGCGTCCTTGACGGAGTGCAGCTCGCCCCGCTTCACGCCGTGCACGAAGGCGGCGAGCTCCTCCGCGTCGTTGCGCGGCGAGGGCACGCCGGCGTCGGCCAGCCGCTGGGTGGCCTGGGCCACTTCCGCGAGCAGCAGGTTCACGCTGGTCCTCCGGGGCGGGTCGGGACGGGTCGTACGAGAGTGCCTCAAGCGGCGGCGAGCTTCGCCGCGGAGTCCGCGTCGACGCAGGCCTGGATGACCGAGTCGAGGTCTCCGTCGAGCACCTGGTCCAAGTTGTACGCCTTGAAGCCGACGCGGTGGTCCGAGATCCGGTTTTCCGGGAAGTTGTACGTCCGGATCTTCTCGGAGCGGTCGACGGTGCGGACCTGGCTGCGGCGGGCGTCCGCGGCCTTGCTCTCCGCCTCTTCCTGGGCCGCGGCGAGGAGCCTGGAGCGCAGAATACGCATCGCCTGCTCCTTGTTCTGCAGCTGGCTCTTCTCGTTCTGGCAGGAGGCGACGACGCCGGTGGGCAGGTGGGTGATGCGCACCGCGGAGTCGGTGGTGTTGACGGACTGGCCGCCGGGCCCGGAGGAGCGGTAGACGTCGATCCGCAGGTCGTTCGCGTGGATCTCGACGTCGATCTCCTCGGCCTCGGGCGTCACGAGCACGCCGGCCGCGGAGGTGTGGATGCGGCCCTGGGACTCGGTGGAGGGTACGCGCTGCACGCGGTGCACGCCGCCCTCGTACTTCAGCCGCGCCCAGACGCCCTGGCCGGGCTCGGTGGCGCCCTGGCCGCCCTTGGTCTTCACGGCGACCTGGACGTCCTTGTAGCCGCCGAGCTCGGACTCGGTGGAGTCGATGATCTCGGTCTTCCAGCCGACGCGCTCGGCGTACCGCAGGTACATGCGCAGGAGGTCGCCGGCGAACAGGGCCGACTCGTCGCCGCCCGCGCCCGCCTTGATCTCCAGGATGACGTCCTTGTCGTCGGACGGGTCACGGGGCACGAGCAGCAGCCGCAGCTTCTCGGTGATGGCCTCGCGCTGCCGCTCCAGGTCCTTGACCTCGGCGGCGAAGTCGGGGTCGTCGGCCGCGAACTCGCGCGCGGTCTCGATGTCGTCCCCGGTCTGCTTCCAGGAGCGGTACGTCGCCACGATCGGGGTCAGCTCGGCGTAGCGCTTGTTGAGCTTGCGCGCGTTGGCCTGGTCGGCGTGGACCGACGGGTCGGCGAGCTTCTTCTCGAGATCGGCGTGCTCGCCGATCAGTTCCTCGACCGCCTCGAACATCGGGGGCTCCTGGTTTTCTGCGCGAAGGTTCTCCGCGCGGTTCTACGCGAATTGGCTGCGGGACGGCAAAAGCGCCGGTCCCGGCCACCCCCTCCCGAGGGCAGCCGATGACCGGCGCAGTGGCTCGCTACTTGTTGGCGCCTGCAGCCTTGCCGAAGCGGGCCTCGAAGCGGGCCACGCGGCCACCGGTGTCGAGGATCTTCTGCTTGCCCGTGTAGAACGGGTGGCACTCGGAGCAGACCTCGGCGCGGACGGTGCCGCTGGAGATCGTGCTGCGGGTGGTGAACGACGCACCGCAGGTGCAGCTGACCTGGGTCTCGACGTACTCGGGGTGGATGTCGCGCTTCAAGGTGTCTCCTAGTTTCGGGAGGGCGCCGGGTCGTACGCGCGGATTGCTCGTACGTGAACCGGGGCCGACGTACCAGTCTGCCAGGACCGGCCGTATCTCCCAAAACCGGGGGGCGCGCCGATCTATTCCTGCTCCGTCCTCAAGGCCTGCCCCTGAGGGTCAGTGCCCGGCGACCACGTCGCCCACGTCGCCCTTGTCGCCCGCGGACTCCTCGGTGGCGGACTTGGGGATGGGCTTGTCGGCCTTGAGGGCGTCCCAGACCTGCCGGTCGGCCTCCTCCAGGGGGAGGACGCGGTTGCGGTCGCTCGGGTCGTACTGGATGGGCAGCGTGACCATCTTCATGTCGCCCGCGCCGATGCCCTTGAGGCCGTTCGCGAAGCTCGCGAGGCTCTTGACGTCGTTGAGGTCGGAGTCGGTGGTGATGGCGCTGGTCGCGTCGTCCGCGAGGTCCCAGAGCTTCTTCGGGTTGCCGAAGACGCCGACGTCCTTGACCTGGTCGAGGAGGGCCTTGATGAAGGCCTGCTGGAGCTGGATGCGGCCGAGGTCGCTGCCGTCGCCGACGCCGTGCCGGGTGCGGACGAGGCCGAGGGCCTGCTCGCCGTTCAGGGTGTGCGTGCCCGCGTCCAGGTCCAGGTGGCTGTCCTTGTCGCGGATGTCCTTCTTGGTGGTGATGTCGACGCCACCGAGGGTGTCGATGAGCTTCTTGAAGCCCGTGAAATCGACTTCTACGTAGTGGTCCATCCGGATGCCGGACATTTTCTCGACCGTCTTGACGGCGCAGGCGGGGCCGCCGACCTCGTACGCCGTGTTGAACATCTGCCGCTGCCCGCCGGGGGTCGTCTTGCCGTCCTCGGTCGTGCAGTCCGGCCGGGATATCAGGGTGTCGCGGGGTATGGAGACGACGCTGGCCTTCTTGTGGCCCTTGTAGACGTGCACGATCATCGCGGTGTCCGAGCGGGCCGCGCCCTCGTCCTTGCCGTACTTGGCGTTGTCGCCGGAGCGCGAGTCGGAGCCGAGGACGAGGATGTCCTGGGAGCCGTTGTCGACGTCCATGGGGCGGTCGGTGCCGAGCGCGGCGTTGATGTCGACGCCCTTGATGTTGCCGTTGAGCTTGAAGTAGACGTAGCCGAGGCCGGTGCCTCCGAGGACGGCCACTCCCGCGGCGGTCCAGGCCGTGACGACGAGAACCTTCTTGCGCTTGCTGCGCGGCTTGCGGCGGCGACCGCGCTTGCCGCGCCTCGGCGCGTCGGCGGCCCTGCTCTCGTCGGTCATGCGCTCCTCAGTCCTCGTCGGTCGGTTACCCCCTGCTTTCAGGGCCAGGCGTGGCTTTCCGTCACTTGTCAGACGGGAAAACCGAAAGAAGGGTTGCACGACCCCCTGTGTGCGCCCCGGGGTGCGACCACTACGGAGAGTGCCTTGAGCATCCGCATTTCGGCCCCTCACCTGCGCTTTCGACCGGTTCCGCGCTACCGGCTGTGACCGTGAGAATCTCTTAGACGTGTGGCCAAGGTCTCGCTCCGGTCACGCCGGGCAACAGAAGAGCCGCCCCGTCACAGAGGTGACGGGGCGGCTCTTCGGACCGCTGAGGACGACTAGTCGTTGCCGTTGCCCGGCGTCGGCGTCGTCTTCTGGATCTGCAGCAGGAACTCGGCGTTCGACTTCGTCTGCTTCATCTTGTCGAGCAGCAGCTCGATCGCCTGCTGCTGGTCGAGCGCGTGCAGCACGCGGCGCAGCTTCCAGGTGATGGCGAGCTCGTCGCTGCCGAGCAGGATCTCTTCCTTACGGGTACCGGACGCGTCCACGTCCACCGCCGGGAAGATGCGCTTGTCGGCGAGCTTGCGGTCGAGCTTGAGCTCGGCGTTGCCGGTGCCCTTGAACTCCTCGAAGATGACCTCGTCCATGCGGGACCCGGTGTCGACGAGCGCGGTCGCGAGGATGGTCAGCGAGCCGCCGTCCTCGATGTTGCGCGCGGCACCGAAGAAGCGCTTCGGCGGGTAGAGGGCCGTCGAGTCGACACCACCGGACAGGATGCGGCCGGAGGCCGGCGCCGCGAGGTTGTACGCACGGCCCAGACGGGTGATCGAGTCGAGCAGTACGACGACGTCGTGGCCCAGCTCGACCAGCCGCTTGGCGCGCTCGATGGCGAGCTCGGCGACCGTGGTGTGGTCCTCGGCGGGACGGTCGAAGGTCGAGGAGATGACCTCGCCCTTCACCGACCGCTGCATGTCGGTGACCTCTTCCGGACGCTCGTCGACCAGGACGACCATCAGGTGGCACTCGGGGTTGTTGTGCGTGATCGCGTTGGCGATCGCCTGCATGATCATGGTCTTGCCGGTCTTCGGCGGGGCCACGATCAGACCGCGCTGGCCCTTGCCGATGGGCGCGACGAGGTCGATGATGCGGGTCGTCAGCACACCCGGGTCGGTCTCCAGGCGGAGCCGGTCCTGCGGGTAAAGGGGCGTCAGCTTGTTGAACTCCGGTCGCCCGCGCCCGGATTCGGGCGCCATGCCGTTGACCGAGTCGAGGCGCACGAGCGCGTTGAACTTCTCGCGGCGCTCGCCGTCCTTGGGCTGACGGACCGCGCCGGTGACGTGGTCGCCCTTGCGCAGGCCGTTCTTGCGGACCTGGGCCAGCGAGACGTACACGTCGTTGGGACCGGGGAGGTAGCCCGACGTACGGATGAACGCGTAGTTGTCGAGGATGTCCAGGATGCCCGCGACGGGGATCAGGACGTCGTCCTCGGAGACCTGCGGTTCGTTGCCGAAGCCCTGCTCGTCGCGGCCGCGACGGCCACGGCGGTCCCGGTAACGGCCCCGGCGGCCACGGCGGCCACCCTCGAAGTCGTCGTCGTCCTGCGGACCGTTGTCCCGCTGACGGTCCTGCCGGTCCTGGCGGTCCGGACGGCCGCCGCCCTGCTGCTGACGGTCCTGCCGGTCCTGGCGGTCCGGACGGCCGCCACCCTGCTGGTCGTCGCCCTTGTTCCCGCGGCGGTCGCGGTCGCGGCCGCGGCCCTGCCGGTCACGGCGGTCGCGGCGGCCCTCGGCGCCGTCGCCGGAGTTGTCGCCGCCCTTGTCGCCCTTGGCCTCGGACGCGTCGCCCTTGGCCTCGGTCTTCGCCTCGGCGGTGACGGTCTCCGGGCTGCCCGCGTCGGCGGTGGCGCGGCGCCGACGGCGCTCGCCGGCCGGCTGGTCGTCTCCGCCGCGGTCGGCCTCGGCCGTGCGGCCGGGGCCGCCGGCGGGCTGGCCGGGGATGTCGATCTGCTGCTGGGTGGCGGCCTTCTCGGCCTTGCCGCCCTTGGCGTCGTCGGCCTTGGCCGCCTTGGCGGCGGGCTCGGCGGCGTCCTCGCCCGTACGGGCCTTCGAGGTGGCCCGGCGCTTGGGCTTGGTCTCGGTGGTCTCACCGGAAGCCGCGGCGCTCTTCGCCGGGGCTCCGCCCCCTGCCTGCGCCTCCTTGATGACCTCGATCAGCTGGCTCTTGCGCATGCGCCCGGTGCCCTTGATTCCAAGGCCCGATGCGACCTGCTGCAGTTCCGCCAGCACCATGCCCTCAAGGCCGGTGCCGCGGCGCCGCCGGGACCCGGCCGAAGCACCGGTGGCAGGCGCCGCGGAGGCGTCCGTGGCGGGCGTGTCGGCAGTCACGCCCATCAGATCGGTGGTGTCGCTCACGAAGGGTCCTTCCCTGGAGCGGACGTCGGCCTGTCTGGCTCGGCGACCGGTTGTGCTGTCCGGCGATCGGTCCTTGCATTCTGTGGACCGTGCCGGGGCGGTGGTCCGCCAACGCGGCGGAAGAATTCATTGGTGATGGCGATTCCCGGTGCGGTGCCACTGATGTGCGGTGTCACCCGGCTCGGTCACGCCGGTTCCGGAGCGTGCTCAGGACCGCTCAGTGCGGGGCACGAAGCAGTTTGGGAGGCTCCCGGAAGAATGGTTGTCCCGGACGGGGACGCAAAGCACCTCGCCATGGTGAGGTCGGGTGCAGACTTGAGATTAACACTACCGGATCCAACAAACATTCCCCCTCTCAGGATCGGGACACCCCGAATCCCTTCGTTCACTGCGTCAGGGCGCGAGCGGCAGCACGCTCGTGCCCGTGGCGTCGAGCGCCAGGCGATTGGCCGCCCAGCCCTCCCCTGCCAGTCGTGCGACCTTGTCGGCCGCACTGTCTTCGACCAGCGCGAGGACCGTGGGTCCCGCGCCGGAGATCATCGCGGGCACGCCGTCGGCGCGCAGCCGCTCCACCAGGGCGGCGCTCTCCGGCATGGCCGGGGCGCGGTACTCCTGGTGCAGCCGGTCCTCCGTGGCGGGGAACAGCAGCTCGGGGCGCCTGGTCAGGGCCTCGACGAGCAGGGCCGCCCGGCCCGCGTTGGCGGCCGCGTCGACGTGCGGGACGGTGCGCGGGAGCAGGCCGCGCGCCATCTCGGTGAGGACGGGTTTTCCGGGGACGAAAACCACCGGAACGATGGAATCGGCGGGTTCCATCCGGATCGCCCGCCCCGCTCCCCCGTCCATCCAGGAGAGCGTGAAACCGCCGAGCAGACAGGCGGCGACGTTGTCGGGGTGGCCCTCGATCTCGGTGGCGAGGTCGAGCAGCGCGGCGTCGTCGAGCCGGGCCTCGCCGCCTATGGTCACGGCGCGCGCGGCGACGATGCCCGCGCAGATGGCGGCGGACGAGGAGCCGAGGCCGCGGCCGTGCGGGATGCGGTTGGCGCAGACGATCTCGAGACCGCGCGGCTGTCCGCCGAGCAGGTCGAAGGCGGTGCGCAGGGATCGTACGAGCAGATGCGACTCGTCGCGCGGAAGGGTCTCGCTGCCCTCCCCCGCGATGTCGATGTTCAGGCCGGAGTCGGCCACCCGGACGACGACGTCGTCGTACAGCCCCAGTGCCAGGCCGAGGGCGTCGAAGCCCGGGCCGAGGTTGGCGCTGGTGGCGGGGGTGCGCACCCGGACGGCGGCGGCGCGGAACGCGGGACCGGCCATCGCTCGATGACTCTCCTTGAGCTGCGTGTTTTCGAGGCTGCGTATTTTCGGTACGTGCCACATGTACGGAACACCCGAAGGCCGCGAACAACGGCGGCACCGCGGCATATGCGGCGGGGCGGGTTCGGTACAGCCTATCGAAGGAAGGTTCTGTGGCGACATAGGGCGCACAGGAGGCGCACGATGCGTGTCGTAAGCCCCCTGTGCCACCCCCTGTACGGAGTTGCGGGTTTTGCCTGCGGTTACGCGAGGCCGAGGCGCTCGGCGGCGGCGTCCGCGTCGACCGGGACGGTGACCGGCTGCGGGGCGCCGGCGACGGCCCAGTCCGGGTCCTTGAGGCCGTTTCCGGTCACGGTGCAGACGATCCTCTGCCCCTTGTCGACCTTGCCCTGCTCGGCGGCCTTCAGCAGACCGGCGACCGAAGCGGCCGACGCGGGCTCCACGAAGACACCCTCCTGGGACGCCAACAGCTTGTAGGCGCGCAGGATCTCACGGTCCGTCACCTCGTCGATGAAGCCGTCCGACTCGTCGCGCGCGTCGAGCGCGTACTGCCACGACGCGGGGTTGCCGATGCGAATCGCGGTGGCGATCGTCGACGGGTCCTTGACGACCTCGCCGCGCACGATGGGCGCGGAGCCGGAGGCCTGGAAGCCCCACATCCGGGGGGTACGGGTCGACACCGCGTCGGCCGCGTACTCCTTGTAGCCCTTCCAGTAGGCGGTGATGTTGCCGGCGTTGCCGACGGGAAGGACGTGGATGTCGGGGGCGTCGCCGAGGGCGTCGACGATCTCGAACGAGGCGGTCTTCTGGCCCTCGATACGGAACGGGTTCACCGAATTGACCAGCGCCACCGGGTAGTTCTCCGACAGCCCTCGAGCGAGGTTCAAGCAGTCGTCGAAGTTCCCGTCGACCTGGAGGATCTTCGAGCCGTAGACGAGGGCCTGGCCCATCTTGCCGAGGGCGATCTTGCCCTGCGGCACGAGGACCGCGCAGACCATGCCCGCGCGTACGGCATAGGCGGCGGCGGACGCCGACGTGTTGCCGGTGGAGGCGCAGATGACGGCCTGCGCGCCCTCCTCCTTGGCCTTGGTGATCGCCATGGTCATGCCGCGGTCCTTGAAGGACCCGGTGGGGTTGGCACCCTCGACCTTGAGGTGGACCTCGCAGCCCGTGCGCTCGGAGAGCACCTGTGCGGCCACGAGCGGCGTGCCGCCCTCGCCGAGCGTCACGACCGGCGTGGTGCCGGAGACCGGAAGCCGGTCCCGGTACTCCTCGATGATTCCGCGCCACTGGTGGGTCATTGCTGCTTACTCCCCTTCAACCCGCATGATGCTGGCGACACCACGCACGGTGTCGAGTTTGCGCAGCGCGTCGACGGTGCCGGTGAGGGCGGCGTCGGGCGCGCGGTGGGTGACGACGACGAGGGAGGCCTCGCCGTCCTTGCCCGTCTGACGGACCGTATCGATCGATACGCCGTGCTCGGCGAAGACCGTCGCGACCTGGGCGAGGACGCCCGGCTTGTCGGCCACGTCGAGGCTGATGTGGTAGCGCGTGACGACCTCGCCCATGGAGCTCACGGGCAGCTGCGTGTACGCGGAGTCGCCGGGCCCGGTGGCTTCGGCGAGCTTGTTGCGGCAGACGGCGACGAGGTCGCCGAGGACGGCGGACGCGGTGGGCGAGCCACCGGCGCCGGGTCCGTAGAACATGAGCTGCCCGGCGGCCTCGGCCTCGACGAAGACGGCGTTGTACGCCTCGCGGACCGACGCCAGCGGGTGGCTGAGCGGAATCATCGCGGGATGCACGCGCGCGGTCACCGACTCACCGTCGGCGGCCCGCTCACAGATGGCGAGGAGCTTGATGGTGCAGCCCATGCGCTTCGCGGAAGCGAAGTCGGCGGCGGTCACCTCGGTCATGCCCTCGCGGTACACGTCGTCGAGACGCACGCGCGTGTGGAAGGCGATGCCGGCGAGGATCGCGGCCTTGGCGGCGGCGTCGAAGCCTTCGACGTCGGCGGTGGGGTCGGCTTCCGCGTACCCGAGGGCGGTGGCCTCGTCCAGGGCCTCCTGGTAGCCCGCCCCCGTCGTGTCCATGGCATCGAGGATGAAGTTCGTCGTGCCGTTCACGATGCCGAGGACGCGGTTGACCTTGTCTCCCGCCATGGACTCGCGCAGCGGCCGGAGCAGCGGAATGGCGCCGGCGACGGCGGCCTCGTAGTAGAGATCCCGCCCGTGCTCGACGGCCGCCTCGTGCAGCGCGGCGCCGTCCTGCGCGATGAGCGCCTTGTTCGCGGAGACGACCGAGGCGCCGTGCTCGAAGGCGGTGGTGATGAGGGTCCTGGCGGGCTCGATCCCCCCGATCACCTCGACGATGACGTCAATGTCACCCCGCTTGACCAGCGCGGTCGCGTCGGTGGTGATGAGGTCGGGGTCGATCCCCTCACGCACCTTGGAGGGCCTGCGGACGGCGACCCCGGCGAGCTCCACCGGGGCACCGATCCTGGCTGTGAGGTCGTCGGCGTGCGTCGTCATGATGCGCGCCACCTCTGAGCCGACCACTCCACAGCCCAGCAGCGCCACCTTCAGCGGACGCGTACGCATCATCCGACCTCACTTCTCATACATCTACGGTGGAACCAGTCTCACCCACCGGAACAGACTTTCTGTCCATTGTCCGGATCCTGAGACATGTATTTCATGTTTTTTCGTCAGCCGACGTCGAGACGCAGGAGATCTTCCTCCGTCTCGCGCCGCACGATCACCCGCGCCTCGCCGTCCTTCACGGCGACGACGGGCGGGCGAAGAGCGTGGTTGTAGTTGCTCGCCATCGACCGGCAGTACGCACCGGTCGCGGGCACGGCGATCAGGTCGCCGGGCGCGAGGTCCGCCGGAAGGAAAGCATCCCGTACGACGATGTCCCCACTCTCGCAGTGCTTGCCGACGACGCGCACGAGGACGGGCTCGGCGTCGGAAGAGCGGGAGACGAGGGCGACGGTGTACTCGGCGTCGTACAGCGCGGTACGGATGTTGTCGGACATGCCGCCGTCCACGGACACGTACGTACGAAGCCCTTCGAGGGGCTTGATGGTGCCGACCTCGTAGAGCGTGAAGGCGGTCGGACCGACGATGGCGCGCCCGGGCTCCACGGAGATGCGGGGGGTGCGGAGCTTCGCGGCCTCGCACTCCCGCGTGACGATCTCGCGCAGCGCCTTCGCGATCTCGTGCGGCTCGCGGGGGTCGTCGTCGGAGGTGTACGCGATGCCGAGGCCGCCGCCGAGGTCGATCTCGGGCAGCTCGACACCGTGCTCGTCGCGCACCTCGGCGAGCAGCTGCACGACGCGCCGCGCGGACACCTCGAACCCGGCCATGTCGAAGATCTGCGACCCGATGTGGGAGTGGATCCCGATGAGCTCGAGCCCATCGAGCTTCAGGGCGCGGCGGACGGCCTCGGCGGCCTGCCCACCGGCGAGCGCGATGCCGAACTTCTGGTCCTCATGGGCCGTGGCGATGAACTCGTGGGTGTGCGCCTCGACGCCCACGGTCACGCGGATCTGCACGGGCTGCCGCTTGCCGAGCCGCTCCGCGATGTGCGAGACGCGCACGATCTCCTGGAAGGAGTCGAGGACGATGCGTCCGACGCCGGCCTCGATCGCGCGGTGGATCTCGCTCTCGGTCTTGTTGTTGCCGTGGAAGGCGATGCGCTCGGCCGGCATGCCCGCTTCGAGGGCGGTGGTGAGCTCACCACCGCTGCACACGTCGAGGTTCAGCCCTTCTTCGTGCAGCCACCGCACGACGGCCCGGGACAGGAACGCCTTGCCGGCGTAGAAGACATCGGCGTCACTGCCGAAGGCGTCGCGCCAGGCCTGGCAGCGGGCGCGGAAGTCGGCCTCGTCGATGAAGTACGCGGGGGTGCCGAACTCCTCGGCGAGCCGCGTCACTTCGATGCCGCCCGTACTGACGACGCCTTCGGGCGTACGGGTGACGGTGCGGGACCAGACCTTGGGGTCGAGGGCGTTCAGGTCGGCGGGCGGAGCGCTGTAGTGGCCCTCGGGGAGTACGTCGGCGTGGCGGGGACCGGCGGGGTGTGCGGAACGGCTCATGGCTGTGTCGTCTCGTCTTTCACATGTCACAGATGGTCGGGTGCGCTGATGCCGAGCAGGGACAGGCCACCGGCGAGCACCGTCCCGGCGGCTTCGGCGAGCGCGAGCCGGGCACGGTGGGCGGCCGAGGGTTTCTCGTCTCCCATCGGCAGGATCTGCCCTCGGTCGGCGCTTCGCGGGGGCCCTTGTGGGGCGCTGTGTGCAGCGCTGTGTGGAGCGCTCTGAAAGGAGAGGAAGGCGTCGGCGGTGACGACGAGGTGCCGGGCGAGCCGGTCCGGGGCGCGGTGGCGCGCGGCGGAGGCGAGGACGGCGGGGTGGGCGGCGAGGGCGGTCAGGAGGGGGGTGGCGGGGTGGTGGGTGTCAATGTCGCCGGGGGCGGCGGTGAAGCCGAGGGCGGCGGCGTTGCGGGTGAGGGCGCGGGAGCGAGCGTGGGCGTACTGGACGCGGAAGAGGGGGTTGCTCTCGCGCTGCACGAGGTGCTGGTCGCCGCCCTCCTCGGGGGTGATGCGGGGGTGGTCGTGGGGGGCGGGGTGGAGCAGCGCCCAACGGGCGGCGTCGCGGCCGAGGCGGAGGGGCCCTTCGCGGCCGTCCGAGGGGGCGTGTGCCGGGACGGGGCGCAGGGTGGGGAGGGACTCGGGCGGCCTCCCGTGGGCGTCGACGCGGACGCCGAGTACATCCGCCCAGGCGGGGTCGGGCGCGTCGTCACAGGTGACGCGGACGAGGACGCCCTGGGAGCGCAGGATGCGGCGGACGCTGTCGGCGACGACGACGGCGCGGATCTCACGGGGCACGTGGATCTGGGCGAGGGCGCCGGTGTCGGGGTGCACGTGCCCGTAGCAGGAGCCGCGCTCCAGGATCTCGCGTACAAGGGCTTCGTCGCGGGCGCCCGCGAGGGTGATGTTGAGGAACCCGGGCCCGGTGATGTCGACGCCGGCGATACCGGGCTCGGCGGCGAGCCGCGGGGACAGCACCTCGGCCACTTGGCGGGGGGTGCGCCCGGCGGCGCGGGCGAGCTGGAGGGCGATGTTGGTGGCGTAGTCGCCGCAGCCGCCGGGGCGGGGCTTTTCCACCTGCACGGGCAGACGCCCCGACGCGACGGACGCGTCCAGCTCCCCATCCAAGTCCACGCCCACGCCCACGCTGAGCTCACCGGCATCGACGGCCTGGCGCATGGCGCGCAGCACGGTGCGGGAAAGCTCGACGGGGGTCACGGGACCAAGCGTATGGGAGGAGGGGGGTGGGGAGGCGACTCGGTTTAGCGGATGGTCCGGGATGTGGACCGGGGGGCGGGGCGAGGGGGCTCGCCCCGGGGGGCGGGGCTGAGGGTTTTTCCCGGGTGGGGGGGGAGGCGGTGGATTGCCTGGGGCCGGGAGGCGGGTTGCCCGGGGCCCGGGGGCAGCGGATTACCCGAGGCGTCGGGCAGTGGCTCGCCTGCCGGGGGGGGGAGGAGGGTGCGGCTTGCACGGGGGCGGGGGCTGCGGCGAGCCGGGGCCCCGGGGGCAGCCGATTACCCGAGGCATCGGGCAGTGGCTTGCCGGAGGCCCAGCAGGGTGCGACTTGCACGGGAGCCGAGGGCTGCGGCGAGCCGGGGCCCGCTGGAGGCAGCGAACTTGCCGGGTCGAGTGGCTGCGGCTTGCCGGGGACCCGAAAGGCAGCGGCTTGCCGGGCGCATTGGGGCGGCGGCTTGCCGAGGTGGGCCTGCGGGGCTGGACTGGGCTGAGCTGGGGTCAACCCCCGGGGTGTGCGGCGCGCTCGGTGTCGCTGACACTGCCGCCTACGACGTCCCCGCTGCCGCCTCCACAACCACTGACTCGGCACTCGGCCGCTTCCAGAGCCCCATGGTCACGCTCACGTCCGACCTCACCGCTCCCCTCCCCCCTCGCCCCGAACATCAACTGCCGGACTATCCCGACCAGTTCGTTCGGCTCGAAGGGCTTGGCGAGGAAGGCGTCGACGCCGACCTCCAGGCCGCTCTCGACCTCGTACTGCGTGCAGGCGCTGATGACGACGATGGGCACATCACGCATGCGCGCGTCGGCACGGAGCCGGGCGGCGGTCCGCAGTCCGTCGAGCCGGGGCATCACGACATCGAGGGTGATCACATCGGGCTGGACCTGGTGCACGATGTCCAGGCATTCGACACCATCGGCCGCGGTCACGACCTCGAAGCCCTCCAGCTCGAGGTTGACCCTGATCAGCTGCCGGATGACCTTGTTGTCGTCCACAACAAGCACGCGGCCGGGCACGCCTGGCACACCTCGAGAGTAGGTCCGCGCCCGCCACCGCGTCCCGGTTTTCCCTACTTCCGCCACCCGCGGACGAGCCGGCGCCGCCTCCCACCCCCACCCACGGGAGGCACCCACCACGCCCCCGCACGAGCACCGAAATACCTGTTCATGGGGAGCCCCGAAGAGCTGGTAGGGTTCTACCCGTCGCCGCGCAACCCGCGACGATACGCCCCCGTAGCTCAGGGGATAGAGCAACGGCCTCCGGAGCCGTGTGCGCAGGTTCGAATCCTGCCGGGGGCACACTGTGCGAGTGTGTCCAAGACCCCGTCACCAGCGGAAACGCTGAGGTCGGGGTCTTCGCGTATGTGCAGGCGTATGCGGGTCGAAGCGAGCCGACCTCCACTCCTTAGCCTGGCGGAGGTGATCCGGCGCCGCGGCCTTCAGCCGCTGGCTGCAGTCGGACGACTGGAGGAGTTGGAGGATCTCGTGGACGTCACCACGCTTGCCGTCGCGCTCATCACCGTCGGCGGAACGCTGGGGGGCACCCTCGGCGGGGCCGTGCTCAGCCGGCGCGCCAGCCAGGAGCAGAACGAGCGGGCCGACCGCGAACGAGAGCAGGAACGCCGCGAGCAGGCGATACAAGCCCGCCGGGATCTGTATGCCCGTCTGAACACCACTGCTCGCGCTTACCGGGTCGCCGCCCGGGACGCCTTCTTGGCAGCGAAACGCGGCGAAAGCATCGACCCGGCTCCGCTCGAAAGCGCGAAGGAGGCCTGGGCGGGCGAGTACTCCCAGGCGCAGATGGCGCTGGCCAAGGACGTCCTGGACGTCGCCTCGACACTCAACAGGTCTCTTGGGATCGGGTACGCGGTCGTCAAGCATCTACCGAGCAGCCCTGACCTCGACGTGGCGTACCAGCGGGCCGATACGTGGTTCAGCGGCCCGCTGTCCGACGGCGTGTACCTGCTACGGGTCACGCTGCGCCAAGACCTCGGAGTCGAGGTCGACCCCGATTTCGATGAGACCCGTGCGCAGCTGCTCGCCGCACTCGACAGCGCACGGGACAGCCTGGCGCGTCTGCTGGCCGCAGAAGGGGCCCGGACAAGCGACCCAGCTGCCTGAGCTCCGGCCCGACGGTCGTGGAACGGGTGCCGCGGGGTATGGCGTCGTAGGGGAAGGGAAGAGGGGAAGGGGAGGGGGGAGGGAGAGGGGCGAGGGTGATTCGGTCTTGGTTGAGTAGTGAGGGTGTGCCGCCCTCGGAGCGGTTCGGGTGGTGGGGTGGGCTCAAGTCTGCTTCGCCCATCGCCACGACTCTGCGGAGTGATCACACCGATGACTTTCCCGTTGCGGTCGACCATGTCGATCTCGGGGCCGCGACGGTCACCACCATGTCGTATCCCTCGGCCGAAGTGCGGCGTACGGAGCGGCATATCCGTCGAGGGGATCCCGGGAGTCTGCAGGTGTCGTTGACCCTGGCGGGGCTCAGTGGGTTCGAACAGGCCGGGCGCAACGTGAAGTTCGGGGCCGGGAACTTTCTGTTGTACGAGTCCTCCTCGCCCTTCGAGGGGTGGATGCGGCAAGGCGGTGGCGGGAGCGATCCGACGCGGAGCATCGTGGCCACGCTGCCCATGCACCTGTTGCCCTTCCCCGTCGACCGGCTCTCCGAGATCGTCTCCCGGCCGATCTCCAGCCAGGAGGGGTTCGGGGCTCTGCTCGCCCAGTTCATGCGGCAAGTCACCGAGGATGTGGGGCAGTTCGGGGAGTCGTGTGACGTGTCCGATCGGCTCAGTCAGACCCTCGTCGACCTTGTCGGGCATCTTGGGGCCCAGCACCTCGACCGCGTGGCGGAGTTGCCTGTCGAGAGTCGTAAGCGTGCCCTGTTGCTCCAAGTACAGAGTCACGTCCGGCGGCATCTGCGCGATCCCGGGCTGAATCCGGACAGCATCGCCGCCGCGCACCACATCTCCACCCGCTATCTGCACCGGCTCTTCCAGGAGCAGGGTCTGACCGTCTCCTCCTGGATCCGGCGGCTGCGTCTGGAGCGCTGCCGTCGGGCGCTCGCCAATCCGGCGTTCGCCGCCGTGCCCGTCGGCGCCATCGCGGCCCGGTGGGGCTTCACACAGCCCGCCGTCTTCACCCGCGCCTTCCGTGCCGCGTACGGGCTCACACCGAGCGACGTACGCGCGCGGGCGTTGGCGGGCTACGAGAGTGCGTTGGCGGTCAACGGGTGTGCGCCCATGGTCAATGACGTCGGGTGAGGGGCTGGGAAGACTGTTGCGCGGCGGCGAGCTCGGGGGCGCCGCCGGTGTCCGCCACTGCGCCCGTTGAACGGGGGATAACGGGGGAAACGGGGGAGGGTGCGGGGGCGGGCACCGGGGGGGGAAGCTGGGGGGAGGTAGCGGGGAGGGCGCGTGCGGTGGTTTTGGGTTTTGTGACCGTGCGTGATGCTTCTCCGGCCGTCCGTGCATCCACATCATGTCGATCCTGTGCATCTTTGCCGTCGGCACCATGGAAGCCGGACCAGGCGGTCCATCTTGCCGGGGGCTCCTTCGCATGCCGTGATAGCACGGGGTGATCACTTTCGAAGTTCGAAGGAGGGGACGACCTCGTGGGCATCTTCAGCCGTCGCCAGACCGGCACCACCGCCACCGTCGAGCCGACGCCGGCCGGCGGTGTCGCGCTCGACTCCGCGTTGCGGGAGCTGACGGGGCAGTGGACCATCGACCGGCCGCACAGCCGTGTCGGGTTCTCCGTGCGGCACGCGATGGTCACCACCGTGCGGGGTGCCTTCGCCGACTACGACAGCACGCTGTACTTCGACGGCGACCGGCCCTCCGAGTCGCGCGCCGAGATCGTCATCCGGGTCGGGAGCGTCGACACCGGTGTGGAGCAGCGGGACGCGCATCTCGTCGGCACCGACTTCTTCGACGCGCGGCGCTATCCGGAGATGGTGTTCCGCAGCACCTCCACCGTCCATGAGGGCGGGGAGAGCTTCCGCATGTACGGGGATCTGACCATCCGGGACGTCACCCGCCCCGTCGACCTGCAACTCGACTATCTGGGGTCGGTCGTGGATCCCTTCGGCTTCGAGCGGGTCGGGTTCGACGGCACCACCACCATCGACCGCACCGACTGGGGTCTGGTCTACAACCAGCGGCTCGCGGCGGGCGGCACGATGGTGAGCGAGAAGGTGCGGTTGCAGTTCGACATCTCTGCGATTCGGTTCGCCGCCGCATAGGCGTTTCGGTGTCGTCGGTGTGTCAGTGCGATGCTGGCGGGCGTCGTACGTAGAACGCCGTGATCGTCGTGATCACGGTGAACACCGCCGTGAACACCGCCGCCGTACGCGGCACGCGAAAGGAGGGCGCGCTCGTGGGCGACTGGATACGTTGCTTCCACCCCGCACCCCACGCCGGGACCCGTCTGCTCTTTTTCCCGCACGCGGGCGGTTCCGCCAGCGCCTACCACCCGCTGTCGGCCGCTGTCAGCGGGGTCGTCGACCCGCTGGTCGTGCAGTATCCGGGGCGCCAGGAGCGGTTCGGTGAGCCGTTCGCCGAGCGGGCCGACGACGTCGTGGACGCCGTGCTCGCCGCGCTCCCCCGGTGGGACGACGGGGTGCCGACGGCGCTGTTCGGGCACAGCATGGGCGCGGTCCTCGCGTTCGAGACCGCGCGGCGCATGACCGCGGCGGGGCATCCGCCCGCGGCCCTGTTCGTCTCCGGGCGGCAGGCCCCCTCGCTGCCCTGGCGGCCCGCGGCGGTGGTGCGGCCGGTGGCCGAGATGTCCGACGGCGAGCTCGTGGAGGAGATGCGGAAGCTCTCCGGCACCGCGAACGAGCTGCTGGCCTCCCCCGATCTGCTGCCGGTCATCCTGCCGCCGGTGCGCGCCGACTACCGCCTCCTGGACAACCACGTCCACCGGAGCGGTCCCCCGCTCGACTGCCCGGTCGTCGCCCTGACCGGCGACGCCGATCCCCGCGTCGCGGTCGAGAACGTACGGGCCTGGGAGAGCGAGACCCGCGGCGCCTTCTCCTGCCATGTGCTGGAGGGGGGCCACTTCTTCCTCGACCGTCATCGGGCGTACGTCACCGAAGTCGTCGCCTCCACGCTGGCGGGGCGCAACGCGTCGACCCGGTGACGTCCACGCGGTCCCCTCGCGGGACCGCGTGCCTCGCCGCTACTCCGCCTCGAACTCCGCGAGGAGCGCGTCCAGCGAGTCCTCCGCCTCGTCCGGCTCCTTCGACTCGACGATGCGGTCGGCCAGTTCCTGGAGGGTCAGCTCCTCCAGGAACAGCGTGATGGGGACCTCGATGCCGAAGTCGTCCCGGAGCCTGCCGACCAGGTGGACGGCGGTCAGCGAGTCGCCGCCCGCCGCGAAGTAGGTCATCTCCGGGGCGACGGGGGGCTCCAGGCCGAGGGCTTCGGCAAGGAGTTCGGAGATGGCCCCGGTTGGCTCCCTTGTCTCCGTCGCATCTGTCGGCGTCTGTTCCGTCTGTTCCGTTGGGGTGTGCGTCGTGGGGCGCGGCAGCGTCAGTGCTCCGTGCCTCTCCCCCGCGAACGGGTACGTCGGCAGGCTCACCCTGCGGCCACCGCCCGCCTCCTCCGGCCAGAGGACCGTCCCGCCCTTCAGCCACACTTCGCCGAGCTCCCTCAGCCCGTCGGTGTCCGGCTCCCCCTCCACATCGTCCGAGGAGCGGCCCTCCGCGAGTGCCGTCAGCCGCTCGGCGGCTTCCGCCGGGTCCGAGGCCAGGACGTACGCGCGTACGTCCATGGGGGTGCGGCCGGTCCGCAGGGTGTGCGCCACGTCCGCGAGGGGCGGGGCGCCGGGGGCGCGGAGTGCGGCGGCCAAGGTGCCCGCGAGCGTGGTGAGGGCCGACTCCGTGCGGGCGGAGAGAGGCAGGAGCTCGGGGCGGGGGTGGGGGCCGGATGGGGTGGTGGTGTCCGGGGGTGTGGGGCGGTCCGGGGCCTGTTCCACGACGACGTGGACGTTCGTGCCGCCGATGCCGAGCGAGCTCACTCCCGCGCGGCGCGGGCCCTCGGCCGGGCGCGGCCACGGGGCGGGGCGGTCCACCACGTGGAACGGGGTGGCGTCCAGGCGCAGTTCGGGGTGGGGGCGGGTGACGTTGACGGTGGGTGCCAGCGTGGCGTGTTCCAGCATGAGGACGACCTTGATGAGCGAGGCGACGCCCGCGGCCGCGTCCAGGTGGCCGATGTTGGACTTCACTGAGCCGATGCCGATGCCGATGCCGATGCCGATATCAGTCTCTGGCTTCGGTTCCGCCCTCGTGAACGCCTCCGTCGCCGCCGCCAGCTCGATGCGGTCGCCCAGTTCCGTCGCCGTTCCGTGGGTCTCCACGTACTGGGCCTCGGACGGTCGCAGGCCCGCCGCCGACCAGGCCTCTACGACGGCCGCCGTCTGCTGCTCGACTCCGGGGGCGGTGAAGCCGACCTTCGTGGCGCCGTCGTTGGTCAGCGCGGTGCCGCGGACGACCGCGCGGATCGGGTCGCCGTCGGCGAGGGCGTCGGAGAGGCGGCGCAGCACGACGACGCCCACACCGCTGCCCGGCACGGTGCCGGCCGCCCGTTCATCGAAGGGGCGGCAGCGGCCGTCGGGCGAGAAGATGCCGCCCGCGTAGTGGACGTAACCCTGTCTGCGTACGGTGTCGACGCTCACGCCGCCCGCGAGCGCGGTGTCGCACTCGCCGAGGAGCAGTGCCTGGGCGGCGAGGTGCACCGCCGTCAGTGAGGTCGAGCAGGCCGTCTGGACGGTCAGGCTCGGTCCTTCGAGGCCGAGGCGGTAGGAGATCCAGGGGGCGAGGAACTCGCGGTCGGTGAGGATGCGGATCTGCATCGCGCCGATCGAGGCGGCCAGGCGGCGGTCGGTGTGGGCGGCGAGCATGTGCTCGGTGGGGCTGCCGCCGACGTACACCCCGGTGCGGGCGGGTGTGGCGAGCGGGTCGTGGCCGGCGTCCTCCAGGGCGGCCCAGGCGGTCTCCAGGAGGAGCCGGTGCTGGGGGTCGAGCGCGGCGGCCTCGGTGCGGTTGAAGCCGAAGAGTTCGGCGTCGAAGCGGTCGGCGCCGGCGAGGTGGCCCTTGGCCGGTACGTGGTTCGGGTCGCGCAGCTCCGCCGGGTCCGCGCCGTCGGCCAGCAGCTCCTCCTCGGTGAAGTCGACGATGGAGCAGACGCCGTCACGGAGGTTCGCCCAGTAGGCGGCGAGGTCGGGGGCGCCGGGGAACCGTCCGCTCATGCCGACGATCGCGATGGCCGAGTCGAGGTCGCCGGAAGGGTCGGAGTCCGGACCGGAGTCCGGACCGGAGTCGCGGTCCCAGGGTGCTGGCTCGGTCATCGTGACGTGCCCTTTCTGGAGCGGAGCCGTTGTGCGGCGGCGTTCTGGCGTGCGCGGCGGTCGCTTCCACGGCGCTCGGCGGGGGTGGCGGGGACACCTTCCCGGTCGGATTCCGGTTCGGGGTCCGGTTCGGGACCCGGTCTGTACGAAGAACCGTGGGCGGCCCCGTCCAGGTGTGCCGCGACCGCCGCGACCGTGGGGTGGCGGAACAGGTCGACCAGCGTCAGGTCCTCCGCCGTCTCCCTGAGCGCTTCGAGGACCCCCAGCAGGCGTACGGAGTTGCCGCCCAGGTCGAAGAAGTTGTCGTGGACGCCGACCCGGTCCAGGGTCAGTACGCGGGCCCACACCTCCGCCACGCGCCGCTCGGTGGGAGTGCGCGCCTCGGCGTACGTACGGGCCGGCTCGCGCCGCTCCGTCGACGGTTCGGGCAGTCGCGCCCGGTCGATCTTGCCCGAGCGGTTGAGGGGCAGCTCGTCGAGGTGGACGTGGACCTCCGGCAGCATGTAGCCGGGCAGGCGTGCGGCGAGGTGGGCGCGGAGGGACTCGTCCGAGGGGGTCGCGCCGTCCCGGTGCACGACGTACGCGACGAGGCGCTGCTCGGCCCCGCTCCCCCGCACGGCGGCCGCGGCGACCGCGACGTCCGGGTGGCCGGCCAACAGCGCCTCGATCTCGCCGAGTTCGATACGGATGCCGCGCAGTTTGACCTGGGAGTCGGAGCGGCCGAGGTAGTGGAGGCGGCCGCAAGCGTCGGTGCGGGCGAGGTCGCCGGCGCGGTACATGCGGGAGCCGGGCGGGCCGTACGGGTCGGCGACGAAGCGTTCGGCGGTCATGCCGGGGCGGCCGATGTAGCCGCGGGCGAGCGAGGCACCCGCGATGTGGACCTCGCCGGTCACGCCGGTCGGCACGGTCCGCAGCCGGGCGTCGAGGACGTACACGCGCGAGCCGGGCACCGGGCGGCCGATCACCACGGGCTCGCCGGGTTCGAGGTCGGCGGTGGTGGCGTAGACCGTCGCCTCGCTCGGGCCGTACGCGTTGACGATGCGGCGGCCCGGCTCGCTGAGCCGCTCGACGAGTTCGGCGGGGCAGGCCTCGCCGCCGACGGCGAGCGTACGCAGATGGGGCAGGCGGCCCGTCACGTCGGGCAGCAGCATCGCGGCGGACGGCGGGAGGAACACGTAGGTGATGCGGGAGTCCCGCAGCCGGGCGTACAGGGCGTCGCCGAGCCGTTCGTCGTCGCCCGCGATGTGCAGCTCGGCGCCCGCGACCCAGGGGAAGAACAGGTCGGAGACGGCCACGTCGAAGCCGAACGACACGAACTGGAGCACGCGGTCGTCGGCGGTGACGGGGAACGCGGGCCGCACGCCCACGGTCAGGTTGAGCAGCGCGCGGTGCTCGACTGCCACGCCCTTCGGCACGCCCGTGGAACCGGAGGTGAAGAGGACGTAGGCGAGGTCTGTCGGGGACGGAGACGGCGACCGGTCGTCCGTCTGCTGCAGAGGGGTCACGGGTGGCGTCACGGGTGGCGTCACGGGTGGCGTCATTGGCGTGCCGGGGTCGTCCGCTCGCAGGCACGGCACTCCCAGCGCCGCCCCCTTGGCCGCGGTCTCCGCCGCCGTCACGAGCAGGCCCGTGCCCGACGCCTCGACCATGTGCGCGAGGCGCGCGTGCGGATGGGCCCGGTCCAGGGGTACGTACGCGCCGCCCGCGCGGAGCACGGCGAGGGCCGCGATGCCCATCTCGGGCGAGCGGGGCAGCAGCAGGCCGACCCGGGAGCCGGGCCGCACCCCGGCGGCGCGGAGCCGGGACGCCAACGCGTCGGCTGCGGCGAGTAGTTCGCGGTAGCTGAGCCGCACGTCACCGCAGACGAGGGCGGTGGCGTCGGGTCGGGCTGCGGCGACGTCCGCGATCAGGTCGGGGACCAGGCGGTCGGTGGGCGCGGCCTCGGCGGTGCGGTCGGCGGCGGCGAGGGCGCGGGCGCGTTCGTCGGCCGGGACGGGGTCGAGGGTGGAGAGTGGCACGTCGGGGCGGGCGAGGGCCGCGCCGAGGAGGGTCTCGAAGTTGCGCACCCAGCCGCGCACGGTGGCGGCGTCGAAGAGGTCGCTGCGGTAGATGAACTGTGCGGCCAGCTCGCCGTCGTCGGCGGCCGCGTGCCGGGTGCCGCTCCACCGCTCCACGTGCAGGTGGAAGTCGAACTTGGCGGTCGGCAGGGCGAGTTGTACGCGCTGCACGCGGGCGCCCGCGAGTGCGAGGGAGAGGTCGGTGTCGTCGTCGTACGCGAAGACCAGCTGCACCACCGGGTCGTGGCTGGTCTCGCGGGCCGGGGCGAGCGCGTCCACGACGGACTCGAAGGGGGCGTCCTGGTACGGCTGTCCGGCGAGCAGCTCGGACCGGATGCGTCCGATCAGTTCGGTGTACGACGGGTCGCCCGCGAGGTCGACGCGGAGGGCCAGGGTGTTGGTCAGCATGCCGACCATCTCCTGGAGCTCGGGCCTGTCGCGCCCGGAAACCGGATATCCGACGACCAGGTCGTCGCGGCCGCTGAGCCGTCCGAGGAACGCGGCGTACGCGGCGAACAGCGCCATGAAGGGGGTGGCGTCCCGGGTCCGGGCGGTCTCCGCGAGGCGGGCGCGGACCTCGCCGCCCAGCAGGAAGCGTTCGCTGCCGCCCGCCGCCGAGCGCACGGCGGGGCGCGGCCGGTCGAGGGGCGGCGAGACGACCTCGGGCGCGCCGCGCAGCCGGCCGGCCCAGTGCGCGACGGCCTCGGCGTAGGCGCCTGCGGCCTGGCGTTCGCGCTGCCAGACGGCGAAGTCGGGGTATTGGAGGGGGGGTTCGGGGGTGGTGGGGGGCGCGGCTTCGGGTGCGGGCGCGGGCTCGGTGTCGTACCCGGGCTCGGTCTCGTACCCGGGCTCGGTCTCGTACCCGGGCTCGGTCTCGTACCTGAGGTCGGCCTCGTCCGCGTACCCGGCGGACAGGTCGCGCAGGATGACGCCGAGGGACCAGCCGTCGCAGATCAGGTGGTGGGCGACGAGCAGGACGCGGTGGCTGCCGTCGTCGACGGCGTACACGGTGCACCGCAGCAGCGGTCCGGTCGCCGGGTCGAAGGGGCGGGCGGCGTCGGAGCGCAGCCGCGCGTCCGCCTCGTGTGCCCGCACGTCCTTCTCGACGGTGAGGTGCGCGCGGCCGGTGGCGGCGACGATCTGCGCCTGCGTGCCGTCGGCCGCGGTGCGGAAGACGGTACGCAGGGACTCGTGCCGGGCGACCAGGGCGTCGAGCGCGCGCGTGAACGCGCCCAGGTCGAAGGGGCCGTGCACGGCGAAGGCGGCGGGGACGTAGTACTGGGCGGTGCCGGGGTTCATCCGGTCGAGGACCAGGAGGCGGCTCTGGGCGTCGGAGACGGGGAACTCGTACTCCTCGATGTCCACTGGTTCACTCTCCCTGGAGGGTGTGTTCAAGGACGGCGGCGATGCGGGCCGCCTGTTCCGCGTCGAGCACCTCGGCGTGGGCGCAGGCGAGCTCGTGCACGTCGACTGCCGCGGCGGCGCGCCGCCAGCCCGCCGCCTTCACCTCGGTGGGGATGGCCTCGGGGTCGCGGGTGGCGGCGAAGAGGGTGACGATGCCGTCGTACGGGGACGGGGTCCAACTCCGTCCGAGGACGACGTGGTTGGCGACCGCGCGGGTCAGGGCGGCGAGGCGGTGCTCGCCGATGCCGTCGAGCGCGGCCCCTTCCTCCCGGATGATGCGCCGCGCCTCGTCCGCCACGACGTCGCCGGGGAGAGGCGTGCGGGCGGTCTCCGGCGGCTTCGGCATGGCGTCCACGACGGCGAGCAGGGCGACCCTCTCGCCGGCGGCCCGGAGCCGCACCGCCATCTCGTGGGCGACGGGCCCGCCGAAGGACCTGCCGAGGAGGAGGTAGGGGCCGTGCGCGCGGACGGTACGGATTCGCTCCACGTAGGCGTCCGCCAATTCGGCGATGGTGGCGTGGCGTTGGGGTCCGGCCCCGCCCCCCTCCCCCTCCGACAGGGCGGAGGCTTGGAGGGCGTAGACCGGGCGGTCGGGGTCGAGGTGGGGCAGCAGGGCCGTGTAGGCCCAGCTCACGCCGAGCCCGGGGTGCACGCAGAACAGCGGGGTGCGGTCGCCCGCCGCGCGCAGGGCGAGGAGGGGGGCCAGGCTGTCGGCGACGTCCGGCCCGGGTTCTGGGCCGGACGTCGCGTCCGATCCTGGTCCCGGTCCGTCGATGCGGGCGATGAGTGCGGCGGGCGTCGGCGCGGCGAAGAGCGTGGCGACCGGGACGCGTACGCCCCACTCCCCCTCGATGCGGCCCACGAGCCGCAGCGCGCTCAGCGAGTGCCCGCCGGCGGCGAAGAAGTCGATGTCGGTCCCGGTATCCGCGATCCCGAGCACCTCCCCGAACAGCGCGCACAGCTCCTTCTCGCGAGCGGTACGGGGAGCTTGCGGGGCCCGCGAGGGCGCCGTTCCGGCACCGGGTTCGGGCAGCGCGGCGCGGTCGGTCTTGCCGTGCGGGGTCAACGGCACGGCGTCGATACGGGCCCAGGCGGTGGGCAGGAGATGGGCGGGGAGAAGCCGGGCGGCGGCCGCGCGGACGCGGTCCAGGGGGTCGGGGGCATCGGGGTCGGGGACGGGCTCGGGGGCGGGGGCGGGCTGGGACTCGGGCGCAAGCTCAGGGCCAGGCTCGGGCTCGGGCGCCGGCCCGGTTTCGAGCGCAAGCCCATGCCCAGGCTCGGGTGCTGGCCCAGGCGCAGCCGCAGCCGCAGCCGCAGGCCTAGGCGCAGGGGCGGGCGCGGCTCCGCGTTCCAGTGCAGCCGCGGCCCCGGGTCCGAGTGCAACCGCGGGCCCGGACTCGGGCACAGCCGCAGGCCTAGCTTCAGGCGCAGGGGCGGGCGCGGCACCGGGTTCGAGTGCTGCCGCGAGCCCGGGGTTGAGTGCAGTCACGGGCCCGGGCCCGGGCCCGGGCCCGGGCGCGGGCGCGGGCGCAGCCGTGAGTGCAGGAGCCGGGGTAGCGGGGGCGGAGTCGGGCGGAGTTGTCGCGGTCTCCGACAGGACCACCCACGCCGCCAATCGCTTGCCGCCGTCCGGGGCCGGTACGGCTGCGACCACCGCGCGGGTCACCCCGGGGCAGGTGTTCAGGGCCGCCTCGACCTCCGCCGGTTCGATGCGGAAGCCTCGGATCTTCAGTTGGTCGTCGGCGCGGCCGGCGAAGACGAGGGTGCCCGAAGGGGTTCTGTGGGCCAGGTCGCCGGTGCGGTACATGCGGGTGCCCGGGGCTCCGTGTGGATCGGCGACGAAGCGTTCCGCCGTGGCGCCCGGTCGGCCGACGTACCCGTGGGCCAGGCCTGCCCCGGCGACGTACACCTCCCCCACACAGCCGTCCGGGACGGGCCGCAGCCGCGCGTCGAGTACGTGGACGTACGTGCCGTCGAGCGGCCGGCCGATCGGCACCGGGCGGCCGCTCCGCACGGGTCCCGTGACGCGGTGGGCCGTGGCGAACACGGTCGTCTCCGTGGGGCCGTAACCGTTGACGACGGTCGTGCCGGGGCAGTGCTCGCGGACCCTGCGTACCGCCTCCGGAGCCACGACGTCACCGCCGGTCCACACCTCTCGCGCCCCGCGCAACGCCTCCGGCGACAGTTCCGCGACCGCGCGGAACAGTTCGGCGGTGAGCCACAGCGCGGTGACACCGCGCTCGGGCAGCACCCGCGCCAGCAGGGCCGGCGTGACGGGCTCGTCCGGGCAGATCACCACCGTGCCGCCGGTCAGCAGCGGCACCCACACCTCGTAGGTGGCGGCGTCGAAGGTGTGCGGGCTGTGCAGCAGTACGCGGCGATGCGCCGGGCCCGCGAAGCGGCTGTCGGCGGCGAGCTCGACCACGGCCCGCTGCGGGACGGCGACCCCCTTCGGCGCGCCGCTCGACCCGGACGTGTACATCACACAGGCGGTGGACTCGGGGCGTGAGGCGTCAGCGGGGAACGGCACCTCTGGGGATGTTCCGCGTATACGCAAGTGGTGTATGTGGGGCGGTAGTTCGGCGACCGCAGGCTCTGCTGCCTGCCCGTCGCCTTCCACCACGACCAGCTCCGCCGATACCGCGTCGAGCAGCCGCGCCAACCGCTCCGGCGGGTGGGACGGGTCGAGCGGCAGCCAGCACGCGCCCGCCTTGAGCACCGCGAGCTGCGCGACGATCAGGGACGGCGAGCGGCGGAGCAGCAGGCCCACGGTGGAGCCCGGGGTGACGCCCGCCGCGGCGAGGCGACGGGCGACACGGTCGGACTCCGCGTCCAGTCGGGCGTACGTCATGACGTCACCGTCGGCCTCGACGGCGGGCGCGTCCGGGGTCCGGGCGGCCTGCCCGGCGAATCGCGCCGTGACGGTCGCCGGCTCGGCGGGCCCGCCCCCCGGCGCGCCCGCAGCCCGTGCCAGCAGCTCTCGGTGTTCTCTCTCCGGGAGTACGTCGATCCGGCCGACCGGGGCGGCGGAGTCGGCCGCCAGTTGTTCCAGGGCCCGCTCCATGCGGGCCGCGACAGCCGCCGCGGAGATGCCGAAGCGGCAGCTCACCGCTAGGAGCATGCGCTCACCCGCGACGACCGCGAGCGTCACCGGGTAGTGCGTGGCGTCGCGGACGTCGATCACCCGGACCGTGTCGGCCGGGGCCGGGCTGCCCTGTGTCCCTTGCGCTCCCTGTGCCGTTCGGGGGAAGTTCTCGAAGGCCAGGACCGAGTCGAACAGTTCACCTGCGCCCTCCCCAGTCCCCGCGCCCGCCGCCCTTTGCACCTCCGCAAGGCGCACATAGTGGTACGTGACCAGGCGCGACTGCTCGTCCTGGATGCGGGTGAGCAGTTCGGTGACGGACTCGCCGACGCGGAGGCGGACCCGTACGGGCAGCGTGTTGATGAACAGGCCCACCATCTCCCCGGCTCCGGGCAGATCGTGCGGGCGGCCCGACACGACGCCGCCGAAGACCACGTCCCGGGCGCCGGTCATCCGGGCGAGCACCAGGGACCAGGCGGCCTGCGTCAGGGTGTTGAGGGTGACGCCCGCGTCGGCGGCGCGGCGCACCAACGCGGCGGTCAGTTCGGCGGTGAGGTGGACTCGGACGGTGTCGGGCTCCGCCCTCGGCACGGGCTCCTCGCCGGAAGACAGTGCCGGGGGCGCCAACCGTGCCGGGCGTTCCAGGCCGGTGAGCGCCTCGCGCCAGGCCGCCTCGGCCCGGCCCTGGTCCTGGCGGCTGAGCCACAGGGCGTACTGGCGGTAGGGCACGGGAGGCGGCAGTGTCCCGCCGGTGACGAGTGCCGCCAGGTCGCGCTCAAGGATGGGGATCGACCAGCCGTCGAGAAGGATGTGGTGGAAGGAGAGGACGAGTTCGTGGCCCGCGTCGTGCCGCACGAGCGTGGCGCGGACGAGGGGCGGGCGCGCCGGGTCGAAGCGCCGCGTACGGTCCGTCGCGAGCAGCTCCGCCACGCCCGCCTCGACGTCGTCGGGCGCGCGACCGGTCAGATCGACGTCCGTCCACGGCACGGTGACGGCGTGCGGGATCACCTGCACGGGCCGTTCGAGGCGTTCGTGCCGGAAGCAGGCGCGCAGGTTGGGGTGGCGCTCCAAGAGGGCGCCGAGTGCGGCCCGTACCTGGTCGGGGGCGACCGCGGGGGCGATACGGAAGCGGGCCTGGACCACATAGGGGTCGGGGCCCTCGCTGTCCCGCACGGCGTGGAAGAGCAGGCCTTCCTGGACCGGGGTGAGCGGCAGGACGTCCGCGATGCGTCCGTTCGTCGGGCGGCCTCTCGTTGGGCGCCCGCTCATCGGTCGTCCACTCATCGGGCGCTCGCTCATCGGGCGTCCTCCACACCGGGCTCGCCGTCGAGGAAGCCAGCCATGTCGCCTTCAAGCATGGCGAGTTGGTCGGGCGAGAGGCTGACGAGCGGGAAGTCGGAGGGCGTCGCGCCGACCGGGCCGCCCCGCTCCGTCTCTCGTACGAGTGCGTCGAGCGTCTCGCGCCACAGCGCGACGAGCTGACGGATCTCCTCCTCCGACAGCACCCCTTCCGCGTACGAGAAGGTGGCTTCGAGGCGCAGCCCGTCCGCGCCCTCCCTGGCGAGGGCGTCGACCTCGACCGCGTGGCCGAGCGGCACCGCGTCGACGCCGCCGTCGAGCAGTTCACCGCCCGCCGCGTCACCGGCGGCGAGGCGGCCCAGGTAGTTGAACCGCACGTCGGGGGCGGGGAGTTCGGCGAGGGCGACGGACGTACGCGGGTTGAGGTGGCGGAGCAGACCCCAGCCGATGCCGCCGTTCGGCACGGCCCGCAGCTGCTCCTTGACGGACTTGAGCGCCTCACCCAGCGCGGCGCCACCCGTCACCGCGTCCTGCCCGATGTCGAGCAGCACCGGGTACTGGGTCGTGAACCAGCCGACCGTCCGGGACACGTCCGCGGGCCGGGACAGCGTCTCCCTGCCGTGACCCTCCAGGTGCACGAGGAGCCCGGTGCCCGCGCCCCGGTGACGTACGGCCGCGACCGTCAGGGCGGTGAGCAGGACCGCGTCGGGGCCGCAGTTGTAGGCGGCGGGCAGCGTGGTGAGCGCGGCCGCGGTGAGGTCGGCGGGCAGCTCGACGGTGAGGGTCGCGCGCCGCGCGCCCGCACTCGAAGCCGACCCCAAGCCCGACCGGCCGGCGGCCACTTGCCGCCGCCAATACGGGAGTTCGGCCTCAAGCTCCTCCCGTACCGCCTCCTCGGCGAGCAGTTCCGCCCACCGCCGGAAGGAGAGCCCGGCGCCGTGGTCCTCCTCCACCGCGAGCGCGGCCGCCAGTTCCGGGCCGATGATCCGCCACGAGACGCCGTCGACCGCCAGATGGTGCAGGGTCAGGAGCAGCACGCCGGACCGCTGCGGGCCCGCGTCGAACCAGACGGCCCGCATCATCTCGCCGTCCTCCGGGGCGAGCCGGGTCGCCGCCGCCCGTTCGCGCGCGGCGGCCATCGCCTCCGCCTCGCCCTCGACCCCGACGCGTACCGGGTGAGCGCCGGCCGGGACCTGGTCCGTGACCTCCGCCGCCAGGTCCTCCGGCAGGAGCCGCATCCGCAGCACCCCGTGCCGCTCGGCGAGGCCGCGGACGGCTTCCTCGATCCGTCGCCGGTCCGTGCCGGGCGGCACGGGGAAGGCCATCGACTGGGTGAACGCGCCCGCGTCACCGCCCTGTTCGAGCCACCACCGCATCACGGGGGTGAGCGGGAAACGCCCGGTACCGGTGTCGGGACCGGCACCCGTACCCGTACCCGTACCCGCACCCGTCTCGATGAGGTCTTCGGCCGACGACCTTGCGTGAAGGGCTAGTTGGGCGGGCGTACGGAGGGTGAAGACGTCGCGCGGAGCCAGTACGAGCCCGACGGCGGAGGCCTGTCCCGCCAGCTGGATGGCCATGATGCTGTCGCCGCCGAGCCGGAAGAAGTCGTCGTCGGCGCCGGCCTCCTCGACGCCGAGGATCCGTGCGAAGAGGGCGCACAGCTCCTTCTCGCGCACGGAGACGGGCGCCCGCGTCGCCGTGGCGTTCCGGGGTGCGGGCAGGGCCGCGCGGTCGAGCTTGCCGCTCGGGGTGAGGGGCAGTTCGGGGAGTTCGACGAGGTCGGAGGGGACCATGTGGGAGGGCAGCCGGGTGGCGGCGTACGCGAGGAGCGCGTTCGGGTCGACGGTGTGCCCCGGGGCGGGCACGGCGTACCCGATGAGCTGCGGCCCGGAGCGCAGCCCCATCCGTGGCCTGCCGGGGGCGTCACCGTCGTCGCGTACGGCAGCGGCGGCCGCGGCCACCGTCGGGTGCTCCGCGAGGACTGCCGCGACCTCGCCCGGTTCGATGCGCAGCCCGCGCAGTTTCACCTGCTCGTCGGTGCGGCCGAGGTAGTGCAGGGTGCCGTCGTCGGCGCGGTGCGCCAGGTCGCCCGTGCGGTACATGCGGGAGCCGGGAGCGCCGTACGGGTCGGCGACGAAGCGTTCGGCGGTGGCGCCGGGGCGGTTCAGGTAGCCGCGGGCCAGGCCCGCCGAGGAGAGGTAGAGCTCGCCCGCGACCCCGGTGGGCACCGGGCGCAGCCGCGCGTCCAGGACGTGGGCGGTGGTGCCCGCGACCGGGGTGCCGATGGGCGGGGGTGTGCCGTCGCCGGTCAGCGGCCCCGAGAGGGTGGTGGCGACGGTGGCCTCCGTGGGCCCGTACGCGTTGTGGAAGCGGCGGCCGCCGACGGCCCAGCGGGCCACGAGGGCGGGTGGGCAGGCCTCCGCGCCGACCGCGAGGGCGCGCAGCGCCGGGTACGCGCCGTCGGGCACGGTCGCGAGGACGGACGGCGGCACCATCGCGCAGGAGATCCGCCGCTCGGCGAGGACCCGGCCGAGCGCGTCGCCGACGAGCGGCCCCGGCGGGGGCACGACCAGTGTGGCGCCGGGCCCGAAGGCCATGCACATCTCGGCGACGGAGATGTCGAACGCGGGTGAGCCGAGTTGCAGGACCCGGGCGTCCGCGTCCAGCGCGAAGCGGTCCTGGAGGCTGCGGGCGAGCGCGGCGACGCCCGCGTGGGTGACCACGACTCCCTTGGGGGTGCCGGTGGATCCGGAGGTATGGATGACGTAGGCGGCGTGTGCCGGGTCGATGGGCCGGGCGGGGGCCGCGGGCTCGCCCGCGTACGTCGTATGCGTCGCGTACGTGTCGTCGTCCAGGACTATGCGGGGCACGCCGGTGTGCGGCAGGACGTCGGCCTCGGCCGTCCGCGCGTCGGTGACCAGGAGCGCCGGGGCCGCGTCGTCGAGCGTGCGGCGGACGCGCTCGGCCGGGTAGTCGGGGTCGACCGGCACATAGGCGGCACCGGCGCGCTGCACGGCGAGCGCGGCGACCGGGAGGTCCGCGCCGCGCCCGAGGGCGAGCGCGACGGTCCGCCCGGGCCCCGCCCCGTGGCGGGCGAACAGGCACGCCAACTGCTCGACGCGCTCGGACAGTTGGGCGTACGTTAGACGCACCCCCTCGCCTTCGAGAGCGACCGCGTCCGGGGTACGGGCCGCGTGCCGCGCCACCGTGTCCGGCAGCGTCTCGGGCGCGGGCGCGGCGGGGCCCGCCGACAGGGCGAGGACGCGGCGGCGCTCGGCGGCGGACAGGACGTCGAGGTCCCGTACGAGTGCCGTCGGATCGGCGGTGACCTGCTGGAGCAGCGTGAGGTAACTGTCGGCCCAGCGGGTCACCGCGGCGGCGGAGAACAGGTCGGTGCGGATCTCGAAGCTGCCGTCCATGCCGTCGCCGCTGTCCCGCACGACGCCGACGAGGTCGTGCTCGCCGCCGGTGTGGATGCGCTCGGGCTCGGCGAACTCGCGTACGGCCGACACGCTCGACTGCTCCGTGAGGTGCATGAACACCCACTGGAACAGCGGGGAGCGGCCCGCGCTGCGCTCGGGCGCGACGGCCGACACGATGCGGCCCACCGGCAGGTCGGCGTTGCCCATCAGCGCGGCGAAGTCGGTGCCGAAGCGGGCCAGGACGTCCGCGAAGGAGTCCCTTTCGGCGATGCGCCAGCGGGTCGGCACGGCATTCATGACGTAGCCGATGACCCGGTCGAGGCCCTTGGCGGAACGGTTGGCGACGGGGGTGCCGAGCACCAGGTCGTCGGCGCCGGTGACGCGGTGGGCGAGGACCGCGAAGGCGGTCATGAGGACGACGTACACGGAGGCGCCGCGCTCGCGGGCCAGCGCGCGGACGGCGTGGGCGGTGGGGGCGTCGACGCGGAAGCGGATCTGGACGATGCCGTCCGTGTCGGCTTCCCCCGCCTGCTCTCCCTCACCGGTGCTGGGGCTGCCGTGGCCCGGCACGGTCAGGGGGACCGGCGGCTCGGCCAGATAGCGGCGCCAGAAGTCGAGGCGGGCGTCGAAGACCCCGGCGGACTCCAACTCTCCCTGCCAGGATGCGAAGTCGGCGTACTGCACGGCGGGGCGGGTCAGCCGCGGCTCGACGCCGTCGCGCACGGACCGGTACGCCTCGGCGAACTCCGTCTGCAGGACGTCGAAGGACCACCAGTCGGTGATGATGTGGTGCAGGCTCAGCATCAGCGTCGAGCGCCGCTCGTCGACGCGCACGAAGCGGCCGCGGATCAGCCGCTCCGCGCCGAGGTCGAACGGGCGCCGGCGGAAGGCGCGAAAGGCCTCCTCGATGGTCGTGCCGGTGCCGCGCAGGTCGTCGCGCTCCAGTACGAAGGGGCCCTCGTCGGGGAAGTCGACGCGCAGGTCGTCCGCCGTGCCGGTGATCCGGCTGCGCAGGATGTCGTGGTGGCGCTGGAGGAGCGTGAGCGCGGCCTCCAGGTGGGCCGGGTCGACGAGGCCGGCTGAGCCGTCGGACCCGTCGGGCTCCTCGAAGTGGTAGGCGCAGCAGAGGTTGAGCGCCGGGGTGCCGGGATAGAGCGACTCGTACACCCACAGGTCCCGCTGCGCGGAGCTCAGCCGCACGGGCCCGGCGGTGGTGTCGCGGGGCGGCACGACCGCGGGGATCTCGCGGGCGCGGCCCGCCTCGACGAGGCGGCGCATGAGCCGGACCCGCTGCTCACCGGTGAGCGCGCTGAACCGGTCGGCCATGGAGGGGGTACTCGAAGTCTGCGGAGTCTTCGGGGTCTTCGGAGTCTGCGGGGTCTTCGGGGTCTTCGGGGTCACAGTGCGGCCTCTCTCAGTTCCGCGAGGCGGTGCAGTCCCGTGAGGACCTCGTCCCGTCCGATGCCGAAGTCGATGAAGCAGGCCACTTCGTCGCAGCCCAGGTCGCGCAGGTCGGCGAGCATCTTGGCGCAGGTGCCGGGCGAGCCGAGCAGACTGCCCCAGTTGAGGTACCGCTGGAACGCGAACTCGGCGAGCATGCCGGTCTGTTCCTCCGTCAGCGGCTCGCCGTCGCGGCCCTCGGCCGCGCGGTTGGCGGCGGTCTGGCCCAGGTACTTGGCGAGGTACGCCTTGAGGGGCGCGGCGGCCAGCCTGCGCACCTCCGCGTCGTCCGCGCCGACGTAGGTGTGCGCCATCAGCGTCACGCGGCCGTGGGCGTCGGTGCCCGCCTGGTCGGGGGCGGCGGCGCAGGCCGCGCGGTAGCGGGCGATCTTCTCGGCGAGCTCGTCCCTGCTCTGGCCGACGGTCGCACCCAGGACACCGGCGCGGAGCCGTCCCGCGGCCTCCCAGGTGGCCGGGTTCCCGGACGTGGTGACCCACAGGGGCAATTTCTCTTGTACGGGGCGGGGTTGGGGCACCACGCTGACGGGCTGCCCGGTGCCGTCCGGGTACTGGCCCGGCTCGCCCGCCCACAGCCGCCGCAGCTCGGGGATGGCGCTGAGGGTGCGTTCCCTGCGGTCCTCGTAGTGGCCGGGGGCGAGGGCGAAGTCGGCGGAGTGCCAGCCGGTGGCGACGGAGAGGCCGACCCGGCCGTGCGAGAGGTTGTCGACGACCGCCCAGTCCTCGGCGACCTTCAGCGGGTGGTGCAGGGGCAGGACGACGCTGCCCGCGCGGATCCCGATGCGCTCGGTCGCGACGGCGAGCGCCGCGCTGAGCACGGGCGGGCTGGGGAACACCTGGCCGACCTGCTGGAAGTGGCGTTCGGGCGTCCACACGGCGTGGAAGCCGAGCCGGTCGGCGGTACGGGCGACGGTGAGGATGTCGTCGTACGTGTCCGCGTGCCGGACGCCTCCTCCCGACGCACCGGAGCCGGCTCCCTGCGCGGGGGCGCCGCTGTCGGCGCCGAAGAACATCACGCTGAGGTCCACGGCTTCTCCTCCTGGGTCGGGCGGGGGCGGGGCGAGGGGGACTGGGGCGGGGGCGGCTCGGGCGGGTCCAGCCGGTTCTGACGGTCCTGACGGTTCTGACGGTCCGGCTGGCGGGGGACGCGGGGCACGCGTGGGCGGCGCGGGATGGGTGTCGGGGCCGGGCCGGCCTGGGCGGGTGCCCGCGCCAGTTCGGCGGCGAGGGCGGCGACGGTGGGCGCGGCGAAGAGCTGGGCGGCCGTGACGGGCCGGGACTCGGTGGTGAGGCGTGCGGCGACCCGCACCGCGCGCAACGAGTTGCCGCCGAGGGCGAAGAAGTTGTCGTGCCGGCTGATGGGCGGGCCGCCGTCGGACTCGGCACCGGGTTCGGCGGCCTGTCGGCCGAGTACGTCGCGCCAGACCGCGGCGATCTCACGCTCCAGCGCGTTGGCCGGGGCATCGTCCGTCGGCCCCGCGGGGGGCGGGGCGGACGGGGCGGGCGGTACGAGTACGTCCCGGTCGCCCGCGCGGCGCGGCGGCTCCATGGGGACGAGCCGCGAGAGCGGGGTGTCCGGCGCGGTGACCACGGCCTCCAGTGCCCGGGGCAGCGCGTCCGCGAGCCACGTCACGAAGCGCTTCTCCAGGGATTCGGTGCGGTACTCGAAGGTGAGGGTCAGTCCTTCCGGTACGCCGCCGGGGCCCGTCGCGTCGGTGACGTCCACGAGCAGTTCGAAGCGGGCGGCGCCGGTCCGGACCACCTCGACGCCCTGGTCGGCGCCGGGGAGGCCGACCTCGGCGCGCGCGTTGTTCTGCAGGGCGAGGACGACGTCGGCGAACGGCTGCCTGCCCGGGGTCCGTACGGGGTTGAGCGCGCCCACCACGTGCTCGAACGGCACGTCCTGGTGGGCGAAGGCGCCGAGGTCGGCGTCCCGGACCCGGGCGAGGAGCTCCCGTGCGCCGGGGTCGCCCGAGACGTCGGTGCGCAGCACGAGCATGTTCACGAAGAACCCGACGACGTCCTCGACGCCACCGTCCCCCGCGCGCCCGGCGACCGGCGCGCCGATGGCGAGGTCCTCACCCGCGCCCGCCCGCACGAGGGTCGCGGCGAGCGCGGCGTGCAGGGCCATGAAGAGGGTGGCGCCCTGGGCACGGGCGGCCTCGACGACCCGGGCGTGGGCCGCGGCGTCGAGGCGGCGCACGACCGTGGCGGCGGCCGCCCCGGGCACGGCGGGCCGTTCCGGCCGCCTGGGCAGCAGGGGCCCGACGGGGTCGAGTCCCGCCAAGGCGCCCCGCCAGTACGCGACTTGGCGGGCCAGAAGGGAACCCGGATCGTCGACGCGCCCGAGGCGGGCGGCCCGATGACGAGCGTGCTCGGCATAGGAGACGGGGAGGGCCGGCAACGCGGCAACGCCTACGCCACCACCTGCCCGCCCGCTTTCACCGACCCCACCTGGCCCTCCGGCCTCGCCGGTGACACCCGGCATCCCCGCCTCGCCGACCCTGCCCGCCCCGGCCTCACCGATCCCACTTGGCGCTCCGGCCTCGCCGGTAACGCCCGGCATCCCCGCCTCGCCGACCCTGCCCGGCACCCCTGCCTCACCGATCCCGCCTGGCGCTCCGGCCCCGCCAGTGACGCCCGGCATCCCCGCCTCGCCGACCCTGCCCGGCACCCCTGCCCCGCCAGTGACACCCAGCATCCCCACCTTGCCGGCCCTACCCGGCACCCCTACCTCGCCGGTCCCGCCTGGCACCCCTACCTCACCGATCCCACCTGGCGCTCCGGCCCCGCCGGTGACGCCCGGCACCCCGGCCTCACCGACCCTGCCCGGCACCCCTGCCTCACCGGTGACGCCCGGCGTCCCGGCCTCGCCGGTGACGCCCGCCGCACCCGTCCAACCCGCTCCGTCCCCCTCGCCGAGCCTGCCCGCGCCGGCAGCCCCGCCCGCCCTGCCCGCGCCGGCGGTCCCGTCCACCCTGGCCGCGTAAGCCCGCGACACATCGCGGAAGAGTGGCGCGAGCGACCAGCCGTCGCCCGCGATGTGGTGGACCAGTACGAGCAGTGCGGACTCGTCGGGTCGCTCGTGGGTGGTGAACAGGGTGCCGTGCACCGGAGGTTCGGCTCGGAGGTCGAAGTGGTGGCGGGCGGCCTCGTTGATTGCCCCCTCCAACTCCCCCTCGCCCACCATCACATGAAGGAAGGGGGCACGTGCTGCGGGCCCGCGCAGCACCCGCCGTACCGGTGCGCCGTCCACCTCGTCGAAGACGGTACGCAGCACCTCGTGGCGGGTCACGACATCCCCGAGCGCCTCCTCCAGTGCGCCCGCGTCGACCTCGCCCCGCAGCCGTACGAGCATGGGCAGGTTGTACGCGACTCCCGCGCCGAGCCGGTCCAGGAACCACAGGCGGTGCTGGGCGTCCGAGACGGGGAGGGGCGCCGAGGCGGCATCCGGCACGGGGCGGGCCAGGGCGGGCTCCCCCGCCGCACCCTCGACGTACGGTGCGAGCCGGGCCGGAGTGGGCGCCTCGAAGAGTGTCCGCAGGTCGACCGCCGCGCCCAGCGTCGCATGCACACGGCCGAGCACCCGCGCGGCCAGCAGCGAGTGCCCGCCCAGCGCGAAGAAGTCGTCGTGCGCGCCGACCCCCCCGACGCCGAGGACATCGGCGAACAGCCCGCACAGCGCACGCACGGTCCGGCCCTCGCTCCCGTTCCCGCCGTCGTGTGCGTCACCGTTCGCGCTCGCCCCCGTGCCGCCCGGCGCCGAGACGAGCCCGTCGGGGGCCGGCAGCGCCGCCCGGTCCAGTTTTCCGCCGGCGGTCAGCGGCAGCGCGGCCAGCGGCACGAAGACGGAGGGCACCAGGAAGTCGGCCAGGAGACTCGCCGCGTGGGCCCGCAACTCCGCCTCCGAGGGCACCTGTTCGCCGCCCCCGCCCTCCCCCGATACGACGTATGCGACAAGCCTCCGCTCCCCGTCCGGCCCCGCCGGCGTGGCGACCACGGCGGCCCGGTCGACGCCGGGATGGCGGATCAGTACGTTCTCGACCTCACCCGGCTCCACCCGGAAGCCCCGGATCTTCACCTGGCCGTCGGCACGCCCCCGGTACTCGAAGGTGCCGTCGGGCCGCCGCACCGCCAGGTCGCCGGTGCGGTACATGCGGTCGCCCGGTGCGCCGAACGGGTCGGCCACGAACCGTTCCGCCGTCAGCGGCCCCGCGCAGTAGCCCCGCGCGAGGCCCGCCCCCGCGGCGTACAGCTCACCCGTCGTGCCGTCCGCGACCGGCGCGAGCCGCTCGTCGAGCACGTACAGCCGCTTGCCGCGCAGCGGGCGGCCGATCGGCACAGGGCCTCCGCCCCGCACGTCCCGCGGCGTGATCGGGTGGACGGTGAGGAAGACCATGCACTCGACGGGACCGTAGCCGTTGCCGAGCCGCAGCTCGGGGCGGCGCTCCAGGGCGCGGGCCACGTGGGGCGGCGACAATGCCTCGCCGCCGACGATGAGTTCGCGCAGTCCGTCGAGGGCGCGCGGGTACTCGTCGACGATCACGTTGAAGAGGGAGCCCGACAGATACATGGACGTGACGCCGTGCGCGGCGACGAGCCGGGCGATCACCACCGGATCGGGGCGCCTGCCCGGGTGCAGGACGCAGGTGCCACCGTTCGTCAACGGCCCCCACAGCTCCATCGCGAACGCGTCCCACGACACGGGCGCGCACTGCAGCCACACCGCGCCCGGCCCGAAGGAGGCGAAGTCCTGCCCGGTCAGCGTGGCGGTGACGGCGCGGTGCGGTGCGACGATGCCCTTGGGGCGGCCGGTGGAACCGGACGTGAACATCACGCACGCGACGTCGTCGGGCTCCGCCCGCACCACCCCCCGCCCCAACGGCCGGGCCCCCGCGGCATCTTCCACGTGTAACACGGGGACCACCGCAGCCCCCGGCACCGTGTCGCCCCGCGACAGCAGCACGGCGATCCCCGCGTCCGCCGCCATCTCGCGCAGCCGCCCGGCCGGGAAGCCGGGGTCGAGCATCACGTATCCGGCGCCGGCCTTCAGCGTGCCGAGGACCGCGACGGCCAGTTCGGTGGTGCGCTCCAGATACACCCCGACGGTGTCGCCGCGGACCACGCCGCGCGCCACGAGGAGCCCGGCCAACCGGTCGGCCCGGGCGTCCAGTTCGGCGTAGGTCAGCCGTTCGTCCTCGTACACGAGAGCCGTCGCGCCGGGCGTCCGCGCCGCCTGCTCCTCGAACAGCTCATGCACGCACCGCGTCATCCTTCTCACCGCCCTCGTCCTCGGCCACGAGAGCAGAGCCAGTCCGACGCTCAGGCTCGGGCTCGGGCTCGTCGATGTCCGGCAGGAGTACGTCGATGTCCCGGATGGAGCGGCTCGCCAGGCCCCACAGCGCGACCACGACACCCGCCGCACCGGCGAGGAACAGCATCCCCGCCATGCCGCTGCCGGGCTCGTCGCCGAGGAGCGGGCCGAGAGCCACGAAGACACCGGACCCGTCGGCGGCCTGCGGCTCGAAGAGGCCGTCGGCGAGCGGCCCGGAGACCGCCATGGCCAGCGGCCCGGAGATCTGCGACAGGAACATCACCGCGCCGAAGACCCGGCCCTGCCACTCGCGGGGCACCTTGGTCTGCACGATGGCCTGCATCGAGGCGTTGACGACCGTCATGAGCAGCGCGCCGACCAGCATGGCCGCGCACCAGCCGACGACCCCGCCGACCAGGGACATGCCGATCTGCGCCGACAGGCACATGCCGAGGATGCCGAGCATCATGCCGCTGCCGCGGTTCTTCGGCCCGCCCCAGGCGGCCATCAGCAGGCCGCCGACGACCCCGCCGACACCGATCGCGCTGTTCACGGCGGCGAGCTCGCCGTTGCCCGACTTGAGCAGCACCATGGGCTGGACGACGGCGAAGCCGAAGACCATGACGAGGTTGACCGTGCAGAAGTTCACGGTCATGTCGCGCAGGCTCGCGTGCCGGAAGAGGTACCGGATGCCCTCGACGGCCTCCGCGGTGATCTTCGTGCGCGGGGCGCCGGCGCCCTCGGGGACCTTGTCGCCCTTCATGCGGACGATGCGTACGCCGATCAGTGCGAAGGCGTAGCTGACCAGGTCGATGACGAGGACGGCGCCGATCCCGGACAGGGCGATCATGATGCCGCCGAGCGCGGGACCGCAGATGCCGGCGGCGCTCCGGGCGCCCGCCAACAGGCCGTTGGCCCGGCCGAGTTGGTCCTTGCGCACCAGCAGCGGCACGGCGGCGGTGAGCGCGGGCAGCTGGAAGGCGGCGGAGATGCCGAGGAGGACGGTGGCGGGGTAGACCTGCCACGGCTCCAGGCCGCCGCCGAAGAAGTGCACGAGGGTGAGCAGCCCGACGGCCAGAATTCCGCCCGCGTCCGCGATCTGCAGGGCGGACCGTTTACGGATGCGGTCGATAATCGCGCCAGCAAATGGGCTGAACAGCGCCTGCGGAAGTACGGCACAGAGAGACAGCGCGGTGACGGCGGACGCCTGCTCGCCGGTGGACCACACCTCGATTATGAAAGCGAATCTGAGAACGGCGCTTCCGACCAGTGAGACGGCCTGTCCCGACCAGACGAGCATCAAGGGTCCGGTGCCGGCGAAGCGTCCCGGGGGCCGGCTCGCACCACTCTCCCCGCCCGTCGCGTCCCGTTTCCCCTGTTTTCCTTCTTCTCTTTTGCGGTCGGCCACGTCAGGAGCCGGATATCGGGCGCGCGGGGCTCAGGTCCGTCCAGTGCCGCTCCACATAGGCCAGGGAATCCGCCCGTGAGCTCGCCCCTTGCCCAATGCTCCAGCCGTCCGGAACGTCAAGGCCGACAGGCCAGAGGGAGTGCTGGTTCTCGCCGTTGACGAGCACCAGATATTCCGCACCCTCATCTTCGAATGGATTACTGGCCATTAACCTTAAACCCCCCGGAAATCTTAAAGAATCCCTTTGTGCCCGCAGGGATCATTGCGCGGAGGGTCTAATACCTTCAAGGATTTGTGACATTCATCACAGGGTCACAAAAGGGACGGGGTGCAATATGCCGTCGCTGCTTTGCAATGTGACCCGCCCTGTCAACATCGCCGCCGGGTCAGCCCGAAGCTCCGCGCTTGTCAGGCTGAAGCTCCGCGCTTGTCAGGCGGAGGCTCTGCGCTTTGCCGTCGACTTCTTCGCCGTGGTGGTCTTCTTCGCCGTCGCCTTCTTGGCGGCAGTCTTGCGAGCCGTCGTCTTGGTCGCCGTCGCCTTGGAGTCCGCCGTTTTGGGCGCCGTCGACTTCGTCGCGCTTTTCCTGGCCGTAGTGGCTTTCTTCTTGCCGCCCACCTCCTTGGGAGTGGCACGGGACGACTTGCGCGGCAACTGCGTCACCTCGGCGGGGGAATCGCCCTCCCCGCGAGCCGAACGCGCCTCACGGACGCTGTTCTCCAGCGCGGCGAGCAGGTCGATGACCTTGCCGCCGCCCTCGCCGGCCGGCGCCCGCTTCGCCGGTGCCGCCCCATCGGCCTTGGCGGCGATGAGCTCCTCGACCGCGTCGCGGTAGTCGTCGTGCAGGGAGTCGAGGTCGACCTCGCCGAGGGTGTCCATCAGGGCGTCCGCCAGGTCGAGTTCGGCGTCCCGGACCGTCACGTGCTCGTCGGGTGCCACTCCTTCGGGCGCGCGGATCTCGTCCGGCCACAGCAGCCCGTGCATGGCGATCACGTCGTCGACGACGCGCAGCATGCCGAGCCGCTCCCGGCCCCGGAGCGCGTACTTCGCGATGGCCACGCGCTGACTCCGCTTTAGCGCCTCGCGCAGCAGCGTGTACGGCTTGGCGGCGGGGACGCCGTTCGCCGAGAGGTAGTAGGCGGCGCCCATCTGGAGCGGGTCGATGCGGTCCGCGGGGACGAAGGCGACGATCTCGATCGTCCTGGCCGTCGGGATGGGCAGCGCCGCCAGGTCCTGGTCGGTGATCGGGATGATCGAGCCGTCCGCGTCCTCGTACCCCTTGCCGATCTCCGCCGTCGGCACCTCGCGCTCCTCCAGCTCGCAGACCTTGCGGTAGCGGATCCGGCCGCCGTCCTCGGTGTGGATCTGCCGGAAGGAGATGGAGTGGTTCTCGGTGGCGTTCACGAGCTTGATCGGGATGCTGACCAGACCGAAGGAGATCGCACCGTTCCATATGGATCGCACGTCCGGCACCTCACGGGAGTGGGAAGGGAGGGGGGTACGGTTTGGCCTTTTATGGCGTTGTGACCGTTTTATTGGACTTTATGGGACTCTCATCCTATGACGCCGATCACAGAGGTGGAGGGGCGACGGCTCGCGCTCAGCAATCTCGACAAGGTGCTGTATCCCGCGAGCGGCTTCACCAAGGGCGAGGTCCTGCACTACTACGCGAGCACCGCCGACGCCCTCCTCCCCCACCTCCGCGACCGGCCGGTCTCCTTCCTGCGCTACCCGGACGGGCCCGACGGCCAGCGGTTCTTCGCCAAGAACGTGCCGCCGGGCACCCCGGACTGGGTGCGGACCGCCGAGGTGCCCCGCTCCCGCTCCGAGGGGCGGGCGCGGCAGGTCATCGTCCAGGACCTGGCCACGCTGATGTGGGCGGCCAACCTGGTCACCGAGTTCCACGTGCCGCAGTGGCGGGCCGACGCCCCGGCGCGGGCCGACCGGATGGTCTTCGACCTCGATCCCGGCCCGCCGGCCTCGGTCGTCGAGTGCTGCCGGGCGGCGCTCTGGCTGCGGGAGCGGCTGTCCGCCGACGGCTTCCACGTGTACGCCAAGACGTCCGGCAGCAAGGGACTGCACCTGCTCGTACCGCTGGAGCCGACCCCCTCCGAACGGGTCACCGCGTACGCCAAAGGGCTGGCCGTCGAGGCGGAGCGCGAGCTGCCCGAGCTCGTCGTGCACCGCATGACGCGGAGCCTGCGCCCCGGCAAGGTCTTCGTCGACTTCAGCCAGAACGCCGCCGCCAAGACCACCGCCGCCCCCTACACCCTGCGGGCCCGCCCCGAGCCGACCGTCTCCGCCCCGGTGACCTGGGACGAGGTCGAGGAGTGCGACGAGCCGGGGCAGCTGGCCTTCACGGCGGACGAGGTGGGGCTTAGATTGCAGCGACTCGGGGATCTGTTCGAGCCCCTCGCCGACCCGGAACGGGCGCGCCCGCTGCCCTGACCCAGGAGGCTCCGACCACGCTGTGACCGGCATCACGCCTAATCAAGTTTGACTAGCGACGCTTCGCGGCATACCTTCTCCGTCACTAGCCAAAGTTGATGAGGAGACCGCGTGACCCTTCTTCCCGAGACCGGATACGTCCCGACCGCCGAGGACCGCGCGAGCCTGGACGCCTGGTTCGCCGAGTACGACGCGCACAGCGCGAAGCGCGACGTGGAGCGGATGGCCGACCTGGCCGTCTTCCCGCTCAACCTGGTCAGCGACGACTCCGCGGGCGACGGCCGGGCGGCGCAGTGGGACCGGGAGCAGTTCGTCGGGACCATGACGCACGTCATGGGGGACGGCAGCGAGGACATCACCTTCGAGTCCAAGCGCACGCCCGTCTTCCTCTCCCCCGCGATGGCCGTCGTCTTCACCGACTCGGTGATGACGGCGAACGGCGAGACGCAGCAGCTGCGCTACGCCGACATCCTGATCAGGCGCGGCGGTTCCTGGGCCTTCCAGACCATGATCCAGGGCGGCTGGGGGGACAACCTGTAACGGGCCGGCCGCTCGGCCGGACCCGCTCTCTCGGTCGAACCCGCTCCCAGATGTGGCGGGTCAGACCTGCTCCCAGGTGTGGCGGTCCCTGGCCAGGGCGTGCAGGGCCTCCACATCGGCCGGTTTCAGCACCCCGCCGAGCCGGGCAAGCGCCGGCAGGTCCGCCTCGCGCAGCACCCGCAGGTCGCGCGGCGGCGCCGCCACATCCAGGTCGGCGGCGCCGGTCCCGGCCAGCGCCAGGACGGGGCGGACCTCGGCCGTCAGCGCGAAGGAGGCCCGGCCCGCGTCCGAGCGGAGGGTGCGCAGCAGCGGGAACGGCTCGGCGCGGCCGACCGTGACCATCGGGTCGGCGATGCGCACCCGCTGCCTGCGGACGGCGAGGGTGCCCACGCAGAACAGGCCACCGGGGCCGATCAGCAGATGGTGGATGCGGGCGCCGCCGGGCAGCGGCAGCGAGTGCAGCACCCGCCAGCCCGCGCCCTCCAGACCGTCCAGGGCCTCTCCGACTGCCTGCTCGGCGGCGAGCGCGCGGTGCCGGGGGTCGGCGCGCAGCCTGCGGGCGGGCGCCGGGTCGCGGTCCAGGGAGATCTGCAGGGCCTCCCCCGGCCGGTTCGGGGCGAGGTCGTCGTCCGGGTGGAGGGCGAGGCGGGCCAGGTCTCCCGGGGTGGGCACGGGGGGCGGGCCGACCGTGACCTGACCGGTCAGGAAGGGCGCGAGGACGTCGAGCACGTCCCGCTCGTGGTCCTCGCTGAGCAGGTTGACGCGGGACGAGTCGCGGTCGTACCAAGCGATGTTCCTGCCGTCCGCGAGACATACGTACAACCGCTCCTGCCCGTGCCGCCAGGCCGGTACGACGCGCAGTCCTGTCATGCGCCATCACCCCCTGGACCATGGGACCAGCCCGCACGCTCCCGCGGCAAGAACCCGGCGGCGCGCGACGGAAGTCGGGGCGTCTTTGCGCCGAGTACGCCCGGTCCGGGCGGGAAATCCCTCCGGTCCCGTAACGGCACCGCCCGCACAGCTATGGCCCGCTGTTACGTAGCCGTCGAATCGCCGCAATGGCGGACATCTAGCGTCGTCACTGTCGCCCGATCCCACCGGAGCGATGAGCCGAGCGACCGAAGGAACGTCCCGTGAGCACCCAGCGCCGCCGCCCCCTCCTCCGTACCGCCGCCGTCTCCGCCCTCGTCGGCGGAGCGTTGCTCGTCCCGGCCGCGGGCGCCTTCGCGGACGCATCGGCGCCCAAGCCGAGGGGCGAGGCCTTCGAGGTCACCCTCGGCAACAGTGCGAAGGCGCGGATCCTGAATCGCGGCGGCTCGTACGCGGCGACGGTCTCCCTCGACGGCAAGGAGGTCGCGGCCCTCTCCGCCACGCATCCGACGGCCACCGAGGACGGTGTGAGGTACGAGCTGCACCCGTCCAACGGGCACATCGGCATCGCGTATCTGAACGGCAAGGACGACAAGGGCGGCGATAAGGAGAAGCGGGGGCAGGAGGGCACCCCGACGCCCGAGGGCGGTGTCGCGGCCGGTGCCCAGGGCGTGCGGGACGCCGGCGATCCGGCCTTCCTGGTCGCCGGGGGCGGCATGGCGGCGGCCGGCGCCGCGGGGCTCGGCTTCGCGATGCTGCGCCGCGGCCGCACGGACTCCTGACCCCCGCCTCTCCAGGAGAAGCCCGAACCCCCGTGCGTACCGCCACCGCCCCCGCCACCGACTCCGCTTCCCGCCACCGCCACACCACCCGCCTCGCGACCGCCGCCGCCCTGACCACCGCCGTCGGCATCGGCCTCATCGCCTGTGCCCAGGGCGGCGACGGCGCTCCGGCCCCCGACGTGCGGGTGCACCACGCGGTCGCCGCCCGGGGCGAGCGGGCCGTCGCCCCGCTGCGGCCGTCCGAGCCGACCGGCCTGCGCATCCCCTCGGCGGGCGTCGACGCGACGTCGATGCTGGGTCTGGGCGTCGGCGCCGACCGGAGGCTCGACGTGCCGCCGGTGGACAAGGCGGACGAGCCCGGCTGGTGGACCGGCGGGGTCACGCCCGGCGAGAAGGGCCCGGCCGTGATCGTCGCGCACTACGACACCGCGAACGGCCCGGCGCTGATGAAGGACGTGGCGAAGATCGGGGTCGGCGACACTGTCGAGGTGCCGCGCGCGGACGGCCGCACGGCGATGTTCGCGGTGCGGGAGATCCAGCAGGTCGACAAGAAGGACTTCCCCACCAATAAGGTGTACGGGGCGACCGACCGACCCGAGCTGCGCCTGCTGACCTGCGGCGGGCCGCTCGTGGACGGTCACCGCTCGGACAACATCATTCTCTATGCCGACCTCGTGTCCTGACAGCCGCCCCGGTGTCGTGACCGCGGGCCCGGTGTCACGACAGGCCGCGCCCCGCGGCAGGCAGGAGTGCAGTGAACCGCAGCCGGCTCGCGGCCGCCGCCCTCGCCGTCCTCGCCGTGGCGGCGGTGGGCGGCTGCGGCGATCCGGGCGGGCTGGAGGGCGCCGGCGCGACGCCGACCGCCCAGGGCCCCACCCACCTCTGGCCCGACCTGCCCTCTCCCTCGGTGCCCGCCGAGGACTATGGCGCCATAGAGAGCGTCAAGGTCGAGGGTGTCGAGGTGCCGGAGGGCGGGCTGCGCAAGGTGGACCCGGTCGACGTCGTCCGCGCGGACTTCGCCGAGAACCCGGGGACGTACGAACGTTCCGACTCCGCGTATCAGGAGACCCTCGAGCGGCTGGAGGACTGTGCCGAGGACGGTTCCGGCGAGAAGGGGCGGTGCCCCGTCCTCAAGGCGTACTACCGCGATCTGACCGGTGACGGCGACGACGACCTGATCGTCGGCGTCTCGACGCCCGAGGACAACCTCGACATCCGCGTCTACGCCGAGGCCGAGAAGGAGCGGCAGCTGACGCAGATCATGGAGATGAGCGACGCCGTGCTCGGCGTCGAGCTGGCCGGGCGCGATCTGATCATCCGTGCCGTCTCCAGCCTCGCGGGGTACGAGTACCACACCGTCTGGTCCTGGGACTCGCACCAGAAGGCGATGCTGCCGACGAGCGACGAGATCGTGCGCGCCGCGAACGCGCCGCGGCCGAAGACGCCCCGCCCCTCCCCCGCGCGACCCTCGGACGAGCCCTCGGCGAGCGCCTCCTCCTCCGCGGGCGGCGGGCGATGAGCCACCGGCAGCCGCGCGGGCCGCGGCTCCCCGCCTGGACGGCGACCCTCACCTGGAAGGCCGCGGTCTTCATCACCGTCATGTGCTGCGCGCTCGCCGCGCTGCTCGGCGCGCTCGTGCACGTCTCGGTGACCAACCAGACCGTGGGCCAGGCCCGCGAGCGCGCCCTCGCCCGCCTCACCGAGGTCACCGAGCGGTACGAGGCGGGTGACCGGCTCGGCCCCGGTGCGGGCGTCGACCCGGCGGGCCTGCCCGGCAGCCTGCGCGACCTCGCGCTGAGCGGGGAGCGCGGCACGATGGTCGCCGCCCACGAGTCCCGGCCGACGATGTGGGCCGCCGGACCCGCCGACGGGCACCGGGCCATCGCCGTCCAGGTCGACTACGCGCAGGGCGCCCGCACCATCGACGGGCTCGACCGGGCGATCCTCGGCTCCTCGGTGCTCGCGATCGGCGCGACGCTGCTGGTCGGCGCGTTCGCCGTGACGCGCGTGACGCGGCGGCTACACCAGACGGCACAGGTGGCGCGGCGGATCAGCGCGGGCGACCTGGACGCGCGGGTCAGGGACCCGCACTCCGGCCCGGACGCCACGGGGGTGCCCCGCCACCAGGACGAGGTGGCCGCGGTCGCCGGGGCGTTGGACACGATGGCGTCCACACTCCAGGGCAAGCTCCTGAGCGAGCAGCGGTTCACGGCGGACGTCGCGCACGAGTTGCGGACCCCGCTGACCGGGCTGCACGCGGCGGCCGAGCTGCTGCCGCCGGGCCGGCCGACCGAGCTGGTGCGGGACCGGGTCGCCGCGCTGCGCACGCTGACCGAGGACCTGCTGGAGATCTCCCGGCTCGACGCGAAGAGCGAGCGGGTGGACCTGGACGCGCACCAGCTCGCTCCACTGGCGGAGCGCGTGGTGCGGTCTTCGGGTGAGGGCACGGAGCTCGTCGTCGTACGCGATGTGTGCGTGGAGACCGACCGGCGGCGGCTTGAACGGGTCCTGGGAAACCTCGTGGTCAACGCGCTGAAGCACGGGCGGGCGCCGGTCCTGGTGACCGTCGACGGCCCCGTCGTCTCCGTGCGGGACCACGGCGACGGCTACCCGGACTACCTGGTCGAGCACGGGCCGCAGCGGTTCCGCACCGAGGGGACGAGCAAGGGGCACGGGCTCGGGCTGACCATCGCGCTCGGGCAGGCGGCGGTCCTCGGCGCGCGGCTGCGGTTCTCGAACGCGGCGGACGGCGGGGCGGTGGCGACTTTGCGGCTGCCGTTCGAGGAGGCGCCGGAGGGCGGCGAAGGGGACGAGCCGCGCTAGGCGGTTGCGCCGGGCGGTTGCGCCAGGTGGTTGCGCCACCCGTGGGATTCCCGGGGCCGCAGGTGAGGTTGTGCGCGCACACGGTGACGCTTCTAGTGAGAATCGCGGCCTTTGTGCAATAGCCGGGCCGTCCCACCCCCTCACCTGAGGAGTCCTCATGTCCCTGCGGACCACCGCCATCCGGCTCGGCACCGTCACCGCCGGCTGCGCCCTCGCCGCGCTCACGGTCACCGGCCCCGCCGCGGCCCTGGACGACCACGACAACGTCAGCAAGACCGGCAAGACCCAGAAGGTCGAGAAGACAGAGAAGAAGGACAAGATCCAGAAGGCGGAAAATCTCGGGAAGGTCGGGAAGGTCGGCAAGACGGACAAGACAGACAAGGTCGAGAAGGCCGAGAGTAAGCCGCCCGTCTACAAGGGGCGCGTCACCGCCAGATCCGGGCTCCTGCTCCGCACCTCCCCGACCCGCGGCGGCAAGGTGGTCCGCAGCGTGCCGTACGGCAAGGTCGTCACCATCTTCTGCAAGACCAAGGGCGACCGCGTCGTCAACAACAACGTCTGGTACCTGCTCACCGACGGGACCTGGGCCTGGGGGTCCGCGCACTACATCGCCAACATCGGCAAGGTGCCCCGCTGGTGCTGACGCCCCGGCCGACATAGTCGACATAAGCGGACTTCAGGGCGATTGCTTGCTACGTTCCGGGCATGGCCGGAACGAGCGCGGACCCCGCACCCCCAGCGGGCCCCGCTGTCCGGGTCGTCCACGTCCCCCGGCGCCGCGGCACCGAGCTCGCCCTGCTCGTCGTCGCCGTCCTGCTCTCGGTGTACGGCTACTGCGACGTCGGCCTCGCCCGACACGGCACCGTCCCGCCCGGCGCCGCCGGTTACGGCGCCGGGCTCGGCGTGCTCGCCCTCCTCGCGCACCTCGCCGTCCGCTTCCGCGCCCCGTACGCCGATCCGCTGCTGCTGCCCATCGCGGTGCTCCTCAACGGCCTGGGCCTCGTCCTCATCTACCGGCTCGACCTGGAGACCCCGAACGACGAGGCGGCGCCCGCCCAGCTGATCTGGTCGACGGTCGGCGTGGCCCTCTTCATCGTCGCCGTCCTCTTCCTCCGCGACCACCGCGTGCTCCAGCGCTACGCCTATCTCTCCGTCGTCACCGCGCTGATCCTGATGATCGTGCCGATCTTCTTCCCCGCCGTGAACGGCGCCCGGATCTGGATCAGGATCGGCGGCTTCTCCATCCAGCCCGGCGAGTTCGCGAAGATCCTGCTCGCGGTCTTCTTCGCCAGCTATCTCGCCGCCAACCGCAACGCCCTCGCCTACACCGGCCGCACCATCTGGCGGTTCAAGCGCCTCCAGCTGCCCACCGGGCGGGTCCTCGGCCCCATCGTCGCGATCTGGCTGCTCAGCGTCGGCGTCCTCGTCCTGGAGCGCGACCTCGGCACCTCGCTGCTCTTCTTCGGACTCTTCGTGATCCTGCTGTACGTCGCGACGGGCCGCATCGGCTGGATCGCGGTCGGCCTGCTGCTCGCCTCGTTCGGCGCATTCGCGGTCGGCTCGCTGGAGCCGCACGTCCACAGCCGTGTGGAGGACTGGCTGCACCCCTTCGCCTCCATCGACGCGGGGCGGGGGCCGAACCAACTCGCCCAGTCGCTCTTCGCGTTCGCGGCGGGCGGGATGCTCGGCACCGGACTCGGCCTCGGCCACTCCATCCTCATCGGCTTCGCCGCGAAGTCCGACTTCATCCTGGCCACGGCGGGCGAGGAGCTGGGGCTCGCGGGGCTCTGCGCGATCTTCCTGCTCTACGCGCTGCTCGTGGAGCGCGGTTTCCGGGCCGGGCTCGCGCTGCGCGACGCGTTCGGACGGCTGCTCGCGATCGGGCTCGCCTCGATCGTCGCGCTCCAGGTGTTCGTGATCGCGGGCGGCGTCATGGGGCTCATCCCGCTCACCGGCATGGCGATGCCGTTCCTCGCACAGGGCGGTTCGTCGGTCGTCACCAACTGGATCATCGTGGCGCTGCTGATCCGGGTCAGCGACTCGGCGCGCAGCCAGCCCGTCCCCGCGGAGACCGCGTGACACGGTACATCCGGCACGCCGCCGCGTTCTGCGCGCTGCTGCTCATCGCCCTGCTCGGCAACGCCACTCGCGTCCAGGTGGTCCAGTCCGACTCCCTCGACGCCAACCCCGCCAACCGCCGAAACGCCATCGTCCGCTTCGGCCAGCCGCGCGGCGACATCCTCGTCGACGGGCGGCCCGTCACCGGCTCCAGGGACACCGGCGAGCAGCTCCGCTACGAACGGACGTACCGCAACGGGCCGCTGTACGCACCCGTGACCGGCTTCGCCTCGCAGGTGTACGGCACGTCCTTCCTGGAGAACACCGAGGACGACATCCTCTCCGGCACCGATCCGATGCTCGCCCCGCTCCCCCTGTGGAACGACATCACGCGCACGCAGAACCCGGGCGGCAAGGTCGAGACCACCATCAAGGCGCCGGTGCAGCAGGCGGCGTACGCGGGCCTCGGCGGCAAGCGGGGGGCGGTCGTCGCGGTCGAGCCGTCGACCGGGAAGATCCTCGCGCTGGTCAGCGCCCCTTCGTACGATCCCGAACGGCTCTCCGGGACCCGCGGCTCGGTCGCGGACAGCTGGGCGGAGCTGAACGGCAGCCCGGCCAAGCCGATGCTGAACCGGGCGATCCGCCAGACCTATCCGCCCGGTTCGACGTTCAAGGTGGTGACGGCGGCGGCCGCGCTCGACTCGGGCACCGTGACGGACCTGGACGCGCCGACCAAGTCCCCGAGCCCGTACACCCTGCCCGGCACCAGCACCCGGCTGACCAACGAGGTGGAGGGCTGCGAGAACGCGAGCCTGCGCTACGCCTTCCGGTGGTCCTGCAACACGATGTTCGCGAAGCTCGGCGTCGACACGGGCCTCGGTCCGATGACGGAGACGGCGCGCGGCTTCGGCTTCAACGACGGCGGGCTGAGGATTCCCCCGTCCGTCGCGGCCAGCAACTTCGACATGTCGATGGACAAGGCGCAGCTCGCGCTCTCCGCCATCGGGCAGTACGACACCCGGGCGACGCCGCTGCAGATGGCGATGGTGGCGGCGGCCGTGGCGAACGGCGGCTCGGTCAAGTCCCCCCACCTCGTGGACCGCACGACGACCGACGACGGCGACGTGGTCGACACCACGGGGGCCAGGACGCTGCGGCAGGCGATGAGTCCGGGCACCGCGTCGCAGCTGCGGGAGATGATGACGCAGGTCGTCGAGGAGGGCACCGGCACGAACGCGGCGATCCGCGGGGTGACGGTCGGCGGCAAGACGGGCACGGCACAGCACGGCATCGACAACTCCGGTACGCCGTACGCCTGGTTCGTGTCCTGGGCGCAGGCGGCCGACGACCCGGAGCCGTCGGTGGCAGTCGCGGTGGTGGTCGAGGACGCGTCGGCGGACCGCGGGGACATCAGCGGGGGCGGCAGCGCGGCACCGATCGCGAAGGCGGTGATGGAGGCGGCGATCAGCGCCCGCTGAGCGGGCCGCCACCCCGTGTCCTGCTACTCCCCGCCGGACGCGATCGCGTCCCGCACCTCCGCCACCCGCTCCCGCTCCTCGGCCGCGAAGCGCTCCGCGTCCAGCTTCTCGGCGATCTCCTCGTCCTGCGCCATGAGCTGGTCGAGGTTGGCGTCGCCCATCTCGAAGACGCCCATGTCGACGTACGCCTCCTGGAGGCGCTTGCCCCACAGGCCGATGTCCTTGACGCAGGGCACGATGCGGGAGAACAGCAACTGGCGGAAGAGGGCGAGGAATTCGGACTGCTCGCTGTACTCCTCGGCCTGCACCTTGGGGATCCCGAAGTTCTCCAGGACCTCGACGCCGCGCAGCCTGTCGCGCATCAGATAGCAGCCCTCGATGACGAACTCCTCGCGCTCGCGCAGTTCGGCGTCCGTGAGCTGCTTGTAGTAGTCGCGCAGCGCCATCCTGCCGAAGGCCACGTGCCGGGCCTCGTCCTGCATGACGTAGGCGAGGATCTGCTTGGGCAGGGGCTTGTCCGTGGTGTCGCGGAGCATGCCGAACGCAGCGAGGGCGAGGCCTTCGATGAGCACCTGCATGCCGAGGTAGGGCATGTCCCAGCGGGAGTCGCGCAGGGTGTCGCCGAGGAGCGACTGGAGGTTGTCGTTGATCGGGTAGAGCATGCCGATCTTCTCGTGCAGGAAGCGGCCGTAGATCTCCGCGTGCCGCGCCTCGTCCATGGTCTGCGTCGCGGAGTAGAACTTGGCGTCCAGGTCGGGGACCGACTCGACGATGCGGGCCGCGCACACCATGGCACCCTGCTCGCCGTGGAGGAACTGGCTGAACTGCCAGGAGGCGTAGTGCTTGCGCAGCTCGCCCTTGTCCCGCCCGGTCATCTTCGCCCAGTGGGGCGTGCCGTAGAGCGACATCGACTCGTCGGGGGTGCCGAGGGGGTCGAGCGGGTCGACCTCGAGGTCCCATTCGATGCGCTTGGCGCCGTCCCACTGCTTGTCCTTGCCCTTCTGGTACAGGGCGAGGAGGCGGTCGCGGCCTTCGTCGTACTCCCAGCTGAAACGGGCCGAACCGGCGGACGGAACTTGCCAGTTGAGCCCAGCCGGCGGACTGGTGTAAAGCTCGTGCGTCGCCATGACGGCAGGCTCACACGCTACTGGACAAGGGGTCAACAAGTCGTGCGCAAGGGATTGACGGCCTTGCTGACAAGCAGTCTCATAAGAGATGACCGCCGGTAACCCGCGACAAGGCAGGAACAGCATGACGACCGTGACGGAAGACGTTTCGCTCGACGGCCTGCGGGACGCGCTCGGACTGCTCAAGGACCGCGAGCAGGTGGCCGCCCGGCTCCTGGAGTCGTCCGCCAAGCACTCCTTCGACCCCGACAAGGAACTCGACTGGGACGCCCCGGTCGAGGAGGGCAAGTGGTTCTGGCCGCCGGAGCTCGTCTCCCTCTACGACACCCCGATGTGGCGGCGGATGTCGCAGGAGCAGCAGCTCGACCTCGCCCGCCACGAGGCCGCCTCGCTGGCCTCGCTCGGCATCTGGTTCGAGATCATCCTGATGCAGCTGCTCGTCCGGCACATCTACGACAAGTCGGTGACCAGCGCCCATGTGCGGTACGCGCTCACCGAGATCGCCGACGAGTGCCGCCACTCGATGATGTTCGCCCGGATGATCCAGAAGGGCGGCGCCCCGACCTACCCGGTCACGCGCCTCAACCACAACCTCGCCCGCGTCCTGAAGACGGTCTCCACCACGCCCGGGTCCTTCGCCTGCACGCTGCTCGGCGAGGAGATCCTCGACTGGATGCAGCGCCTCACCTTCCCGGACGAGCGCGTCCAGACGCTGGTGCGCGGCGTGACCCGCATCCACGTCGTCGAGGAGGCGCGCCATGTCCGGTACGCCCGGGAGGAGTTGCGGCGCCAGATGGTGACCGCGCCCCGCTGGGAGCGCGAGCTCACCCGGCTCAGCTGCGGCGAGGCAGCGCGGGTCTTCTCCATCGCCTTCGTGAACCCCGAGGTCTACACGAACGTCGGCCTCGACCGGCGGGAGGCCGTGGCGCAGGTGAAGGCGAGCGGCCACCGCAGGGAGGTCATGCAGAGCGGGGCGAAGCGGTTGACGGACTTCCTGGACGACATCGGTGTTCTGCGGGGGGTCGGGCGACGGCTCTGGCGGTCTTCGGGGCTGCTGGCCTAGGTTCGTCGCTGCGGGTGGGTGGGGGCTGGTCGCGCAGTTCCCCGCGCCCCTGAAAGCGCCCCTGCGGGGCGCCCCTGGGGCCGGTCGCGCTCGCGCGGCGGAAGACGCACATGTCACTGTCCCGCGGCCCTGACGGGGCGCACCCCGAGTTACGCTGCGGGCATGACTTCGCCTGCCGCCACTCCCGCGTACCGCCGCATGAGCGTCGAGGCGCGGCGGCGGCAGCTCCTGGACTCCGCGCTCACCCTCTTCGCGCACCGCGCGCCCGAGGACGTCAACCTCGACGACGTCGCGGAGGCGGCCGGGGTCTCGCGCCCGCTCGTCTACCGCTACTTCCCCGGCGGGAAGCAGCAGCTGTACGAGGCCGCGCTGCGGTCCGCCGCCGCCGACCTCGAACAGTGCTTCGCCGAGCCGCCGGACGGGCCGCTCACCCGCCGGCTCTCCCGGGCCCTCGACCGGTACCTGGCCTTCGTCGACCAGCACGACACGGGGTTCAGCGCGCTCCTTCAGGGCGGCAGCGTCGTGGAGACCTCACGGACGACCGCCATCGTGGACGGCGTGCGCCGGGCCGCCGCCGAGCACATCCTCAGCCACCTGGGCGTGCCGGAGCCGGGTCCGCGGCTGCGGATGACCGTACGGATGTGGATCACGGCGGTGGAGGCGGCGTCGCTGATCTGGCTGGACGAGGAGAAGCAGCCGCCCCTCGACGACCTGCGGGACATGCTCGTGGAGCAGTTCATGGCGGTGCTCGTGGCGACGGCGGGGCGCGATCCGCAGACCGCGGACGTCGTGCGGTGGGCGCTGACCCTGGAGACACCGGAGGGGCCCGTCGGCGACCTCGCACGGGGCGTGCTGCCCGTGGTGGCCGACGCGGCGCATCTGCTCTGAGCCGCCTTTGACCTGCGGGGTGTGACACTGGGGGCGTGAAGAGCGAAGACACTCCGTTCGTGGGCGGTCCCCTGGACGGCCGGGTGCTTCCGGTCCTCGTCGGGCCGACGGGGCACCCCCCTAAGACGTACCGCGTCCCGGTCCCGGACGACGCGGGCGGTCCGCCGACGGTCCTGGTGTACCGCCGTGCCCCCGTGGCGGGGGGCAGCCGGATCTCGCTCGGGGCGAGGTGGCAGTACGAGTTCGACGCGGTCGGCGAGACAGGGGGCGGCTTGAAGTGGCCGTGGTCGAAACCGGGGCCGCGCTGACCGTGCGCCTCTGCGGCTAGTTCGTGGCCGACCGCGCAGTTCCCCGCGCCCCTAACCCCCGACCGTGCGCCTCTGCGGGTACATCGTGGCTGGCCGCGCAGTTCCCCGCGCCCCTAAACCCGAACCTTCGCCCCGCCCCCTGAAACGCCCCCCGCAGGGGATGTCCCAGTGGCGCGGGGAACTGCGCAACCAGCCCACGACCACCCGCAGGCGAGAACGGCGCGACGCAGGGACTTCAGGGGCGCGGGGAACTGCGCAACCAGCCCACGCGCGCCCGCAGGTGCAAACGGCGCGACGCGGAGATTCCAGGGGCGCGGGGAACTGCGCGGCCAGCCACCGCCCGCCCGCAGGTGCGAACGGCGGGACGCGGGGATCTCAGGGGCGCGGGGAACTGCGCGGCCAGCCGCCGTCCGCCCGCAGGTGCGAACGGCGGGACGTGGGGGTTTCAGGGGCGCGGGGAACTGCGCGGCCAGCCCCCACCCACCCGCAGGCGCGAACCGCGGGGCGCAACCCGCCACGCCGACGCCCCCTGCAAGGGTGACCCAGGTTGCGCCGACCGACCCCCGCCGGGAGGCGAACCCCGCGGCCGGGCCGGAAGCTCACCCTGCGCGCAGGAAAGCCCTCCGCGCCCCGGAGGTGATGACGTGTCAGGCACACTGCTGCGGTGGGTCTGCACAGGGGCCGCCCTCGGCACCCTGTGCACGACCGCTCCCCCGGCCCACGCGGCGCCAGAACCCGAAGACCGCTCCGTCGCCGCCCTCCTGACGGACCTTCATCGGATCTACCAATCGGCCGAGGAAGCCTCAGAGACGTACAACGCGACCGAGGAGAAGCTGAAGAAGCAGCGCGCCAGGGCCAAGGCCCTGGAAGACAAGCTGGCCAAGGCCCGCGCCGCCGTGCGCGCCGGCCGCAGCGACGCCGGCCTCTTCGCCCGCCGCCAGTACCAGGGCACCACCGACCTCTCCCCCTACCTGCGGCTGCTGCTCGCCCGCGACCCGCAGCGCGCCCTCGACCAGGGGCACGTCATCGGGCGGGTGGCCGCGGGCCGGGCCGCCACGGTGGAGCGGCTGGCCGAGGGTGAGAAAAAGGCGGACGACCTGGCGAGGGCGGCGAAGAAGGCCCTGGCATCCCAGGCCGCCCTCGCCGCGCGGCAGAAGAAGCAGCGGGACGAGGTCGACGGGCAGCTGCGGGAGGTCGAGGAGCTGCTCTCCTCGCTGAGCGTGGACCAGCTGGCCGCGCTGCGGCAGGCGGAGGAGGCGGGCACGGCCGAGGCGCAGGAGAGGTTCCTGGCGTCCGGCGCGCTCGGGACGCCAGGCGCACCCGGGGCACCCGGCGGAAGCCCCGCCACCCGGCCCCCCTCGCGGCAGGGCGACAAGGCCCTGGACTACGCGGTCCGGCAGATCGGGCGGCCCTACAAGTGGGGCGCCGAGGGCCCGAAGGCGTTCGACTGCTCGGGGCTCACCTCGCGGGCCTGGGCGCACGCGGGCCGGAAGATCCCGCGGACCAGCCAGGAGCAGTGGGCCGAGCTGCGCCGCATCCCGTTGTCGAAGCTGCGCCCCGGCGACCTCGTCGTCTACTTCCGCAAGGCCACGCACGTGGCGATGTACCTGGGCGACGGCAAGGTCGTCCAGGCGCCACGCCCCGGCGCCCGGGTCAAGGTCTCACCGATCGCGGCGAACCCCGTGCTCGGGGCCGTGCGGCCCGACCCCAAGGGCCGGACCATGCACGGGTACACGCCGCCGAAGCTGCCCGAGGGCGCCACCGCCGGCAGCGACCTCGGGTACGGCGCGGGTCAGGCGCCGGGCGCCACCGACTCCAGGTAGGCGGCCGCCTTCTCCGGGTCGAAGAAGAAGTTCTCGAAGTCGGCCGGGTCGTTGAAGCCGTTGGCGAACCGGTCGGCGACCGGCTGCAGCTGACCGGCCGCGCCGAGGATGTTCAGGACGTGCTCCGGCGGGGCGCCCAGCATGGCGTTGGTCCACTTGGTGACGTACTGCGCCGTCTCCCAGTAGCGGTCGAACGCCGACTGCATCCACTCCTCGTCGAACGGCTTGTCGCCGTGCTCGACGATGGAGGAAATGTACGAGGCGGCGCACTTGGACGCCGAGTTGGAGCCCTGGCCGGTGATCGGGTCGTTGGCGACGACGACGTCGGCGACGCCGAGGACCGCGCCTCCGCCGGGGAGCCGGCCGATGGGCTTGCGCACGGTGGGGGCGTACCGCCCGGCCAGCGTGCCGCCCGCGTCGGTCAGCTCGACCTTCGTGGCGCGCGCGTACTCCCAGGGCAGGAACTTCTCCAGGAGTTCGAGGGTGAGCGCCAAGTGCTCGCTCGGGTCCTTGATGCCCTGGAAGACGTCGAGCGGGCCGCCGGGGACGCCCTCCCAGAAGAGGATGTCCGCGCGGCCCGACGTGGTGAGCGTCGGCATGACGAAGAGCTCGCCGACACCGGGCACGAGGTTGCAGCGCACCGCGTCGAACTCGGGGTGCTCCGGGCGCGGGCCGAGCCCGTGGACGTACGCCACCGAGAGCGCGCGCTGCGGCTCGGCGAACGGGGAGCGGGCCGCGTCGCGCTCGAACATCGAGACGAGCTCGCCCTTGCCGGCGGAGACGAGCACCAGGTCGTAGGTGCGCGAGAAGTAGTCGAGGTCGCCGACCGCGGCGCCGTGGATGACCAGCTGGCCGCCGCGCTGGGCGAACGTCTCCATCCAGCCCGCCATCTTCACACGCTGGTCGACCGACTGGGCGTACCCGTCGAGCTTGCCGACCCAGTCGATGGCACGGGAGCCGTCGGGGCCGGCCACCGAGACGCCGACGCCCTCGATCTTCGGGGCCTGCGACTCCCAGAAGTTCGCCTGGATGTCGCGCTCGTGCTGGAGGGCGGTGTGGAACATGCACTGCGTGGACATGACCCGGCCCGACCGGATCTCGTCCGCGGTGCGGTTGGACATCAGGGTGACCTCGTACCCCTGCGCCTGGAGCCCGAGAGCGATCTGGAGCCCGGACTGCCCGGCTCCGACGACAAGTATCTTCCGCATGAGGGTCCTTCTCTTACTCAGGGGTTACGTCGAGCGCGTGGCCGACCAGGGCGAGCAGCGACTCGATGACCGAGATGCGCTGCCGTGCGTCCATGATCAGCACCGGTATGTGCGGTGGCACCGTCAGCGCCTCCCGCACGTCCGCGGGCTCGAACTTCTCGCTGCCGTCGAAGTGGTTGACGGCCACGATGTACGGCAGGCCGCAGCTCTCGAAGTAGTCGAGCGCCGGGAAGCAGTCGGACAGGCGGCGGGTGTCGGCCAGCACGACGGCGCCGATCGCGCCGCGCACCAGGTCGTCCCACATGAACCAGAAGCGCTGCTGGCCGGGCGTGCCGAAGAGGTAGAGCACCAGGTCGTCATCGAGCGTGATGCGGCCGAAGTCCATGGCGACCGTGGTGGTCGTCTTCTCCGGGGTCGCGCTCAGGTCGTCGGTGTCGGCGCTCGCCTGCGTCATCAGCGCCTCCGTCTGGAGGGGCGTGATCTCGGAGACGGCGGTCACCAACGTCGTCTTGCCGACGCCGAAACCGCCCGCCACCACTATCTTCGTGGCGATCGGGGCACGTGACCTGTCCGTCTGCCAGGCCTGCAACTGACCCTCGTTGTCGAGGAGTTCAGAGACGGCGGAGTCCACTCAGCACCCTTTCCAGCAGTGCGCGGTCGGGCTGTCCCGGGCCGTGGCCCGTTCCGTACACGCGGATCTTTCCCTGGTCGGCGAGGTCGCTGAGCAGTACGCGGACCACGCCGAGCGGCATCTTCAGGAGCGCCGCGATCTCCGCGACCGTACGCATGCGGCGGCAGATCTCGACGATCGCCCGCATCTCCGGCATGACCTTGGACAGCGTGCCCTTGGGCAGTTCGAGGCGCTCGTCGGGCGCTTCGAGCGCGGGGTTGCTGGCCACGAACGTCTCGACGAGCAGGACGTGGCCGAACCTGGTCCGCCCGCCGGTCAGCGAGTAGGGACGCACCCGGGCGGGTTTTCGGTCGCCGCCGCGCTGCGGCAGCTTCGGCGACTTGCTCCTGCTGCTTCTGCTGCTCATCGGGCGCTCTCCATCGACTGGCGCAGTTCGCTGCGGAGTTCGGGGGTGAGGACGTGCCCGGCGCGGCCGACGAAGAGCGCCATGTGGTACGCGACGACGCTCATGTCGCAGTCCGGTGTGGCGTGCACACCGAGCAGCGAGCCGTCGCTGATCGACATCACGAAGAGGCTGCCCTCCTCCATCGCCACGACGGTCTGCTTGACCGCTCCGCCGTCCATCAGCTTCGCGGCGCCGATGGTGAGGGAGCCGAGCCCGGAGACGATGGTGGCGAGGTCCGCGCTCGACCCCTTGGGCCCCGAGGTCTTCGCCGCGGGACGCTCGGCGTTGCGCCCGGGGTCGGAGGAGAGCAGCAGCAGCCCGTCGGAGGAGACGACCGCGACGGAGAGGAGCCCCGGCACCTCCTCCACCAGGTTGGTCAGGAGCCAGTGCAGATTGCGGGCTTCACTGCTCAGCCCTGCGGATCCGGTCGGTGCGGCAGGTCCGGTCTGTGCGGCGGATCCGGCGGCTGTGGCGGATCCGGCGGGTGTGGCGGATCCGGCGGGTGTGGCGGATGTGGCCGGTTTTGCGGATGTGGCGGACGAACTGGGCGTGCGCATGGGCGCAGTCAACTGCTTGCCTCCTCGACTGAGTCCCCCATTACGTCTGCGGCTCGTTCATTCTGGTCCGACGGCTTCGTCGTCTCTTCCCCCGCGTCTTCCCCGGCGATCTCGGCCTCCACGTCCCGTCGGCCGCTGATCGCGCCCTGGTGGAAGCCGCCGAGGCGGCGGCGGAGTGCTTCGGCGTCCACGGAGCCGGTGCGCGGCTTGGGCGCGGCGGCCGCGGGCGCGGTGATCTTCGGGGTGCGCTTGGGCAGTCCCTTGTCGGTGACGCGCTCCCACTTGGGGGGCGCGGGGGCCGCCGCGGACTCCGGTTCCGGCTGCGGGTCCGAGTCCGGGTCCGGCTCCAGGAGCTGGGGCGGCAGGAGCTCCATCGTGGTCTCCGCCGACGGCGAAGGCCCGGAGTCGGAGTCGGAGTCAGACTCATCAGAGGAAGGCTCCGGCTCCGGCTTCGGCTTCGCCTCGGAGGAAGGCGCGGGGAGCGCCGTCTCCAGGGTCCGCTCGGCCGCCGCGATCAGCGGATCCTCACCGGGTGCGCTGGTCAGTCGCCCGGGAAGGACATTGGAGTTGGCCTCGGCCTCGGAGCCGGGCAGATGCGTCAGGGGCTCGCCGGTGCGCGGCGGCGCGACCACCGCGGCGGGCGCGGCCGGTGCGGGCGCCTCCGCGAGGATGCCCTCGGGCAGCACCACGACCGCCGCGACACCGCCCTGCTTCTGCTCCCGCAGCCGCACCCGCGCCCCGTGCCGGGCCGCGAGCCGCGCGACGACGTAGAGGCCGAGCCCGAGCCCGTCCCCGCTCTCCTGGTCGTGCACGGCGTCGGGGTCGAAGTCCGCGAGGCGGGCGTTGAGCTCCCGCATCCGGTCCTGCGGAACGCCGATGCCCTCGTCCTGGACGGAGAGCATGACCTCGCCGTTCTCCAGGAGCCAGCCGGAGACCTCGACGGAGGCGTCCGGCGGCGAGAACGAGGTGGCGTTCTCCAGGAGCTCGGCGGTGAGGTGGCTGATGTCGTCGGCGGCGAACCCCGCCACGTGCGCGTGCGGCGGCAGCGTGGCGATGCGGACGCGTTCGTACCGCTCGATCTCGGAGACCGCCGCGCGCACGACGTCGACGAGCGGGACAGCGCCGGGGTGCTGGTGGCCGTGCTCGGCACCGGCGAGGACCAGGAGGTTCTCGCTGTGCCTGCGCATGACCGTGGCGAGGTGGTCGAGCTTGAAGAGGGTGGCGAGCCGGTCGGGGTCCTGCTCGCGGTCCTCCAGGTTCTCGATGACGGCGAGCTGGCGCTCGACCAGGCCGAGGGTGCGCAGGGCGAGGTTGACGAAGGTGCCGTGGATGGACTGGCGGACCTGCTCCAGGTGCGCGGAGGCCTCGGCGAGCTCCTCGCGCAGCGCCGCGCGCTCGTCGGCCATGGACTGCCGCTGCCCGATGAGGTGCTTGCGGTCCGATTCCAGGGTGGCGAGGCGCTCGGTGAGGGCGGCCGCGTGGCCGTGCAGCGCGTTGACGGAGCGGACGACCTGGGCGAACTCGTCGTCGCGACCGGTGAAGCGGATCGGTTCCTGCGGCGCGGGCTCGGTGGCGAGGCGGGCCGAGCCGAGGCGCAGGACGGCGAGCGGGCGGGTCAGCGAGCGGGCCGTGCCCATGGCGAAGCCGACCGCGACGAGCAGGCAGACGCCGACGAGCGCGATGCGGATCTCCAGAGCCGTGACGTCGTCGTCGCGCAGCTGGGCGAGGTGCTTGGTGCGCTCGACGCCGAGCGCGGACTCGGCGCCGCGCATCGTCTCGATGCGGGCGGAGAGCGCGGCGTCGACCTTCTTGCGGTCGGAGCGCCGCTCGTCGGCGGAGAGCGTCGGCTGGTCGGTGAGGCGCTCGAGGTACTTCTCCGCGGCGCTGACCTCGGCGCCGGTGACGGTCGAGTCGTACGTGGCGCGGGCCGGGTCGCCCGCCGCGTCGCGGAAGTCGGCGAGCGCGGCCAGCTCGCGGACGCGGGCCTGCTGGGCGGCGCCGCTGAGCTCGTCGCGGCGCTTCGCGTCGGCCGGGGCCTCGTCGGCGCCGGTGGTGGGCAGGCCGGTGACCGGGTCGACGGCGGAGGTGCCGGTGGGGCGCGGCAGGGAGAGGGCGGCGAGGAGCAGGCCGCGGGCGGCGGCGGCCTGTTCGACGGCGTGGTCGAGGTCGGCGAGGGCGAGGGCGCCCTTGTTCGCCTCGGGGGGCAGTTGTTCGGCGAGGTCGCGGGTGAGGCCGTGGAGTTCGGCGATGACCTTGGTGTACGCCTCGTGGGCTTCGAGAGCGGTGCTCTTGCCGGTGAGCGCCGCTCTGCGCACGGCCGCGATGTCGGCGAGGTCATCGCGGAGCTCGGCGGGTGCGTCGGCGCCGCGGAGCTCGTCGACCTGTCGGTCCACGCGGGCGCTGCGGCTCTCGGAGAGGCCCTTGCCCTGCGGGCGCCCGGCGGCGATGAAGGACGTGACCTCGTCCCGCTCGTCGGCGAGCGAGTGGCCGAGGGAGACCGCCTGCTGGGTCTGCTCGGCGAGCGTCACCAGGCTCTGGGTGTCGTTCAGCCGGTCGGACGCGGCGATGACGGCGGGCGCGCCCGCTCCCGCGATGGCGGCGGCCACGACGGCGACGGCGACAATCAGCCGATTGCGCACGCGGGCGGTGGGCGCCTTGTTGACCGCGAGCGCCGGGGGCATCGGAGCGGAGACATCGGGACCGGCGCCCTTACCGGCAGGAGTGGCGCCCTTGCCACCAGAGGCCGCGGGCTTGCCGCCGGCGGCTGCGGCCCCACCCGAGGCATCGGCCGTCTTCACGCCCGCCCCGGCGTCCGGGGAGGAAGCCGCTCCAGGAGGGGGAACCGCGCCCACGGAGACGTCCGCGGCCGTTCCCTCCGGCGCATGCTCGGTCGGAGTGGTCGCGCCCGGCGTGGCCCCTTCAGGGGCCGTCTGCTTGCCTTTGCGCCGAGGCCGCATCTTCTGCACCGGTGCTCGCATTCTCGTTTTCGTCTGCCCTTGGGCCCGGGTGACGACCTGTCAACACGAGCGCTCCCCCCGGTACGGCTCCTGACCCTTCCAGTGCCGGTGAGTGGCGGTCGCGCATCGCCTGGCCGGCCACCCGAAGGAGTGAACATCGGCGGGGAGTTGGCGGGCAAGTCCCGGCGGGGCCGTTGCGGGGCCCGTCCGGTGTGCCGGTTGGACGTCTCCCACCGGCTTTGGCAGGATGCGCCGCCACACCCGTGCCGGAGTTGATCATTCCGGTCGAATTCCGGCGCACGGCCCGCCCGTACGAGCCGGTCCGGTGCCCCTTTGCGGCTTCTGGAGGGCCTTGTGAAGGGCTCGTGCAGACTGGCCGGATGCGTATCGAACTCGCCACCGAGCCCGGCGACCCCGCACGCCCCAACGAGGACTACGCGGCGGTCGCGCTTCCCGCGTCCGGACAGGGTGGATCGCTCGTCCTCCTGGACGGCGTGACGCCGCCCGAGGGCTCGGTGGGCTGTCCGCATTCCGTCCCCTGGTTCACTTCCCGACTCGGCGGCGCGCTGGGCGAACTGTCCGTTTCACGCCCGGATATGACGCTCTCTGAGATCCTCGCGGCCGGCATCACGCGTACCGCCGAGTCACATGGTTCAACCTGTGACCTTTCTCACCCGCGTACTCCTCAGGCAACCGTCGTGCTCGTACGGTGGAACGCCGAACGCGTCGAGCACCTGGTCCTGTCCGACTCGGCGCTCCTCCTGGCGGGCCCGGGCGGCGAGGTGACCGCCGTGCTCGACCGCCGGCTGGCCGAACTGCCACCCGCGGTCCGGGCCCTGCGCGACGAGGTGCGCGCCCTGCCCCGGGGCTCGGCCGAGCGGGACGCGGCGGCCCGCGCCTACGGAGTCGCGGTCGAGGCGCTGCGCAACGCGGAGGACGGCTTCTTCACCGCCGCCGCCGACCCCTCGGCCGCCCTGCGCGCCGTGACGGGCGAGCTGCCGCGGGCGGAGGTCACGGCGGTCGCGGCGCTCACCGACGGGGCCGGGCGGTGGGTCGAGACGTTCCGCGAGGGGGGCTGGGCCGAGTGCTTCGCGTTGCTGCGCAAGGAGGGTCCGCAGCAGCTGATCGACCGGGTGCGGGAGTTGGAGCGCGCGGATCCGGACCGCCTCGCCTTCCCGCGCGGGAAGCGGCACGACGACGCGGCGGTCGTCTACGCGGAGCTGTGACCCGGGCCGTGCGGGCCCGAGGTCAGGAGCCGGGCGTCGGTGGACGGCTCACGAGTCCGCGCCCGCGTTCAGACGGCCGAGCAGCCGGGCCAGTTCGGCGACCTCCGCCCGGTCCCAGCTCGCGAGGCGGCGCACGTAACTGGCGCGGCGGGCGGCGCGCACCGTGCGGAAGCGGGTGCGGCCGTCGGGCGTGAGCCGGATGAGCCAGGCGCGCCCGTCGGCCGGGTCCGGCTCGCGGGAGACCAGGCCGAGCTCCTCAAGTGCCCGCAGCTGGCGGCTCATCGTGGCCTTGCCGACGCCGATGAAGGCCGCGAGCTCGGTGGCCCGCTGCGGGCCTGAGTCGTCCAGGCGGACGAGCAGTCCGTACGCGGCGGGTTCCAGGTCGGGGTGGACCTGGCGCGCCATCTCGCCCGACGAGGCCCGCGCGCGACGCAGCAGGACCGACAACTCCCGTTCGAGGGAGAGGAACTCGCGGTCCTCCCCCTGGGCCTCGCGCGCCGTCCCCTCCCCCTGTTCGTCAGCACCCCGCGCGCCGCGCTCCACACCCTCTTCTGCAGCACCCATGTCCGCTTTCCCGATTCTGAAAGTTATCGCCGGAAGGCCCTCGCGCCGCGGCCGTGGCGGCAGCGGCCTGACCAGTATTTCGCAAGGTGGAGAGGGTCCCGCCCGGCAGCCACCGCCACAGGAGTGGACCAACGGCAGCTCCCCGCCCCTCTTCCCTGGCAGTGGTCTACGTGCGTAGCTTTTCAAGTGACATGTTCACACCATTCGGCATGTCGCAAGGTCCCCCCAGCGCACCACCGAGGCCTTCGGAGGCATCCCCATGCCCGTGCACAGACCCGGACCGGCCCGCCGCTCGCGCTTGTCGCCGGCGGGAGTTCTCCTCGCAGTGCTCTCCGCCCTCTCCCTCCTCCTGACGCTCCCCACGGCGGCCCGGGCGGACGAGGTGCCGCCGCGCGGCTCCGCCCGCCTCGGCCAGGGCGTCATCGAGCACGACGGCCAGGGCGGCCTGCCCAGCGGCGGCGGCGCCACGCAGACCGAGGGCGTCGACGTCAGCAGCCACCAGGGCAACGTCGCCTGGTCCACGCTGTGGAACAGCGGTGTGAAGTGGGCCTACGTCAAGGCCACCGAGGGGACGTACTACAAGAACCCCTACTTCGCCCAGCAGTACAACGGTTCGTACAACGTGGGCATGATCCGCGGCGCGTACCACTTCGCGACGCCCGACACCGCGAGCGGCGCCGCCCAGGCCAACTACTTCGTGGACAACGGCGGCGGCTGGTCGCGCGACGGCAAGACGCTGCCGGGCGCCCTCGACATCGAGTGGAACCCGTACGGGGCGGCCTGCTTCGGCAAGACCCAGTCGGGCATGGTCAGCTGGATCCGGGACTTCCTGAACACCTACAAGGCGCGCACCGGGCGCGACGCCGTCATCTACACCGCCACCAGCTGGTGGAAGCAGTGCACCGGCAACTACAGCGGCTTCGGCGCCAGCAACCCGCTGTGGATCGCCCGCTACAACACCAGCCCGGGTGAGCTCCCGGCCGGCTGGGGCTTCCACACCATGTGGCAGTACACCTCGTCGGGGCCGACGGTCGGCGACCACAACAAGTTCAACGGCGCCCTCGACCGGGTGCAGGCGCTCGCCAACGGCTGAGCACACGTGAAGGTGGCCGGCCCGATACCGGGCCGGCCATCGTTCACCCCTGGCTCCCTATGCGGCGGCCGGGACCCTCACCTCTGCTTCGGTGAGGGCCAGTTCGAGCACCTGGCGCACGTCCGTCACCGCGTGCACGTCCAGCTTCTCCAGGACCTCGGCCGGCACGTCGTCGAGGTCCGCCTCGTTCCGCTTCGGGATGATCACGGTGGTGATCCCGGCGCGGTGCGCGGCGAGCAGCTTCTGCTTGACGCCGCCGATCGGCAGGACCCGGCCGGTCAGCGAGACCTCGCCGGTCATCGCCACGTCCGTGCGGACGAGCCGCCCGCTGAGCAGCGAGGCGAGGGCGGTGGTCAGCGTCACGCCCGCGCTCGGCCCGTCCTTGGGGACCGCGCCGGCCGGGAAGTGGACGTGCACGCCGCGCTCCTTCAGGTCGCCGACGGGCAGTTCCAGTTCGGCGCCGTGCGAGCGCAGGAAGCTCAGCGCGATCTGCGCGGACTCCTTCATCACGTCGCCCAGCTGACCGGTGAGCGTGAGCCCCGATGCCCCCGTCTCCGGGTCCGCGAGCGACGCCTCCACGAACAGCACGTCGCCACCGGCTCCGGTGACCGCGAGCCCGGTCGCCACGCCCGGCACCGCCGTGCGCCGCTCGGCCGGGTCCTGGGCGGACTCGGGCACGTGGCGCGGCCGCCCGATGAGACCGCGCAGGTCCTCGTCGGTGACGGTGAACGGCAGTTCCCTGTCGCCCAGTTCGTGCTGGGCCGCGACCTTGCGGAGCAGCCGTGCGACGGAGCGCTCCAGGTTGCGGACGCCCGCCTCGCGCGTGTACTCACCGGCGAGCTTGCGCAGCGCGCTCTCGTCGAGGGTGACCTCGTCCTCCGCCAGGCCGGCCCGCTCCAGCTGGCGCGGGAGCAGGTGGTCGCGGGCGATGACGACCTTCTCGTCCTCGGTGTAGCCGTCGAGGCGGACGAGCTCCATGCGGTCGAGCAGCGCCTCGGGGATGGCTTCGAGGACGTTCGCCGTGGCGAGGAAGACGACGTCGCTGAGGTCGAGTTCCACTTCCAGGTAGTGGTCGCGGAAGGTGTGGTTCTGCGCCGGGTCGAGGACTTCGAGGAGGGCGGCGGCCGGGTCGCCCCGGAAGTCCGAGCCCACCTTGTCGATCTCGTCGAGGAGCACCACCGGGTTCATGGACCCGGCCTCCTTGATGGCCCGCACGATGCGTCCGGGCAGCGCCCCGACGTACGTACGCCGGTGGCCGCGGATCTCCGCCTCGTCCCGTACGCCGCCGAGAGCGACCCGCACGAACTTGCGGCCCATGGCGTGCGCGACGGACTCGCCGAGCGAGGTCTTGCCGACGCCGGGCGGGCCGACGAGGGCGAGCACGGCGCCGCCGCGGCGCCCGCCGACGACGCCGAGGCCGCGGTCGGCGCGGCGCTTGCGCACCGCGAGGTACTCGGTGATGCGCTCCTTGACGTCCTGGAGCCCGGCGTGCTCGGCGTCCAGGATCTCCTGGGCGCCCTTGATGTCGTACTCGTCCTCGGTGCGTTCGTTCCAGGGCAGTTCGAGGACGGTGTCCAGCCAGGTCCTGATCCAGGAGCCCTCGGGCGACTGGTCGCTGGCGCGCTCCAGCTTGTCGACCTCCTTGAGGGCGGCCTCGCGGACCTTCTCGGGCAGGTCGGCGGCCTCGACGCGGGCGCGGTAGTCGTCGGACTCCTCGGCCGCGTCCTTGCTGTCGCCGTTGAGCTCGCGCAGCTCCTTGCGGACCGCGTCGAGCTGGCGGCGCAGCAGGAACTCGCGCTGCTGCTTGTCCACACCTTCCTGTACGTCCTTGGCGATGGACTCGGCGACGTCCTGCTCGGCGAGGTGCTCGCGCAGCTGCTCGGTGGCGAGCCTGAGGCGGGCGACCGCGTCCTCGGTCTCCAGGAGCCGGACCTTCTGCTGGGTGGTCAGGAACGGGGAGTATCCGGAGTTGTCGGCGAGCGCGGAGACGTCGTCGATCTGCGTGACGCGGTCGACGACCTGCCAGGCGCCGCGCTTCTTCAGCCAGCTGGTGGCGAGCGCCTTGTACTCCTTGACGAGCTCGGTGACGGCGCCGGGCAGGGGGTCGGGCACGGTGTCGTCGACCTTCGTGCCCTCGACCCAGAGGGCGGCGCCGGGGCCGGTCGTGCCAGCGCCGATGCGGACGCGGCTCCGGCCGCGGATGAGGGCGCCCGGGTCGCCGTCGGAGAGCCGCCCGACCTGCTCGACGGTGCCGAGGACACCGGTCGCGGCGTACGTCCCGTCGACGCGCGGAACAAGCAGCACCTTCGGCTTGCTGTCGCCACTGGAGCGGGCAGCGGCCTGGGCCGCCTCCACCGCGGCGCGCACATCGGCGTCGGACAGGTCGAACGGAACCACCATGCCGGGCAGGACCACCTCGTCGTCGAGCGGCAGCACGGGCAGAGTGAGCGGTGTGTACGAGGTGGACTCAGTAGCCATGATCTCCCCTTCGGCATTCAAGTTGAGCTGTATCGACTCAATGGTTATGAGCGCCGAGTTGTTCCCCGGGCCATGTTCGCTCTGAGCGATCAGGGAAAAGGCGGCTCGGAAGATGGCTCGTTTCCGGTCATCCGTCTCGCGCGTGCCGTTCCCTCCCGGCCGTCCCCTTGGGAGCGTGGACGCTCCGACTTCCACGGAGGGGATCCAAGGTGGACGCACCCGAGAACAAGGTGGACACACCCGAGAACGGTGACGGCGGCATGCGGGACGTGACCTGGCAGCTCGCGGAACACGCTCTGGGGCATCTCTTCTCGGCGGCGCTGCGCACGGCGGCGCTCTGCCGGGTGGCCGACCATCTGGCGGGGGGTCCGCGCACCGCCGAGCAGCTGGCCGAGCCGACCGGCACCCATGCCGGGCACCTCCGCCGCGTCCTGCGCTATCTCGCCACGCGCGGCGTCTTCCGCGAGGACGGGGCGGGCGCGTTCCACCTGACCCCGCTCGCGAGCGCGCTCCGCACCGACGTGCCCGACTCCCTGCACCCGGCGGTCGTGATGCTGACCGACCAGGCGTTCTGGCGGACCTCCGCGGGGCTGGAGGAGACGGTCCGCCAGGCCGGCCCGTCCTTCGAACGGGTCTTCGGCAAGCCGTTCTTCGCGCATCTGGCGGAGGACGCCGAGCTGCGGGAGCTCTTCGACAGCGGCATGGCGTCGCTCTCGGGGCCGGTCGACGCGGTGATCGCCGGGACGTACCCCTTCCCGGAGAAGGGCACCGTGGTGGACGTCGGCGGCGGCCGCGGCGGGCTGCTGCGCGCGGTCCTGCGCGGGCGGCCCGGTCTGACGGGTGTCCTCTACGACCAGGCTCCCGCGGTCAGCACGCACCTCCTGGGCGGCGACGAGAAGCTGCGCGGCAGATGGCGTGCCGAGTCCGGGGACTTCTTCGCCGGGGTCCCCGAGGGCGGCGACATCTACGTCCTCAAGCACGTCCTGCACGACTGGCCGGACGCGGACTGCGAGCGGATCCTGCGCAACTGCCGCGCGGCGATGGCGCCGGACGCGCGCCTCCTGATCGTCGACTGCGTCCTACCGTCCGGCAACGAACCGCACATCGCCAAGACCCTGGACGTGGCGATGGCGGCGATCGTGGACGGCCAGGAACGCACGGAGGACGAGTTCGCCGCGCTGCTCGTCGGGGCGGGGCTGCGCCTGACCCGAATCCTGCCGACCGACGCGTTCCCGTCGATCGTGGAGGCGGTGCCGGCGGCCTGAGCCCCGACGACGGAGCGAAGACGCCGCCCAGGGGCGCGGGAAACCGCACGCTCAGCCACATCGGGGCGACAGCCGTCGCCGTGACAGGTAGCGACTGACGGGGGGCGGCGCGGGGCACCGGCCGGGGCGGGGCGCCGCGGGGGCGCCGCTCAGGAGCTCGGGCGCGACGGCGTTGCTCATGCGCGAGGGCGCCGCGCGGGCGTCGCTCGGGTGCACGTGCACGGGCGTCGCTTAGGCGCTCTGGCGCGACGGCTCCGCTCTGGCATGCGGGCGTCACTCAGGCGCGAGGCGTCGCCAGGCGCGAAGGCGCGCGGGCTCCGTTCCGGCACGCGGGCGTCGCCCAGGCCCGAGGGCGCGCGGGTGTCGCCCAAACGCGCGGGCGTCACCCACGAAGTGGCGTGCGGACTCCGTCGGAGCACCCGCACGCGATCACCCCCCTGCCCCCGACCATGAAGATCAACAAGTGCAGAATGACCGCATGTCGACGACCCATGTTCCCGAGGCGGCCCGGCCCGCCCCGCAGCCCGCGACCATCGACGACGCCGTGACGATCGGCCGTACCCTGGCCCGCGCCTTCGGCGACGACCCGATGATGCGGTGGTTCTTCCCGGACGCGGCCACCCGCGAGGCGGGCCTCGGCCGGTACTTCGCCACGCTCCTCACTCGGCAGTACGGCCGCCACGGCGTCTGCGAGCAGACCGCCGCGGCGGCCTCCTTCTGGGTGCCGCCGGGCGCGCAGGACAAGGCCGTGCCCGACGCGGAGACCGTGGAGGAGCTCGCGGAGATACTCGGCGACCGGGCCCCGCTGTTCCGCGAGGCCACCGCGGCCGCCGCCGGACACGGCCCCCAGGAGCCGCACTGGTACCTGGCGGTGCTCGGCGCCGACCCCGCCGCCCAGGGCCAGGGCCACGGAGCCGCCCTCCTGCGCTCGGGTCTCGCCCGGGCCGACGAGGCCGGCCTGCCCGTCTACCTGGAGTCCTCCAAGCCGGAGAACCTCCCTTTCTACGAGCACTTCGGCTTCACGGTGCTCGGCGAGGTGCAGCTGCCGGGCGGCGGTCCGACCCTGTGGGCGATGCGCCGCGCGCCGCGCCTGGGCGACGCCTGAGCAACGGCCAGGTGGCGACGCCGACCAGCAGCGCGAGCAGGTGCCCCCAGTTCGTCATCGGGTCGGCGAACGCGATCAGGTCGTCGACCAGCATCCCGCCGAAGCCGACGAGGACGGGCCAGCGCAGCCATGGCGTGAGCAGCCCCGCCAGCGCGCCGACGCTGGCGGCCACGCCGAAGCTGATGCCGTAGTCCAGCCGGTGCAGCGAGCTGTCCGGCAGATGCCCCGCGAGGACCGAGAGGCCGACCGGGACCTCCGTCGCGAGCGTGGCGACGACGTGGCCGAGGAGGAAGACACCGGCGGTGCGCAGACCGCCGATGCGGCGCTCCAGCGCGGTGAGCACCAGCAGGAAGCCGATCGCGTACGGGGACGTGATGCCGCCCGCGATCCACAGGGCGCTCGCGACCAGGACGAGGACGGGGCTGTGCGCGAGGTGCGCCACGTCGGTGCTCGACCCGTGGAGGAGCGTTTCCACGAGGTCCGGGTCGGCGTGCTGCGCGAGCAGCGAGGTGGCCGCGAGCACGAGGGCGTACCCGAAGGTGAAGGGTGTGCCGGTGGGTGTGGGCAGGAGCAGCCAGGGGCGGAGGCGCCGGGTGGCCGCGCCGGGGGCACGTTCCTGCGCCGGCTGCTCGGGGCCTTCCCCCGGTGGGGGCCGACGCGTCGACTGCCGCGGTATGCCGCTCAGGGTGCCCGGCGTCGCCGCGTCGGACGCGGCCCCGACGGGCCGCACGCTCTGGTTCACGGGTGAGGCGCTCCTTCCGTCCCACCCCACCCTTTGCCCTCTTTTCGAGCGTGTCTATGACGGGCGCCACGTGAGGTGCGTCTCACACGGCAACCACACGGCAACCCGCGGGGCGGCTCCTGCGTCGCGCGGCTCGTCGGCCCGGAAGCCCGGAGGCCCGGATAACCGCCTGCGGACGGACGTCGCGGAAAAATACTCTGTGGGCCATGCACACCCACACCATCGCCCCCGTCGTGCTCGACCGGCGCGAGGGCCCTCACGGCGAGGTCGTCCTGCGGCGCCACGGTGAGCTGCTGCAGATCATCGCCAACGGCTGTTTCCTGATGGACACCAGCGACGGCCGCTCCGAGCGCCTGCTCGTCGACGCGGCCCGCGACGCCCTCGACGACCGCCCGTCCCCCGCCCTCCTCATCGGCGGCCTCGGCGTCGGCTTCTCCCTCGCGCACGCCGTCGCGGACCCCCGCTGGGGACGTATCGACGTCGTCGAACGCGAGGAGGCGATCATCGGCTGGCACCGCGAGGGACCCCTCGCCGAACTGTCCGGAGCCGCGCTCGCCGACCCACGTGCGCAAATTCTTCACACGGACCTCGTCGCGCACCTCTTCGGCACGACGGACACGTACGACGCGCTCTGTCTCGACATCGACAACGGCCCCGGCTGGACGGTGACGGAGGGCAACAACTCCCTTTACTCGCCTGCCGGTCTGGCCGCCTGCAAAGCCCGTCTCACCCCGGGCGGAGTGCTCGCCGTGTGGTCCGCGCAGCCCTCGTCCGCTTTCGACGACGCTCTACGGAATGCCGGATTCCAGAGGGTACGAACCGAAGAGATCCCCGTTGCCCGAGGCGTCCCCGACGTGGTCCACCTCGGCGTCCGGGCTGCGTAGCCGAGGTGCCTTCGCGCCCCGTACTCTGCTTGCCGAACACAAGCGATCAGTGTCAGGGGCGGGCGATGGAGCAGACACACACCTCCCAGAACGGCGCCACGGCGGCGACGCCGGGCGCCCAGCGCCGGGTGCTGGTGGTCGAGGACGACCCGACGATCGTCGACGCCATCGCAGCCCGGCTCCGTGCCGAGGGTTTTGTTGTGCAAACGGCCGGCGACGGCCCTTCGGCGGTCGACACCGCCCAGGCCTGGCAGCCCGACCTGCTCATCCTCGACATCATGCTGCCGGGCTTCGACGGCCTGGAGGTGTGCCGCCGGGTGCAGGCCCAGCGCCCCGTCCCGGTCCTCATGCTCACCGCGCGTGACGACGAGACGGACATGCTGGTCGGGCTGGGGGTCGGCGCCGACGACTACATGACCAAACCGTTCTCCATGCGGGAGCTCGCGGCCCGCGTGCACGTCCTGCTGCGCCGGGTCGAGCGGGCCGCGCTGGCCGCGACCACCCCCCGCAGCGGCATCCTGCGCCTCGGCGAGCTGGAGATCGACCACGCCCAGCGGCGTGTGCGGGTGCGCAGCGAGGACGTCCATCTGACGCCCACGGAGTTCGACCTGCTGGTCTGTCTGGCCAACACCCCGCGCGCCGTCCTCTCCCGCGAGCAGCTGCTCGCGGAGGTGTGGGACTGGGCCGACGCATCCGGCACCCGCACCGTCGACAGCCACATCAAGGCGCTGCGCCGGAAGATCGGGGCGGAGCGGATCCGCACGGTGCACGGCGTGGGCTACGCCCTCGAGACCCCGGCGCCGTGAGGCCGGTCCTGCCGTGAGCGGGCCCTTCGGAGAGCTGCGGCCGTTCTCCATCAAGACCAAGCTCGGCGCCCTCGTGGTCGTCTCGGTGTTCATCACCACGGGGCTGCTCCTCGTGGCCATGAAGACCAAGACCGAGCTGCGCTTCATCACCGTCTTCTCGGTGATCGCCACCCTCCTCATCACCCAGTTCGTGGCCCACAGCCTCACCGCCCCGCTGGACGAGATGAACGCGGTGGCCCGCGCCGTCTCGCACGGCGACTACACGCGCCGGGTGCGCGGCGCGGACCGGCGCGACGAGCTGGGCGACGTGGCCTCCACCATCAACGCCATGGCGGACGACCTGGAGGCGCAGGACACCCAGCGCAAGGAGCTCGTCGCCAACGTCTCGCACGAGCTGCGCACCCCCATCGCGGCGCTGCGCGCCGTCCTGGAGAACGTCGTCGACGGTGTCTCCGCCGCCGACCCCGAGACGATGCGCACGGCTCTGAAGCAGACCGAGCGCCTGGGGCGGCTCGTCGAGACGCTGCTCGACCTCTCCCGCCTGGACAACGGCGTGGTCCCCCTGAAGGCGCGCCGCTTCGAGGTGTGGCCGTATCTGTCGGGTGTCCTGAAGGAGGCCAACATGGTGGCCTCCGCGCGCGCGGGCATCGCGTCGGGCTCCGGCAGTCATACGCGTACGGACGTCCATCTGCACCTGGACGTGTCGCCGCCGGAGCTGACGGCCCACGCGGACGCGGAGCGGCTCCACCAGGTCGTGGCCAACCTCATCGACAACGCGGTCAAGCACAGCCCGCCGCACGGCCGCGTGACGGTGCGGGCCAGGCGCGGCCCCTACCCCGAGTCCCTGGACCTGGAGGTGCTCGACGAGGGCCCCGGCATCCCGGAGTCGGAGTGGCACCGCGTCTTCGAGCGGTTCAACCGCGGCAGCCACGCGGGCGCCCCCGTGAAGGGCTCGGGGAACGACGGCGGGACCGGTCTCGGCCTGGCCATCGCGCGCTGGGCGGTCGATCTGCACGGCGGCCACATCGGGGTGGCCGAATCCCCTCGCGGCTGCCGCATCCAGGTCACTCTTCCGGGCCTGCCCGAGGCGTGAAGTTGACGTAGGGTTCGAGTGAAAGCGATTCAAGGGTGCCGTTCCTGGGCACCCGGGGGCCGCCGCCGCGCGTAGACGTCCCACGGACGTACCCGCGCGGCCATCTGGCGTTGCGGAACCTCGCTTGTTTCCCGCCATTTACAGCGCCGAAACCACTGTTCCAGTGTGACTTACGCGACGGATGCCGGGCCCGGTCTGCACCTCGCGGCTTCGGAGGCGTAGCCTTTATTTCCGCTGTCCATCACCTTGTGAAGCGGAAGAGGGCGGTTACCGCCGTGTCGTCACAGTCCCCCAGTAGCTCGAGCACTTCGACCGACCAAGACGCGCAGGGCAAGGACCCTGCCGCCGCCTTCGGTCCCAATGAGTGGCTCGTAGACGAGATCTATCAGCAGTACCTCCAGGACCCGAATTCGGTCGACCGAGCCTGGTGGGACTTCTTCGCCGACTACAAGCCAGGGGCGGGCGCTTCCGTAGCCGCCGCCCCGGCGAAGCCGGCGGGTGACGCGGCCGCGGGGGCCGCGGCCACCACTCCCGCCGCGCCGCCGGCCGAGGCCGCTCCGGCCAAGGCCGCACCCGCCGCTCCCCAGGCGCAGGCACCGGCCGCTCCCGCGAAGCCCGCGGCCGCCGCTCCGGCTCCCGCCGCGAAGCCGGCCGCCGCCAAGCCCGCCGCTGCCGCGAAGCCCGCGGCCGCGAAGCCCGCCGCCAAGGCGGAGCCCGCGGCCGAGGCCCCGGCCGGTCCCGAGTACGTGACGCTGCGCGGCCCCGCCGCCGCGGTCGCGAAGAACATGAACGCCTCGATCGAGGTCCCGACGGCGACGTCGGTCCGCGCGGTCCCGGTGAAGCTGCTCTTCGACAACCGCATCGTCATCAACAACCACCTCAAGCGCGCCCGCGGCGGGAAGATCTCCTTCACGCACCTCATCGGGTACGCGATGGTGCAGGCCATCAAGGCCATGCCGTCGATGAACTACTCCTTCCAGGAGAAGGACGGCAAGCCCACCCTGGTCAAGCCGGAGCACATCAACTTCGGCCTCGCCATCGACCTGGTGAAGCCCAACGGCGACCGCCAGCTCGTGGTCGCGGGCATCAAGAAGGCCGAGACGCTGAACTTCTTCGAGTTCTGGCAGGCCTACGAGGACATCGTCCGCCGCGCCCGCGACGGCAAGCTGGGCATGGACGACTTCACCGGTGTGACGGTCTCCCTGACCAACCCCGGCGGCCTCGGCACCGTCCACTCGGTCCCGCGTCTGATGCCCGGCCAGTCGGTCATCATGGGCGTCGGCTCCATGGACTACCCCGCGGAGTTCCAGGGCACCTCCCAGGACACCCTGAACAAGCTCGGCATCTCGAAGGTCATGACGCTCACGTCGACCTACGACCACCGGGTCATCCAGGGCGCCGCCTCCGGCGAGTTCCTGCGGATCGTCGCGAACCTCCTCCTCGGTGAGCAGGACTTCTACGACGAGATCTTCAAGGCGCTCCGGATCCCCTACGAGCCGGTCCGCTGGCTCAAGGACATCGACGCCTCGCACGACGACGACGTCACGAAGGCCGCCCGCGTCTTCGAGCTGATCCACTCCTACCGCGTCCGCGGCCACGTCATGGCCGACACGGACCCGCTGGAGTACAAGCAGCGCAAGCACCCCGACCTGGACATCACCGAGCACGGCCTCACCCTGTGGGACCTGGAGCGGGAGTTCGCGGTCGGCGGCTTCGCCGGCAAGTCGATGATGAAGCTGCGCGACGTCCTCGGCGTGCTGCGCGACTCGTACTGCCGCACCACCGGCGTCGAGTTCATGCACATCCAGGACCCGAAGCAGCGCAAGTGGCTCCAGGACCGCATCGAGCGGACCCACGCCACCAAGCCCGAGCGCGAGGAGCAGCTGCGCATCCTGCGCCGCCTGAACTCCGCGGAGGCCTTCGAGACCTTCCTCCAGACGAAGTACGTCGGACAGAAGCGCTTCTCCCTGGAGGGCGGCGAGTCCGTCATCCCGCTGCTCGACGCCGTGCTCGACAGCGCCGCCGAGTCGCGTCTGGACGAGGTCGTCATCGGCATGGCCCACCGCGGCCGCCTGAACGTCCTCGCCAACATCGTCGGCAAGTCGTACGCCCAGATCTTCCGCGAGTTCGAGGGCAACATGGACCCCAAGTCCATGCACGGCTCCGGCGACGTGAAGTACCACCTGGGCGCCGAGGGCACCTTCACCGGCCTGGACGGCGAGCAGATCAAGGTCTCGCTGGCCGCCAACCCGTCCCACCTGGAGACGGTCGACCCGGTCATCGAGGGCATCGTCCGCGCCAAGCAGGACATCATCAACAAGGGCGGCACGGACTTCACCGTCCTGCCCGTCGCCCTGCACGGTGACGCGGCCTTCGCGGGCCAGGGTGTGGTCGCCGAGACGCTCAACATGTCGCAGCTCCGCGGCTACCGCACGGGCGGCACGGTCCACATCGTCATCAACAACCAGGTCGGCTTCACCGCCGCCCCGGAGTCGTCGCGCTCCTCCATGTACGCCACGGACGTGGCCCGCATGATCGAGGCGCCGATCTTCCACGTGAACGGCGACGACCCCGAGGCCGTCGTCCGCGTCGCCCGCCTCGCCTTCGAGTTCCGCCAGGCGTTCAACAAGGATGTGGTCATCGACCTCATCTGCTACCGCCGCCGCGGGCACAACGAGTCGGACAACCCGGCGTTCACGCAGCCGCTGATGTACGACCTGATCGACAAGAAGCGCTCGGTGCGCAAGCTCTACACCGAGTCCCTCATCGGTCGCGGCGACATCACCCTGGAAGAGGCCGAGCAGGCGCTGCAGGACTTCCAGGGCCAGCTGGAGAAGGTCTTCACCGAGGTCCGCGAGGCCGTCTCGCAGCCCGCGCAGGCCGACGTGCCGGCCCCGCAGGCCGAGTTCCCCGTGCACGTCGAGACCGCGATCTCCCAGGAGGTCGTCAAGCGGATCGCCGAGTCCCAGGTCAACATCCCCGACCGGGTCACCGTCCACCCGCGTCTGCAGCCGCAGCTGCAGCGCCGCGCGACGATGGTCGAAGAGGGCACGATCGACTGGGGCATGGGCGAGACCCTCGCCATCGGCTCGCTGCTCCTGGAGGGCACCCCGGTCCGCCTGTCGGGCCAGGACTCCCGCCGCGGCACGTTCGGCCAGCGCCACGCGGTCCTCATCGACCGCGCGACGGGCGAGGACTACACGCCGCTGATGTACCTCTCCGAGGACCAGGCTCGCTACAACGTCTACGACTCGCTGCTCTCCGAGTACGCGGTGATGGGCTTCGAGTACGGCTACTCCCTGGCCCGTCCCGAGTCCCTCGTCATGTGGGAAGCGCAGTTCGGCGACTTCGTCAACGGCGCGCAGACGGTGGTGGACGAGTACATCTCGGCCGCCGAGCAGAAGTGGAACCAGCACTCGGGCGTCACGCTGCTCCTGCCGCACGGTTACGAGGGCCAGGGACCGGACCACTCGTCCGCCCGCATCGAGCGCTTCCTCCAGCTGTGCGCGCAGAACAACATGACGGTCGCCATGCCGACCCTCCCGTCGAACTACTTCCACCTCCTGCGGTGGCAGGTGCACAACCCGCACCACAAGCCGCTGGTGGTCTTCACCCCGAAGTCGATGCTGCGCCTCAAGGCGGCGGCCTCGAAGACGGAGGAGTTCACGACGGGCGGCTTCCGCCCGGTCATCGGCGACAGCCACGTGGAGGCGTCGGCGGTCCGCAAGGTCGTCTTCTGCTCCGGCAAGCTGTACTACGACCTGGAGGCGGAGCGCCAGAAGCGCGGCGCCGACGACACGGCGATCATCCGCATCGAGCGCCTGTACCCGCTGCCGGGTGCGGAGCTCCAGGCGGAGATCGCCAAGTACCCGAACGCCGAGAAGTACCTGTGGGCGCAGGAGGAGCCGGCGAACCAGGGCGCATGGCCCTTCATCGCCCTCAACCTCATCGACCACCTGGACCTGGCGGTCGGCGCGGACATCCCGCACGGCGAGCGCCTGCGCCGCATTTCGCGGCCGCACAGCTCGTCCCCGGCGGTCGGCTCGGCCAAGCGCCACCAGGCCGAGCAGGACCAGCTGCTCAGCGAGGTCTTCGAGGCGTAAGCCACACGGCCGGTACGTGAGGCGGGCCCGGCCCCGAGTTCTACGGACTCGGGGCCGGGCCCGCCCGCGTTCGGTGCCGGTCGGCTGTGGCCCCCTGGCCGCCGGTCACGCTCCGCGGAGCAGGGTCTCCAGGCGGGTGACGGCGGCGCGGATCGCGTCGGCGCGGACATAGGTGGCGCGCGGCCCGTACTCGGGGAGCAGCCGTCGGGCCTTGCGGTACTCCGCGAGCGCCCGCTCGAACTCCCCGAGCTCTTCGAGGGCTTCGGCGTACGACTGGTGGGCCTCGGCGGCGAGCGACGGTTCCCCTGCTGCCACGGCTGTCTCGGCCGCCTCGCGGTAGTACTCGGCCGCCCACTGGAGCTGCGCCGAGAGGCCGGTGCGGGCGAAGATCTGCGCGGCCACCTCGCCGCGCCGCAGCCGGCAGTACGCGGCGAGCACGGGGTCCGTGACATTGCGGGCCACGGCGCCCAGGAGCCATTCGGCCTCGTACAGGTCGGTGAGCGTCTGCTGGACGTGGAAGCGGGCGATGTACGCGTTGGCCAGCTGCATCCGGCGCTCGTCCCGGCCCGGATCGCGCGGCGGTGTCGCGTCGACGGCGTCCCGCAGCTGGCGTACGGCGTCGTCGGTGTCCGCCACGGAGGCCGTCGCGACGCCGCGCTGGGCGAGGGCGGTGCCGAGCCGGGACATCAGCACGACCCGGCTCGGGTCGTCCCGCGACGTCAGGGGGAGGGCCTTCGTCCAGCCCTCGATGGCCAGTTGGCGGTGGACGGGCAGGCCCGTGGCCAGGTGCCGCGCCCAGTACACGTCCGCGCCGCGCACGTGACAGGCGAGGGTCAGCCCGTGGTCCCCGTCGGCCGCTTCGAGCGCCTCTTCCAGGGCGGTGTGGATGAGCCGCTGCCCGCCCTCGTCGGCGTCGTGACACCAGGCGAGCTGGAGGGCCTCCGCGAGGTCGAGCCAGGCGAGGCTGCGCTCGTCGGCGTCGAACGTGCCGCGCGCCAGGGCCTCCTGGAGGTCGTCGCAGGCGTCGGCGGCGATGGCGGTGCCGTCCGGCGCGCCCCGGTCGCCGCCCTCCCGCGCGATCTCGCCCCGCCCGGTGCAGTGCCGGGCCAGCCGCTTGCGCAGCCGCCCCCGCAGCAGGAATCCGTCGGCCGGGTCGGGGCCGAGGGCCAGCACGCCGGCGGTGTCGACGGCGCGGCGCATGAAGTCGACGTACACGTCCTGCGGGCGGGGGCCGTCGACTCCGTGGCGGGGCCGCCCCAGGGTGCTGCCGTGCAGGGCGGCGTCGCCGAGATCGAGGTGACCCGGGCGATGTTCAGTGCTCGGCGCGGCACCGGACGCGCCCGCACCCGCCCCCGCGCCACGTGCCGCCGGTCCGAGAAAGACCCCACCGCTGAAGTCGACCCGCGGCCCCCCGCCCGAAGCGCCCCCGAACGTGTCCGCAAGCCCCCCACGCCCGGGCCCGCCCTCCACGACCCGCCCCCCGAACACCCCACGACGCCCCGCCCCGCCCACCGCCCCGCCCAATAGGCCCTGCACCACCCCGGAGCCCTCACCCGACCCCGCCCGACCGCCCTGCCCGGCCTCGGGCCCCTGCCCACCGAAAACGGCACCGGGAACGGCACCGGAGGCCGAGCCGGAGCCCGAGGCATCATCGGGACCCGCCCCGGCGCCCCGCCCACCCGAAGCCTCACCCGGGTCCGAGGCAGCACCGGAGCCCGACGCAGCACCGGGACGCGAGCCGGTTTCCTGCCCCGCGCCCCCGACCCGCACGCCCCCCTCCACCAACCGCGCCGCCACCACCGCCAAGCGGCCCAGGGTCTCCGCCAGGGCGCGTTGGGCCGGCCAGCCGGGGTGGGACGGGTCGTCGCCGGCGTGGGCGGGGAGGGGGAGGAGTTCGGCTGTCGCGTCGTTCAGGAGGAGGTATTCGGCCCAGAGCGCCCCGCGTGTCCCTCGGGGGCCGCGCGGCGGGCCGCCGGCGAGGCGGGCCGCCCGCACCCGCACCTCGTCGGGCAGCGCGGCCGCCACCGTGCCCGCGCGTTCCACCTCCTCGGCGATCTCCATGAGCACCGCGCCGAGGAGAAGCCGGGTCTGCGGCGGCCGGTCCGCGACCGTGGCCGCGGCGCGCAGCGCCGCGCGCAGGTCCGCCACGCTCCGCCGCGCCGTCCACCGCAGGAACAGCGTCTCGCCCAGCTCGGCCAGGACGGCGTCGCGCCCCGCGCCGCCCTGCGCGGCCCTGACGGCCGCCTCCAACAGGTCGACCGCGCGGTCCAGTTCACGCGCCTGGCGTCCGTGCGCGTACCGTTCGCGGGCCGCGCGGGCCGCCGCCCTGAGCGCCGCCGCGTCGCCCCCGTCGGGGTGCTGGTCGACCTCCGTCCGCGTCCTCGGCAGGAACCGCCGCAGCACCTCCCCGGACACTTCGGCGAACGCCCGCAGGCCGGGGTGGTCCGCCTCGCCGCCGGTGCCCGGCGGCTGCACGGGCTCCCCCGCGTCGCCGAGCAGCGCGACCGCCGTGGCGGGGAAGTTGTGGACGCTGCGGCCGAACCGCCGCTCCAGGTAGTCCGAACAGTGCTTCTGCAGCAGCCGCGCGTCGTCCGGCGCGAGATGCCCGATGAGCTCTTCCTCGACGCCGTCGAGGAACTGGTAGGCGAGCACTTCGGGGTCGTCGTCCCGCTCGCTGCGTTTCAGGAGTCCGCCGAGCAGCACCTCGGCGAGGACTTCGGGCCCGCTGCCCGCCAGCATGGCGCGCTGCACGAGCTGCATCACCGGCAGGATCGTCGGCACCGCCGACAGATACACGGCGAGCTGCCAGGCCGCGGGTGACGCCGTGCGCCGGAACGCCCGCACCCGTTCCGGCGCGCCGACCTCCTGCCGGGCCCGCACGGGCGCGGAGGACGGTCCGTGCCCGGCCTCGGCCAGTCCCGCCGCCGCTTCCAGGGACTGCCCGGTGGCGCCCGACACGAGTCTGGCCCAGCCCTCCACGGAGGACCGGCGCAGGGCGAGCACCGGCACGGGGATGCCCCGCCGGGTCCGGGCCGGCGCGCCACTGCCGCCCGCGGGTTCGAACTCCAGGTGCCCGGCTGGCCCTTCCCAGCGGTGCAGGTGACCCCGCCGCGCGGGCAGGTGCGTACGCCGCCACATCCGCTGCGGCAGCGGCTGCACCACGGCGACGGGCGCGAGTGAGCCCCACCGGTACAGGAGCCGCTGCATCAGCCCGCCGCGCCACATCGGGCCCGCGCAGTCGCTGAGGACGAGGGTCAGCCGGCTGCCGGTGGGGTCGCTGAGGCGTCCGGGGTCCTGGAGCACGGCGCCGGGGCGGGCCGTCGCCGCGTACCCGGGGCGGCCGTCCGCACCCTCGTGCAGGAACTGCACCTGCACCTCGCGGAAGGCCCCGGACCGCTCGCACACGTGGCGTAACTCGCCGAGGGCCTGCTCCCACACGACCGTGGAGGTCGACAGGTCCATCACGAGGAGCAGCCGCGCCTCGCGCCGCCGCGCGTGCCGCAGCACGGGCACCACGAGCCCGGTGTCGGCGGCCCGCTCCGCCGTCGCCTGTTCGTCGAGGTCGCGCGGCACGGGCCGGACGGGCGGCCGGTACCGCTGCAGGGGCCGCAGCGCGCGCTGCAGGGCGAGCGGGTCGGGCAGCACCGCGGCGGCGGGCACCTGCACGGGGACGCCGCCGGGCCGTTCGGGGCCGCCGCCGTCGTCGACGGGCACGACGAGGCGGGAGCGGGGCGCGGGGCGGGGCGGCAGGTGGGGCGTGGGGGCCGGCGGGGCGGGCGTCCAGCGCGGGTCGGCCCCGCCGGGCGCGTGGCCGGACCGCGCGGGCCGTGCCCGGTCCGCTTCGGGGCGGCGCGCCCCGTCCGCATCGTCGCCCTCGTCGCACGCGGCGACCTGCGCAGCGAGCCACAGCGAGTCGGCCAGTTCCCGGGCGGTGGGGGCGATGTCGGCGTCCCGCAGGCGCGCGACGAGCACCGCGAGCGCGTCGCTCACGGCGTCGGTGCGGTGCGGGGCTCCGGTCATCGCGTCACCGCGGCCCGCGGTCCAGGGGCCGCATGAGCAGCCCGGCGATCTCCTCGCGCCGCTCCGGCTGCTGCCGGGCGGCGTGCTGGGCGAGGAAGATGGCGTTCAGGAGCTGGTCGGTGGGGCGCAGCGCGCCGTCGGCCTCGGCGTCCGTGAACTGGTCGACGAGGTCGATGTTCGTGTCGTACGCCCCCGTCCCGAAGTGCGCGAGGACCATCGCCGCGAGCCGCTGGTCGCGGGGCGGTTCGAGGTCGAGCGGCACGCAGCGGCGCAGCAGCGGCCCGGGGAACTCGCGCTCGCGGTTGCTGGTCAGGACGGTGACGGGGAAGGCGCGGCAGCGCACCCGGCCGCGGGTGACGGGCACGCGGCGCCCGTCGTCGGTGAGGACCTGCACGGTCTCCTGGCCTGGCCGGTCGGCGATGCGCTCCAGCTCGGGGATGCCGAACTCGCCCTCCTCCAGGACGTTCAGAAGGTCGTTGGGCAGGTCGATGTCGCTCTTGTCGAGCTCGTCGATGAGCAGGACGCGCGGCCGGTCGGAGGCGATGAGCGCGGTGCCGAGCGGGCCGAGCCGCAGATAGCGGCCGATGTCCTCGGCGTGGTCGCGGCCGAGCTGGTTGTCCTGGAGACGGCCGATCGCGTCGTACGTGTAGAGGCCGTCCTTCAGCTCACTCCGGCTGACGATGGCCCACTGCAGGACACGGCCGAGCCCCAGTTCGTACGCGAGGGAGTGCGCGAGGGTGCTCTTGCCGGAGCCCGGCTCGCCGGTGACGAGGAGGGGGCGCCGGAGGTAGAGGGCGGCGTTGATCAGTTCGAGTGCCTCGGTGCCCTGCACGGACATGGGGACGTTGCTGTCGCCGAGGCGCCGGCGCGTCGCGGAGTCGATGTCCGGGACGTCGTACGGCACCGGTTCCGCGTCGAAGGCGCGCCAGGGCGGCGGCCCGGGCAGCCGTCGGATCCTGTCCGGATCCGGACCACCGACTCCCTCGTAGATGAACCATCCGCTCACTGCGTGCCTCTCGTCGACAGTCGGTGGAAACGTACCCACGATCGCGCCCTCGCCACCGCGCGCGTGCCCGCGCGGGTCCCCCTCACGGCGAGTCCGCCGGCATCGTGTCCTCGGGCGGCAGCGGCCGCCGCGGGTCGTCGTACAGGAGGGCGAGGGGTTCCGCCCAGTGCCGGTCGTCCCTGCCGCTGCTGATGTCCTGCCGGATGTGCCGGATCCGGTCGGGGAGTTCGGCGACCGAGCCGAGCCGGCCGAGCAGCTGCTCCACGCCCGCGTGCAGGTCCTCGCAGGCGTCCTGGCAGCCGCGGGTGGCGTGCCCCTCGATGTGCCAGAGCACGACGCCGTGCCCGCTGCCGAGGGCCAGCCGCATGGCGTCGCGTCCGACGCCGCGCCCGGCGGGCCGGCACATCACGGGGATCACGGTGTGCGGCAGCTTCTGGAAGTGCCGGGCCTGCGGCCTGCTGTCCCGTTCGGGTACGCGCGCGGGCGCCAGTTCGCGAGCGGCGGCGACCGACCGCCAGCGGTCGTGCCAGTCGGGGTTGTCCGGATCGGCGCGGCGCGCCAGGTCGCGCAGGACGACGCGGCGCTGCGTGCCGAGCCGCTCGGTGGCGTACAGCTTCGCGATGTCGTCGAACTGCCAGCGGTGCACCTGGGTGTCGAAGTGCTCGGCGGGCAGGGCGAACTCGAGCGGTACGGGCGGTCCCTCGCCGTCGAGCCGGTGCAGGGTCCTGCCGAGGGGCGCGCGCAGCGCCTGGACGAGCTCACCGGGCAGGAAGCCCTCTCCGGAGTAGTCCTCCGCGGCCAGCTCCGTGTCGCCGTACGCGCCTTCGTACTCCCCCTCCCCCGGCTCCTCCCCGTGGTTGACCCAGATCTGCCAGTGGAAGCGGGTGGGCGCCACGCTGATCACCGGGTCGAGCAGGACGGTGACCGTGGGGCCTTCGCCGGGGCCCGGGTAGGGCACGGCCGCGCGGTCCGGGCCGCCGGGGTCGGGGAGCAGCCCGTCGGGCAGCCGGGCGTCGGTGACCAGGGCGTGCAGATGGACGCGGTCGTCCTCCCTGAGCCGCTCGGCGACCCACTCCTCGAGGCGCTCCGCGTCACCGCCGCGGCTGCGGACGTACGCGGCGACGAGCCGCAGATAGTGCAGGAACGTCAGCGCGTCCTCGGGCAGGGCGCTGTCGTAGAGCAGTCCGTGGCCGTCGCGCCAGGTGAGCAGCGCGGGCACGGCGCCGGGCGGCCTGCGCCCCCGCACCTTGCGCACGATCTTGGCGACGGACGGCGCGGCCCCCGGGTCGGGCAGCCGGGCGAGCAGGCCGAGCGCGGTGCGGCGGTCCTTGGGGGTCCACTGGTCGGGTCCGGGACGCCGCTCCGTCCCGGGCAGCCGCTGCTGTTCGTCGATCCAGTTGTCGCCGGTGATGACGCGCGGGGCCGTGCCGTGCCAGCGGTCGTGGGCGGCCGTCACCTTGCGGTAGGCGTCGCCGAACTGGCGCAGCGCGAGCGTCGCGACGGCCATGCCGCCGTCGCGCTCCCTGCGGCGCGACTTGATGACGCCGACGACGGCGCCGGTGCGCGGGTCGAGCAGCGGGCCGCCCGAGACGCCTTTGGGGAAGGCGATGTCGGGCTTGAAGCGCAGCCCCGCGCCGTCGTCGCGGACGTTGATCTCGGCGTCGGCGCTCCAGGGCTTGGCGCCCGCGCTGCTCTCGTTCTCGTCGGGCCGGTAGCCGTACGCGACGACGTCACCGAACGGGCGTACGGCACGGTCGGCGAGCCACACGCACTCGTGCTCCACGGTGTCGTCGAGGAGCCGGACCAGGGCGAGGTCCTCCTCGGGCGGCAGTACGGCCCGTTCGGGGTCGCCGATGAGCCAGTGCGCCAGGCGGGCCGTGACGGGGATGCCGTCGTTGAGGTCGGCGCCGCGCACGGCGAACGTCCGCCCGCGGTCCCTGGCGAGATACGGCCGCAGAACGTGCGCGCAGGTCAGCACCCACCCGGGAGCGACGAAAAACCCACTCCCCCACATGGCCGACTCCGCGCCGTGGGCACCGTCGTCGTCCGCCGCCATGAGATGGACGGTGGCGGCCTGCGCGAGGGCGTCGAGGCGGGGGGCGGGCTCAGGCATGGGGGGTGGTGGGGCTTGGTGGGGTGGTGGGGGGCGGAGGGGTGCTGGGGGTTGGTGGGGGGGCGGGGGTCTGCCGGGTGGCGGGGGCCTGCCGGGTGGCGGGGGCCTGCCGGGTGGCGGCGGCGTCGTCGCGCGGGGCGTTTCCGCCTCTGTCCAGCCGCCATGTGAGCGTGACCTGCACGGACGCCTTGGCCTCGCCCTCGGCGAGTACGGCGATCACCTTGCCGGGCTTGGCGCTGAGCTCCACGCCGAAGGTGACGCTGGCCTCGTCGGGCCGGGCCGCCGCCGCGGCGTCGAGCACGGAGCCGCCGACCCCGCGGATCAGCTCGCCGAGCTCCTCGACCCGGGCGACGGCGGTGTCGAGCACGCCGACGTCCTCGTCGTCCTCGCCGTGGCGGCCGGACGCGCCGATCCGCGCGTGCACGATCTTCCCGTCGGGCAGTTCGATCCGCTGGACATGTCCCGCCACTGTCCCCCGCTCTCCGCGCAGCTCACCCTTCGCCCTCGCCTACTCGGTCTGCGACGAGGACAGTGGCCCGCATGGTTGCAGGCGCCCCTCGAACGGCGCATGAAACCGGCCAGGTGGGAGCGGCCCGCGCACGGAATACCATGAAGCGGAAACAGCCGTCCGCCCGTGCGCAACAGGAGCATCAGTTGTACTTCACCGACCGTGGCATCGAGGAGCTGGAGAAGCGGCGCGGCGAGGAAGAGGTCACTTTCGAGTGGCTCGCCGAACAGCTCCGCACCTTCGTGGACCTCAACCCCGACTTCGAGGTCCCGGTGGAGCGCCTGGCGACGTGGCTGGCGCGTCTGGACGACGAGGACGAGGACGAGTAGTCACCCGCACCGCACCGGTGGTCATGCGCCGAGCAGGGCGGGGGCCAGCTCCCGCCACTGCGGCAGCGGCAGGGCGGCGGGATCGGCTGTGAGCACCTGTACGCAGACGTGGTCGGCGCCCGCGTCTAGATGGGCCCGCACGCGCGCGTGGAGCACGTCGACGTCTCCGTAGGCGACGATCGCGTCGACGAGGCGGCGGCTCGGGCGGCCGCCCGCGATGTCCTCGTCGCCGAATCCCATGCGGCGGACGTTCGCCGCCTGGTGGGGGGCGCTCATGACGTAGCCCGCCACGTGCCGTGCGGCCACCTCGCGCGCCCGGTCGACGTCGGTGTCGAGGACCACGGCCTGTTCGACGCCGAGGAACGCGTCCGGCCCCATGGTCTCGCGGGCCAGCGCGGTGTGTTCGACGGGAACGAAGTACGGGTGGGCGCCCCAGGTGCGCTCCGCGGCCAGCGCCAGCATCTTCGGGCCGAGCGCGGCCAGGACGCGGCGCGGGGCGGGGTCGGGGACGGGGCCGTGCGCGGGGGCGGCGTCCATGGAGTCCAGGTAGCCGCGCATGGTCGACAGGGCCCTTCCGCGCGCGGGCACGCGATAGCCGTCGACCTCGACGACGGTGTCGTCCACCCGGTGACCGCCGAGGCCGAGCAGATAGCGCCCCGGGAAGGCCTCACCGAGCGTGCGCTCCGCGGTCGCCATGGCCAGCGGGTCCCGGAAGGCGATGTTGGCGATGCCCGACGCGACGACGATGCGCCGGGTCGCGGAGAGCAGCAGCCACGCCTGCCCCACGGTGTCCCGCCCGAAGGCCTCCCCGAACCAGATGGCCCCGTAGCCCAGCTCCTCGATCTCCGCGGCGGCCTCCCGTACCCGCGGCGCGGGGTGCCCCTCGAAGGCGAAGGTCCACACCCCGACCCGCCCGAGCCCGTCCCGCCCCATGACGCCACTGCCCCTCACGCGCCACCCCCGCCTTTCCCATTCCCATTCGCCCCATACCGAGGCACCGCAAACGGAGAACCTCTCCACTTAACCCGGCCTACGATACGGAGAACCTCTCCGGATGACTAGCCCCCGGCGCCCCGGGGAGCGAGGATGATCCGATGACGATGAGGATGATCCGATGACGATGACGAACTCTCGGGAAGCCTCCGCAGACCGGCAGCCGCGTGCGGACGCGCGGCGCAACCGGGAGCGGATCGTCACGGCGGCACGGGACGCGTTCGCCGAGGCGGGCCCCGAGGCCTCCCTCAACGAGATCGCCCGCCGCGCGGGGGTGGGCCCCGGCACGCTCTACCGCCACTTCCCCACCCGCCCCGCGCTCCTGAGCGCGGTGCTCAAGGACCGCATCGACACCCTGTGCGCACGCGCGGAGGAACTCCTCACGGCCGCCTCTCCCGACGAGGCGCTGGCCGAGTGGCTGCACGCTTTCCTGGCCCACGCGCGCGTGCACCAGGGCCTGGGCAGCGCCCTGCTGATCGAGGAGGCGGAACAGCCGGACGCCCTGGGCTTCGACTGCCACCAGCGGATCCAGGACGCGGCACACCGGCTCCTCACCCGGGCCCAGCACTCCGGAACAGCCCGCCCCGACCTCACGGCCGCCGACCTGCTCCAGCTGGTGGTAGGCATCGCACTGTCAACGGCACACACCTCATCGGACCCATCCCAACCGACCCGCCTCCTGACCCTGACCTTGGACGCAGTCCACCGCCCCTGACCCCACACCGGGACGCCTCACTCAGCCCCACACTCGGGCGCCCACCTCGCCCCCGGACCCGCCCCGCTTTAGGGCCCCGTAGGGGCCTTTAAGGGGCGCGGGGAACTGCGCGACCAGCCCAAGGCAGCCCGCAGACGCCAACGAGCCCGAGGCAGGCAGACGCGCCTGCGGGGTTTCGGCTGGTCGACCCGCTGCGAGCCGCCTACGGCCAGCCGCGCAGCTCCCCGCCCCCCCGGTGGGGCACCGCCCCCGCTTCAGGGCCCCGCGAGGGGCCTTTTTCAGGGGCGCGGGGAACTGCGCGACCAGCCCAAGGCAACCCGCAGACGCCAACGAGCCCGAGGCAGGCAGACGCGCCTGCAGGGTTACGGCCGTCGACCCGCTGCGAGCCGCCTACGGCCAGCCGCGCAGCTCCCCGCCCCCCCCGGTGGGGCACCGCCCCCACTTCAGGGCCCCGCGAGGGGCCTTTTTCAGGGGCGCGGGGAACTGCGCGACCAGCCCAAGGCAACCCGCAGACGCCAACAAGCCCGAGGCAGGCAGACGCGCCTGCAGGGTTACGGCCGTCGACCCGCTACGGGCCGCCCACCTCACCCCGCGCCGGGGCACCTCGCCAGCCCCTGCACCACCCACGCCACGCGCCCCCCGCCTCAGCCGCGCGCCCGCACCCTGTCGTACGCGAGACCCCCGACCCCCTGCACCAGCAGCAGCGCGGCCGCCGCGGTCCACCCCGCACTGCGGCGCCGGAGCGCCCACACCGCCAGCGGTAGGCCGGCCGCGACCTGGGCCGCCGCCAGCGCCCGCGCCTTGGGCCCCCGCACCCAGGGCCCGAGCGGACCCTGCTCCACCACTCCGAACTCGGCCCGCACGGCGTCCCGCCACCCGGGCCACTCGACCTGCCGCACGCCCTGCTGGACGCGTGCCACCTCACGCAGCCGGTCGGCCGGTTCGCAGGGGCCGAGGCCCGGCGGGAGGGCGAGACCCGTGCGGGTGAGGACGGCGAGGAGCCCACGCATCCGAGCGCGCGCGTCGGCCTCCGTGTCGGGCCGGCCGAGCGCTTCGAGGGACTGCACATCGAGTACGGGATCGAGCCCGAGGCGCGCGGCGAACGTACGCATCGCCTCGTCCTCCCCGAGAGGCGTCCCGTTCGCCAGCCACTCGTACCCGACGGTCCGCCGGAAGCCCGCCGCGAGGGTGTAGCCGGAGCGGTCGTCGTCCCACCACAGGGCGAGCACGGGCCAGCCCGAACCGACGGCGAGCGCGGTGGCCCACCCGGTCAGCACCCGGTCGACGGGCTCCACACCTTCGGCGCCCCCGTCCCCCTGCAGCCACGGCTTGCCCTCGGGCACCAGCACGCTCCAGCCAGGACCGGCCTCCACGAGCAGCATCCGCTCGCGGAGCAGCTGGGCGACGGTCTCGACGGCGTCGGGCTCGGCCCGGCACAGCAGCAACGCTCCGGCGGCCGTGGCGAACCCGGCGGAATCGGGCGAAGAGACATGGGACGGCATGGCTCCACGCTAGGTCAGATCGGATGAATCGGCCCATAAACCCACACAGAAGCGCCGTGAGGCAGCTCGGACGGGCGGTTCACCCGTCGGGTGTCTTGACTTCGCGGAGCCGCGATATATCGTGAATGGCAGAGACGCGATATGGCGCGTCGCGTCAGGATGCGGCCACCGGTCCGCCAAGGAGGTCAGCCCATGCCCGAGTGGTCCGTCGCCGAGCCCCGGAAGCTCACGCTCGACGCCCCAGTGACAGCACTCCACGTCCGCGTGGTCAACGGCACGGTGAATGTGGTGGGCACGCACGAGGGCCCCGCCCGCCTGGAGGTCTCCGAGATCGAGGGCCCGCCCCTGCGGGTGACCCTGGAGGACGGCGTCCTCACCGTCGCCTATGACGACCTGCCGTGGAAGGGCTTCCTCAAGTGGCTCGACCCCAAGGGCTGGCGCCGCAGCGCGGTGGTCTCCCTTGCCGTGCCGTCCGCCACCGGCGTCGAGGTGGGAGTGGTCGGCGCGGGCGCCGTGATCTCGGGCATCGAGGGCCGCGCGGAGGTGAAGGGCGTCAGCGGTGACACGACACTGCTGGGCCTCGCGGGCCAGGTCCGCGCGGACACGGTCTCCGGGAGCGTGGAGGCGCAGGGCGTCACCGGCGCCCTCCGCTTCAACTCCGTGTCGGGGAGCCTCACCGTCGTCGAGGCCGCAGGCCCCTCCGTCCGGGCCGACTCGGTGAGCGGCTCGATGATCGTGGACCTCGACCCGGCGGCCACCCCGACGGACGTGGCCCTGACGAGCGTGTCGGGCGAGATAGCGATCCGTTTGCCGCACCCGGCGGACGCGGAGGTCGAGGTGGACACGGCGAGCGGCACGCTGTCGAACGCCTTCGAGGATCTACGGGCCCGCGGAGCTGGGGGGTTCCCCACCCCAGACTGCTCGGGAGCGTGGGGACTGGGGTCCAAGCGGATAGCGGGGCGCCTGGGCACCGGACGCGGCCGGCTCAAGGCGACGACGGTGTCCGGCCCCATCGCACTTCTGCGCAGGCCACAGAGAGAGGAAGAGCCGACGGCAAATCCGGCGGGAGGCCCGATGAAGGAAAATCGATACCACGAGGTCCCCCTGGACATGCCCTCGTCCGACCCCCACGGCTCGACTGACGGCCCGACCGATGGCCCGACCGACAAGAAGGTGCTCTGACATGCCCCCCGTGTTCGCCCACGGCCGCCTGCGCCTGTATCTGCTCAAGCTGCTCGACGAGGCCCCGCGCCACGGCTATGAGGTGATCCGCCTCCTCGAGGAGCGCTTCCAGGGGCTGTACGCACCTTCGGCAGGCACGGTCTACCCCCGCCTCGCCAAGCTGGAGGCGGAGGGCCTGGTCACCCACACCACCGAGGGCGGCCGGAAGGTGTACGCGATTACGGACGCGGGCCGCGCCGAGCTGGCCGGCCGCAGCGGTGAGCTGGCCGATCTGGAGCTGGAGATCCGCGAGTCGGTCGCCGAACTCGCCGCCGAGATCCGGGACGGCGTCCAGGGCGCGGCCGGTGACCTGCGCCGCGAGATGCGCGCCGCCGCCAAGGAGGCGCGGGCCTCGGGCGGTTCGGCCACCGGTAAGCCCTTCCCGGACCCGAGCGACTTCTTCGACGGCAGTTGGGGCGACAAGGAGGGCTGGCGCCAGGCGAAGGAGGAGTTCAAGCGCGCGAGGCAGGAGTGGAAGGAGCAGGCGCGGCGCGCGAAGGACGAGAGCCGCCGGGCCCGCGAGGAGGCCCAGCGGGCGCGCCGCCAGGCCAAGGACGCGCAGGAGGAGGTCGAGCGGATCGCCAGGCGCGTGCAGGAGCAGGTGCAGGACCACTTCGCGCGGGGCGACTGGCCGACGGGCGTGCGTGAGGGCTTCGCCGAACTGGCCAAGGAGTTCGGCGGTTTCGGCAAGGACTTCGCCAAGAACTTCGGCACAGGCACACCCCCCGGCACCGCCACGGACACCGAGCCCACCACCGACACCACCCCCACCGCCCCCGGCCCCGACTCCGGCGCTGACGCGGGACCCAAGTTCAGCGCCGCCCGCGAGGACATCCCCGTGGACTACGCCCCGGACTGGGCCCGCGAGGACCTCACCGGCAACCCCGGCAGAGACCTCGACCGCCTCCTGGACCGCTTCCGCGACGACATCCGTGACGCGGCCAGAGACCACGGGGTGACGGACGCCCAACTCCGCGAGGCCCGCCGCCACTTGTCACAGGCGGCGGCCCACATCGGAGCAACCCTGCGGGCGCCCAGCCACTGACATGGGCCACGAGAGCCTCAGCCCCCGGCTCGGGACCCGGGGCCTGGGCCCGGCGGCCCGCAGACCCGAGGGCGGGAGGCCCGAGGGTCCGGGGCCGAGAACCCTGTAGGCCGGGGGCCCGGGGCCGAGAACCCTGTGGGCCGGGGGCCCGGGGCCGAGAACCCTGTGGGCCGGGGGCCCGGGGCCGAGAACCCTGTGGGCCGGGGGCCGGGGGCCGGGGGCCGGGGGCCGGGGGCCGGAGGCCGGAGAACCCTGTGGGCCGGGAAGCCGAAGACCGGCCGGGGGGCTCGGTCCTAGGTCCTGCAACCTCGGGACCCCGGACCCCGGACCCCGGAACCCGCGATCCCAAGAGCTTCGGGACCCCGGACCCCGCGATCCCAAGAGCTTCGGGGCCCCGGACCCCGGTACCTCGCGAACCCAGGGCGGGCCCGACGGACCCCGGAACCCCGACCCCCGGCCCCGGCCCCTCCGGGTGTCAGGATGCGCCGGCGAAGAGGACCCGCTCCAGTTCCATGTGCGTCACCCCGTGGTCCGCGAGGACCTCCGCGGTCACCCCGGGGCGGGTCGTGAGGGCGAGGAGCATGTGGTGGGACCCGATGACCCGGTCGCGGCGCGCGGTCGCGATGCGGAGGGACTTGACGAGGACCTCTTTGGCGTCCCGTGTGAAGGGGAGGCGACCGAGCCAGGACTTCCGGCCCGGCCCCCGGCCGCCCGCGCGGGAGCCGGCCAGTACACCCACCCCGTGCGCCTCTTCCACGCGGGCGACGATCTCCTCGACGTCGATGCCGAGGCCGGCCAGCGCCTCCGTGTCGGCCTGTGAGAGCCCGCCCCTGCGCCGCGCCTCGGCGAGGGCCCGTTCGATCGACTCGCGCCGGTCCGCCGTCCCCAGGGCGATCAGCGCGAACGAGGCGCGGCCCGTGGTGGCCCCCTGGCCGAGCTGTGCGAGCAGGGCGAGCAGCATGTGCCCGTCGTCGACGCCGGAGGCCCCCGCCCGCTCGGCCTGTTCGACCGCGCCCAGGACCACGGCGCGGGACTCCTCGGTGAACCGCTCGAACATCACTGCCTCCCGTACTTCTTGTGCACGGCCTGCCTGCTCACTCCGAGCTCCGCGGCGATCTCCTGCCACGACCAGCCCTGCAGGCGCGCACTGCGCACCTGCACGGCCTCCAACTGCTCCACCAGCTTCCGCAGCGCGGTGACGGCCCGCAGACCGACCCGTGGGTCGTGATCGCCCGCGCGCTCGGCGAGATCCGTTGCTTCGGTCATGGTTGTCAACTTACGTTGACGAGCAGGAGACGTCAACTCAAGTTGACATCCCAGCCCTCAGACCTCCAGCACGATCTTTCCGAACAGGTCGCCGGACTCCAGGCGCTCGAAGCCCTCGCGGGCCCGGTCCAGGGGGAGCACCTGGTCGATCACCGGGCGAACCCCCGTGGCCGCGCAGAAGGCCAGCAAGTCCTCCAGCTCGTCCTTCGTGCCCATGGTCGAGCCGACGACCTTCAGTTCCAGGAAGAAGATGCGGGTGAGCTCGGCGTGCGAGGGCCGGTCGCCGCTCGTCGCGCCCGAGATGACCAGCGTGCCGCCGGGCTTCAGCGACTTCACGGAGTGGGACCAGGTCGCCGCGCCCACCGTCTCGATGACGGCGTCCACCCGCTGCGGGAGCCGCGCGCCCGACTCGACCGCCTCCACCGCGCCCAGCTCAAGAGCTCGCTTGCGCTTGGCCTCGTCCCGGCTCGTGGCGAAGACCCGAAGGCCTGCCGCCTTGCCGAGGACGATCGCGGCCGTGGCGACGCCGCCGCCCGCGCCCTGTACGAGGACCGAGTCCCCGGGACGTACACCGGCGTTGGTGAACAGCATGCGGTAGGCGGTCAGCCATGCGGTCGGCAGGCAGGCCGCCTCCGCGAAGGACAGTTCCTTCGGCTTGGGCAGCACGTTCCAGGTGGGGACGGCCACGCGCTCGGCGAAGGTCCCCTGGTACTTCTCCGTGAGGATGGAGCGGCCCTCGCGGGGCCCGACGCCGTGCCCCGTCTGTCCGATGACGGAGTGGAGGACGACCTCGTTGCCGTCCTCGTCGATCCCGGCGGCGTCACAGCCGAGGATCATCGGCAGCTTCTCCTCGGGCAGGCCGACCCCGCGCAGGGACCAGAGGTCGTGGTGGTTGAGGGAGGCGGCCCTGACGTTCACGGTCGACCAGCCGGAGCGCGCCTCGGGGGCGGGCCGCTCCCCCAACTCGAGGCCGTCGAGGGGCTGGTCACGGTCGATACGAGCAGCGTAGGCAGCGAACATGAGGTGACGATAGGCAGGCCGGGCGGCCCAGCGGAACCACGTACGCCTGTGACACGCGCCGCGCCCGGTACGCCTGGGACACGCGCCGCGCCCCCTGCCGTGCGACGAGGCACGACAGGGGGCGCGGAAGAGCTCGGCGGCCGGTGGCAGGTGTCAGCTGCGGGCGACGCCCTCCGCCCGGGCGGCAGCGGCGACCGCGGCCGTGACGGCCGGGGCGACCCGCTCGTCGAACGGCGACGGGATCACGTAGTCCGCGGAGAGCTCGTCCCCGACGACGTCCGCGAGGGCGTCGGCCGCGGCGATCTTCATGCCCTCGGTGATGCGGGAGGCCCGCACCTGGAGCGCGCCCGCGAAGATGCCGGGGAAGGCCAGCACGTTGTTGATCTGGTTCGGGTAGTCCGAGCGGCCGGTCGCCACCACGGCCGCGTACTTGTGCGCGACGTCCGGGTGGACCTCGGGGTTCGGGTTAGCCATGGCGAACACGAAGGAGTTGGGCGCCATGGAGGCGACGGCCGGCTCGGGGACGGTGCCGCCCGAGACACCGATGAACACGTCGGCGCCGTCGAGGGCGGTCTCCAGCGAACCGCTGATCCCGGCCTTGTTGGTCAGCTCGGCGAGCTCCCGCTTGACCGGGGTGAGGTCGTCCCGGTCGCGGCTCACGATGCCCTTGCGGTCGGCGACCGCCACATCGCCGAGCCCCGCCTCGAGCAGGAACTTGGCGATGGCGACACCGGCCGCGCCGGCGCCGGAGATCACGGCGCGAAGCTCACCGAGCGTGCGCCCGGTCAGCTTCGCCGCGTTCCGCAGCGCGGCGAGCGTCACGACGGCCGTGCCGTGCTGGTCGTCGTGGAAGACGGGGATGTCGAGCCGCTCCTGGAGCTTGCGCTCGATCTCGAAGCACCGCGGCGCCGAGATGTCCTCGAGGTTGACGCCACCGAAGGAGGGGGCGAGCCGCACCACCGTCTCGACGATCTCGTCGGCGTCGGTCGTCGCGAGCGCGATCGGCACCGCGTCCACGCCGCCGAACTGCTTGAACAGGATGGCCTTGCCCTCCATCACGGGGAGGGAGGCCTCGGCGCCGATGTCCCCGAGACCGAGCACCGCGGTCCCGTCGGTCACCACGGCGACGACATTCGATTTCCACGTGTAGTCGTGGACGAGCTCCGGCCGCTCGGCGATCGCGCTGCACACTTTCGCGACGCCGGGCGTGTAAGCCAGGGACAGGTCGTCCTTGTCGCGGACCGGCACGGTGGCCTGCACGGCCATCTTGCCGCCGCGGTGCAGCGCAAACGCCGGATCGAAGGGCTCGGCCGCACCCGCGGGGCCCTCATGATCCGTACTGCTGTCGCTGCGAGGATTGACGATCTCCGCTGCCACTTGTCTGACCCCTTAAGTCTTATTCATCAGTTGAGGGTGTCCACTCCCGGTTGAGAAGTGGGCGGGCACCGTGTCCGTTCCCCGCCTGTCGGCGGAGGGAGGTACGGACACGCGGGCGCGCCGCACACGCGCCCTGAGCCCCGGATGAGGGGTGTAGCCAACCTTTGTACCCGAAGGCGGCGGGCACGGGCGAGTGACATTGGTTGCAGCATGCTCCGCAGAGGTCCCTCGAGGCCGGGACGAGCGGCACTGGGAAATAGGGATCTTTCGGCGTCCACAAACAACCCGATGTCCGAATTCTCCGAATAGTGCGCTCCATAGCGCACCCAAGGAGCCGGAGAGTCCACATTCCGAGATTCACCGGATATTCATCGGTTGACGACGATTCGCTCCACCCCGTTACGCCCTTGCCGTACCGGGATGTTGGCTTTCGAGGCTCGCCCGTTATCCGATTTTGACATCTCCGGCACCCAGAATCGGACGGTCCGAATGGCAAGATGCCGTCATCACACGAGGTCGCGACACCCGAAGGTGTGTGCCCGACCCATCGGCAACTCCCTCATCCGCCGGAGGACCCACCATGACCGCACGCTCCATTTGTCGTAAGACCGCAGCGAAGTCCGCGAAGTCCCGGATTGCGGTGGTCGGCACGATCGCGGTCGTCGGTTCGCTGCTGCTTTCCGGCTGCGGCGACCAGACCAACGACAAGGAGAGCGACACGGTCAGCAACGCCCCGCTCGCCGACAAGCTGCCCAAGGAGTTCCGCGACAAGGGCGTCATCAAGGTCGGGTCCGACATCGCCTATCCGCCGGTCGAGTTCAAGGACAAGTCGGGCAACACCGTCGGCATCGACCCCGACCTGGGCGAGGCGCTGGGCAAGCAGCTCGGGGTGAAGTTCGAGTTCGAGAACGGCACCTTCGACACCCTCCTCGGCGGTCTGCGCTCCAAGCGCTACCAGATCGCGATGTCGGCCATGACCGACACCAAGAACCGCCAGGAGGGCATCGACGAGGAGACCGGCAAGAAGGTCGGTGACGGCGTCGACTTCGTCGACTACTTCACGGCGGGTGTCTCGATCTACACCAAGAAGGGCGACGACCAGGGCATCAAGACCTGGGCGGACCTCTGCGGCAAGAAGATCGTGGTCCAGCGCGGCACCGTCTCGCACGACCTCGCCAAGTCCGAGTCGAAGAAGTGCAAGGGCGGCAAGAAGATCGCCATCGAGCAGTTCGACAACGACCAGCAGGCCCAGACCCGGCTGCGCTCCGGCGGCGCCGACGCGGGTTCGTCCGACTTCCCGGTGGCCGCGTACGCGGTGAAGACCTCGGGCGGCGGCAAGGACTTCCAGCTGGTCGGCGAGCAGGTCGAGGCGGCTCCGTACGGCATCGCCGTCTCCAAGAAGAACCCCGAGCTGCGCGACGCGATCCAGGCCGCGCTCGACGCGATCATCAAGAACGGCGACTACGAAAAGATCATCAAGAAGTGGGGCGTCGAGGACGGCGCGGTCAAGGAAGCCAAGATCAACGGCGGCAAGTGACCCCGCCCCTCCCCCTCCCAGTCGCTGAAAGGCCACTCACGTGACCCCAGACATCTCCAAGAAGGGCCCGGCGGACGACGTCCCCACGGCCCGCCCGGCGGAGGCCATCAAGGCCATCCCGGTCCGGCACTTCGGCCGTTACATCGCCGCGGTCCTGGCGATCGGCGTCCTCGCCTCGATCGTCTTCGCCTTCTCGCAGGGCGATATCAACTGGGGCGCGATCCCCGACAACTTCTTCGACGAGCGCATCCTCAAGGGTGTCCGCGAGACGCTGATCCTCACCTTCCTGTCGATGCTCATCGGCGTGGTCGGCGGTGTGATCCTCTCGGTCATGCGTCTGTCGAAGAACCCGGTGACCTCGTCGATCGCCTGGTTCTACATCTGGTTCTTCCGCGGTACGCCGGTCCTGGTCCAGCTCTTCGTCTGGTTCAACCTCGGCTTCGTCTTCGACTACATCAACCTCGGCCCCGTCTACAAGGACGAGTGGTCGGACTTCATGACGCCGTTCCTGACGGCGCTGCTCGGCCTCGGCCTCAACGAAGCCGCGTACATGGCGGAGATCTGCCGCGCCGGCCTGCTCTCGGTCGACGAGGGCCAGACCGAGGCGTCGCACGCGCTCGGCATGAGCCACAACAAGACGCTGCGCCGCGTCGTGCTGCCGCAGGCGATGCGCGTCGTCGTGCCCCCGACGGGCAACGAGTTCATCAACATGCTGAAGACGACGTCGCTGGTCGCCGCCGTCCAGTACTACGAGCTCCTCAAGTACGCCCAGGACATCGGCACCTCGTCCGGCGCGACGGTGGAGACGCTGCTGCTCGCCGCCTGCTGGTACCTGATCATGACGTCGATCCTCAGCGTCGGACAGTTCTACCTGGAGCGTTACTACGCGCGCGGTTCGTCGCGCTCGCTGCCGGACACCCCCTGGCAGAAGATCAAGGCCAACATGCTGTCCCTCAACAGCCCGCGGGGAGGCACCGCATGACCGCCATGGTGAAGTCCGAAGGCGTCCACAAGTCCTTCGGCAACGTAGAGGTCCTCAAGGGCATCGACCTGGAGGTCGAGTCGGGTGAGGTCTTCTGCCTCATCGGCCCGTCCGGCTCCGGCAAGTCGACGTTCCTGCGCTGCATCAACCACCTGGAGAAGATCAACGCCGGTCGGTTGTACGTCGACGGGGAGCTGGTCGGCTATCGCCAGAAGGGCGACAAGCTGTACGAGCTGAAGGACAGCGAGGTCGCCCTGAAGCGCCGGGACATCGGCATGGTCTTCCAGCGCTTCAACCTCTTCCCGCACATGACGGCCCTCGAGAACGTCATGGAGGCGCCGGTCCAGGTCAAGGGCATCGCGAAGGCCGAGGCGCGGGAACGCGCGGGCCAGCTCCTTGAGCGCGTCGGCCTCGCCGACAAGGCGGGCAACTACCCGTCGCAGCTCTCCGGCGGCCAGCAGCAGCGCGTGGCGATCGCCCGTGCGCTGGCGATGGACCCGAAGCTGATGCTGTTCGACGAGCCGACGTCGGCGCTCGACCCCGAGCTGGTCGGTGACGTGCTCGACGTGATGCGCGACCTCGCGGAGTCCGGCATGACGATGATCGTCGTCACGCACGAGATGGGCTTCGCCCGCGAGGTCGGCGACAGCCTCGTCTTCATGGACGGCGGCGTGGTGGTCGAGTCCGGCAACCCGCGCGACGTCCTGACGAACCCGCAGCAGGAGCGCACACAGTCGTTCCTGTCGAAGGTGCTGTAACCGCGCCCTGTAAGGGGCGCGGGGAACTGCGCGAGCAACCACAGCGGACCCGCACGTGAGAACGCGCGGAAGGGGCGGTACGGATCAGCGATCCGTACCGCCCCTTCCTTTGCTGGTTACTTCAGGCCGAGAACCATCGCGTCGGAGGGCGAGGCCCACACCGTGCGCGCCTCGCCGAAACCCGCCTCGCGCAGCGTCCGCGCGTGCCACTCGGGCGGCGGGGTGTCGCCGTCCGCATGCTCGCCGTAGATCTCGAAGCGCTTGGCGGTGGGCTCGGCGAGCACCGGGTCCTTGGCGGCGAGCTGCCACCACTCCTTCCAGTCCACGGCGCCCTCGGCCTTGGCGCGGTCCATCCGGGCGTGGCGCTGGGCGCGGTCGGCCTCGTTCAGGCGGGGCGTCGCGGGGTCGGGCATGTGGTCGGCGTTCATGAAGACGCCGCCGTCGCGGACGAGTCCGGCGACCTGGCCGTAGAGCGCGGCGAGCGGTTCGCTGAACAGCCAGTGCAGCGCGGTCGCGGTGAGCACGGCGTCGTACGAGTCGTGCGGCAGCGCGGCGGTCCAGTCGGGGTCCTTCAGATCGGCGGTGACGAAGGTGACCCGGTCGTCCCCGGCGAAGGTGCCCTCGGCGATGGTGAGCAGCGCGGGGTCGAGGTCGACGCCGACGCTTGTCGCGTCCGGGAACCTCTTGAGCAGCCGGTCCGTAATACTTCCCGTACCGCACGCCAGATCGAGGACGCGCGGCGCGGTGCCGACCACGGCCTCGACCATGTCGAGCATGATCCGGAACCGCTCCTCGCGGTCCGGGAGGTACCACTGCTGCTGCCGGTCCCAGCTGTCCTGCCAGGCGCGCCAGTCGGTGCCGAGCGCGGCGCCGGCCTCGGTCCCCGTTTCCGTCATCAGAAACCCTCCACAACGTAAGACACGTAATACCCTAGTACCGCAGTCGGCCATTACCGGCCGATGGGAATGACCATAGCCCGCCCCCGTAAGGACTACAAGTGGAACTGGCCTATTACTCGGACTACGCCGTACGCCTGGTCAACAGCGAGGAGCCGGGCCGCAACAAGGACACGCTGACGTCCGTCGAGGCGATCAGGGAGCTGTTCGGGCCGAGCACGCAGATGGGGCGCCGCGCGACGGACTCCGACGTCACGCGCTTCCGTTCCGTGCGGGCCAGGCTTCGGGCGGTCTTCGAGGCGGCGGACGGCGGCGACGAGACGCTCGCGGTCGACCTGCTGAACTCACTGCTCCTGGAGTTCCCCGTCAGCCCGCAGATCTCGGGCCACGACCACCGGGACGACGACGGCCGCCCGCTGTGGCATCTGCATCTGGCGGACCATCCCTCGAACGCGACGGCGGGGTACGCCGCGATCGCCGCGATGGGCCTCGCCTTCCACCTCACCGAGCACGGCGTGGACCGCCTCGGCCTGTGCGAGGCGGCGCCGTGCCGCAACGCCTACCTCGACACGTCCACGAACCGCTCCCGGCGCTACTGCTCGGACCGCTGCGCGACCCGCGCCAACGTCGCCGCCTACCGCGCCCGGAAGCGCCTGGAGACGGAGCGGTCCGCCGCCACCGGCCGCACGGCGCCGAGCGCCCAGCGCACCAGCGCGAGCGGCGAGCGGCGGCCGGGCGCCGGCGGCCGATAGCGGAACCGCACCTTCCCCAGGACGAGCTCTTCAGGAACAACCCCGTAATCCGTGCTGTCCCCGCCCGCGAACGCGTTGTCGCCGAGCACCCACCAGCCGCCCCCGCGCCGCTCCTTGGCCCGCTTGACCACCAACAGGTCCTGCTGGAACGGATGGCACAGGATCACCACGTCACCCGGACGCACCCGTGCCCCCCACTGCACGAGCAGCCGGTCCCCGTGGTGCAGCGTCGGCACCATCGAAGGACCCGTCACCTCCGCGGCACCCCACGGCACGACGGCCCTCCCGCGCTCGCCCTCCTGCGACAGCTCCGGCATCCCCGGCACCTCCCCGGTCCTATCCTCCACCAGTCCCAGTCTGACCCTGGACTTTTGTCCTAAGCCCAAGGGGGCACTCGCGAAAACACGTCTCTCACGGAGTAATGTCCCACCTGAGAAGACGATCACGAGGAGGACAGCACCATGCTTTCCCGCCTGTTTGCCCCCAAGGTGAAGGTCAGCGCCCACTGCGACCTGCCCTGCGGCGTGTACGACCCGGCCCAGGCCCGTATCGAGGCGGAGTCGGTCAAGGCCGTGCAGGAGAAGATGGCCGCCAACGACGACGCGCACTTCCAGGCGCGCGCCGTGGTCATCAAGGAGCAGCGCGCCGAGCTCGCGAAGCACCACGTCTCGGTGCTCTGGAGCGACTACTTCAAGCCCCCGCACTTCGAGAAGTACCCGGAGCTGCACCAGCTGGTCAACGACACCCTCAAGGCCCTCTCGGCCGCGAAGGCCTCGACGGACCCGGCCACGGGCCAGAAGGCGCTGGACCACATCGCCCAGATCGACAAGATCTTCTGGGAGACGAAGAAGGCCTGACGCACCGCGTCGGACTTCTTCACGCTTCGTCCGACAGCACCCGGCATCCGCGCGGAGCCGGGTGCTGTCGGCGTTTCCGGGGCCGGCTGGGCCTTATTCGGTTGCCGCTCCGGGCCGGCCCCTGCTGCACTGGCGGGACCGGCAGAGGCCCGGTGGAGTCTGTGGAATCTGTGGAGGAGAAGGAAATGCGGCGTTCGTGCATGTCCCACGCGAAAGGAATCGCCACTTCCACAGAGGACATGACCGTACGTGCATTCAGCTGCCCCGAACACTCCCAGCCCGCGCATCCTGAACCTGGGCATTCTGGCTCACATCGACGCCGGTAAGACCAGCCTGACCGAGCGGCTTCTGTATGCCGCCGGGGTCATCGACGAGGTCGGTCGCGTCGATGACGGAAACACCCGGACCGACTCCCTCGCCCTGGAGCGGCAGCGCGGTATCACCATCAAGTCCGCGGTCGTCTCCTTCTCCATCGGCGGTACGACCGTCAATCTGATCGACACCCCCGGCCACCCGGACTTCATCGCCGAGGTGGAGCGGGTGCTCAGCGTGCTCGACGGTGCCGTGCTCGTGGTGTCCGCCGTGGAGGGGGTCCAGGCGCAGACCCGCGTTCTGCTGCGGACGCTGCGCCGGCTGCGCATCCCCACGCTGATCTTCGTGAACAAGGCGGACCGCCGCGGCGCCCGCTGCGAAGGCGTCCTGCGGCACATCGCCGACCGGCTGACCCCCGACGTCGTCCCGATGGGCACGGTCTCCGGGCTCGGTACGCGCGAGGCCGCCTTCACCCCGTACACCGGCGAGAGCGCCGGGGCCGGGGGCTTCACCGCTCGGCTGACCGAGGTGCTCGCCGAGCACGACGACACGCTTCTGTCCGCCTACGTCGACGACGCGGCGTCCCTCTCGTACGACCGTCTCCGCACCGAACTGGCCCGGCAGACCCGGAGCGCGCTCGTCCACCCGGTCTTCTTCGGGTCGGCCATGACGGGGATGGGTGTACGTGAACTCATTGACGGCGTCGTGGAGTTGTTGCCCTCATCGGCCGGGGACGCCGAAGGGCCGGTCTCCGGGAGCGTGTTCAAGGTCGAGCGGGGCGTGGCCGGGGAGAAGATCGCGTACGTACGCATGTTCTCGGGCACGGTCCGCACGCGGGACCGCCTTGACCTCGGCACGGAGGCCAAGGTCACCGCCGTCAGTGTCTTCGAGCGCGGCTCGGACGTGCGGTGCCAGGAGGTCCGTGCGGGGCAGATCGGCAAGCTGTGGGGGCTGGGGGACGTCAGGATCGGGGACGTGATCGGCGTGCCGCGGCAGGGTGTCGAGCCCGGTGGTCGCTTCTTTGCGCCGCCGACCCTGGAGACCGTCGTCTCCCCGCTCCGACCCGCCGACCGCGGCGCCCTCCACCTCGCGCTCACCCGGCTCGCCGAGCAGGACCCGCTGATCGACCTGCGGCAGGACGACATCCGCCAGGAGGTGTCCGTCTCGCTCTACGGCGAGGTGCAGAAGGAGGTCATCCAGGCGACGCTCGCCGAGGACTTCGGGCTCGACGTCTCCTTCCGGGAGACCACGACGATCTGCGTGGAGCGGGTCGTCGGCACCGGTGCGGCGTTCGAGATCATCGACAAGGAACCCAATCCGTTCCTCGCCACGGTCGGGCTGCGGGTGGCGCCCGCGCCGGTGGGCTCCGGGGTGGAGTTCCGGCTCGGGGTCGAGCTCGGGTCGATGCCGTACGCGTTCTTCAGGGCCGTCGAGGAGACCGTCAGGGAGACACTGCACCAGGGTTTGTACGGCTGGCGGGTGCCCGATTGCACCGTGACGATGACGCACGCCGGGTACTGGCCGCGTCAGAGCCATGCCCACGGCACGTTCGACAAGAGCATGTCCAGCACAGCCGGGGACTTCCGGAATCTGACGCCGCTGGTCCTGATGGACGCGCTGCGGGCGGCGGGCACGGTGGTGCACGAGCCGATGCACCACTTCCGGCTCGACGTGCCCGCCGACACGGTCGGGGCGGTCCTGCCCGTACTCGCCCGGCTGCGCGCCGTCCCCCGCTCCCCCACGGCGAACGGAGCGGCGTACCGCCTGGAAGGAGACATTCCCGCGCAGCAGGTGCACGCGCTGGAGCAGCTACTGCCCGGACTCACCCGCGGTGAGGGCGAGTTGGAGGCCTCCTTCGACCACTACGAACCGGTGCGCGGCGGGACGGTCCCGCGGCGCGAGCGGACGGACCACGATCCGCTCCACCGCAAGGAGTATCTGTTGCGGGTGGTCCGCAGGACCGGTGGTGGTGCCGGTACCGCGGGGGCCGTCCGGTGATGGCTCAGGCGTCCGTGAGGGGGCGGGTCAGGTGCCGCAGGCGTGCGCGGTCCGCGATGATGTTGATCTCGACGATCCTGCCGTCCACCACCGTGAAGGACCCGAGCGAGACCGCCTCGCCGCCCGGGAGTCCGACCAGGCCGGGGAGGCCGTTGACGAGCACCATGTGCTGGTCCGCGGCGCCCCGCGCGAACATCGCGGCCTGATCGGCCACCGCCGCCGCGCCGCGCACCAACTTCGAAAGGCCGGAGGACAGTTCCCCCGTGTCGGCGCGCAGCACGACGTCCGGGTCGAGGAGTTCGAGAAGCGCGTCGAAGTCGCCGGCGCGCGTGGCCGCCATCCACGCCTCGACGACCTCGCGCTGCTTGGCGACGTCGGTCTCCGCGGCCGGCGTCGCGTCCCGCACCCGGCGGCGGGCCCGGCTCGCCAGTTGCCTGGTCGTCGCCGCCGAGCGCTCGACGACGGGCGCGATCTCGTCGAAGGGCACGGCGAACATGTCGTGCAGCACGAACGCGAGGCGTTCGGCGGGCGCCAGGGTGTCGAGTACGACGAGGAGCGCGAGGCCCACCGAATCGGCGAGCAGCGCCTCCTGCTCGGGGTCGGCCGTGTCGACGCGCGCCACGACCGGGTCGGGGATGTGCGTCTCGCCGAAGGCCTGCAGGGACGCGTCCAGGGAGTCCTCGCGCCGGGACTGCCGGGAGCGCAGCAGGTCCAGGCAGATGCGGCCGACGACGGTGGTCAGCCAGCCGCCCAGGTTCCGCACCTCCCCCGCGTCCGGCCCCGCCTCGGTGCGGCTCAGCCGGAACCAGGCCTCCTGCACCGCGTCCTCGGACTCGCCCAGCGAGCCGAGCATGCGGTACGCCACTGCGTTCAGCCGGGGCCTGTGCTCCTCGAACCGTGCCGCGAGGGCGAGTTGGGCCGATCCGTTCTCGATCATCCCTCCATTGAACAGGAGACTCGGCCGAACAGGAGGGTCAGCTGAACAGGAGAGTCAGGCGAACAGGAGGGTCAGGCGATGGTGTCCGCCGGCCTGGGTTCCTCGGCGTGGGTCGCAGGGCGCGGCCGCCGCATGAGGAGGACCGAGACGATCCCGAGCACCGCCGCGCACAGCGTGGAGCCGATCGTGATGGCGGCGAAACCGCTGCGCGAGGCGTCGTCGGCGTCGCCCGCGAAGCTGGCGAAGAGCGAGCCGAAGAGCGAGACCGCGATGGCCTCGCTGCCGAGGCGGACCGTGTTGATCCAGCCCGCCCCCATGCCCGCCTCGTCCGCCGGTACGTGCGCGAGCGCCTCGCCGTCGACGAGCCCCGCCTGGAGCCCGAACCCGATGCCGACGACGACCATCGGCAGCGTCATCCAGGCCAGCCCGGGAGCGGCGGTCGCGCCCGCGAGGACGAGGCCCACGACCAGCAGCCCGATGCTCCACGTGAAGATGGTGTGGGCGGGGGTGCCGCGGGCGGTCAGGCGGGCGGCGATCAGCGGGGCGACCAGGACGGGCAGGGTCAGGAACATGAGGTACGCGCCGCTGGCACCGGCCGACGCCCCGTACGCGCCCTGGAAGAACACCGGCAGGTAGGCGACCGCGTTGGTGAAGGTGAACGACGCCACCGCGACGACCAGCGTGATGCCGGCGAAGCGCCTGCTGCGCAGGGTGCTCAGGCTGAGCAGCGGATTGGGCGCGGTGTTCTCGCGCCAGGCGAACAGGCCGTAGCAGCCGATGCCGAAGGCCGTGCAGAGCAGGAAGGGCGGTGAGGCCCAGCCCGTCGCCGAGCCGAGGGCGAGGCCGCCGAGGGTGACGGTGGTCGCCGTGCAGAACAGCACCGCTCCCGGCCAGTCGATGCGGGCCGCGCGCCGCTTCTCGTGGGCGGCGGCCCGGCGGATCAGCGGCATGCCCGCGCAGGCGACGACCAGGCAGGTCAGCTGGAAGCCGTAGACGAGGCGCCAGCCGGAGAGCTGGGTGAGCAGCCCGCACAGGGACGGGCCGAACGCGAGCGAGAGGCCCGCGACCGACCCGAGGAGGGCGAAGGCGCGGGTGCGCCGTTCGCCCTCGAAGTTCGACGAGACGACGGCCGAGCCCACCGAGAAGACCGCCCCGGCCCCCGCGCCGGCCAGCAGCCGGGCCCCGTCGAGGACCCAGTAGTTGCCGGCGACGAGGCTGAGCGCGGAGCCCGCGCCGAACGTGAGCAGCCCGAAGAGCAGCGCCTGCCAGCGCCCGATGATGTCGGCGACGGAGCCCCAGACGAGGGTCGAGCAGGCGAACGTCAGGTTGTAGCCGTTGAGGACCCACTGCTCGCCCACCGATGAGCTGCCCAGGTCGTCGGCGATGTCGCCGAGGGAGACGGCGGTGCCGGACACGGACAGCGGGACCGTGAAGATGGCGAGCAGGATGACGGGCATGAGCAGGCGCGTGCCGGGCGCCGGGGCGCCCGGCAGGTCAGGCGCGGACGTCATCGGTCACCCGGCACTCGTCGAGGAAGTCGACGATGTGGCCGAACACGTCGAGCGCGGCGTTGCGGCCGATGAACGCGTCGAGATGGCCGTAGCCCGGCACCTCCACGTACCGGACGTCCATCTCGGGGTAGCGGCGCTTCAGGACGTCGTGGCAGATCTCGTTCGAGTCGTACCAGAAGCGGTTGTCGCTGCCGGAGAGCAGCATCAGGGGCGCGTCGTACGAGCCCGCCTGGTCGAGGGCGTTCTTCGGCAGGGCATCGTAGCGGCCGTCGCTGTCGTTGTACCGCATCATCGTGTGCGCCAGTTCGATGCTGCGCAGGTGCGGCAGGATCCACATCGGCACCGTGCCGTACAGGTCGGCGAGGCGGTCGTGGGTGACGTCGTCGAGGTTGTCGTGCTCGAAGAGCGAACCGCCGACACCCCACGAGTCGTTGTGCAGGATCTGGCAGTTGGGGTCCTTGCACTCGGCGCCCAGCGACACCTCGGCGAAGATCAGGGAGTGCTTCGACCACATGCCGACCTTCTTGAAGTCGGTGGGGATGTTGACGAAGCGGGAGCGCAGCAGCTCTCCGCCGAAGTGCAGGCGGGCCCGCGTCTTCCAGGACATCTTCGGGGTGAGGAACACGCCCTGCGCGACGACGCCGGACAGGCCGGGCACCAGGCCCGCGGCCATGCTGAGGGACAGGCACATCGCGCCGATGCAGTGCGCCACGACGAGGAGTTCGCGTCCCTCGATACGTCCCCTGATCAGCGAAACGGCCTCGGGGATGTCGTAGAGCGCCACGTCGTCGAAGGTGTAGCGGACCCGGCCCTCGTTGTAGGGCAGCCGGCAGCTGCCGCGCCAGTCGAGGAGCCACGGTTCGTAGCCCGCGTCGAGCAGGACGTCCACGAGGTTGCGGGTCTCGGGCAGCGTGAACATGTCGGCCGACGCGGTCAGTCCGTGCAGGATCAGGACGACCGGGCGGTCGGTGGAGCCGTCCTCGGGGGCGACGCGGGTGAGGCCGAGCCGGGTGCCGTCGGAGGCGGTGAAGGGGATGTCCTCGACGCGGTCGCCGAGTGCGTGGTGGAGGGGCCTCAGCGGCGTCATCGGGTCTGCTCCCTTTTGATCATCAGCTTCCTGATCTTGCGTTGCAGCTTGTCCTGGTCCCGGTCGATGGCGTCCTTGCGCAGGTCGAGGAGTTCGGCGACGGCGCGCAGGGACGGTTCGGCGAGGCCCATGCCGACCTGGACGAAGAACCAGGAGAGCCAGGCGAGTTTGGCGAGGCGCTGCTCCTGGGAGGAGAGGCGCGGGTCGACCTCGATGCCGTCGATCTGGTCGGGGACGTAGCTCTTGCCGGGGACCTTGACGACACCGGTGAGGGTCGCGGGTTCGTTCTCGCGGCCGATGGTGACGTCGATGGTGCGGGTCTGCTTCCAGAAGTCGCGGCTGGCGCGGGCCGTCTTCCAGCCCTCCAGCCACCAGCGGCCGCCGTCGCGGTCCACGAGGACGAGGCGGTAGCGCAGCAGCGGATGGTCGCTGCCGTGCCGCAGCGGTACGCCCTCGTCCGGGCGGACCCAGATCTCGCCGGCCTCCACGGTCAGCGGCTCCGGGTGCAGCCGTTCGCAGAACACCTCACCGCGGACGTCGATCTTCCGGTGGCGTACGACCTGGTACATGCTGGCGATGGAGAGGGTGAGCGCCATCCTGCACTTGGCGTCGCGCTCCTCGCCGACGGGACCGATCCGGCCCTTGGTCCGCTCACGGAACTGCAGGTAGGGCGGGTCCTCGCGGCTGGGAAGCCGGGCGACACCGTCCTTCGCCATCCGCTCGAAGGCCTTCAACTGCGCCTGCGACCCGTACCGTTCGGCCTCGGGCAGGCGGTGCCGCGCGACGAAGCGGTCGGTGCGCTCCGAGCCGGCCTCCGGGCCGAACATCAGTGCCTCGAAGAGCTTCATGGCGGTGGGGCTGCGCAGGATGCGGATCAGGAAGTCGAGCTCGGGCACGGGGTCGGCGGCGTGCCGCTCCAGCAGATCGTCGCGCCACGCCCGCCAGTTGGCCACGCGGACGTTCATGCCGGCCAGCTTCATGTCCTTGACCAGCTGGGGCAGGGTCTCGGCGCGGCCCGTGACGTTGTAGTTCTGGCCCCACGCCGCGGGGTCGAAGACCACGGCGGCCGTCACCTTGCTGATCCAGTCGACCGGCGCGAGGTTCATGAACTTGAAGGCGGGCACGGTCCGGTACCGGGAGAACGCGCCGATCAGACCGGTGCTGAGGTCGCGCGGGTTGTACACGCCGGTGCGGGTGTGGCCGCCGATCGCGCCGGGCCGCAGGAACGTGACGGTGAGCCCGTGCTCGCGGGCGCGCCGCAGCACGGCTTCCGCCGCCCACTTCGACTTGTCGTAGCCGGCGAAGAGCCGGTCGATGTGGGCCACCGGGTCGTCCTCGCCCATCTTCTCGATGCCGACCTCGTTGAAGACGGCGACCGAGGAGATGTGGTGCAGCGGCTTGGCGCGGCCCGTCATCGCCAGTTCGGCGAGGGCCAGCGGGCCGAGCACGTTGGTCTGGCGCAGGGAGGGGTAGCCGCGCAGGAAGTCGACGGCGGCGGCGACGTTGACGATCGAGTCGAGGTCCTGGGCGAGCCCCTCCCACACGTCCTGTGCCAGTCCGAGGAACGGCTGCCTCAGGTCGGCCGCGAGGACGGTGACCCGGCGCCGCACCTCGGCGGTCCAGGGCTGGTCGAAGCCGGCCAGCGCGTCGGCGAGCCGCCGCTCCGCCGCGGCGTCGTCGGCGGCCCGCACGAGACACACGACGTGGGCGTCGCCCTGCCGCAGCAGGTCGAGCAGGAGGTGACTCCCGAGGTACCCGGTGGCGCCGGTGAGCAGAATCCGCCGGGGCGCCACGGGGTCGGCCTGCCGACTGAACGGCAGCCGATCGGCCAACGCGAGGTCGGCGAGGATCGCCTCGAGGTCTTCGTCGTGGGTGGAGCTGTGGGGGGCGGGGATGAGGACGGGGGGTATGGAGGGGGTGGGGGCGGAGACGGAGGTGGGGACGGGGACAGGGACGGCTGTGGGGGTCACGGCCGTGGGCGCGGGGGCCGTGGGCACGGGCGCCGTGGGAGTCGGGGCTGCCGTGGCTGCCGGGGCGGGGGTGGCCGACGCCGTCGTGGGCAGGCCCAGGGCCTTGGCCCAGCGCTGGGCCAGGCGCCGCGGACGGGCGTCGGCGAAGACGTCGTCGAGGGTCAGCTGTACGTCGAGTTCCCGCGCCATCAGCGCGACGAGCTCGACGGCGTCGACGGAGGAGAGCCCGGCGTCGAACAGGTCCGTCTCGGAGTCGGGCGCACCACCGGGGAGAAAGCGGGCGGCGCGGGCGGCAATGTCCGCGGCGACTTCGGCGACGGTCCGCACGGGTCCGGCGGCGCCGGGCTGCTCGGTGGACCCGGGGAGCCCGGTGGCCCCGGCGGGCCCTGCCGCTGACGTCGGCTCCGCCGAACCCGCACCACCCGTCAGGCCTACACCGCCACCCGTCGGGCCCGCACCGGCACCCTTCAAGTCCGCGCCGCCACCCGCCGGACCCGTGCCGGCGCCCGTCGCGCCCGCACCGCCACCCGTCAGACCGGCGCCGCCACCCGTCAGGCCCGCACCGGCACCCTTCAGATCCGCGCCGCCACCCGTCAGACCGGCGCTGCCACCCGTCGGGCCCGCGCCAGCACCCTGGACGCCTGCGCCGACACCCGTCGGGCCCGCGTCGGCGCCCTTCGAGTCCGCGGCACCAGCCGTCGGGCTCGCGCCCCCTGCGGAAGGGCTCGCGCCCCCCGCGGGCGGCTGCGTCGCGGCAGGGCCGGTCGGTGGTTTCCGGAAGTGGGCGAGGAGATTGGCCGCGGCACTTCTGCCGGGACCGCTCCGCTCGATCGCCTCCTCCTCGGGTCGCCGGTTGACACTGCGGTTGCGACTCGTGCCGCTTGCCGCCTCAGGCATTGCTGTCCTCCGCTGCATGATCGGATGCGGGGTCCCAGGAACGGAACTCCCGAAGTTGTGCGAGCCCCACCGCCGTCTCCAGGCGGGGTGCGTCGACGTCGCCGCCGCCCAGGCGGGACACGAGGCGTCGGGCGGGAATGTTGCGGGGTGTGTTGTCGGCGATCAGCCGCACCGTGGTGCAGCCATGGGCCTCGGCGCGGTCGGCGAGCCACTGCAGCAACCGGTCCTCGACGCCCCGGCCGAGCACGCGGCAGCTCATCATCCAGGCGACGACTTCGAGCGCGTCACCGTCGACGGTGACCGCCAGGACGCCGATCTGCCCGTACGCGCCGAAGCGGTCCCGTGCCGTCGCCGTCCACACCTCGCCGCTCTGCCGCAGTCGCGCCAGTTCGGCGTCGTCCAGAGGGCGGGGCCGCAGGTTGAACTGATTGGTGCGCCTGCTGAGCTGGACGGTGCGCTCGGCGGTCTCCTCGTTCACCGGTTCGATGTCGAGTTCGAGCCGGAGGTTCTCCAGGAACTCGGCGAAGCCGAGCTGGGCCCTGGCCTCGTCGCGCACCTGCTCCTGCCGGTAGAAGTCGGCCCGTGCGGAGTCCTCCGCCGTCGCGGCCCGCGGCACCATCGGCCACAGCCGGGTGACGAAGTCGGCGAGTTCGCCGGCGCTCGGGCAGGTGAGGCAGAGCACTTCCGGCAACTGGGCGCGGACCCCGGCGATTTCGACGGGGTTGTCGTCGAGGAAGAGGAAACTGTCGAGACCGAGCCGCAGCTCCTCAGCAATCCGGACGATCCGGGTCCACTTGGGTTCCCAGGCGGCGGAGATCGCGGCGAAGTGCTCACGGCGCAGCGGGCTGTCGGGGCGGTCGAGGATGCGGTGCACGGTCTCCTCGTCGTTGTTGGAGACCATGGCGAGCAGGACGCCGGCCTCCCGCCACTGGAGCAGCCGGGCGGCGAGCAGGGCGCGGGCTCCGGTGAAGTCGACGTTCTCGGGGCCGACTTCGCCCGCGATGCCGCTCCACAGCGTCTCGTCGCCGTCGACGACGATCACCTTGGGTGCCCGCCGGCGCACCTGCTGGAGTACGTCGGCGAGGCGCAGCGCCACCAGGGCCTGGAACTCGTCCTGGAACGGCAGGTGAGCCATCGCGTCGGTGTGGGCGTCGAACACGTCCGCCACCGGGTAGTCGTCGCCGGTCCAGGTGTCGGAGGGCAGGACGGCGATGCCGGGGACGTCCGCGAGGCGCAGCGTCACCTGCTGTTCCCAGTCCCGGAGGCGTCCGTCGTCGGCGCTGTCGGGCAGGAAGGCGACGACGAGCGGCTTGCGGGTGCGCTCGGCGAGGGAGCGCAGCGCGGCCGGGTACTCGTCGGCGAGCTGGTCGAGCAGCACGTGCTCCGACCCGCTTCCGGCGTCCGCGAAGCGGGTGAGGTCGCCGGGCCGCAACAGGACGAGCCCGACGGCCGTCGCCGCCTGCACGAACACGCTGCCCGGATCGAGCAGACTCGCCAGAACCTGGTGGTACGGCGCCTCCACCACATCGAAGGGCGCACCCTCGACCCCGGCGTCCTGCACGGCGAAGGACAACATGGCCGGCAGGTTGCCGAGCGCGAAGGTCGCGGCGAGGGCGAGTTGGGGCGTGGGGACGGGGGCGGGCGCGGGTTCGGTGGTGGGTGCGAGCTCGGTCGTAGGCGCGGGTTCGGTAGTGGGCGCCTCCCCTCGCGCCCGCGTCGACGCGTCCGTCGCGAACTGGGCGGCGAGGCTCAGGAAGTCCTCGGCGAGCGTCGCGCAGGACGCGTCGTCGAGTACGTCGGTGTTGTACTCCAGGCCGACCTTTCCGAGGCCCGGCATCACCGTGACCATCAGGTCGAGGTCGGAGTAGCCGGTGCCCGCCGGGACGATGTGGAGGCCCTCCGCCGCTCCGGCCTGCGGCGGCATGTAGTTGAAGTAGACCTCGACGAGCGGCGCGTCCTTGCGGTACAGGCCTTCCTGCACGAGTGCGGACATCGCGTCGAAGAACGTGACGCCGCGCTCCAGGACCCGGCTGAGCCGGCTGTCGGTGCGCCGGAGGACGTCCTCGGCGGTGTCGTCGGCGTCGACCTGTGCGGCGTACGGGATCGGCAGTCCGAAGTAGCCGACGGCGTCGAGCGCCGACACGTGCATGCGGGTGTCGACGGGCACCGCGAGGACGAACCTGTCCCGGTCGCGCAGCCGCGCGAGGTGCGCGGTCAGCGCGCCGAGCCAGAACGCGGCGGGCGTGATGCCGAGCCCCCTCGCCCCGCTCTCCACCCGCTCCTGGAGCTCCCGCGGCAGCTCCGCGAGGTGCATGGCGGAGCGGTACGACCGCTGCGTGGGACGCGGCGCGGCGAGTTCCAGGTCGAGCCGCCCCGCCCCGGCGAAGTCCGCACGCCAGTCACCCGCCCCCGAGGTCGCCCCCGAAGGCGCCCCGGACTGCGTGGCGGACCCGCTCTGGGCCTTCAGCAGCAGGTCGATGTCGCGGTTGGTGACCTCGGTGGGCGGTTCCGCCCCCGCGAGCCCCGCGCCCAGGCCGTGCGCCACGAGCATGAGCGAGGCGAGGTCGGAGACGGCGTGGTGCGCGCCGAAGACGAGGACCTGCTCGCCGGACGGGCGCGCGAGCAGCTCGAACCGCCACAGCGGGGCCGTGGCCAGGTCGAACGGCGGCTCCATCAGCGCGCACAGCCGCTCGTCCACGTCGGTGTCCTCGGCGACGTCGGACCACCGCAGCAGGTCGCCGTCGAGTGAGCGGCGTACCTCCAGCTGCTGTACGCCGTCGTCGTCCGGGACGATCGCGGTGCGCAGCGCGGCATGCCGGGCGGCCAGCGAGGCGATGACCTCGGCGAGCCGCTCCGGGGTCGTCGGCGTGGTGAGGCGCACGGCGAGTCCGACGTGGTGGGTGACGCCGGGCGTGCCGTGCTGTTCGGCACGGAGGAGGCGTACGACGTCGCGGGTGGCCGGGTGGCGTACGACGTCGGGGACGGTCTCGGCGCCCTCGACGGGCGCGCCCTCGGCGGGGCCGCCCTCCGGGGCGGACTCGACGGCCCCTTCCGCGCCCGCGATCAGCTGGTCGGCGATGGAGTCCACGCTGGCGCCGTTGAACAGCGAGGCGATCGGCAGGGACTGCCCGAAGTCGGCCTCGATCAGGCTGCGGATCTGCATGGCCATCACGGAGTCGAGGCCCTGTCCGACGAGTGCCGTACCGGCGTCGAGCTCCTCGGTGTCGAAGCCCATCGTCGTGGCGAACCGGTACCGCAGCCGGTCCACGACCGCGTCCCGCGAGTCGAGGGAGAGCCGTCCTCCGGCGTCCGCCGGGCGCCCCGTGCGGGATCCCGCGAGGCGGCGGCGCGGCGGGTACAGGCCGGCGAGGAGCGGGGGCAGCAGTGCCGGTTCGGTGGTGCGCAGGACCGGTTCGTTGAGGGCGGCCGCCAGGAGCAGCGCGTCGTCCGCGTCCCGGGTGAGCGCCGCGTCGAGGAGCCCGAGCCCCTGCTCGGTGGTGAGCGCGGCGATGCCGCCGCGGTTGATGCGCTCCAGATCGGCGTCGCCGAGGTGCCCGGTCATGCCGGTGGCCTCGGCCCACAGGCCCCAGGCCAGGGAGAGTCCGGGCAGTCCGGCCCTGCGGCGCTGCTGCATCAGCGCGTCGAGGAACGCGTTGGCCGCGGCGTAACCGGCCTGGCCCGCGCCGCCGAGGACGCCGGCGAGGGAGGAGAAGGCGATGAAGGCGGAGAGCTCGATGCCCTCGGTGAGCGTGTGCAGGTTCCAGACGGCGTCGGACTTCGGCCGCAGCACCGCGTTCAGGCCGTCCGTGTCCATGGACTCGACGACGGCGTCACGGAGTATGCCCGCCGCGTGGACGACGGCGGTCAGCGGATACTCCTCCGGCAGCCCGCGCAGTGCGCGGGCCAGCTGCTCGCGGTCGGCGGCGTCGCAGGCGATCACGGTGACCCGGGCTCCAGCGGCGGTGAGTTCGTCGCTCAGGGCCGCCACGCCTTCGCCCGCGGGGCCGCGACGGGACAGCAGGAGGAGGTGCCGGGCACCGAGCCGGGCGGCGTGCCGGGCGACCTGCGCGCCGAGGCCGCTCGTACCGCCGGTGATGAGGACGGTGCCCGTACCGAAGGCGGCGCCGGGGGTGGCTCCGGGGGCCGCTTGGGCGTCCTCGGCACGGAGGGACGGCACGTACAACTTGCCGTCGCGCAGAGCCAGTTCGGGCGCACCGGACCTCAGCACACTGGCCAACGCGTCCGGGTCGAGCCCGCCCGCGCCGGTACCGAGATCAGCGTCTACGAGGATCACGCGGCCGGGGTTCTCCGCGCGTGCGGCCCTCGCGAGGCCCCAGACGGGAGCCTGGGCGAGGTCGAGCGCGGCGTCGGGCGCCTCGGTTCCGGTGAGCACGGCGTGCCGGGTCAGCACGACCAGGCGGGCCGAGGCGGGCCGGTCCCGCGCCAGCCACTCCTGCACCTGGGTCAGGGTGCCCTGGAGGACGGCCCGCGCGCGGGCTGCGTCGGTGTCACCGACGGCGGGCGTGGCGGCGACGTCGAGCACCGTGACGTCCGAAGTGGTCTCCGCCCCCGAGGGCGTCTCTCCGTCACCCGCCGCGTACGGCGTCCATGCGAGGGACAGCAGCGACTGCGTGCTGCTGTCCGGGGTGGCGAGATCGCCGGCGGCCACCGGGCGTACGAGGAGGGAGTCGATGCGCGCGACCGGCGTACCGGACGGGTCGGCCGCCTCCACCGTGAACGTGTCGTCGCCGGTGGGCACGATACGTACGCGTACCTCGTCGGCGCCCCGGCTGTGCAGGGTGACCGAGCCGAAGGAGAACGGCAGCGGCGTGGCGCCTTCGAGCCCGTCCACGGCCGCGGCCTGCAACGCGGCGTCGAGGAGGGCGGGGTGCGCGCCGAAGCGCCGTGCCTCCTCCGCCTGCCGGCCGGGCAGGGCGACCTGCGCGAGGATCTCGCCGTCGAGCCGCCACACGTCGGACAGGCCCTGGAACGCCGGCCCGTACTCCAGGCCCGCGTCCGCCATCGTGTCGTAGTGCGCGGCGGCGTCCAGGCGTTCGGCGCCCGCGGGCGGCCAGGCGGCGCCGTACAGCGGGTTGCCGTTGGTGTCCGTCGCCGCGTCGGCGATGGTCGGACCAACGGTGGTCAGGACGGCGGACGCGTGGCGGGTCCACGGTTCGGAGCCGTCGGCCCTGCGGGGCCTCGCGTAGATGTCGAGGGGGCGCCCGGCGCCGTCCGCGCCGCCGATCCGCACCTGGACGTCGACATCACCCTGTTCGGGCAGCCGCAGCGGCGCGGTCAGCGTCAGCTCCCGCACCGTGTCGCAGCCGACCTCGTCGGCGGCGCGCAGGGCCAGCTCGACGAAGGCGGTGCCGGGCAGGATGACCGTGCCGAAGACCGCGTGGTCCGCGAGCCAGGGCTGGGCGGCGCGGGAGAGGCGGCCGGTGAGGACGACTTCGTCGCTGTCGGCGAGCCGGACGGCCGCGCCGAGCAGCGGATGCCGTACGGCTTCCAGGCCCGCGGAGCCGACGTCGGCGGAGGCGGCCGCGGCGGGCTGCCAGTACCGGCGGCGCTGGAAGGCGTACGTCGGCAGCTCGACGAGTGCGCCCCCGGCCAGCCACGGCGACCAGGACACGTCGAGACCGGCGACGAACACCTCGGCCAGACCGCGGAGCAGCTGGGCCTTCTCGTCCTCGTTGCGCCGAAGCGTGCCGACGGCGGTCACGCCCTTCGTACGAAGGTGATCGGCGTACTGCACGACGGCGCCGAGGAGCACGGGGTGCGGGCTGGCCTCGACGAAGATGCGGTGTCCGGACTCCAGGAGCTGGTGCAGGGCGGCATCGAAGCGGACGGTCTGACGCAGGTTGGTGAACCAGTACTCGGCGTCCATCACCGCCGTGTCGATCACATCGCCGGTGACCGTGGAGAACAGCGGGACCTGACCGCTGCGGGGCTCGATGGCCGCCAGTACGTCCAGCAGCTCATCGCGCAGGTCCTCGACCTGCGGCGAGTGCGAGGCGTAATCCACCGCGATCCGCCGCACCTGAACACCATCGGCCTCACAGGCGGCCATGAACGCATCCAGCTCGCCGGGAGAACCCGACACGACCACTTGCTCAGGACCGTTGACGACAGCCACCTGCAAGCCCTCGGTCAACCGGCCCACAACCTGCGCCTCCGGCGCCAGAACGGACACCATCCCGCCCTTACCCGCCAACCGCACAATCGCCCGCGACCGCAGCGCGACAACCCGAGCCGCATCGCTCAAGGACAGTGCGCCCGCGACACACGCGGCAGCGATCTCGCCCTGCGAGTGCCCGGCGACCGCGGCCGGCCGCACCCCCAGCGAACGCCACAGCTCCGCCAGCGACACCATCACCGCAAACAGCACCGGCTGCACCACGTCAACCCGACGCAGCGCCTCCTCATCCCCCTCCCGCACCACGTCCAGGAGAGACCAGCCGTCCACGAACGGCTCAAGGGCCGCACCACACTCAGCCATCCGCGACGCGAACACGGGAGAGAATTCGAGGAGCTCGCGGGCCATGCCGACCCACTGCGAGCCCTGCCCCGGGAACACGAACACCGCACCACCATCGGCGGCACCCGAGCCCGCGCGGCCCGACACCACACCAGCGGCCTCACGCCCGGCCGCCAACTCACCCAGCGCAGCCGTCAGTTCATCCACATCACTGCCGAGCACAACCGCCCGGTGCTCCAACACCGCACGCCCGACCGCCAGCGTGTGGCCCACATCCCGCAGATCCGGCAGCCCGCCCTCGTCGAGCCGGGCCAGCAGCCTCTCCGCCTGCTCTGCCAGTGCCGCCTCACTGCGCGCCGACAGCACCCACGGCACCACCGAAGCGGGCCCCTCAACCACAGGCACAGGCACAGGAACCGACACGTCGTCCTCAGGCGCCGCCTCAAGGATCACGTGCGCATTCGTCCCGCTGTAGCCGAAGGACGAGACCCCGGCGCGGCGCGGGCGGTCGTCCTCGGGCCACGGGCGGTTCTCCGTGAGGAGTCTGACCTGGCCCTCGGTCCAGTCGACGTGGCGCGACGGTTCGTCCACGTGGAGGGTGCGCGGCATGACGCCGTGCCGCATGGCCTGCACCATCTTGATGATGCCCGCGACACCCGCGGCGGCCTGCGTGTGGCCGATGTTGGACTTGACGGAGCCGAGCCACAACGGGCGTTCCAGGGCGCGTCCTTGGCCGTACGTGGCAAGGAGCGCCTGCGCCTCGATCGGGTCGCCGAGGGTCGTGCCGGTGCCGTGGCCCTCGACGACGTCGACGTCCGCGGTCGTCAGCCGGGCCGAGGCGAGGGCGTCCTGGATGACGCGCTGCTGGGCGGGGCCGTTGGGCGCGGTCTGGCCGTTGGACGCGCCGTCCTGGTTCACCGCGCTGCCCCGGACCACCGCGAGGACCCGGTGGCCGTTGCGCTGCGCGTCGGACAGGCGCTCCAGGGCCAGTACGGCCACGCCCTCGCCCCAGCCGGTGCCGTCGGCGGCGGTGGCGTAGGACTTGCAGCGGCCGTCGGCGGCGAGGCCGCGCTGGCGGGAGAACTCGACGAAGACGCCGGGCGTGGACAGCACGGTCACGCCGCCCGCGAGGGCGAGGGTGCACTCGCCGTCGCGCAGCGACTGCACGGCCTGGTGCAGGGCCACCAGCGACGACGAGCAGGCCGTGTCGACGGTGACGGCGGGGCCCTGGAGGCCGAGCGCGTAGGAGACGCGGCCGGACACGAGGCTGCCGACGCTGCCGCCGCCGGGGTCGTAGTCGTGGTGGAAGGACCCGGCGAAGACGCCGGTGGCGGTGTCCTTGAGGGTCTGCGGGTTGATGCCCGCGCTCTCCAGGGCCTGCCACGACGCCTCCAGCATGAGGCGGTGCTGCGGGTCCATGCCGTGGGCCTCGCGGGGCGTGATGCCGAAGAAGGCCGGGTCGAAGTCCGCCGCGTCGTGCAGGAATCCGCCGGAGCGGGTGTAGGTCTTGCCGGGGTTGCCGGGCTCCGGGTCGTAGAGGGCGTCGATGTCCCAGCCGCGGTCGGCGGGGAAGTTGCCGATCATGTCCTCGCCCTTGAGGACGACGTCCCACAGGTGGTCCGGCGAGGACACCCCGCCGGGCAGCCGGCAGCTCATCCCGACGATCGCCACGGGCTCGTTGCGACGGTCCTCGAGGCTCTGCAACTGCCCTCGTGTGGCGTGCAGTTCCTGCGAGACCGCCTTGAGGTATTGGAGCAGTTCGTTCTCGGTGGGCATGAACTCACTCTCAACTCTGGTCGGTGGCGTACGTGTCGGGGTCGGCGTGGCCCGTGATGGAGATGCCGAGGTTGTTGGTGACGAAGTCGAGGACTTCCGCCGCCGTGGCGGCCGCCAGGTCCGCGGCGGGGGCGGCGGGTGCCGGTTCGTCGTCGGCCGGGACGGGGTGTCCGTGCGCCGGCGGTTCGGTCAGGCAGCGGACGGTCTCGGCGAGGGCGGCGCGCTGGCCGCCGGTGAGCCGCAGCTCGTTCAGCCGGGCGCCGATCCTGGCGAGGTCGGCCATGATCCCTTCGTAGCCGGGCTGCTGTTCGGCGGCCGGTACCGGTGCGGGTGTCGGGGCCGGGGCGGGGGTGAGCCTCGTGGCGAGGTGGTCGACGAGGGCGCGCGGGCTCGGGTGGTCGAACACCGCGGTCGCGCTGAGCTTCACACCGACCCGGTTGGTGATCTTGTTGCGGAGCTCCACGGCGGTCAGCGAGTCGAACCCGAGGTCGCGGAACGCCCCGTCGGCGGAGATGCCGCGCGGATCGCCGTGCCCGAGCACCTGGGCGACGTCCGCCAGGACGAGGTCGAGCAGGAGGGCGGTGCGCTGTTCGGCCGGGAGGCCGCGCAGCTTGCTCTCCAGCGACTCGACGGGCGCCGCCGACGTGCCCGACGTACTCGCCGCGCTCGCCGCGCTCGCCGCGGTCCGGCGCCGCTGTGCGGGTACCAGGTCCCGGAGCAGCGGCGGCACGGCGTCGGCCGTCCGCAGCGCGGCGCTGTCGACGCGTACCGGAACGAGGTGCGGGGTGGCCGCGGTGAGCGCCACGTCGAAGGCGGCGAGGCCCTCCTCGGTGGTCGTGGGCAGCAGCCCGGTGCGGGCGATCCTGCCGAGGTCGGCGGCGCCGAGACCGGCCGTCATCGAGCTGGTCTCCTGCCACAGGCCCCAGGCGACGGAGACCTCCGGGGCGCCCGCCGCGTGCCTGCGGGCGGCGTACGCGTCCAGGTAGGCGTTGGCGGCGGCGTAGTTGGCCTGCCCCGCCGAGCCGAGGACTCCGGCGACCGAGGAGAACACCACGAAGGCGGCGAGGTCCGCGTCCGCGGTCGCCTCGTGCAGGGCCCGTACGGCGTCCGCCTTCGGGCGCAGCACGGTGGCGAGGCGTTCCGGGGTGAGGGACGCGAGGACCCCGTCGTCCAGGACGCCCGCGGTGTGCACCACCGCTGTCAGCGGGCGCTCCGCCGGGATGCCGGCGAGCGCCGCGGCGAGCTGCTCGCGGTCGGCCACGTCGCAGGCCACGGAACGGATCCGGAGCCCGTCCTCGCGTACGTCCACGGTGTCGAGGACGTCGAGGAGTTCGTTGGGGGCGTCGCTGCCGCTGCGGCTGAGCAGCAGGACGTCGCGTACGCCGTGTTCGGCGACCAGGCGGCGCAGGACGAGCCGGCCGAGGGTGCCGCTCGCGCCGGTGACGACGACCGTGCCTGCGGGGTCGATGGGGCGGGGGACGGTCAGGACGGCGCGGCCGTGCGTCGCGGTCTCCGTGGTGAGACGGCGGAACGCCTCGGGGGCCGAACGGATGTCGTACGCCGTGAACGGCAGCGCGTGCAGGGCGCCCGAGTCGAACAGCCCGGAGAGTACGGAGAGTTCGGAGGGCGCGGAGGGTGTGGAGGCTTCGGCGGGGGTCGCCTGTTGCCGTCCGACGTCCGGGACGGTGGCCGCGGCGCGTGCGTCGGCGGTGACGTACCGGCCTTCGGCGGTGAGCAGCAGGGCCGCCGACACCTCGGCGCCGGTGCTGCGGTGCGGGTCGAGGACGAGGTCGAGGCCGGCCGGGACGCGCTGTGCGATGTCGCCGGGCTCGGGTCCGGTGAGGTGGGTGCCGTCGAGGCCGAGACCGAGGCCGCGCAGGGTGTCGTGGTCGGCCGGCGGTGCGGCCGCGTACACCTCGGCGCCCAGGTGCCGGGCGATCCGTATGGCGGCGATGCCGACGGGGTCCGCGGCCGCGTGGATCAGTACCCGCTGCCCGGCCCGGAGTCCGCCCTCGTTGACGAGCGCGTGCCAGGCGGCGAGGTACGGGGTCGCCGCCGCCGCTGCCTCGGCGAAGGTCAGGGCCTTCGGCAGGGGGGCGACGGAGCGGTGGTCGGTGACGGCGGTCCGGGCGGCGGCGCCGCCCTCGGGGAAGACGCCCCAGACACGGTCGCCCACGGCCGGTGCCGTGACCTCCGCACCGACCTCGGTCACGACTCCGGCGCCTTCGATGCCGGGGGTGCGGTCGCCGTCGGCCAGGTCGTCGGCGCTGATGCCGACGGCGCGGATCGCGATCCGGATCTCGTGGGGGGCGAGGGGGGTGGTGGGGGCGAGGGGGACGAGGGCGAGGTGGGCGACGTCCTTGGGTGCGGTGCCCTCGGGGGCAGTGCCCGCGGGACTGGCGCCCACGGGGTTGGTGCCCTCGGGGTTGGCGCCCTCGGGGTCGGTGCCCTCGGGGTTAGCGCCCGCGGGACCGGCGCCCACGGCGCTGGCGCCCTTGGGAGCAGTGCCCGCAGGGCTGGCGCCCACGGGGTCGGTGCCCTCCGGGGCGGTGCCCCCACCCATCGTCTCCAGGCGCCACTCGGACGCATCGTCCGGCAGGGCGAGCAAGTCAGGAGCGGTGCGGCTCAGCCGGGGCACGTACGCCTGTCCGTCGCGCCACGCGATCTCGGGTTCGCCGGTGGCGACGGCCGCCGCGACGGCGTCGGCGGAACGGGCGGTGCTGACGTCGACGTCGACGAGCAGCAGACGCCCGGGGTGTTCGGCCCGAGCGGCCCGGATCAGACCCCATACGGCGGCGGTCGCCGGGTCGGGGCGGCCCATCATGTCGCCCCGGGTGACCACGGCGAGCCGTTCTTCGCCGCCGTCCGTGGCAGAGCCAGACATACCGGTCGCATCAGATGTCTCAGACATCTCCGATGTCTCCGCGAGGAAGCGCTGTACGCGGACGAGCACCTCGGAGAGCCGGGCATGTACGTCGTCGTCACCGCCGGGCCCGACCTCCGTGACCGTGACGCCGGGCACGAGGGCCCCGGCGGTCTCCGGGACGGACACCGGGCGCCAGCGCAGGTGGAGTCCGCTGTCACCGGCGGACGCCGTGTCCGCGGACATCGGCCGCAGCAGCAGCGCGTCCACGGTGACCACGGGCTGCCCCGCGGTGTCGACGGCCGTCAGGGAGACGGCACCGTCGGCGGTGGCGGTGAGCCGGACCCGTACCGCACCGGCCCCGGACGCGTGCAGGGTGACGCCCGTCCAGGAGAACGGGAGCAGCGGCCGCGGCCCGTCGGCGCCGGGCAGTGCCGGCACACCGAGCGTGACGGCGTGCAGGGCGGCGTCGAGGAGCGCGGGGTGGATGCCGAACGCGCCGGTCTGCGCGGGCAGTTCGGCCTCGGCGTAGAGGGCGTCGGCCGTACGCCATGCGGTGCGCAGGCCCTGGAAGACGGGCCCGTAGCCGTAGCCACGCGCGGCCAGGTCGGCGTAGAGGCCGTCGACGGGTATGCGGTCGGCGTCGGCGGGCACCGACTCCCCCATGTCGCCGGGGTGCGCGGGCGTGTCAGTCAGGGTGCCCGTCGCGTGCTGGACCTGCGGCTCGGTGCCGGAGGCCGGGGCGGCCGAGGAGTGGACGGCGACCGTACGGCGGCCTGTCGCGTCCGGGGCGCCGACGACCACCTGGAGGTAGACGGCGGCGTCGGCGGGCAGCGGCAGGGGTGCCTGGAGGGTCAGTTCCTCGACGACGGGGCAGCCCGTCTCGGCGCCGGCGTGCAGGACCAGGTCGAGGAAGGCGGTGCCGGGCAGGATGACCGTGCCGCCGATCGCGTGGTCGGCGAGCCACGGGTGGGCGCCGGGCAGGATGCGCCCGGTGAGCACCGTCTGTCCGTCGGGCAGGTGGACGGTGGCGCCGAGCAGCGGGTGCCGGGTGCCGGTGAGGCCGGCGGCCCGGATGCCGACGGTGGACGCGGAGGCGTCCTGCCAGTAGCGCTGCCCCTGGAAGGCGTAGCCGGGCAGTTCGGTGGGGCGGCCGCCCGGCAGCATCCGGTGCCACTGCACCGGCGTGCCGGTCACGTACGTCTCGGCGAGGGCCCGGGCCAGGGCCAGGGGCTCGTCCTGGCCGGACTTGAGGGTGGCCACGGCGACGTACCCGTCGTCCTCGAGGCAGTCGTCGAGCGTGGCGTGCGCCATCGGGGTCACGGCGGCGTCGGCGCCGACCTCCAGGAAGGCGCGGACGCCGTGCTCGGCGAGGGCGCGCACGCCGTCGGCGAAGCGGACGGCACCGCGGACGTGCTCCACCCAGTACTGGGGGGTGCACAGGCGCTCGGTGTCGACGGGGCCGCCGGTGACGTTCGAGATCAGGGGTATCCGCGGCACGTTGAAGGACAGCCCCGAGAGCACCTCGGCGAACTCGTCGAGCATGGCGTCCATGTGGTGCGAGTGGAACGCGTGCGAGACCGCGAGGCGGTGCACGCGGTGCCCCGCGGCCCGGAAGTGGTCGGCGACGCGGAGTGCGGCGGCCTCGTCGCCGGAGACGACGACGGACTGCGGGCCGTTGACGGCGGCGATCCCGACGGCGTCGGTCAGGCCCGCCTCCACGATGTAGCCGCGGGTCTCTTCCTCGTCCGCCGCGACGGCCACCATCGCCCCGCCCTTCGGCAGGGCCTGCATGAGGCGTCCGCGAGTCGCGACGAGGGCGCACGCGTCGGACAGTGATAGGACGTCCGCCGCGTAGGCCGCGGTGATCTCGCCGAGGGAGTGCCCCATCACGTGGCCGGGGGCCACCCCCCAGTCCCTGAGCAGTTCGAGGAGGCCGACCTCGAGTGCGAACAGGCCGGTCTGGGTGTACATGCTCTGCTGCAGCAGCGGGGCGAGCGGGGAGTCCTCGGGCGCGAACACGACGTCCCGCAGGGGGTGTTCGGCGTATCCGTCGAGGTGTGCGTCGACCGCGGCGCACACGGCGTCGAAGGCCTCGGCGAAGACGGGGTACCGCCCGTACAGCTCCTGTCCCATGCCGGCGCGCTGGGAGCCCTGCCCGGAGAAGACCAGGGCGAGCCCGCCCGCCCCGACGGCCGGGACGGCGCCGGTGACGGCGGCGGGGGCCTCCTCGCCGCGGGCGACGGCGGCGAGTGCCTCGGTCAGGCCCTCGCGTCCGGTGCCCAGGACGACGGCCCGGTGGTCCATCAGCGCACGGCCGGTGGCCAGGGTGTGGCCGACGTCGCGCGGGTCGACGGCGGTGTCCTCGGCGAGGTGGCCGAGCAGCCGCGCCGCCTGCCGCCGCAGCCCGTCGGCGGTCCTGGCCGAGAGGGGCCAGGGGATCATGGGGGTGCCCTCGGGCGCCGGGGCGTTCTCAGGCGCCGCTTCAGGTGCCGTCTGAGGGGCCGCTTCCGGTGCCGTCTCAGGGGCGTTCTCAGGCACCGCTGCAGGCGCCGCTTCGAGGATCACGTGCGCGTTCGTCCCGCTGATACCGAAGGACGACACCGCAGAGCGACGCGGACGCTCCAGCTCCGGCCACTCCTGCTCGGACGCCAGCACGCTCACCGCACCGGACTCCCAGTCGACGTGACGGGACGGCGTGTCGGCGTGGAGGGTGCGCGGCATGACGCCGTGCCGCATGGCCTGCACCATCTTGATGATGCCCGCGACACCAGCCGCCGCCTGCGTGTGACCGATGTTGGACTTCACGGAGCCGAGCCACAACGGCCGCTCCGCGTCCCGCCCTTGGCCATACGTGGCAAGCAGCGCCTGCGCCTCGATCGGGTCGCCCAGCGACGTACCCGTACCGTGCGCCTCCACCACATCCACATCCGCCGACGACAACCGCGCACTGGCCAGCGCGTCACGGATGACACGCTGCTGCGAGGGCCCGTTGGGGGCGGTCATGCCGTTGCTGCCGCCGTCCTGGTTCACCGCGGAACCTCGTACGACCGCGTGGACGTGATGCCCGTGGCGCCGCGCCTCGGAGAGCCGCTCGACGACCAACAGGCCCACACCCTCGGCCCATCCCGCACCATCGGCATCATCGGAGAACGCCTTGCAGCGGCCGTCCACGGACATCGCCCGCTGCCGCGAGAACTCCACGAACGTCGTGGGCGTCGACATCACCGTCACGCCACCAGCCAGAGCCAGCGAGCACTCACCGTTCCTGATCGCCTGCACCGCGAGATGCAGGGCCACCAGCGACGACGAGCAGGCCGTGTCGATGGTCATCGCCGGGCCTTCGAGGCCCAGTTGGTACGAGATGCGGCCCGACGCCACGCTGGAGGCGCTGCCCAGCATGCGGAAGCCGTCCATGCCTTCGACGGGCTCGTGCAGCGGCGGACCGTACTCCATCGGCATCAGTCCGGTGAAGACGCCGGTCCTGCTGCCGCGCAGGGAGTCCGGGGCGATGCCGGTCCGCTCCAGCGCCTCCCACGCGGTCTCCAGGAGGAGCCGCTGCTGCGGGTCCATCGCGGCTGCCTCGCGGGGGCTGATCCCGAAGAACTCGGGCTCGAACACGGCGGCGTCGTGCAGGAAGCCACCGCGTCGGGTGTACGTCTTGCCGGCCCGGTCGGGGTCGGGGTCGTACAGGTCGGCGATGTCCCAGCCGCGGTCGTCGGGGAAGTCGGTGATCGCGTCGACCCCGTCGAGGGTCGCCTGCCACAGCTCCTGCGGCGACCTGATCCCACCCGGGAAACGGCAGGCCATCCCGACGATCACGATCGGGTCGTCATCCGTGGTGGCTCCCCCGGCCGCCAGGACCGGCGCGACCGGAGTCGCGTCGTCCGCCCCTCCGACCTCCTCCTGGAGGAAACCGACCAGCGCGGTCGGCGTCGGGTAGTCGAAGACGAGAGTCGACGGCAGCTTGAGGCCCGTCACCGTCTGGAGCCGCTGCCGCAGTTCCAGGCCGGTGAGCGAGTCGAGGCCCAGTTCGCGGAAGGCGCGGTCCGCCTCGACGGAGGAACCCGAACCGAGACCGAGGACCAACGCCACCTGACTGCGCACGAGTTCGAGCAGCATGTCCTGCCGCTCGCCTTCCTCCAGCGCCGCCGTCTCGGCGACCCACGACGAGGCCTGGCCGGCCCCGACGGCGGCCGCGGCGCGACGCGCGGGAGCACGGACGAGCGACTTGAACACCGCGGGCAGCCGGTCCTGCGCCGCCTGGTTGCGCAGCGCGGGCAGGTCCAGGCGGGCCGGGAACAGGGTGGCACGGTCGGCGGCGAGGGCCGCGTCGAGCAGGGCGAGGCCCTGTGCGGGGGACATCGGGGTGAGCCCGCCCCGGGTGAGCCGGGCGATGTCGGTCTCGTCGAGGTGCGCGGTCATGGCGCTGTCGCCGCCGGCCCACAGGCCCCAGGCCAGCGAGGTCGCCGCGAGCCCTTCGGCACGGCGGGCGAGGGCGAGCGCGTCCAAGTAAGTGTTGGCAGCAGCGTAGTTGGCCTGCCCTGCCGTGCCCATCACGCCGGCGGCGGACGAGAACAGCACGAACGCGTCGAGGTCGGCGTCCCGCGTCAGCTCGTCGAGGTGGCGGGCTCCGTCGACCTTCGGCCGCATGACGGTGTCGATGCGGGCGGGGGTCAGGGCGGTGACGATGCCGTCGTCCAGTACGCCCGCCGCGTGGATCACGGCGGTGAGCGGGTGGCCGTCGGGGATGTCCGCCAGGGCGGCCGCGAGGCCTTCCCGGTCGGAGACGTCGCAGGCCGCGAAGGTCACGGCCGCACCGGCCTCCGTCAGCTCGGCGGCCAGCTCCTCCGACCCTTCGGCGCCGCGACGGCTGACGAGCAGCAGATGACGTACGCCGTACTCAGCCACGACATGCCGGGCGACGAGCCGGCCGAGGGAGCCGCCGGCACCGGTGATCAGGACCGTGCCGTTCGGGTTCCACTGGGGGGTGGTGGGCGCGGTGCCGGAATCGGCCTCGGCACTGACAGCCATCAGTCGCGGAGCACTCAACTGGCGATTGCTCCATGCGAGTTGCGGCTCGCCGGAAGCGAGTGCGGCGAGCAACGCCGACTGCGTCTCGCTGCCGACGGGCGCGTCCTCCGTGGCCACGTCGACGACCACGATCCGCCCCGGGTGCTCGGTCTGCGCCGAGCGCAGCAGGCCCCACACGGCCGCGGTGGCCGGGTCGGGCAGCGTCCCCGCGACGCCGCCACGGGTGACGACGGCGAGCCGGGCCCCCTCGTCGTCGGCCGATGCGGCGAGGAAGTCCTGGACCGTCTCCAGTACGCCGGCCACGCTCGTCCGGACGTCCCCGCCGGGCTCGACGTGGGTGACGACGACATCGGCCGGAAGCCCGCCACCGGAAACACCGGGAGCACCAGCCGTACCGGAACCCGTCGCCGGTACGGGCACATCGACCCACCGCACCTCGAACAAAGGGTCCCCGACCGAGACCGCCGCACCCAGCTGCTCCCGCGACATCTTCTGCAACCGCAGCTCATCCACCGACACCACCGGCAGACCCGCACCATCGAACGCCGCCAACCGCACAGCACCATCGGCACCCCGCGACAACCGCACCCGCAACGCCGAAGCGCCCACCGAATGCAGCCGCACCCCACTCCACGAGAACGGCACCCACAGGTCGCCCGAGGGGAGCGGATGCAGGGCCGCATCGAGGAGCGCCGGGTGAATCCCGAACTCGTCGCTGTCCACGGGCAACTGGACCTCGGCGAACAGGTCGTCGCCGTCGCGCCACAGTGCGCTCAGTCCCTGGAACACGGGCCCGTAGCCGTAGCCGAGGTCGGCCAGCGTCTCGTAGGCGTCCGCGACGTCCACGCGCTCGGCACCGGCCGGCGGCCACTGCCCCTCCAGCCGCTCCTCCGACCCGACGGAACCGGTGTCCGCGAGCACTCCGACGGCGTGCCGCACCCAGTCCGCTCCCCCGGTCGCTCCGGCGTCGGCGTCCTGGACCTGGGAGTGCACGGTGACGGTCCGGCGACCGGCGCCGTCCGGCGCCCCCACCGACACCTGCACCGACACCTGGGCGTCCTCGGCCAGTACGAGCGGCCGCTCCAGCGTCAACTCCTCGATGGCACCGCAGCCGACCTCGTCGGCGGCGCGGAGCGTCATCTCGATGAAGGCGGTACCCGGGAGGAGGACGGTGCCGAAGACACCGTGGTCGTCGAGCCACGGGTGCGTGGCACGGGACAGCCGCCCGGTGAGGACCACCTCGTCACCACCGGCGATCCGGACGGCGGCGCCGAGCAGCGGGTGCCCGGCAGGATGCAGCCCGAGCCCGGCCGCGTCCACCACGGACCGCCCGGCGGGCAGCCAGTGACGACGCCGCTGGAAGGCGTACGTAGGCAGCTCGACGAGCCGACCACCCGCCACCCACGGCGACCAGTCGACATCAACGCCCGCGACGAACACCTCGGCCAGACTCTGCGCGACCCGAGCCGAACCACCCTCGTTCCGCCGCAGCGTGCCGACCGCAGTCACACCCGCGACGCCATCGCCTTCAGCGGCCTGCGTCACGGCCCCCACAAGCACGGGGTGCGGACTCGACTCGACGAAGACACGGTGACCGGACTCCAGGAGCTGATGCAGAGCCGCATCGAAACGGACGGTCTGACGCAGATTGGTGAACCAGTACTCCGCGTCCATCACCGCCGTGTCGATCACATCACCCGTCACGGTGGAGAACAGCGGGACCTGACCGCTGCGGGGCTCGATGGCCGCCAGTACGTCCAGCAGCTCATCGCGCAAGTCCTCGACCTGCGGCGAATGCGAGGCGTAATCCACCGCGATCCGCCGCACCTGGACCCCATCGGCCTCACAGGCGGCCATGAACGCATCCAGCTCGTCGGGCGAACCCGACACGACTACTTGCTCAGGCCCGTTGACGACAGCCACCTGCAAGCCCGCGGTCAAACGGCCCACAACCTGCGCCTCCGGCGCCAAGACGGACACCATTCCGCCCTTGCCCGCCAGCCGCACGATCGCCCGCGACCGCAGGGCGACAACCCGAGCCGCGTCGCTCAACGACAGAGCACCGGCCACACACGCGGCAGCGATCTCGCCCTGTGAATGCCCCACCACCGCGGCAGGCCGCACCCCCAGCGAACGCCACAACTCCGCCAGCGACACCATCACCGCAAACAACACCGGCTGCACCACATCGACCCGACGCAGCAGCTCCTCATCCCCCTCCCGCACCACATCCAGGAGAGACCAGCCGTCCACAAACGGCTCCAACGCCGCACCACACTCCGCCATCCGCGACGCGAACACCGGCGAGAACTCCAACAGCTCCCGAGCCATGCCCACCCACTGCGAGCCCTGCCCCGGGAACACGAACACCGCACCACCCGAAGCATTCGCCCCGGCACGCCCGGACACCACACCCGAAGCCTCACGCCCGGCCGCCAACTCACTCAAAGCAGCGGTTAGTTCACCTACATCACTGCCGAGCACAACCGCCCGGTGCTCCAACACCGCACGTCCGGCTGCCAACGTGTGACCCACATCCCGCAGGCCCAGCAGCGGCAGCTCACCCTCACCGAGCCGAGCCACCAACCGCCCCGCCTGCTCCGCCAGCGCCCCCTCACTCCGCGCCGACAACACCCACGGCACCACCGAAGCAGGCGCCTCAACCACAGGCACAGGCACGTCGTCCTCAGGCGCCGCTTCGAGGATCACGTGCGCATTCGTGCCGCCGATACCGAAGGACGACACCCCGGAGCGGCGCGGCCGGTCGAGCTCAGGCCACTCCTGGTTCTCGGTGAGCAGCCTGACCTGCCCGGCCTCCCAGTCGACGTGGTGGGAGGGCGGGTCGGCGTGGAGGGTGCGCGGCATGACGCCGTGCCGCATGGCCTGCACCATCTTGATGATGCCCGCGACACCGGCCGCCGCCTGCGTGTGACCGATGTTCGACTTCACCGACCCCAGCCACAACGGCCGCTCCGCGTCCCGCCCTTGACCGTACGTGGCAAGCAGGGCCTGCGCCTCGATGGGATCGCCGAGTGCGGTGCCTGTGCCGTGCGCCTCGACGGCGTCGACGTCGGCCGTGGTCAGCCGTGCGCCGGCCAGCGCATCGCGGATGACACGCTGCTGCGAGGGGCCGTTGGGGGCGGTCAGGCCATTGCTGCCGCCGTCCTGGTTCACCGCGCTGCCCCGCACCACCGCGAGCACCTGATGCCCGAGCCGCCGCGCCTCCGAAAGCCGCTCGACGACCAAAAGGCCCACACCCTCGGCCCAGCCCGCACCATCGGCGTCGTCCGAGAACGCCTTGCAGCGGCCGTCCACCGACATCGCCCGCTGCCGCGAGAACTCCACGAACGTCGTGGGCGTCGACATCACCGTCACGCCACCAGCCAGAGCCAGCGAGCACTCACCGTTCCTGATCGCCTGCACCGCAAGATGCAGGGCCACCAGCGACGACGAGCAGGCCGTGTCGACCGTCATCGCCGGACCCTCAAGGCCCAGCTGGTACGAGATACGGCCCGAGGCCACACCACCGCTGTTGCCGGTGATCATCAGGCCTTCGACGTCCTCGGTCGCCTCGCCGAGCCAGGTCCCGTAGTCGTGGTACATGAGCCCGGTGAAGACACCGGTCCTGCTGCCACGCAGGGAGTCCGGGTCGATGCCGGTCCGCTCCAGGGCCTCCCACGCCGTCTCCAGGAGGAGCCGCTGCTGCGGGTCCATCGCCGAGGCCTCACGCGGACTGATCCCGAAGAACTCCGCGTCGAAGTCCCCGGCACCGGCCAGGAACCCGCCCCGGCGGGAGTAGCTCGTGCCGATGTGGCCCGGGTCCGGGTCGAAGAGGTTCGCCAGGTCCCAGTCGCGGTCCTCGGGGAAGTCGGTGATCGCGTCGACCCCGTCGAGAGTCGCCTGCCACAAGTCCTGTGGCGACCTGATCCCGCCCGGGAAACGGCAGGCCATGCCCACGATCACGATCGGGTCGTCGTCCGTGGTGACTGCCCCGGCCGTCAGGACCGGCGCGACCGGAGCCGCGTCCGCCCCTCCAACCTCCTCCTGGAGGTAACCGACCAGTGCGGTCGGCGTCGGGTAGTCGAAGACGAGCGTCGACGGCAGCCGCAGCCCCGTCGCCGTCTGGAGCCGCTGACGCAGCTCAAGGCCCGTCAGCGAGTCGAAGCCCAGATCACGGAAGGCGCGGTCCGCCTCCACCGACGCGCCCGAGCCGAGCCCGAGCACCAACGACACCTGGGCACGCACGAGTTCGAGCAGCGCCTCCCGCCGCTCGCCTTCCTCCAGCGCCGCCATTCCGGCGGCCCAGGACGAGGCCTCCTCCGCGGTGGGCGCGACGGCCCGGCGTACGGGCGCACGTACCACCGACTTGAACACCGCGGGCAGCCGGCCCTGCGCCGCCTGGTTGCGCAGCGCGGGCATGTCGAAGCGGGCCGGGACGATGGTCGCCCGGTCGGCCGCCAGAGCGGCGTCGAACAGGGCGAGGCCCTGGGACATCGACATGGACCCGAGGCCACTGCGGGAGAGCCGGGCGATGTCGGCCTCGTCGAGGTGCGCGGTCATCGCACTGTCGCCGGCCCACAGGCCCCAGGCCAGCGAGGTCGCCGCGAGCCCTTCGGCACGGCGGGCGAGGGCGAGAGCGTCCAAGTAGGCGTTGGCGGCAGCGTAGTTGGCCTGCCCTGCCGTGCCCATCACACCGGCGGCGGACGAGAACAGCACGAACGCGTCGAGGCCTGCCTCCCGCGTCAGCTCGTCCAGGAGCCTGGCTCCCTCGGCCTTCGGGCGCATGACGGTGTCGACCCGCTCGGCGGTCAGCGCGGTGACGATGCCGTCGTCCAGTACACCCGCCGCGTGGATCACGGCGGCCAGCGGATGGTCAGCCGAAACGCCCGCCAGGGCGGCCGCGAGGCCTTCCCGGTCGGCGACATCGCAGGCCGCGAAGGTCACGGTCGCGCCGGCCTCAGCCAGCTCGGCGGCCAGCTCCTCCGACCCTTCGGCACCGCGACGGCTGACGAGCAGCAGATGACGTACGCCGTACTCGGCCACGAGGTGCCGGGCGAAGAGCTGCCCCAGCGCGCCGCTCGCTCCCGTGATCAGGACCGTGCCGTCCGGCCCCCACGCCGGCGCGGTCCCTGCCTCCTCCTCGGAGACAGTCATCACCCGAGGGGCGACCACGCGGCCACCGTCGAGGGCGAGTTGCGGCTCTCCGCTGGCCAGCGCCGCCGCGACAACTGTCTCCGTGCCCGTGCCCGTGCCCGTGTCCATGCCCTCGGGCACGTCGACGACCACGATCCGCCCTGGCTGCTCGGCCTGCGCCGAACGCAGCAGGCCCCACACGGCGGCCGTCGCCGGGTCCGGCGTGTCCGTCATCCCGCCACTCGTGATCACGACAAGGCGGTCTTCCTCCGCCGACTCGGCCAGGAAGCGCTGAACCGTCTCCAGCACCTCCACGACCCGCGCCCCGGCATCCCCACCGGGCTCGACGTGGGCGACGACGACATCGGTCGGAAGCCCCCCACCGGAAGCACCGGCAACACCGGAAGCGCCGGAAACCGTCGACGGTACGGGTACGTCAACCCACCGCACCTCGAACAACGGGTCCCCGACCCCGACCGCCGCACCCAACTGCTCCCGCGACATCTTCTGCAACCGCAGCTCGTCCACCGAAACCACCGGCAGACCCGCACCATCGAACGCCGCCAACCGCACAGCACCATCGGCACCCCGCGACAACCGCACCCGCAACGCCGACGCACCCGCCGAATGCAGCCGCACCCCACTCCACGAGAAGGGGACCACGATCTCCCCGGCGAGCAGCGGATGCAGCGCGGCATCCAGCAGCGCGGGGTGAACGCCGAACTCATCGGCCTCCGTCGGAAGCCGCACGTCGGCGAACAGGTCGTCCCCCACACGCCACAGTGCGCTCAGTCCCTGGAACACGGGCCCGTAGCCGTAGCCGAGGTCCGCAAGCGTCTCGTAGGCGTCCGCGACGTCCACGCGCTCGGCACCGGCCGGCGGCCACTGCCCCTCCAGCCGCTCGGCCCCGGCCGACACCTCGTCGGCCAGCGAGCCCACGGCATGCCGGATCCACTCCGCCCCCGAGCCCAGAGCGGCGTCGGCGTCCTGGACGCGCGAGTGCACGGAGATGGTCCGGCGCCCCGTCTGATCCGGGGCCCCGACCGACACCTGCACGGACGTCGACACGCCCCGCGACAGCACGAGCGGCCGCTCCAGCGTCAGCTCTTCGACGGCACCGCAGCCGACCTCGCTCCCGGCGTGCAGCGCCAGCTCGACGAAGGCGGTACCGGGCAGGATGACGGTGCCGTAGACGGCGTGGTCCTCCAACCACGGGTACGTGTTCAGCGACAGCTGACCCGTGAGGACGAGGCCTTCCTGCGGCGCGAGAGCAACGGCGGCGCCGAGCAGCGGGTGCCCGGCGGGCCGCAGCCCGAGCCCGGCCGCGTCCACGACAGACCGCCCCGCAGGCAGCCAGTGCCGACGCCGCTGGAAGGCATACGTCGGCAGCTCGACGAGCCGACCACCCACCACCCACGGCGACCAGGACACATCAACACCCGCGACGAACACCTCGGCCAGACTCTGCGCAACCCGAGCCGCACCACCCTCATTGCGCCGCAGCGTCCCCACCGCAGTCACACCCGCAACACCATCGCCCTCAGCGGCCTGCGACACAGCCCCCACAAGCACGGGGTGCGGACTCGACTCAACGAAGACACGGTGGCCGGCCTCCAGAAGCTGATGCAGAGCCGCATCAAAACGGACGGTCTGACGCAGATTGGTGAACCAGTACTCCGCATCCATGACCGCCGTATCGATCACATCACCCGTGACCGTCGAGAACAGCGGAACCTGACCACTACGCGGCTCAATCTCCCCCAGCACGTCCAGCAGCTCATCGCGCAGATCCTCGACCTGCGGCGAATGCGAGGCGTAATCCACCGCGATCCGCCGCACCTGAACCCCATCGGCCTCACACGCGGCCATGAACGCATCCAGCTCGCCGGGAGAACCCGACACCACCACCTGCTCAGGACCGTTGACCACAGCCACCTGCAAGCCCTCGGTCAACCGCCCCACAACCTGCGCCTCAGGCGCCAAGACGGACACCATTCCGCCCTTACCCGCCAGCCGCACAATCGCCCGCGACCGCAGCGCAACAACCCGAGCCGCATCACTCAACGACAAAGCACCCGCCACACAAGCCGCAGCGATCTCACCCTGCGAATGCCCCACCACCGCGGCAGGCCGCACCCCCAGCGAACGCCACAACTCCGCCAGCGACACCATCACCGCAAACAACACCGGCTGCACCACATCAACCCGACGCAGCAGCTCCTCATCGCCCCCGCGGACCACATCCAGGAGAGACCAGCCGTCCACGAACGGCTCAAGGGCCGCACCACACTCAGCCATCCGCGACGCGAACACGGGAGAGAACTCCAACAGCTCCCGAGCCATGCCCACCCACTGCGAGCCCTGCCCCGGGAACACAAACACCGCACCACCATCGGCGGCACCCGAGCCCGCACGGCCCGACACCACACCCGAAGCCTCACGCCCGGCCGCCAACTCACCGAGCGCAGCCGTCAGTTCATCCACATCACTACCGAGTACGACCGCCCGGTGCTCCAACACCGCACGCCCACTCGCCAACGTGAAGCCCACATCCCGCAGCCCCAGCAGCGGCAGCTCACCCTCACCGAGCCGAGCCACCAACCGCCCCGCCTGCTCCGCCAGCGCCGCCTCACTGCGCGCCGACAACACCCACGGCACCACCGAAGCGGGCCCCTCAACCACAGGCACAGGCACAGGAACCGACACGTCGTCCTCAGGCGCCGCCTCAAGGATCACGTGCGCATTCGTCCCGCTGATGCCGAAGGACGACACGGCGGAACGACGCGGACGCTCCAGCTCCGGCCACTCCTGCTCGGACGCCAGCACGCTCACCGCACCGGACTCCCAGTCGACGTGACGGGACGGCGTGGAGACGTTCAGGGAGCGCGGCATGACGCCGTTGCGCATCGCCTGCACCATCTTGATGACGCCCGCGACACCCGCGGCCGCCTGCGTGTGCCCGATGTTCGACTTCACCGACCCCAGCCACAACGGCCGCTCCGCGTCCCGCCCCTGGCCATACGTGGCAAGCAGCGCCTGCGCCTCGATCGGGTCGCCCAGCGACGTACCCGTACCGTGTGCCTCCACCACGTCCACATCCGCCGACGACAGCCGCGCACTGGCCAGCGCATCGCGGATGACGCGCTGCTGCGAGGGGCCGTTCGGGGCGGTGAGACCGTTGCTGCCGCCGTCCTGGTTGACCGCGCTGCCCCGCACCACCGCGAGGACCTGGTGCCCGAGCCGCCGCGCCTCCGAGAGGCGCTCGACGACCAGCATGCCCACGCCCTCGGCCCAGCCGGTGCCGTCCGCGTCGTCGGAGAACGGCTTGCAGCGGCCGTCGGCGGCGAGGCCGCGCTGGCGGGAGAACTCGACGAACATGCCCGGCGTCGACAGCACCGTCACGCCGCCCGCCAGCGCCAGCGAGCTCTCACCGCTCGCGACCGACCGCACCGCAAGGTGCAGCGCCACCAGCGACGACGAGCAAGCCGTGTCGACCGTCATCGCCGGACCCTCGAGGCCCAGCTGGTACGAGATGCGGCCCGACGCCACACTGGACGTGTTGCCGGTGAGCCGGAAGCCCTCGGTGCCGTCGGTCGGGGCGTCGAGATGCGGGCCGTACTCCATGTTCGTGGCACCGACGAAGACGCCGGTCCTGCTGCGGCGCAGGGAGTCCGGGTCGATGCCGGTCCGCTCCAGCGCCTCCCACGCGGTCTCCAGGAGGAGCCGCTGCTGAGGGTCCATCGCGGCGGCCTCGCGAGGGCTGATCCCGAAGAACTCCGCGTCGAAGTCCGCGGCAGCGGACAGGAATCCGCCGCGGCGCGTGTACGTCGTGCCGGGGTTGGCCGGGTCCGGGTCGTACAGGTTCGCCAGGTCCCAGCCGCGGTCCTCGGGGAAGTCGGACGTGGCGTCCACGCCCGCGGCGAGCGCCTCCCACAGCTGCTGCGGCGAGTCGATGCCGCCGGGCAGCCGACAGGCCATGCCGACGATCGCAACGGGGTCGTCGTCGGCCGCCGCCACCGGGCCGGCGGCCGCCGGGGTGTCCGCCGGGGCGTCGAGCGCGCCGACGATGCGTTCGTGCAGGTGGTCGGCGAGGTCGCGGAGCGTCGGATAGTCGAAGAGGATGCTCGCGGGCATCCGCAGTCCGGTCGCCGAGACGAGGCGGTTGCGCAGCTCGACGGAGAGGACCGAGTCCAGGCCGAGGTCGCGGAAGGTCGCGTCCGGGTCGACGGCCGCGGTGCCGGTGAGGCGCGCCATGTGGTCGGCGAGCCAGCGGACCAGGAAGCCGTCGGGCTCGCTGCGGATGCTGTCGCGCAGGGCGAGCGTCGCGGAGCTGAGGTGTTCCTCGGCCTCCTCGGCGGCGGGCCGCTCGTCGAGCCAGTGGCGGCGGCGCTGGAAGGCGTACGTGGGCAGGTCCACCGTCCGTGCCGGGCCGACGGCCGCCGCCCAGTCGACGGGGGTGCCCGCGGTCCAGGCCGCGGCGAGGCCGGTCAGGAGGGCCTGCGGTTCGGGGTGGTCGCGGTGCTGGAGCGCCACCGCGATCTCCGTCTCGGTCGTCGCGACGAGCGGGGTGAGCACGCTGCCCGGGCCGAGTTCGACGAAGCGGGTCACGCCCTGTGCGCGGCATTCGGCGAGCGCGTCGTGGAAGCGGACGGTGGCACTGAGGTGCCCGATCCAGTACTCCTCGGTGAGCGCGGCGCCGGTCCGTCCGGTGACGGTGGAGACGATGGGGACGGCAGGCTCGGAGACGTCGAGGCCGTGGATGCGGCGGGCGAACTCGTCCAGCATGGGGGCCATCAGCGGCGAGTGGGCGGCGTTCTTGACCCGCAGGCGGCTCGTGCGGTGGCCGCGGGCGGCGAGCGCCTCGGCGATCCGGGTGACCGACTCGTCGGCGCCGGAGAGCACCACGGCACGCGGGCCGTTGATGACGCCGACCGAGACGTCGTCGACGCCGTCGAGGGCGGCGAGCAGCTCGTCCTCGGTCGCCTCGACCGCGATCATGGCGCCGCCGGGCGGCAGTTGCTCCATGAGTTCACCGCGGGCGGCGACGAGGGCGGCGGCGTGGGCGAGCGGCAGGGCGCCGGAGACGTGGGCGGCGACGATCTCGCCGAAGGAGTGGCCGACCAGCAGGTCCGGGGTGACGCCCCACGAGGTGACGAGGCGGTACAGGGCGACCTGGAAGGCGAACAGGGCGGGCTGCATGTACCGCATGCCGTCGAGCGCGTCGGCGGCCGCGGCGTCATCGTCGCCGAGCAGCACCGCGCGCAGGTCGAGGCCGGGGACGAAGTGGTCGAGCACCTCGTCGAGGGCGGCGGCGAACACGGGGTACGTCTCGTACAGTTCACGCCCCATGCCGACGCGGTGGGAGCCGACGCCGGAGAACAGGAACGCGGTCCGGCCCGGCTCGGCGACGCCGGTCACGGCCTGTTCGTGGAGGCGCGCCAGGCCCGCCGTGAAGTCGTCACGGTCGTTGCCGACGACGACGGCACGGTGCTCGAAGGTGGAGCGTCCTGCGGCGAGCGTGTGGGCGATGTCGGCGGTGGCAGTGTCCGGGTGCTGCTCGATGTGGGTGAGCAGGCGTGCGGCCTGCGCGTCGAGGGCTTCGCCGGTGCGGGCCGACAGGACCCAGGGAAGGGGGCGGCCGGCGGTGGGGCGGGAGGTGTCGCCCTGGGCTTCGGCGGGGCGGGAGGTGTCTCCCTGGGCTTCGGCGGGTCGGGGGATGTCGCCCTGGGCTTCGGCGGGGCGGGAGGTGTCGCCCTGGGCCTCGGCGGGGCGGGGCGCGTCGTCGTGGGCTGCGGCGGGCTCGGGTGCCTCGGTCAGGACGACGTGGCAGTTGGTGCCGCCGATCCCGAACGAGCTGACGCCCGCGACGAGTTGCTCGTCGGGCGCGGGCCAGCCGTCCGACCGGGTCTGCACCACGAGGTTCAGGTCGTCCAGGGGGATCGCCGGGTTGGGCGCGGTGAAGTGCAGGCTGGCCGGCAGCCTGCGGTGGCGCAGGGACAGTGCGGCCTTCAGCAGGCCGACGATGCCCGCGGCGGCTTCCAGGTGCCCGATGTTCGTCTTGACCGAGCCGACGCGCAGCGGCTCCCGGCCCGTACCCCCGTCCGCCCCGCCGTCCGCACCGCCGCGCGCGATGACGTCGGCGACGGCCGCCGCCTCGACGGGGTCGCCGACCGGCGTGCCGGTGCCGTGGAGTTCGACGTACTGGACGGTGTCAGGGCTGATCCCGGCGTCGGCGTAGGCGCGGCGCAGCACGTCGCGCTGGCCGTCGGCGTCGGGGTCGGTGAGGCGTTCGCCGCCGCCGTCGTTGTTGACGGCGCTGCCCTCGATGACGCAGTAGACGCGGTCGCCGTCCGCCAGCGCGCGGTCGAGCGGCTTGAGGAGGACGACTCCCCCGCCCTCCCCGCGTACGAACCCGTCGGCGTTCTCGTCGAAGGTGGCGCAGCGGCCCTTCGCGGAGAGCGCGCCGAGGCCGGCGGTGGAGCGCATGCTCTCCGGCGACAGGATGAGGTTCACGCCGGCCGCGAAGGCGAGGTCGGCGTCGCCGCTGCGGATGCTCTCGCAGGCCAGGTGGACGGCGACGAGTGACGAGGCCTGTGCGGCGTCGACGGCGAGGCTGGGGCCGCGCAGGCCCAGGTGCCAGGAGACGCGGTTGGCGATGACGGCGCGGTGGCGGCCCGTGAAGTCGTGCGGTCCGCCGGGGCCCGGCGTCTCGCCGCGGGCGGCGAGGCCCGCGTAGTCGTCGGAGGAGACGCCGACGAAGACACCGGTACGGGAGCCGCGCAGCCGGTCGTCGCGGACCCCGGCGTCCTCCAAGGCCTCCCACACCAGTTCCAGCGCGAGGCGCTGCTGGGGGTCCATCGCGGCCGCCTCGTCGGGGGCGATGCCGAAGAAGGAGGCGTCGAAGGAGGCGACGTCGTCGAGGAAACCGCCGCGCCAGGACGGGCTGCCGGTGCCGCGCTCCCGCGGCCAGGGCGAGACGGCGTCGGTGCCCTCCATGAGGAGGCTCCACAGCTCCGCCGGAGTCGACGCCGAGGGCACCCGGCAGGAGGCCCCGATCACTGCGATGGCGGTGCCGCGGGCCTCGCCCGTCCTCTGCTCGTCTGACCTCGATGCCTTCATACGGCGAGTATCTGTTCGGGACCCGGGTAAGGACTTCGGCCAGAGGACGGTGCTCGTCGGCCGGGCTTAGGGGCAGGTACGGGCCCGGGAACCTGGACTTTCGGCCAGGTCCGTACCCCGTACGACGACGGGGGTGCCCGCACGGCCGAACCGTGCGGCCACCCCCGTCGTCGCGTGCGTGCGCGCCGTCCTCACATGGCGGGCGCCAGGGCGATCAGCTGCGCCCGGGAAGCCACATGGGCCTTGGCGAGCACATTGGAGACATGGAATTTGATCGTCTTCTCACTCAGGCCGAGCCGCCGGGCGATCTCTTTGTTCGCGAGCCCCCTGCGCACCAGTTGCAGCACCTCGGACTCGCGGGAGGTGAGCGGCGCATGTGTGGGCACCGCCGAGAGGTGGCGCGGTGCCATGGCCCGGGTGAGCTTGAGCAGCGCCCCGCTGAGGCCGGGCGACACGTAACCGGTGCCGTCGACCGCCTTGCGGACCGCCACGGCGAGGTCCTCCACGGGGTCGTAGCAGTGCACGAGCGCACCCACGTTCACCTGCGTGAGGCCGATCCAGCGGGTGGCCGAATCCGTGTCCCCGACGACGACGAGAGCGGCGTCGACGCCGGCGAGTTCCCTGGCATGGTCGAGGTGCAGTTGTCCGTCCAGCACCACGGCATCCGGATCACACAATTCCGCCGCGGAAAGGAGCTCCGAGAGCTCGGCGACCTCGGCGACGACGGACAGCGCGGGATCCTTTTCCAGTGATCTTCGGATCCCGAGACGCGCATAGGGATGCGGATCACAGATAATGATTCGTGCCTGATTTCCCCGGTTCAATTGGACGACCCCCCGTTGATCGAGCCCTCTTTTTCGTTGCGCATATTTCGCACACCGAAAAAGAACGCACCGGCCTATTCAGATTTTTTGAGCGAGGAACGGCGCGGACGCCGTGCCTCATGACGACGCAGGCACACGCTCCTCGATCTCGATCGCGCCCACCGGGCACATCTGCGCGGCCGTCTCGACGAGTTCGTAGAGGTCCTGGGGCGGTTCCGCGATCTGCAGCAGCACGAGCCCCTCCTTCTCGTCCTGGTCGAACACTTCCGACACCGTCGCCACGCAGTTGCCCGCGCCCGCGCACAGCTCCCTGTCCACCGTGATCCGCATCGTCATCACGTCACCACGTCACCGGCAGCTCGGCCACGCCGAACGTCACCGCCATCGGGCGCTGCGGGACATCGGCGAGGGTGAGTTCGGAGCGCAGCTTCGGGAAGCGGCGGGCCAGCTCGACGAGTGCCACGCGCAGCTCGGCGCGGGCCAGCGGCTGGCCGATGCACTGGTGGAGGCCGAAGCCGAACGCCATGTGGCGGTGCGCCTCGCGCCGCTGCGGGTCGAACAGGTCCGGGTCGGAGAAGACCGACTGGTCGCGGTTGGACATCGCGAGCATCGCGACGACGCCCTCACCCGCGCGGATCTGCTGCCCGCCGATCTCCGCGTCCTCCATGGCGAGCCGCGGAAGACCGGTGCGTACGACGGTGAGGTAGCGCAGCAGCTCCTCGACCATGCCCGGTGCCAGAGCCGGGTCCTCGCGCAGGGCTTCCAGGTGCTCGGGGTGCTGCAGGAGCACGAGCGCCGAGAGGCCGATCATGTTCGCGGTGGTCTCGTGGCCGGCCACCAGCAGGAGCATGGCCAGGCTGACGAGCTCGTCCTTGCGCAGCTCGCCGGTGTCCACGCGCTCCAGCGTGAGCCGGCTGAGGAGGTCCTCGCCGGGGTCCTTCCGCTTGGCGTCGACGAGGTCGCCGAGCAGGCCGGCCAGGGCGCCGAGGGCCTCCTCGACCTCCGCGGGACCCGAGTTCCTGTCCATGATCACGCGACTGTGGTCCTGGAAGAAGTCGTGGTCGGCGTACGGCACACCGAGCAGATGACAGATCGTCATCGACGGGACGGGGAGCGCGAACTCCGCCATCAGATCGGCGGGCGCACCGAGCTCCCGCATCCGGTCGAGCGCCTCGACGACCGTCTCCTCGATGAGCGGCTCGATCCGCCGAATGTTCTTGATCATGAATTCGGCGGTCAGCATCTTGCGGAACCGGCTGTGCGCGTCGCCGTCCATGAAGATGAAGAGGCCCGACGCGTCGTCCTGCTTCGGCGGGATCGGATTCAGCACCGGGAACCCGGGCTTGTACTGATCGGAGCTGAAGCCCGGGTGCCGCAGCAGCTGTCGTACGTCCTCGTGGCGCGTGACGAGCCACGCCCACCCCCCGAACGGAAGCCTGACCTTCCCCACGGGCCCTTCGAGCCGTTCCAGGTCCGATCCCGTCACCGGGATGAACGGATTGTCGTCCGGACCAATGAACGGGTATGCCGGCAGGCCGGCAATGTCTATCTCGGCCACGTCCCCCATGTTTTCCAACACCTCGCCAGACTCGTATCCGAAAGAGGATTCAGCCTAACAAGGCGGTTGGCTCAAACAAGTCGGTTTACGTGAATACATTTTGCCGTGATCAAGGTCACACCATAAACATAATTGAGCAGGAGCGCCGCTGGATTACGAAAATAGTCTCGCTAGAATCCCGCTGGAGACCGTTTCGGCGACACTTGACATCTGTTCCGTGAGATAGAAATGCCCGCCAGGACGGGTCGCCATTTCGAAGCCGCCCGCCGTGTGCTCGGCCCAGGCGCGCGCCTCATCCGGCGTGACTCGGCCATCGTCGGCGCCGACGATCACATGGATGGGCGCCGACAGCGGGGGACGGGGTACGTACCGGTAGGTTTCGGCCGCCTTGTAGTCGCTGCGGATCGCGGGCAGCGCCCTGCGCAGCAGCTCCTCGTCCTCGAAGACCCGGGCGTCGGTGCCGCTGAGCGACCGCAGTTCGTCGATCAGTCCGCGGTCGTCCCGCAGATGGATGGGCGACGGGTTGTCGCGCAGCCGGGACGGCGCGCGCCTGCCGGAGGCGAACAGTGCCAGCGGCGGTGAACCCGCGTCTTCCAGGCGTACGGCCAGTTCGTAGCCGACCATCGCGCCCATGCTGTGCCCGAAGAGCGCAAGCGGCCGGTCGGCCCACGGCAGCACCTCGCCGAGCAGCGCGTCGGCGAGACCGGTGACGGAGTCCACGCACGGCTCGTGCCAGCGGTCCTGCCGCCCCGGGTACTGCACCGTCAGTACGTCGACCTCCGGCCCGAACGCGCGGGCGAACGGAAGGTAGAACGAGGCGGAGCCGCCGGCGTGCGGCAGACACAGCAGCCTCGCGCGCGCCTCCTCGGCCGGCCGGTACCGGCGGATCCAGGGGCTGCTCCCGGCGGTCTTCACGGTCATCCTCGCTCGCCCTTCCCAGTCATGTCCGTCGTTCTCCGTCCGCCCTGTGCCGGTCAGGCGGCGGCGCGGAACGCGAAGCGCACGGAGGTGAGTTCCTCCGAGAGGTCCCACAGCTTGCGGCCGGTCTCCGCCTCCGAGGCCCGCGGCGCCAGCTCCACCGTCTTCGGCGCGCCGCGCAGTTCGCCCATTCCGTCGGGGCCGATGAACTGACCACCCGTCACGCCGGGGTCGGTCGCCGCGAACAGCGTGGGCAGCGCGCCCTGGGCGGGGGTCTGGGCGAGCGGCAGCAGCAGCCGTCCGAACAGGAACTTCACCATGCCCGCGGGTGAGCTGGTCTGCAGGTTGGTCGAGGTGTAGCCGGGGTGGGCGAGCAGGCTGCGCACCGGGCTGCCCGCCGCGGTCAGCTTCTGGTGGAGCTGCCAGCCGAACACGGCGTTCGCCAGCTTCGACTGGTTGTAGTAGCCCATCGGCGAGTACTTGCGCTCGCCGTTGATGTCGTCGAAGAACAGCTTGCCCTGACGGTGGTTGGGCGAGCTCACAGTCACGACGCGGGGGTCGTCCCCGGCCTCCAGGAGGTCGAGCAGCAGCCCGGTGAGCGCGAAGTGGCCGAGGTGGTTCGCGGCGAACTGCACCTCGTGGCCCTGGGGGCTGAGCAGCCGGTTCGGCGGCGCCATCAGGCCGGCGTTGTTGACCAGCACGTCCAGGCGCGCGTGATCCGCGTGCAGCTTGTCGGAGAAGGCGCGGACGGAGTCCAGGTCCGCCAGGTCGACCCGGCGCACCTCCAGGGCGGCGCCCGGGATCTCGGCGTTGAGCTGCTCGGCCGCGGCCCGGCCCTTGGCCTCGTCGCGCACGGCGAGGATCACGCGCGCGCCCTTGCGCGCCAAGGCCCGGGTGGTCGCGAGACCCAGGCCGCTGTTGGCCCCGGTGACGACGATGACTCGGTTGCTCTGGTCAGGGATCTGCTCGGCGGTCCAGCCACGATTACTCATACGACACAAGCTGCCTCACGTGACACTCAGTGTCAAGACTTGCTTTGAATGCCGTCACGTACTCTTGATGTCGCGCAGGGCACGAAATGTACACTGAGGCAGTGAGTACCCACCCGGAAGTGAGCCTGGCCCAACGCAAGCGCCAACTCGTCTCGGACGAGCTGACGTCGGCCGCGCTGCGGCTGCTGGCCCGGAGGGGGTTCGACGCGGTCACGGCCGACGAGATCGCGGCCGTCGCGGGGGTGTCCAAGCGGACCTTTTTCCGGTACTTCGCATCCAAAGAGGACGTGGTGATCCATCTGCTGGCCGACGTGGGCACCGACATGCGCGCGGAGCTGGCGTCCCGCCCGGCGGACGAACCGCCGTCGGTGGCGCTGCGCCACACCGTCTGGGTCTCCGTGAACGCCTGCGCGGGTCCGAGCCAACAGGCCCTGCGCATCACCCAGTTGATTTTCGAGAGCCCCGCCCTGCACGCCCGCTTCCTGGAACGCCAGGCGCAGTGGGGCGACGAACTCGCCGAGGAACTCGCCCACCGCCTCGGCCTGGACCCGCGGACGGACCTCTATCCGCAACTGGCGGCCCGTATCGCCCTGTCCGCGTTCGGGGCCGTCCTGCAGAGGTGGAGCAAGGGGGACGGGGCGGAGGACCCGGCCGCACTGACGGACCGGGTCTTCGCCGTCATCGCACCGGCGCTGGACGCGGTGCGCCGGAGGTAGGCGGACCGGGCCACCGGCGCACCCTCCGCACCGGCGTACCCTCCGCACCGTCAGGACGCTTCGGCGCCCCGGGCCGCCCGGCCGGCCAGTCGGCACCCGAAGCAGTCCGCGTGCCCGGCACGCGCGGAGAGGTCCCGCGCCGAGAATCCCCGCAGGTCGTGGCTGCGCGGCGTCGGCGGCTTGCCCCAGCCCGCCAGGTGCAGGACCCACGAGGCGAGCAGCGCCACCACCATGAGCGCTACGCCCAGCCAGATACCGGGACGCCAGCTGACGACACCCACCCCTGCGGACAAGGCCCCGACCATCGCGATGAGGGAGCCCGTCCACCCCGCGACAGTGTGGCCTTCGTCGTGGAGTCCACTCACGTTCCTGCCTCCTTCTGGTACACGCACACACGCCGTAAGATGCCTTAGCAAGTAAGTAATTTATCTTAGGTGCTAAGGGAGTTCAATGGAGGGAAAGCTGGGACCGCAGGCGGGGATGCAGGCAGGTACGCAGGGGAAGCAGCGCCCCGCCGGCTCCGCGGTGGACGCCATCGGCGCGCTGGACGATCTCGTCGCCACCAACCTGATCGGCCGTCAGGAGCTGGCCCGCAACCTCGGATTGAGCGTCAAGGACCTGGTCTGCTTCGCCCACGTCCTGGAGGCGGACACACCGGTCACCGCGGGCGACCTGGCCGGCCGCGCCCAGGTCACGACGGGCGCCGTCACCGGCATCCTGAACCGCCTGGAGCGCGGCGGCTTCGTGGAGCGCAGACCCGACCCCAACGACCGGCGCCGGGTGCACGTCGCCCCGGTCCCGGCCGCCGCCGAGCGGGTGCAGGCCGTCTACGGCCCGTACACCAAGCTGCTCACCGAGCTCTGCGCGCAGTACTCGGCGGACGAGCTCGCGGTGATCACCGACTGGCTCACCGGCGCCGCGGCCCTGGCCCGCACCTATCTGGAGGACTCCTGCTGAGAGCCGCCCACGACCGCCTCGGTCAGACCAGCGGGGCCAACACCGCGTGCAGATCGGCCGGTTCGCGGTAGAGCAGGCCGGTCATGCCGAGCGCGACGGCGGCGTCCACGTTCTCCTGCCGGTCGTCCACGAAGAGGCAGCGGTCCGGCGCGACACCGGCGCGCTCGGCGGCCGTCTCGTAGATGCGCCGGTCCGGCTTGGCGATGCCGAGATCGGCGCTGCTGATCACGTCGTCGAGGCAGCCGTCAGGGCCGGTGAGACCGAGCAGCGCGAGATCGTCGGCGAGCCACGGCGTCGCGTTGGTGACGAGCAGGACGGACAGTCCTGCCGTACGCGCCCGCCGCAGCAGCCCCACCACGGCGTCGTCGGCCCGGAACTTGGTCTCGGCGAGCGTCGTCCCGAGCTCGTGCCCGCGCTCCCACGGGACCCGGTCGGCGAGGCCGTCCGCGATCGCCGCGATCCACAGATCCTTGGTGATCTCGCCGCGCATCAGCGGCATGTCGGTCTCGGGCCGGAAGGCGATCTCGGCGGTGCTGCCGGGCGCCAGGCCGGCCGTGCGCTCCAGTTCCTCCAGCTCCGCCATGTCGTAGAACCGGATCACGCCGTCGAGGTCACTCAACACGGCGTCGAACGCCCGACCGCAGCTCGTCATCCCATGTGTCTATCACGCGGGGGAGAAACGTCCGGGGGGCTGGGGCAGGGGCAGGGGCTGGGGCTGGGGCGGGCTCGCGGGGAGACGGGTAGTCGGGTAGTCGGGCAAGCCGAGCCGCCAGGCAGGCGGGCAGGCGGGCAGGCGGGCAGGCGGGCAGGCGGGCAGGCGGGCACACGGATACGCCGAACCGTCGCGCGGCTCGACCGCCACGTCGGCGTCACTTCTCGCCGAGCACCGCGCGGATCTCGGCCCGCACCCGGTCCTGGTCCTTGCGCACGGCCTCGTACCGGGACTTGTTGCGGCGCAGGTCCTCGCGCTGCTTCTCGTTGGTGACGCTCCACCACACACCGGCGGTGTTCAGCTTCCGGTTGCACTCGACGTCGGCGACCGCCGTACCCAACTCCCTTTCCGTACGCCAGGTGTTGCCGTCCTCACGCTCCTTCCGCCACGCCTCGTCGCCGAAAGCCCGCGCCGGGCTCCCGTACCGCTTGAAGCCCTTGTCCTCGACACAGCGCGACCAGTCCCGGAATGCCTTCCGCACCCGGCCGTCCTGGGCGACGGCCTTGTCGATCTTCTGGCTGCGCTGGGGCACGTAATCCCAGAGGCGCCCCGAATCGGCCACACCCCTCGTGGTCTGCCGCGTCGCCTCCGCGGCGCAGCCTCCCTCCGGCACCTTCCGGCCGTTGACCGAGCGGCCGCCCTTCTCCGTGTCGGGCCCTTGCAGCGCCTCGTACTCCCGTTGCGTCAGGTCCCGGCCCGTCGGTTGCAGCTCCGCTTCCAGCGCCTTCGCCCGGTCGGGGTCGAAGCCGTAGCCCCAGCGGCGGGCCTGGCCGAGGTCGAGCGTCCCGTACGGGGACACGTAGATCGCCGTCGAGGTGAAGGACTCCGACATTTGGACCCCCCGCAGAAGGCCGAACCCGGGATCGAGCGGGAAGTCATCGAACCCCAGGGCCCGCATGCACTCCCGCTGCAGCCGATTGCGCGCCTGCCCCATGCGCTTGTCGTCCTTGCTGCTGAACTCGTAACGCTCCAGCGGGAGTGCGGGCATATCGTCCTCACTCTCCACGCGCGGCACACCGGGCTCCCGCGCATACGCGGGCAGCGCATCGCCGTCCGCCCCCGTACCGGCACCGGCACCGAAACCCGAGCCGCACCCGGCCAACACCACGCCCGCCAGGGCGAGTACACCCCACCGCGCCTTCATCGCACCCCTCCCCCACCGGCCCCTTCACCGAACCAACGGGGACCCTACCGCCGCTGCCGCCACAACCGATCACACGGCCGGGCCGCCCAGGGGGAGTTGCGCCACTCGTTCTCACTACTTGTTCTCACCGTCACCGGACCCGGTCGGCCTCCTACCGTGCCGCGACCGGGAACGTCTCGCACTCGCGCGACCGCTCGCCCGGCCCCTCGCTCGACCGCCCGGCCGAGCCGACTCCGCGTCCACCTCGTCGACGCACGCCTCGCACTGCTCGTTGCGGCACGGCCCGGGGCCCCACACGGGGACGAACACCCCAAGCACCTTGCGCCGCCGGATCGCCGTACCCACCGGCCCTCCGCAGGCGTCGCACACCGGCTCGTCCTGCGGGGCGGGGCCGGGCCGTGGCCCTTCGCTGCCCATACCGCTCAGAGTATTCCGGTCCGGCCCGCCGGGGCAGCCCTCCGACCGCCCGCTACCCGGTGGGCTTCCCCGCCGTCTGCGGCTCACGCCACATGGGCCACATCCGGGGGCCGTCGGGCAGATCGAGCGTCGTCCCCATGAAGGTGAACCCCAGGCGCCCGTACAGGTCGCGGCTGCGGGTGTTGCTCGCCTCCAGGTACGCGTGCAGACCCTCGCGGTCACACCGGTCAAGGACTGCGGTGACGAGTGCCGTGCCGAGCCCTTCGCCCTGCCGGTCCGGATGTACGGCTATGAGATGGAGGTATTCGTGCGCGCGGTCGGTCGGATGGATCGCCTCGGTCAACCTGCCGACAGTCTCGACGCGTTCGTTGTCGGCGTCGACGGCCTGGCGCAGCTGGGCCGGCCCGTCGATGTCGCCGTCACCGTCACCGTCACCGTCGCTGTCGTGGTGCTCGCCCGCGGGAACGGACCACCACAAGGCCACGGCCGCGCCGTCCTCCGTGATGTCGACATACCCCTCGCCGAGCGCGAGATCGAAGAAGGCGCCCATCAACGCACCATGGGTGCGCAGACGGTACTCCTCGCCGGGGAAGATCCAGCTGCTCACCGGATCCTGCATGAACGCCGCGTCGAGCAGCCGGACCACGTCCTCCCGGTCCCCTTCTCCGGCCCGCCGTATCGCCACGCCCATAGCCCGCCCCTCACCACTCGCCCACGTCCGACGGCACGTCCACGCACTCACCAACTCCGAGCCGTCGACCACCGGTTGCAGCGTAAGCGATCACCCCCACTCCCCCCGAAGCCCCCCACACACCCCTTCACGACGTACCCCCCTTCACTCCGTGCCCCCCTCCACGGCGTCCCCCTGCACTCCGCGCACCCGTTCACTGCGCACGCCCCCTCAGTCCCCGCGCCCCCTCAGTCCGCGCCCCCCCCTTCACGGCGTCCTCCCCTTCACGCCGCACACCCGTTCACTGCGCACACCCCCTCAGTCCCCGCGCCCCCTCAGTCCGCGCCCCCCCTTCACGGCGTCCTCCCCTTCACGCCGCACACCCGTTCACTGCGCACACCCCCTAGTCCGCGCCCCTCAGTCCGCGCACCCCCTCAGTTCCCCGCACCCCCCTCAGTCCACCCGCCCCTTCAATGCGTACGCCGCGTCACGAACTCGGCGAGTGCCAGCAGACCCCCCGCCGCCTCCGGGTCCGGCACCGCTCTGGCGAGCAGGACTATCGCGCGGGACATCCGGTCGGCCGCGTGCACCTGCGCCCAGTCGCGGCCGCCCGCACTCTCCACGGCGCGGGCCGCGCGCACCGCACTCTCCCGATCACCCCCCGCCCCACCGGGCGGCCTCCGGTACAGCTCGGCCAGTTCGGCCGCGGCCGGCGTGCCCGACGCCAGCGCCGCGACGACCGGCAGGGACTTCTTGTGTACGGCGAGGTCGGCGCCCGCGGGTTTACCGGTGTGCTCGGGATCGCCCCAGATCCCGATGACGTCGTCGATGAGCTGGAACGCCAGCCCCGCCTCCCGGCCGAACCCGTCGAGCGCCTCGATCTCCTCCCGCCCCACCCCCGCGTACACCGCCCCCAGCGCACAGGCGCAGCCCAGCAACGCCCCCGTCTTGGCCTCGGCCATGGCGAGGCACTCCTCCAGCGTGACCTCGTCCGGGTCGCGGCGCTCCAGCTCGCAGTCCGCGTGCTGCCCGGCGCAGAGCTCCATGACGCAGGTGGCGAGGCGGGCGGCCGCCACCGCGGCCCCCGGGTGGGGGTCGTCGGCGAGCAGCCGCTGCGCCAGTGCCTGCATGGCGTCACCGGCGAGGATCGCGTCGGCGACGCCGAACACAGTCCAGGCGGTGGGCCGGTGCCTGCGCGTGGTGTCGCGGTCCATCACGTCGTCGTGCAGGAGCGTGAAGTTGTGGACCAACTCCACGGCGGCCGCCGCCCGCACCGCCAGTGCGGGCTCCCCGCCGAGCGCCCGCACCGCGGTGAGCACGAGGGCGGGCCTGATGGCCTTGCCCGCGTGCCCGGCGGCCGGTGTGCCGTCCGCGTGCTCCCACCCGAAGTGGTAGAGCGCGACCCGGCGCAACGACCCGGGCAGCGTGTCGATCGCCCTGCGCAGCTCCGGATCGACGTGCGCCCGCGTCGACGCCAGGATCTCCACGGCCTCGCACGCGTCGCCGGACTCGGGGTCGCTCCCCGCCACACCCACCGTGTCCGCCCCCGCACCCACCGTGCCCGCACTCGCCGCTGTGCCTGCCGTGTCCGTCGTCGTGTCCGTCATGGACTCACCCCGCGAAGGATGCGGACGGTGGCTGTTCCTCGGCCTGTGGGCGCGTACGGAGGGGGTGTACCCCGTGCCGCGCCCGGGGACACGGCCACGGGGTCACGTCCGGCGGCCGATCTCGACGTTCTCCAGGACGCCGAGCGCGTCGGGCACGAGCACCGCGGCGGAGTAGTAGGTCGACACCAGGTAGGAGATGATCGCCTGCTCGCTGATGCCCATGAACCGTACGGAAAGGCTTGGTTCGATCTCGTCCGGGATGCCGGTCTGACGCAGACCGATGACGCCCTGCTCCTCCTCGCCCGTACGCATGCAGATGATGGAGGTGGTGCGGGCCTCGGTGATCGGGATCTTGTTGCACGGGAAGATCGGCACCCCGCGCCAGGTGGGAATCCTGTTGCCTGCCATGTCGATGGTCTCGGGGACGAGTCCGCGCTTGTTGAGCTCGCGGCCGAACGCGGCGATCGCACGCGGGTGCGCGAGGAAGAGCTTGGACCCGCGCCTGCGGCTGAGCAGTTCGTCCAGGTCGTCGGGGCCGGGCACGCCGTCGTGCGGCTGGATCCGCTGGTCGTACTCGCAGTTGTTCAGGAGGCCGAACTCGCGGTTGTTGATGAGCTCGTGCTCCTGGCGCTCCTTCAGCGCCTCGACGGTCAGCCGCAACTGCTGCTCGGTCTGGTTCATCGGCTGGTTGTAGAGGTCGGCCACGCGCGTGTGGACGCGAAGCACGGTCTGGGCGACGCTCAGCTCGTACTCACGCGGCGCCGATTCGTAGTCCACGAAGGTGCCCGGCAGCACGGCCTCGCCGACATGGCCGGCGGACAGGTCGATAGGCGCTTCACCGAACCTGTTGGTGCGCTGCGCCGGGATGGACCGCAGCCGCTGGAGGTGGCCGCGGAGCGACTCGCTGCGCTCCGCGATCTGCTCGAGGTCCTGGCGGGGCAGGATGAGGACCGTGCACGCGGTCACCGCACGCGCGGTGTACTCCCAGATGGTCTCGGGGTCGATGAGGGCCCGCTCGCCGAAGTAGGAGCCGTCGGCGAGCGTCTCCAGCACGGTGTCGTCGCCGTAGGGGCCCGTGCCGACCTTCTCGACGCGGCCGTGCGCGAGCAGGAACACCTCGTCCGCCGGGCTGCCGAAGGACGTCAGGATCTCGCCCGCGGCGAACTCCCGCTGCTGGCAGCGCTGCGCCAGCTCCCCCAGCACGTCGTGGTCGTCGAAGTCCCGCAGCACCGGCAGCTCGCCGAGCTCCGCCGGGATGACCTGCACCTGGTCGCCCGTCTTCACGAACGTCACCCGGCCGTCACCGACCGAGTAGCTCAGCCTTCGGTTCACCCGGTACGTGCCGCCCTGCACCTGGACCCAGGGCAGCATCCGCAGCAGCCAGCGGGAGCTGATCTCCTGCATCTGCGGCGCGGATTTGGTGGTGGTGGCCAGATTCCGTGCGGCGGATGTGCCGAGACTCTGCTGCGGCTTCTCCGACTCGGTCCGGATCTCTTCGCCTACCGACATGGCTTTGCCCTCCCGAAATACCTGCGGTGATCTGCTGCCTGCGGTGATCTGCTGCGGTGATGTGCGCGCCCAAGCCTTCCAGCACGGAACGTGGCGGCGCCATTACACAAACGAGCGGGAATGGATCACGCTCCCGCGGGGCAGTAGGGGCGTTTCCACCCGTTCGGCGCAACTCGGGAGGTGTCGCGCCGGGCATCCTGATGGGCTCGGAGATCACCGTCCGCACCAACCGGCAGGAGACAGCAATGGCAGGCTTCCTGGATCGCGCGAAGGAACAGGCCCAGCGGGGCCTCACGCAGGGCAAGCAGAAGATCGACGAGGTCCAGGAGAAGCGGGCCGGCGACGCCCTCCTGAAGAAGCTCGGCGCCGCGTACTTCGCGGAGCGCCGGGGCACCGGCTCCTCGCAGGCCACCCAGCAGGCGCTGCAGGCCGTCGAGTCCCATGTCGCGACGCACGGGGACGGCTTCCTGCACGGCAACTGACCGGATCGGCTCGCACGGTGCCCGAACAGCACTTGGATCAATTCCGAACAACTGGTCCGGGCACCGGAGTTCCGGTACAAGCAGGGCATACGAGACGGCCCGCGACCGGCGGCCGTCCCGCCTTGCAAAGGAGGGGTCATGGCCCCACCCATGTCCGCGGGCACGTTCCTCGAGGCCCTGCGGGACGAAGGCGTGACCGTCGTCGAGGTCGGCGACTGGGAGCACCACAACCGCAACCACAAAGGCCCCTGGGGCCCGGTGCACGGTGTGGTGATCCACCACACCGTGACCTCGGGCAGCGAGCGCACGGTGGAGATCTGCCGCGACGGTTTCGCCTCGCTCCCCGGGCCGCTCTGCCACGGCGTCATCACCAAGGACGGCCGTGTCCACCTCGTCGGCTACGGCCGCGCCAACCACGCGGGCCTCGGCGACGACGACGTGCTCCGCGCGGTCATCGCCGAGAAGCGGCTGCCTCCGGACAACGAGGCGAACACCGACGGCAACCGCCACTTCTACGGCTTCGAGTGCGAGAACCTCGGCGACGGCGAGGACCCGTGGCCCGAGGCCCAGCTGGATGCCATCGAGAGGGCCTCGGCGGCGGTCTGCCGTGTGCACGGCTGGACGGAACGCTCGGTGATCGGCCACCTGGAGTGGCAGCCGGGCAAGGTCGACCCGCGCGGCTTCACGATGGACTCGATGCGGGCCCGCATCGAGGAACGCCTCAAGTAACCCCCACAGGCGCCGCAGTCCCCGCGCGTCACGCGGGCCCCGGCGCCGAGGAACGCCCGGGGAGCCCACCCGGCGAAGGGCTCCCCCTGTGGGACCCCGTGCCACGGGAGACAATGGCGGGGTGTGTCCCACCCCGCCCGCCGGTCTGCGCCCCCGGCTGCCGTCCCCGCTGCAGTCCATAGCGGACGACCGCTTCACCCGTCGCGGAGTCCAGCTGCTCCTCAAGCGGGACGACCTGATCCACCGTGACCTGCCGGGCAACAAGTACCGCAAGCTCGCCCTGAACCTGCGGGCCGCCGCCGACGCCGGTCACGACACTCTCCTCACCTTCGGCGGCGCCTACTCGAACCATCTGCGCGCCACCGCCGCGGCGGGCCGCCTCCTGGGCTTCGCCACGATCGGCGTCGTCCGTGGCGACGAACTCGCCGGGCGCCCCCTCAACCCGTCGCTGACGCGCTGCGCGGCCGACGGCATGCGCCTGCACTTCGTCGACCGGAGCACGTACCGGCGGAAGGCCGAGCCGGAGACCCTGGCGGCGATCCTTCGCGCGACGGACGCCCCGGCCGCGTACGTGATCCCCGAGGGCGGCAGCAACACCCTCGCCGTGCGGGGCTGCATGGCCCTCGGCGAGGAGCTGCGTGGGCACACCGACGTGGCGGCCGTCGCATGCGGCACCGGCGGCACGCTCGCGGGTATGGCCGCCGGACTCGGCCCCGACCTGCGGGCCCTCGGCATACCGGTGCTCAAGGGCGGCTTCCTGGGCGACGACATAACAGCCCTCCAGCAGCGGACCTTCGGCGAGCCGACCGCCAACTGGCGCCTGGACGACCGCTTCCACTGGGGCGGTTACGCCCGCACCCCACCGGAGCTCATCGCCTTCGCCGAGGACTTCGAGGACCGGCACGGCCACGAAATCGGCCTCTCCGTAGAACACCTCTACGTCGCGAAGCTCCTGTACGCCCTGACCGTCCTCTCCGAAGAGGGCGCCTTCCGGCCCGGCACGCGCCTCACCGCGGTGATCACCGGCACCCGCGAGGAGCCCGCCGCCGCGTCCGGCGCCGAGTAGGCCGCCTCACTCCTCGATCTCCCGGTGGGCGGCCGCCTCCTCCAAGTCCAGCTTGCGCAGCAGCGTCCGCATCATCTCGTCGTCGATGCGCCGCTCGTCCCGCATCTTCACGAAGACCTCGCGCTCCGCAGCGATCGCCTCGCGCGCCAGCCGGCGGTAGGTGTCGTCCGCGGACTCCCCCGTCACCGGGTTGGCCTGGCCGAGCCGCTCCCACACCGAGTTGCGCCGCCGCTCCAGGACGGTGCGCAGACGGTCCTGGAGGGGCTGTGGCAGGCCATTGCGCTCGTCCTGCATGAGTTCCGCCAGGCGTGCCTCCGCGGCCTCTGAGGCGGCGTTCTGCGCCTGCGCCTCGGCGAGCGTCTGTGCCTGCGCGTCACGGCCGGGCAGTTTCAGGACACGGATCAGCCAGGGCAGCGAGAGGCCCTGCACGACGAGCGTTCCGATGACCGTGGTGAACGTAAGAAACAAGACAAGGTTGCGCGCCGGGAAGGGTTCACCGTCCTCCATGGTGAGCGGGATGGAGAAGGCGATGGCCAGCGACACCACACCGCGCATCCCGGCCCAGCTGACGATCAGCGGACGCCGCCAGTCCATGTCTCCCTCGCGCTCCCTGATCCGCGCCGAAAGCCCGCGCGGGAGATACGTCGCCGGATACGACCACACGAAGCGCATCACGACGACGAAGACGAAGACCCCGACGGCGTACCAGACCGCCTGCGCCACGCTGTACTCGCCGAGTCCCCTGAGCACCACGGGCAGCTGCAGGCCGATGAGTGCGAAGACCGCCGACTCCAGGATGAACGCGACGACCTTCCACACCGCGGCCTCCTGCAGCCGCGTCTCGAAGTCGACCTGCCAGGAGCGGTGGCCCAGGTAGAGGGCGACGACGACCACGGCGAGCACTCCGGAGGCGCCGACCTGTTCCGCGGCGGCGTACGCGACGAAGGGGATGAGCAGGGACAGCGTGTTCTGCAGCATCGTCTCCTTCAGGTGGGTGCGCAGCCAGTGGATCGGCACCATGAGGAGCAGCCCGACGCCGACCCCGCCGACCGCGGCCACCAGGAACTCCCGGACCCCGCCCGACCAGCTCGCACCCTCGCCGACCGCCGCTGCGAGGGCCACCTTGTAGGCGGTGATCGCGGTCGCGTCGTTCACCAGGGACTCGCCCTGCAGGATCGTGGTGATCCGTGAGGGCAGCCCCACCTTGCGTGCGATGGCGGTCGCGGCGACCGCGTCCGGGGGCGCGATGACGGCGCCGAGGACGAGCGCGGCGGTCAGCGGCAGGTCGGGGACGAGCAGATAGGCGAGCCAGCCGACGGCGACCGTGGCGAACAGGACGTATCCGACCGAGAGCAGCGCGACGGGCCTGATGTTGGCGCGCAGGTCCAGATAGGAGCTCTCCAGGGCGGCCGTGTGCAGCAGTGGCGGCAGGATCAGCGGCAGCACGATGTGCGGATCGAGGTGGTAGTCGGGCACTCCGGGCACGTACGAGGCGACGAGCCCCACCCCGACGAGGAGCAGCGGTGCCGGCGCCGGGGTCCTGCGCGCCGCCCCGGCCACCACGGCGCTCGCCGCGATCAGTCCCACCAGGGGCAATACATCCATCGGCAGACCCCTCCGCCCTCCGTGTTCCCGTCGTAACCTGGCAATCATGAACGAGTGCCCGCATGTCGCAGCGCTGCCGCACCCCGAGGTGTCCCCGCTGAGCGATACGTGTCTCGAGTGCCGGGCGGCCGGCAGCCACCCGGTCCAGTTGCGGCTGTGCCTGGAGTGCGGTCATGTGGGCTGCTGCGACTCGTCGCCCTTCCAGCACGCGACGGCGCATTTCAAGGAGACCTCACACCCTGTGATGAGGACCTTCGAGCCGGGGGAGAGCTGGCGCTGGTGCTTTGTGGACGGTTCGATCGTCTGACGCCTGGGTACGTCAACCCGGCGCTTGTTGTTTCCAATTGGGCTTGCGCGACCCCTAGCCACTGTCCGTACTCATATGCTTACTATGAGTGACAGCATCAAGGCGGGGTCCCCGGGACACGGAGCTGGGGAGCGCGGTAGCGTCACCGCAGAACGACGTGGTGCGTTACCCGTGTGACGCAGTCCGGACCACCGCTGGGCGGCGGTCCCGGAACCCCGAAAGTGCTTGTACCACCTTGGAGGTGAGGGTGTCCCAGATCGCAGGCGAGCCCGGGAATCAGGACTTCGTGGAAGTCCGCCTTCCTGCTGCGGGTGCCTACCTGTCGGTGCTGCGGACGGCGACTGCCGGCCTCGCGGCGCGTTTGGACTTCACTCTCGACGAGATCGAGGACCTCCGCATCGCGGTCGACGAGGCCTGCGCGATCCTGCTCCAGCAGGCCGTGCCCGGCTCGGTGCTCAGCTGCGTCTTCCGGCTCGTCGACGACTCGTTGGAGGTGACGGTCTCGGCGCCCACGACCGACGGCCGGGCCCCGGAGCGGGACACCTTCGCCTGGACTGTGCTGTCGGCCCTCGCGGGCCAGGTGGACTCGACGGTCGCCGAGGACAACACCGTCTCGATCAGCCTCTACAAGAAGCGCGGCGCGGGACCCGGGCCGGCGTGAGGGACGGGGACGGGCCGGTGCGGGACGAAGAGCGCGGCACACAGGGTCTGCCCGCCGCCGGCAGGGAGGGGTTGCGCCGTATGACCACCGGAATCCCCGAGCAGCAGGCCAAGCCGCACCCGGAGGAGCCGGACCAGCCGGGTCCGCTGAGGGTGGCCGATGTGTCGGAGCAGGCAGAGCCGACCGCCAAGGACGAGCTCAAGCAGCTCTCCGGCCGGGGCGGCGGGCGACGGGCGGGAAACATGAGCGAGCACCAGCACGGCCGGCACGATCCGCAGGACCGCAGCGGCGCACGCGCGATGTTCATCGAGCTGCGCACCCTGGACGGCGGCAGTCGGGAGTACGCGGAGCTGCGCAACCAGCTGGTCCGCATGCACCTGCCGCTCGTCGAGCACCTGGCCCGCCGCTTCCGCAACCGCGGCGAGCCCCTCGACGACCTCACCCAGGTCGCCACGATCGGCCTGATCAAGTCCGTGGACCGCTTCGACCCGGAGCGCGGCGTCGAGTTCTCCACGTACGCGACACCGACGGTCGTCGGCGAGATCAAGCGGCACTTCCGCGACAAGGGATGGGCGGTCCGCGTCCCGCGTCGCCTCCAGGAGCTGCGGCTCGCGCTGACGACGGCGACGGCCGAGCTGTCCCAGCTGCACGGCCGCTCCCCCACCGTGCACGAGCTGGCCGAGAAGCTGGCCATCTCCGAAGAGGAGGTCCTCGAAGGCCTGGAGTCGGCCAATGCCTACTCCACGCTGTCCCTGGACGTCCCCGACACGGACGACGAGTCCCCGGCCGTCGCGGACACCCTGGGCGCCGAGGACGAGGCCCTGGAGGGCGTCGAGTACCGCGAGTCGCTCAAGCCCCTCCTGGAGGACCTGCCCCCGCGCGAGAAGCGCATTCTGCTGCTGCGCTTCTTCGGCAACATGACGCAGTCGCAGATCGCGCAGGAGGTCGGCATCTCGCAGATGCACGTCTCCCGACTGCTGGCGCGCACGCTCGCACAGCTGCGGGAGAAGCTTCTCGTCGAGGAGTAGTCACTCTCCGTAGCGCCGCATTTTCCAGATCCCGAGCGGCGCCTCGAAAGGCGTTCCGAGCGTCTTACTTCTGATCTTGTACGTTGCCGGGGCCCTGGATGCCGAGGGCCTCGGTCGTCGCCGGGTTGATCAGGCAGACGAGCGAGGCGACGGCCGTGATCGCGAGGACGATGCCGGCCGGGATGGCCACGCTGTCGGCCTGCAGCATCTGCCACGACACCGGCAGCGCCATGATCTGGGTGATGATCGCGGGTCCGCGGCTCCACCGGCGCAGCTTCAGCAGCCCGCGCGCGGCGAGCAGCGGGAGCAGCGCGAGGACGATCAGCGTGATGCCGCCGGTCTCGGCCGACCGCGGATCGTCGGGCGATCCCGCGAGCCCCATCACGAGCATGTAGACGCCCCCGGCGAGGAGGGCGACGCCCTCCAGCGCGACCAGGGCCGCGGCGGCGGTCACCCGCGCGGGTCGCTGGCCCGGCTCGGGCGACTCCGGGGCTTCGGGGGTGGACTTCCGCTCAGTACTCACCCCAGCAGGGTAGCTCTGGGCCCCTCCGCCCCGGCACCTCGGTCTAGGCCGTCCCGAGACCGCTAGGTAGTCTGCTTCGCATGCGTGCACTCCTCGTGGTCAACCCGGCGGCTACCACCACCAGTGCGCGTACGCGTGATGTGCTGGTGCACGCACTGGCGAGCGAGATGAAACTGGACGCGGTCACCACGGAGTACCGCGGCCACGCCAGAGACCTCGGCCGGCAGGCCGCGGAGAGCAAGGACATCGAGCTGGTCGTCGCCCTCGGCGGGGACGGCACCGTCAACGAAGTCGTCAACGGCCTGCTGCACCACGGCCCCGATCCGGACCGCCTCCCCCGTCTGGCCGTCGTCCCCGGCGGTTCCACCAACGTCTTCGCGCGCGCCCTCGGGCTGCCCAACGACGCCGTGGAGGCCACCGGCGCCCTTCTGGACGCCCTGCGCGAGGGCAGTGAGCGCACGGTGGGCCTCGGCATCGCGGGCGGCACTCCGGGTACGGAGGACGAGGCCGTGCCGTCGCGCTGGTTCACGTTCTGTGCGGGTCTCGGCTTCGACGGTGGAGTGGTCGGCAGAGTCGAACAGCAGCGCGAGCTCGGGCGGCGCTCGACGCACGCCCTCTATGTGCGCCAGGTGCTCCGCCAGTTCATCGACGAGCCCCACCGCAGGCACGGAATGATCACCTTGGAGCGGCCCGGCGAGGACCCGGTGACCGACCTGGTGCTGTCGATAGTCTGCAACACCTCTCCGTACTCCTACCTGGGCAATCGCCCCCTGTACGCGTCCCCGCAGGCCTCCTTCGACACGGGCCTGGACGTGCTCGGTCTGAAGAAGCTCTCGACGGCCGCGGTGGCCCGGTACGGCACCCAGCTGCTGACCTCGACGCCGGATCGCGGACCGCACGGTAAGCACGCGGTTACGCTCCACGACCTCACCGACTTCACCTTGCATTCGAAGGTGCCCCTGCCCCTTCAGATGGACGGTGACCACTTGGGACTCCGGACGAGCGTGACGTTCACAGGCGTACGCCGTGCACTGCGTGTGATTGTGTGAGCAGAAGGGGCTAAAGTCCTTTCACTCGAACGTTTAGACCAGGGTCCACCCCATAGAAGTACGGCTGTGACCCAGCCGACACTGAGGAATCAAAAAAAACTTTCCTGAAGGGGTTGTATCCGCAGCCGAGGTTTGCGAATCTCTACATGGCGATCGGGACGGCCCGCAACATCGGCCCCACAGATAGCCAGAACCCCTCCTCCACCACAGGTCCACACCAGGCAACTGGGCGTCGGCCCTTCCCGTGCGGGGGGATTCGTGAAAGCGTTCACATTCACAAGCAACCCGCATGTAATACCAAGGAGAGGTAGCAGCCATGGACTGGCGTCACAACGCCGTTTGCCGCGAGGAAGACCCCGAGCTCTTCTTCCCCATCGGCAACACCGGTCCTGCGCTGCTGCAGATCGAGGAAGCCAAGGCCGTCTGCCGCCGCTGCCCCGTCATGGAGCAGTGCCTGCAGTGGGCGCTCGAGTCCGGCCAGGACTCCGGCGTCTGGGGTGGCCTCAGCGAGGACGAGCGCCGTGCAATGAAGCGCCGCGCCGCTCGCAACCGTGCACGCCAGGCCAGCGCCTGACGCCCACGCCCCCCACGAGCCTGAGCTTGGCGGCGCGTACAGCGAGTACGCAACTCCCGCCCCCGAGCCGCAGCCGCGCAGTACCCCCGATGCGCATCGCAACGTGAGCAGTGAGCCCCGGACCACTCAGGTCCGGGGCTCACTGCTTTCACGTGTGGGCGCGTCGCTACTTGTCGCCGCGCACCGGAATGTCCAGGACGACCCGCGTGCCGCGCTCCGGAGCGCGGACCATGTCGAAGGTGCCGCCCAGCTCCCCCTCGACCAGAGTGCGGACGATCTGCAGGCCGAGATTGCCGGAGCGGTGCGGGTCGAAGCCCTCGGGCAGACCGATGCCGTCGTCCTGGACGGTGATCAGCAGCCGCGCTTCCTTGCTGGTGCCGCCCCGCACGGCGGACACCTCGACCGTGCCGGTGTCCCCCTCACGGAAACCGTGCTCCAGAGCGTTCTGCAGGATCTCCGTGAGCACCATCGACAGCGGCGTCGCGACCTCCGCGTCCAGGATGCCGAAGCGGCCGGTGCGCCGGCCCGCCACCTTGCCGGGCGAGATCTCGGCGACCATCGCGAGCACCCGGTCGGCGATCTCGTCGAACTCCACGCGCTCGTCGAGATTCTGGGAGAGCGTCTCGTGGACGATCGCGATGGAGCCCACCCGGCGCACGGCCTCCTCCAGCGCCTCGCGGCCCTTGGCGGAGTCGATGCGACGGGCCTGCAGCCGCAGCAGCGCGGCGACCGTCTGGAGGTTGTTCTTCACCCGGTGGTGGATCTCCCGGATGGTCGCGTCCTTGGTGATCAACTCGCGCTCGCGGCGGCGGAGTTCCGTGACGTCCCGCACGAGGACGAGCGAACCGATGCGGGGGCCCTTGGGTTTGAGGGGGATGGCGCGCAGCTGGATCACGCCGTCGCCGCCCTCGATCTCGAACTCGCGCGGCGCCCAGCCGCTCGCCAGCTTGGCCAGGGCCTCGTCCACCGGCCCGCGGGACGGGGCGAGTTCGGCCGTCGCCCTGCCCAAGTGGTGGCCGACGAGATCCGACGCGAGGCCGAGGCGGTGGTACGCGGAGAGCGCGTTCGGCGACGCGTACTGCACGACGCCCTCGGCGTCGAGCCGCAGCAGACCGTCACCCACGCGCGGGGAGGCGTCCATGTCGACCTGCTGCCCCTGGAAGGGGAACGACCCTGCGGCGATCATCTGTGCGAGATCGGACGCCGACTGGAGGTAGGTCAGCTCCAGCCGTGAAGGGGTGCGCACGGTCAGCAGGTTGGTGTTGCGGGCGATGACGCCCAGGACGCGCCCTTCCCTGCGTACGGGAATGGACTCGACGCGCACCGGCACCTCTTCGCGCCACTCCGGGTCGCCCTCGCGCACGATGCGGCCCTCGTCCAGGGCGGCGTCGAGGAGGGGGCGGCGGCCGCGCGGGACGAGGTGGCCGACCATGTCGTCCTGGTAGGAGGTGGGGCCGGTGTTGGGCCGCATCTGTGCCACGGAGACATAGCGGGTGCCGTCGCGCGTGGGGACCCAGAGGACCAGGTCGGCGAAGGAGAGGTCGGAGAGCAGCTGCCACTCCGAGACCAGCAGATGCAGCCACTCGAGGTCGGAGTCACCGAGGGCGGTGTGCTGGCGTACGAGGTCGTTCATGGAGGGCACGTGTGCGAGCGTACCTTTCACGTCCGGTGGGCCCGCGCCCCGAAGGCTCCGGCATACCCGCCGAGCTCCGGACGTGTCCGACAAGGGGCCTACGCGACAACCTCTGGACGTACCCGACGAGCCGCGGCGCCAGGGTGGGACCCTCAACCCACCCACGGCACCGCAGCCCTTCAGGTGCATCGGCCGCCAGAATGTGCGGTCCTGAACAGCCGATCGTGAGGATCCGACGCGGTCAGGGCAGAGAGCGCCGGCTCCTCGATCCGCTCTCCTGTGCGGGAAGAGCGGAGGCTTTACCCACGCATTGTGGACTAGACCATTCTCTTATGTCTATGCGTCGGCGGATGTTTGTTGGCGGTCCGGCCACGCCCGCATGGCGAGATCGGCCACCGCCTCCAGGTCCTCCCTGGTGGCGCCGTCCCTGGCCTGTTGCGACATTCCCTGGAAGACCGCCGCGGTGTAACGGGCGAGGGCCGCGGGGTCGGTGTGGTCCGGCAGCTCCCCCACCGCGACGGCCTCGCGGATACGGGACTCGATGCCCGCCATGTTGGAGTTGCGCCGCTCGCGCAGGGTCTGCTCCACCTCCGGCGTCGTGCAGTTGGTGGCGGCGGTGATGACGAGGCAGCCGCGGGGGTGGTCCGGGTCGGTGAACTGGGCCGCGGCCTCGTGCAACAGCCGCGAGACGGCGGCGCGTGCGGTCGGCTCCTCGTCGAAGGCCCGGCCGCCGAAGGCGCCGTGCGTCGCTCCGTACCGCACGACGACCTCGTCGAAGAGCTTCCGCTTGTCCCCGAACGCGGCGTAGAGGCTGGGCGCCCCGATCCCCATGACGCGCGTGAGGTCCGAGACGGACGTCGCCTCGTAGCCGTTCTCCCAGAAAGTACGGACCGCCTGCTCCAGGGCCGTCTCGCGGTCGAAGGAGCGGGGGCGTCCGCGCTGTTTCGTCGCCATGGGGTGAATTGTATAGCGGGCACTAGAAAAAGGGGCCGGGCGTGGGGTAGCGTTCTTTCTGTAACGACCGCTAGATAAATTCCACCAGGGAAGGGGGCGCCCGCCATGGGTGCGTTCGAGGGGATCGAGCACGGGGACGAGCAGGGCAACCAGCGGGGCCGGCTCGCGGGGAAGACGGCACTGGTCACCGGGGCCAGCCGGGGCATCGGGCGGGGCATCGCCGAGCGCCTCGGCCGGGACGGGGCGCGGGTCGCCGTGCACTACGGCAGCAACGAGGTGGCGGCGAAGGAGACCGTGGCGGCGATCGAGGCGGCGGGCGGCTCCGCCTTCGCGTTCGGTGCGGAGCTGGGGGTGCCCGGTGACGCCGAGGCGCTCTGGACGGAATTCGACCGGCACGCGGACGGCCTGGACATCCTGGTGAACAACGCGGGCATCGGCCTGTACAGCCACGTGGCCGAGGTCCAGGAGGCGGATTACGACCGTGTGTTCGCGGTCAACACCAAGGCGCTGTTCTTCGTCGTCCAGAAGGGCCTCGGCCGGCTGCGCGACGGCGGCCGGATCATCAACATCTCGTCGGGCGTCACACGCATCGCCTTCCCGATCACCGTGGCCTACTCGATGACGAAGGGCGCGGTGAATGTGCTGACGCACACCCTGGCCCAGGAGCTCGGCCCGCGAGGAATCACGGTCAACGCGGTGGCGCCCGGCATCATCCAGACGGAGATGATGGACGGCATCCCGGAGGCACAGCGGACGGAGATGGCGGGGTACTCGGCCTTCGACCGCATAGGCCAGCCCGCCGACGTGGCGGACATCGTCTCCTTCGTGGCCTCGGACGACGCGCGCTGGATCACCGGGCAGTACATCGACGCGACGGGAGGTTCGGTGCTGGGGGTGTGACCGGGCGCTTCCGGCCTCCGCGCGCGGTTCGACGGGCGGAGGCGGGGCGGAGAGCCGAGCATGGATCGAAGAGCGGCGGAATCGGCCGTTCTGGCGATGCTGCACTGCTGTTCCAGTAGCGCAGCTCTGCTAGATTGGTCTATACCACCAGTACTTTCGAGCCCCTCTCCAGATCGGCAGGCCCAGCGTGGAAGTTGTCATCGTCCCGGACGCCACGGCAGGCGGCGAGCTCATCGCGGAGGCCATGGCCGCTCTGGTGCGCCGTAAGCCTGACGCCCTGCTCGGTGTCGCCACCGGCTCCACCCCGCTGCCCATCTACGAGGCGCTGGCCGCCAAGGTCGCGGCCGGTTCCGTGGACGCCTCGCGGGCGCGCATCTGCCAGCTCGACGAGTACGTGGGGCTGCCGCCCGGGCACCCCGAGTCGTACCGCTCCGTGGTGCTCCGCGAGGTCGTCGAGCCGCTCGGGCTGAGCGAGGCCTCCTTCATGGGGCCGGACGGCAGTGCCGAGGACGTGCAGGCGGCGTGCGTGGCGTACGACAAGGCGCTGGCCGAGGCCGGTGGTGTGGATCTCCAGCTGCTCGGGATCGGTACGGACGGGCACATCGGATTCAACGAACCGTGCTCGTCGCTCGCCTCCCGGACGCGCATCAAGACGCTGACGGAGCAGACGCGGGTGGACAACGCGCGCTTCTTCGACGGGGACATAGACCAAGTCCCGCACCACGTCATCACCCAGGGGATCGGGACCATCCTGGAGGCGCGGCACCTGGTGCTGCTCGCGACGGGTGAGGGCAAGGCGGACGCGGTGGCCGCGACGGTGGAGGGACCGGTCGCCTCGGTCGTGCCCGCCTCCGCACTCCAGCTGCACCCGCACGCCACGGTCGTGGTGGACGAGGCAGCGGCGTCGAAGCTGAAGCTCGCGGAGTACTTCCGGCACACGTACGCGAACAAGCCGGAGTGGCAGGGCTTGTAGAAACGACGGCGGCAACACACGAAAAGGGGCGCCCCGTCGGGGGCGCCCCTTTCGCGTAGTGGGCGGACCGGCTACGTGGGCAGACAGGCCGGCTCCGTCGGCGGGCAGACCAGCTCCGCGTGCGGGGCAGACCAGCTCCCCCGCGGACAGGCCGACTCCGCGTGCGGGCAAGCCAGCCCTGCGTGCGGGGCAGACCAGCTCCACCTGGCGGACAGACCGGCCCCGCCTGCGGGACCGGCTCCGCGCGCGGCCAGACCAGCTCCGCCTGCGGACAGGCCAGCCCCGCGAGCGGGCAAACCAGCTCCACCTGCCGGACAGACCGGCCCCGCCTGCGGACAGGCCAGCCCCGCGAGCGGGCAAACCAGCTCCACCTGCCGGACAGACCGGCCCCGCCTGCGGACAGGCCAGCCCCGCGTGCGGGCAGACCGGCCCCGCCCGCGGACAGACCCGCCCCGCCCGCGGACACGCCGGCCCCGCCAGCCGCGTAAGTCAGCCCCCCACGATGACCTCTGCCGCTGCCTCGCCGCATACGCGGGAGGCGCCGCGGGTTGCGATGTGGAGGGCGCCGGTCGGGGCGGACTGGGGGACGCCCATCTCGACGACGACCGTGTCGGGCCGGGCCGTGACGAGGGTCCGCAGGGCCTCGGCCATCCAGGTGTGGCGGTGTGCGTCGCGGACGACGGCCACGATGCGGCGCGGGCCCGCCGCCGCGAGGGCCTCGTTGCCCGAGCCTTCGCCGGAGTAGGTGGCGGACTCGGTGCCGGGGAAGCGGCGCTCCAGTTCGGCGGTGACGCCCCAGGGGGTTTCGTTGCCGACGGCGATGTTGGGGAGGGGGGAGAAGGTGGCGACGTAGGGGGCCTCGGTGACCGGGGCCGCGTACGTCTCGCCGCGGGTGACCGTCAGCGCGCGGCGGGCCGCGACCAGGCCGATGCCGGTGTCGGTCACGGCCCCCGAACGCTCGGCCGCGCCCGGCACCTTCGACGACGCGGCCCAGCCCGCGAGTGCCCGCACGCGGTCCGCCGCGTCGGCGAGCCGTTCCTCGGACAGTTCGCCGGAGCGCACCGCAGCGACGAAGGCGTCCCGCAGCCGCAGCACGGTTCCCTCGTCGGAGGGGCCGCCGCCCGTGCAGATCGCGTCGGCTCCGGCGGCGATGGCGAGGACGCAGCCGCGCTCGAAGCCGTACGTCCCGGCGATCGCCTGCATGTCCATGCCGTCGGTGACGATGAGGCCGTCGTAGCCGAACTCCTCGCGGAGGAGGCCGGTCAGGATGCGGCGCGAGAGCGTGCCGGGGTTGTCCGGGTCCAGGGCCGGGGCAAGGACGTGGGCGCTCATCACGGCCCGGGTGCCGGCGGCGATGGCGGCGCGGAAGGGGGCGAGGTCGCGGGAGTTCAGCACGTCCCGGTCGACGTCGATGACCGGCACGGAGTGGTGCGAGTCGATCGCCGTGTCGCCGTGCCCCGGGAAGTGCTTGGCGGAGGTGGCGACGCCGGCCGACTGCAGGCCCTCGACATAGGCGGCGGTGTGCCGGGCCACGAGGTCGGGGTCCGAGCCGAAGGAGCGTACGCCGATGACGGGGTTGTCGGGGTTGGCGTTGACGTCGGCCGACGGCGCCCAGTTGAGGTTGATGCCGCAGGCGGCGAGGCGCCGGCCGAGGTCGGCGGCGACCTCGCGGGTCAGCGTCGTGTCGTCGACGGCGCCGAGTGCGTGGTTGCCCGGGTAGGAGGAGCCGGTGCGCACTTCGAGGCGGGTGACGTCGCCGCTCTCCTCGTCGATGGCGATCAGCAGGTCGTCGCGCTCGGCGCGCAGCTGCGCGGTGAGGTCGGCCACCTGTTCGGCGGTGCGTACGTTCCGGCCGAAGAGGCTGACGGAGGCGAGGCCTTCGTCGATCCGGCGGCGCAGCCAGTCCGGTGCGGCGGTGGTGCCGTCGAAGCCGGGCTGCAGGACGGCGAGGGCGTTGCGGGTGAGGGTGTCACCGGCGTGCGTCGTGAGTGTCGTCATCAGGCGTTATCCCTTCACTGCGCCGTCGGTCAGGCCGCTGACGGCCCTGCGCTGCAGGAAGACGAAGAGGATCAGGATCGGGATGGCGAAGAGGGAGGCCGCGGCCATGGTGGCGCCCCAGTCGTCGCCGAAGGCGGTCTGGAAGCTGGACAGCCACACCGGCAGGGTCTTGGCCTCGGCTTCCTTGTTGAGCACGAGGACCAGCGGGAACTCGTTCCAGGCGGTGATGAAGCCGAAGAGCGAGGTCGACATCAGGCCCGGCGCGAGCAGCGGCAGGATCACGCGGCGGAAGGCCTGCATGCGCGTGCAGCCGTCGACCATGGCGGACTCCTCCAGCTCCTTGGGCACGGCGGCGACGAAGCCGCGGAGCGTGAGGAGCGTGAAGGGCAGGATCATCACCATGTAGAACAGGGTCAGCGGGATCAGGCTGTTCAGCATGTCGGCGTCGCGCACGATGATGTAGATCGCGATGACCATGACTTCCCAGGGCGCCATCTGCGCCAGCATGAAGCCGATGATGAAGCCGCGCCGCCCCTTGAAGCGCATCCGGGCGAGGGCGAATGCCGCGGTCACGCCGATGATGAGGGAGAAGACGACCGCGAGGAGCGTCACGATGAGGGAGTTGCCGACCATGGTCCAGAAGTGGTCGGCGTCCATCGCCGTCTTGAAGTGCTCGAGAGTGGCGTCGGTCGGGAACCAGACCGGGTCCTCGGCGATGATGTCGCCGGTCGGCTTGAAGGCCGTCGCGAACATCCAGTACACGGGGAAGACGCAGAGGATGAAGATGACGACTGCGGTCAGGTTGGGCCACAGGCGGCCCATCAGCGAGCGCTTCACAGCTCGTCCTCCTCTTGCTTGAGCACGATCCGCAGGTAGAACGAAGTGATGGCCAGCAGGATGACGATGGTGAGCAGCGCGATCGCGGCACCCATGCCGAAGTGCTGGTTGCCCATGCCCTCGATGTAGGCGTAGACGGGCAGGATCTCGGTGAGCCGGTCGGGGCCGCCCTCGTTGATCGTGAAGACCTGGACGAACGCCTTGAAGACCCAGATGATCTCCAGGAACGTCGTGGCGTAGAGGAAGGGCCGCAGATACGGCAGCGTCACCTGGGTGAACTGCTTCCAGGCCCCCGCGCCGTCCAGCGCCGCGGCCTCGTACAGCTCCTTGGGGATGGTGGTCGTGGCGGCGTACAGGTTGATCGCCACGAAGGGGATGGACATCCAGACGATCAGCAGCAGGACGACGAAGAAGGTCGAGTACTGCGTGGCCAGCCAGTCGTGGTCGGCCATCGACTCGAAGCCGATCTTGGCGAGCACCCAGTTGACGACGCCGAAGCGCTGCGCGAACAGCCACTGGTAGACCGTGCTCGCCGCGACGACGGGCATCGCCCAGGTGAGCACGAGGCCGAGCAGGAGGAACGTGCGCATCTTCCGGCCGAGGCGCGCGAGCAGCAGTCCCACCAGCGTGCCGAGCAGCATGATGAGGACGACGTTGACGGCGGTGAAGACGACCGAGCGTCCCGCGACCCGCCAGAAGTCCTCGCCGGTGAGGACGTCCTTGTAGTTGTCGAATCCGTTCCACTCGGTCAAGTGCAGAATGAACTGCCGCATGTTGAGGTTCTGGAACGACAGGATCCCGTTGTTGACCAGTGGCCAGCCGAGCAGCAGCAGGGTGACGATGATCGCGGGGGCAAGAAGCAGATAGGGCGTCAGGCCGGCGAGACGACCGGTCCCCTTGCGCGGGGCACCAGGCCGTGGCCCGCCTGCCGGTGTCTGCACCTCCGTCGGGCCGGAGGGCGGCCGTTCGGTCTTCTGCACGGTCATGCTCGCCATCTCTTTCGTGGGCATAGCGGTACGCAGAGGTATGCCGGGGGCGGCGAGGGCGTGTCACCCGCCGCCCCCGGCAAGAGGGGGGTTGTTACTGCTTCTGCGACAGGCGCTTGTTGAGCTCGCCCTCGACCTGCTTGGCGGCGTCGGCAGGCGACTTACCGTTGAGCACCGCGGTCATGTAGTTCTTGATCGGGTTCGGCGGGTTCTCCACCGCGCCCCACTCCGGGATCAGCGGGGTGGTGCCGCCGCCGGCGGTGGCGGGGGCTGCGGCCTCGGCGGCCGGGTTGCCCTTGAGGTTGGACTCCAGGGCCTTCTTGTTCGGGATCACGCCGCCTTCCTTGGCGAGCTGGCCCTCGAACTTGTCGGACAGCGCGATCTTCAGGAACTCCTTGGCGAGCTCCTGCTTCTTGCTGGTCGCGGCGACGGCGAGGTTGGAGCCGCCGAGGAAGACGCCCTCGGGCTTGTCGGCCGTGGCGCCGGGGATCGTGAAGTAGCCGATGTCCTTCTCGATCTTCTTGTTGGCCTTGATCGCGGTCGCGGCCTCCCAGCTCATCCCGATGAAGGCGCCGGTCTTGCCCTTGGCGAAGACCTCGGCCTGCTGCGGGGTGGCCTCGTCCTTGTTCTTGGGGGCCTTGGAGAGGTCCGCGAACTGCTTGTACGTCTTCATGGCCTTGCCGACCTTGGGGTCGTCGAGGTTGGAGACGTACTTGTCGCCGTCCTTCTTGACCAGCTCGGCGCCCTCACCGATGGTCAGGCCGACGAAGTGGTACCAGTTCTGGCCGGGCAGGTAGATCGGCTCGGCGTCGGTCTTCTCGCCGATCTGCTTGAGGTTCTTGAGGAACTCGGCGCGGGTCTTGGGGGTCTCCTTGATGCCCGCGTCGGCCCAGACCTTCTTGTTGTAGATGACGACGCGGTTGAGGACGAAGAGGGGGGCGGCGTACTGCTTGCCGTCCACGACCGACGACTTGTTCATCGAGTCGGTCCAGTCGGAGCCGATGGACTCCTTGAGGTCGTCGAGCTCGGCGAGACCGCCGGTCTTGGCGTACGCCGGGGTCTGCGTGTTGCCGATCTCGAAGACGTCCGGGGGGTTTTCCTCGGAGAGGGCGGTGGTCAGCTTCTGCTGGATGCCGTTCCACTGCTGGACTTCGAACTTCAGCTTCGCGCCGGTCTTCTTCTCGAAGGCCGCCGTGACGTCCTTCTGCCACTGGTCCGGCGTCGAACCGTCCATCGCCCAGAGCGTCAGGGTCTCACCCTTGAAGCTGTCGGCTCCCCCGGCCTTCTTCTCGTCGTCGTCGCTGCCGCAGGCCGCGACCGAGACCAACATGCCCGCGACACCGATGGCCGCTATGAGCTTGCGCTTCACGTTCACCCTCCTCAAGGGATGCCAGTCAACCCCCCACCCGCAGCGACCGAATGGACCGAGATCTGCCCGTGGGACTGGAACCTGGTCTTTAATGGTGTAGACCAGTACGGGGAGCTTGGCCTAGACCTTTAGGGGTGTCAAGGGTGTATAAGAAGGGCAGTCGCGTCCGTTATCGGACCGACACCTGAGGAGGCGGAGTCTTCCCCCAACCTGTCGACTTCGCTCGACCAGGGGGCGCCCCATGGCCCGGTACGTGCCACGATGTGAGCCGCGACAGACGGAGGAGCCGGTGACGGCAGCAGCACAGGAGCCGGAGAGGCAGCAGATGGGCACTGAGGCCGGCAGCACCGGGACCGATGTGAGCGCGCCCTCGGAGGGTCCGAGCGTCGGCCGCACCGCGCGCGTGCCCAAGTACTACCGCCTCAAGCGGCACTTGCTGGACATGACGGAGACGCTGCCGCCCGGCACCCCCGTCCCCCCGGAGCGCACCCTCGCCGCCGAGTTCGACACCTCCCGCACGACGGTCCGCCAGGCCCTCCAGGAGCTGGTCGTCGAGGGCCGGCTCGAACGGATCCAGGGCAAGGGCACGTTCGTCGCCAAGCCGAAGGTGTCGCAGGCCCTGCAACTCACCTCGTACACGGAGGACATGCGGGCCCAGGGCCTTGAGCCCACCTCGCAGCTCCTCGACATCGGCTACATCACCGCCGACGACACCCTCGCGGGGCTCCTCGACATAAGCGCGGGCGGCCGCGTCCTGCGCATCGAGCGGCTCCGGCTCGCCAACGGCGAGGCGATGGCCATCGAGACCACCCACCTCTCGGCGAAGCGCTTCCCCGCTCTGCGCCGCTCCCTGGTCAAGTACACCTCGCTCTACACGGCGCTCGCCGAGGTGTACGACGTGCACCTCGCGGAGGCCGAGGAGACCATCGAGACCTCGCTCGCGACCCCGCGCGAGGCCGGGCTGCTCGGCACCGACGTCGGCCTGCCGATGCTGCTCCTGTCCCGCCACTCCCAGGACGGCGACGGCCGGCCGGTGGAGTGGGTGCGCTCCGTCTACCGCGGCGACCGGTACAAGTTCGTCGCCCGCCTCAAGAGACCCACGGACTGACACCCGTCCGAGGTCTGGCGCCGGACGGCTCCGCTGCTCTACGTTCCTCCCGTCACCGCACGATGAACGTCATCGCCTGATGAGCGGGAGGACGACCCGGTGCGCAGAGCGACCCCTCGATCCATCGTCATCTGGTCTCTCGTCGCGCTGGTCGGCGCCGCGGGCTGGACCGTCCTGGCGCTCGCGCGCGACGAGGAGGTGTCGGCCGCCTGGATGGTGGCGGCGGCCCTCGGCACGTACGCCATCGCGTACCGCTTCTACGCGAAGTTCATCGCCTACAAGGTCCTCAAGGTCGACAGGGACCGGGCGACCCCGGCCGAGCGGCTCGACAACGGCATCGACTTCCACCCGACCGACCGGCGCGTGCTGCTCGGCCACCACTTCGCGGCGATCGCGGGCGCCGGACCGCTGGTCGGACCGGTCCTCGCCGCCCAGATGGGGTACCTGCCAGGCACCATCTGGATCATCGTCGGCGTGATCTTCGCGGGCGCCGTGCAGGACATGGTCGTGCTGTTCTTCTCGACGCGGCGCGACGGCAAGTCGCTCGGGCAGATGGCGCGCGAGGAGATCGGCCCGTTCGGGGGCGCCGCCGCGCTGCTCGCCACCTTCGCCATCATGATCATCCTGCTCGGGGTGCTCGCGCTCGTCATCGTCAACGCGCTCGCCGAGTCCCCGTGGGGCACCTTCTCCATCGCGATGACCATCCCGATCGCCCTGCTGATGGGGTTCTATCTGCGGGTCCTGCGCCCCGGCCGGGTCAGCGAGGTCTCGCTGATCGGCATCGCCCTGCTGCTGCTCGCGCTCGTCGCCGGGCGCTGGGTCGCCGAGTCGTCGCTCGCCGACACCTTCACGCTCGCGCCCTCGACACTGGTGATCTGGCTGGTGGCGTACGGCTTCGTCGCCTCGATCCTGCCGGTGTGGATGCTGCTCGCGCCGCGCGACTACCTCTCCACCTTCATGAAGATCGGCACCATCGTCCTGCTCGCGCTTGGCGTCGTGATCAGCCTGCCCACGCTTCAGATGGACCCGGTGACCGACTTCGCCTCACGCGGCGACGGGCCCGTCTTCGCGGGCTCCCTCTTCCCCTTCGTCTTCATCACCATCGCCTGCGGGGCGCTCTCCGGCTTCCACGCGCTGATCTCCTCGGGCACGACGCCGAAGATGATCCAGAAGGAGACGCAGGTCCGGATGATCGGCTACGGCTCCATGCTGATGGAGTCGTCCGTCGCGGTCATGGCGCTGGTCGCCGCCTCGATCATCGACCCGGGTCTCTACTTCGCGATGAACGCGCCGGCGGGCGTCGTCGGCGACACCGTCCAGGAGGCGTCGAAGGCCGTCGCGGGGTTCGGGTACTCCATCTCGCCGGCCGATCTGGCGCAGGCCGCGAAGAACGTCGAGGAGTCCTCGCTGCTCTCCCGCACCGGCGGCGCGCCCACGCTCGCGGTCGGCGTCTCGGAGATCTTCTCCAAGGTCACCGGCGACTCCATGCGGGCCTTCTGGTACCACTTCGCGATCATGTTTGAGGCGCTGTTCATCCTGACCGCGCTCGACGCGGGCACCCGCGTGGGCCGCTTCATGCTGCAGGACATGCTCGGGAACGTCTACAAGCCGTTCAGGAAGGTGAGTTGGAAGCCCGGACTCATCATCACCAGCGCGCTCGTCACCGGCCTGTGGGGATACTTCCTGTGGGTGGGCGTGCACGAGCCGCTCGGCGGGATCAACCAGCTCTTCCCGATCTTCGGCATCGCCAACCAGCTCCTCGCCGCCGTCGCCCTCGCCGTCTGCACCACGCTGCTCGTGAAGTCCGGGCGCCTCAAGTGGGCGTGGATCACCGGCATTCCACTCGCCTGGGACGCGACGGTGACGCTCACCGCGAGCTGGCAGAAGGTGTTCTCCAGCGATCCGCGCGTCGGCTTCTTCCAGCAGCGCGCGAACTACCAGGACGCCATCGACGAGGGCAAGATCCTGGCGCCCGCCAAGACGATGGACGACATGCACACCGTCGTCACCAACGCGACGGTGAACGGCGTCCTTTCGGCGGCGCTCGCCCTGCTCATCGTCATCGTGATCGTCGACGCGGCACGCGTCTGCGTCCGGCACGTCCGCGACCCCGCCGCCTCGCGGCTGAGCGAAGCGCCGTACGTGGAGTCGAAGTTGACCGCCCCGGCCGGGCTCTTCGCGACCGCGGAGGAGAAGCGGGAGCTCGCGGAGAAGCGGGAACTCGCGGAGACCCCGGAGCCCGCCCCATGACATGGGTGCTGCGCGGGCTGCGGTGGGTCCGCTGGTACGCACGGGAGCTGACGGACGAGTCGGCGTACGACCGCTATGTGGCTCATTTACGAAGGGACCATCCGACCGCAACCGTCCCCAGCCGCCGCGCATTTGAGCGCATGCGGACAGACCAGCAGGAGTCGGACCCCCGAAAGGGCTTCCGCTGCTGCTGAACAGGCACATTGACTCGTCCGTTATCCGGACAGGGGTTCCATAGATCAAGACTCTCGCTTAGATTTCCCGCACGTTAAGCATGGGATAAGTGAGGGAACGGAGCCGCGATATGTCAGATGCACCTGAAGTGAACAGACCGGTCGTCACGCCGGTCCGCGTGGTCATCGCCGTCTGCCTTGTCGCGCCGTTCGTGGCGATGCTGTGGGTGAGCTCCTACGCCAAGATCGAGCCCACCTTCATCGGTATCCCCTTCTTCTACTGGTACCAGATGCTGTGGGTGCTCATCTCCACGGTGCTCACGATGATCGCTTACAAGCTGTGGCAGCGTGACCAGCGCGCCCGCAAGGAAGGGGCGCGGTCATGAAGGACGGAGTCAACGGCGTCGCCCTCGCGGTCTTCATCTTCTTCTTCCTCGCGGTCACGGTCATGGGCTTCCTCGCGGCCCGCTGGCGCAAGGCCGAGAACGACCAGAGCCTGGACGAATGGGGCCTCGGCGGACGGTCGTTCGGCACCTGGGTCACCTGGTTCCTGCTCGGCGGCGACCTCTACACCGCCTACACCTTCGTGGCCGTCCCCGCGGCGATCTACGCGGCGGGCGCGGCCGGCTTCTTCGCCGTGCCGTACACGATCCTCGTCTACCCGCTGATCTTCACCTTCCTGCCGCGCCTGTGGTCGGTCTCGCACAAGCACGGCTATGTGACCACCTCCGACTTCGTGCGCGGACGCTTCGGCTCCAAGGGGCTCTCGCTGGCCGTCGCGGTCACCGGCATCCTCGCCACGATGCCGTACATCGCGCTCCAGCTGGTCGGCATCCAGGCCGTCCTCGACGTCATGGGGATCGGCGGCGGTCCCGACACCAACTGGTTCATCAAGGACCTGCCGCTCCTGATCGCGTTCGCCGTGCTCGCCGCGTACACGTACTCGTCGGGGCTGCGCGCGCCCGCGCTGATCGCGTTCGTGAAGGACGGTCTGATCTACCTCGTCATCGTCGTCGCGATCATCTACATACCGATCAAGCTCGGCGGCTTCGACGACATCTTCGCCAAGGCGGGCGAGGCGTTCTCGCAGACCAACCCGGCGACCGACAAGCCGCGCGGCGCGCTCGCACCGCCCGAGGCCGGTCAGTGGACGTACGCGACCCTGGCGCTCGGCTCGGCCCTCGCGCTCTTCATGTACCCGCACTCGATCACGGCGACGCTCTCCTCCAAGAGCCGGAACGTGATCCGCCGCAACACCACGATCCTGCCCCTGTACTCCCTGATGCTGGGCCTGCTCGCGCTGCTCGGCTTCATGGCGATCGCGGCCGGGGTGAAGGTCGAGAACGGCCAGCTGGCGATCCCGCAGCTCTTCGAGAACATGTTCCCCGACTGGTTCACGGGCGTCGCCTTCGCCGCGATCGGCATCGGCGCGCTCGTGCCTGCCGCCATCATGTCCATCGCAGCCGCGAACCTCTTCACCCGCAACATCTACAAGGACTTCATCAAGCCGGACGCGACGCCCGCGCAGGAGACCAAGGTCTCCAAGCTCGTCTCGCTCATGGTGAAGGTGGGCGCCCTCGTCTTCGTCCTCGGCATGGACAAGACCGTCGCGATCAACTTCCAGCTCCTGGGCGGCATCTGGATCCTGCAGACGATGCCCGCGCTGGTCGGCGGCCTGTTCACCCGGTGGTTCCACCGCTGGGCGCTGCTCGCGGGCTGGGCGGTCGGCATGGTCTACGGCACGCTCGCCGCGTACGGCGTCGCCTCGCCCACGCAGAAACACTTCGGCGGCTCGTCCGACACGATCCCGGGCATCGGCGAGATCGGCTACATCGGCCTCACCGCGTTCGTCCTGAACGTGGTCGTGACCGTCGTCCTCACCTTCGTCCTGAAGGCGCTGAAGGCGCCCGAGGGCATCGACGAGACGTCGCCGGAGGACTACACGGCGGACGCCGGCGACCCCGGCGTCGTCCAGGAACTGCCGAAGGCGACAGCGGGCGCCGGGCACTGATCCGCACCACCGCGCACGCGACTCGGGCCGCCGGAAAAAACCGGCGGCCCTTTGTCGTACCCGTGTTGCACACTGCGCCCATGGATTTCACGATCAGCATCAGAGAGGCACGACCCGAGGACTACGAGACCATCGGCGAGCTCACCGCGCAGGCCTATCTCTCCGAGGGGCACCTGGACTTCGGCGCGGAGGACCCCTATCTCACGGTGCTGCGCGACGTGCCGGCGCGGGCGGCGGCGGCCGAGGTCCTGGTGGCCGCGGCGGACGGGCAGGTGCTCGGCTGCGTCACCTACGTGCCGGCCGGCGGCCCGATGGCCGACATCGCGCGGGACAACGAGGCGGAGATCCGCATGCTGGCCGTCTCCCCCGAGACGCGGGGCCGGGGCGTGGGCGAGACGCTCGTACGGGAGTGCGTGCGACGCGCCGAGGAGGCGGGCCGCGGCGCGCTCGTCCTGTCCACGCAGAGGTCCATGCACGCCGCCCACCGGCTGTACGAGCGCCTCGGCTTCGTGCGGACGCCCGAGCGCGACTGGAGGCCGATCGAGACGGTGCCACTGCTGACGTACGCATTGAAACTCTAGTCACCGCCCCCGCAAGCCGACACAAGATGTGGGCCTGCTTCAAGAGCGCGGCACAAGATGTATGCTCATGCTCGCTGTCGCCGCAGGGGAATCCGGTGCAAGTCCGGAACTGTCCCGCAACGGTAGACGTGTACGCATTTGTCGTACGCGGAGTCCGAAGACCTGCCGGCAGTGCACCCGTGCCGTCCGGCCCGGGTGCCGACCGTCCGGGCCTCGTGGAATGGGCCGGTGGACGCGGTACGCCGCCCTGCCCGGGTGCGCCCGTGTGTGCCGTCCTCTCCCCCAGGCCCAGAGCCGAGCGAGGGAGAGCTCCACGTGACCATCGCGCCTGCCGAACCTGCGTCAGCGCTGTCACAGTCGACCGCCGAGGGTACCGAAGGCACCGACGGACCGGGGGCCGCGCTGCTGCGGACCCTGACCGACCTCACCGCCGACCTCCCCGACACCGACCCCGGCCGGGTCGCCGCCGCCGCGCTGCGCGGCCGGTCGGCCAGAGCCGACGAGTCGGAGCTGCGCGAGCTGGCGACCGAGGCGGCCGCGGGGCTCATCTCGGAGGACCCGGCCTACTCCCGGCTCGCCGCCCGGCTGCTCACCCTCTCCATCACCGCCGAGGCCGCGTCGCAGGGCGTGCGCTCCTTCACCGAGTCGATCGCCGTCGGCCACCGCGAGGGCCTGATCGCCGACCGCACGGCGTCCTTCGTCACCGAACACGCGGCCCGGCTCGACGCGCTCGTGGAGGCCGCGCTCGCCGACGGCGCCGACCTCCGCTTCGAGTACTTCGGCCTGCGCACCCTGCACAGCCGCTATCTGCTGCGCCACCCCATCACCCGGCAGGTCATCGAGACGCCGCAGCACTTCATGCTGCGCGTGGCGAGCGGCCTCGCGGAGGACGGCAGCGCACGCGCGCTCGACGAAGTGGCCGCGCTGTACCGCCTGATGAGCCGCCTGGACTACCTGCCGTCCTCGCCGACGCTCTTCAACTCCGGCACCCGCCACCCGCAGATGTCGTCCTGCTACCTCCTCGACTCCCCGCTGGACGAGCTCGACTCGATCTACGACCGCTACCACCAGGTCGCGCGGCTCTCCAAGCACGCGGGCGGCATCGGCCTCTCGTACTCCCGCATCCGCTCCCGGGGTTCGCTGATCCGCGGGACGAACGGGCACTCGAACGGCATCGTGCCGTTCCTGAAGACCCTGGACGCCTCGGTCGCCGCCGTGAACCAGGGCGGCCGGCGCAAGGGCGCGGCCGCGGTCTACCTGGAGACCTGGCACTCCGACATCGAGGAGTTCCTGGAGCTGCGCGACAACACGGGTGAGGACCAGCGGCGCACGCACAACCTCAACCTCGCGCACTGGATCCCCGACGAGTTCATGCGCCGGGTCGCCGCCGACCAGCAGTGGTCGCTGTTCTCGCCGTCCGACGTGCCCGAGCTCGTCGACCTGTGGGGCGAGGAGTTCGACGCCGCCTACCGCGCCGCCGAGGCCGCCGGGCTCGCGAAGAAGACCATGTCGGCCCGTGACCTGTACGGCCGCATGATGCGCACCCTCGCGCAGACCGGCAACGGCTGGATGACGTTCAAGGACGCCGCCAACCGCACCGCCAACCAGACGGCGGAGCCCGGCCACACCGTGCACTCCTCGAACCTCTGCACGGAGATCCTGGAGGTGACGGACGACGGGGAGACGGCCGTCTGCAACCTCGGCTCGGTGAACCTCGGCGCGTTCGTGGACCAGGAGGCGGGTGACATCGACTGGGAGCGGCTCGACGAGACCGTCCGCACCGCCGTCACCTTCCTCGACCGCGTCGTCGACATCAACTTCTACCCGACCGAGCAGGCCGGCCGCTCCAACGCCAAGTGGCGCCCGGTGGGCCTCGGCGCGATGGGCCTCCAGGACGTCTTCTTCCAGCTGAAGCTGCCCTTCGACTCCCCCGAGGCCCGCGCCCTCTCCACCCGCATCGCCGAGCGGATCATGCTCGCCGCGTACGAGGCCTCCGCGGACCTCGCCGAGCGCAACGGCCCCCTCCCCGCCTGGGAGAAGACCCGCACGGCCCGCGGTGTCCTGCACCCCGACCACTACGGCGTCGAGCTGACCTGGCCCGAGCGCTGGGCGGCCCTGCGGGAACGTATCGCCACCACCGGCATGCGCAACTCGCTGCTGCTCGCCATCGCGCCGACCGCGACCATCGCGTCCATCGCGGGCGTCTACGAGTGCATCGAGCCGCAGGTCTCCAACCTCTTCAAGCGCGAGACGCTGTCCGGCGAGTTCCTCCAGGTCAACGCCTATCTGGTGGAGGAGCTGAAGCGGCTCGGCGTCTGGGACGCGCAGACCCGCGAGGCGCTGCGCGAGGCCAACGGCTCGGTGCAGGGCTTCAGCTGGATCCCCGCGGACGTGCGGGCGCTGTACCGCACGGCGTGGGAGATCCCGCAGCGCGGCCTGATCGACATGGCCGCGGCCCGCACCCCGTTCCTCGACCAGGCGCAGTCCCTGAACCTGTTCCTGGAGACGCCGACCATCGGCAAGCTCTCCTCGATGTACGCGTACGCCTGGCAGTCGGGCCTGAAGACCACGTACTACCTGCGCTCGCGCCCCGCCACCCGCATCGCCCGCGCCGCCGGCGGCTCCCAGACCGCCACCGCCGCCCCCGTCCCCGCGCAGGCCACGGCCGAGGAAGCCGTCGCCTGCTCCCTGGAAAACCCCGAGTCCTGCGAGGCCTGCCAGTAATGAGCTCCACCACCAACGCCGAGAAGAACCTCCTCGACCCGGGCTTCGAGCTGACCCTGCGCCCCATGCGCTACCCGGACTTCTACGAGCGCTACCGGGACGCGATCAAGAACACCTGGACCGTCGAGGAGGTCGACCTCCACTCGGACGTCGCCGACCTGGCGAAGATGACGCCCGAGGAGCAGCACCTGATCGGCCGGCTCGTCGCGTTCTTCGCGACCGGCGACTCGATCGTCTCCAACAACCTCGTGCTCACGCTCTACAAGCACATCAACTCCCCCGAGGCCCGTCTTTACTTGAGCCGTCAGCTCTTCGAGGAGGCCGTGCACGTCCAGTTCTATCTGACGCTGCTCGACACCTATCTGCCCGACCCCGAGGACCGGGCCGCCGCGTTCGACGCGGTGGAGGAGATCCCCTCCATCCGGGAGAAGGCGCAGTTCTGCTTCAAGTGGATGGACTCGGTCGAGAAGCTGGACCGGCTGGAGACGCAGGCCGACCGCCGCCGCTTCCTGCTCAACCTCATCTGCTTCGCGGCGTGCATCGAGGGCCTCTTCTTCTACGGTGCCTTCGCGTACGTCTACTGGTTCCGCAGCCGGGGTCTGCTGCACGGCCTGGCGACGGGCACCAACTGGGTGTTCCGTGACGAGACGATGCACATGAGCTTCGCCTTCGACGTCGTCGACACCGTCCGCAAGGAGGAGCCCGAGCTCTTCGACGACGCGCTGCAGACGCAGGTGACGGACATGCTCAAGGAGGCCGTCGAGGCGGAGCTGCAGTTCGCGCGCGACCTGTGCGGCGAGGGTCTGCCGGGCATGAACACCGACTCGATGCGCGAGTACCTGGAGTGCGTCGCCGACCAGCGCCTCCAGCGCCTCGGCTTCGCGCCGGTCTACGGCTCCGAGAACCCCTTCTCCTTCATGGAGCTGCAGGGCGTCCAGGAGCTGACCAACTTCTTCGAGCGGCGGCCTTCGGCGTACCAGGTCGCGGTCGAGGGTTCGGTCTCGTTCGACGACGAGTTCTAGACGAGTTCTGGACGAGTTCTGGACGCGTTCCGTCCTGACGCGGTGTGCCCGCCCCGCCCGTTCACCGGGTGGGGCGGGCACGTGTGCGTTCAGCGCGGCCTGGCCCGCAGGACGAGCCGCTTGGGGTGCAGGGTGATGCCGACCTGGGTGCGTGCGTCGGTCTCCTCGACCGGCTCCAGGCGCCACTTGGGAGCCACCGTCCCCAGGATCAGGGCGAGTTCGGCCAGGCTGAAGTGGTCGCCGGGGCACTTCCGGTTGCCGACGCTGAACGGCATCATCGCGAACTCCGGTACGTCACCGGCGCGTTCCGGATTCCAGCGGTCGGGGTCGAAGTCGAGGTGCCGCTCGAAGGAACGCGGGTCGCGCTGCATCGCGTACACGCTGTAGACGATGTCCGCGTCGGCCGGAATCGAATAGCCGCCCAGTTCGGTTTCGGCCACGGACCGGCGCGTGAATATCCAGGCGGCCGGTCGTATACGCATCGCCTCGGTGACGACATTGCGGGTGTGCGGCAGGGCCTTGAGATCGGCGAATGTGATCGCTCGATCCGGGGCCACGGAATTTACCTCTTCAACCAACCGCCATTCCTGCTCGGGGTGTTCGGTCAGCAGCTGGAACGTCCACGCCAGCGTCGACGCCACATTCTCCGCACCCGCCACGACGAGCGATACCACGTTGTCGTGGATCTCCTGGTCGGCTATGGGCTCCCCGGCCTCGTCCGTGGCCCGGAGCAATTGCGCGAGCAGGTCGTCGGGGCCGCCCGGACCCGCCGCGCGGCGCTCCGCGACGATCTCGTCGACGAGCGCGTGCAGGTCGGCGAGCGCGCTCTCGAACCGCCGGTTGGCGGGGGTCGGCACGCGGTAGAGCGGTCCGACCGAGAGCACCATCCGGCGGTAGAGGCCCTCAAAGACGGTGTGCAGCGAGTCGGCGATGCGGTCCGCCTTCTCCCGGATCGAGTCGACCTCCAGGAGGGAGCGCGAGACGATGCGCACGGCGGTGCGGAACATCTCCGCGCTCACGTCGACCGTGGCGCCCGGCTGCCAGCGGGCCGCCGTGGCGCGCGCCTCCTCCTCCATCACCTTGGCGTAGTCGGCGATCCGCTCGGGGCGGAAGGCGGGCTGCATCATGCGCCGCTGGCGCCGGTGCAGCTTGCCGTTGCTGGTCGCCACGCCCTTGCCGAGGAGCACCTCGAGGGTGTCCCAGAGCGGCCCGCCGACGATGTACTCGGGGTTCTTCAGCATGGCCCCGACCAGGCGCGGATCGCACACCACGTACGCCGTCCGGGGTCCCAGCCTGATCCGTACGAGATCGCCGTGGTCGCGCAGCGCCGAGAGGAAGCCGAGCGGGTCGCGCACCAGGTTCCAAGCGTGGCCGAGGACCGGGGCCCCGCCCCTGACGAGGGGCGGGGTGCGCAGCGGCCCGGAGCCGGCAGCGGGCGGCGCGGGTATCGCGGAATCGACGCTCATTCCTCACCTACCAGTTCGTTTTCCGCCAGGGCTTCTTCCGTCACATACGGGGGCATGGACCTGTCGTCCCAGCTGTCCACCCGATAGCGGCCGGATTCGTGATGGAACCAGTACACGGAAGAGAACCAGTTCCGCATGTTGAAGACGCACGATTTCACCGCGTCCGCGAGTTCCCTGCCGCTCTCGCTGCCGTCGGCCAATTCTTCGGCATACAGAAGAACTTCGCGTTCGGCTTCGATGAATTCTGTGACGCATTGACTGACGCGCCTGTGAACTTCCCGTACCGCCTCTTCCAGCGTCATTCCCTCGTGCTGGATGAGGCTGATTCCGAGATTGTGCAGTTCGTCTCCCGCGAGTTCTTTCGGGAGTGAGCACAGGTCGTTGTACCAGGCCGAGAAGTCCTGGGTCGCCAGTGCCGCCCGCCGGTACGCGGGGTGTCTGCGCACGGCGCTCGGCAGCTCGTACCGGGCGGTGGGTTCGAGGAGGTCGATCCACGCCCAGTGCGCGAACGTGAGGCGGCGCAGCTCTATGTACGCCTCGACGGTGGGCGCGGTGCCGAACCGGCGGTTCCTGAACTCCTGGTCGTACGCCTCGATCACCGGGTGGAAGTGCCGGGCGAACCTGGCGTTCCAGCTGGGGCTCAGGGCGGAGTACAGGCGGAGCACGCAGTCCGCGAACCCCGCGACCAGCGGGTCCTTGTGGTGCACGTACTGCCGGGGTTCGTCGAGAGTGCCGTGCAGGCCCCGGCAGAGCCGCCGCCACTGGACCGTCCTGCCGTGCACCGAGTCCCGGTCGTGCCGGTCGTCCCAGGCGAAGAACCAGCTGCTGAGGTCCGCTATCGCGGTGAGCAACTCGTCCGGCGCGCCGATGTAGTAGCCGGCGACCAGATCGGTGTAGCAGAGGCTGTCCGCGTACCGCTCGACCTTGTCCGGGGGCATGAGCCGCATTTCGCGCAGCCATGCCCTGGACTTCTCCTGAAGCTTTGGCCAATACGGGTGCAGACGGCGAGGGAAGGTTGCTTCGATCACCGGAAGAGCCAGTGCCTGCGGCACCGTTACCACCGATGCCCGTGGCCGTGTGTGTGGTTGTGTCTGTGAAGTGCTTCCGGAATATGCAGGCACGAACAAACCCCTTTCAGCCGCGCTGAGGACACACGCCCCTCCCGCCGTGCCGGGCGCGCGCCGTTGCGTATCCCCGCGCTTTCCATTCAGCACCACAACTGACCGTTCAGGGAACAGATTTGCGCCATTCACTACCCCCCAGTGCCGAGAACCTCCCCGTACGTGACTGAATATGGATCACTGGCAGCCTGTTCTGCTCGCACAAGCGAGCGGCTCATGCCACGCGCATGCCAACGGCCCCTGGTCAGGGAGGAGTTCCCGGACCAGGGGCCGCTCGTGTCACGCGGTTCCCGCGCCGCTCAGGCGGCGCGTGCGTCAGGCATTCGCCACCACGGGGTAGCGCGGGGTGCCTTCTTCCATCTGGCGCAGCGCGTCCTTGCGCTCCCGCTTGGAGAGGCGGTCGATGTACAGGTACCCGTACAGGTGGTCGGTCTCGTGCTGCAGGCAGCGCGCGAAGTAGCCCGTGCCGCGCACCTTGATCGGGTTGCCCTTCTCGTCCTGCCCGGTCACCTCGGCGTAGTCCGGGCGGGCCAGCGGGGCGTAGGCGGTCGGGACGGAGAGGCAGCCCTCGCCCGAGTCGTCGAGCCGGCGGCGGTCGGCGGGCAGCTCCTGGAGCACCGGGTTGCAGACCACGCCGACGTGCCGCACGCCTTCGTCGTCCATGCAGTCGTAGACGAAGACCTTCAGGTCGACACCGACCTGGTTGGCGGCCACGCCCACGCCCTGCGCGACGCGCTGGGTCGCGAACATGTCGTCGATCAGCTTCGCGAGGTCGTCGTCGAAGGCCGTGACGTCCTTGCACTCCTTGTGCAGCACCGGGTTGCCGACGACGGTGATCGGCCGCGACGTACCGCGCTCGCGGTAGGCCGTCTCCCGCTCCTCGCAGTCCTCCGTGTCGATGACGAAGCCCTCGTCGTCGACGGGGAGCACCCCGCCCGAAGCCTGCTGCTCAGTGTCCTGCGCCATGTCCGCCGTACGCCTTCCTTGGAACCCTCAAGAGTTTGTGCCGGTACAGCCTACGGCGAAGTCAGCAGACCTCTTCGAGATCCCGCCAGTCACGGGAGTCCGGACTGTCCGCCACCCAGCCGTCGAGCAGCCCGCGCACCAGGCCCGCGGGCGCCGCCAGGCCGCACTCGCGCTCCGGCACCCAGAGGGCGCCCGGGCTGCGGTGGCCGAGCGGGCCCGGGTGGCCGGGCTCGCTGTGGTCGTGCGGATCCAGGTGCTCGCCGTCGCCCTCGTCGCTCGGCATCCGGGACTCGGAGCACATCCGGCAGAGCAGCCGCACGGAGGACGACCAGTCCTCGGCGGCGAAGCCCGCGTCGGCCGCGAGCCGCTCCAGGGCGTCCCTGTCGTCCTCGGTGGCGGCCTCCAGGAGGACCACCCAGGTCGGCACGGGCGAGGGCGCCCAGAGCTCGATCTCGTCGAACACGGGGAACGAGTGCCCGGCCGCCGTCGTCCGCTCGCCGTGCGGGACGCCGTCGTGCAGCACGACCTCGCCCCAGCGGCGCCCGGAGGAGGGCAGCGGAATGGACAGGACCTCCATACGGGCCGGGTCGAGGCGCCGGCCCCACACGACCTCGGCCTCCCCCTCCGGGGAGAGCCGCACGGCCGCGCTGCCGAGCTCCATGCCCGTGGGCTCGCCGGAGGCGGCCACCCCGCCGGGCACCCGCAGGCCGTACGCCTGCCAGGCGCGGCGGGCCAGCGGCCAGTCCTGCAGCGCGGTGGCCGCGATGCCGACGTTCCACCAGTCGGGGGCGCCCGCGGACCGGTCGAGCAGCGCGACGGCCCGCAGTCCGGCCGCCCGCGCCTGCTCCCAGTCGTGCCGGAACTTGTGCAGCAGCGCCAGGTTGAACCAGGACTCGGACAGCCAGGGTTCGAGATCCGCCGCGCGCGTGAGCAGTGCCCCCGCGTCCTCGTACCGGCCGTCGCCGATCAGCGTGAACGCGCGGTCGGTCGCCTGCCGCCATGAGGCGGAGGGCCGGTGCCGTCCCTTGCCGAAGATCCTCACGATTCCCGCCTGATTCCCGCCTGCCACGTCATGCGTAGGTCTTGTCTCGTCCGGGCACAGCGTCGGGTCCTTGCCCCCGTGCACCCTCTTCTTCGCATCCAACCACGTACGGTCGGACGGCCGCTCATTACCCATGGGTTACCCAGCCGGGCTCGAGGTAAGACCGTCCCTGGACAGCACCCTCGCCAGCGACTCCACGACCTCCGGCTGGTAGTCGTGGCCCGTGGCCAGGCGCAGCCTCTCCAGGGCGTGGAGCGGGCCGCCCAGCGCCCCTGAGGGTCCTTCTCCCCGCGCCATCTCGTCGTACGCGTTCGCCGTCCGCACAATTCGTGCGGTGAGCGGCTGCTCGCGGTACGGATCGGCCTGCCGCTCCACGACGACGGCGACCGCGGCGGCCACCCCCGTCTGCCGGACGACCGCTCCGCCGAGCAGGGCTATTCGGCGCTGTTCCGCCGCGGAGAGCGTCGCGGTGGCGCCCGCGGGGACCGGGTCGACGAGGGAGAGCTGTCCGATGTCGTGCATCAGCGCCGCGTGCTCCAGGACGGTGAGGTCCGACTCGGACAGGCCGAGGTCCCGGCCCACGGCCCGGCTGAGACCGGCCACCCGGTGGGCGTGGCCCTGCGGGGTGTATCCGGCGATCTCGGTGGCCCTGGCCAGTGAGGCGATGGTCTGCCGGTAGGTCGCGCGGACCGCCGCGTACCGCCGGAAGGACAGCTGGGTGAGCAGCAGCGGGAGGCTGAGGACGGGCAGCGCCCACAGTCCGGCCACGGCCACCGCGAGCGCCATGACGGCGCCCGTCGCGCACACCGCGGAGCCGATGCCGGGCATCGCCCGCAGCTCCTCCCGCAGCAGCGGCCCGAACGGCCACCGGGTGCGCGCGTGAGCCGTCACGGCGGCGAGGACGGCGTCGCAGAGCGCGGTGAGGACGAGCAGGGCGACGAGGACGAGCGCGAAGTACGGCCCGTGCCCCACCCTCCCCCACAGCCCCAAGGACATCGGCGATTCCTCCGCCCCGAGCCTGCCCGAGTTGTAGAGGGGCTGGAAGCAGGCGGCGGCGAACCCGACGGTCAGCACCCGGCGCGCCATGTGGTCGAGCGAGGGCCCGCGGCCGAGCGCCACGTTCGGTACCGCTCCGACCAGAACCGCCGCGACGACCACGGCGATCACCTGCGGCACCCCGTGGTGCGTGGCCTGCCCGGAGCTCTCGCCGAGCAGGGCGTACGCGAGCGCTCCCGCGGCGCCCAGCGGCGCGGGCTCCCGGTCCGCCCCGCTCCCCCACCGGGCCAGCTCGCCGAGGGCGATGAGCACTCCGAAGGCGAGGGCGGCCCGGCCTTCGGTGATGCCGTGCCAGAGGGTCCAGGCGAGGGAGCCGAGGGCGAGCAGTCCGGCCAGACAGGTGACCGTGTGAGGCAGCCGGGAGGGGGCCTTCACCGGGCCACCGTGCGGAACACCGCAGGCCGGGCGGGCGGGGCGGGCGCGGGGCCCTGCGGTCCGCCGCCGCCCTGCTCGGGGACGTCCGCCGTGACCTCGGGGTGCCAGCCGTGCCGGTCCAGGGCCCGGGCGAGCGCCCCGACCATCTCGGGGTCGAACTGCGCGCCCGCGCACCGGGTGAGTTCGGCGACGGCCGCCTCGACGGGCCGGGCCCGCCGGTACGACCGGGTCGACGTCATGGCGTCGAAGGCGTCGGCCACCGCCACCACCCGCGCGCACTCCGGGATCTGCGGCCCGGTGAGCCCGTACGGGTAGCCGCTGCCGTCGATCCGCTCGTGGTGGTGCAGGATCGCCGCCCTGGCCTCGCCGAGGAAGCCGATGCCGCGGACCATCTCGTGCCCGTACTCGGGGTGCAGTTCGATGACGCGGCGCTCCTCCGGCGTCAGCGGCCCGTCCTTGCGCAACAGCCGGGTGGGTACGCCGAGTTTGCCGACGTCGTGCAGGATCCCGGCGAACCGCAGGACCTCGACGCGCTCGTCGTCCATGCCCAGCTCACGCGCGATCATCACGGAGGCGCGGCCGACGCGCTCACTGTGCCCGCGGGTGTACTTGTCCTTGATGTCGACGGCCTGGACGAGCGCGCGGATGGTGGCCTGGTGGGCGGCGCGCTCCCGGTGGTACTGCGCGAAGACCCAGCAGGAGACGCCCATCGGGAGCAGGACGAGCAGGGCGGCGGCGGGCCCGTACGGGCTGGTCCAGAGCACCGCCATCATCAGTCCGGCCAGGCCGTGCACGGCGACGGGCGCGAGCGCCCGCGGGAAGAGCCCGCGCCAGGCGGTGCGCGCCGGGACGCGCTCGGCGGTCAGGAGGACGCCGCCGTCCAGCACGGTGAGCACGGCGGCGAAGGCCAGCACGGCGGCTCCGGCGGGCCCGAGGACGTACGGGAAGTCGGGTGCGGCACTGGCGGCGGGACCGCCGAGGGCGGCATAGACCCGCGCGGACACCCAGGCGGCCAGGGCGAGTTGGGCGGCGCGCCAGACGCGGCGCAGCCGGCGGGGGTGCCGGTCGACGCGGGCGAGCAGCGCGCCGGGGACGGCGACGAGCGCGGCGGCCGACGGCGGCAGCAGGAAGACCCCGGCGAGCAGGACGGGAAAGAAGGTGCCGAGTCCGCGCGGGGCCCGGCGGCCGACGAAGCGGCACCTGGTGATCTGCTCGCAGCCGGCGTAGAGCACGGAGAGGAGGGCGACGGCCGGCCACGACGGACGCTCACCGGCCGCGGGGACGGCACAGGCGACGCCTGCCAGGGCGACGCACAGGATGTAGACGCGGGCCCGCACCGGCACCGACCGCATGGAGGTCTCCTCCCCGTTTCCGGTCCGGAGACTAGAACGGCGGTCCGCCGGTCAGCGCGCGGCTGCCGGTAATTAGCACGTTCGAGTGACGGGAGAGGAGAGCGGGGCCCGTGCGCGGACCCCGCGTGTTCAGGCCTCCGAGGGGGCCGCGTCCTGGGTGACGTCCTGCTCGGGGACGGCCTGCCCGGAGCGGATCAGGTCGATGCGGCCCATCACCTTGGCCCGCAGGTCGACGGGCACGTCGTCCTGGCCGCAGCAGCGCTTCACCAGCTTCTTGACCGCCTGCTCGAGGCCGTACTTCTCCAGGCACGGAGAGCACTCCTCGAAGTGCGTCTCGAACTTGGTGCAGTCGCTGTCCGGCATCTCGTGGTCGAGGAACTCATAGAGATGGTCCAGGACTTCACTGCAGTCAGTCTCGTGCGGCTCTCCGCAGCTCATGAGCCCGAGCCTTTCGTTCCGTTCGACTCCCCGGCACCTGCCGGGACGAGCCCGCGCTCACGGGCGTAGTCCTCCAGCATGCCGCGCAGCTGGCGGCGGCCCCGGTGCAGTCGGGACATCACCGTACCGATGGGTGTCCCCATAATGTCCGCGATCTCCTTGTACGCAAAGCCCTCTACGTCGGCCAGATAGACGGCGATGCGGAATTCCTCGGGGATCGCCTGCAGCGCCCGCTTCACGTCCGAGTCGGGCAGGTGGTCCAGCGCCTGCGACTCGGCGGAGCGCAGACCGGTGGACATGTGCGACTCGGCGCGCGCGAGCTGCCAGTCCTCGATCTCCTCGGCGGCGCTGCGCTGGGGCTCGCGCTGCTTCTTGCGGTACGAGTTGATGAACGTGTTGGTGAGGATGCGGTACAGCCACGCCTTGAGGTTGGTGCCCTCACGGAACTGGTGGAACGACGCGTACGCCTTGGCGTAGGTCTCCTGCACCAGGTCCTCGGCGTCCGCCGGGTTGCGCGTCATGCGCAGCGCCGCCGAGTACATCTGGTCGAGGAACGTCAGCGCGTCCCGCTCGAAGCGGGCCGTGCGCTCCGCGGCCGTCTCGGGGTTCTCCGAACTCTCTCGGGGCTGCTCCGCCTGGCCGTGCTCGGTCCCTGCGTCGGTCCCAGTGACCGGACCCACCTCCTCCAACGACGTGGTGAGGCCGAAAGCAGCCCCACTCGAATCGGAGGATAGACGACGACCCGCTCCCCGCGCCGCCCGAATAGATGCGGTTTTGGGTGCGCTCAGCACCGTCCACTCCAGGTCAGAGGCGCTGGAGCGGTTCGGGCAGATGGTCGAACCCATGCGGCGGACTCCCTCTCGTACGAACACTGCTGACGGCGTTCACCGTCTGTCCGCAACAACAGAGGTCACCCGTCCAACATTCCCGCCCACCGGGTGACGCCGTCCGTGATGCGTTTCACTGCCTCGTCCTGCCCGATGTCCGCCCGCTTCGGCACGGCGAACCCGTGGTCGCCGTAGGGGATTTCCACCAGCTCGTACGGCCCCTCGGGGAACTCGGCGGGCTTTCCGAAGGGGTCATTGCCGCCTTGGACGACGAGGGTGGGCACGCCCGCGCCGAGGAGTTCGTCCGCGCGGGACTTCTCCGGCTTGCCCGGAGGGTGCAGGGGGAAGCTGAGGGCGAGCGCGGCGGCGGCGCCCAGCTCGGTGGCGGTGCGGCAGGCGACGCGGGCGCCGGCGCTGCGGCCGCCCGAGATCACGGGCAGCCCCTTCTTCTCCAGCGCGGGCCAGATGCCGCGCCACCCCACGTCCAGCGTCTTCGGCGCGGGCGCGAGCTTCTTGCCCGCGACCCGCCAGGGCTGCTCGACGAGGGCGACGGTCACACCGTGGGCGGGCAGCTCGGCGGCGAGGGCCTGAAGGTCACGGGCCTCGATGCCACCACCGGCGCCGTGGCTGACGGCGAGGACGAGGCGGGCGCTCTTCTTCGGGGCCGGGTGCCAGGTGATGCGTGCCTCACCGGCGTCGGTCTGGATGATCTCGCTCTGGGTCACGTCAGAAGAGTGTGCCCTCTTCGGGTCCGTCGAGCTCCTTCAGCAGCTCCGGTCCGTTGTTGCGTACGTTGCTGACGGCGGTGGACACCGGATAGGCCCGCATCAGGCCGTGCGGCGGCGGCTCCAGGAGGGTGCGCAGGTCCTCGGCGTCCGTGCGGGACGGGTCGAGCCAGGCGTCCCAGCGGTCCGGGGTGAGCATCAGCGGCATGCGCGGGTGGATGTCCGCGAGCGAGCGCGGGCCCTCCTCGGGGGCGACGGCGAGGGGTGCGGTCTCCGCCTCCGTGGTGATCACCGTGCACGTCACCCACCAGGCGAGAGGGTGCTCGTCGGGCAGGGTCTTGTCCCGCCAGAATTCGTAGAGCCCCGCCATGGCGAAGACGGAGCCGTCGGCGGGCGTCACGAAGTAGGGCTGCTTGCGCGGCCGCTTCTTCTTGCCCTCGACCTCCAGCTGCCGCTCCTCGGGCGCGGTCACCCACTCGTAATACCCGTCGGCGGGGATGACGCAGCGGCGGGAGGTGAAGGCCCGGCGGTAGGACGGCTTCTCGTGGACGGTCTCCGCGCGCGCGTTGATCATCCGGGCGCCGCCCTCGGGCGTCTTGGACCAGGAGGGGACGAGCCCCCACTTGAGCGTGCGCAGCTGGCGAACCGGACGCGGGTCCTCGGCGTCTTTCAGAGGACGGTCCAGGACGGCGTAGACCTCTTTGGTGGGGGCCACGTTGAAATCGGGGGCGAACTCCTCCTGGGGCTCCTCCCACTTCTCGATCTCAAAGGTCGCCGCGAGATCCTCGGGCCTACGACTGGATGCAAACCGTCCGCACATACGTGCCAGACTGCCAGACCGCGTACGACCATAGGAGTCACTCCCCGCAATGGAAAGCACCGCCAACGCAAGCCTGACCGACCTCTGGGACCGCGTCTTCGGCACGCAGGCGGCGCCCGAGCAGTGGCTGGTGATCGCGACCGGTGTCGTCGCCCTCGCCGTCGTCGTGCCGCACGCCGTATGGCGCCTCGCCCGCAACGCCATCACCATCGCGCACGAGGGCGGCCACGGCCTGGTCGCCCTCCTCACCGGGCGCCGCCTCGACGGCATCCGGCTGCACTCCGACACCTCGGGCCTGACCGTCTCGCGCGGCAGGCCCACCGGCATCGGCATGATCCTCACCGCGGCCGCGGGCTACACCGCTCCCCCGCTGCTCGGCCTCGGCGGCGCGGCGCTGCTCTCCTCCGGGCGCATCACCGCGCTGCTGTGGATCGCCACCGCGCTGCTCGTCGTGATGCTGGTGATGATCCGCAACGCGTACGGCGCGCTGACCGTGGTCCTCACCGGCGGCACGTTCCTGCTCGTGTCGTGGCTGGCCGACACCGACGTGCAAGCGGCGTTCGCGTACGCGGTGGTGTGGTTCCTGCTCCTTGGAGGCGTACGTCCCGCCTTCGAACTGCAGGCCAAGCGCAGGCGCGGGGGCGCGGGCGACTCGGACGCGGACCAGCTGTCGCGGCTCACGCACGTACCGGCGGGGCTGTGGCTCTTCCTCTTCCACGCCGTCTCGCTCTGTTCCCTGATGGGCGGGGGTCGCTGGCTCCTCGACGTCTGAGCAGGGTCACCGGCAGCCACTAAAGTGAGGGCATGACCGAAACCCCGGCGAACACCGCCCTCTGGCCCGCCCCGCACGCAAGCGGAGCCGTCACCGCGACGGTCCACGTCCCCGGTTCGAAGTCGGTCACCAACCGCGCGTTGGTCCTGGCCTCGCTGGCCGCCGAGCCGGGCTGGCTGCGCCGTCCGCTGCGCTCCCGCGACACCCTGCTGATGGCGGGCGCGCTGCGGGCCATGGGCGTCGGCATCGAGGAGACGGTGTCGTCGAGCTCGTCGGTCGCGGGCGGCAAGGAGGGTTCCGGCGAGGCCTGGCGTGTGATCCCCTCGGGCCTGCACGGCCCGGCCACGGTCGACGTGGGCAACGCCGGCACGGTCATGCGCTTCCTGCCCCCGGTCGCCACCCTCGCCGACGGACCGATCAGGTTCGACGGCGACCCCCGTTCGTACGAGCGGCCCCTGCACGGCGTGATCGACGCCCTGCGCGCACTCGGCGCCCGCATCGACGACGCGTCGCAGGGCAGCCCGGGCGCGCTGCCGCTGACCGTGCACGGCGGCGGTGCCCTGGAGGGCGGCCGGGTCGAGATCGACGCCTCGTCGTCCTCGCAGTTCGTCAGCGCCCTGCTGCTGTCGGGCCCCCGCTTCAACCAGGGCGTCGAGGTGCAGCACGTGGGCGGTGCCCTGCCGTCGATGCCGCACATCCGGATGACCGTGGACATGCTCCGTGCCGTCGGCGCCCAGGTGGACACTCCCGAGGCGGGCGGCGAGCCGGACGTGTGGCGGGTCGCCCCCGGCGCCCTCCTCGGCCGCGACCTGACCATCGAGCCCGACCTGTCGAACGCCCAGCCGTTCCTGGCCGCGGCCCTGGTCACCGGCGGCACGGTCACCGTCCCCGACTGGCCGGCCCGCACCACGCAGCCCGGCGACGCGCTGCGCGAGATCTTCACGCAGATGGGCGGCTCCTGCGAACTGACCGAGCAGGGCCTGGTGTTCACCGGCTCCGGCTCGATCCACGGCATCGACGTGGACCTGAGCGAGGTCGGCGAGCTCACCCCCGGCATCGCGGCGGTCGCGGCCCTCGCCGACTCGCCCTCGACCCTGCGCGGCGTCGCCCACCTCCGTCTGCACGAGACGGACCGGCTCGCCGCGCTCACCAAGGAGATCAACGAACTGGGCGGTGACGTCACCGAGACCGCCGACGGCCTGCACATCAGGCCGCGCCGGCTGCACGGCGGCATCTTCCACACCTACGACGACCACCGCATGGCGACCGCGGGCGCGATCATCGGCCTCGCGGTGGACGGCGTACAGATCGAGAACGTCGCGACGACGGCGAAGACGCTCCCGGACTTCCCCGACCTCTGGACCGGGATGCTCGGGAACTGACGGGCGGAACGAGAACATGCGCCGCTACGGCAAGAACCCCGACGAGGACGACATCCGCGTCCGCCCCAACCGCAAGGGCAACCGCCCCCGCACCCACATCAGGCCCAAGCACGAGGACGCGGCCGAGGGCATGGTCCTCACCGTCGACCGGGGGCGTCTCACCGTCCTGGTCGACGACCGGATCGTGATGGCGATGAAGGCCCGCGAGCTGGGCCGCAAGGCCGCCGTGGTGGGCGACAGGGTCGCCGTGGTCGGGGACCTGTCAGGCAAGAAGGACACGCTCGCGCGGATCGTACGGATCGCGGAGCGCACCTCCGTCCTGCGGCGCACCGCCGACGACGACGACCCGTACGAGCGCGTGGTCGTCGCCAACGCCGACCAGCTCGCCATCGTCACGGCCCTCGCCGACCCCGAGCCGCGTCCGCGGCTGATCGACCGGTGCGTCGTGGCGGCGTACGACGGCGGTCTGGAGCCCATCCTCGTCCTGACCAAGTCGGATCTGGCGTCCGCCGACAAGATCCTGGAGACGTACGCCACCCTCGACATCCCCTATGTCGTCACCAGCCGCGAGGAGTTCACCGACGGCGCGGAGCTCGCGCGGGTCCACGAACTGCTCGACGGCAAGGTGACCGCCTTCGTCGGGCACTCCGGGGTCGGCAAGACGACGCTCGTCAACGCGCTCGTCCCGGAGGAGCGGCGGCGCACGACCGGGCACGTCAACGCGGTCACGGGCCGCGGCAGGCACACCACCACGTCCGCGCTGGCACTGCCGCTCGCGGACGTGGGCGGCTGGGTCATCGACACTCCGGGCGTGCGGTCGTTCGGCCTCAACCACGTCGACCCGTCCCGCGTCATCCTCGCCTTTCCCGACCTGGAGCCGGGGACGGTGGACTGCCCGCGCGGCTGCAGCCACGACGAGAAGGACTGCGCCCTGGACGCCTGGGTGGCCGCCGGGCACGCGGACCCGCAGCGCCTCTACTCCCTGCGCAGGCTGCTCGCGACACGGGAACGGCGCGACGACGACTGACCTCCCCGTTGTTTGCACCGCGCGGGCGAAGGTAAATGCATAATCGCACCGAGCCGGATTCCGGGCGGACGAAGCGGCCGCACATCGTGGACGAGTACGGGAGGCAAGGACATGGCGTGGCTGCTGGTCATCGTCGCCGGGATTCTCGAGACCGGCTTCGCGGTCTGTCTCAAGCTGTCGCACGGCTTCACCCGGCTCTGGCCCACGATCGCGTTCGCCTGCTTCGCCCTGGGCAGCTTCGGGCTGCTGACCCTGGCGCTGAAGAAGCTGGACGTGGGGCCGGCCTACGCGGTCTGGACGGGCATCGGCGCCGCGGGCACCGCCATCTACGGCATGATCTTCCTCGACGACCTGGTCTCCACGCTCAAGATCGTGTCGATCTCCTTCGTCATCATCGGCGTGATCGGCCTCCAGCTGTCCGGCTCCGCGCACTAGCCCGGCAGCTACCTGGGCGCCACCCAGCGCCCTATGGCCCCGCGGACCACTTCCGCGGGGTCGTCGTCGTTCCCGGCCGGGGCTATGACGTACGACAGGGCGAGGCGGACGGCGCTCTCGCAGGCGCGGGCCAGCTCGGGGTCGCGGCTCCTGGCCCGGCCGCCGAGCGCGAGCACCGCCCGGTCCCGCACCAGCGTGAGCAGCTCCGCGGCGGTGGGCACCCCCGCGTCCGCGCGGCGCTGCGCGGGCACCGACGAGGTGGAACCGGCGTTCCGGCTCGGCGCGGGCAGCCGCTCGCTCCAGCAGCCGGTGAGCGCGGCCCGCACCAGCGCGTTGCCTCTGGCGGCGCCGACCGTCCACGCGGCCACGGCGGCGAGCCGGTCGGCGGGTTCGCGCTCCTCGGCGAGGGCCCGCTCGACACCGTGCAGATAGCCGTCCGTCTCGCGCCGCAGCAAGGCGCGGGCCAGGCCGTCCTTGCTGCCGAATTCGTTGTAGAGGGTCTGCCGGGACACCCCGGCGGTGGCCGCGACGTCGACCATGCGGACGCCGGGCCACGGCCGCCGTGCGAGCGCCGTGTACGCCGCGTCCAGTAAGGATTCCCGTGCTGCGGGCATCGTCGCCTCCCCGGGCCCAGGGCCGGACAGGCCCATAGGGGCTCCCGTGCCAGAGTTGACGGGCTCGGCAGCACTGTCAATAGCCCCGGCGCAAGCGCCGTGAAGCGCCTCGTACCTGGCGCTGTGGATCGTGCCGAACGAGATCGATACTGTTCACCCATGCCCGACTACCACGATGATCTGCGTCTCGCCCACGTCCTCGCGGACACCGCCGACGCCGCGACCATGGCCCGGTTCAAGGCCCTCGACCTCAAGGTCGAGACCAAGCCGGACATGACGCCGGTGAGCGAGGCCGACAAGGCCGCCGAGGAGCTGATCCGTGGCAACCTCCAGCGGGCCAGGCCGCGCGACGCGATCCTCGGCGAGGAGTACGGCGTCGAGGGCACGGGCCCGCGCCGCTGGGTGATCGACCCGATCGACGGCACCAAGAACTACGTGCGCGGCGTCCCGGTGTGGGCCACCCTGATCTCCCTGATGGAAGCGGGCGAGGGCGGGTACCAGCCGGTGGTCGGCGTGGTCTCCGCGCCCGCGCTCGGCCGCCGCTGGTGGGCGGCGAAGGGCGGCGGCGCGTACACGGGCCGCTCCCTCACCTCGGCGACCCGGCTGCACGTCTCCAAGGTCTCGCGGCTCTCGGACGCCTCGCTGGCGTACTCCTCGCTCTCCGGATGGGAGGAGCAGGGCCGCCTCGACGGCTTCCTGGACCTGACGCGTTCGGTCTGGCGCACCCGTGGCTACGGCGACTTCTGGCCGTACATGATGGTCGCCGAGGGGTCGGTCGACCTCTGCGCGGAGCCGGAGCTCTCGCTCTGGGACATGGCGGCGACCGCGATCGTGGTGACCGAGGCGGGCGGCAGCTTCACCGGCCTCGACGGCAGGCCGGGCCCGCACAGCGGCAACGCCGCCGCGTCGAACGGCCTGCTCCACGACGAGCTGCTGGGCTATCTCAACCAGCGCTACTGAGTCGTACGACCGAGTCGAACCGACCGCGGACCGGCTGAGGCGAATCGGCCGCGGACCGGCCTGGTCGAACTGACCGCGCACGCCCCCTTGCTCGCCCCCGGCGTGGCTGCAACTCTGAGAGTCCCCCCACTTGTGAACTTGTGAATCCGTTCTCCAAGCAGGTGGCGGAGGCAATCCTTCGCCCACCGGGAGACCGCGGTTTCACCAAGGAGGTGGCTCACGCCCATGCTCGTCCGCGACGCCATGAGCTCGATGGTCCTCACCATCGGCCCCGCCCACACTCTCCGTCAGGCCGCCCACCTGATGGCGGCCCGCCGCGTCGGCGCGGCCGTCGTCCTGGACCCCGACACCTGTGGCCTCGGCATCCTCACCGAGCGGGACATCCTCATCTCCCTGGGCCTCGGCCAGGACCCGGACCAGGAGGTCGCCGGCACCCACACGACCACCGAGATCGTCTTCGCCTGCCCCTCGTGGACCCTGGAGGACGCCGCGGACGCCATGTCGCACGGCGGCTTCCGACACCTGATCGTCATGGACGGGAACGAACCGACCGGGATCGTCTCGGTCCGCGACATCATCCGCTGCTGGGCGCCGGGCCGGCGCGCGGCGGCCACCGCCTCGATGGCGGGGTGAACGCGGCGGCGGGCCGGCCCCCATGAGGGAACCGGCCCGCCGCACTGCCCACGGCAAGTGGTGCTGGTCAGCCGCGCAGGGCCTGGACCGCGGCCTCCAGCCGCTTGCCGAAGTCACCGTCGGCCTGACGGAAGTTGTCGATCGCGCGCTCGGCGATGTCGTCGCGCGAGACCTTGGAGATGAAGCCCGCCAGATTCTCGACCAGGCGGACCTTCTCGTCCTCGGACATCAGCCGGTAGAGGTTGCCCGCCTGCACGAAGTCGTTGTCCTCGGCGTGCCTGACCGGCTCGTGGTTGCCGGTGCCGCCCGTGACCGGGACGGACTGCCACAGCGGCCGGTCCGTCTGGAACGGTCCGCCGAAGCTGTTCGGCTCGTAGTTCTTCGCGCCCTTGTGACGGCCGTCGTAGAGGAAGCCGTCGCGGGAGTGGGTGCGCGCCTCGGTGGCGTGCGGACGGTTCACCGGCAGGTGGTCGGCGTTGATGCCGACGCGGTAGCGGTGGGCGTCGCCGTACGCGAAGAGGCGGCCCTGGAGCATCTTGTCGGGGGACGGGCCGATGCCGGGCACGAAGTGCGCGGGGCTGAAGATGGCCTGCTCGACCTCGGCGAAGACGTTCTCCGGGTTGCGGTTGAGCTCCAGCTTGCCGATCTCGATCGGCGGGTAGTCCGCGTGCGGCCACACCTTCGTGAGGTCGAACGGGTTGAAGCGGTAGTTCGCCGCGTCGGCCGCCGGCATGATCTGCACCTGCACGGACCAGGACGGGAAGTCGCCGCGCTCGATGGCCTCGCGCAGGTCGCGCTGGTGCGAGTCGGGGTCCTTGCCCGCGAGGACCTCGGCCTCCTGAGCGGTGAGGTTCTTGATCCCCTGGTCGGTCTTGAAGTGGTACTTGACCCAGAAGACCTCACCGGCTTCGTTGTTCCACTGGAACGTGTGCGAGCCGAAGCCGTCCATGTGGCGGTACGAAGCGGGGATGCCGCGGTCGCCGAAGAGCCAGGTCACCTGGTGGGTGCTCTCCGGGGAGAGGCCCCAGAAGTCCCAGACGTTGTCCGCCTCCTGCGAGCCCGTGTAGGGGTCGCGCTTCTGGGTGTGGATGAAGTCGGGGAACTTGATGGCGTCCCTGATGAAAAAGACCGGGGTGTTGTTGCCGACGAGGTCGTAGTTGCCCTCTTCGGTGTAGAACTTCAGCGCCCAGCCGCGCGGGTCGCGCACGGCGTCGGCCGAGCCGAGGTTGCCGGCCACGGTGGAGAACCGCAGGAACGTCTCGGTCTCCTTGCCGACCTCGGAGAGGAACTTCGCACGCGTCCACTGCGAGACGTCCCGGGTCAGCGTGAAGGTGCCGTACGCACCCGAGCCGCGGGCGTGCACGACCCGCTCCGGGATCCGCTCGCGGTTGAAGTGGGCGAGCTTCTCCAGAAGCAGCTGGTCCTGGACCAGAACCGGTCCGCCGACGCCCGCGGTCTCACTGTTCTGATTGTCGGCGACCGGCGCCCCGGCCTCCGTGGTGAGCGATCCCTGCGTCACGTGCGCCTCCTGCGTCATTCCTGCAAGTCCTGTCCGTCGACCCTGTCCCTTGGCGTTTGCCGTACTCGATCCTACGATGGACTTTGTCTAAGTCAAGCGAGAATCCAAATTCACACCCGTTCGGGACTGAGGTCCCCCGCCTGTTAGGCTGGCTCCCATGAGTGACCTGTTGGAACGACTGCGCGGCCGCGGCTGGCGCATGACGGCGCAGCGACGCGTCGTGGCCGAGGTCCTCGACGGGGACCATGTCCACCTCACAGCCGACGAGGTGCACGCCCGCGCCACGGACAAGCTGCCCGAGATCTCCCGCGCCACCGTGTACAACACCCTGGGCGAGCTCGTGAGCCTCGGCGAGATCCTCGAGGTCTCGACCGACCGCCGCGCCAAGCGGTACGACCCGAACGCGCACCGGCCCCACCAGCACCTGGTCTGCGCCCGCTGCGGCGCCATCCGCGACGTCCACCCCACGGGCAACCCCCTGGCGAGCCTCCCCGACTCGGAGCGCTTCGGCTTCACGGTCGAGGACGTGGAGGTCACGTACCGGGGCGTCTGCCCGAGCTGCGCGGCGGCGTAGCACTTTTCCGTACGACTTTTCGTACGACTGCGAAGGCCCCCGGCACCGCACGGTGCCGGGGGCCTTCGTCGTGCGCCTTCGTCGTGCGCCTCCCGACCGGTGCCGACCCCCTTCCAGAATCTGACGCCCCGTCATATTCTCTGCGGCGCCCGACATCCGCCTGCCCTCCGCGAGGAGAAGCCGTGGAAGAAGATCCGCACCCCAAACTCCGCGCCCACGCGGTGACCAGGAGCTTCGGCCGAGCCGCCAAGGCGGTGCACGCCCTGGGCCCCGTCGACCTGGAGATCGCCCCCGGTGAGTTCACCTGCCTCGTCGGCCCCTCGGGCTGCGGGAAGTCGACCCTCCTCCGCATCGCCGCCGGCCTCCTGCGCCCCGGCTCCGGCGAACTGAGCATCCGCACGGCAGCCCGCCACCCCGTCGCGATGATCTTCCAGGACTACGGCATCTACGACTGGAAGACCGTCCGGGCCAACGTCCGCTTCGGCCTGGACATCCAGAAGGTCCCCCGCCGCGAGGCGAACGCGCGCGTCACCGACTGGCTGACCCGCATGGGCCTCGCCGACTTCGCCGACGCCTATCCCGCCGCCCTCTCCGGAGGCATGCGCCAGCGTGTGGCGATCGCCCGCGCGCTGGCAGTGGAGCCCGAGATCCTCCTGATGGATGAGCCCTTCGCCGCCCTCGACGCCCAGCTCCGCATCCTCCTGCAGGATGAGCTCCTCGCCCTCACGCAGGCCACTCGGACCACGACGCTGTTCGTCACGCACAGCCTCGAAGAGGCGATCGTCCTGGGGGACCGCGTCCTGGTGATGTCGGCCCGGCCCGGCCGCGTCATCGCCGAGCGCCGCCCGCCGTTCCCGCGCCCTCGCGGCGGCGAGATCCGTACCGCGCCCGAGTTCACCGCCCTGAAGGGCGAGCTGTGGGAGCTGCTGCGGGCCGAGGTCGGCACGGCGGCCGCGGCATGACCAGGACCACGAGCAGGACCACGACCACGACCGCCGGCAAGGGTCCCGCCTCTCAAGAGGACCTGCTGGTCCGGAAGCCCGGTCCGCGGGAGCTGCACCCCGTCCGCACCCATCGCCGCCGCCGCGCCCTGGAGCTGTCACTCGCCGTGGGCGTCCCCGCGGCCCTGATCCTGCTCTGGCAGCTGGCCGCCGTCCGCGGCTGGATCGACGACCGCGTCTACCCGGCGCCGCAGACCATCCTGGAGGACGGCTGGCACCGCGCCGCGGACGGCCAGCTGTGGCCGGACGTGTGGGCCACGCTGAAGCGCGTGCTCGCCGGGTACGCGATCGGCACGGTCGCCGGGTACGCGCTGGGCCTCCTGATGGGCACGCTCTCCGTGGTACGGGCCGCGCTGGAGCCCACACTCGACGCGCTGTACGTCGTCCCGAAGCTGGCGCTCCTGCCGGTCTTCCTCAACATGTTCGGGCTCGGCGAGGGCCCGCAGATCGCACTCGTCGCCGCCACGGTCTTCTTCTTCGTCTGGATCTCGACGATGGCGGCGGTCCTCGCCGTCCCGTCGGGACACCGCGACGCGGGGCAGGTCTTCGGCGCCTCGCCCTGGCAGATGTTCCGCCACGTCCTGCTGCCCGCGTCCCTGCCGGCCGTCCTTGTCGGCGCGCGGATCGCCGCGGGCGTCGCCGTCCTGGTGATCGTCGCATCGGAGCAGATCGCGGCGGCCGACGGCCTCGGCCACCTGATCTTCGACTCGCGCGCCCTCTTCCAGAACGACGTGATGTTCGTCGGCATCGTCTGCGTCGCCCTGCTCGGCGTCGTCTTCTCCGAGCTGGTGCGGATCGCGGGCCGCCTGCTCGCTCCCTGGGCCCCGCGCGACCGCGGACGGAGCCAGTCGTGACACGCATCCGCACCACCGCCATGACAAGTATCCGCACCACCGCGCTCACCCTGCTCGTGGCGGGCTCGCTGCTCGCCGCCGCGGGCTGCGCGGAGAACGACGACGGCCGGCAGACCGCCGCGCCCACCGGGCCCCGCACGGTCACCCCCGTGTCCGGCTGCGGCAAGGGCAGCTGGACCGACCCCGCCGACCTCTCCCCCGACCGCGAGCCGGCCCGCTGCGCCCCGAACACGCCCGCGCCCGAGCCGCTCGCCGAGGAGCGCCGCCTGACCATCGCGACCGGCACCCTGAGCGCCGAATACGTCGGCCCCCTCCAGATGGCCGTGGAGAAGGGCGAGTTCAAGAAGGAGGGCCTGAACGTCGAACTGAAGGTGCTGCCCACTCCCGACGCGCTCCCCCTCCTCGCCAAGGGCGACGTCGACGCCCAGTGGGCGGCCCCGGAAGCCGCCGTGATGAACGGCATCTCCAGCGGGTTCGACATCAAGTGGACGGCCGGCAACTTCTCCCCCGACCCCCGCTCGAAGAGCGGCCTGTGGGTACGCCTCAAGAAGGACGAGACCGCGGCCCATGTCCCCATGGCGGGCCGGAAGCTCGGCACGATGATCGGCAAGGGGTCCGTCATCGCGTACCCCATGAACAAGGCCCTGAAGAAGCACGGCGGCGGCCTCGACAAGATCCGGTTCCAGCAGTTGGGCTCGGCCGACATCCTCACCGCCCTCCAGAACGGCGGCACCGACTCGGCCTGGCTGCTCGACCCGGTCTGGCGCAAGGTCGACGGCGACAAGAGGTACGCGTTCCTGGGCGGCCAGCCCCAAGGTGAACCGCTGGGCGGCCTCCTCTTCGGCCCGAACCTCCTCAAGGAGGACCCGGACGCGGGCGTCGCGCTGCTTCGCGCGTACATCCGCACGGTGAACACGTACTTCGCGGGTGACTACAAGACCGACAAGGCCTTCGCGGCGAAGCTCGCACAGCTCCTGGAGACGGACGAGGAGGTGCTGCTCGCCACGCCGTCCCTCCGCATGGACTGGGAGATCCGCGCGGGCACGACGGACCGCCTGCAGGACGCGTACCGCGCGGCGGGCGTCTCGGAGGGCGCCAAGGTGCCGGAGGAGAAGGTGGTGGACCGCACGCTGTACGAGGAGGCGGTGGGCCACAAGTGACGAGGAGGCGGTGGGCCACAAATGAATCGAGGGCCGGAAGCCAATCGGCTTCCGGCCCTCGACCGTCAGTAGCGGGGACAGGATTTGAACCTGCGACCTCTGGGTTATGAGCCCAGCGAGCTACCGAGCTGCTCCACCCCGCGTCGGTAAACACAACAGTACGTCAACGCTACGACCAGCGCAAATCTGTTCTGCCATGCTCCGACCCGCCCGGGGCGGGACCTACGCGGAGAGCTCCTGGCGCAGCGCCTCACGCAGGCGGCCCGCCCGCTCCGAGACCTCCGCGGGGCCGAGGTCGACGGCTCTCGTGGCCCAGCGCTGCCCCTGCGCCAGCTGCCCGCGCCGGGCGTAGAGGAGGGCGAGGCGGAGTGCCGCGCGGCCGTGGCCCGCGTCGGCGGCCCGGGTCCACCACAGGGCGGCCTCCGGCTCGCTGCCCTCGCGGGCGAGCAGCAGCCCGAGGTTGAACGCGCCGTTCCGGCTGCCGGCCTCCGCGGCCTTGCGGTACCACTTGGCGGCCTCGACGACGTCTCCCCGGCCCGAGGCGAGCATGCCCACCCGGACCTGGGCGCGCCGGTGGCCCTGCTGGGCGGCCCGCTCGTACCACTCCTCGCACTCGGTCTTCTCCGCGGCGGGCTCGCCGAGCGCCGGCGGCCCCGCGGGGGGACGGCGCGCGTCGAGCAGCATCCCGAGCCGGTACGCCGCCTCGGCGCTGCCGCCTCCCGCCGCGCACCGCAGGTGCCGCTCGGCCTCTTGGTCGTCGCCCTCGCGCAGCCGCGCGGTGCCGACCTGGAGCGCGGCGTCGGTGTGCCCGGCGGCGGCCGCGCGCTCGTACCACCGCAGGGCGGCGGCCTCGTCGTCCCGGCTCGCGTACAGGATCCCGAGGTTGAACGCGGCGTCCACGCTGCCCGCCTCCGCGGCCTTGGAGAACCACGGCTCGGCCCCGGCCGCGTCGCCGCCCTGGAGCAGCAGCACGGCGAGCGCGTTGGCCGCCTCGCGGTGTCCCGCGTACGCGGCGCGGCGGTACCACTGGTCGGCGTGCGCGGTGCGGCCCTGCTCGGCGCAGAGCAGCCCGAGGTTGTACGCGCCGTTCACATCGCCCGCGTCCATGGCGGCGCGGTACCAGCGCTCGGCGGTCTGCGTCTCGCCGCGCTCGGCGTGCAGCGCGCCCAGCGCGTTCGCGGCGTTCCCGTCGCCGTCCTGGGCGGCCTTGAGCCACCACACGGCGGCGCTCTCCTCGTCGCCCGCGTCCCGCAGCAGGAAGCCCAGCGCGCAGGCCGCCCTGGCCTCGCCGTCCTTGGCGGAGTTGAGGTACCAGCGGCCCGCTTCCTTCAGCTCGCCGCGCCGCTCCAGGATGGAGCCGAGGTGCAGCGCGGCGCGCCGGTGACCGCGGGCGGCCGCCTGGCGGTACCACTGCTCGGCCTCGTCGGCGGGCGTGCGCGCGGCGTCGGGGCGCCCCCCGCGCGCGGGCTGGTCGGTGCTCTCCGTGTCGGCCCGCCGGTCGAGCGCGCGGGCCAGGCGGTACGCGGCCTCCCGGTGGCCGCGCTCGGCGGCGACCCGCAGCCAGCGCTCGGCGCCGACGTCACCGCGGTGCTCCAGGAGGTCCGCGAGCGCGTACGCCCCGAGGGTGTGGCCCTGCTCGGCGGACTGGCGCAGCCAGTACTCGGCGGCGGGCTCGTCGCCGCGCTCGCGGTGGTGGCGGCCGAGCGCGTGCGCGGCCGCGGCGGATCCCGCGACGGCGGCGACGCGCCACCAGCCGGCCGCCTCGTCCGCGTACCCACGCTGGTGGAGGAGGACTCCGAGGTTGTTGGCGGCGGCGCGGTCGCCCTCGGCGGTCGCCGCGCGCAGCAGAGATTCGGCGCCGTCGAGATCACCGCGGCGCAGGAGAAGACTTCCGAGAACGCTCATCGCGTCCACGTCGCCGGCCTCGGCGGCCAGCCGGTGGCGCATCTCCTCGGCGGCCGCCCCGGGATCCTCCCGGTCGGCCGGCTGCACAAACCGCCCTGTCTCCAACAGAGTTGCCTTGTCCCCCATAACGTCCATCGTCGCACCACCTGCAACCTGGGTACACCTGGTATACCGCAGCCAGTGAGGTCACTTCAGCGTTTTGTCGACATGCCCACAGAGAGATAAGTCAAACACAGATCTCCCAACTCTCCCCCTACCGGGCACCGTTCGCATGTCTTGGCATAGGCCACCCGCACACGACGGGCACCGGCACCCGGCACACACGACAAAGGCCCGGATCCGTAAGGATCCGGGCCTTCACCTTGCAGTAGCGGGGACAGGATTTGAACCTGCGACCTCTGGGTTATGAGCCCAGCGAGCTACCGAGCTGCTCCACCCCGCGCCGTTGTGTTGAAACCGTACCACGGCGCGGGAGGGCTGCTTGACCACCCACTACTCGGTCTTCTCGGGCTCCGGCTTGTCCGCGTTCTTGTCCGCGTTCTTGTCGGCGGCCTGGTCAGCGTCCTTGTCGGCGTTCTTGTCGGCGGCCTTGTCGTCCTTCTCCTTGGCCTTCGCCGAGGCCTCCTCGGCCCGCTCCAGAGCCTCCTGGAGCCGCTCCTGCGCCTCGCCGTACGCCTTCCAGTCGTTCTCCTTCATGGCCGCCTCGCCGTCCTCGAAGGCCCTCTGGGCGTCGTCGAGCGCGTCCTGGACCGTCGGGTCGTTCGTCTTCGGCGGCTTGGTCGGCTCGTCCTCGCCAGGATCGTCGGCCGGCGGCTTGGTGGTCCCTTCAGTACTGAAGACCTGGTTGAGGCCCTCGCTGAGGGTGTCCGCGAAGGCGGTCTCCGTGCCGTACGACACAGCGACCTTCTTCAGAAGGGGATACGCCGACTTGCGTCCCTGTACGTAGACGGGCTCGACGTACAGGAAGCCGTCGTCCAGTGGCACGGTCAGCAGATTGCCGTAGAGGACGTCGGAGTCGGCGCCCTTCATGTCACGGACGAAGTTGCCGACTTCCGTCATGGAGTTCAGCTTGTTCTGCACCTGTTCGGGGCCGTCGACGTCACCCCGGACTCTGAGCAGCTGCATCTTGCCGTAGTTCGCACTTCTGGCATCGGCGTCGACCGTCATGAAGGCCCGTAGGTTGGGCCGCTCACTCGGGGTGAACGTCGTCGTCAGGGAGAACTGCTGCTGCGTCTTGCCCGGCGACTTCAGAGACAGGTAGTACGGCGGGACCGCACTGTCGTCCTTCTTCGTCGGGTCGTTCGGGACCTGCCACGCGTCACTCGCGTTGTAGAACTGGCCGGGGTCCGTGACGTGGTACTTCGTGAGCAGTTCGCGCTGGACCTTGAACATGTCCTGCGGGTAGCGCAGGTGGTCCATCAGCTTCGGCGGGATCTCGCTCTTGTCCTTGACGGTGCCCGGGAACGCCTTCTTCCAGGTCTTCAGGACCGGGTCCTCGTCGTCCCAGGTGTAGAGCTTGACGTCGCCGGTGTACGCGTCGACGGTGGCCTTCACCGAGTTCCGGATGTAGTTGACCTGGTTCTGCTGGGCGATCACCGTGCGCTGGCTGTCGGCCTGCGACAGGGAGTCGGCGGTGGTGTCGCCGAGCGTCGTCCGCGAGGCGTACGGGTAGCCGTTGCTGGTCGTGTAGGCGTCGACGACCCACTGGATACGGCCGTCCACAACCGTCGGGTAGACGTCGCCGTCGATGGTCAGCCACGGGGCGACGGCCTCCACGCGCTCCTTCGGAGTGCGGTTGTAGAGGATCCGCGAGCCCTCGCCGATGGCTCCGGAGTACAGGATCTGCGGCTCTCCGAAGGACACCGCGTACGCGGCGCGGTTGATCGGGTTGGAGAGGTTGACTCCGCTGTCGCCCTTGTAGCTGTACGTCTTCTGACCGCCGCCGTCCTCTTCGTAGTCGAGCTCCTTCTGGGGCCCGCCCACGATCGAGTACTGGGACGTCTTCTCGCCGTAGTAGATCCGCTGCTCGTACTCACCGAGGTTGCCGGTGGTGGGCAGGCCCGCCTCGGTGAACGCCGGGGCGCCCTTGGAGCCGGGCTTGGTCTCCGTGCCCTTGGCGGCGACCACTCCGTAGCCGTGGGTGTAGGCGAAGTGGTCGTTGATCCAGTTCCGCTTGTCGAGCTTGTTCACGTTCAGCTCGCGGAGGCCGATGATGGTGTCCTGGCCGTTGTAGCGGTCCACGTCCAGCGTCTTCGGGAACTGGTAGTAGCTGCGCTCCTGCTCCAGCTGCTGGAAGGTCGGCGAGACGATGTTCGGGTCGTTCAGCCGGTAGTTGGCCGCCGTGTCCGCGTCCTCGCGCTTCTTCTTGGGATCCTCGTCGACCTTGCCCGCGCCCTTGTAGTCCTCGGGCTTCACCCCGCTGATGCCGTAGGCGTGGCGGGTGGCCTCGATGTTCTTCTCGATGTACGGCGCTTCCTTGGCCTGCTCGTTCGGCTGGACCTGGAACTTCTGGACGATCGCGGGGTAGAGCCCGCCGATGAGGATCGCCGAGAGCACCATCAGGCCGAAGCCGATGACCGGCAGCTGCCAGGTGCGCCGCCACAGCGTGGCGAAGAAGAGGATGGCGCAGATGACGGCGATGCAGAACAGGATCGTCTTCGCCGGCAGGTACGCGTTCGCGTCGACGTACTTCAGGCCGGTCCAGTTGTCCGTCGCCTTGAAGTCACTGGACTTCACCGCGAGGCCGTACCGGTCGAGCCAGTACGCGATGGCCTTGAGCGACACGAAGACACCGAGCAGCACCGAGAGGTGACCGGTGGCCGCGGCGGTGGCGCGGGCGCCGGGGCTGGTGATCCGCAGCCCGCCGTACAGGTAGTGCGTCAGGGCGGCGGCGACCAGGGAGAGCACCGTGGCCGCGAAGCCGAAGCCCAGCAGGAAGCGGTACCAGGGCAGGTCGAACGCGAAGAACGACACGTCCATGTGGAACTGCGGGTCCTTCTGGCCGAAGGACACGCCGTTGACCCACAGGAGCCAGGTGCGCCACTGACCGGCGGCGGACGCGCCCGCGATCAGACCCACCAGGGCGGTGACCCCGATGAGCAGCCACTTCTTGTACGGGGCGATGCCCATGCGGTACCGGTCGAGGCTCTGCTGCTCCATCGACATGGCACTCAGCGGCGGGCGCAGCCGGTGCGCCAGCCAGATGTTCACGCCGACTGCGGCCGCCATGAGGAGGCCGAAGACGAAGAACAGGCCGATCTTGGTCCACAGGGTCGTCGTGAAGACCGATGAGTAGTTGACCGAGCGGTACCACAACCAGTCCGTCCAGAACCCCGAGAACATGACGAAGGCCATGGCCAGTACGGCCAGCACCCCCAGTGTCATGAGCAGGGTCCGGACACGCCGGGAGGGTCGGCCCACTCTGATCCGTGGCCCCGTCGGGCCTCCGCCGCGGTCCGGCATCTGGAAAGCCAAGGTGCGCACCTCGAAGTTCGCTGTTGATTCGCTGTTGGTCCGTCAGGCCCCGGAGATCGTGGAGCCACACCTATGCAACTTACCTACGCTTTACTCGGTTCCCGTTTCTCGGGACTAACGAGGCAGGATTGTGACCATGTCCAACACTCCCATGGCAGCGAGCCCCCTCACCCGGGCGGTACTCGAGATCGACGAGTACGTATCCGGCCTCGGCTGGGACCGGCCCGCCCGCCTCTTCGCGCTGGTCGACACGGCGCGACTGCGTACCCAAGAACCCGGCCTCGCCTCCCAGCTCGGCCTCGACGACGGCGTGGAGCACGCCGGCCTGACCCCCATCGAGCAGGAGGAGATCCCCGCGGACAAGCCGCTGGACGAATTCCTCGGCACCATCGCCTGGCCGGACGCGGTGGCGGGCTGCGCTCTCACCGTGGAGCGCCTGATGCTGCCGCCGTCCGCCGAGGCGTCCGTCCCGGACGGTCTCGGTGAGGCGCAGCTCGCGAAGTGGGTGGCCGAGCACCCGGACCGCCAGGAGGTCCGGATGACGGTCGCGGTGCTCCGTGACGGTGCGCGCGAGTCCGCGCTGCGGCTGCGCGAGAAGGACTCGCCGACCGAGGTCCTCACCGGTTCGGATCTGGTGCCCGGCCTTGCGGAGGCGCTCGCGGCGACGTTCGCGTAGCGGTAGGTCATATTCCGTTCTGTACGCGGGTGGGGCGCCCCCACCCGCGTACAGCTGTGTCAGGGCCCGGTCGGACCGGTCAGCCGGTGGTGCACTTCGGCAGGTCGGCGGTCTTTCCCTTGCGGATCTTCTCCAGGGACTTCACGGCGTCGGCGATGGTGTCCACCTTGACGAGCGTGAGGCCGTCGGGGACGTCCTCGGCGGCGGCCGCGCAGTTGCCCTTCGGCGTGAGGAAGTACTCGGCGCCCTTGTCACGCGCGCCGACGGTCTTCATCTCGATGCCGCCGATCGGGCCCACCTTGCCGTCGGCCTCGATGGTGCCGGTGCCGGCCACGAACTTGCCGCCGGTGAGGTCGTCCGGAGTCAGCTTGTCGACGATGCCGAGGGCGAACATCAGTCCGGCGCTCGGTCCGCCCACGTCGGCCAGCTTGATGTCGATCGTGAACGGGAAGGTGTGGTCGGTGCCCGCCTTGATGCCGACGACCGCGCGGTCCGCGTCGTCCTCAGCGCCCTTCGTCTTGATCTTGATTTCCTCGGTCTCGGTCGGCGCCTTGCCCGCCTTCTCGGCGGCGGCCGCGACCTTGACCGGGACGACGGTGAAGCTGACCGTCTCGCCCGGCTTGTGAGCGGTGACGAGCTTCGCGACGTCCGTCATCTCCTTGACGGGCTTGCCGTCCACCTTGCGGATGACGTCGCCCGCGTGCAGCTTGCCCTCCGCCGGGTCGCCCTTGAAGACGGTGGAGACGATCACCTGGGACTTCACCGGGATGTCCAGCTGCCTGAGCGCCGCGACCTTGGCGCTCTCCTGGGACTGGCTGAACTCCTCGGCGTTCTCCTGGGTGGACTGCTGCTCGGTCTTGCCGTTCGGGTAGAGCGTGTCGTGCGGCACCACGATGTTGTCGTGTGCCAGCCAGCCGTACACGGCCTCCGCGAGGTTCATGTCGTAGTCGGCGCTGGTGACCCTGACCGTCGTCATGTTCAGGTTGCCGGTCGTGGGATAGGTCTTGCGTCCGGAGATCTGCAGCACTGGCTCGCCGTCGTGGTCGCCGAGGGTGTTCACCGTGGGCCCGGGGGACATCTCCGAGTACGGCACTTTGATGAGTACTCCGGCGCAGAGCAGCGCGATCAGCATCAAGGTGGAGGCGAGCATCGTCGCAGTGCGGCGTGGCATGGAACGACAGTACGGGACCTGCCTGTGAGGACACCCCCGGGGCCGGTCCGTACGGGGCGCTTTCAGCTCCCGGTGCGGGACTTCTCCATGGCCTCACGGAAGGCCGCGTAGCCGTTGAGCTCGTGGGCGTCACCCGTGCGGCCGGACTTGCGGTTGCGGGCCGCCCAGCTGCCCCACAGACCCGCTCCGACGGCCGCCAGGAGCGGAATGAGCAACCAGGCAAGTGATGCCATACCGACCTCCCGAGCCTGTGAGCCACCGCAACTGACTGATCAGCAGATTAACCATCCGCAGGGTCAACGCTCACGGCAGGGGTCGGGTTACGCAACCGGAGCGCCCGTCACGCGGTCGGAGCCACCGGGGCCGGGCGACTCAACACGCGCCGACCCACTCTTCCTTGCCGTCCGAGAAACGCTGGTGCTTCCAGATCGGCACCTCGTGCTTGAGGTCGTCGATCAGCCGGCGGCAGGCGTCGAAGGCTTCGGCGCGGTGCGGGCAGGAGACGGCCACGACCACCGCGAGGTCGCCGACGGCGAGGTCCCCGACGCGGTGCACCGCGGCAAGGGCGCGCACCGGGAACTCGGCGACGACCTTCTCGGCCACCCGGCGCATCTCGGCCTCGGCGGTGGGGTGGGTCGAGTACCCCAGCTCGTCGACGTCCGCGCCGCCGTCGTGGTTGCGCACGGTCCCCACGAAGAGCGCCGTGCCGCCCGCCGCGTCGTCGCCGACGGCCCGGAAGACCTCGTCCAGAGAGAGCGGGGTGTCACGGATCGCGAGCAGGCGGATCGGGTCCTGCGCGGCCTGCTCGCCGGGGTGGTCCATCGTGGTGCGTGCCATGCGGCCATGGTGCCGCACGGCACGGGCATCACGGAATAGACCTTTCGCCCGGCACGCACGCGTGTCGCCTTGGAGTTCCCTACAGGGCCCTACAGGGCCCTACAGAGGCTGCCCGCTCGGCGCTTCCCCACAGGAGCTGCCCACGGACGGCGGACGGCGCCCCGACGGGCCTCAGATCCTCCGCCGCGCCTTCCGCGCCCTGCGCACCACCGCCGCGGCGCCCAGCAGCGCGACCGTCGCACCCGCCGCACCCGCGGCCGTGGCGTCCTTGCGCCCGAGCCGCCGGCCTGCCACGGTGCGCCGCCCGGCGACCTCTTCGAGCAGCTCCGCGAGAACTTCCTCGTTCGTCCACTGGGGCCGCCACCCGGCGTCGTGCAGGCCGCTGACGCTGACCACCCACGGGTACATCGTGTACGCGAGGTCACCGGCCGGCGACGGTGTGAGGCCGATGCGGTGCAGCCGTGCGGCGGCGCCGAGCGCGACCGTCGACGGCAGCTCCATGCGCCGGATCCCGCTGAGCTCCTCGACCTCCTCCTGCTCCAGCCAGCCGTCGCAGCCGACGGCCAGCTCGCCGTCGACCTTCTCCAGGACGGCGTACTCCAGAGCGCTGCACAGGTCCTCGACGTGGCAGAACTGCCAGGCGGGGCGCGATCCCGCCACGACCAGGAGCCGGGGCGACTCGAAATAGCGCGTGAGGGCCGTGTCCGTGCCGCCGACCAGCGTCGCGGGCCGCACGACGGTGACGTTGAGGCCGGGGTGCGCGCGGGGCGCCCGGCGGGCGAGCCGCTCGACCTCCAGGAGGTCACCGACACCGGTGGCCTCCGCGGTGGCACGCAATTCGGCGTCTTCGGAGAGGGGCAGTTCGTTGTCGGGCAGCGCTCCGTAGACCATCGCCGACGTACAGAGCACGACACGGTGCACACCGGCCGCCGCGGCCGCGGTCAGCACGGTCTGGGTGCCGCGCACGTTGTACGCGGTGCGGGCCGCGGCGTCGGTCTCCAGGTCGAGATCGAGCGCCAGGTGCACCACGACGTCCGCGCCGCGCAGCTTCTCCGCGATGGCCGGATCCCGCACGTCCAGGATGTGCCACTGCGCCTGCGTGCAGTCGCCCCGGCGCTCGTCGATGGCGATGACCTGCTTGATCGCCTCCGATGCGGCGAGGCGCTCGGTCAGGAGCGCGCCCACTCCGGAGGCGGCGCCGGTCACGGCGACCACCGGCCCTCGGACGGGCGCCGAGGTTGAGGGGTTTCGCGCTGCGCGAACCTGTGGATCTGGGGAACTCACCGGGCGTCTCCAGCGGTTGTCTTCAGTACGTACGCGTATGACGCGTACGTACCAGGTGGCATCCATCCTGCCGCAGGCCAAGAGTCGGCGAAGCACCGAGGCCCGAACCCGTCACGGTGTCTACGCTGGGTGGTGTTGTAGGGCAGCCGCCGCCGGAACGATACCGGCGGCCTGACGAGCCGAGGAATCCCGTGAGTGACACCCCATTCGGATTCGGCCTTCCGCCGGAGGAGCCGGAAGACGGCGACGAGGGCAAGAAGAAGGGATCCCCTGGAGAGGGACAGAGCGGGGGCCAGGGCGGGCAGGGCGCCGGTGGCCCCGCGAACCCGTTCGGTTTCGGGGGGTTCCCCGGAGCCGGCGGCGGTGACAACCCGTTCGCCGCGATGTTCGGTTCCATGAATCCGAACGACCTGGGCGCCGCGTTCCAGCAGCTCGGCCAGATGCTCTCGTACGAGGGCGGCCCGGTGAACTGGGACATGGCCAAGGACATCGCCCGCCAGACCGTGTCCCAGGGCACGGCGGACGGCACCAAGGACGCCAGCGTCGGCCCCGCCGAGCGCTCCGCCGTCGAGGAGGCAGTGCGCCTGGCCGACCTGTGGCTGGACGACGCGACGTCGCTGCCGTCCGGGTCGGGCTCGGCCGTCGCGTGGAGCCGCGCCGAGTGGGTCGAGGCGACCCTGCCGGTGTGGAAGGAGCTCGTCGACCCCGTCGCCGAGCGCGTCGGCCTGGCCATGGGCGACGTGCTGCCCGAGGAGATGCAGGCCATGGCGGGCCCGCTGATCGGCATGATGCGCTCCATGGGCGGCGCCATGTTCGGCCAGCAGATCGGCCAGGCCGTCGGCGTGCTCGCGGGCGAGGTCGTCGGCTCCACCGACATCGGCCTCCCGCTCGGCCCGGCCGGCAAGGCCGCGCTCCTCCCGGTGAACATCGAGGCCTTCGGCAAGGACCTGGGCATCGACAAGAACGAGGTGCGGCTCTATCTGGCGCTCCGCGAGGCCGCCCACCAGCGGCTCTTCGCCCACGTCCCGTGGCTGCGCTCGCACCTGTTCGGCGCCGTCGAGGGTTACGCCCGCGGGATCAAGGTCGACACGGCCAAGCTGGAGGACGTGGTCGGCCAGCTCGACCCGCAGAATCCGGAGCAGCTGCAGGAGGCTCTCCAGCAGGGCATGTTCCAGCCGGAGGACACCCCGGCCCAGAAGGCCGCTCTGGCCCGCCTGGAGACGGCTCTGGCGCTCGTGGAGGGCTGGGTGGACGCGGTGGTCCACGCCGCCGCGAAGCCCCGCCTGTCGTCCGCCGACGCCCTCCGGGAGACGCTGCGCCGCCGCCGTGCGACGGGCGGCCCCGCGGAGCAGACGTTCGCCACGCTGATCGGCCTCGAACTGCGCCCGCGCCGGCTGCGGGACGCCTCGCGCCTGTGGGCCTCGCTCACGGACGCGCGCGGTGTCGACGGCCGCGACGGCCTGTGGGAGCACCCGGACATGCTGCCGACGGCCTCCGACCTGGACGACCCTGACGGCTTCGTGCACCGCGAGCAGCTGGACTTCTCCGAGCTGGACAAGATGCTCGGCGAGGCGGCGGGCGGCGGCTCCGCGAAGCCCGACCTCACGAAGGACGAGGGCGACGACACCAAGGACGACGACGGCAAGTGAGCCTGTACGACGACACGGTCCTCGTACTGAAGGGCTACGAGGACCAGCCCGAGCTGCGCCAGTACTACCTGGACCACCTGTCCGCGCACCCCGCGGACGGTATGTGGAAGGCCTGCACGGACGGGCACGTGACGGCCAGCGCCCTGGTCATCGACCCCTCACGCGGGCGCGTGCTGCTCACCCTGCACAAGAAGCTGCGGATGTGGCTCCAGATGGGCGGTCACTGCGAGCCGGGCGATCCGACGCTGGCCGCGGCGGCGCTGCGCGAGGCGACGGAGGAGTCCGGCGTGCCGGGCCTGACGCTGCTGGCGGGCGGCCCGGTCCGCCTGGACCGCCACCCGATCCCGGGCCCGTGCACCCAGCACCTCGACGTGCAGTACGCCGCGCTCGCCCCGTCCGACGCGGTCGAGGCGATCAGCGACGAATCACTGGACCTGCGCTGGTTCGCGTACGACGAGGTGGCGAATGTCGCCGACGAGTCGGTCGTACGCCTGGTGGAAGCGACGAGGGCGCGCCTCTAGCGGGGCGCCCCCTATAGGGGGCGCGGGGAACTGCGCGACCAGCCACATACGGCCCGCACGTGCTCCCCGCGCCCTGTCCGCTGCTTCACCGAAGCGGAGCGCTCAGCTCCAGACGTTGCCCTGGTTCTGCCCCCGGGTCCCTTGCTGGCCCATCCCGAACTGCGCCTGGGCGCCCCGCCCGATGTCCGCGTTCTGGGGCGGCAGCATCTCGCTCGGCTGGACGAGCGCGTAGCCCTGGCCCATGAAGCTGAGCTCCCAGCCCTCGCCGGTGTTGCCGCGACGGCGCCAGACGCCCGAGGAGTGGGTCTGGGCCTGCATCTGGACGCGCAGGCCGTTGGACCAGGCGACGATCGCGTCGGCGTCCGCGTTGACGTACCGGTCGGGCGTGACCTGCAGCATCAGGGGCTGGCCCGACGTCATCAGGGCGACCTTGCCGCGCCCGCTGATGTTGAGCTGGTACTTGCCGGAGCCGGAGATGCCGTACTGGCTGTCGACGGCGATGACCTGGTGGGTCAGCGACGAGTCCATCGCGAGGACATAGCTGCTGTCCACGGTCAGGCCGTCCTGGTCGACATCCACCACATGGATGTACTGGGCGAGGTTGGCGAAGTAGATCGTGCCCTGACCGTGGCAGCGCATCAGGTCCAGGCCCTCGCCGGTGTGCGCGCGGGCCCGCTGGTTGCCCTGGCTCTGGTACTCGGCGTCGAACTCGATCAGCCCCTGGTAGGCGACCATCGCGCCCTTGCGGGCCAGGACGTCGTCGTGGCCTTCCAGGGCGACCCGCAACAGCTGTGGGTTCTGGACGGAGTAGCGCTCCTGGGTCTGCTGCTCGGCGTGCGCGAAAAGTGGGCTCTGCATGGTGTCCTGCTCCCCCTCAGCCCCGTGCTCGGAGACGGTCGGTGCTGTCCTCGCTGGGCTGTACGACGACGATGCCCTCTCCGGAGAAGCCCATCTGATAGGCCTCGCCGCTGCCGCGCCCGATGAGGGAGCCGGCCTTGAAGCTGCGCTTGCCCTTCACCTTGAGGTTCGGGGACCAGGCGATCAGGGCGTCCGGGTCGACGTACGTCTCGTCGTCGCCACGGCCGCAGTCGACGACGATCGGGGTGCCCCGGGACGTCAGCGCCACCCAGCCCTGGCCGGAGATCTTGATGTTCCACAGGCCCTGCCCGGCGAACTTGGCCATGCCCTTGACCCGCTCGACGCCCCACTGGAGGGACGCGTCGAAGGCGAGGAGGTTGGTGCCGTTCACCGAGAGGGAGTCGCCCGCCAGGTTGATGACGACGACGTCCGCTCCGTAGTCGGCGAGGTAGAGGAGGCCGTCTCCGGAGCACTTCATCAAGGGCGCGCCCTCGCCGGTCATCCACTCGCGCGCGACCTGCCGGACGGCGGGCGGATTCGGCTCGTACTGCACGAACCCTTCGTAGGCGACCATCGAGCCCACGCGCGCGAAGAGGTCGTTGCCGGTCTGCATGGCGACCTTGACCATGTGGTGGCCGTGGTTCTCCATGCGGGCGGCGACGGGTGCGGGAGCAAAGCCCGCGAGCTGCTGATTCATGACGGGCTCCCTCAGACCTCGTACGGCTGGACGACGATGAAATTGCCGGGCGCGCCACGGAACTGGAGGTTCACGCTCTCGCCCGTGGATCCCGCGTACGCGTTGCTGCGCATCCGGACCTGGCTGGAAACGATCGCCTGAGCGGCGGCCGACCAGGCGACGACGGCGTGGCAGTCGGCGAAGGTCGTCGGCGTGACGGGCAGGACGACGGGCACGCCGTGGGTCTTCAGGATGACGGTGCCGGTGCCCTGGAACTGCATGACGAACAGAGCGCCGCCGGGGATGCCGTGGCCCTCGATCCTGCGCACTTCGTGCTGGAGGGTCTCGTCGAAGGCGAGGACGTTCTCCGCCGAGACGCAGATCGCGTCGCCCTGGAGCTCGATGGGGTGCAGGTGGGTGCCTTCCTCGGCGAGGAAGACCTGCCCCCGGCCGGAGCAGCGCATCAGCTGCATCTCCTGGCCGGTGGAGTTGCCCACGATGCGTCCGGCGAAGCCCGCGCCCTTGTAGCTGAACTCGACCTTGCCCTGGTAGAGCACCATGCTGCCCTGACGGGCGAGGATCGGCTGGTCGGCGACGCCGAGGTCGACGCGTATGAGCTTCTCGTTCTGCTGCGTCCAGCGCTGGCCGGTGGGGGCTTCGCGGTACTTCTGGAGGGCCGCGGCCACACCGGCGCCCTGGGGTGCCGCACCCTGCGGGGCGGCGGCCTGTCCGGGGAACTGGCCGCTGGGGGGCTGCTGGCCGTAGCCGGGCGGGGGCATGGGGGCGGCGGGCTGCTGGCCGTATCCGGGTGGCGGGGGTGCGGTCTGGCCCGGGGCCTGGGCGAACTGCGGGGGCTGCTGGCCCGGCTGGCCGTACGGCGAGGGGGCCGACGGCGGCGGCACGGCTCCGCCCGGCGGCTGGTGCATGGGGGCCACGACGGTCTGCGCGGCGTGCACCGGAGGGTTCACGGGAGCGGGAGCCGGGGGCGGGGTGGCGCCCTGCGGCGGCGCGAAGTTCTGCACGGGAGCGGGGGCGGGCGCGGGCGCCGGGATGGGAGCGGGCGCGGGTGCCTGCGGCGGCGCTGCGGCTGCCGGGGCGCCGAACGCGGGCGGCGCCGCGGCCTGCGCGGGCGGTGCGAAGGAGGGCGCGGCGGCCTGCGGCTGCGGGGCGGCGGGCTCCTCCTCGGCGACCTCGCCGCCGAAGTTCCTCAGGAGGGCGTCGAGCCCGCCGTCGAAGCCCTGGCCGATCGCGGCGAAGCGCCAGACGTCCTTCATGTAGAAGTCGCCCAGCATGACGGCGCGCTCTGTGGAGAACTCCGCGCCGTTGAAGGCGTAGCGCGCCACTTCCTCGCCGCCCGCGACGATGCGGATGTACCCGGAGGCGACCTGCGACATCTGCCCGGCGCCGTCGATCGTCGCCGTGAACGACAGCCGCTGGATCTGCTGCGGGATGCGGTCGAGCGTGACCCGGAAGGACTCGGTGTCGCCCGCCTGGGCGCCCAGGAGCTGGATCGACTCCTCGGGGGACTTCGGCTGGTTGAAGAAGATGAAGTAACGGTCGTCCGAGAGCCGCTCGCTCGCGTCGAGGCCGAAGCAGCTGATGTCGAACGTCAGCCCCGGTGCGGAGATCTGCACGCCGACGTACAGATCGGTTCCCGCGGTGAGGTCACTGACCTTGGCCTTGTGGCCGCGTTGGAATTCCCTGGCCATACGTAACGACCGTCCCCCATCCCGAATGTGAATGCGTCGCGTCAGGCTAACCGCAAAGTCCGACAGCGGGCGAAGCCGGTACAGACCCGCTACACAACCGCGAGATCCGGCGGACGTTCACTCCTCGCGGGCGGCGGGAAGGTGGGGCAGCCGACCGGCCGCGACCACCCCTTCGAGGTAGCCTCGCGCCCGCTCGGTGCGGGGATAGGCCTCCAGGAGCCGCCAGAAACGGGGTCCGTGGCCGGGGACGAGAAGGTGGGCGAGCTCGTGGACGAGCACGTAGTCCACGACGTATTCGGGCATGCCCTGCAGCCGGTGCGAAAGGCGGATGCTGCCCTCGGCCGGGGTGCAGGAGCCCCAGCGCGTGTTCTGGTTCGTGACCCAGCGAACGGAGGCCGGCCTGGCGCGGCCGCCGAAGTACTGCTCGGACAGCCGTCCTGCGCGCTCGGCGAGCTCCGCGTCGCCGAGCAGCCGCTTGCTCTCCTGGGCGGCGAGCTTGTCGAGCATCACGTTGACCCAGCGCTGCTCTTCCGCCTCGGACATCCGGGCCGGGATGAGGACGACGGTGCGGTCGCCCTCCCGGTACGCGGAGACCGTTCTGCGGCGGCGGGCGCTCCGTCTGACCTCGACCGCGCTGGCCACCGCACCGGACGGTGACGGGCTGGTCGTGCTGCGCTGTGGAGCTCCGGCGCGACGCGCTGAGGTCTCCCCAGCGACGCGAGGGGACGGGTCGGCGGGCACGCCCCGACGTTACCCGCTGGGCATGGGGGAAGTCCCGCCTCCGGGACGGTTCGGCGCTGTTCCGCTCCCTGTGCGTTTGATTAGTACGACTGATTAGTACGACTAACACCCACCGCCTGTGGACAACGCGACGCGGGCATCCGGTGAGGCGGGCATTCTGGCATTCGATCGGCGCGGCGGACGGGACCGCGACGACCGGCCGACGGGGGACGACCATGACGACAGCGACGACGACCGTGACGGGCACAACGGCAGCGGCAGCAGCAGCGGCGACGGCCATGCACCCGATCCTGAAGCCCGCCCTGCGGCGCGGCTGGCGGGACCTGAGCACCGTGCAGTTCGGGGTGGCGCCCGCGCACGCCCTGGTACTCGGCCCGATGGACACGGCGACGAGCAGCTTTCTGACTCTTCTGGACGGCACTCGCGGGGTGCCGCTCCTGCGCGAGGAGGCCCGGCGGATGGGGCTGCCGGACGGGCATGTGGACAGACTCCTGGGCGAGCTCTCGCGGGCCGGCCTTCTCGACGACTCGACGGGCGGCGGCCCCGCGGCGGACGCGCTGCGTGAGCGGGGCGAGGTCATGGACCGGCTGCGGGCCGATCTGGCCTCGTTGTCGCTCCTCTCCCCCGAGCCGGGTGACGCGATGGCCAAGGCCGCGGCGCGGCGTGCCATGCGGGTCCAGGTGCGGGGCGCCGGGCGGGTCGGCGCCGTGGTGGCCTCCGTGCTTGCGGGCGCGGGCGTCGGCCGGGTCGATGTGCTGGACGGCGGGCATGTGCAGCCGTGGGACGTCGCGCCGGGCGGCCTGCCCGCCGAGTCCGTCGGGGAGCGCAGGGACACGACCGCGCGCCGGATCGTGCGTCGGTCGGCACCCGGCCGACCACCCCGGCGGTCCACCGAGCCCGAGGGGGCGGGGGGCCTGTCCCTGGTGATCATCGCCCCGAGGGACGGCCTGGACGCATACGCTCCCGCGCCCGCCGCCGCCGAGGAACTGCTCGCCTCCGGCACCCCCCATCTCTACGCGGGAGTGATCGAGGGGACGGGCGTGGTGGGCCCCCTGGTCCTGCCGGGGACGACCGCGTGTGCCGAGTGTCTGTTCCGGCAGCGCGCGGACCGCGATCCCACCTGGCCCCGGATGCTGGCCCAGTGGCGCTCCGGGCCCGCGCGACAGGTGCCGGCGTGCGACCTGGCCCTGTCGACCTCGGTCGCCGGGCTGGCGGCGGGGCACGCCCTCGCCTTCCTGGACAGCGGTTCGTCGGCCGGTGCGGGGGTGCGGTGGACGGCCTCCGTCCCAGGATTCGAGTGGCACTCGAGCCCGATTTGGCCGCATCCATCATGCTCTTGTGGGGCCGGTGTGTCCGTTAAGGGGGATCGGCCCACCGCTGACACGAAGCCGCACGCAACAATGGCGGGGTAACCGCCTGACAAGGCGCGGCTGTCTGGGACTTGGAGGGGCGCATGTCTGATCTTCCCCGGAAGGCAGTCACCCGTACTGCCAAACTGGCCGCGCTGCCACTCGGCTTCGCGGGGCGCGCGACCTGGGGGCTCGGCAAGCGGATCGGGGGCAAGTCGGCGGAGATCGTGGGGCGCGAGCTGCAGCAGCGCACGGCGGAGCAGCTCTTCAAGGTCCTCGGCGAGCTGAAGGGCGGCGCCATGAAGTTCGGGCAGGCGCTGTCCGTCTTCGAGTCCGCGCTGCCGGAGGAGGTCGCCGGGCCGTATCGGGCGGCGCTGACGAAGCTCCAGGAGGCGGCGCCCCCGATGCCGACCCGCACCGTGCACTCCGTTCTCGAGGAGCGGCTCGGCGAGGACTGGCGGGAGCTGTTCCTGGAGTTCGAGGACAAGCCGGCGGCCGCGGCGTCGATCGGGCAGGTCCACCGGGCCGTGTGGGCGGACGGCCGTGAGGTGGCGGTCAAGGTCCAGTACCCAGGAGCGGGCGAGGCGCTGCTCTCCGACCTCAACCAACTCAGCCGGTTCGCCCGCCTCCTGGGGCCGCTGATTCCGGGAATGGACATCAAGCCGCTCATCGCGGAGCTGCGCGACCGTGTCTCGGAGGAGCTCGACTACGCCTTGGAGGCGCAGGCCCAGCAGGCGCATGCCGTCGAGTTCGCGGACGACCCCGACGTGGTGGTGCCGCAGGTGGTGCACCAGAGCGAGGAGGTCCTGGTGACCGAGTGGATGGACGGGACGCCCCTCTCGGAGGTGATCGCCGACGGCACGAAGGAGCAGCGCGACCGGGCGGGCCAGCTGCTGGCCCGCTTCCTCTTCTCCGGCCCGACGCGCACGGGGCTGCTGCACGCCGACCCGCACCCCGGCAACTTCCGCCTGCTCCCCGACGAGAAGGACGGTTACCGCCTCGGTGTCCTCGACTTCGGCACGGTCGACCGGCTGCCCGACGGGCTGCCCCCGACCATCGGCAGGTCGCTGCGGATGACGCTGGAGGGCGAGGCCGACGCCGTCTACGACATGTTGCGCGAGGAGAACTTCGTCAAGGAGTCCGTCGACCTGGAACCGCAGGCGGTGCTCGACTATCTGCTGCCGATCATCGAGCCCCTGGCGGTGGACGAGTACACCTTCACCCGTGCCTGGATGCGCAAGCACGCGGCCCGGCTGGCCGATGTCCGCTCCCCCGCCTACCAGTTGGGCCGCTATCTGAACCTGCCCCCGGCGTATCTGCTGATACACCGCGTGACGGTGAGCACGATCGGGGTCCTGTGCCAGCTGGGTGCGACGGTGCGGATGCGGGACGAGCTGGAGGAGTGGCTGCCCGGCTTCGTGGAGGAGTCCGCGGAGATCGGGGAGGACGGGGAGATCGAGGAGTCCGAGGAGATCGAGGAGGGCAGCGCGGCGGTGGAGGCCTGAGCCGCGGGGGGTTCACCACCAGTCGGAGTCGAGGCGTCCTTCGATTGCTCTGATGTTCTCCCGTGCGCAGGCGTCGCAGAGGTAGTGGCGGGCGCCGTTCTCCACGGAGCAGGTCCAGGTCGGTGGCGTGCCTTCGGCGACCGTGCCGCAGCGGGAGCAGACGACGTTCACTGTCTCCTCGGGCCGGGAGTTCTGCTGTTCCACCGGGCGACCATATCGCCGCTTCCGGACGTTCGGTGAGTACAACGCACTGCGGGGGCCGGTCCGTTCGGACCGGCCCCCGTGAGTATCTGCCAGCGCGCCGAAGCGCCTTCGTGGCTCTTACTGCATAACCGCCAGGGCGAGCGCGCGCCGGGCACGCAGCGAGGCGCGCTCCGCGCGGCGCTGCATACGGCGGGCCGCCATCAGACGCGCGGCCGGGCGTTGAGCCTCGGCCTCACGCATCCGTTCGTGCATATGCGCACGAGCCATGGCTTCTGGGATGAGTTGCATCTCTCGGGTCCTGTTCTGGCGCGAGACGTGCGCGCCGGTGGTGGTGAAGTCCGGGGTCGCGGAGCCTGCGGGCTCGCGGGTGGCTGCCTTCATCGGGGCCTGCTTCTTGGGGTCGTGCGTGAGGGGACGGTCGATGGTTCCGGCGGTGTTCATGCGACGACCGGGTTCTTGCGCGGGCGGCCACGGGGCCGCTTCCGGGCGACGACGACGCCCTGGACGAACAGCTCGCCGCCCCAGACGCCCCACGGCTCACGCCGCTCCTTGGCGCCGGCGAGGCAGGCCTCCATCAGCGGGCAGGTGCGGCAGAGAGACTTGGCGTACTCGACGTCGGCCGGGGACTCGGCGAAGAAGACCTCAGGGTCGTAGGCCCGGCAGGGAACGGGTACGCCGAGGTTCTCGATGGCGTCGTCGAGCGCGGTGAGCGCGGTGAGGGGAGTCAAGGTCGGGTCCTCCGTGGGTGCGGGCGGGGGGAGCGTCTGTGAAGGCGGTACGGACGGGGCGTGCGCTTCGAGTTGCACGGTGGTGTTTTCCTCGTCTGGTCGTGCCGGCCTGGGTCGGCCGGTTGGCGGCTGGTACCGGGTCTTGCTGTCGGCCCCTTCGCTCTGTCTCCCTGTTTTGGGGAAAACAGAAGGGCCGCGGATCCCGGGTGGGGTTCCGCGGCCCTGAAGGCGCCGGTCTGATCGAGGATCAGACTGGATCACTCCAGGGTTCGAGCCCACGGAAGGCCCACATCATGTGGTGCTGCGTCGTCTGCTTCCGGAATCCGGCACCGGCTGCCGCAAAGGCATAGGCCTGGGCCTGCGCCTCCGCTACTGCTGCTTCCGGTGCCTTGGTCGGTCGCTCATTGCCTTCATTGGCCACGCTGACGCGAAGGCCGGCGAGAGGCATGGAGGCGGACAGCGGACGCACGGCGGGGATGCCGCCGGACAGACCGGTGCCCTGGTTCGAGAAGCCGAGCAGGCAGGAAGCGACGACCGAGCGATCGGTCATTTTCGCGGTGCTGATGAAGCTCTCGTTGATGCTGATCACTGGAAATCGCCTCCTCTCGGCGTCTAGGGGATCGACCGGAACCGATCCTGCGGACTGTCAAGTACAGCACGGAACCGGGCTTCGGAGAAGCCGCCGTTTCCGTGTTAAGAACCTATGGGTCTTCGTCGCGCATGCGCAAACTATTTTTTCGACGAGTTTGAATCATTCGCCATCGGCGCCCCTTACAAGCTCCTGACCTGCACAGATGGCGAGGACGTCGGCTCCGAAGCGGTGAAACTTACGGACCCCGACTCCGGGGATGCGGGCCAGCTCGCCCTCGTCTTCCGGCACGGCCTCCGCGATCGCGATCAAGGTCTTGTCCGTGAAGACGCAGTAGGCGGGCTGTCCCAGCTCCCTCGCCTGGCCGGACCGCCACTCCCGCAACCGCTCGTAGAGCCCCTCGTCCATGTCGGACGGGCAGTCCTCGCACCGCAGGAGCTTCAGCTCGCCCGCGTCGGTCAGGGTCCGGCCGCAGACCCGGCAGCGGGCCGGGGTGCGGCTCCTGCGCTGCCGACGCCCGACCGCGGTACCGGTCCCCTCGCCGCCGCCGCTGCCGCGCTCGACGCCACCGGGGCCGCCGCCCGCGGCCCGGGCCGCAGCGCCCGCTCCGGAGCCCGGGCGCAGGCCGTCCAGGAAGCGGCTGGGCCGGCGGTTCGGACGGCCGCCCGGCGAGCGGGAGAGCGCCCAGGAGAGGGAGAGGTGGACGCGGGCGCGGGTCACCCCCACATAGAGGAGGCGGCGCTCCTCCTCAATCTGCTCGTCCGTCTTGGCGTACGTGATCGGCATCATGCCCTCGGCGAGGCCCACCAGGAACACGGCGTCCCACTCCAGGCCCTTGGCCGCGTGCAGCGAGGCGAGGGTGACGCCCTCGACGGTGGGCGCGTGCTGGGCGTTCGCCCGCTCGTCGAGCTCGGCCACCAGGTCGGCGAGGGTGGCCTCCGGTCTGGCCCGTGAGAAGTCCTCGGCGAGCCGCACCAGCGCGGCCAGGGACTCCCAGCGGTCGCGGACCGCCCCGGAGCCGGCGGGCGCCTCGGTCGTCCAGCCCTTGGTGGAGAGCACGGCACGCACCTGCGAGGGCAGGTCGACGACGTCGTCCAGCAGCGCGTCGTTGCCCCCGAAGCGGGCCGCGCCGCGCAGGGCCGCGCCCGCTTCGCGCACCTCGGTGCGCTCGAAGAACCGCTCGGCACCGCGGAGCTGATAGGGCACGCCCGCGTCGGCGAGGGCCTGTTCGTAGATCTCCGACTGCGAGTTCGTACGGAAGAGGATCGCGATCTCGCTGGCGGGGACGCCGTCGGCGAGGAGGGCGCGGATGCGGCGGGCGGCGCCTTCGGCTTCGGCCGGCTCGTCCGCGTACTCCACATAGACCGGCTCGGTGCCGGGGTCGCGCTGGGAGATCAGCTCCAGGCGGTGGTCGGCGGCGCGGCCGCGGGCCTGGGAGAGAAGGCCGTTGGCCAGGTGGACCACCTGGGGGGTGGAGCGGTAGTCACGGACCAGCTTGACGACCGTCGCCCCTGGGTGGCGGGCGCGGAAGTTCAGCAGGTGGTCGGGGGTCGCGCCGGTGAAGGAGTAGATGGTCTGGCTGGCGTCGCCGACGACGCAGAGGTTGTCCCGCTCGCCGAGCCACAGCTCCAGGAGGCGCTGCTGGAGCGGGCTCACGTCCTGGTACTCGTCGACGACGAAGTGCTGGTACTGGGAGCGGACCTGTTCTGCGATGTCGTGGCGGTCCTGGAGGATGCCGACGGCGAGCAGCAGCACGTCCTCGAAGTCGATCACGGCGCGGTCGCGCTTGAGGTCCTCGTACGCGGCGTAGAGCTGGGCGATCTCTGCGGGGTCGCGCGGGATGTCGCGGCCCGACTTGGCGGCGGCCGCCGCATAGTCCGAGGGGACGGTCTGGGTGACCTTGGACCACTCGATCTCGCTGGTGAGGTCGCGCAGCTCATTGCGGTCGAGGCGGATGCGGCAGGCGGCGGCCGCGTCCGCGACGAGCTTGATCTTGCGGTCGACGATCCGGGGCAGCGGGCCACCGACTGCTTTCGGCCAGAAGAACTGGAGCTGGCGCAGGGCCGCGGAGTGGAACGTCCGGGCCTGGACGCCAGAGGCGCCGAGCTGGCGGAGGCGGCCGCGCATCTCGCCCGCGGCGCGGTTGGTGAAGGTGACGGCCAGCACACTGGCGGGCTGGAGCATTCCGGCGCGCACCCCATAGGCGATCCGGTGCGTGATCGCCCGCGTCTTGCCGGTGCCCGCGCCCGCCAGGACGCACACCGGCCCGTGCAGGGCGGTGGCGACCTCGCGCTGCTCCGGGTCGAGCCCGTCGAGCACCGCGTCAGGGGAGTCCGGGACCTGCGGGAAGAGGGTGGAGTGCGTTGCTGATGTCACCCAGCCAGCTTGCCAGGTCGCAGGGGGCGGGTGAGCCGGTTGTCCACAGGGATGCGTCACCGGTCGTACTAATGCGGGAATGGTGGCCGTGTCGCGTACGTTCGATCCATTGCGATGACGCACCCCGAGCAACGAAGGAGCACACGAGACATGCCGGGCACTGTGACGATGTACAGCACGACGTGGTGCGGCTACTGCCGCCGCCTCAAGGGCCAGATGGACCGAGAGGGCATTGCGTACACCGAGGTCAACATCGAGCACGACCCGGACTCCGCGGCCTTCGTCGAGAAGGCGAACGACGGGAACCAGACGGTTCCCACCGTTCTCTTCCCGGACGGCTCGACGCTCACGAACCCGTCGCTGGCGCAGGTCAAGCAGAAGCTGGCCGTCTGAGCGCTTTAGCCGACGGTCCCCGGCTTCGGCAGGGGCTTGCCGTACCAGAGCTCGATCAGCCGGGCCGCAATCGAGATTCCGTAGGGAGGCAGGACCTCCCCGGACTCGAATGCGGCCCGCAGGTCTTCCCGGGAGAACCAGCGGGCCTCGTGGATCTCCTCGCCGTCGACGTTGATCTCCGAGGAGGTGGCGTCGGCCATGAAGCCCAGCATCAGGCTGGAGGGGAACGGCCAGGGCTGGCTCGCGACGTACTCCACGTCGCCGACCGTGACGCCCGCCTCTTCGAAGACCTCGCGCCGCACCGACTGCTCGATGGACTCCCCCGGCTCGACGAAGCCCGCGAGGGTGGAGAAGCGTCCTTCGGGCCAGTGCATCTGGCGGCCGAGGAGGATGCGGTCCTCGCTGTCCCTGACCGCCATGATCACGGCGGGGTCGGTGCGCGGGTAGTGCTCGGCGCCGCAGGCCTGGCAGCGGCGGATGTGGCCCGCCGCCGCGATGATGGTGCGCTCACCGCAGCGTGAGCAGAAGCGGTGCAGCCGCTGCCAGTTCTCCAGGGCGACGGCGTGCACCATCAGGCCCGCGTCCCGGGGGGAGAGCAGGAGCCCCGCCTCACGCAGTCCTGCGGGGCGCGCCGACTGGTCCATGCGGCCCGGCAGGGTGTCCTTCTGGAGCGCGAAATAGCTGACGCCGTCGTCGCCCGTGCCCAGGAAGTAGCGGTGCTCCTCGGTGAGCGGCGCTTCGAAGGACGGCGTCATCACCAGTTCGGTGTCGCCCTCGGGCGTCTCGTCGATGAGCACCTGGCCGCCGGAGACCACGAAGACCCGGGTCGTGGGGTGGCTCCAGGCGGCGGCCAGCCACGCCTCGTCCATGCGGTGGTGCGCCGCGCGGTCGATGCCGCTCTGCGCGGTCAGCGAGATGGGCCGGTCTGCGGTGCGGTCGGTCCAGGTGGTCACAGGTGCTTCCAACTCCCCCGATGGAATGGGTTGTTCGGCGGGACGGGTCCGGCGGTCGGGCGGCTCTCAGTGTGCATCGCGCCAGTTCTCCGCGAGGTCGCCCCACAGGTAGGCGGTGGTTTCGACGCCCTTCAGGAGCAGATCGATCTCGACCTTCTCGTTCGGCGCGTGCCAGCCGTCGGAGGGGACGGAGATGCCCAGGAAGAGCACGGGCGCGCCGAGGACGTCCTGGAGGTCGGCGGCCGGTCCCGAGCCGCCCTCGCGCGTGAAGCGGATCTTCTGCTCGAAGGCACGGCCCATCGCCCGCACGACGGACTGCAGGGCGGGGTGGTCGAGCGGGGTCAGGCACGGGCGCGTGGCGGCGCTGAAGGTGACCGTGTGGCGGATGCCGGCGGGGACGCGGTCGGCGGCCCAGGCGCGCACGGCCTTCTCCACGTGGTCGGGGTCCTGGCCCGCGACCAGCCGGAAGGACAGCTTCACCAGGGCGGACGACGGGATGATCGTCTTGCTGCCCACGCCCTGATAGCCGCCTCCGATGCCGTTGACCTCGGCGGTGGGGCGGGCCCAGATGCGCTCCAGGGTGGTGTGCCCTGTCTCGCCGCGGGTGCCGTGGGACTTGGCCGTGCTCAGCCAGCGTCCCTCGTCGAAGGGCAGCTCGGCGAAGAGTTCCCGCTCACGGTCGGTGAGCTCGACGATGCCTTCGTAGAAGCCGGGGATCGCCACGCGCGCGTGCTCGTCGTGGAGGGCGGCGACGAGGCGGGCGACCTCGGTGGCGGGGTTCGGCACGGCGCCGCCGAAGGAGCCGGAGTGGATGTCCTGGTCGGGCCCGTGCAGCTGGATCTCGCACTCGGCGAGGCCGCGCATGCCCGTGCAGACGGTCGGGGTGTCCTCCGACCACATGCCGGTGTCCGAGACGATCACCGCGTCGGCGGCGATGCGGTCCTTGTGGGCCTCGATGAGCGCGCGGAAGTGCGGGGAGCCGGACTCCTCCTCGCCCTCGACGAGCAGCTTGAGGTTGACCGCGGGCGCCGTGCGGCCGGTGGCGGCGAGGTGGGCGCGGACGCCGAGGGTGTGGAAGAAGACCTGGCCCTTGTCGTCGGCCGCCCCGCGCGCGTAGAGACGCTTCCCCTGGACGACGGGCTCGAAGGGGTCGGTGTGCCAGCCGTCCTCGCGGGCCGCGGGCTGCACGTCGTGGTGGCCGTAGACGAGGACGGTGGGGGCCTGCGGGTCGTCGGAGGGCCACTCGGCGAAGACGGCGGGGGCCCCGGGCGTCTCCCAGACCTCCGCGGTCGGGAAGCCGGTCTCCTTGAGCGCGGCGGCGAGCCAGTCCGCGCTGCGGCGCACGTCCCCGGCGTGGTCGGGCTGCGCCGACACGGACGGGATGCGCAGCCACTCGGCGAGGTCGTCGAGGAAGGCGGCACGGTGGTTCTCGATGTACGTGCGGACGGCGCTGTCCGGTGTCTCGCTCATGGTCACGAGCCTATCCGCCATCCGGGGCGGGCTCGTCCGGCGGTTCGTCACCCGGGACGCCGGCCGGCTCCTCCTGGAGGAGGCGCTCCAGCCGGGCGCGGCCCGGGAGGTCCCTCGGGCGGGCGACCTCTCCGCTGCGCACGTAGAGGAAGGCGGCCTTGACCGACTCCAGGGGGACGCCCTGCTGCTCGGCCCAGGCCAGGCGGTACACGGCGAGCTGGAGGGGGTCGGCGGTGCGGGTGCGGCTGGTCTTCCAGTCGACGATCTCGTACGTCGTGTCGGCGCCGTCACCTTCCTTGTAGACGGCGTCGATGCGGCCCCTGATGACGCGGCCCGCGATCACGAACTGGAAGGGGACCTCGACGCGGTAGGGCGCGCGCCGGGCGTACTCGGTGCGCTCGAATGCCTCCTTGAGGGCCTCGAGGTCCCGCTCGTCGGCGATCTCGGCCTCGTCCGGGGCGCCGCCCGGCAGGTCTTCCGGAAAGTGCATGGGCAGGGTGAGCTCTTCGAAGCGGGACTCGATCCAGGCGTGGAAGCGGGTGCCGCGGCGGGCGGCGGGCTGCGGCGGGCGCGGCATGGGGCGGGCGAGGTCCCGTGCGAAGCCCTCGGGGTCGGCGGCCAGGCGCATCAGCTCGGACGCGGTGAGCGAGGGCGGCACAGGGATGTCCCTGACGGTTTCGCGGGCGCGCAGGAGCTCTCCGGCCAGGGCGTCCAGGTCGCGGTCCCAGGAGGCGAGGGTGCGGGCTTCCTCCGGGGTGAGCTCCGGGGCGGGGCGGGTTGCGGGCTCCTCCTCCGGGGCGGGGTGCGGGCGGGCGTCGTGGCGGGGTGCGGGGAGCGTTACGTGCGGGTGGCCGCCCTCGTCCGGGGCGTGGGGGTGCGTGGCTTCGGCGCCCGGTATGTCCGCGGGGTGCGGGACCGTGGGGCGTTCCGTCGCCAGGGAATCCCAGTCCGCCGGGTCGACGTCGGGGAAATCCGCTTCTCCGTAGGCGGCTTCTCCGTAGGAGGCTTCTCCGTAGACCCCTTCTTCGTAGGTGCCTTCTTCGTCCTCCGGAGGGGGTGGCCAGTCGGGGTGTTCGGCCAGGGGTACGTCGTCGTGCGCCGACGGGTGGGTCTCTTCGTGGGAGCGGGCGGGCTCGGGGGTGCCCTCTCCTGTGAGGCGGTCCAGGTGGGCGAGGACCGTCTGTGCGGCGGCGCGGCGGCGGGTCAGGGAGGCGTCGTCCAGCGGGAGGGGCCATGCCTGGTCGGCCGTCGCCTCGTGGAGCGCGGGGTTCTCCTCGTACTCGGCCGGCGCGTCCGCCCAGGCCTCGATCTCGCCGTGGCCGGCCGCGCAGTGGTCGTGCAGGGCCTGGAGGAAGTCCGAGGGGCCGCGCGGCTTCTTCTGGGACGGCCCCCACCAGTGGCCCGAGCCGAGCAGCAGGGAGCGGGGGCGGGTGAAGGTCACGTAGCCGAGGCGGAGCTCCTCGGTGCGCTGGTGGTCCTTCATCGCTTCGTGGAAGGCCTTCATGCCCTTGGCGTCCCACGCGTCGATGTCGGGCAGCGTGGCCGCGTCGCCGCGCAGTTCGTGGGGCACCACCTTGGCCTGCGCGGTCCACTTCTCGCGGCCCTGGGCGCTCGGGAAGGTGCCGCTGACCAGGCCGGGGACGGCGACGACGTCCCACTCCAGGCCTTTGGACTTGTGAGCGGTGAGCACCTTGACGGTGTTCTCGCCGCCCGGCAGGGCGTTGTCCAAGCCCTTCTCGTACTGCGCGGCGGTGCGCAGGAAACCGAGGAAGGCGAGGAGTGACGCACCGCTGTCGTTCGCCGCGAAGGAGGCGGCGACGTCCAGGAAGTTGGACAGGGTCTCGCGGCGGCGGGCCGCCAGGGCGCCCGGTGACGCGGAGAGCTCGACCTCGAGGCCGGTCACGGCGAGCACGCGGTGCAGCACGTCCATCAGCGGGTCGGCCAGTGACCGGCGCAGCTCGCGCAGTTCCGCGGCGAGCCGGGCGAAGCGCACTCTGGCCTCCGCCGAGAAGGGCAGTCCGTCGTCCCGTCCGGAGGTGTCGTCCGGGTCGAGGGGGGACTCCAGGAACGTGTCCAGCGCGTCCGCGAGCGATATGACCTCGGCCGGGTCGACTCCCTCGACGGCTTCGGCGAGGCGGCGGTCCGGGTCGTCCGGAGCGGTGTGTCCGGGGCGGACGAGGAGGCGGGCCCTGCGGCCGAGGAGGGCGAGGTCGCGGGCGCCGATGCGCCAGCGCGGGCCGGTCAGGAGCCGCACCAGGGAGGCGTTCGCCCCCGGGTCCTGGAGGACTTCGCAGACGGCGACGAGGTCGGCGACCTCGGGGAGGTGCAGCAGTCCGGAGAGGCCGACGACCTCCACCGGGATGTCGCGGGCGACCAGCGCGGACTGGATCTCGGCGAAGTCCGTGGCCGTGCGGCACAGGACGGCGATCTCGCCGGGCGCCTTGCCGGTGCGGACGAGGTGGCCGATCGAGTCGGCGAGCCAGTCGATCTCCTCGGCGTGCGTGCGCAGCAGGGCGCAGCGCACCACGCCGTCGCGCTCGGCGCCGGGCGCGGGCCGGAGGGCCTCCACGCCCGCGTGCATGGCGCGCAGGGGCTCCGCGAGGCCGTTGGCGAGGTCGAGGAGGCGGCCGCCGCTGCGGCGGTTCTCGCTGAGCGCGTGGCGGGTGGCGGGGCGGCCGTCGGCGTACGCGAAGTGGTCGGGGAAGTCGTCGAGGTTCGCCACGGAGGCGCCGCGCCAGCCGTAGATGGCCTGGCAGGGGTCGCCGACGGCGGTCACCGGGTGGCCCGTGCCGCCGCCGAACAGGCCGGACAGGAGGATGCGCTGGGCGACGGACGTGTCCTGGTACTCGTCGAGGAGGACGACGCGGAATTCGTCCCGAAGGATCTCGCCGACCTCGGGGCGGGTGCGGGCCAGCGTCGCGGAGAGGGCGATCTGGTCGCCGAAGTCGAGGAGGTCGCGGGAGCGCTTGGCCGCGCGGTAGTGGCCGACGAGCTCGGCCAGCTCGAGGCGGGCCGCGGCCGTCTCGGGGACCTTGCGCAGGTCGGCGTTGGTGAGCTTGGCGCCTTCCAGGGCCCGCAGCAGTTCGCTGTCGTACGCCCGGAGGCGCTCGGGCCGCACGAGGTGCTCGGCGAGCTCGCTGTCGAGGGCGAGGAGGTCGCTGACGAGGTCCGGGAAGGAGCGGGTCAGCGCGGGGTAGGGCCCGGGGGCCTCGCGCAGCACGCGCGCGGCGAGCTGGAAGCGGGTGGCGTCGGCGAGGAGGCGGGAGGTCGGCTCCAGGCCGATGCGGAGGCCGTGGTCGGTCAGGAGGCGGCCGGCGAAGGCGTGGTACGTCGAGATGACCGGCTCGCCCGGCGGGTTGTCCGGGTCGACCGCGTCGGGGTCGGTGACGCCCGCTCTGATCAGCGCCTGGCGCACGCGCTCGGCGAGCTCCCCCGCCGCCTTGTTCGTGAACGTCAGGCCGAGGACCTGCTCGGGGGCGACCTGGCCGGTGCCGACGAGCCACACGACGCGGGCCGCCATCACCGTCGTCTTTCCCGACCCCGCTCCGGCCACGATCACCTGCGGGGCGGGCGGCGCGGTGATGCAGGCCGTCTGCTCCGGGGTGAACGGGATGCCGAGGAGCTCTTTGAGCTGCTCGGGGTCGGTGATGCGAGGTGACACGTCAGAGAGGCTAGCGGTGGCCACTGACATCCGGGGCGGACCCGGACGCGGGTGGCCACCGCCCGCTCATGGGGTGTGCGGGTCAGGAACCGGCGGAGAGCTTCTTCGGGTCGACGACGTCCTTGGCCGGCGGGGCCTTGACGTCGACGGGCTTGCCGTAGCCGCCGAAGGTGACCGAGCCCGGGTCGTCGCTGCCCTTGTTCTCGACCTTCAGGAAGTAGGGCTTGCCCTCCATGGCGACGAAGAAGGTGGTGGTCTCCTTGCCCTTCTTCTGGGTGAGGACGGCGGCCTTCTTGCCGTCGACCTCGGCGTCGTCCTCACGCTTCAGGTTCTTGAGCTTGTCGGACTTGAACATGTCGTCCGGGTTGCAGACGCTGTCGTCCTCGCCGGGCGACTTCACCCAGCGGCCCTTGAGGAGTTCGGCCGTGCTGCCGCCGCCCTTGGCCTCCCAGAACTTGTCGTCGGCCTTGACGTACGAGGTCGTGCCGATCGAGAGGAACTCGGCGGTGCCCGACTTCGGCGAGCCCATCGTGCCCTTGCAGTCGCCGGACTCGGCGACGGCGAACTCGATGTTGTTCACCTGGCCGTCCTGCTTCGCGTGGCCCTTCATCGTGAAGGAACCGGCGTCCTTGGAGGCCTTGGAGGCCTCGTCGGCGATCTTGTCGGCGCTCATCCCGTCGAAGGGGTCCTTGTCGCCGCTGTCGCTGCTGCAGCCGGTGACGCCGATGACGGCGGCGGCACACGCCGCGGCCACGGCCAGGAGCTTCCGGTTGGCTGCCATATACGTGCATCTCCTCGAAAAGGTGCACCCTCAGCCGGTGCACAGCATGTCTTTACGGAGACTTTAGATTGCTTCCGGGGCTGCTATGTCCTCGGGTGACGCGACGTGACAATGACCACGGGTGCGACGGCCGGGTCACTCCACCACATGGCGGCCTTCCGGGCGTGCGCTGCACGAGGCGCGGAAGGCGCAGTGGGTGCAGTGCTGGCCCGTGGTGGGCGTGAAGCGTTCGTCGAGGACCTTGCCCGCGGCCGTCGCGAGGAGGTCACCGATCCACTCTCCGGAAAGGGCCTCCTGCGCCTGCACCTTGGGGAGGGCGTCACCGCCGTTCTTCTTGGCGGCGGCCTGGCGCAGCTGCACCAGTTCGGCGCCGCCCGGTTCGGGGCGTACTCCTTCGAAGAGCTCGTCCGCGGCGCCCTCGCGGACTGCCAGCTGGTAGACGGCGAGCTGCGGGTGGCGGGCGACCTCGGCGGCGGTCGGGGACTGCTTGCCGGTCTTGAAGTCGACTACGTAGGCACGGCCTTCGGCGTCCTGTTCGACACGGTCCATGGAGCCCCGCACGCGTACTTCGTAGGGACCGGCTTCCAGAGTGACGTCGAAGTCGTGCTCGCTGGCGACGGGGGTGCGGCTCGCGCGGTCCATCACATGCCACTGGAGGAAGCGCTCCAGCGCCACGCGCGCGTGCTCCTTCTCCTGCGCCGACTTCCAGGGGGCGTCGAACGCGAGCGCGTCCCACACGGAGTCGAGGCGTTCCATGAGGACGTCGAGGTCGGCCGGGGTGCGCCCGGAGGCCACCTCGTCGGCCAGGACATGCACCACATTGCCGAAGCCCTGGGCGGCGGTCGCGGGGGCGTCCGCCTTCACCTCGCGGCCGAGGAACCACTGCAGGGAGCAGGTGTTGGCGAGCTGGTCGAGTGCGCTGCCGGAGAGCACGACGGGCTTGTCGCGGTCCCTCAAGGGGACCTCGCTCGCCGTCGGTTCGTACATGCCCCACCAGCGGTAGGGGTGCGCGGCCGGCACCAGGGGGCGGCCGTCGGCGTCGCTGAGCGCCGCGAGGCGGGCCAGGCGCTGGGCCGCCGCCTCGCGCAGGCTCTCGGAGACCCGCGGGTCGACCGTGGTGGCGCGCAGCTCCGCGACGAGCGCGGCGACGGACAGGGGGCGGCGCGGACGGCCCGTTATGTCCTTCGGCTCGACGCCGAGTTCGGTGAGGAAGCGGGACGGCTGGTCGCCGTCGTCCGCCGGTGCCTTCACCGCGGTCACGACGAGGCGTTCACGCGCGCGCGTGGCGGCCACGTAGAACAAACGGCGCTCTTCGGAGAGGAGCGCCCCGGGCGTCAGCGGTTCGGCGAGGCCGTCGCGGCCGATGCGGTCGGCCTCCAGGAGCGAGCCGCGGCGGCGCAGGTCGGGCCAGAGGCCTTCCTGGACACCCGCGACCACGACGAGGCGCCACTCCAGGCCCTTGGAGCGGTGCGCCGTCATCAGCCGTACGGCGTCGGGGCGGGCCGCCCGGCGCGTGAGGGTGTCCGCGGCGATGTCCTGCGCCTCGGTCTCCTCCAGGAAGTTGAGGGCGCCGCGTCCGCCCGTGCGCTCCTCCGCGCGGGCCGCCGCGGCGAACAGGGCGCACACCGCGTCGAGGTCGCGGTCGGCGTTGCGTCCTGCCGCGCCGCCGCGGCGCGCGGTGCGCTCCAGGCGCGTGGGCCACGGCGTGCCGTCCCACAGCTCCCACAGCGCCTCCTCGGCGGTGCCGCCGCCCGCGAGGCGCTCACGGGCCTTGCGGAGCAGCGCGCCGAGCCGCTGGGCCCCTCGGGCGTACGTCGGGTCGTGCGCGACGAGCCGCTCCGGCTCGGCGAGGGCACGGGCGAGGAGTTCGTCGGAGGGCGGCGGCAGGTGATTGCCCGCCGCACGCTCCTCCTCGCGCAGGGCGCGCCCCAGACGCCGCAGGTCGGCGGCGTCCATGCCGGCCAGCGGGGAGGTGAGCAGATCGAGAGCGGTCTCGGTGTCGAGCCAGGCGGGGGTGGTGGTTTCCGTGGCGGCTTCCACGCCGGCTTCCGCGCCGGCTCCCGCGCCCGGGGGTGCTGCTTCCACACCGGAGGCGGCGGCGTCCGTGCTCTCCGGAGAGGCCGTCTCCGTATCGGCATCAGCCGTCGCCGTATCAGCCGTCTCCGGAGTGGCCGCCGAAGCAGCCGCCTCCGCATCGGCCGTCTCCCCGTCAGCCGTCTCCGAAACGACCGCCGTCGCCACCACCCGCAGCGCCGTCAGCAGCGGCGTCACCGCCGGCTCGTGGCGCAGGGCGATGTCGTCGCCGTCGATCTCCAGGGGGACACCGGCCGCGCTGAGGCTGCGCCGGACCGCGGGGATCGTGCGGGCGCCCGCACGGACCAGGACCGCCATCTCGCCCCAGGGGACACCGTCCTCGAGGTGCGCGCGGCGCAGGATGTCCGCGATGTTGTCGAGCTCCGTGCCGGCCGTCGGATACGTGTACACCTCGACGCGGCCGCCGCCCCTGACCGGTGCAAGCTCCCGGTGGGCCCGCACCTTCTCCGCGGGCAGCCTGGTCAGCGGCATGCGCCGGGTGAGCAGCCGGGTGGCCGCGAGGAGCTGCGCGCCCGACCTGCGGGACGTCGTCAGGACCTCGACCGGCGCCGGGCGGCCGTCCGCGCGCGGGAAGTCGTGCGGGAACTCCAGGATGCCGTTCACATCGGCGCCCCGGAAGGTGTAGATCGACTGGTCCGGGTCGCCGAAGGCGACGAGGGTGCGTCCGCCGCCGGCCAGCGCGTGCAGCAGCCGTACCTGGGCCGGGTCGGTGTCCTGGTACTCGTCCACGAAGACCGCGTCGTACTGCGCGCCGAGCGCCCGCGCCACCTCGGGACGGCGCGCGAGCAGCACCGCGCGGTGCACCAGTTCCGCGTAGTCGAGCACTCCTTGCAGGTCCAGTACGTCCAGGTACTCGGCGAGGAAGGCCGCCGCCGCGCCCCAGTCGGGCCGTCCGCTGCGGCGGGCGAAGGCGTCCAGGGCGTCCGGGCCGAGGCCAAGCTCACGGCTGCGGGCGAGGACCGCGCGGACCTCGTCGGCGAAGCCGCGGGTGGTGAGGCAGGCACGCAGCTCGTCCGGCCAGCGGATGTGACCGTGGCCCTTCTGCGCGAGGTCGATCTGGCCCGCGAGCAGTTCGCGTACCGCCACGTCCTGTTCGGGTCCCGACAGGAGCCGCAGGGGCTCCACGAACAGCTCGGCGTCCTGGTGGGCGCGGACGAGGGCGTAGCAGAAGGAGTGGAACGTGGTGGCCTGTGGGGCGTTCGCCGCCCCTATGCGCAGCGCCATGCGGTCGCGCAGCTCCACAGCGGCCTTGCGGCTGAAGGTGAGCACCAGGATCCGCGCGGGGTCGCCGCCCTCGGCGACACGCGCGGCGACGGCCTCCACGAGGGTGGTCGTCTTGCCCGTGCCGGGCCCGGCCAGGACCAGCAGCGGTCCGTTCCTATGGTCAACCACACCCCGCTGACCTGCGTCCAAGCGAGGGGGAGCCAACGGTTCCAGCGGTGTGCGCACCAGTCGGTAGACGTCCCGGGTCCCCTGTCGTACCGGGTGGTGCGACGGGTGCCGGATGTGCCGAGTGGAAGAGGGGGAGCTCACGTGGGTCGCCGGTCCTGGTGGGTGTGCTGGTCGATGAGCGGCCGCGCGGTGGCCGCGGGGTGAGGGGGACGCGTGCTGTCGACGCTACGCCAGTGGGCGCGGAGGACGCGTGGCTTCCCCCGTACGGACCACCGGTCCCCCGCCGGGCCACCGGATGCCGGAAGCTGTCAGGTGTGAGCCTCCGGAGCCGGCGGACCTTGCGGGCCCGTGCGACCCACAGCGTCCCCACCACCCGCAGCGCCGTCAGCCGCGCCGTCGGCCGCACCTTCCGGCCCGCCGTCCCACCGGGCCCGCCGCATGTCGAGCTTCGGGACGTGCCCCTGGGCGGCGCGCGACGCCTGCCGCAGCGGCGTGCCCTCCTCGTGATAACGCTCCAGGGCCCGCAGTTCGTGCCCGGGCAGCAGCACGCCGTCCGAGCGCACCACGCGCCACCACGGAACGCCTCCTCCGTAGAGGGCCATCACGCGTCCGACCTGTCGCGGGCCGCCCTCCTCCAGCCACTCGGCCACGTCTCCGTAGGTCATCACCCGACCCGGAGGGATCAGTTCCGCGACCTCGAGGACCCGTTCCGCGTACTCCGGCAACTCGCTCATCCGGACCATCCTGCCGTACCCCACCGACACGGTGACGGGCCCGGCACAGAGCGTGCCGCGACCTGCTCGGCAGGGCGCAAAGTGTCGTTTCGTGACCACTTCGCAGCCTCGCGTTGCCCCCTGATGCCTCCCTCCACGAGCAGGACATGCCACCATCGTGCGGGCGGTGACTGGTGATACGAGATCAAGAAGAGACGACGGAGCAGCAGGGCGTGCATCCCGATGAGAAGGCGGGCACCTCTGCGTCCGAGTCACACCCGGACCCCGGTGAGCCCGCCCTGACCAGCGAGAACGACGAGAAGCAGAGCGTCGGACACGACGCAGGACACGACCCCGGCCAGGGGTCCGACTGCGCCGAATCCGGGGCGCACACCGACCGCGTCGCCGGTGACGAACCGCTCCTCGCCGCGCGCGTGCACCGCCCCTCCGACCTCATGCGGCTCCTCGTCGGCGTGCTCGCCATCGCGGTGCTCCTGGCCATCGCGGCGTTCGCACACGGCACGACGTCCGGGCTCGAACAGGACATCGACAAGGGCACGGAGCAGGCGCCCGATCTGCTGATCAAGGTCGCAGGCCTGGTCGCCAGCATCGGTGTGCTGCTCGTCCCCGTGGCGTTCGCGATCGAGCGGCTGATCAAACGGGACGGGCTGCGCATCGCGGACGGCGTGCTGGCCGCCGTGCTCGCGCACGGTGTGACGCTGGCCACCGACCTCTGGGTCGCGAAGGCCGCCCCCGGCTCCATCCAGGACGCGCTGACCAAGCCGTCCCCTGCCGACCTGCATGCGTTCACCGATCCGGTGCACGGCTATCTCGCGCCCGTCATCGCGTACATGACGGCCGTGGGCATGTCCCGCAGGCCGCGCTGGCGCCTGGTGCTGTTCGTGGTGCTGCTGCTCGACGCGTTCACGATGCTCGTGACCGGCTACACGACGCCGTTCTCGATCATCCTGACGGTGCTCATCGGCTGGGCCGTGGCCTACGGAACGCTCTACGCGGTCGGCTCGCCGAACGTACGGCCGACCGGACAGACCCTGCTCGTCGGCCTGCGGCACGTCGGCTTCCGCCCCGTGAGCGCCGCCCGCGAGGAGGCACCGGACAGCGAGCACGGCGACCGCGGCCGACGCTATTTCGTCACCCTGGAGGACGGCCCGCCCCTCGACGTCACGGTCATCGACCGCGAGCAGCAGGCGCAGGGCTTCTTCTACCGCGTCTGGCGCAGACTCACCCTGCGGGGCATCACCCAGCGACGCAGCCTGCAGTCGCTGCGCCAGGCCCTCGAACAGGAGGCTCTGCTCGCGTACGCGGCCATCGCGGCCGGTGCGAACGCGCCCAAGCTGATCGCCACCTCCGAGCTCGGCCCCGACGCCGTGATGCTCGTCTACGAGCACACGGGCGGCCGTTCCCTGGACTCCCTGCCGGACGAGACCATCACCGACGAACTGCTGTGCGACACCTGGCGGCAGGTGCAGGCGCTGCAGTCCCGCCGTATCGCGCACCGCAGACTCGCGGGCGACGCGATTCTGGTGGATCGTTCCGGCACCGTGATCCTCACGGACCTGCGCGGCGGCGAGATCGCCGCGGGCGACCTGGTCCTGCGCATCGACATCGCCCAGCTCCTGACCGCCCTCGGCCTGCGGGTGGGCGCCGAGCGCGCGGTCGCCGCCGCCGTCGAGATCCTCGGCCCGGACGCGGTGGCCGACTGCCTGCCGCTGCTCCAGCCCATCGCTCTCACCCGTTCCACCCGCTCCACGCTGGCCAGGCTGGCCCGGGAACGGTCCCAGCGCGAGCGTGACGCCGTCCTGGAGGCCTCCCGCAAGTCCCGGCAGAGCGTGCGCGCGCAGGTGGCCGCGGACGGCCGGACGGACAAGCAGGCGCAGAAGCAGGAGAAGCAGGCGGCCAAGCAGGAGCGGCAGGCCGAGAAGCAGGCCATAGACGATGCCCTGGAGCAGGCCCGCGAGGAGGATCTGCTCACCCAGATCCGGCACCAGGTGCTGCTCATCCGCCCGACAGCGCCGGTGGAGCCCGCGCAGCTGGAGCGGATCAGGCCGCGCACGCTGATCAGCTTCATCGCCGGTGCCATCGGCGCGTACTTCCTGCTGTCGCAGCTCACGCACGTCGAATTCGGCACCCTCTTCCAGGAGGCGGAGTGGGGCTGGGTGGCGGCGGCCGTGGGCTTCTCCGCGCTGAGCTACTTCGCGGCGGCGATGAGTCTGCTCGGGTTCGTGCCGGAGCGGGTGCCGTTCCTGCGGGCGGTGGCGGCGCAGGTCGCCGGCTCGTTCGTGAAGATCGTGGCGCCCGCGGCGGTCGGCGGTGTCGCGCTGAACACCCGGTTCCTGCAGCGCTCCGGAGTGCGCTCGGGGCTCGCGGTGGCGAGCGTCGGCGCCTCGCAGCTCTTCGGGCTCGGTTCGCACATCCTGCTGCTGCTGATCTTCGGCTATCTGACGGGGACGGAGAAGACGCCGTCGTTCACGCCGTCCCGCACCGTCATCGCCGGGCTCCTGTCGGTCGCGGTGCTGGTGCTCGTGGTGACGGCCATCCCGTTCCTGCGGAAATTCGTCGTCACGCGCGTGCGGTCGCTTTTCGCCGGTGTCGTGCCGCGCATGCTGGACGTGCTGCAGCGGCCGCAGAAGCTGCTCACGGGCATCGGCGGGATGCTGCTGCTCACCCTGATGTTCGTGCTCTGTCTGGACGCTTCGGTGCGGGCCTTCGGCAACGAAGAGATGACGTCGCTGAGCCTCGCGAGCGTCGCGGTCGTCTTCCTCGCGGGCAACGCCCTGGGATCGGCGGCGCCGACGCCCGGCGGTGTGGGCGCGGTCGAGGCGACGCTGACCCTCGGCCTGATCGCGGTGGGTGTCCCCAAGGACGTGGCGGCGCCCGCGGTGCTGCTCTACCGGCTTCTGACGCTGTGGCTGCCGGTGCTTCCGGGGTGGCTGTTCTTCAACCACCTGACGAGGAAGGGACTGCTCTGAGGCGTCGCTGAGGCATGTCGGGGGCTCCGAGTCCTGTGGCCGGTTTCTCACCCACACGGCTCGCGCCCCGAGCGTCCTGCCGGGTCCCCCTTCAGGATGAGCACATGCCCACACAGTCCCAGCCGCGCGCCACCGCTCTGGCCGCCGCCACCCTGCTTCTGTCCGCCACGCTCGCGGCGTGCGGCGGCAGCGACTCCAAGGACGAGGACCTGTCGGCTCAGAAGCTGAGCTGGAAGGACTGCCCCGCACCCGCCGCCTCCGAAGGCGGCGGTGACGCCCCGTCGCCGCTGCCGGGCGGCGCCGAGTGGCAGTGCGCCACCATGAAGGCACCCCTCGACTGGGCGAAGCCCAAGGGCGACACGATCGACATCGCGCTGATCAAGGCGGCGACGAGCGGCGACAAGGGGGACCGCATCGGGTCCCTCGTCTTCAACTTCGGTGGTCCGGGCGGCTCGGGCATCACCACGCTGCCGGCCTTCGGTGAGGAGTACGCCAAGCTGCGCACCCGCTACGACCTGGTGAGCTTCGACCCGCGCGGCGTCGGCCGCAGCGCGGGCATCGAGTGCGAGGACGACGAGGCGCTCGACAGGTACTTCCAGCAGGACTCCACGCCGGACGACGAGGCCGAGAAGAAGAAGCTCATCGACGACGTGAAGGCCTTCAACAGCGGCTGCGAGAAGAACGCGGGCAACACCCTCCCGCACGTCCGCACCACCGACGCGGCCCGCGACATGGACCTGATGCGCCAGGTGCTCGGCGACGACAAGCTGCACTACTTCGGCGTCTCGTACGGCACCGAACTGGGCGGCGTCTACGCACACTTGTTCCCGAAGAAGGTGGGCCGGGCCGTCTTCGACGCGGTCGTCGACCCCACGCAGACCGCCGAGCAGGGCTCGCTCGGCCAGGCCGAGGGGTTCCAGCTGGCGCTCGACAACTTCGCGAAGGACTGCACCTCCCAGGAGGCGGACTGCCCGGTCGGCGACACCGAGAAGGACGTCAAGGACCGGATCGCGAAGCTCCTGAAGGACCTGGACAGCAAGCCGATCACCGGCCTGCCGCCCCGCGAACTGACGCAGACCGCCGCGACCAACGGCATCGCGCAGTCCCTGTACTCCAAAGACTTCTGGCCATACCTCACCCAGGGCCTCGAAGAGGCCTACGAGGGTGACGGCAAGATCCTGATGGCACTCTCCGACTCGATGAACGGACGCAACGAGGACGGCGAGTACAACAACATCCAGTCCGCCAACGTCTCCATCAACTGCGCGGACGACAAGGCGCGTTACTCCACGGAGTACGTCGAGAAGAGGCTCCCCGAGTTCCGCAAGGCCTCTCCGCTGTTCGGCGACTACCTGGCCTGGGGCATGGTCGGCTGCACCGACTGGGCGGTCGAGGGCCAGGCCGACCACCCCGACGTGAGCGCCGCCGGCGCGCCGCCCGTCGTCGTCATCGGCAACACCGGCGACCCGGCCACGCCGTACGAGGGCGCCCGCAAGATGGCGCAGGCGCTCGGCAAGGGCGTCGGTGTCGAGCTGACGTACAAGGGCCAGGGACACGGGGCGTACGACAGCAAGAACAAGTGCGTGCGGGACGCCGTGGACGGCTATCTGCTGAAGGGGACGGTCCCGAAGGCGGGGACGGTCTGCTCCTGACCGGTCGGGACGGTCGGCGGGCGGGCGGAGCGTTGTCAGAGGCCCCGCCTACTATGGCCTGAACTGTCTTCCGAGGGGGGAAGCGCTTCTATGCAGCGTTTTGTACGGTCCGCGGCGCTGGCCGCCGCCGGAGTGCTGGTGGCGGGCCTGGCCGCCGGCTGTGGCTCGTCCGACGACGGCGACGGTGACGGGGGCCGAAGTGATGGAAAGGGCCCCTCGGCGACCGCTCCCGAGCCGCGGCCGAAGCCGGATGCGTCCTCGACCCTGCCCGCCTCGCTGACCACCCAGAAGCTGGATTGGGACCGCTGCGAGGCGCCCGAGGGAGGCAGCGCGCCGGGAGCCGAGTGGCAGTGCTCGACGCTCAAGGTCCCGCTGGACTACGGCAAACCGGACGGCGAGACCATCGGCATCGCCCTGATCCGCGCCAGGAGCACGGGCAAGGGCGACCGCATCGGCTCCCTCCTCTTCAACTTCGGCGGCCCCGGCGGTTCGGGCGTCTCCGGGCTCCCGTCCTTCGCCGACTCGTACGACGAGCTGCGCAAGCGGTACGACCTGGTGAGCTTCGACCCGCGCGGCGTCGCGGCGAGCGAGGGCGTGCGCTGCCGTGACGACAAGGCGACGCAGGCGGCCGAGAAGAAGGTCGACCTCACCCCGGACACCGCGGCCGAGGAGAAGGCCTACTTCAAGGACGCGGCGGACTTCGGTGCGGGCTGCGCGCAGCGCTCGAAGAAGCTCATCGAGCACATCTCCACGGAGGACGCGGCCCGTGACATGGACGTCATGCGCCAGGTCCTCGGCGACGACAAGCTGCACTACTTCGGCGTCTCGTACGGCACCGAACTCGGCGGGGTCTACGCACACTTGTTCCCGAAGAAGGTGGGCCGGGCCGTCTTCGACGCGGTCGTCGACCCGAGCGCGGACTCGATCGGCCACGCGGAGAACCAGGCGAGGGGCTTCCAGCGCGCCCTCGACAACTACTTCAAGTCCCGCGGCCAGGACCCGAAGGCGGGCTCCGCGAAGATAGGGAAGCTGTTCGAGCGCCTGGACGCCGAGCCGATGCGGACCTCGGGCGACCGGAAGCTCACCGAGTCCCTCGCGCACACCGGCATTCTGGTCACGCTCTACAGCAAGCAGACCTGGCCCGCGCTCACCCGCGGCCTGGAGGACGCCGAGAAGGGCGACGGTTCGGCGCTGCTCCAGCTCGCCGACGCGTACAACGAACGCGACGCCTCCGGCCGCTACAGCACGCAGGGCCACTCGCAGCGGGCGATCTCCTGCCTGGACGCCAAGGCGCGGACCACTCCGGAGGAGGCCAAGAAGCGCCTGGACCGGTTCCGCGGGATATCGCCGGTCTTCGGGGAGTTCCTGGGCTGGGACACCGCGGGCTGGTGCCACCAGTGGCCGGTGGCCGGGCTGCACGACTCCCCCGAGGTGAGCGCGCCCGGCGCCGCCCCGATCCTCGTCGTCGGCAACACCGGCGACCCGGCGACCCCCTACGAAGGCGCCCGCAAGATGGCGGACGAGCTCGGCAAGGGCGTCGGCGTCCACCTCACCTGGAAGGGCGAGGGCCACGGGGCGTACGGGAACGGCAGTTCCTGCGTGGACGGCGCGATCGACACGTATCTGCTGGACGGCGAGGCACCGAAGGACGGCAAGGTCTGCTCATGAGAGAAGGCCCCGCTCACCGAGGGTGAGCGGGGCCTTCTCAGCAGGTCAGTAGACCGGCTTCTCGGGCTCGATCTGGTGGACCCAGCCGATCACGCCGCCGCCCACGTGCACCGCGTCCGCGAAGCCCGCGGACTTCAGCACCGCGAGGACTTCCGCACTGCGGACACCCGTCTTGCAATGCAGGACGATCTTCTTGTCCTGGGGCAGGTCCTGGAGGGCGGTGCCCATCAGGAACTCGTTCTTCGGGATCAGCTTGGCGCCGGGGATCGAGACGATCTCGTACTCGTTCTGCTCGCGGACGTCGATGATCTCGATCTTCTCGTCCGCGTCGATCCACTCCTTGAGCTGCTTGGGAGTGATCGTCGAACCGGCCGCCGCCTCCTGGGCCTCCTCGGAGACGACGCCGCAGAAGGCCTCGTAGTCGATGAGCTCGGTGACGGTGGGGTTCTCGCCGCAGACCGCGCAGTCGGGGTCCTTGCGGACCTTGACCTGGCGGTACTGCATCTCCAGGGCGTCGTAGATCATCAGGCGGCCGACGAGCGGCTCGCCGATGCCCGCGAGGAGCTTGATGGCTTCGTTGACCTGGATGGAGCCGATCGACGCGCACAGCACGCCGAGCACGCCGCCCTCGGCGCAGGAGGGGACCATGCCGGGCGGCGGGGGCTCCGGGTAGAGGCAGCGGTAGCACGGGCCGTGCTCGCTCCAGAAGACGGACGCCTGGCCGTCGAAGCGGTAGATGGAACCCCACACGTACGGCTTGTTGAGGAGCACGCACGCGTCGTTGACCAGGTAGCGGGTCGCGAAGTTGTCCGTGCCGTCGACGATCAGGTCGTACTGACCGAAGATGTCCATCACGTTGTCGGCCTCGAGCCGCTCTTCGTGCAGGACCACGTTCACGTACGGGTTGATGCCGAGGACCGAGTCCTTCGCGGACTCCGCCTTGGAGCGGCCGATGTCCGCCTGGCTGTGGATGATCTGGCGCTGCAGGTTGGACTCGTCGACCTCGTCGAACTCGACGATGCCGAGCGTGCCGACACCGGCCGCGGCCAGGTACATCAGCGCCGGCGACCCGAGGCCGCCGGCGCCGACACACAGCACCTTGGCGTTCTTCAGCCGCTTCTGCCCGTCCATCCCGACGTCGGGGATGATCAGGTGGCGGGAGTACCTGCGAACCTCATCGACGGTGAGCTCGGATGCGGGCTCGACCAGGGGTGGCAGCGACACGGGGACTCCGTTGGTCGGTAATGCGGAACGGTTGTTCTGCAAGTAACACTGCCACGCCCTTCTTCATTCCGAGACACCTGTTCCGATACGCGAGACGATTTCGTCCCAGTAACCGGGCATGGACTCCCAGGGGTCGCCCGGGCAGCCGGCGTCCACGCGGTCCGTGAAGTAGATCGTCGAGGCGCCCTGCCAGCGCGCGATGCGCAGCGCCTCGTCGAGGTGGCCGCGCGGCATGCCGTGCACGAAGTGGCAGAAGTGCTCGGGCGGATAGTCGGCGGTCCACTCGGCCACCTGCGACCAGCGGTAGTCGCTCCACGGGCCGGAGAAGGTCACCAACTGGTCGCCCGTCTCGGCGTATCCGGGGTACGGATGGGTGCCGTGGCCGAGCACGATGTGCGCGTCGTCGATCATCGCGCGCAGGGTCGTGACCGTCCTGCGCACCTCCGGGAGCGCGGCCCGTTCGGTCGGGCAGCGGTCCAGGGAGAAGCCGTCGACCTGGTACCAGTCGAGGTAGCGGTGCGCGTCGGAGACCAGCTCTCCGAAGGAGCGGGCTCCATACGTCGTGTCGAGGTGGCCGAGGACCCGGACGCCCGCGTTCCGCAGTCGGCCCGCCGCCTCCAGGCAGTGCGGGTCGGGCCGCTCACCGGGACCGTTCGCCACATTCAGGACAACCCACTTCAAAGGGGTGCCCGGGCGGGCGAGCCGGGACCATTCGCGGGGGGCGACGAGCGGGTGGGCGAAGCCGGGGATGCCGAAGCCGACGCGTACCTCGGTGCTCGCGGTGCCCCTGCTGGTCCTGGTCAGATGCGGCATGCGGCCTCCATCCAGATGTCGGCGAGCGACTCTTCGAGGTTGATGCGGGGCCGCCAGCCGAGCCGGTCGCGCGCGGTGCGCACGTCGGCCTGCTGCCAGCTGCCGCACCCGTCCGGGTAGGGGTACGCGGCGGCGGCAGGCAGCCCGTGCTCCGATTCGCCGCGGGGGTGGCCGATGGTTGCCCGCATGGGCACTTGGTCGAGCTCGTGCAGCGCCCCGCCGTACCCGGCGACGCGGGCCAGCACGGCGGCCGCGTCCCGCAGGCGCACGGCCCGGCCCGCGCCGATGTTCACGACGCCCTGCGCGGCGGAGAGCGAGGCGGCGTGCACGGCGCGCGCCACGTCGCGTACGTCGACGAAGTCGCGCTGCACGCCGAGCCCACCGAGTTTCAGCTCGCCGTCCCCCGCCTGCATCGCGCGCCGCATGGCCTCCGCGAGCCGGCCGAGCGGCGACCCGGCGGGCGTGCCGGGGCCGGCGGGCGAGAAGACCCGCAGGACGACGGCGTCGAGCCCGGAGCCGAGCACCAGCTCGGTCGCCGCCAGCTTGCTGACGCCGTAGGGCCCGCCGGGGCGCGGCACCGCGTCCTCGGCCGTCGACGATCCCGGCTGGCTCGGCCCGTACTCCGCGCCGCAGCCCAGCTGCACGAGGCGCGCCCCGCAGCCGCTGCGCCGCAGGGCCTCGCAGATGGTGGCGACGGCGACGGTGTTGTGCCGGGTCAGGTCGCGGGCGCCGCCCCTGGTCGCGCCGGCGCAGTTGATGACGACGCCCGGGTGCACGGCGTCCAGGAAGCGCGTGAGCGCGCCGGGGCTTCCGCTGGCGAGGTCGAACCGTACGTCCGAGTCGTCGCCGCGGCCGAGTGCGGTGAGCTGCACCGCGGGGTCGGCGAGCAGCCGGTCGGCTACGAACCGGCCGAGGTATCCGTTGGCTCCGATCAGCAGCACCCTCATCGGGCGCCTCCCGGGGTGGCCGCTCGGCGGCGGAGACGGCTGCGGGTGGTCATCTGTCTTTCTCCTTCGGGAGGGTTGCCGTGGTGCACGGGATCGGGCCCGCGGTGTCGGCCCCGCGGGAGAGTGGTCCTGGTTCTGGTGGTCTCGCCGGTCGTGCCGGTCTGTGGGCGGCGGCTCACGGCGCATCACGGGAGCCGGCGTGCGCGGAGGCCAGGGTCAGGGTCCTGGCCGCGTGGACCAGGAGGACGAGGGCGGCGACACCGCAGGCGGCGGCCGGTACGACGCCGGGTCCCCAGGCGTCGACGGCGCGCGTGACCGGCACGGCCAGGGCGTCGCAGCCGGGGAGCCGGCCCGCGAACACCAGGGCCAGGGCGGCCGCTTCGGAGGCACCGGCGGCGCCGAGCAGCAGGGCGGGGGCGCGGCGGAAGCCGTACACGCCGAGCAGCCGCGCGAGCAGCAGCAGCGCTCCGAGGGCGGCGACCCCGACGAGGGCCACTGCTCCGCCGTCCGGGCCGGCACCCAATTTCGCGCCCGCCTCCGCCTCGCCGAGCAGCGCGTACGCCAGCGTGAGCAGTGCCACGAGCGCCCCCAGGAAGAGTGCGAACACGCCGCACAGCAGCGGTCGTACGGAGGCGGCGAACTCGTCGAGCCCGCGGCTGGCGGCGAGCCGCCCAGCGGCCCGTACCGCGAAGAGGCGGGCGCACCAGATCGCGGGCGCGACGGCCAGCGCGAGGCCGAGGAGCGCGGCGACCGCCGGGTCCCAGAGGTCGCCGGGCCCGTCCGGCCCGCCTGGCCCATCCGACCCGCCCGGACCGTCCGCGACGACACCCGCGAGCAGGCCGTCGCCGAGCAGGGCGTACGCGAGGAGCCAGCACACCCACGCGTGCGTGGCGCGCGGTTGGCGGACGGCGGCTCGCAACGGTCCGTGCCGCAGGGCAATGCGCAGGGCCACAGCTACGGCGAGTGCGCCGAGGGACGCGGTCACGAACCGTGCGCTTCCCTCGCTGACGACGAGTGCGACCACGGCTGCCGCGCACGCGGCGCCGGGCAGAAGGGCGTAGAGGGCCCAGCCGGGCGGCACTTCGGGTACATGGCGCGTGCCGCTGCCCGTACCCGCGCCCCCTGGGGCCGCACCCTCGGTGTCCACGTCAGGCACGCGCGCGTACATCTCCTCGGCCAGCGCGAACACGTCCCGATGCCGGAAGCGTGCGGCGGCCCGGTCGGTGATGCCGTGCGCCTCCAGTCCCGCGGCGAGCTCCAGCGGGTCGACGGCGCGCTCGCACAGCTCGCGATGACGTTGCATGAGAGCCTTCACGGGGTCGGCGGTGGCGCCGCGCGGGGGCTTGCCGCGCGCGTCCCAGCCGCTGTCGCCGTCATCACCACCGAAGGCGCCCGCGGAACCGGCTGCGCTGTCGCCGAAGGTCCCCACACCCTCTTGCGGCTGTATGCGACTCATACGGCGGCCTCCCTCAACTCCGCGTGTGTTGCCGCCTCTTCCGTGGCGGCCCAACTCGGCACCCCGCCGCCCTCGGCCCCCGGCTCCGCACCGGCCGCCCGGTCCACCGCCGCCGCCCACCGCCCTGGGAGGCACGCCTCCGCCGGGTGCGCGAACGGCACGGGCTCGCCCGCCTCGTCCACCGCGTCCCTGCGCACCGGGCAGTGCGAGACGATCTCCAGGTAAATGCTTCGAAATGCTGTGACGTTCTGCTCGACGGTGAAGAGTTCGAGGGCGCGCGCCCGCGCCGCCGCGCCCAGGCGCGCACAGCGCTCGGGGTCGCGCAGCAGCGTCACGCACGCCTCCGCGAGCGCCCGGGGGTCGCGCGGCGGTGCGACGAGCCCCGTGCCGCCGATGACCTCCAGCACCGCTCCGACGTCCGTCGAGACGGTCGCGCGCCCGCAGAACATGGCCTCTACCAGGCTGGTCGGGAAGCCCTCGACGACGCTCGACAGGACAACGACGCCCGCGGAGGCGTACGCGTCCGTGAGGCCGACCGCCTCCGGTCCGCCGGCCTCCTCGAAGGAAACCGGGTTGTCGCCCACGGGGTGCGCGCCCGCCGCCTCGTCGGGGAAGAGCTGCGCGGCGAGGGCCCGGCAGTGTTCGAGATACGCCTGGGCGTCGGGCCCTTCCGCAGGGGTCCCGATGATCCGCAGGCGCGTTCCGGGCACCTCGTCGCGGATCTGCCGGAAGGCGTGGAGCAGCGAGATCAGGTCCTTGGCGGGCTCGATACGGCCGGCCCACAGGAGGGTGTCGGGACCGGCAGCGAAGTCTTCGTAACCCCTCTCCCCGATCTCCGAGAAGCGGTCGGCCGCCACTCCGGGGTGAACGGTGCGCAGCTTGGCGCGGTCGGCACCGCAGCGCTCCTGCCAGCGCCGGGCGTGGCTGTCGCCGGGGGTGACGAGCGCGGCCCTGCGGTACACCTCGGCGGCGAGGAGGCCGTGGAAGGAGGCGAGCAGCGCCCGGGCCGGCGCGCCGAGGTCCATGTCGTCCGCGGCGAGGCAGCGCGCCCGGAGCTGCACGCCGTACTCGGTGACGAGTAATGGCACACCGGCGAAGTGCCCGGCCAGCAGTCCCGGCAGCGCCGCGGGGCCGCCGGACGTGGCGTGGCAGAGGTCGACGGCGCCGAGGCCGTCCGCCCCGTACCAGTCGAGGGAGAGCGGCCGCAGCGCGCGCTCCATCAGGGCCGCGACGGTGAGCAGGTCGGACACCCGCGCGGCGTGGGCGTCGCGCAGCGCGCCGGGCGCGCGGCAGGCGCTCTCCAGCGTGCGGACGGCGGACTCGGAACGCAGTGCGCCGGCCAGTCCGCCCTCGTCGCGGGCGAGTTCGGCGAGCCCGTACAGAGCGTTGCCGAAACGGTCCGCCACATCGCCGGGGCCGTCTTCCGAGCCGCCCGTTTGTCCACAGCACACCGCCCCCGCCAGCTCCCCGAAGCACTCGGCGAACCTGCGCCGTGCGCGCCTCCCGCGCCCCCCGCGCGGCCCCGCCGCACGGAGCGCCTCGTCGTCGGCGGTCCACAGCGGTGCCGTGCGCACCCGGCCGACCTGGGGCGGGAGTTCGACCCAGCCCTGCGCCTCCTGCCGCTCGCTGCGGCTGAGCGCATAGATGTCGAACTCGTGCTGCCCGAGCCCCCGTACGAGCCGGTCGCACCAGAGCCTCGCCTCACCGCTCACATACGGATAGCCACCCTCCGTAAGCAGTCCGACGCGCACGAGCGCACCCCCGATCTCCCGTTCGGTGAGCCGCCGTTGGACCGGCGGCTTGCAGCGGGACGAACGTATGCGGTCATGCAGGTGGCGGGGGGGGAGGGGTTGCGCGGGGGCACCAAAAAAGGGGGGAAAAAAGGAACTCTTCTTCCCCGGGGAGGTTCTTTGCGCTGCGGGGGGGAGAAAAGACCCCCCCCTTCCGCAGAGGTCCAGCT